>NZ_QXFO01000002.1 GCF_003584105.1 Flagellimonas taeanensis
TGGTCAAGGGTGTGCGGCTGTCAGCGACAAAAAAACGCGGGAAAAAGGGCGTTTTGTCGGTCATGGTGGAGGGGGCTAAATGGGACGGCCAGAACAAGGGCCAGCAAGCTCGCGTTGTCCTTTTTTCACCCTCCACCGTGTCAGAAAAAGCCCTGTTTGATATGGCCATGGAGAAGGGCGGGCAGTTCGTTTTCACGAGCACGCCCGCCGACATTCGGAGCCTCAACCGGGCATTGGCAAAGGGGGTCGATGGGCTGTCCTGC
>NZ_QXFO01000003.1 GCF_003584105.1 Flagellimonas taeanensis
TCGACCGTTATGCCATCTATCTCACCTCCACAGACATCTTGAGCGTTCAGCGTCAGCTGATCGCAATTCCGTCAGATTGATGCTTCCTGCGATTGATACACATCACCGCGCCGAAGGATCGCCCAAGCGACTCGGGCAAGCTTCGCAGCGAGCGCCACCACCACGACATTTGGATGCGCACGGGCAAGTAGGTTGCGTAGCCATACTCCCATGGCGGTTTGCTTTTCGACGAAGTGCCGCATCGCTGCTCGTGCGCCGTGGATAAGTTGGGTTCGTAGATAGCGGTTGCCCCGCTTGCTGATGCCCAGCATTTTGGTCTTGCCGCCAGTTGAGTGTTGTCGTGGTGTCAAACCGAGCCATGCGGCCAGATCACGCCCCTTGGCAAAGGCGCTGGCATCACCCACTGCGGCGACCAGTGCCGTGGCATTGATCGCCCCAATGCCAGGAACCGTGACCAGACGCTGAGCCAGATCATCTTCACGCGTCATGGCCATCAGTTCGTCGTCATAGGCTCCTATCCTGCGGTCAAGCTCTGCCCATTCATCGCGCAGGTCCCGAAGCAGGCGCAGCATTCTGGCGCTGATTGGCAAATCGCCCCCCATAAGATCATCAAGCCGCCGGATAAGAGGACCGCGCCGCTGAGGCAGGATTATGCCGCGTTCTAACAGGACGGCGCGCAGTTGGTTGGTCAACCGCGTCCGCTCCGCAACCAGCCTTGCACGCGCCCTGTGCAGGATCTGCAAATCGAGCTGAGCTTCGCTTTTTGGCGTCACCAGGCGCATGGTTGGCCGGGTCGCGGCTTCCGCGATGGCCTCCGCATCTCGATCATCGGTCTTCTGCGCTTTGACGTAGGGCTGAACATATTCCGGCGACATTAACCGCACCGAATGACCATGCGA
>NZ_QXFO01000004.1 GCF_003584105.1 Flagellimonas taeanensis
AAAACAATAAACATTTCTAATTTACCTAAAATATCTGAATGGTATCAGTCATGTAAAAGATCTGAGGATATTAAAAACAAGAGTGACTGGGGGTTTTGTAGCGCTTATCTGTACGCCGTAATGCAGCATCATTATGATACCTCACTAAAAAAGTGTCCTAATATATCAGTACAAGAAGTTCTAAATGCAGTTGACAAAGAGGCGTTAGAATATCAAGAAATGTATTCAAAGCCAGCAAAAGGAAGAGACGGTAAATTAATTGAAGGTGCAAGAACTTATCAACCAAACACTATTTACGAATGGAATCGACCTGCATTTTCGGTGTTATCTTCTGTTTTGGAAAAGGAATGCATATTGTGATTATTTGGTCTATCCGTAATAAACCTGAATTATGTTAACTCTGGGAGTGCCTGTATTTTAAGGCAGGCACATAGCTTGACGCATCAATCAATCTATAATAGAGAGTTATTGATATAATTATTCTTCTATTTTTTG
>NZ_QXFO01000005.1 GCF_003584105.1 Flagellimonas taeanensis
AACCCTTAACCCTTAACCCTTAACCCTTAACCCTTAACCCTTAACCCTTAACCCTTAACCCTCAACCCTCAACCCTCAACCCTCAACCCTGAAACCCCTCAAATCATCGATACTTTCGCCCCTCGAGCTTAAATCTTTGCGCATCTTTATACCAACTCTTTCATTTTCCCTACTTTTAAGGCTTCAAAATCAAACGCACCAAACTGTTGTTGAAAATAGTATCTCAGATCAGGGAGCCCATAGAGGATGAAATGGAACTTTTTGAGGAAAAATTCCTTAAATCCATGTCGTCCAAAGTGGCATTGTTCAATAGGATCACCTACTATATTGTCAACAGAAAGGGCAAACAGATGCGGCCCATGTTCGTTTTCCTTACCGCTAAATTATTGAATGGCAAGGTGAACGAAAGGACCTATACCGGGGCTTCAATCATCGAATTGATCCACACGGCCAGCCTGGTCCATGACGATGTGGTGGACGACAGCAACAAACGAAGGGGATTTTTTTCCATCAATGCCCTTTGGAAGAATAAAATTGCCGTTTTGGTGGGTGATTTTCTTTTTTCGAAAGGCCTATTGGTCTCCTTGGAAAGCAAGGACTACGATTTGCTCCATATCATTTCCAATGCCGTTCGGGATATGAGCGAAGGTGAGTTGTTGCAGATTGAGAAGGCTCGTCTCCTCGACATTACCGAAGAGGTATATTATGATATTATCCGCCAAAAAACAGCGACCCTCATTGCGGCCTGTTGCAGCATGGGCGCCTGTTCCGTCCGGCCCGATTCCGAAGAGGTGGAGACCTTTAGAAAGTTTGGGGAACTCTGTGGCATGGCCTTCCAGATAAAGGATGACCTTTTTGACTATGGTGCCGAACAGATCGGAAAGCCCACGGGCATCGACATCAAAGAGCAGAAGATGACCCTTCCCTTGATCTATGTTTTGAACCAAAGCGACAAGGAAAGAAAAAAATGGCTGATCAATTCCATCAAAAACCACAACAAGAACAAGAAAAGGGTAAAGGAGGTCATCGCCTATGTGAAGGAAATGGGCGGGTTGGAATATGCCGTGTCCAAAATGTTGGAATTTAAGGACGAGGCCCTTGCCATCTTGGACAATTACCCCGATTCCGAATACAAAAGTGCCCTCACACTGATGGTCAACTATGTGGTTGATCGAAAAAAATAAAATATAAATAATTGATTTTCAGTTTTTAATGAAAAAATTTATTTTTTCAGGCAACTCCTATTGTACATTATCCGTCTATCTAAATAGAACCGCTTTTTGAAACCAAACTTTTGAAGATCATTTCGCTATATAACAATGAAGGCCAATTGATAAAAAAGGCTGTGAAAGGTGACCAGCAGGCCCAAAAGGTACTGTATGGGAAGTATGCGCCAAAAATGTTGGGCGTGTGCAGACAGTACATCAAGGACCAGCATTTTGCGGAGGACGTCATGATCAATGGTTTCATCAAGGTGTTCAAAAACCTGGACACATTTGCGCACAAGGGAAGTTTTGAGGGGTGGATCAGAGCCATTATGGTGAGGGAGAGCATTTCCCATCTGCGGAAAAAGCAGTTTGTGGTCTATGACGATGAAGTGTTTGATGCCCAGCCCAAAGAAACGGTCAGTGGTGATGGATTGTTGGATGTGGAATACGTGCAGCAGCTTATCGATTCACTCCCAGAAGGGTACAAAACTGTTTTCCTGCTCCATGCCATAGAGGGGTATGGCCACCAAGAGATAGCCGAAATGCTGGAAATCTCGGAAGGGACCTCCAAATCGCAGCTGTTCAAGGCGAGAAAGATGCTTCAGGAAAATTTGACTTTAAAAGGAATGTCGCCCAAAACAAGGTTGGGCAAGTAAAGCATAGGATATGGATAAATTGGAAAAGCATATCAAGGAAAAGCTGGAGGAGCGTACCATAACTCCTTCACCCGGGGCCTGGGACAAAATTGCGTCGCAATTGGATGCCGCACCCAAGAAGAAAGGCAAAAAATGGCAAGTGTATGCCATGGCCGCAAGTTTTGTGGGCATTTTGCTGCTGTCCCTATTGTTTGTGAACAAAGGGAAAACCATCCCGGAAATCCAAGTCGTGGAAGAAAAAGTGGATCAAATCGATATGGAAAAGAAAAACGAAACCCAATCCCCTCGACAGGAGCTTACCAAAACCCTTCCGGTACAAGAGGAGACCAAGGTGGTCAACAACGGTCTGGAACCGATGCCCGAAGAAAACCCAAAGGGTTTTACCGACGAGCTCCCGATTTCGCAACCGGTATTGGCCCAAGAGGAAACAAAACAGTTGGAACGGGACAAGCTGATCAAAGAGTCGGATGCATTGATCACGCAGAAAGTGGAAGAAGTGGTGGCCCAGGTACAGCATATGGAAGGTTTGAACAGGGGGGTCTCGGATGCTGAGGTGGATTCATTGCTCAGGGAGGCCCAGAAACAGATCATGGCCGACAAATTGTTCCCTAAAAACGGGTCTGTGGATGCCATGACCTTGCTCGCCGAAGTAGAGGAGGAACTGGACGAGTCGTTCAGGGACCAAATATTCGATGCGCTCAAGGAGGGATATTTCAAACTGCGTACTGCCGTGGCCGACCGAAACAATTAAAATTTTTATTCATCAATCAAAATACCTTTCTATTCCTGCCCAAGCTGTTTGGGCAGGGACAAGGAAGGCTATAATCCAGAAACAATCATGAAAACAATTACATTTTATTTGGCAACACTGGTATTTCTCTTGGTTTCCCACCAAATCTTGGGGCAGGAAGACTATGAAAAGGAAATCAAGGCCCTGAAAATCGAAAGGGAGCGTATCGTGGAACAGGAAAAAGAAGCTCTCAAAGTAGAGGTGAAGGACATCAATAGGCGTTTGGAACGGGGAGATATTTCCGAAGCCGAAGCAAAGGTGCTAAAAGAGGAAGTGGCCAAACGTAGGGCCATGAACATTGAAGAAAGGGTTGCCATTGTGGACAACAGGATCTCCCTTTTGGAGCGCAACGAAGGGCAGGTGCTTACCTTGTCCGAACTGGATACCTTGGATAACGACCGGACCCACATCGGCATCATGATCGATGGAAAACCTGCAATCTGGTTCAATTCGAACAGATGGAAAAAGGACATCAAATACGACAGACGGACCTACTCTGACTTTGTCATGGCCATAGGTCTCAATAATGCCCTGATTGAGGGGCAATCATTGGACGATTCCCCGTACAAAATCGGTGGGAGCCGATTTTTTGAAATGGGTTGGCAGTGGCGCACCCGTGTTTTTGAAAATTCGAACTGGCTGCGGCTCAACTATGGGTTTTCATTCCAGTTCAACGGTCTGAAACCAAAGGACAACCAGATTTTTGTCAAAAATGGCGATCAGACTGTTTTGGAGGAGTTCGAATACGACTTGGACAAATCCAAACTGCGAATGGACAACTTGGTCTTCCCGGTACATTTTGAATTTGGCCCTTCCCGGTTTCGAAAAACGGAACGCACCATCCGATATTCCATTCGAGATCAGTTCAGGGTAGGTCTGGGAGGATATGGAGGTTTCAATTTGGGAACCCGTCAAAAACTCAAGTATAGTAGGGATGGGGAGGATGTCAAGGACAAGCTCAAGAGGGACTACAATACCAGCGACCTGATCTATGGAGTAAGCGGCTATATGGGATTTGATGGGGTGTTGCTATACGTCAAGTACGACCTGAACCCCATTTTTCAGGATGCAGATATCAAACAGAACAATATTTCCTTGGGCCTTCGGTTCGATATATGACCGAAACAATGTTGAATGTAAAGGTCTAAAAAGTGTCATTCTGAATGAAATGAAGAATCTTATTAAAGTTCAACTCTTCGATAATTGGTTGAACGAGATTCTTCGACTGTCCCTTCGACTGCGCTCAGGGTGACAGCTCAAAATGACACTTTTTAGACCTTTTTTTGTTAGGACGATAGGGCCCGTTCCATCTCAGGCGTAAACTCTTCCTTGTAATAGACCCGTTTGCAGTGAGAACATTCCGCATGGCGGATAGTATTGAGGGTAAAAATGGGTATCCAGAACAAATGGGCATGATTGGGCTGGGAAACTGCTGTCAATGTATCCTTTTGGTGGCAGTGCGGACAGTTGACATTTTTCAAGGTTTTGGTCTCTTTTTTTCCAGGCCTGGTTCCGAAGAAAAGAATCATATGTTTCGATTTGTATGCAAAGATACAGCCTTGGGATCATTCCAGGATCGGGAATTCGAGTGCCAGTCTTTTGGCATCGTTCCTCCATCCCGCTTTATGATCCCGGTCCACAAAGAACACCGTAAGATCTGCCTTGTATTCTCGATCTACAAAGAACACCTCAAAATCTGCCTTGTAATCACTGTCCGTAAAAAACCATAGGCCCTTATTGTATTTCGCCTTGTATTCCCGGTCCACTTTATGGACAAGGAGGTCGGCTTTGTATTCGCTATCTACCTCAAAAATCAAATAATCGGCCTTATAGTCGGCATCCACTTCAAAGACACGTTGCGCCGAAAGGGCAGGAGAAAGGAGGGTCAGGATAAGAATAGGGAGTATGTTTTTCATAATGAAATGATTGGGACAAAATTGGTGCCATGATATATTGGTATAGGTTGAGCATGTCCAAAATAAGAAAAACAGCGGTTCATTGTTGAATATTCTCTACATTCGCACACATTTTGAACCATTGGAAACCTACCACAGTTTGGAGGATTGGTTGTCTTGGATGGATGACCTCTCCAGTAAGGATTACGTGATCATTGACCATTTTCTTCGGGATGAACTCTATGCCGAGATCAGGTCTTTTTTTCTGGACATGCTGCCCAAGTTCAATGAGGCGGGGATAGGTGCCGATACCGAAAAGCAGGTTAACAGCAAGATCAGGGGCGATTTCACCTATTGGCTGGATCGGGAAAGGGACAGTCACCTGAAGACTTATTGGGGATTGGTGGATGAAACCATGCAGATGTTCAACCGATATTGCTACCTCAGTCTTTCTGGATATGAGTTCCATTTGGCGCATTACCCTTCGGGTGGGCATTACGATAAACATTTGGACCAGTTTGAGCGCAGGAACAACCGGATGATCTCTGTGGTGATTTATCTTAATGAGGGTTGGCAAAGCGGGGACGGTGGGGAACTGGAAATCTTTGAAAAGGACGGTTCCAGTTTTTTGGTAGACCCTTTGGCCGCTCGGTGCGTGATGTTCAAAAGTGCGGAAGTGCCACATGCGGTGCTCCAAGCGCACAAAAGTAGGTTCAGCCTAACGGGATGGCTGCTCTACCAGCCTTCTGCCTTGGGCCAGTTTTTTGGATGAGCCTAGCTTCTTGCCATCGGAATTTTTTTGATAAGCTCTTCATTTTGGTTGTGTTCCGCACTGTAGGACATCACTAGAGTGCCCTTGGTGCCGTCAGAGGCCTCAATGGTGAACACGGTGGCTTGGTCTTCAGGGTTGGTCATTCCCTCAAATCGGTAGCTGTTGACAATTTTTAGTGCGTCGGGCTGATATTCCTTTTTGGAATATAGTGCTTTGATGCAGTTGTCCCCAGCTTCAAAATCTTCCTCATACCCTTCTTGGGTCAAGGTGTTTATGGCTTCGGAAAGCGTGTCAAAATTATGTCTGTCCATGGGTCTTCTATTATTTTGTTTCTACTTCATTGGATAAAAAATTCGATTTTTCTTCCATTTAAGGATTTGTGACGGGGATTTTTCCTCCCACTACAGGAAGAACGAGCTGCGTTCCGTCCAAGTCCACGGTCAGTTCCGTGCCCGGCTCGGGCCATAGGGTGAATTCCTTGTCACTGGAGAAAATCATCAATCCGATCTGTTGTCCTTTGGGGATGATCTGGTCATCCGGCATCAACCCAAATTCCATTTCATAGAATTTGTTCGGCACCAATGGCCCACTTTCGGTAAGGGATTTGTGATTCTGGGGATCCGCCCATCCCCGGGTAATAATGTTGTCCGTGATCTTGGTGTTGCGCCGCTCGGTCCAAGGCAGGGAAACCAACCAAACGGAGAGATTGGCAGCCGGCTTGCTACTGGCCAGTCTTATCTTGATTTTTGGGATGCCCGAAATGTGCACATCCTCGGAAAGGGGGGGGGTTACATAGATCAACCTATGGTTGGTTATCTCGGCCTGTGCCAAGCTGGACCCCGAAAAGGAATAATTGTCCACCAACGTCTCCGTTCCCTGTTTTTGTGGTTTGGAGGTGGAGAGCTGTCCTTTTTCCGGTGCCCCTTTGGTCAAAAACAAGGTGGTCTCGGTAGCTTTCGGATTGGGGTAGTCCTCATAGGATGTCGGGTTTTCCACTTTGTCATCTTCCCGAACAATCCAGGCTTTCGGGTCGTTTTCCACCCCATTGTCAATGCCGTGTAGGTATTTGGTGAACCAGCGGTTCATCATGGAAATGGGAGGTGGGCCACCGTGTCCATTTTGATGGTAATAGATCTGAACCGGCAATCCTTTCTCCCTAGCCTTGTCATAAATGCGGTAGCTGTGTTCGGGCATCACGTTCCAGTCGTTGAACCCATGCGACATCAATAGGGCAGCCTTCATGGGGCCCATATCGTTGAGGTAGTCCCGTCCGGCCCAAAAATCGTTGTAATCCCCAGTGATACGGTCCTGCCCGTTCTTCATCTCCGTGTCGCGGACTACTTTGTTGTTCCTGGCTCTTTTGGATTCATCACCACTGTGGATAAAATCGTAGAGTACGTCAATGTCCTCTCCCAAATACCCGCCGGGCGAGCGTACGAGTCCATTGGAACGGTAGTAATGGTAGTAGGAGGTGTTGGGGGCGATGGGGATGATGGCCTCCAGTCCTTCCACGCCCGTTGTGGCAGCGGCCAAGGGCAGGGTGCCATTGTACGAAGTGCCGGTCATGCCCACCTTGCCCGTGGACCAATAGGCCTTTACTTCGGTGTTGCCGTTTCGCTCAGTATATCCTTTTGCCCTGCCACAAAGCCAGTCGATAACGGCTTTGGGTGCCAAGGACTCATTGTCGCCACCAACGGTCGGTGCCCCATCGGAAAGTCCAGTGCCAGGTGAAGAGGAATGGACCACGACATATCCCCGTGGGACCCATGTATTTATTTGGGAGTTGGATATGATGGGCCGTTCGCCTATCCGGGTCACTTCTGGGTGTTTTCGGGGTTTTCCGGCTTCACCAAGTTCGTGCCTTACATCCCAGAAAATGCCATCGCCCAACCCGGCAGTGCCGGCATAGTAGGGGCTGGATTCATAGACGACGGGAAGTTTCAGGCCTTCGGTCTCGGTCTGCTCTGGACGGGTCACATCCACATGCATCCGATCCAATTTTCCATCCCCATCGGAATCAAACTCGGTTTCCACCCAAAGATCGTGGCGTATCCATTTGCTGGGGTCGGAAAAAGCATCGACCACTTGGGCTTCCCCATTTTCAAAGATCGGTGCGGCTTTCTCGGCCATTTGGGAATGTGCATTGAAGGCTATTCCTAATGAACAAATGGTCAAAACGGCTAACTTCTGTAATCTTTTATGTGTCATATTTCCCCTGTATTTTTTAATATCCCAAACGGATAAAGAGTAATGGACTTCTAAGATAAGAAATCTTGGAGGGGAATGTTGGTACCAGATTCACCAAATCTTTGTTTTTATTTACCTTTAACAGCTATAAAACATCGTCCTTGATTTCAAAAGCCACCATAGACCAAGTATATGAGACCGCCCGATTGGAGGAGGTGATCGGGGATTTTGTGCAGCTGAAGAAATCGGGCTCCAATTTTAAGGGACTCAGCCCTTTTACGGACGAACGCACCCCAAGTTTCATGGTGTCCCCCGTCAAGCAGATCTGGAAGGATTTCAGCAGTGGAAAAGGGGGTAATGTGGTGGCCTTTTTGATGGAGCACGAGCATTTTACTTACCCCGAAGCGATCAAATACCTGGCCAAAAAGTACAATATTGAAATAGAGGAGACCGAGCAGACCAGCGAGGAAAAGGAACAGGCGAACGAGCGGGAAAGCATGTACCTTGTCTCCGAACATGCACAAAAATATTTTGCGCAGACTCTCTGGGAGTCGGGCTCCGGAAAGGCTATTGGTCTTACCTATTTCAAAGAGCGTGGTTTTACTGATGGGACTATCAAAAAATTTGGGCTCGGATATAGCTTGGACGAGTGGGAGGCCTACACACAAACCGCTCTGGACCAAGGGTACCAATTGGAGTTTTTGGAAAAGACCGGGCTCACGATTGTCAAGGAACAAACAGGCGGGGAGATCAAACGGTTTGACCGTTTCAAGGGAAGGGTCATGTTTCCCATCCATTCCATGAGCGGACGGGTGTTGGGCTTCGGCGGAAGGATTTTGGGCAACGATAAAAAGGCGGCCAAATACCTCAATTCGCCCGAAAGCGATATCTACCACAAGAGCAAAGTGCTCTATGGGATCTATTTTGCCAAACAGGCCATTGCCAAGGAAGACAACTGCTATTTGGTGGAAGGCTATACCGATGTCATTCAGATGTACCAGAAGGGTGTCGAGAACGTGGTCTCTTCCAGTGGTACGGCCCTGACCTCGGAACAGATACGGTTGATCAACAGGCTCACCAAGAACATTACGGTGCTTTTTGATGGGGATGCGGCCGGATTGCGTGCCTCGCTCCGTGGTATCGACCTGATTTTGGAGCAGGGAATGAACGTGAAGGTGTGTACCTTCCCCGAAGGCGAAGACCCCGATAGTTTTGCCAAGAACAATACGTACGAGGACCTGGTGCTCTATTTGGAGGAGAATGCCAAAGATTTTATCCAGTTCAAGACGTCTTTGCTGGCCAAGGAGGCAGCCAATGATCCCATCAAGCGAGCGGATACGGTAAGGGATATCGTGAACAGCATCAGCAAGATACCTGATCGGATACAAAAGGAGATCTATATTCAGGAATGTGCCAAGATCATGCAGATTTCGGAGGAAGTGCTGTACAACACTTTGGCGCAGATCGATAAAAAAGGCATGGTAGATGCCTCCAAGAAGATCAAGGAGGAGCAGAAAGTCTTTAATGTCGTTAAAAACGACGCTGTGGTGGAGAAGGTGGATGTGCAATATGAACTGGAGCGGAAGATCATTGAAGTGCTGTTGCTGTATGGAAACCAAAAACAGGAGTTTGAAGACCTGGTACTCAAGGAAAATGAGTCAGGAGAATTGGTCCTGGAACCGGAAATCGTTGAGGCTAAGGTGTATGAAAAGGTATTTTTAGACCTTCAGGAGGATGAGATTGAGCTCACCAACGGACAGTTTAAGACCATTTATTACAAATTGATAGAAAACCTCAATGAGAATGAGGAATTTTCGTTGAACACTTTTTTGGCCGAACTAGATCAGGATGTGGTGCCAGAGGTATCTTCTATCTTAATGGAAGAAGAGCAATATGTCCTGCACGATTGGGAACGCCGTGAAATCTACCCCAAGCAGAAAAAGTTGGGTGTGGCCCAGTTGGTCGGAGAGACCATTCTTACCCTAAGGTGCAATCTGATCAAGAACCGTATCCAGAAACTACAGGAAAAGACGCAAGAGAGCAATGGGGACCATACGGAAATTTTAGAAGAGATAGTCAATTACTTGCAATTGAACAAGTTATTGAATGCAAAACTGAACCGGGTGCTTTCGTGATGGCATAAAAAATCCCGGAAAGTAGAAACTGTCCGGGACTTACTTTAGTTGGTTTGGTTGGGTATTTTCAATACAATTCCAAGGCTTTCGCCTGTTGTAACAGGTCCACCAAATTGTCCACATTCAATTTTTTCATCAAACGGGCCTTGTAGGTACTCACTGTTTTTTCGTTCAAGTTGAGTCCTTCCGCGACTTCCTTGTTTCTTTTTCCACTGGCCAGAAGTTTTAGTACCTCAACTTCCCTTGAGGACAGTTTTCTGAAGAACCTTCGTGGTTTTTGGGTGCCTTCGTCAAAGGCAAGGCGTTGGGCCAGTTCATTGGTAATGAACATATTGCCGTCACTCACTTTTCTTACTGCAGAAATAATGTAATCCAGGTCGGCGGTTTTGGATAGATAGCCATAAGCTCCCGCTCGGATGGTGCTCAGTGCATACACATCTTCCGATTGACCGCTATACATTAAAGTTTTGATGTTCGGGAATTCCAACTTCATTTTTCTCAGAGTGGCAATTCCGTTGATTTCTGGGATATCCATTTCCAAAATGACCACGTCCGGAGTCATTTTTCCCAATGTTTCAAAAAGTTCTGATGTAGTGGAGACGTCTGCAATGATTTCAATATCTGAGCTAGATTCAAGCACCTGTTTAATACCAAGCCTTACTACAGGATGGTTGTCAGCAATCAATACCTTTATCATTCGGTTTGAGTTTAATTTATTGTTTAGCTAGTGTCTGATTACCTGCACGGTATAGCTGGCAAGATAACAATTTGACGATGCAAATTTGTATTTTTTTTCTTAAAACCGTAGTTTTTCTATGGTTTTTTTCGTTTTAAACTGGGATTTTTGGGTCAAAAGGTCATTTCAACTGCTCTGGAACCTCACAAATGGGGATAGGAACCATCTTATGTTTGTTTGCAGTATTGTACTTTTTATATATAGAGAATACTTCCTTTTCCCTGTCAGAGAAATCTTTAATTGTCTTTCCGGCCTCATCCATTTTCATCGCCCATTCCAATTCTGGGTACGATGCCCCTATCTGGTCTTCATCGGTTCTACTGTCTCCCCAAAGGCCATCGGTGGGTGCAGCTTCCATAATATCCTGGTTGACGCCCAATACCCTTCCGAGTTCATACACTTCGGTCTTTACCAAGTCTGCTATAGGGCTAAGGTCCACGCCGCCATCTCCGTATTTGGTATAGAAACCGACTCCGAAATCCTCCACTTTATTGCCAGTTCCTGCTACCAAATATCCCTTCAGGGCGGCAAAATAGTAGAGCGTGGTCATCCGCAATCGGGCCCTGGTATTGGCAAGGGACATCAAGCGCTCCTCTTCGTTCTGCACTTTTGGAAAAGCGGCGACAAGACTATCGAACACGGGTGTGAGGTCCACAGGCTGCCTGGACACGTTCTGAAAATTTTCCATCAGCCAATCGATATGTCGATCGGCACGTGTGACCTGGCTCTGACCTTGGTGTATCGGCATCTCCAAACACAAGAGGTCCAGCCCGGTCTTGGCGCAAAGTGTTGAAGTGACAGCGGAATCGATTCCTCCCGACACCCCGATTACAAAACCTTTGCATTTGGCATTGGTCGCGTAAGCTTTCAACCAATCCACAATATGGGCTATTACCTTTTCTGTTTGCATATCTTACTTTTTGTTTTCAATAAATTACCTTTGTTCCCTGTAAATTTAAACCCTACGCCCATAAAAATGAAGAGGTTGTTCAAATACTTTGTAAAACAGGCACCTTTGTGTTCGGTTTTATGGATTTTTCTTTCCCTTTTCTCCTGTAAACAAACAGACAAGATGGAGCAGGAGATTGCCAAGGTTCCTATTGAACTTCATATTTCCCGTTTTGACCGTGAGTTTGCACAGGCGACCCCGGAGGGTATTCCCCAGTTGAAGAAAAAATATCCCTATCTCTTTCCGGAGCAATTTCCCGACAGCATTTGGAAGGCAAAATTGTCCGATACCCTTCAGATTGAACTTTCCGAAGAGGTGGAAAAGACCTTCGGGGATTTTGAGGAGGAAGCCGGGGAGTTGGAGTCCCTTTTTCAGCACATCAAATATTATTTCCCGGAGTTTGAAGTGCCCAAGGTGGTCACGCTCACTTCGGATGTGCGGTATGAGGACCGCATCATATTGACGGATACCCTTCTGTTGATAGGGTTGGACAATTATTTGGGCCCGGACCATCGTTTTTATGGCGGCATACAGCGATATATATCGACAGGATTGGATAAGCAATTTCTGGTTTCCGATGTGGCCAGTGCTTTTTCCAAAAGAGTGCTGACCTATCCTAGAAACCGGACCTTTCTCTCGAGGATGGTGCATTACGGCAAGGAACTTTATATAAAGGACAGGTTGATTCCCAATATCACGGATGCCCAAAAAATAGGCTATACCCAAGAAGAAATGGACTGGGCCATAGCGAACGAGGAAGAAATGTGGAAGTATTTTGTGGAGCGGGACCTGCTCTACAGTACGGACTCCCAACTGGACCGAAAGTTTTTGGATCCCGCACCGTTTTCCAAATTTGGACTGGAACTGGACAATGAATCACCGGGAAGGTTGGGCAGATTTGTAGGTTGGCAAATTGTTAGGGCCTTTATGGGAAAAAATGAGGTGGGCCTCCGACAGCTTTTGGATATGCCGGCGGATGAAATCTTAAAAGAATCAAACTATAAACCAAGAAAGTAGATGGCGGTAGTACATACTTCTGAAATAAAATTGACAGTGGGACTTGATGAGAACAGGGTCCCTGAAGAATTGAAATGGTCTGCTCAGGACGGTGGTGTGCAAGAGGAAGATGCAAAGGCCATGATGTTGTCCGTTTGGGACAGCAAGAACAAGGAATCCCTTAAAATAGACCTTTGGACCAAGGATATGCCGGTGGACGAGATGAAGATTTTCTTCCATCAGACCCTGGTGACCATGACCGATACCTTCATGAAGGCCACACAGGACGATAAAATGACGGCCACCATGAGGGATTTCTGCGATTATTTTGCCGAAAAACTGGAGTTGAAAAAATAATTCCAGAATAAGTAGGTCATTTTATGATCTCCACATAACCCCGTTCAGAAAGTGATTCGGTTTTGATGTGTCGGTGCCGATGTTCCGAAGCAATTCCCGTCCGTTTATCCACGTTGTATTGGCTGCTTAGCGATTGCGATAGGACCTGAACCGTATAAAAGGTATCGGTTTCAATAATGGTGATACCTTCATTCCTTGCATTCAGCAATTCCCTATGTTTTCTGAACGAAGTGGTCCCGCCCAATACAAATTCAATGGTTTTCATGTCCTGTTTGGACGGTTCGTAAAAAGGGAAGTGCTTGAAAGCATCTATTTGGGCCTCCGTGTTTATGATGGGGGTATAGCCAAAGGTTTTCGAGATCGCATCAACGGTGGCACCATAATAAAAGGCCGTGTTCTTGGCCGCAAAATGGATGGGCAGGTCAAATAGGACTATCACCGAACTGTCATTGGCGAACACTCGGGCGTCATAACTATCAGGTACTTTTTCGCCACTATTCTCCATGATGAGGGTCTTGGCCATTTGTACAATGTGTTTCTTTCCAAGATGGATGATTTCTTTGGCAGTTGGATTCATCTTGCTCATTTTGGGATGGATGGACGAGCATTGGGTGTTTGCCATTATGGAAACGAAGACGGCAAAGTGGTAAAGTATATTTCGGGCAGACCGGCTCATCACTCATGTTTCTGATATCCAAAGAAAAGGAAATGGGGACAAAGCCAGACTGTTGAATTGACCAATGCCCGTTTTCAATTGATGGATGAAGGTTTTGGCCAACAAAAAAGCCCCGACCGGGGCTTTTGTTTTATGGTTTCACTTGAAAAATCAACGTCCAATGCTGCCAAGGCCCATCGGTACTTCCATGAGCAGCACCCTACTGTCCGTATGGGACTTCAGGTCGAAGGAGTCCGTTTCCCAAAGTCCAAAACCATCCCGTTTTTCAAGTTGCTGTCCATTGATGTCCACTGTTCCTTCCAGTACAAAGACATAGACCCCATTTCCTTCTTTCTTGATAGTATAGATGTCCATGGCGCCAGCTTCAAACTTGCCCAAATGGAACCAGGCATCTTGGTGTACCCACACACCTTCATCATCGGGGTTTGGGGAGAGTACTTGGTAAAAAGCATTCTTTTTCTCAATGTCCCTTATGGAAATCTGGTCATAACGGGGCTCCACATTTCGTTTGTTGGGGAACACCCAGATTTGTAGGAACTTCACCTGCTTGTCATCATTCTTATTGTATTCACTGTGAAAGATGCCCGTGCCGGCACTCATCACCTGCACGTCCCCTTCTTTTATGGTGGTCACATTGCCCATGCTGTCCTTGTGCTCCAAATCCCCTTCCAAAGGAATGGAAATGATCTCCATATTGTCATGGGGGTGGGAACCAAATCCCTTCCCCGGTGCCACTTGGTCATCATTTAGTACACGGAGTACCCCAAAATGCATCCGTTCTGGATTTTGATAGGCTGCGAAACTGAATGTATGGTAACTGTTGAGCCAGCCATGGTCGGCATGCCCTCTGGTATCTGCTTTGTGCAATACGGTCTTCATATGTCTTATTTTTTGTTCCCTACAAAGGTCGGGCAAGCAAGAGGTTTTGGGGATATGAAAACACGGGAGGGACTTATGAAAATCCGATATCAGGCCAATTCTTTGAACTTGCTCGGTGAAACGCCCGTACACGATTTGAAGAATGCGCTGAAGTTGGCCGGCTCCGAAAAACCAAGTTCAAAGGCGATTTCTTTCTGGGACAGGGCCGAAAAATACAGCAATCGTTTGGCGGCTATGGTAATCCTGCTTTGGATGTGTTCCTTGGAGGTCTTCCCGGTGAGGGATTTCACTACTCGGTTCAAGTGGTCGGGGGTGATGTGCAGCGCATCGGCATAGGCTGAGGCATGGTGCCAATTCTTGAACTTTTCGTTCACTAGTTGTTTGAAGTTGCGGACCAGGACAGCGCCGACCTCCATGGTTTGGGAATCCAGTTGGTTCAAAGAACACAGGTTGTGACAAGCGATTAAAAGCAATTTGAGCAGTGCACCGATGGCCTCAAACTTATAGGTGTCGTGGGACTGGTAATAAAATTCCATTTCCGAAGCGTAGGAAAGGATTCGGTCCATTTCCGGTTCACTGACCATCAGGGGCGGGGTGTTACCAAAATCATTGAACAGGTTGATGTCGTCGATGAAGTCCACCAAAATGTGGTTCATGGCCAAGAACTGTGCGGAGAAAACAATGGAATAGCCAAAGGAGCTCGTTTCTTCCTTGAGTTGATGGACCTGCCCGGGACTGATGAAAAAAACCTGGTTTCCGGTAACGGGATGCGTCTTGAAATCGACCAAATGGACACCCTTTCCCTTTTTGACCACAAGAATGGTATAATAATCATGTCGGTGGGGTTCATCGGGCAGGCCGTTCCTCTTTTTGTGGATATCCTCCATCTTGGAAATGCCAAAACTGAGCGAACCATCAGCCTTGTTCACATTATGGTAAGTCTTCACTACATCCATGGTCCCAAAATTGTATGGAAAATACGCATTAAAAAAATAAATCCTTTGGATTTATGCAGGCATCATTGTTTGGAGAAAAATTGTTGGTTGATGCCATCTATGAACTCCAAAAGTTCATCCTTGCCCATCCGGTTACTGGACGAGGTGGTAAAATGTGGGGGAGCTTCCTCCCATGCACCTTCCCTTAATTTCTGTAGATAGGCCTCAGCTTGTTTTTCAATGGTGCCGGGCTTGAGCTTGTCCGCTTTGGTAAAGATGATGGCAAACGGAATCTGATTGGTGCCCAACCATTCCATGAACTCAAGGTCAATGGGTTGTGGGTCGTGACGGATATCCACTAAGACAAAGCCGCAGACTAATTGCTTCCGTTTTTGAAAATATTCCGTGATGTATTTCTGAAAGGTGTTTTTGTCCTTTTTGGAAACCCTTGCATAGCCATAACCTGGCAAATCCACCAAAAACCAGTTGTTGTTGATCTTAAAATGGTTGATGAGTTGGGTTTTGCCCGGTCTGCCAGAGGTCTTGGCCAATCCCTTTCTGTCCACGAGCATATTGATGAGGGACGATTTTCCCACATTGGATCGCCCAATGAAGGCATACTCCGGTAATGGTTCATTGGGGCATTTGGCCACATTGGAGTTGCTCATTATAAATTCGGCGGAAGAAATCTTCATGCGTATCGGAATAAAATATGGCAAACAAGATACAAGAATTACGGACAAGGAACCTATTTGCTGATTTCGGTCTTGTCCCTTGGCTCCTGTTTGTTAGGTCTTAACAATTAAAAATCACGCTTTTTCAACCAAGCTTCAAGGATACGGTTAAAGTCCTCGGGGTGCTCCATCATGGGGGCATGGCCGCATTTCTCGATCCAGTACAGGTCGGAATCGGGCAAAAGTTCGTGGAACTCCTTGGCCACGTTGGGAGGGGTCACCGTATCGTTCTCGCCCCAAATGATGCACGTGGGGGTATTCATGTGTGGCAGGTCCTTGGACATGTTGTGGCGAATGGCACTTTTGGCAATGGCAAGGGTCTTTACCAACTTCATCCTATCGTTCACTGTGGCAAACACCTCGTCCACGATTTCCTTGGTTGCAACTTCGGGATCGTAAAAGACATCTTGGGCCTTTTTCTTGATGAACTCATAATCACCGCGCTTGGGATATCCGTCCCCCATGGCGCTTTCATAGAGTCCGGAGCTACCGGTAATGACGAGTGCTTTTACCATATCTGGGAACATTTTGGTGTGGAGGAGACCAATGTGCCCACCAAGGGAATTGCCCAAAAGGATAACTTCCTTCAATCCTTTGGCCTCAATGAAGCCCTCCAAAAACTTGGCGAAGTTCTTTACCGTAGTCTTCAGTATGGGCATGTCGTAAATGGGGAGCTCGGGAATCAAGACCTTGTAGCCCTTGGAGGGAAAATAGTCAGATACGCCCTGAAAATTGCTCAGTCCGCCCATAAGTCCATGAAGGATGATCATGGGGGTTCCCTCGCCCTTTTCTATATATCTGTATTTGCCATCCTCAATTAAATGCTCTTCCATTAATAGTCAGTTGGTAGTAAGAGGCGCAAATATAGGCATTTCATGTTACAAAGAATTCAGGTTTTTGGTACATCGGGAACAAGTTTTTTCGGTTTCCCCAAGATCAGGGAAGTGGACGGGCCTGTTCAAAGGGAACATTTTCTAGGTTCAAAAATTTGTTTTTGGGTTAAAAGTGGTGAATTTATTAACAAAAGTGGTACTAAGTGGAGAAATGTGGAAATAAAATCTATATATTTGAGTTGTATTAAGTAACCAATTGATTTCTAGTGACCCATATCATAGGACAGCATGATTGCAAAGCGGATTCAAAAGGAAGGGTATTGTTGCCCATTTCTTTGAAGAATCAGCTATTGCCTGTCCTGAAAGAAGGGTTCATTATCAAGAGGTCGGTCTTTCAGCAGTGTCTGGAACTGTATCCCAAACAGGAGTTCGATGCGCTGATGCAAAAGGTGATGAAAAAGAGCAAGATCAACAGGAAATACGACGCCTTTGTGAGAAACTTTGTGGCCGGGATGAAGGAAGTCGCCATCGACGGGGATTCCGGTAGGTTGCAGATACCCAAGAACCTGGTGGATTTTGCGGGGATCGACAAGGAAGTGGTGCTCAATGCGGTCTTTGACAAAATTGAGATCTGGGACAAGGACAAGTATGAAAAAGTCTTGGCCGAAGGGGAGAAGGATTATGCGGATTTGGCCGAAGAGATCTTTGATGACGATGAGTAATGCATATCACAATCCGGTACTGTTGCAAGAGTCGGTGGACGGATTGGACATAAAGAAAGATGGGGTGTATGTGGATGTCACCTTTGGTGGTGGAGGGCACTCCAGTGAAATATTGAAACGATTGGGCGAGGGCGGAAAGCTGTTCGCATTTGATCAAGATGAGGATGCCCTGCAAAATGCGCTGCATGATGACAGGTTCCAATTGATCAACCAGAATTTTCGCTACCTCAAGCAATATCTAAAGTTCTATGGTATTCGGAAAGTCGATGGAATCTTGGCGGATTTCGGGGTTTCCTCCCATCAGTTCGATGAAGCGACCCGTGGTTTCTCCACTCGGTTCAATGCGGATCTGGACATGCGTATGAACAAGGGCAATGCCCTGTCGGCCTATGAGGTGATCAACTCCTACCCCCAAGAAGATCTGGCCTCGGTACTGTTCCAATATGGGGAACTGCGAAATGCAAACGCCATGGCCAAGGCCATTGTGGAGGCAAGGGGAGTCAATCCGATCAAAACCACGGAAGAATTGAAACAGACCTTGGGCAAGTTTTTGCCCAAGATGAAGGAGAACAAAATTTTGGCCCAGATCTATCAGGCCATTCGGATAGAGGTCAACCAAGAGATAGAGGTGCTGAAGGAGTTTTTGCTCCAAGTGCCGGAAGTTCTGGAAAAAGGTGGTCGATTGAGCATGATCAGTTACCACTCCCTGGAAGATCGTTTGGTGAAGCGTTTCATACGCGACGGACGGTTTGAGGGCGAACCTGAAAAAGATTTTTATGGGAACATCGATGTTCCCTTGAAAAAAGTGGGAGGGCTCATTGTGCCATCCGCAGAAGAAGTGGCCCGGAACAATAGGGCAAGAAGTGCAAAACTCCGCATTGCGGAACGCATATAGAAAAAATGAGAAAAGGATTGCTGGACATATTAAAAGGAAAGTTTTTGGTGAGCGGGGATGCTCCCAAGAACTGGATGTTTTTGTTGTATGCCTCTTTCTTGGCCGCATTGATGATCTCCAGTAGTCATAATGCCGATAAAAAAGTAATGGAAATAGCCGACTTGAACGAGGAGGTGAGAAAATTGAAAAGCGAGTTTTTTCAAGGAAGGTCCAATGTACAGCAACTCAAGTTGGAGTCCACTTTGCGAAAAGAAGTGGCGGACAAGGGACTTGTTCCTTCGGAAAACCCACCGAAGAAAATAGTGGTAAAATCAGCGGAATAGTGGCAATCACCGAAAAAAATATCATGAATAGGCTCTACCTGGTCGCAGGTGGACTTCTGGTCATGGCCATTGCCGTGGTGGTGAAGCTGGTGGATATCCAGATGGTGGAAGGTGAAAAGTACAAGGAACTTGCCCTGAGCAAGACCGAAAAAATGTTTACCATAGAACCCAATAGGGGCAATCTGTATTCCGAGGATGGTAGCTTATTGGCCGCATCCGTGCCCAAATATGAAATTAGGTTCGATGCCCAGACAGTGTCCGAAACGAATTTTCAAAATCATGTCGCTGCTCTGTCCGATTCGTTGGGAATCCTTTTCAATAGACCTTCTTCCTATTACAGGCAACTGTTCAGAAAGGCCAGGGCCAATGGGAGCAGGTACGAACTGGTGGCCCGTAACGTGGACTATCTGAGTTATGTCCGCATCAAACAGTTCCCTCTTTTTAACCTAGGTCCATATAAAGGTGGATTCATCGAAACCCATCGTGTGGTGAGGGAATACCCTTTGGGCAATATGGCGGCCAGGAGCATTGGTTATGAAAAAGTGGATGAAAACGGGTACTACACCCGTGTAGGTTTGGATGGTGCCTTCGGGGAGACTTATCTGAGGGGCAGGGAAGGAAAGCGTTTGAAACAAAAAATAGCCAAGGGCCAATGGAAACCCGTGGGTTTGGACAATATTGTGGAGCCGCAGGATGGATTGGACGTGGTGTCCACCATTGATGTGAACATACAGGACATTGCCCATCATGAACTTTTGGCACAGTTGGAAAAATATAAGGCAGACCACGGTTGCGTGGTGGTTATGGAGACCAAGACCGGGGAGGTGAAAGCCATTTCCAATCTGGGTCGCACCTCTGATGGGAAATACTACGAAAAACTGAACTATGCCATAGGAGAATCGCACGAGCCGGGCTCCACTTTTAAATTGATGTCCCTGGTGGCCGCTTTGGAAGATAAAGTGGTGGATACCAGCACGGTCATCGACACGGAAAAAGGAAGGTACAGGATATACGATGGCGTGGTAAAGGATTCCAAGTGGGGCGGATATGGGAAGATTTCCACAGCGAGGGCCTTTGCGGTTTCCTCGAACACCGCTTTTGCCAAGATCATCAATGAAAATTATAAGGATCAGCCAGCCAAGTTCGTGAACCGTTTGATGAACATGGGGCTGCACAAAAAATTGGACCTGCCCATCATTGGTGAAGGAGATCCCGTAATCCGATATCCAGGAGACAAGGGTTGGTCGGGGATATCCCTCGGATGGATGTCCCACGGCTACGAAGTGTCGTTGACTCCTATGCAGACCTTGGCCTTTTACAACGCCATTGCCAACGATGGGGAGTTGGTAAAGCCCAGACTGATCAAAGAGGTAAGGGAAGGCAGCAAAGTGGTGAAACGATTTGATAAGGAAGTGCTGAACCCGTCCATCTGCTCCAAGGAAACCGTGGACAAGGTAAGGCAGCTTATGAAGGATGTGGTGGAGAAAAAATACGGCACTGGGCACGGGCTGTACTCCAAGAACTTTTCCATGGCAGGCAAAACAGGGACGGCCCAGAAGAATTACGTGGAAAAAGATCCGGACAAGCTGGCCTATATCTCATCTTTTGTTGGGTATTTTCCAGCGGACAACCCCAAGTATTCCTGCATCGTGATCATCCATGAACCGGATAAGAGCGAGGGGTATTATGGAGCTGATGTGTCAGGGCCTGTCTTTAAGTCCATGGCACAAAAGATACATGCCATCTCTCCTTTGGTGGACGAAGTGGAGACCAAGGAATATGATGATCCTGATCTGGACAAAGCATACGAACAATACTATGCCATGGCCCAGAAAAAATTTGGGATCGTGCCCAACGTAAAGGGAATGAGTGGAATGGATGCAGTCTCCCTACTCGAAAATTTAGGGCTCGAAGTAGAGGTGCACGGAAATGGAAAAGTGAAGAAGCAGTCCATAGATCAAGGAACGGACATTAAAAAAGTAAAAAAAATAGTACTGGAGCTTTCATGAAGTTGTTGAAGGACATATTATATGGTGTGAGCCTTAGTGCGGTGAGCGGGGATACCCATGTCATGGTGAACCATATCCATTTCGATTCGAGAAAAGTGGAGATGGACGATGTGTTCGTAGCTGTTCGGGGTACCATCACCGATGGGCACAAGTACATCCAAAAAGCGGTGGACTCTGGTGCCAAAGCTGTGGTATGTGAAGAACTACCGGAATTGTTGATCAATGGCATTACCTATTTGAAGGTGCCGGATTGCAACAGTGCCTTGGCCATTATGGCTTCCAATTTTTATGGAAACCCGTCAAAAAATCTAAAACTGGTCGGGATTACAGGCACCAATGGAAAGACTACGGTAGCCACGTTGCTCTATAACCTTTACAAGAAAGCGGGTTACAAAGCGGGCCTTCTTTCCACCATAAAAGTGATGGTAGGAGATAAGGAATATCCTGCGAGCCACACTACCCCAGATGTCATGGCCATTAATGATTATCTGGCAAAGATGAGTGCAGAAGGAGTGGAATGTTGTTTCATGGAGGTGAGCTCGCACGGCATCCATCAAAAAAGATCGGAAGGTCTGTATTTTGCAGGGGCGGTCTTTACCAATCTATCCCATGATCATTTGGATTATCACAAAACCTTTGCAGAATACCGCGATACCAAGAAAAAACTCTTCGATAGTTTGCCCAAGACGGCTTTTGCGTTGGTCAACATCGATGACAAAAATGGTTTGGTGATGTTGCAGAACACCAAGGCCAAAAAATACACCTATGCACTGAAATCATATGCCGATTACAGGGCCCAGATATTGGAAAGGCAGTTCAATGGACAGCTGTTGAAATTGGATGACAATGAACTATGGTCCAGGCTTATAGGGGATTTCAACGCCTATAATATGTTGGCCATCTATGCCGTGGCGGATCTTTTGGGGCTGGAAAAAATGGAGACCCTGAGGTTAATGAGCGAACTGGAGACGGTGGATGGCAGGTTCCAATACTATATATCAAAAGAAAAAATAACGGCAATAGTCGATTATGCCCATACGCCGGACGCACTAAAAAATGTATTGATCACCATCAATGCATTGAGGACTGGAAATGAAAAGGTCATCACCGTAGTGGGGTGTGGTGGTGACCGCGATAAGTCTAAGCGTCCGGTTATGGGTCATATCGCTTCCGAAATGAGCGACCAGGCCATATTCACATCCGATAACCCCAGGACAGAGCCCCCGGCAACCATCATTGAGGAAATGGAAAAGGGAGTGGAGGCCCAGAACACCAAAAAAGTATTGTCCATTGAGAACAGAAAGCAGGCCATAAAGGCGGCTTGCAAGTTGGCCTTGGCCAATGATATCATTCTGGTGGCGGGAAAAGGCCATGAAACCTATCAGGAAACCAACGGTGTGCGGGTGGATTTTGATGATTTTAAAGAAGTGAAAGAAGCTCTGGCGAGCCTAAATAAGTAATTGAATGAAAGAAACAAGAAAAAGGAACATTCATTTGAAGCACCTTCTGTCTTGCGTCTTAGATCTTAAGTCTTATATCTGAATATGTTATACTACTTGTTCGAATTTTTGGAGAAACAATACCAACTGCCGGGCGCGGGACTTTTTCGGTTCCTGACCTTTAGGGCGGCCATGGCCGTGATGTTGTCTCTTCTGATAGCAATGGTATATGGAAAACGAATTATCCTGTTTTTACAGAAAAAGCAAATTGGTGAGACTGTTCGTGACCTAGGTTTGGAAGGCCAACAGCAAAAAGCGGGAACACCCACCATGGGGGGCATCATCATCATCATCTCGACCTTGCTACCTGTGCTCTTGTTTGCTGATATCAAGAACATCTATGTGATTCTATTGATAGTCACCACCATATGGATGGGGATCATCGGATTTGTGGACGATTACATCAAGATATTCAAAAAGGACAAAAAGGGCCTGAAGGGAAGATTCAAGGTCATGGGGCAAGTAGGTCTCGGGCTGATCGTGGGCATCACGCTCTATTTTCACCCTATGGTGACCATCAAAGAGAAAGATACCACCACCATTACCGAAAATTTCAAAGTGGAAAAGGTTTTTGGGGAAGAGACCAAGGCGGTCCGTACGAATGTGCCATTCTTTAAGAACAATGAGTTGGATTATGCCGACTTTATTTCATGGATGGGCGAAGGGATCGAAGACTATGCGTGGCTCATTTTCATCCCAGTGGTCATTTTGATCGTCACTGCAGTTTCCAATGGGGCCAACCTGACCGATGGTATTGATGGTCTTGCAGCAGGTTCGTCCGCCATCATTGTGCTCACTTTGGGAATCTTTGCATGGGTTTCGGGCAACATCCAGTTTTCAAACTATCTGGACATTTTCTATCTGCCCAGAGTAGGGGAATTGGTAGTGTTCATTGCGGCCTTTGTAGGTGCGTTGGTCGGATTTCTATGGTACAATACCTATCCCGCCCAAGTATTTATGGGCGATACGGGAAGCCTTACCATTGGTGGGGTCATTGCGGTGATAGCCATTATGGTGAGGAAGGAATTGCTGATTCCCGTATTGTGCGGGATCTTCTTTGCCGAGTCACTGTCGGTGATGTTGCAGGTGGGGTATTTCAAGCATACCAAAAAGAAATATGGTGAAGGGAAACGGATATTTCTGATGGCTCCTCTGCACCACCATTATCAAAAGAAATTATATCACGAGAGCAAAATAGTGACACGGTTCTGGATCATAGGGATTTTATTGGCGGTCATCAGCATCGTCACACTAAAAATTCGATAGATGGATCGCTTGGTGATACTTGGAGGAGGAGAAAGTGGTGTGGGAACCGCCATTTTGGGGAAGAAGAAAGGATTTGAAGTCTTTGTCTCGGACAAAGGGGAAATCAAAGAGAAATACAGAGAAGTTCTTGAACATTTTGAGATTGAATGGGAGTCTGGCGACCACACGGAGGCCAAGATTTTGAATGCCGATGTGGTGATGAAAAGCCCGGGTATTCCCGATAAGGTGCCATTGGTCAAAGCACTCGTTGCCAAGGGTATTCCTGTCATTTCGGAAATAGAGTTTGCATCAAAATATACCGATGCGACCCTTATTGGAATCACAGGAAGCAACGGCAAGACCACCACGACCATGCTCACCTACCACCTTTTAAAAAATGGAGGTTTAAACGTGGGAATGGCCGGAAACATCGGTGACAGCTTTGCCAAAATGGTAGCGGAGCAAGATTTTGATCAGTATGTGTTGGAGATCAGCAGCTTTCAGTTGGATGGCATAGTGGATTTCAAACCGCACATTGCCGTGATCACCAACATCACCCCGGACCATTTGGACCGATATGAGTATCAATTTGAAAACTATATCGCCTCCAAGTTCCGCATCGCCATGAACCAGGACGAAAATGACTACCTGATCTATGATGCCGATGATGAAGTCATGGAAAGTTGGTTAAAGAAGAACCCTGTTCAATCCAAATTGGTCCCTTTTTCGGTCAAAAGAAAATTGGAGGAAGGAGCCTGGTTGGAGGATGAAACGATAAAAATAAAATTAGAACATAAAACCTTGGAAATGAGTACAGATATTTTGGCCTTGGAAGGGCAGCACAACGTAAAGAACACTATGGCCGCAAGCATGGCCGCCCTCTTGGTGAAGGTCAGGAAAGAGACCATTCGCCAGAGCATCCAGTCCTTTCAGGGAGTGCCGCATAGGCTGGAAAAGGTGTTGAAGATCAATCATGTGGAGTACATCAACGATTCCAAGGCGACCAATGTCAACGCCACATTCTATGCGCTGGATGGTATTAAAAAGCCCATTGTTTGGATAGCGGGCGGAGTGGACAAAGGAAACGACTATGCGGAGTTGATGCCCTTGGTAAGGGAAAAGGTGAAGGCCATTATCTGTTTGGGCGTGGACAATACCAAGTTGAAAGAGTCTTTTGGTAATGTGATAGACCTTATGGTGGAGACCTATTCCATGGAGGAAGCGGTCAAAGTGGCCTACAAGGTGGCGGAACGGGGCGATGCCGTCCTTTTGTCGCCGGCCTGTGCCAGTTTTGACCTTTTCAAGAACTACGAGGATAGGGGAGACCAATTTAAAGCAGCAATTAAAAATTTGTAGAACGTGTTGGCCATAGTCAAAAATCTGAAAGGTGATAAAGCCATCTGGGGCGTAGTGGCCCTTTTGGCCCTTTTCTCATTTTTGCCTGTCTATAGTGCAAGTACCAATTTGGTGTTTGTGAACGATGACGGGACCACATTCGGACACTTGGTGAAACATGCCGTGCTCCTGTTCTTGGGCTTTGGGATCATTTATGCCATCCATAAGATTCCTACCCATTATTTTAAGGGGCTTTCCATCATTGCGCTGCCCATTGTGTTGATTTTGCTGGCCTATACTTTGACGGTGGAAACCCGCATTGGTGGGGTCACGGCAAACCGTTGGATCAAGATTCCTTTAGTGGGGGTCAATTTTCAGACATCCACCTTGGCATCGGTTGTGTTGATGATATGGATTGCTCGGTATCTGACCAAGATCAAGGATGTAAAGATCACTTTTAAGGAAAGTATTTTACCACTTTGGCTTCCGACGGCCTTGGTGGTGATGCTCATTTTGCCCGAAAACTTTTCAACGGCGGCCATCATCTGTTTTATGGTGTTGGTGCTGTGCTTTTTGGGTGGATATCCGCTAAAATATCTGTTTGCCATGGTGGGCACGGGAATCGTTTTGGGCGGTATGTTCATGTTCGTCCTTTTCAAGGCACCCGAAGTGTTGCCAAATAGAGCGGGCACATGGAAATCCAGGATAGAGACCTTTATCCATCCAGAAGAGGCGGACAAGGATGACCTGCACCAGCTCACACTGGCCCAGATAGCCATCGCCGAAGGGGGCGTAGTGGGCAAAGGGGCCGGAAAGAGCGTCATGAAAAATATGTTGTCGCAAAGTACCTCGGATTTCATCTTTGCGATCATTATTGAAGAATATGGATTGTTGGGTGGGGGAGCCTTGCTGTTTTTTTACCTGTTGTTGTTATTCCGGATCGTGGTGGTGGCACACTCGGCCAAAACAGTATTTTCAAAACTGTTGGTGATCGGGGTCGGGCTGCCCATTGTGTTCCAGGCATTCATCAACATGGCCGTGGTGGTGCAGTTGTTTCCGGTAACGGGCCAGCCATTGCCGCTGATCAGCATGGGAGGTACTTCCATATGGATGACCTGCTTGGCGATAGGCATCGTACTGAGTGCGAGCAATAAGACAGAGAATTTGGAGGAGCAATCCTATGACATAGATGAGACCAACCCTTTAGAAGTATTGAGTGGGCAGTTATAGGTTCATACTTTCAGGGGGAGGAACGGGAGGACATATCTATCCCGCAGTGGCCATAGCCAACGAGCTGAAGAAAAGGCATCCAGATGCCAAGTTCCTGTTCGTGGGGGCCAAGGATAAAATGGAGATGGAAAAAGTGCCACAGGCCGGTTATGAGATCAAGGGCTTGTGGATAAGTGGAATACAACGGAAACTGACATTGAAAAATCTCATGTTTCCCTTTAAAGTGATAAGTAGTTTGTTGGAAGCCAGAAAGATAGTGAAGCAGTTCAAGCCCCATGTGGCCATAGGCACGGGAGGCTTTGCCAGCGGACCATTGTTAAGGATGGCGGCCGGTGCGGGCATTCCCTGTGTGCTTCAGGAGCAGAATTCCTTTGCGGGCATTACGAACAAACTATTGGCCAGCAAAGCTCAGAAAATATGTGTGGCCTATGATGGGATGGAGCGGTTTTTTCCCAAGGAAAAAGTCGTGAAGACGGGCAATCCCGTCCGCATGGATTTGGTGACCCAGGAATCGGGCAAGGAAGAGGCCCTTGGTTTCTTTGGCTTGAATGCGGGCAAGAAGACCCTCCTGATCTTGGGAGGCAGTCTGGGTGCCAGACGCATCAACCAATTGGTGGGGAAAGAGTTGAATTTTTTTGAAAGACAGGGCCTGCAAGTGCTTTGGCAGTGTGGCAAGCTCTATGTGGAGGACTACAAAGCATACGATTCGGATTCGGTAAAGGTATTGGCCTTCGTCAATCGTATGGACTTGGCCTATGCTGCTGCGGATGTGATCATTTCGAGGGCCGGGGCGGGTTCGGTTTCGGAGCTGTGCCTGGTGGGAAAACCGGTAATCTTTATCCCATCGCCCAATGTGGCCGAAGACCATCAGACCCAAAATGCAAATGCCCTGGTGTCCAAGGAAGCTGCCATCATGTTGAGGGAAAGTGAACTGGATGCCGAATTTGAAAAAAAGTTTACGGAATTGATGGCTTCCAATGACATGCAGGAACGTCTGGGAATGAACATCAAGAAATTGGCCATGCCCAAGGCCACGGAACATATAGTGGATGAAATTGAAAAATTGCTGAAGTGAACCTGAAGGATATACATAGCGTCTATTTTATTGGTATAGGAGGCATAGGGATGTCCGCTTTGGCCCGTTATTTCGATTTTATCGGAAAACCGGTTGCCGGGTACGACAAGACCTCAACGCCTATTACCGATGGCCTTCAGGAAAAGGGAATCCAGGTTCATTTTGAAGATGATATCGCTTCGGTGCCGGACACGTTCAAGCAGCCGGGTACCTTGGTGGTCTATACCCCTGCGGTCCCCTCATCCCATGGTGAGCTCAATTTTTATAAAGCGAACGGTTTCGAGATCAAGAAGCGTTCGGAGGTGTTGGGTATCATCACCAAAGACTCCTATTGCTTGGCCGTAGCCGGCACACATGGAAAAACGACCACCTCATGCATCTTGGCGCACCTGCTCAAGGAGTGTGGGCTTCCCTTCACTGCATTTTTGGGAGGGATATCGGAAGATTTCAACAGCAATTTTGTGTTGGAGGGTACTGAATATTCCGTGGTGGAGGCCGATGAGTTCGACCGTTCCTTTTTGAGGTTGTCTCCCACGGTGGCCTGTATCACAAGTATGGATGCCGACCACTTGGACATTTATGGCACCCATGAAGAATTGCTTCAGTCCTTTCGGGATTTTGTAGGAAAGATAAAACCTGGTGGGAAACTGTTCGTGCGAAAAGGATTGCCCATGGAGGGCACCACCTTTGGCATAGAAGATGGCTCCGACTTTTGTATTGAACATATTGACATTGAACATGGAACCTACGTATTTGATCTCGTTACGCCTTCCGAGGTGCTGAAACAGGTTCGTTTTGGCAAGCCTGGAAGGCACAATTTGCTCAATGGATTAGCTGCTTTTGCGATGGCGGTGCAAACGGGTTGCCCACCCCACCGCCTTGCCGAAGCTTTGGCTACGTTCAAGGGCGTACAGCGTAGATTTTCGTACCAGATCAAGGAAAAGGATTTTGTCTTTATCGATGACTACGCGCACCATCCCGCTGAAATTGATGCGGTGCACCAGGCCATACGAGAGATGCACCCCGGGGAAAAGGTGACGGCGATCTTTCAGCCCCATCTGTTTTCAAGGACCAAGGATTTTGCGGACGATTTTGCCCAAAGTCTTTCCCAGTTCGATGAGATCATCCTCTTGGACATCTACCCGGCAAGGGAAGAACCTATGGAGGGCATCACATCGACTTGGCTGTTGGGGAAAATAGATAACCCGAATAAAAAACTAGTTCCCAAAGCGGAATTGATAAAAGAAGTAAGTAACTGTAAAACAGGGGTTTTAGTGGCTCTTGGGGCAGGGGACATAGGGCTTGAAGTGCCCAAAATAAAAAAAGAATTGGCTTATGCGGGTTAATTGGAATTACATCAAATTGGCTTTTCTGTCGGTGGCCGTAATTGCACTTTACGGTTTTGCCGATCAGCGGAGCAAAAAGAGGAAGATAGACGATATCTCGGTTAAATTTGTGGGCGACAACAACTTGTACTTGACTGAGGATGCGGTTAATAAATTGTTAATACAAAATTACGGCCCCGTAAAAAATAGGGCCAAAGAACAATTAGTTTTGAATACCATAGAGGAGGTAATTCTGTCCAACGATATGGTGAAAAATGCCCAAGTCTATCTTACTGTAAACGGGGAACTTATCTCAAAGATTGTTCAGCGTAAACCGATTGGAAGAGTAGAAGGGGTCTCCAAATTTTATTTGGATGATTTGGGAGAGCGTATGCCATTGTCCAAGCAACATTCGGCAAGGGTGCCCATCATCACGGGTAAAATTACGGGCAGGACCCTCGAGGACGCATATGTGATCCTCAACTATATCAACGAAGATGATTTTCTCAGGAAAAATGTCATCGGGATACACATTGAAGATGAAGGAAACTATCAACTCAAATTCCGCATGGAGAACTTTGTGGTGAATTTGGGGGGAGTGGACAATCTAAATACAAAGTTCAAGAATTTCATGGCTTTCTATGCTAAGGCGGCCAAGGACAATTCCTTGGAAGATTATGTAATAGTGAGTTTGGAGTTCAACAATCAAGTGGTTTGCACCAAAATATAAGATATGGAACAGGGTAATTATTCAGTTGGGTTGGATATTGGAACCACCAAGATCGTAGCGATCATTGGTAGGGAGAACGAGTATGGAAAAATTGAGGTTCTGGGCATGGGCAAGTCCAAAAGTCTGGGCGTGCACAGAGGGGTGGTGAACAACATCACCCAGACCATCTCCTCCATTCAACAAGCAGTGGAGCAGGCAGAACTGAACTCTGGTCTAAAAATAGGCTCGGTTGTCGTTGGCATTGCCGGACAGCACATACGGAGCCTGCAACACAGTGACTACATCACCAGGCCTAATTCCGAGGAAGTCATCAACAATGACGATCTGGACAGGCTTTGCAACCAAGTCTACAAATTGGTCATGCTTCCCGGTGAGGAGATCATCCATGTACTACCACAAGAGTACAAAGTGGACGGCCAGTCCGAGATAAAGGAACCCAAAGGAATGTACGGTGGCCGTTTGGAGGCCAATTTCCATGTAGTGGTCGGTCAGGTGTCATCCATCAAAAACATTGGAAGGTGCATCAAGAGTGCCGGGCTGGACCTAGGCAACATCACCTTGGAGCCCTTGGCTTCTGCCGAAGCGGTTCTGAGCCAGGAAGAAAAAGAAGCGGGCGTTGCCCTTATCGACATAGGTGGTGGAACCACGGACCTTGCCATTTTCAAGGATGGGATCATCCGCCATACCTCCGTTATCCCATTTGGTGGCAACGTGATCACCGAAGATATCAAAGAAGGCTGTTCCATCATTGAAAAACAGGCCGAACTGTTGAAGATCAAGTTCGGTTCCGCATGGCCGGGCGAGAACAAGGACAACGAGATTGTCTCCATTCCTGGTCTAAGGGGAAGGGAGCCCAAGGAAATCACCTTGAAGAACCTCTCCAAGATCATCCATGCAAGAGTGGTGGAAATCATAGAGCAGGTCTATGTGGAGATCAAAAACTATGGTCATGAGGACCAAAAGAAAAAATTGATCGCTGGAATCGTATTGACCGGTGGGGGAAGCCAATTGAAACACTTGAAACAATTGGTGGAGTATATTACCGGGATGGATACCCGGATCGGTTATCCCAACGAACATTTAGCTGGCGATTCCGACGAGGAAATTGCCAGTCCGTTGTACGCAACGGCGGTAGGATTGTTGATGAACGCCCTGGAGTCCAAAACAATGGGCAAGGTGGTAGATCAACAGGAAGAAGTGCAAAAAGAGGAAAAGGTGCTGGTGGAGCAGGAGCATGTTGGGGCAGAGGCCACCTTGACCTCGCACAAGGAAAGAAAATCCATTTTTGACAAGTGGTCCGAGAAGCTGAAGGACTTTTTGGACAACGCAGAATAATAACCCCATTAACGAAACACAACTGTCATGAGCAAGAACACTGAATTTGACAACATCGCTTTTGATTTGCCCAAGAACAAGAGCAACGTAATAAAGGTAATAGGAGTAGGCGGCGGCGGTAGCAATGCCATCAACCACATGTTCCAGGCAGGGATCAATGGAGTGGATTTCGTGATCTGCAACACCGATGCCCAAGCCTTACAGAACAGCTCTGTGCCCAACAAGATCCAGTTAGGGGTCTCCCTCACCGAAGGTCTAGGGGCAGGGGCCAACCCCGATGTTGGGGAGCAGGCCGCCCTTGAAAGCATGGAAGAGATCAAGGGCATGTTGGGACATAATACCAAAATGGCCTTCATCACAGCAGGTATGGGAGGAGGAACCGGTACCGGGGCCGCGCCCATTCTTGCCAAACTGGCCAAGGAATTGGACATTCTGACCGTGGGCATCGTTACCATCCCTTTCCAGTTTGAAGGGGCCATGCGTAACAAGCAAGCACAGTTGGGGATAGAAAAATTACGGGCGAATGTGGATTCGCTCATCGTGATCAATAACAACAAACTTCGTGAAGTATACGGCAATCTTGGGTTTAAGGCTGGCTTCTCAAAGGCAGACGAAGTGTTGGCCACTGCGGCAAGGGGTATCGCAGAAGTCATCACACACCACTATACACAGAACATTGACCTTAGGGATGCCAAGACGGTGCTTTCCAACAGTGGAACGGCCATTATGGGTTCTGCCGTGGCGTCAGGTTCAGCTAGGGCCACAGAGGCCATCATGAAAGCGTTGGATTCGCCATTGCTGAACGACAACAAGATCAATGGGGCCAAAAATGTACTGTTGCTGATTGTTTCCGGTTCCCAGGAGATTACCATCGATGAGATTGGGGAGATCAATGATCATATCCAGATAGAGGCCGGACACGGTGCCAATATCATCATGGGTGTGGGTGAGGACGAGAATCTCGGAGAGGCCATTGCCGTGACCGTGATCGCCACTGGCTTCAATGTGGACCAGCAGGACAACATAGTAAACACGGAATCCAAGAAGGTATTCTATACGTTGGAGGACGAGCAGACCGCGCAACAAGATTTGACCCCTGAGGCCACGGCGGTACGGGAAATGAGGGTGGAAAAGGCTCCCATTGTGGAACCTGAACCAGAACCCACCGTGGTGAAGCACACTTTGGAAATGAAAGAAGAGGAAGTGGAGGAGCGTAGTGTGCCCAAGGCCAAGATGCAAGAACCCGATTTGGTGCCCACCACAAGCTATATCAGGAATTTCAATGTATTTTATGAAGAAGTGGTCCCTGAATATGTGGAAGACGACTTTATCATCATAGAAGCCAAGAATATCATCAACAATATAGAAGTAGTGGAGCCTGAAGTGGTTACTCCCAAGTCACAGGAAGACCAATTTACCTTGAGTTTTGACATGCCCCTCCACAATGAAGTAGAGGAGGAAGAGGATGAAAGGGAACACACGGTCACCTTCAATTTGGATGATGGCATTGGGGATGTGAGGGTGAATGAATATGTGGAGGTAAAACCTGTTTTGGAATACAAAAAGCAGGGGGAGACCCGCTACAATTTGGAAGAGTATATGGAATTGGAGACCAAACTGACCGGTGCCAAGTCCATGGCCGAGACCCATGAGCCCAAATTGGTGGAAAATGAACTTGTCTTTGAGAAAAAGACCTTGAAAGTCGAGGCCGCCAATCAAAAAGAGGAGACCACGGACAGCTTGGACCCTTTCAACAGTTCCATCAGCGATCTTCTAAAGGATAGGGCGGACGAGCGCAGGAGAAAACTGAAAAATTTCAACTATAAATTCCAGAACAACAGGAACAGTATAGACGAAATCGAGAAACAGCCAGCATACAAGCGCCAAGGGGTAGATCTGAACGATGTTCCAAAGGAGCAGAAGGTTTCCAGGACCACATTGAGCGAGGATAGCAACGATGATCTACAGTTGCGTTCCAACAACTCATTTTTGCACGATAATGTTGATTAGTAGTGTTTAAATTGACATCCATTTTTTAAATGGAAGCATGAACCCGAAAGTTGAGATACTTTCGGGTTTATTTTTTATCTTCGCAGCCCAAAATAGATGGAAATGGGTTTGCAGGAAAAGGTAATGACAGAAATGAAGGTGGCCATGAAGGCAAAAGATACTGTTGCCTTGGAATCATTGCGTGCCATCAAGTCGGCCATTTTGTTGGCAAAGACGGAAACAGGTGCCGGTGCAGAACTTTCGGAGGAGGAAGAAGTGAAACTGATCCAGAAATTGGTAAAACAACGAAAGGACAGTGCGGCTATCTTCCAACAACAAGGAAGGGAAGATTTGGCCGGACCAGAGCTTGCACAGGTGGCGGTGATCGAGAAATTCTTACCCGAACAATTGTCCGAGGAAGAGGTTGAAAAAGTGGTGCTCAAAACCATAGAATCCGTTGGTGCTTCGGGGATGCAGGATATGGGCAAGGTGATGGGCATCGTATCCAAGGAATTGGCAGGTCAGGCCGATGGAAAGACTATTTCCAGCATTGTAAAGGCAAAATTGAGCGTATAAAAATAAACTCCTGTATTTTTGGGAGTGGAATGGCCCAGTAGTTCAACTGGATAGAATATCAGATTTCGGCTCTGAGGGTTGGGGGTTCGAATCCTCCCTGGGTCACAGATAAATCAAAAGGCTTCACGTCAAATCAAGTTAACTTGAATTTGTAAGTGGGGCTTTTTGATTTTCATGATGGAACGTTCAGGGATATACAATCCTTATCTAGGTCACAAAAACAAAAGCAGGCATCATTGCCTGCTTTTGTTATAATGGCCTAAAAAAATAACCCGACAGACAAAGAAGGTATGGTATGGGAACGTCTGTCGGGCGTGAATGAATATTGAATTAAGGCTTATTGGTCCAATCCGAGCAAAGTAGCAGCCTCACCAAAGTTTTCAGGCATTTTGTTGACCAAATCACTGGCCTGGGCAACGTTGGCGGGAACTATCACGTATTTTATCAAATACGCATCGTTATTTTCAAAGTTGCTCACATCGTTTGCTTCACCGACTATCACCAACCCAGGTGGTAAAATATTGGGGTCTGTAGCGGTTGCGGTATAGGTATAGATATGATCGGAACCATCTTGATATGGGAGTAATAAAGTAAAAGTGCCCAAACCATAATCACGCTTTAGATAAACCAGGATTACGCCACCGGTTTCCAAAAAGGCTTCAATGTCTGCTATCCCGGGTATTTCTTCAATGAACATTTGTCCAAAAGTAGGAGGAACATTGTTGTCTACATTGTCCCAAGCAATTTGCATCCAATCGGAAACGATGACATTGGCGTTCCCATCTTGGCCCTGTTCTCCTTGGGGTCCTTGCACTCCTTGAGCTCCTTGCTCTCCCTGAATTCCCATTTCGCCGTTGAGGCCGTCCTTGCCATCTTCGCCAGAGCAGGAAACCAAGACAATACCCATCCCCAAGAAAAGGAGAAGGGTCAATTTTGATAGATTTAAAAGTGTTGTTTTCATAAAATAAATAAAATGGATTAGTAAAAATGTATATGATGTTGGTATGAGTGGGGTTTATTTCGGTGTTGTCTGTTCACCAGCAAAACGGAAGTGTAATGGGCTGATTTCAAACACAGATATGCAGTATTTTTATCTGGACAAAAACTTATTGTTGCAATCCAAGTAAAGTTGCAGCCTCACTAAAACTTTCGGGCATATTGTTGACCAGATCACTGGCTTGTGCAATGTTGGCAGGGACAATCACATACTTTATCAAATAGTTATCGCTGTTTTCCATAGAGGAAACATTGATCGATTCACCTCTTATGACCAATCCGGGCACAAAAAGATTGGGATCGGTAGAGGTCACAGCATATGAAAAGATGCGTTCCGAACCATCTTGATGTGGAAGTGGTGTTGTAAAGGTGGCCAAGCCGATATCACGTCTCAAATAAAAAAGAACGACTCCTCCTGTGTCTATGAATACATTAATGTCATTGATGCCAGGAATTTCTTCGATGATCATTTCTCCCCAAGTAGGAGGAACATTGTTATCTGCATTGTCCCAAACGATGTACATCCAATCGGAAACGATGACATTGGCGTTCCCATCTTGGCCATTCTGTCCGTCCAGTCCATCTTGACCGGGTTCGCCTTGTGCTCCCTGCTCACCCTGAGGTCCTTGCTCCCCTTGGGGTCCTTGTTCTCCTTGCTCTCCCTGAGGTCCTTGTTCGCCTTGTGTCCCCGGTTCCCCCTGTGCTCCTTGCGTTCCTGGTTCCCCTTGTGGACCTTGTGCTCCTTGGACTCCCATTTCTCCATTGATTCCATCTGTGCCATCTTCGCCAGAACAGGAAACGATGATCATGCCTAACCCCAACAGAAGGAGGATGGATATTTTTGATAGATGTAAAAGTGTTTTTTTCATATAATGAATTGATGTAGGGTGTATATATAAAATTGGTAAGAATGGTTTAAAAATATCAGTGCTGGGATTCGGATTAAATTCATGTAAAGACCAAAATTAGAAAGTGGTTTCAAGTAATTTTCAGACAATTGACGGATGGCCGTTTTGGGTTGACGGATGGGCGGTTTGAAGAAGCGGAAGTGATTTTGGGAAGGTAAAACCGCACCTTTGTTTTAAAAAATGTTGAACAATAATTTCATGGAAACCTATTGCTCCAACCCGAGTAAATTGGCAATCTCGTCAAACTCCTTTGGTATTTGATTGGTTATGCCGCTGGTCTGAGCGATGTTGGCGGGTATCAGTACATAGCGTATACGTGTGGCTGGGTCGTTTTCCACAATGTCAAGATTGGAATGGGTCACAAACACTCTGATACCTGTAAAACTTGTACCAAATTTGCCATAAGCAAACTCGTAGCTCTGATAGTTGGAGTACATTGGGAGTGCCCGAACAGTTGTACCACCATAATCGATCCTTAAATACACCATCACAACCCCTCCACTTTCAGCGAAATCCAAAATGTTTTCAACAGGAATGTCCATCCAAGCGTAATCCACCTCATTGGTATGGCTCCAGACAAAGGGCATCCAATCGGAAACGATCACGTTGGCATTTCCATCTTGACCAGCAGGTCCCATTTCGCCGTCGATTCCATCTTTGCCATCTTCACCTGAACAGGAAATCAAGATGGTGCCAAGTCCCAAGAAAAGAAGAAGGGACATTTTTGATATATTCAAGAGTGTTGTTTTCATAAATTGAATGTTACTTATTAGTCAGTAACCAAGCTTTCGATATTCAAATTAGCAAATGGCTTCGAGGAATTTTGGGACAATTGATGGATAGCCATTTTGGGTTGACGGATGAGCGGTTTGAAGAAGTGTAAATAATTTTTGAAGGAGAAAAGAGTGCTTTTTGATGATGGCCAAAGCCTGGAAGTGTGGTCGATCGGTTTGGATTTTATCATAAATCGGTGAAAGGAATAAAAAGACCTTCTGACTAACCCAGTCCAGACCACTGGATTTCCCATGTTGGTCAAATGAAACGTAAATACAAGTACATATGAAAAAAGCGCTTCTTGCCCTCTTTTTGACCATCAGTTTTTTTGCCCATGCACAGAGTGTTGACTATAACGTTCATAAGGGCTATGCCGCTAATGGATATGATGTGGTTTCCTATTTTTCAGGTAAGGCCCATGAAGGGCTCAAGGAGTATACAACTGAATATGATGGGGTGAAATATAAGTTCGAAAGCCAATCCAATATGGAAAAATTCATGGCTGAACCTACAAGATATCTACCTGAGTATGGAGGATATTGTGCCTATGCTGTGGCCGTGTCTGGAAAAAAGGTAAGGGTGGACCCGGAAACTTTTGAGATCAGGCAGGGGAAACTTTACCTGTTCTACAACGCTGGTAATACCAATACCTTGGACTTATGGCTCAAAGAATCTCCAAATGTCCTGAAAACCAAGGCGGACGAGAACTGGAAAAAGATCAAGAATCCGTAACATTCCGAAGAAATCCAAGTCTAATGTGCAGGTTGTTCCTGTTCTGTGCATACGTTTTGGAGCTCCATTAACAACTAATCTCTATATGCCCAATTACGCAAAAGTCTGTTTTTATGGTTTGCTGATCAGCTTCGTTGGGGCTTTGCCCTTCGGGACGCTCAATCTTACTGCTTTTGACATTGCGGCTTCACAGGGTCTGGTCTCGGCAATTTGGTTTGCCATGGCTGTGGTTTTGGTAGAACTCTCGGTGGTCAGGATCACCCTCTACGGGAATGAAAGGTTACATTTGGGGGAAAGGGCCCTGAAGTATATCCTTCCCCTCGGCATTGTTTTTTTGCTCTATTTGTCCTTGTCCAGTTTTTTGGAAATGGACAGCGTTACGGTGACCGATTCCAAGACGGATTTTTTCCCTCAGATTGGATCGACCTTTGTGTTGGGGCTGTTGCTGAGCGCGCTGAACCCCTTGCAGTTCCCTTTTTGGATGACCTGGAACCAAGTATTGGACCGCAAAGGGATTTTGCAGAGATCGAACAGTCATTATGTATTTTATATACTGGGCATAGGTTTGGGAACCCTCGTCGGTTTGGGAATTTTTATTCTGGCCGGCAAGTTCATTTTTGCCAACTACGACCGTTATCATACCATCACAAATCTGATGATGGGGTTGTTGTACCTTGGATTTTCTTTCTACCTTATGTTCATTTTCATCAAAAAACGAATTCATCATAAAATTGAGTAAGTATGTTCAAATCTTCTTTGGATACCCTTGAGCAGTTTAAACACATCCTTTTGGAATTGCCAAAGGATTGTTATGCACAGTCATGTAGTGTACTCTCCAACTCCAGTATCGGCCAGCATACCCGCCATATCATTGAGCTGTACCTTTGTTTGATAAATGGTTATGAGACCGCCGATGTTTCCTATGATCGACGGGAGCGCAACCTGAAATTGGCCGAAGAACTTCCCTTTGCCATTGAGCAGCTCAGTTGGATCCAGGACCGGTTGGAACGCCCCAACAAGCCCATCAAGGTCAATTATGAACTGGGAGGTGAGGATGTCTGTTTGGAATCCAATTACCACAGGGAAGTGATGTACAATCTAGAGCATACCATCCACCACCATGCGCTCATCAAAGTAGGTATCCAACATTTTACGGAAAAGCAGCTTCCGGAATCTTTCGGAGTGGCGCCGTCCACCATACAATATAGAAAGGCATGTGCACAGTAAGTTTTGTACCTTCGGGGGATAAGTACATTATCACATCCAACAGGGATGAGCACATCTCCCGACCACTGGCCCATGAACCCAAAGAAGAAACCTTAGGTTCCGTGAAAGTACTCTTTCCCAAGGATCCCAAGGCCGGGGGCACTTGGTTCGCCCTCAACGACAACGGCGCCATAGCGGTTCTGCTGAACGGGGCCTTTGTGAAACACAGCTCCAATGGTAACTATGCAAAAAGCCGTGGTTTGGTCCTTTTGGACATCATTGGTAGCGAAGCCCCACTGACCATGCTCTCGGAAATCGATCTCTATAACATTGAACCCTTCACTCTTGTGTTGTTCCATGCCCATTTATTGGAATTCAGGTGGGATGGCGGACAAAAATATTTTAGGCCCTTGGACAAGTCCAAAAGCCATATCTGGTCATCTGTTACCTTGTATGATGATGCCGTCATCGGGCGCCGAGCTTCGTTGTTCGATGGATTTATGAAAAGAACCCATCCCATTGAGGCTTCGGATGTAGTTGATTTTCATACCAACAACCATGAGGATTTTGAGAACGGGTTTATCATTGACCGTGAAACCGGGTTGAAGACCTTCAGTGTGACCCAGACCATATTGGAGCATGAAGGGCAGGGCCTCTTGAAGCACATCGACCTACTGAACGATAAGGCATTCGAAGTCTCCCTTTCACCGAACCAACTCACTGTGTAAAGAATGACCTCCCTAAAATTGAAGTGGCATAAACTCACCCATTGGGAATATTGGCCGTTATGGGCCATTTATTATCCACTGTTCCCGGTTTGGCTCTTCTATTCCCTAAAGGCAGGTTCCTTTTTCTTTTTCAATGCCGCCAATCCCAGCATGAAAAATGGAGGAATGGCCATGGAATCCAAAATGTCGATCTATGGACTGATACCCCGTCAGTACATCCCCAACACAGTCTTCATTACCAAGGATGAGGCGCCCAATGTAGCCCTAGGGCGAATACGGACTTCAGGCATATCCTTTCCCTTTATTGCCAAACCTGACATTGGGATGAAATCCTTTGGGGTGGAAAAAATACATGATGAGGAGCAGTTCAGGGACTATGTTCGGAAAACCCCTTCCCACTATCTGGTCCAGGAACTGATTCCCTACGGAAATGAAGTCGGTATTTTTTATGTACGAAGGCCAGGGGAGACCCATGGGAAGATCACAGGAATTGTGTCCAAAGAATTTCTTTCCGTTATTGGGGACGGAAAAAGCACCATCTTGGAACTCATCAAGAAAAATCCGAGAAGCCACCTGCAATTGCATATACTCCAAAAGAAGTTGGGAGAGCGGCTCCACACTATTTTGGGAGAAGGGGAGGAATATATCCTGGTCCCCTACGGAAGCCACACGAGGGGCGCCAAGTTTGTGGACATCAGCCATAAATTGAACGATGCACTCACCAAGACCATAAATGAGGTTTGCATTCCCATGGAAGATTTTCATTACGGTAGGTTGGATGTGCTCTATAATACGTTTGAGGAGTTGTGCGAAGGGAAGAATTTCTGTGCCATTGAGATCAATGGGGCAGGGGGGGAGGCTACCCACATTTATGACCCCAAACATTCCCTATGGTTTGCATGGCGGGAGATTACGCGGCATTGGGGCTTGATGTGCGAGGTGAGCATGCTCAACCACCAAAATGGACATTCCTATTTGAGTTTTAGGGATGGAAGGGCCATGCTCAAGGCCAACAAAGTGTTGCAGGCTCAGCTCAAGACCATTTGAACTGGATACCGCGTTTACTTTTTGAACATAAAATAGACCGCCAAGACCAGAAAAATAAAGGAAATAATGTGGTTTGCCCTAAAGGTCTCGGTCTTGAAGACCACTAGGGTAAAGATGGCAAAGACCACCAAAGTGATGACTTCCTGGATTACCTTCAATTGAATGAGACTGAACGGTCCCCCGTTTTCCCGAAACCCGATCTTGTTAGCGGGCACTTGGAACATGTATTCAAAAAGGGCAATTCCCCAACTGATGAGTACAATGGAGATCAGGCCCAGTTTGTTGAACCATTTCCATTCGTGGAATTTGAGGTGGCCGTACCAGGCAACCACCATGAAGGTATTGCTCAAGATCAATAGTCCAATGGTAGCAAGTGCTTTCATAGATATAATCAAAGTTGATGGGGTTACTGGTGCTAAAGTAAGCCATCGCCTTGATTTTTGAACACCCTAAAACTGTACAGGCATCAAATTTTGATGACATAGGAGATGATGGATTTTACTTTGGCGTCTCTGCCACTGCTGAATTCATAGAAGTCCGAAAAGGCATATTTTTTCCCATCATGCATTTTAAGGGTGCCGTTCACAGCTCCTTCCTTTCCATGGGTCAGAATTTTGTGAAGGACAAGTTCTGAGGCAATGGACACTTTCATCGTGTCCAACTCCTTCAGGAAGGTTTCCTTTCCTTCCAAGGTCTTGTCCCCAATAATTTCCCAGCGGATACTATCGGTCACGCAGGCGTCCAGGAAGGCCACATCCCCTTTCGCAAAGGCAATGTTCAGTTTTTTTAGGAATTCCCTTTTCGGTGAATTTCCGCAATCGGATGCTATGATGATCTTGGTCATATCCAAAACTTTTGGGGTTGAACATCAACAAAGATAAAAATGCAAAACGAATACAGTTTTGCACGCTATGGTTCATTTCGGGTAATGCCGGAGGCTTTTCCTTTGGAGAAACTTGATCAATGCGGACGTATTGTCAGATGGATTGAACTATTACACAGATGCTTCCTTGTGCGTGATGGCGTCCATGATGATGGGGGCGTGGATACGGGAGTTTTCGATAAACCATTTATGGGTTTCCATCCCACCACAGATCACTCCGGCCAAGAACAGTCCGGGCACATTGGTCTCCATGGTCTCGGGGTCATAGGAAGGAAGCCGCTTTTCATCGTCGGAAAGAGCAATGCCCAGCCTTTCCAAAAAGGTGAAGTTGGGCATATAGCCCGTCAATGCGAGCACGAAATCGTTTTCCAGTGAAGTCTCGCCCTCTGGGGTGTCAATGATGATTTCCCTTGGGGCGATCTCTTTCACCGTACTGTTGTAATAGGCTTTGATACTGCCTTCCTCGATTCGGTTGATGATGTCGGGGCGCACCCAATATTTTACCCTTGGGCCTACCTCTGGCCCACGGATGATCAAAGAGACCTCCGCGCCCTTTCGCCAACATTCCAAAGCGGCATCGATGGCCGAGTTGCTGGCCCCGATCACGGCCAATTTCTGACTGGCATAAAAATGGGGGTCTTTGTAATAATGGGATACTTTCGGCAAATCCTCGCCCGGCACGTTTATGCGATTGGGCAAGTCATAGAAGCCAGTGGCCACAACCACATTTTTTGCCTTGTATTGATCTTTGTCGGTATTGACCTGGAAAATATCATTTTCTTTTTCCACGGTGATGACCTTTTCAAACAGGTGGATGTCCAGTTGGTTGGAGGTCACGATCCTTCGGTAGTATTCCAAGGCTTCGTTGCGCTTGGGCTTGGCCTCCTTGCTGATAAAGGGGATGCCATCTATTTCCAGTTTTTCCGAAGAGGAAAAAAACTGCATATTGATGGGATAGTTGAACAGTGAGTTGACAATGGGTCCTTTTTCAATGATGATATAGCTGAGGCCTCTTTTTTTGGCTTCCAGCCCACAGGCAATGCCGATGGGGCCGCCCCCAATGATTACAACATCAAACTCCTGCATTATAACGTCCTTTCTTTTAGATCTTTGATGGTTTCTGTCGGATTTTTGCTTTTGAACACAAAACTGCCGGCTACCAAAACATCGGCACCGTGTTCCACCAGTTTCTTGGCGTTGGCCGCGTTGACGCCCCCATCTATCTCGATCAGGGTATTTGCATTTTTTCGTTGGATCAGTTTTTTCAGGTCTTTCACCTTTTGATAGGTGTTCTCAATGAACGATTGCCCACCAAAACCGGGGTTTACACTCATCACGATTACAATGTCGATATCTTGGATGGTATCTTCCAACAAGTTGATGGACGTATGTGGGTTGATGGCCACACCGGCCTTCATACCCTCTGCCTTTATGGCCTGCAAAGTCCTGTGCAGATGGGGACAAACTTCATAGTGCACGGTCAGATGGTCCACGCCCAATTCCGCGAAGGCTTTGATATACCGATCGGGGTCCATGATCATCAAATGGGTGTCCAATGGTTTTTTGGCATGCTTGGCAATGGCTTCCACCACAGGCATCCCGAAGGAAATATTGGGAACGAACATCCCGTCCATGATGTCCAAATGGAACCAATCGGCCTCACTTTGGTTGACCATTTCGATATCGCGTTGCAGATTGGCAAAATCAGAGGCTAGTAACGAGGGGGCGATTATTGTCTTGTCCATGGTACAAAGTTAGCCAATTACAAGCTTCCTATAAATGAAAAAACTCCGGTAATCAGCCGGAGTTTATTCATCAATCAAAAAACGAACAGTCATGATTAACTGTTGTAGGTACACAAATTACAACTTTCCTGCCAAAAAAACAATTTAAGGTATGTTTAACTGTAATTTATTGTGTTTTTTTAGCACTTTATCCCAGATATGTCTTTAAAATCTTACTTCTGGAGGTGTGTTTTAGCCTTCTGATGGCCTTCTCTTTGATCTGTCGGACCCTTTCCCTGGTCAGGTCAAAAGTCTCGCCGATTTCTTCCAAGGTCATGGAATGTTGTCCGGCCAAACCGAAGTAAAGCCTGATAACATCGGCCTCTCTCGGGGTCAAGGTCTCCAGTGCACGCTCGATCTCCGTGCGCAAGGATTCATGCAAAAGCTCCTTGTCCGGGTTAGGGGACTCCCCACTTCGCAATACGTCATACAGATTGGAATCCTCACCATCGATCAAAGGGGCATCCATGGATACGTGGCGGCCCGAATTTTTCAGGGATTGCTTCACATCTTCCACGGTCATGTCCAATTCTTTGGCAATTTCCTCGGCAGATGGGGTACGCTCGTGGGCCTGTTCCAAGAAAGCAAAGGTCTTGTTGATCTTGTTGATGGAGCCGATTTTGTTCAAGGGCAAGCGCACAATCCTGGATTGTTCCGCCAAGGCTTGAAGAATGGACTGACGGATCCACCAAACGGCATAGGAAATAAATTTAAATCCTCGGGTCTCGTCAAAACGTTGAGCGGCCTTGATCAATCCCAAGTTCCCTTCATTGATCAAATCGGGAAGGGTGAGTCCTTGGTTTTGGTACTGTTTGGCCACGGAAACGACGAACCTGAGGTTGGCTTTGGTCAATTTTTCCAGGGCTACCTGGTCTCCCGCCTTTATCCGTTGTGCCAGCTCCACTTCCTCATCGGCGGTGATCAGATCCACCTTGCCGATTTCCTGCAAATATTTGTCCAACGAAGCGGTTTCCCTATTGGTAACCTGTTTTGTAATCTTTAACTGTCTCATCTAAAAATTTTCCCTTCAAATTAAGTTTGTGAGCAGAGGCTCATTAGGTTATACGTTGAAAAATTTAAAAAGTTACATTTTGGCGGATTTTCTTTCTAAAAGTTTTCTAAAAACGAAAAAACCCCGGGAATGTTTCCCAGGGTTTCTCTTATAATATGAAAGTTGACTTAGTCCCTTCTGGGCTTTCTGTCACGATCGCCACCTCTGCGGTCACGGTCACCACCTCTTCGGTCACGGTCGCCACCTCTTCGGTCACCACCACGATCATCTCTTGGAGGTCTTTCTTTATAGCCTTCCGGTTTGGGCAACAGTGCCTTTCTGGACACTTTTTCCTTTTTGGTCCTTGGGTCGATACCTAGGTATTTCACGTCAAAGACATCTCCCATGTTGACTACGTCGGAAACATTTTCGGTACGCTCCCAAGCCAATTCGGACACGTGGAGCAATACTTCGTTACCAGGAGCCTCGGTATATTCCACCACGGCGCCAAATTCCAACATCTTGATAACCTTCACTTCGTAAACGCTGCCCACTTCAGGCTTGAACATCAACGAGTCTATTTTGGCCAACACCATATCGATGCCATCTTGGTCGGTACCCAAAATTTCCACGATACCTTCTTCGGTATCTGGATCTTCGTTGATGACAATCGTGGTCTTGGATCTCTTTTGAAGATCTTGGATGACTTCTCCACCTTTTCCGATCAGTGCACCGATGAACTCACCAGGAATGATTCGGGTAATGATTTTTGGAGCGTAAGGTTTCACCTCTGGTCTTGGGGCTGCGATCGTGTCGATCAATTTTTCCAAGATATGCAACCTTCCATCCTTGGCCTGCATCAATGCCTTTACCAAGATTTCATAGGAAAGTCCCTTTACTTTAATGTCCATTTGGCAGGCAGTGATACCATCTGCGGTACCTGTAACTTTAAAGTCCATGTCGCCCAAGTGGTCCTCATCGCCCAAGATATCCGAAAGAACGGCATACTTGCCACTTTCAGTATCCGTGATCAATCCCATGGCGATACCGGAAACGGGTTTTTTCAATTGTATACCGGCATCCATCAAGGCCATGGTGCCCGAACAAACGGTAGCCATGGAAGAGGAACCGTTGGATTCCAATACTTCGGAAACCACACGAACGGTATAAGGACAATCTGCTGGGATCATTCCTTTAAGTGCGCGTTGTGCCAAGTTACCGTGTCCGACCTCTCTTCTGGAAGTGCCGCGTATAGGTCTTGCCTCTCCTGTTGAGAAAGGAGGGAAGTTATAGTGCAGGTAGAATGTCTCCTCACCTTCGAAGGAAGGCATGTCTATTTGGTTGGCTTCCCTGGAAGTTCCCAAGGTCACCGTTGCCAATGCCTGTGTTTCCCCTCTGGTAAAGATGGATGAACCGTGAACGGAGGGCAAATAATCCACTTCGCACCAAATGGGGCGGATGTCGGTCGTTTTCCTTCCATCCAAACGAAGGCCTTCTTCCAAAGTAAGGTTCCTGACGGCTTCTTTTTCGGCTTTATGGTAGTATTTGGAGACCAAGCCACCAAATTCTTCAAGTTCTTCTTCGGAAAAAGCGGCCTTGATCTCTTCCTTGATATTGGCAAAGGCCTCACTGCGTTCTTTTTTGGAAGAACCTGCTTTGGCTACTTGATAGACCTTGTCATAGGCCATGTCATGGATTTTCTTCTGAAGTGCTTCGTCTTCAACGGCCTGTTCGTACTCTCTGGTTTCTTTTTTACCAACGGCTTCGGCCAATCTGACCTGTGCGGCACACTGTACCTTAATGGCTTCATGGGCAAATTTGATGGCCTCTACCATTTCCTCTTCGGAAATTTCACCCATCTCACCTTCCACCATCATCACGGAATCTTCGGAAGCACCGATCACCATGTCGATGTCGGACTCCTTCAATTGTGCCATGGTAGGGTTGATAACGAACTCACCGTTCACCCGACCTACACGAACCTCAGAAATGGGGCACTCAAAAGGAATGTCGGATAATTGGATGGCTGCAGAGGCGGCCAATCCTGCCATGGCATCCGGCATGACATCTTCGTCGTGGGACATCAATTGGATCATGACCTGGGTCTCTGAGTGGTAATCTTTGGGGAACAATGGGCGCAATACCCTGTCCACTAATCTCATGGTGAGCACTTCGCCATCGCTGGGCCTTGCTTCACGCTTGAAGAAACCACCTGGATAGCGTCCCGCAGCGGCAAATTTTTCACGATAATCTACGGTAAGTGGCAAAAAGTCCACATCCGAAGCTTGATAATTGGAGACAACTGTACATAGTAACATACATTTGCCTGATTGGACAACTACAGAACCATGGGCCTGTTTTGCCAATTTTCCGGTTTCGATGGAAATCTCCCTACCGTCACCAAGGTCAATGACCTCTTTAAAAGTTTTTGGAATCATACAAATAATCTTACCCGATCCTAATGATCTGGGTCGTTAAACATTTGGTCTACCGCCGTCCGGGCGATCGGGTTGTGTTGTTGTTGTGTGCCAAGGGCACTGACCAATGAAAAACTATAAGCAGCTTTTTGTGTTTGCCCGATTTTTGGACCGGGACTTTTTAAAATTGGAACAAATCCAATAAAATAAAAAGGGGAAGCCAAGGCCTCCCCTTCCATTTTTATTTTCTGATACCCAACTCTTTGATAAGGGTACGGTACTTTTCAATATCTTTTTTCTTCAGATAGTCCAAAAGACTACGTCTTTTACCTACCAGTCTTACCAAGGAACGCTCGGTGTTATAATCCTTGTGGTTCCTTTTAAGGTGTCCTGTCAAGTGGTTAATACGGTGTGTGAACAGTGCAATCTGCCCTTCCGTAGAACCGGTGTTGCTCTCAGAGCCGCCGTGTTTCTTGAAAATGTCGGCTTTTACTTCTTTGGTTAAATACATTCCAATATTATTTAAATGATTTTTATGTATCGATCGACCTTCGATCAGCGCGCAAAGATAGTTCTTTTTTTGGACTATGAAATTTTAATGGGAGGCAAATGGCCCCTTTTACGACCTGATGGGTTGATTGGTGATCAAATCAATATACAGGTTGATGTTCTTTTTCAAGTCCCTGCGATGGGTGATGAAATCCAAAAATCCATGTTCCTTGAGAAATTCTGCGGTCTGGAAACCATCCGGAAGGTCTTTTCCTGTGGTATCCTTGACGACCCTTGGTCCTGCAAATCCGATCAAGGCACCGGGCTCGGAGATGTTGATGTCCCCTAGCATCGCATAAGATGCGGTGGTCCCACCCGTAGTGGGATCTGTGCACAAGGAGATGTAAGGTATCTTCGCCTCGGCCAACTGGGCCAATTTGGCGGATGTCTTTGCCAACTGCATAAGGGAAAGCGCAGCTTCCATCATACGGGCACCCCCGGATTTGGAAATCATCAGGAACGGAATCTTTTTCTTCATGGCCACATCAATGGCGCGGGAGATCTTTTCCCCAACCACGCTGCCCATGGAGCCCCCGATAAAGGCGAAATCCATACAGGAAACCACGAGTTCCTTTCCCATCGACTTGCCCACGGCACTCCTCACGGCATCTTTCAGACCGGTCTTTTGCTCCGCGGCCTTCAGGCGTTCGGAATATTTTTTGGTGTCTACAAATTTCAAGGGGTCTTTGGATCTTAGGTTGGCATCCAGTTCCTTGAACTTGTTGTCATCAAAAAGAATCTCGAAATATTCTTTGCTGCCGATCCTAACGTGGTAGTCATCCTCGGGACTTACATAGAAATTTTTGGCAAGGTCTTCAGATTCAACAATTTTACCTGTGGGGGATTTATACCATAGTCCCTTTGGGGTGTCCTTTTTTTCCTCTGTTAAGGTCTGTATTCCTTTTTCCTTTCTTTTAAACCAAGACGACATGTAATCAATATTTAGTTAGATGACCTATAGCGTGTTCACGTTGTTCAGGTCTTCAAAAGCTTTCTTGAGGCGGGCAATGAAGGTTTTTTCACCTTCCCTCAACCAAACCCTTGGGTCGTAGTATTTTTTATTGGGTTGGTCATCCCCTTCGGGATTCCCGATCTGTGCCTGAAGATAGGCGGATTTGTTCTGTACATAATCCCTCACACCTTCCAAAAAGGCATATTGAAGGTCAGTGTCGATGTTCATTTTAATGACACCGTATCCGATAGCTTCCCTGATCTCTTCCAAAGTGGAACCTGATCCTCCATGAAAAACAAAATCGATATGGTTATGTTCCACACCATATTTTTCTGAAATGTATTCTTGGGAGTTTCTCAGAATTTTTGGGGTCAGCTTTACGTTTCCGGGCTTGTAGACCCCGTGAACGTTACCGAAAGCAGCTGCTATGGTGAACCTATGGCTGATTTTTGAAAGTTCTTCATAGGCATAGGCCACTTCTTCGGGCTGGGTATAGAGTTTGGAATCGTCAACATCGGAATTGTCCACCCCGTCTTCTTCGCCGCCGGTGATACCCAATTCGATTTCCAAGGTCATGTCCATTTTGCTCATTCGCTTCAAGTATTCCTTACAGAGTTCGATGTTCTCTTCCAAAGGTTCTTCGGAAAGATCGATCATGTGAGAACTGTACAAAGGTTTCCCTGTGGCCTTGAAATGTTCTTCGCTGGCATCCAAAAGCCCATCGATCCAGGGCAACAATTTTTTGGCACAGTGGTCGGTGTGGAGAATCACCGTTGCCCCATAGGCTTCCGCCAATTGGTGTACGTGCTTGGCACCTGCTATTCCCCCAAGTATGGCCGCTTTTTGGCCATCATTGGAAAGTCCCTTACCGGCATTGAACTGTGCTCCTCCATTGGAAAACTGAATGATGACCGGAGAGTTCAGTGTTGCGGCGGTCTCCATCACCGCATTGATCGTATCAGATCCAATTACGTTTACGGCTGGTAATGCGTAGCCGTTTTCCTTTGCATGTTTGAAAATTGCCTGAACTTCATCACCGGTAGCAACGCCCGGTTTAATATTATGGGACATAGTTTTAGATGGTTTCGAGTTAAAATAGGGAACAAAAGTAATAAATTATTTCCTCTAGAAAGGATAATTGATCCCGATATTGAGGACCGCATTCCTGATGTTGTATTCATTGAACCAACGATCGGCTCCCACTCTTGCAGGATTGTAGGTCTTGAACCCGACATCCAACCGGAATACAAAGTAAGTGAAGTCATATCGGAGTCCCAGACCTGTACCAAGGGCAATGTCGCCCAAAGAGGAAATTCCCTGGAATATGGCATCGGGGTTGCTTTCGTTGTCAAAAACGTTCCAGATGTTCCCTGCATCTGCAAAAAGGGCCCCTTTTACGTCCCCTGCTATGGGGAAGCGGTATTCTACATTGAAGGCCAGTTTCAGGTTGGCCTCATTGAAATCGTTGATGTTGCTCGTCTTTCCGGGTCCCAGTTCGTAGGCGTTCCAAGCTCTGTTGTCGTTGGAACCCCCAGCAAAATAACTCCTCACAAAGGGGATGTTGTCCGAATTTCCGTAGGGTACGGCCATTCCGAAGAAGCTCCTGAATGCGATCACCTGTGAATCACCTATTTCCCAATGTCGTATGTAGTCGAGTTCTGACTTGATGTATTGGGAAAAAGGAACCCCGAACACCAAAAGCTGTCCATTGTCATTTTTATTGTAGGGGACAATATTTGACATGAGCGAGAGGACATTCCCTGCACTTTCCAATTTTATACGGTATTGGTAAAAATCATTGTCGTTGATGCCCGATTTGCTGTTCTTGGTATGGGTGAAGTTACTGGCAAAAATGAGGTTGTTGTCCGTCAATCGTCTTCTTCGTTCCGCAATGCTGTTCACCTCGTCCAATTGGTCCTCGGTGACAGGAACCTCGTTGTTGAGCACTGCCCGGACAAATTCGTTGGCACCTTCGGGTATGTTCAGACGGAGTGAATCAGTGGTATTGTCCACTGTTTCATAGAACGATGCAAATTGGGGGTCGTTTTGAAAATCGTCCGCAATGTTGTCGAGGTTTGAAAAAGTGTTCCGGTACACGTTATAAAAGTTGTCCGGGTTCACATTGCGCACAAATTCGACGTTCAATAGTTCAATATTGTTCTTGAGCCTATCCGTGGGCGACCAGTTGTAGGATAGTATGGAATTGAGCGACTGCTTGTCCAATCCTATGTTCCGCTGGAAGTTGGTACCCGCCAATAACCTGCTCTGGGGCAGCATGTAGCCGGGAATTATACTTTCCGTATTGAAAGGGAACCAGATTCTGGGAAAGGTAATGTTGATGTCCCCACCAAGTTCCGAAGTGAAGGTCTCGTTGGAGAGCGACGCATCGCTTAAAAGCCCGATAGATCCCCTTGCCGAAATGTTCAAGGTCTCCGCCCCCCCGAATACATTACGGGTGATCACCGACGTACTGAAAGCTGTTCCCACCTGTTGGATATTGGAATGGGTGACGTCAAAATTCAGGTTCAACGAAAATTTGGGCTTCGCCGCCAAATAGATATTGGAGATCAATTCCGTTTGGGTGGAATCTGCAATGAACTCTATGTTGGGATATTTAAAGGTGTTCAGGTTGGTGATCTGCCTGTACGTCCTTATCCGGTCCAAATCCCTATAGATACTGTCCTTTTGAAAGAAAATGGCATCGGTGAGCGCCTTGGGCCTGTACCTGAGCTTGTCATGGTAATGGATGGTGTAATTGTCGTATTCCAGTGTTTTTAGGGAATCCGAGTCACCGTTTATGGCGTAATCCGCATAGATGTTGATTTTTTTGAGGCGGGCTATCCTATAGGGTGCATTGGTATCGGAACTGTCCGTGGTGCTCCTGAATTTTTTGATGTTCAGTTGGACATCCATGAGTTGGTCATCGGCATTTTTTATGGTGTCCCTTAAAATATCATAGTTGATGGAACTTTCTTGAAAGTTATAGACTCCCGAATTCCTGAAAAGGGTGGTCAGCCGTTCCCGCTCCAAAGTGAAATTGTCCAGGTCGAACTGTTCGCCTTGCTTTACGAAACTCCGTCTGGCAGAGAGAGTGTAGATGGAGTCCAGCTCTGGCGAAGTGATGTTTTTCTGAACGGTATCGATGATGTAGGGTTTGTTCAGGTTGATGTTGTATTCCACTTCGGCCCTTTTCTTTCTTTTGCCCTCCACGATCTCGTAGGAACCATTGTTGTTGAAATACCCTTTACTGTTGTAGTAGGCCTCCAACCGCTCGACGGACTTTCGGGTAAGCGAAGTGTCGATTACCACGGGTGGCTCGCCTACCCGTTCCAGAAATTCACTGGCACCTTTTACGATGAAGGATTCCTGCAATCGGCTCACCTGCTTTTGGGAAAGGAGATTGTTCAGGCGTTTTTCCCTTTTTTCCTTTCTGTGCAACCAGTCTTGGAATGAAGAATCAGGATTTTCCTTGGCAAGGTTGTACAGGTTCAGGCGAAGGGGATAGCCGAGGACACTGCTGTTGGGTTTTTGGGAGATCAGGCCCTTGATTTCACTCGTGGAGACTTTTTCCTCGTTGACATAAATGGAGTTCTTGGTAAGCAATAATTCATCTTCCCCCACCTTTTTGAGCGTATTGCAACCCATCGTACTCAACATAAGCAACAATAGTCCTATTTTTGCCCAGTTGCCCATTAGACCTAAAGAACCCCTCATAGACGCCAAAAATACACGATTTAGATGGTTACAAAAAACCAAATTAAACTAGTTGTAAACCTAAAGCAAAAAAAGTACCGAACTCAACACGCCCTATTCGTAGTGGAAGGGGAAAAGTTAGTGAAAGAGTTGTTACAAGCGGGTGTGGAGCCATTGAAGATTTTTGTTGATGGGACATGGAAAGGGAGTGGATTGGGAGAAACGGAACTTGTTTCTGGAGCCATTCTCAAACAGATGAGCAGTTTGAAGCAGCCCAATGGGGTATTGGGGGTTTTTTATATGCCCAAGCCCCTGAAAACAGAAGTGTCGGATTGGGTGGTGGCCTTGGATGCCGTGCGCGATCCGGGCAATCTGGGGACCATCATACGGTTGTGCGATTGGTTCGGGATTCGGGAATTGGTCTGCTCCATGGACACTGTGGATTGTTATAACCCAAAGGTGCTGCAGGCCACTATGGGGTCCATAGCAAGGGTAAACATAGTTTATGCACCTCTCCCCGAATTTTTGAAAAATGCCGAACAACCCATTTTTGGTGCTTTTATGGATGGCGAACCGGTGTATGGAAGAGAGCTTCCTGCCAAAGGCATTTTGGTGATGGGCAATGAGGCCAATGGCATTTCCGATGAGGTGGGTGCATGGGTCACGGAGCGGATTTCCATTCCGCAGTTTGGGGCAGAGACCGCCGAAAGCTTGAATGTGGCCACGGCTACGGCGATTCTTCTCAACGAAATAAGGAGGTAGTTGGATTTTTAGATGGTTGGATTCTTGGACTTACAGAAGTCTAAATATTCAATGATTTAGTTTATTCAAAGGTGAAATTGATAAAGATGCCCCGCGTTCGCATGGCATTGATGTTGCCCGTCCATGGACTGTTGGGGTCGTTGTCGGGGACAAGTTCGTCCGTAAGGGCAAAAACGCCCCTGATGGAGGGTGAAAACTTGAAATATTCCGTGTAAAAATCGATGCCGAAACCCAATTCGTACCCATAGACGTTCTTCTTCATACGGAACTCACCACTGCTGTTGTCGTCCAAACTATCTTCTTTGCTCCCAAGGTTCATCGATGTGTAGACACCGCCTACGATAAAGGGTTTCCAATTGCCGATCCTTTTGGTACTGGCCTTGAGTAAAAGAGGAAACCGAATGTAGGTAGAGCGTACTTCGCGGATGGCATCGGCCTGGCTGGTGAAACCAGGGAAACCTAGGGTACGTGCGGTATAAAGAAGTCCTGGCTCAAAGCGGGCGTCCAAAAATTCGTTGATGCGCAGCTCACCGATCAAACCCACATTGAACCCAAAACTCTTGTCGACCAAGACATCTCGGCCCACATCGTCCTTGTACTCGAACTGAAAGTCATATTGGTTAAAACCCAGATAATACCCCCAGTTCAAAAATCTCTTGTCCTCGTTCTGAAGGTTGAGAATGGGGTCTTCCCCAAATTGCGCGTTGGATTTTGGACTTGCGAGGATCAGCAGTCCAAACAGGATAAGGACATTTTTCATCAAACTATTTTGTGGCGACATAGATGGAGGCTACTCCCAATGTCTGGGGTTTGTTCTCTATTCCTATAAACCCAATTTTGGCCAAAATATTGTTGAAGGCCTCCCCATGTGGGAAAACCGAGGCCGATTCGCTCAGATAAGTGTAGGCCGAACGGTCTTTGGAAAAGATCTTGCCAATGGTAGGCATAATGTATTTGGTATAGATGCGGTATCCTTGCTTGAACGGGGTCTTGGTAGGGACCGAGGTCTCCAAGATCACCAGATTTCCCCCTTTTTTCAGGACCCTTCGTATTTCTTCCAGTCCTTTTTCGAGGTTTTCAAAGTTCCGGACCCCGAAGGCCACCGTCACGGCATCAAAGGAATTGTCCTCAAAAGGAAGGTTCTCGCTATCGCCCACTACCATTTCAATGGTATCCTGTAGTTTTTTTCTCGAAACCTTTTCCTTTCCCACTTCCAGCATCCCGGGGGAGAGGTCCAGACCAATGATTTTCTCGGCACCTGTTGGGGCCAAGGCTATGGCAAGGTCGCCTGTCCCGGTTGCAATGTCCAGAATGGTCTTTGGGGATTTTTCCCTTAAATAGGAGACAATGCGCTTGCGCCATTTGATATCGGTGCCAAATGAAATCACCCTGTTGAGTCCATCATAATCTTCGGAAATGTTATCGAACATTTGCCTTACTTGCTCCTTTTTTCCCAGACCGGATTCTTTATAGGGGGTCACTTTTTCTGACATGGCTTCCATTTGCTGGCAAATATACAACTTAGGCATCTGGGAGGAAGACAAAAATATTTGTGTAATTTTGCCGAGGAATAGCGGAACCTTTTCCGTATTATGTTAATAGTATGTCATTTAGACTTCGATCACCATTTTGTGGCGTACAAGTTGAAATTATTTGGAAACACTCTTATTCTAATCAATGAAGATCATTATTGCTGGAGCTGGTGAGGTAGGCTTTCATTTGGCAAAACTATTGTCCTATGAAGCCCAAGATATTACTTTGATCGACACGGACAAGGAGAAGCTGTCCTACGCGGACAACCATTTGGACATACGCGTCCTGAAGGGGGATGCCACTTCCATTCAGGTGTTGCAGGATGCCGATGTGGATGGTTCGGATTTGGTGATCGGGGTCACGGCCTCCGAAACCACGAACCTCACCCTTTGCCTATTGGCAAAACAACTAGGTTGTAAAAGGACCATGGCCCGGATATCCAACACGGAATTTATGGACAATCGGGATATCCTAAAGTTTGAAGAGTTGGGGATCGATGAGCTCATCTCCCCGGAACGGCTTGCCGCTATGGAAATACAGTTGATGCTGAACCAATCGGCTTTTAACGATACCTACGAATTTGAAGGAGGTCTGTTGACCATGTTCGGCGTGATCCTGCCCAAGACCGCACCCTTTGTGGGCAAAATGGTCAAGGAGGCTGCCCGTATTTTCCCGGAATTGCATTTTATGCCCATTGCTTTGCAGCGTATGGGTACCCAATTCACCCTCATTCCACGTGGGGATACTGTGTTCAAGGAAGGGGATCAGGTCTATTTCATCACTTCGGACAAAGGGGTGGAGGAATTGTACAAACTCACAGGGATGCAGAAGCAAGAGATCAAGAACGTGATGATCCTTGGTGGGAGCAAGGTCGGTTTCAAGACCGCACGGGACCTATGCAGTAAAAAATTCAATGTCAAACTGATAGAGAAGAACAAAGAAAAAGCGTTCGATATTGCCGATGAACTTCCCCATGCGCTGGTCATCAACGGGGATGGGAGGAATGTGGAGCTTTTGGAAGAGGAGAGCCTCGAGTCTATGGATGCCTTCATAGCCGTCACAGGAAATTCGGAGACCAACATCATGTCCTGTCTTGTGGCCAAGAACAAAAAGATAAAAAAGACCATCGCCTTGGTGGAGAACATGGATTATTTCCAGTTGTCGCATTCCATTGGTGTGGATACGCTCATCAATAAAAAACTGTTGGCCGCCAATAGCATATTCCGATACATTCGAAAAGGCGAAGTGTTGGCATTGACCCGCCTCAACAACCTCAATGCGGAAATATTGGAGTTTGAGGTAAAAGCTACCTCATTGGTAAACGGAGAGATCATCAAAGAACTGAACTTTCCACGCGAGGCGAGCATAGGAGGGGTAATTCGGAATGGAGAGGGCATCATTGCCCTGGGCGATTTTAGGATAGCCCAAGGGGACAAAGTGGTGGTCTGTTGCCTACCCAAGGCCATTCCCAAGATAGAAAAGCTGTTCCTATAATGAGGCTCAATACACGAATCATTATCCACATTATGGGGCTTTTGCTCCTTTGTAACGGCTCTTTCATGCTTTTGGCCGCTTTTACCAGTGCCATATATAAGGATGGTGCCACTCTGGACATTTCCCTTGCTGCCATTGTCACGATGCTTTTTGGGATCATGGCCATGTTTTATACCCGAGGGCATAAAAAGGAGGTCAAGCGAAAAGAAGGCTATATTGTGGTGACCTTCGGATGGATCGTGATGTCCATTTCAGGGATGTTGCCCTATCTTTTTTCGGGGTCCATTCCTTCCATAACCGATGCCTTTTTTGAGACCATTTCCGGCTACACCACAACAGGTGCCTCCATTTTGGACGATATTGAAGTACTCCCCGAGGGAATTTTGCTTTGGCGGAGCCTTACCCATTGGATCGGCGGAATGGGGATCATTGTGCTGGCCATTGCCATATTGCCATTGTTGGGTATAGGGGGCATGCAGTTGTTCGCGGCAGAGGCCCCTGGTCCTGGTGGGGACAAATTGCACCCTAGGATAACGGACACGGCCAAACGACTTTGGCTTATCTATTTCGGTTATACCGTATTGGAGACCTTGTTGCTGAAGCTGGCAGGGATGACCTTTTTTGATGCGATCAACCATTCTTTGGCGACCATGTCCACGGGTGGGTTTTCCACCAAAAATGCAAGTTTGGCCTACTGGAACCACCAACCCATCATACAGTACATCACCATTCTTTTTATGTTCTTGGCAGGGAGCAATTTCGTCCTCAGCTATTTCGCCTTGACCGGAAAAGTGCAACGAGTACTCCGGGACGAGGAATTCAAGTATTACCTATGGTTTATATTGATTTTTAGTGTTTTGGCTGCATTGGGTGTCTATTTCAAAGCAGATATTGGCGTTTCTGAATACCATCCCATGGTGTGGGGCGAGGCGGAAAGTGCCTTTAGGCATGCCCTTTTTCAAGTGGTCTCGGTCATCACGACAACAGGTTTTGTGTCTGCTGATTTTACGGCATGGACACCTTTTTTGACCGTTTTCTTTTTTGGGTTGATGTTCCTGGGAGGCTCGGCAGGATCTACGGCAGGGGGCATCAAGGTGATGCGCCACCTGATCATCATCAAAAATGGTATTTTGGAGTTCAAACGGACCCTGCACCCCAATGCGATCATTCCTGTCCGTTACAATGAAAAGACAGTGACCGAGCATATCGTGTACAATGTGATCGCCTTCTTTGTGCTGTACATGTTGCTTTTCATCATAGGCTCCTTGGTGCTCGGATTCTTGGGCCTTGACTTTATCTCCGCTGTTGGGGGTGCCGCCTCTTCGTTGGGCAATGTGGGTCCTGCGTTTGGCGAACTGAACCCTGTGAGCAATTACAACAGCCTTCCCCCGGCAGGAAAATGGTGGTGCGGCTTTTTGATGTTGTTGGGACGTCTCGAATTGTTCACCGTACTCATTGTTCTTACCCCATATTTCTGGAAAAAGACGTAATAAAAAACCTCTTGAGGTTGTCAAGAGGTTTTTGTGCTAAGAATAGCTTTGATTGAAATTTTTGTTCTCCTGGACCGGTTTTCAGGATTTGATTTCAATGTTTCCAAAAGGATGGGATGCTGAACCGAGTTCAGCATGAATCCCTATAATTACACCACGGCCTTGATACGGGCAATGGCTTCCCTTAATTCTTTTTCTGAAGCTGCATAGGAAATACGGATGCAGTTGGGGTTTCCGAATGCTTCACCCGTTACCGTGGCCACATTGGCGTGTTCCAACAGATACAATGCAAAATCCTCGGCACTGTTGATGGTGGTCCCTTTCAATGTTTTTCCGAAGAATGCGGAAATATCGGGGAACACATAGAAAGCACCTTCGGGTACATTGAGTTTGAACCCATCGATTTCACCCAACAATTCGAGGACAAGATCTCTTCTCTTGTGGAACTCGTCGATCATGTACTGGATTTTGCTCACTGGCGCTTCCAAAGCGGTGATCACGGCACGTTGCGCAATGGAATTGGCCCCGCTGGTCACCTGTCCCTGAAGTTTGTTGCAGCCCTTGGCAATCCATTCTGGGGCTCCAATATATCCAATTCGCCATCCGGTCATCGCAAAGGCTTTGGAAACACCGTTCACGGTCACTGTTCTGTCATACATTCCATCGATTCCGGCAATGCTTACGTGTCCTCCTTTGGTGAAATTGATGTGTTCGTAAATTTCATCGGAGACCACATAGATGTCCGGGTATTTTTTCAAGACCTCGGCCAAACCTTCCAACTCAGCTTTGCTGTACACTGAACCACTGGGGTTACAAGGGGAGCTGAACCAAAACATACGGGTCTTTGGGGTAATGGCAGCCTCCAATTGCTGTGGGGTCATTTTGAAATCGGTCTCGATCCCTGTCGGTACTTCAACGGGGACACCTTCTGCCAATTTCACGATATCGCTGTAGCTTACCCAATAGGGGGCAGGTAGGATCACCTCGTCGCCTGGGTTCAATACTACCATGGCCACATTGTAGAGGGATTGTTTTGCCCCTGTGGAAACCACGATCTGGTTGGGTCCGTAGTCCAGTCCATTGTCCCTTTTGAATTTGAGGGTGATGGCCTTCTTTAGCTCGGGATACCCATCCACTGGGGTGTAGCTGCTATAATTTTCATCAATGGCCTGTTTAGCCGCCTCTTTTATGAAATCGGGGATATTGAAGTCGGGCTCTCCCAAGCTCAACCCTATGATATCCTTGCCTTCATTTCGTAACTCCCTGGCCTTGGCCGCCATGGCCAAAGTTGCTGACGTGGACATGTTCTGGATCCTGTCAGATAGATGGTTGCTCATGTGATATGCTAGTTTTTACTGGTATTGAAGTGACGGGTTTTTGCCCAGTTCCTTCAAATGTTTGAAGTGCGAAATTATAGCTTTTCTGGTAGTTTTATATTCGTTGTAGGGTAAATTAAACTCCTTGGCCGTCTGTTTCACAATTTTGGAAATTTTTGTGTAGTGGATATGGCTGATGTTCGGGAATATGTGATGCTCCACTTGATGGTTCAATCCTCCCGTGAACCAATTCACTATCTTGTTCTTTGTGCCAAAATTTACAGTGGTGAACAGTTGGTGGATGGCCCAGGTGTTCTTCATATTGCCCTCCTCATCGGGGAGAGGGGTGTCCGCATGGTCCACAATGTGTGCCAATTGGAATACCACACTCAGGATAACACCGGCCACATAGTGCATGATGAAAAACCCAAGAAGCACTTGCCACCAAGCAATATCGGCAAAAATCAATGGAAGGACAATCCAAATAGTGATGTAGATTACTTTGGTAATGACCAGTGTGCTCCAGTTGATCACGGGGTTTGGAAGTTTGCCGTAGCTTAGTTTGCGCTTCATATAGCGGTACATCTGCTGGAAATCCGTGGTGATGGCCCAATTGAAGGTCAATAATCCATACAGCAGGATAGAATAGTAATGTTGGAACTTATGGTGTTTCCTCCATTCTGCATGCTTGGAGAACCTTAGGATCCTACCCGCTTCCATATCCTCATCGTGTTCATGGATGTTGGTGTAGGTGTGATGGAGGACGTTATGCTGTACTTGCCAGTTGTACACATTGCCCGCCAAGATATAGATGCTGCTTCCCATCAGCTTGTTCACCCATTTCTTGTTGGAATAGGAGCCGTGGTTGCCATCGTGCATTACGTTCATGCCCACACCGGCCATGCCCACTCCCATGGTGATGGAAAGTAAAAGATAGCCCCAAAAAGGCAGGTTCAAGGTCAACATTAAAAAGTAGGGTGTCAAAAAAACGGCAAACATCACTATGGTCTTGAGGTGAAGTTTCCAGTTTCCGGTTTTTTTGAGATCATTTTCATTGAAGTATTCGTTCACTCTTTTGTTCAGTGTCCTAAAAAACTGTGCTGAATCCTTTCTTGAAAACCGGACGGTATTCTTATCCATAAAAAAAATTTTTACAAAGGTAACCATTATTGACCGTATAAGATCAACAACTACCTGTTAGAACGGTGTTAAGGTCTTTAAAAGTATTAATTTTGTTGAAATTAACAGTTGGGATATGAATGCGGACCTGGTTTTCAAATATTTTACGACGCTCACCGATTTACAAAAGGAGCATTTCAAGGAGTTGGAATTTTTGTACAAGGACTGGAACACCAAGATCAATGTGGTTTCCCGGAAAGACATTGACGAGCTGTACCTTCGCCATGTACTCCATTCTTTGGGTATTGCACGTATCCAGACCTTCAATGAGGGCAGTCAGATATTGGATGTAGGGACCGGGGGAGGATTTCCTGGGATTCCGCTGGCCATTTTATTTCCCAATGTGGAGTTCACTTTGGTGGATGCTATCGGGAAAAAGGTGAAAGTGGTGCAGGAAGTGGTGGATGGGCTGAAACTCCAGAACGTTACTGCTATCCACACCAGGGTCGAAGATCTGCCCGGCCAATATGATTTTATCGTAAGTAGGGCCGTGGCCGCAATGCCCACTTTTGTGCATTGGACGAAGGGCAAGATCAAAAAGGATTCATCGCACGAGCGAAAAAATGGCATACTTTACCTCAAAGGCGGAGACCTTACTGAGGAGCTAAAGGATTATACCACCATTCAAACCTTTGATTTGAAGGAGTATTTTGAAGAGGATTTTTTTGAGACCAAGAAGGTGGTCTATCTACCACAAAAATTCAAGGGAAGTCACTAGATGCTGTACATCCGTTCATAGACCCGTTTGCACTTTCTTGAATAGTCCTTGGCATATTGCCAAAAACGGTCGTATTTCTTGATCATCAAATTTCCCCATGCATTGATTCGTTCTTTCATATCTAAATGATTTAAAGGTGTTAAGTTAATAAAGTTACATTTGGATAACAATTACTTAACGTTAATTTTACATTTAAATTATGGATAAGTTGATGTTTTATAGTGGAATAACGCTCATTGGGCTATCATTCATATAGGTTTTCCGTGTCCGCATCGGCAATATCGACGAACAGTTTTGCCATTTTTGAGCAAACGGCCTCAAAAAACAACTTTCCCTTTTCTGCTGTTGCTTTGGATGGATCACCAACACCTGTATCCGCACTGATCTTGGACCATGGTCGCTCCGTCCAGGCCCATCCTTCGGAAAAGGCTTTGATCTTATTTTTGAATTCTTTTCCATCCCCCCAATCTTCTTTGGGGAGTACTAATTCTGGCGTCAAATGAAGAATGAGACTGGTTTCCATTTCATCGGCATGGTCACCGGGATTTTCAAAGATGTCCTTTTTTCCCACTATTTTGAACCAATTGGTCACACAGATGAACATTTTGGGGAAGAGCAGTCCCAATTCCCGTACCAGTGCTTCCCAATTGTTGCCGCCATGACTGTTGAGGATCATGAATTTATGGATTCCTTGTCTGTCCAAAACGGTCAATATATCCTTCAAAATGGCAAATTGGGTGCTGGGGTTCAGATTCATATCCAGATAGATATCGGATTGCCCCGTATTTACTCCAAATGGAATAGTGGGCAACACTACAACCTTGCAACCTTGGTCCCAAGCCAATCGTGCGGATTCTTCGGCGATTGCCGTGCCTTCAATGGTGTCCGTGGCATACGGCAGGTGATAGTTATGGGCTTCAGTGGCACCCCAAGGGAGGACGACCAAATCAAAGGATTCGTCTTTCAAATGTTTCCAATTGGTCTCGGCCAAAATATAGGGTCTGGGCATTTTGTTGCGTTTAGAGGATGAAAAAAGGCCACTATTCTTTTGGAATAATGGCCATGAATTTAATGAATAAGCTTTTAATCTATCCCAAAAATGGGTAACGATAATTTTCAGGGGTCACAAAGGTCTCCTTGATCAACCTAGGGGAAACCCAACGAAGCAAGTTCTGCATGGAACCGGCCTTGTCGTTGGTCCCAGATGCCCTTGCACCGCCAAATGGCTGTTGGCCCACAACGGCCCCAGTGGGCTTGTCATTGATGTAGAAGTTACCGGCAGCGTTCTGCAATGCCCTGGTGGCCTCGTCGATTGCGTAGCGATCTTTGGCCAACACGGCCCCGGTCAACCCATACTCGGATGTGCCGTCCACCAGCTCCAATGTTTTGCTCCAATCCTTGTCCTCATAAATATACACGGTGACCACTGGGCCGAACAACTCGGTGTACATGGTCTCATACTTTGGATTGGTGGTCAAAATAACGGTGGGCTCCACAAAGTATCCCACAGATTTGTCGTACCCGCCACCTACAATGATTTCGGCATCCTTGTCGGCCTTGGCCTGATCAATGTATTTGGCCAATTTGTCAAAAGAGCCCTCATGGATCACCGCGGTGATAAAATTGCTCATATCGGCCGGAGTGCCCGGTTTGTTGAAAGACGCCACATCCGCCTTCACCAAATCCAAGATCTCGTTTGCAGTGGATTTGGGCAGATAGACCCTGGAGGCAGCACTACATTTCTGTCCTTGGAACTCAAAGGCACCGCGGGTAATGGCCGTGGCCACTTGTTGGGGCTTGGCGGTAGGGTGGGCTATGATAAAGTCCTTTCCTCCGGTCTCACCAACAATCCTAGGGTATGTTTTATAGGTATGGATGTTGTTCCCGATCTGTTTCCAAAGCTCCTTGAAGACATGGGTGGATCCTGTAAAGTGTATCCCCGCAAAATCAGGACTGGCCAACAAGGTATCGGAAATCATCACGGGATCGCCATAGATCACATTGATGACCCCATCGGGCAATCCTGCTTCCTTGAATACGTCAACGATGACCTTGGCGGAAAACACTTGGCTGTCGCTGGGCTTCCAAACCACTACGTTGCCCATCATTGCGGCACTGGCCGGAAGGTTTCCGGCAATGGCGGTAAAGTTGAACGGGGTAATGGCATAGACAAAACCTTCCAGAGGCCTATATTCCACACGGTTCCAAACCCCTTCGGAGGATTCGGGCTGCTCGGAATAGATCTGTGACATGTATTCCACATTGAACCTCAAGAAGTCCACGATTTCACAAGCGGAATCAATTTCGGCCTGATAGATGTTCTTTGATTGGGCCAGCATGGTCGAGGCGTTCATCTTGGCACGGTAGGGGCCTGCGATGAGTTCGGCAGCCTTCAGGAAGATGGCGGCACGCTGCTCCCAAGTAAGGTCTGCCCAAGCCTTTCTGGCTTCCAGGCAGTTGGAGATGGCTTGTTCCACATGCTTTTTTTCGGCCAAATGATAGTGGCCCACAATATGCTTGTGCTCGTGTGGAGGTGATATGGGTCTGGTGTTTCCGGTCTTGATCTCTTCACTGCCAATATAAAGAGGAACATCAACCTTTCCATTGTAATAGGCCTCGTACTGTTTTAATACTTCTTCGCGCTCCGGACTGCCCGGGGCGTAACTTTTTACCGGCTCGTTGATTGCGGTTGGAACTTGAAAAAATCCTTTTCCCATGTTTGCTTTTAATTTTTGTTAGAATATTTATTACACAGTGGCAACAAAGTTACTAAAAGCAAAATCGATTTGGAAAGGAAGTGGTGCCTAGTTTATGGCGAAAGGGGCAGCGAACTTGAATGTGGGGATGTCCACTTCAAACTCTTCGGCATTGGTAAAATTCACCATGTGGTAGTGGCCCTTCATGGCCCCAATGGGCGATGCCAACAAGCAACCTGAGCTATAGGTGTGGGATTTTCCGGGTTTTATGACGGGTTTCCTGCCGATCACGCCCTCGCCATCCACCGTTTCGAGGTCCTTTAGGGCATCAAAAATGTCCCAGTGCCTTGCGGTGAGCTGCACCGTGTCCTTGCTTAGGTTCTCTATGGTAATGGTGTACCCGAAAGCATAGTGCATCCTATAGTTTTTGAAGAAAGTACCCTCAAAACTGGTCTGCACAGATACCTTTATCCCTTTGGTGACTTGAGTGAACATATGTTAGTTATAGATAAAAACGCTTCCTGTGAACAACAACAACGCCATGAAGAATGCCAATATCATGAATGTAGTGTTCAGAAAGAGATATTTCACAATAGTTTTAAACCTTCCCTGTCCATAAAACCGGCGCATTGCTTTGTACAGATAAATACTGAAAACCAATACAAAAAACCATGCACTCGATATATTGAAAGCCATGTCGATCAGCAGGCTAAGGATGAGCAAGATAAACAACAATGACTGATTGTGGAAACTAAAAATAAGATGATCGGTGTAGGTGTATTTTTTTCTGATGTACACCAGCCAAATGAAGACGGTGAACAGCGGCATGAAGAAGAAAACGACGAACGGCAGCTTGGATATGGTATTCTTCAGGAAGATGCTCGGCCGCTGTAAGATGGTCAAAAAATTATTGGAGGAATTGAAGGCCATTTTGTTGGAGATGGTACTTTCAATAGTGTACTTCTCTTTGGCTTGGTCAAAGGAGAACAAGGTGTCCTTTTTGATCATGTGCACAAAAAACTCCACTTTGTCCGAAAAGGCATCCATGCCCTTTCCCTTGCTGATGCTGTCAAAATAATAGGAAGGGTTTGCCTCCATCAACGAATCCTTGTTCACCTTTGGTTTTTGGTTGTTCAAATGGGAAAGCGAATCCAACATACTGAAAGAGCGTGCTACTTCGGGGTCGGAGTTCCGTATCGAATCGAACTTTTTCAGCCCAAAAGTGAAATTGGAGTTGGACTGTTCCATGGAATCGAGGGATTTCAATACGTTCTCGGCCTGTTGTTTCAACTTTACACTGTCCACCGCGACGTCGCCTGATTTTACATTATAGGAAACGGGAGAACCCCCTGTAATGTTCCCGTCGAAAGATTTGGCGGCCTTGTCGAGGTCTGAAAATTGATTGTCGAAGGTGAACATCAAAAAATAGATGAAGGCCAAGCTCAATAAAAAACGAAAGGGGTTGGTGTAGGTGACCCTTTTTCCATTGATGTAGTCCCTTGTGATGTTCCCAGGCCTCAACAGCAGTGTGGAAAGTGTTTTGAACAGCTTGGAATCATAATTGAACAGGCTGGACATGAACTCGTCAAAAAAGTCCTTCAGGGTCAATTTTTTGGTGCTGTTGGCCTGTGAGCAACTAGGGCAGTACCTGTCGCTCATGTCCAATGGATGGCCACAGTTCAGGCATTCAACGCCCCGGAACCTGAGTTCGTACCGGCCTTTGCTGATCAAACTGCCTTTTTTTTCCATGCGTGGTTTGTGGTTGGGTTATGGGACTAAAGATAATTAATTGCTGATAGTTGCGGAATTGACAGAGCCTATACCTATTATACTGTCATACATGTCGCCAAAATCCCTGTAATAGACCAAAATCAAATAATTGTTTTCGGTAAAGTGGAAATTGCCGCCCACAAAGTTGGGTTCCACAGTGCCGTCCTGGCGTTCCACCTCATACCTGAAATTGTAAAAACCCTGTTTCATCATCAATGTCAGTTCAAACTTGCCACTTTCGTCGTTGTAGGTCATTTTATTTTCCTCCTCTAGGGCGTAGTTGTTGAACTTCCCCGTCACATAGACGTTGTCCAGTCCAATTTGGGCGGAGTAAGGCAGGCTAAAGTGTACCTTGGAATATTCAGCCTCCCTGGAAACATCCTCGCCCTGCAAGGTGCGTACCACAAAATCGCCATTGATGTCAGGGAAGTATGTGTAAGGTCTATCATAGCGATATTCGTTGGTGAACAGGTAGTGGTTATAGACCTGTCCCATTTCTATCCTTGATATGGCAAAGGTGGGGGAGCGAAGGTCCTTCGTGTCAAAATTCAGGAATTCATTGCCCCCAAAGAAAGCGGTTTCCTTATCATATTTATAGACCAGTTCCGTGCCGATGGTAAACTGGGGCTTTATGTTGAAGAGGGCCGTGGGCCAAAAATGGTTTTGGAGAATGGCCACCTTTATTTCGTTTTTGGGGTTCACCACCGGAAAGCCTCCCGTGTTGATGGTAAACTGCACCACTTGTTTTTCGTTCAAAAAGTTGAAGTCCCTCGAGCGTTTGACCATGCCAGCGACCGTAACGACATCGCGGTACACCACGAACCTTCTGGAAAATTGGAGGTCCCCATAGCTGTTGTGGATTTGGAGCACATAATTGCCCGTGACCTTGAGGTCCACATTCTCGTTTGGAATGGTCAGTCGGTAGTTGGAGTAGGGCTGTAACGTTGTGTAACTATTTTCGTAGTCGATGATACGTTGGTTGTCGGCACCCGACAGGTATTGTGATTTCAACAATTGGGATGGTGTCCAATCGTAATCGCAGTGTATGATCGTGTAATAATAGTCCTGTTCGCTTGCAGTAAGATCATCAAACTCCAAGGTCATGGATTCCCCCAATTGTACAACCGGGAACTGATCCTCGGTGGGACCCTTGAAAATGATGGTCTTGATGTTCTCGGGAGGGTTTACCTCGTCCTGCACTTGGGCAAAAATGCCGTGCACAAAAAAAAGCAGGAAAAATAGTTTGATCAAAAAGCGCATTTAGGGCCATAATTTTGGGTAAAGTTAAACAAAAAGTGGGTCTGGGGAATTTAGCTCGATATAATCCCATTTTTATGGACAATTATTATGAAAACAATCCTTTAAGTACTAAATTTGCGACCGATTTTGATAACAAAAGGTCTACAACAATATGTCTAAAGACATCCGGATTCGAAAGGGGTTGGATATCAACCTCGTCGGGGCAGCAGAGCAGACTACTTCCAAAGCCGTTACTAGTAACGTTTATGCCCTAAACCTAGATGATTTCCACGGAATCACTCCAAAAATGTTGTTGAAACAAGGGGAAGAAGTGAAAGCGGGCGAACCCCTCTTTTACAACAAGAACAAAGAAGAAATGCACTTTGTTTCCCCTGTGAGCGGTGAATTGGTGGAGATTGTACGTGGTGCAAGGAGAAAGATTTTAACCCTTAAGATCCTTGCGGACAAAACGCAGGATTATGTGGTCAACAAAGTGCCCGATCTGGACACTGCCGAAGCTCCTGCCATCAAGAGCTTTTTATTGCAGTGTGGCGGTTGGCCGTTCATAAAGCAGCGCCCCTACGATGTCATTGCCGATCCGGACGTGACCCCTAAGGCCATCTTTATCTCAGCCTATGCAACGGCTCCTTTGGCGGCCGATGTGGATTATGTGCTGAAGGACAAGGAGCAGGAACTCCAGGTGGCGGTCACTGCCTTGGGCAAGTTGACGCCTGGGAAGATACACGTGTCCGTGGGAAGGTCCAATAGGTCTCCTTTCATGGATATCAAAGGGATTGAGATACACAAGGTGTCAGGGCCCCATCCATCTGGGTTGGTGGGTACACAGATCAACCAGATCGACCCCGTCAACAAAGGAGAGGTGGTATGGACCATATCCCCCCAGGATTTGTTGATTCTGGGTGAACTGCTCTTGACAGGGAAGTTCAATGCGGAAAGGACCATTGCCCTTGCAGGGTCCATCATCAAATCCCCTAAATACTACACGACCAAGATTGGTGCCGAAATTTCCACCTTTTTGTATGCCAGTGGGGTGAAGGAGGATAGGTTCAGGTTGATCAATGGGGATGTGTTGACTGGCAAAAAGACCCATACTGAAGGCCATTTGGGATTCTATAACAACACGGTTACCGCTATACCAGAGGGTGATGATTATGACCTGTTTGGATGGAACAAGCCGATTTTCAATAAAGTTTCGACCACTAGGGCCTTGACGTTCTCTTGGTTACAGCCCAAAAAGAAATATGACCTGAACACCAATACCAATGGTGAGCATAGGGCTTTTGTGGTAACAGGCCAGTACGAAGAGGTATTTCCTATGGATATTTATCCTCTTCAGCTGCTAAAGGCCTGTATGGTGAAGGATTTGGACGAGATGGAACAATTGGGACTTTATGAAGTGGCTCCCGAGGATTTCTCGTTGACCGAATTTATCTGCATATCAAAACAACCGCACCAACAAATAATCAGGGAAGGCTTGGATTTGTTGCAAAAAGAACTTGGATAATATGGGCATGAAAGAAAAATTACATCAGCTTAAGTTAAAGTATCAGGGAAAAAAGATGGCGCCAGCCTTCAACGCCCTGCATACCTTTCTTTATACACCGAACGAGACCACGCACAGTGGCGGACACGTTCGGGCGGCCGACGATTTGAAGCGTACCATGAACACCGTGATCATGGCCTTGGTGCCCTGTTTGTTGTTCGGTATGTTCAATGCGGGATATCAGCATTACTCGGCCATCAACGGATTTCCTGAAAATTTTGACCTTTTTGAGCATTTCTTGACATGGGACAACTTCTGGTTGGGATTGGTCACCGTACTTCCTTTGGTGATCGTGTCCTACGGTGTGGGTCTTGCCATTGAATTCTTGTTTGCCGTGATCAAAGGTCACGAAGTGGAAGAAGGGTATTTGGTGACCGGAATGTTGGTGCCATTGATCGTACCCGTTGACACCCCACTTTGGATGTTGGCGATTGCCGTAGCATTCGGTGTAGTGATTGGAAAAGAAGTGTTCGGGGGTACGGGGATGAACATCCTCAACCCGGCATTGACCATTCGTGCCTTTTTGTTCTTTGCCTATCCAACATGGATGAGTGGGGATAAGGTTTGGGTACACGGAGCCGTGGATAGGGCCGGTACGGCGGATGCCATTTCCGGGGAGACCGTATTGGGCTTCTTGGCACAAGGAAACGCTTCGGAAATTAGCTATACCCTTTCGGATATGTTCTATGGATTCATTCCTGGGTCTGTTGGGGAAACCTCCAAGTTGTTGATCCTTTTAGGTGCCTTGTTCCTGATTTTTTCAAAAATAGCATCATGGCGTATCATGGTAAGTGCCGTCATCGGGGCTTTGACCATGGGATTGATCTTCAATGGTGTCGTGGAAGCAGGTTGGTTGCCCGAATACAGCAAGTTCTACACATTGATGAGCTTTGAATTCTGGAAACACCTGCTGGTAGGCGGATTGGCCTTTGGTATCGTGTTCATGGCCACGGATCCCGTGACCGGATCGCAGACCAATAGGGGCAAATGGTTCTATGGATTCTTCATTGGGCTCCTGTCCGTAATGATCAGGGTGTTCAATCCAGGATATCCCGAAGGTGTTTTCTTGGCGATATTGCTGATGAACGTGTTCGCGCCGACCATTGACCACTATGTGGTACGGGGCAACATCAAAAAGAGATTGAAACGGTTGAAGACAGCCACCATATATCCAAAAACTTCGGATGAGGTTGATTCATTAAAAACGGAAACAGCTTAAGTATTATGGCCATCAACACAGAAAAAAATAGCTATACCGTAATTTTTGCGGTAATCATGGTAGTCATTGTGGGTTCTGTCCTAGCTTTCTTCGCATCGGGTCTTAAACCAAAGATCGACGAGAACGTGCGTTTTGAAAAGCAGCAGAACATCCTGTATGCCATGGGTGTCAATAACAATGAAGGAGAGGGCAGCGTTGATTTCATTCCTACTACCGAAGTGGAAGCCGAATTTGCCAAGTATATCAAAAAACAATTGGTCGTGGTAGGTTCCGAAGCAAAGGAAAAAGATAACGCCTACTTGATCGATGTCCAGAAGGAGCTCGCCAAGGTGAAAAACGGGCAAAGTGCCGAACTGCCCTTGCTTGTCGGGGAAAAGGATGGTAAGGAATATTACATCATTCCTATGTACGGCAAAGGACTTTGGGATGCTATCTGGGGCTTTATGTCCGTGGACTCGAACATGAAGGTGCAAGGAGTATACTTTGACCATAGAGGGGAGACCCCCGGATTGGGAGCCAATATCAAGCAGCGCTTCTTTATGGACGATTTTGAAGGGGAAACCGTTTTGGATGGGAACAGCTACGTAGGTGTGGCAGTTGCCAAAGGAAACAACGATCCTTTGAACAACGACAAAGAGGACAACCAAGTGGATGCTTTGGCAGGGGCCACCATTACAGGAAATGGAGTGACCGCCATGATCAAAGAAAGCCTGAAGCTTTACAAACCTTATTTAGAAACTATTAGAACCAAGTAATATGGCGCTACTATCAAAAAAAGATGCGAATCTGATATTGGATCCCTTGGCGGACAACAACCCTATCACCATTCAAGTATTGGGTATCTGCTCCGCTTTGGCAATTACCGCCGAGCTCAAGGCTTCCGTGGTAATGGCAATATCCGTAATGTTTGTCCTTGCCATGGGGAATGTGGTCATCTCATTGATGCGTAACATTATCCCGTCAAAAATCAGGATCATTGTGCAATTGGTGGTTGTGGCCACCTTGGTGATCATTGTGGACCAAGTGCTCAAAGCCTTTGCCTACGAGCTCAGCAAGACCCTATCGGTCTTTGTGGGGCTTATCATCACCAACTGTATCATCATGGGGCGTTTTGAGGCCTTTGCCTTGGGTAACGGGCCATGGAAATCTTTCTTGGATGGTATAGGAAACGCGGCAGGATACGGTATCATACTGGTCATTGTCGGATTTTTCAGGGAACTTTTGGGTTCTGGGACCCTGTTTGGGTTCAAGGTACTTGGAGATCCCGTGACAAAGACGGGCCTATATTCCATCGGGTACGAGAACAATGGTTTCATGATCATCCCGCCGGCTGCATTGATCGTAGTGGGCATCATCATCTGGGTACAACGTTCCAGAAACAGGTCATTAATAGAAGAAGCATAAACTGAGGAAACATGATAGAGCATTTAGAACTTTTTTTCAAGTCGATCTTCATAGACAACATGGTGTTCGCGGTTTTTTTGGGAATGTGTTCCTATTTGGCCGTGTCCAAGAAAGTGTCCACTGCCGTAGGCTTGGGGGCCGCCGTAATATTCGTTTTGGGTGTTACCGTGCCGCTCAACTGGTTGCTGGACCAATATTTACTGAAGGATGGGGCCTTGGTTTGGTTAGGGCCTGAGTATGCCGATTACAACCTCAGCTTCCTTTCGTTCATCCTTTTCATCGCCACTATTGCCACCATGGTGCAATTGGTGGAGATTGTGGTCGAAAAATTTTCACCTTCCCTATACAACTCATTGGGTATTTTCTTGCCCCTGATCGCTGTGAACTGTGCCATTTTGGGAGGTTCCCTGTTCATGCAGGCCCGTGAGATCCCGAACTTGGGATTGGCACTGAATTATGGGGTGAGCTCAGGGATAGGATGGTTCTTGGCCATTTTGGCCATTGCTGCCATTCGTGAAAAAATCAGATATTCCAATGTGCCCGCACCATTGCGTGGCCTAGGGATTACCTTTATCATTACGGGGTTGATGGGTATTGGTTTCCAGAGTTTTGGAGGAATGCTCACAGGTGACAATGAACCGCCTGAAGAGCCTACTGCGACCACTACCGTGGAGGCCAAAGAAGAAAAAGAGATCAAAAAGGAACTGGAGGACGAAGAAAAAACAGTCTCCTATAACGAAGTTATAAACAAGTAAAGATGATTTTAGCCGCAAGTACCGGAGGTACCATTCTGATTACCGTAGTAGCCTTTTTGGTTTTGTTGTTGTTGTTGGTGGCATTGTTGCTTTTTACAAAAGAAAAATTGTCCCCTTCAGGTCCTGTTACCATCACCATCAACGGTGAGAAAAAGATAGAGGTAGGGTCAGGAAGTTCGCTTCTTTCCACCTTGGGGAACCAAAAAATATTCCTGCCTTCCGCTTGTGGAGGGGGTGGAACCTGTATCCAATGTGAATGCCATGTGCTATCGGGCGGAGGTGAGGCATTGCCTACCGAAACCCCCCATTTCTCGAAAAAGGAATTGCAACACGGGGCGAGATTGGCCTGTCAGGTGAAGGTAAAACAGGATATGGAGATTACCATTCCTGAAGAGGTCTTTGGAATCAAAAAATGGAATGCCAAAGTGGTCAGGAACTATAATGTGGCCTCTTTCATCAAGGAGTTTGTGGTGGAGATTCCCGAAGAAATGAACTATAAGGCAGGGGGCTACATCCAGATCGAGATACCCCCATGTGAGGTGAAATATTCGGATATCGATATTACGGCCCACCCAGAGGAACATGAAACCCCGGACAAGTTCAAGAATGAATGGGACAAGTTCAATCTATGGCCCTTGGTCATGAAGAATCCGGAAACTGTGGAGCGGGCCTATTCCATGGCCTCTTACCCTGCCGAAGGAAGGGAAATCATGTTGAACGTACGTATCGCGACACCGCCATGGGACCGGTCCAAAAATGGGTGGATGGATGTCAACCCCGGAATCGCTTCCTCTTATATCTTTGGGTTGAAGCCAGGCGACCCCGTGGTGATTTCAGGTCCGTTCGGTGAGTTCTTCATCAACGAATCCGAAGCCGAAATGCTCTATGTTGGTGGTGGGGCCGGAATGGCGCCGATGCGTTCACATTTGTACCATCTGTTCAAGACTCTACGGACTAATAGAAAAGTGACCTATTGGTATGGTGGACGTTCCAAGAGGGAGTTGTTCTATATTGACCACTTCAAGAAATTGGAAAATGAATTTCCGAACTTTAAGTTCTACATGGCACTTTCCGAGCCTTTGGAAGAGGACAACTGGAAAGTAAAGAAAGACATCAATGATGAGGCAGGTGATGGTTTTGTTGGGTTCATCCACAATTGTGTTATCGAAAATTATTTGAATCACCATGAGACTCCCGAAGATATTGAGCTCTATTTCTGTGGACCACCCTTGATGAACAAGGCGGTAGAGAAAATGGGCCAGGATTTTGGTATTCCAGATGAGAATATCAGGTTCGATGACTTTGGAGGATAGACCAAAAGTTGAAAACTTGACCTCAAACACTTGCCCCGAAATTGGTTTCGGGGCGGTCAACGAGGGGAATATATAAAAACCGACCGATGCCCAAAGCATCGGTTTTTTGTTACTTATGGGAAGAGAATTGACAGAACAGGAACTGCACAACCTGGCCATGAACATAGTGGGACGGGAACTGGAGGCCGATGGCTTTGAGTTTATGGCCATCAACAGTAAATTGAAAAAGAATCCCCAATACGTATGCCTCAAGGAAAAATTGCTGCACTTTATCGTGGTGCGCAATGTGGAGTTTCCGCTGGACCCAAGGGAATATGATGCTGAATTGATGCAGATCGTGAAGGACCATGCCCTGAAATTCGAAGCAAAGACCTTTTATGCCGGGGTAGGACTTTCCAATGCTGAGGACAGGGGGCTACCGTTGTATCTGGATGAAGAGTATATTGTGGACTACCAAGGATTGATTGAGATATAGACCATGAAAAAGACATTCATTTTAGGGGTGTCCCTATTGTTTTTATGCTGCACGAAAGGGCAATGGACCAAAAACCAAAATTGGGGCAATGCACTGGGCACTACGTATTCCATCATTTATATTTCAGATAGTGAATTGGACTACCAACAAGAGATCGATTCTGTTTTCCAAGTGGTGAACCAATCTATGTCCACCTACATTCCCACATCGGACATCTCCAAGATCAATGCAGGAGACTCCACCATTGTTGTGGATGAAATGTTCAGGGAAGTTTTTGAGATTTCGAACAAGGTACACAAGGCCTCAAACGGCTATTTTGACCCCACTGTGGGCGTTTTGGCCAATGCGTGGGGGTTTGGTCCCGGAGAACAGCTAGAACTGGACAGCCTGCGGGTAGATAGCCTCTTGGCTTATGTGGGATGGGACAAAGTGGCCATCAATAAGGACAATACCATATTTAAGGCACATCCTGCCATCCGTTTTGACTTTAATGCCGTGGCCAAAGGCTATGCCATAGACCGATTGGGGGCCATGTTGGATGCCAAGGGCATAAAGAACTATCTGGTGGAAGTGGGGGGAGAAGTACTGGCAAAAGGAACCAACCTGGTTTCTGAAAAACAATGGACCGTGGGCATAGACGACCCGCAAGTCGAGGAGGGCCGCCAACTCAAGCAGATAGTTTCCCTTAAGGATAGGGCCATGGCCTCTTCGGGCAACTACCGAAAATTCAGGGTGGACCCTGAAACGGGAAAGAAATATGTGCACACCATCAACCCCAAAACGGGATACACCAAAAGTTCCAATGTATTGGCTACCAGCGTCGTTGCGAACACCTGTGCGTTGGCCGATGCCTTTGCCACGACCTTTATGGCCATGGATTTGGAAGAGTCCCAAAAGATTCTTGGGGACCACGGAGAATTGGAAGCTTACATCATTTATTTGGATGAAGAGGGAAATACCAACGAATATATGACTCCCGGGTTCAAAACGTTGGTTGCACAATGATCATTTCCGCACCAAAGGAATGATCTCCCCTTTGGCCAATCGGTACCGTTCCACGGCTTCCTTTGGAAGAACGGAAGTGTAATCCACTTCCTCGACTGTGAATCCCACGCTGCGGAGTTTGTCAAAATAGTCCCTTCCGTAAATACGCACATGGTCGTATTGTCCAAAGATTTTGGCCCGCTCCTTTTTATCGGTGATGGTGTCGTCCTCAAAGGTCCTTTCCCGTTTTAGGTCCTGCGGAATCTGGAAAATGCCCCACCCTCCCGGTTTCATCACCCGAAAGAGTTCCTGCATCGCTTTGGTATCGTTGGGGATATGCTCCAATACATGGTTACAAAGGATCACATCAAAACTATGGTCGGCAAAGGGCAGGTTGCAGATGTCCGCTTTCACATCCGCCAAAGGCGAATTGAGGTCGGTCGTGGTATATTCGATGTTTTTCAGCCTTCTGAACCTTTTGTAAAAGGCCTGTTCAGGGGCAAAGTGCAAAACTTGGTGCGTTTTGGTGAAGAAATCCGTTTCGTTTTTGAGATAAAGCCAAAGCAGGCGGTGCCTTTCCAAGGAGAGCGTGGAAGGAGAGAGTACATTTTCCCGCGGATTTTCATAGCCGTAAGGAAGGAAGCTCCTGAAAGTTCTGCCATCAATGGGGTCGGTAAAGTTTTTTCCCTTTAGGGAAAGAGCGATCAAGGGGCGTACCCAATAACTCAATCTAATTAGAAGGGGTCTTGGAATAAGATTGAGAAGGTATTTAAAAATTTTTGACACGAATTACACAAATTTACACGAATGACTTAAAGTAAAACTCTCTTATACGTAAGTTGATCCTCGCCAAAATTCACAATCAAGCCCAGCTTCATTTGGGATGCAGCCAAGTAATTCATGGTTTGCTTGATATGGCCACTGGATATTTTTTCTATGGCCTTTAATTCCAGAATAATTTTGTCATCCACTATAAAATCGGCATAATATTGATGCTTCAGTGTTTTGCCCTTATACTCAATATTGAATTTGACCTCTCTTTGAAAAGGGACTCCGTTGGACTTGAGCTCAATTTCAAGAGCATCGCCATAAACAGCTTCACTGAATCCCTTGCCAAGTTCATTATGGACATTCATACATAGACCAATGACAAAGTAGGACTCGTGTTTATAAATGATTTGGGACATTTATTGGAGTAATTGGTGAAATTAGTGTCAATTCTTTACACTAAAGTACCAATTTTTTGCTCCGGAATTCATCCTCTTCATCACTGGTGATGCCCAGGGCATCATAGATGTATTGATAGGTGGAAAGTAGTTCCGGTTTTCCGTCGACCAAAGCCACATCGTGTTCAAAGTGTGCACTGGGCTTGCCGTCCGCGGTGAGAATGGTCCATCCGTCCTTCAGCTGTTTGATGCGCCTTGTTCCCATGTTGATCATGGGTTCTATGGCGACCACCGTACCATTGACGAATTTTTTCCCACGCCCCCTTTTTCCATAGTTGGGCATTTGGGGATCTTCATGGAGTTCTCTTCCCAAGCCGTGGCCCACCAGTTCGCGTACCACACCATAGCCATGGTCCTCACAGTACTTTTGGATGGCGTAGCCCACATCGCCCACTCGGTTCCCTTCCTTGAATTCCCGAATACCGATATATAGAGACTCCTTGGTCACCCGCAGTAGCTTTCTGGTCTCCTCGGCCACTTCGCCCACCTCAAAAGTGTAGGCATGGTCCCCGTAATAACCATTTTTGAGTGCACCGCAATCCACGGATACAATATCGCCTTCCTTCAAGGGGTCATTGTTTGGAATGCCGTGTACCACTTGGGCATTGGGGCTCCAGTTCAGGGTATTGGGAAAATCGTACATGCCCAAAAATCCAGGAACTGCCCCTTGTTCCCTGATGAATTCTTCGGCCATTTTATCCAGATGCAAGGGATTGGCCCCCGGTTTGATTTCCTTGGCCAACATGCCCAAGGTCCTGGAGACCACTAAGGCACTTTCACGCATCAATTCGATTTGCTCTGCTGTCTTGACTTGAATCATAGCTGCAAAGATAAATTGATTCTATGGAATTTGCCCATCTTTGTCTAAACGAGTGGTTTTTGTGTCATCGCTTCAGGCTGTGCCACTCCCATCAGTTTTAGGATGGTCGGGGCAATGTCCCCTAGAACACCACTTTTTATCTGCTTCAGTTCCTTGTCCACCAAGATCAAAGGTACCGGGTTGGTGGTGTGGGCCGTGTTGGGGCTGCCATCCGGATTCACCATGGTGTCACAGTTGCCATGATCGGCAATGACAATGGAGGTATATCCATTTTCCAATCCTGCGGTAATGACATCCTTGGCACATTCATCTACCGTTTCACAGGCCTTGATGGCCGCTGACATGACTCCGGTGTGGCCCACCATGTCGGGGTTGGCAAAATTAAGGCAGACAAAGTCCACCTCACCTTTTTGGAGTTCAGGGATGATGGCATCGCGTATCTCGTAGGCACTCATTTCCGGTTGGAGGTCGTAGGTGGCCACCTTTGGTGATGGACAGAGGATGCGTTGTTCCCCTTTAAAGGGTTCCTCGCGTCCGCCGTTGAAGAAAAAGGTCACGTGTGGGTATTTCTCCGTTTCCGCAATCCGGATCTGTTTTTTTCCATTTTTGGAGAGTACTTCTCCCAAGGTTTCCTTGATGTTGTCCTTGTCATAGATGACTTTGACCCCTTTGAAGGATTCGTCATAGTTGGTCATGGTGACATAATACAGGTCCATTTTGTGCATGTTCTGCTCATGGAAATCCTGTTGGCTCAATGCCTGGGTAAGCTCCCTGCCACGGTCGGTCCTGAAGTTGAAGAAGATGATTACGTCCCCTGGTTGGACTTTGGCCAAAGGCTCTGCATTGGCATCTGTTAGCACCAAGGGTTTGATGAACTCGTCGGTGACCCCTTCGTCATAACTTTCCTGCATGGCCTTGCCGATGTCCTGTATCTTTTCTCCTTCGGCGTTCACCACTACATCATAGGCCAGTTTTACCCGTTCCCATCGTTTGTCCCGGTCCATGGCGTAGTACCTTCCGATGACCGTTGCTAGTTTGGTGCTTTTATCTGAACAGAAGTTGACCAGATCGACCAAAAAACCTTTCCCGCTTTTGGGGTCAACGTCCCTGCCATCGGTGAAGGCATGAACGAATGCATTCTTGACACCGCTTTCATCGGCGGCCTTGATCAGTGCTTTTAGGTGGTCTATGTGGCTGTGTACGCCTCCATCGCTCACCAGGCCAAGAAAATGTACCGCTTTGTTGTTGCCTTTGGCAAAAGCAAAGGCCTCCTGGATCACTTTTTCGTTTTTCAGGGTATCCTCCTTCACGGCCTTGTTGATCTTGGCCAGGTCTTGGTACACGATCCTGCCTGCGCCCAAGTTCATATGTCCCACTTCGCTATTGCCCATTTGTCCTTCGGGCAGACCAACGTTCATACCATCGGTGAGCAGGTCCGCATTGGGGTATTGGGTATAGAGTGAGTCCACAAATGGGGTGTTTGCCTGTGCTATGGCGGAAACTTTGGGGTCTGGGGATTTCCCCCAACCGTCCAATATCATTAAAATGACCTTCTTGTTCATGTGATGGAAATTATGTTTTCAAAAATATTGAATATCCGTTATAAGTAATGATCTCTTTTACGTGTCATTCCGAATTTATTTCGGAATCCCATAGCATAGAAAATCAGTAATTCAATGAGAACCTGAAACAAGTTCAGGTTGACGAAAGTTTTGTTTCTGATAAAATCAGGACAATCCACAAAAATAAAATGATCTGCTTGGATGCCCTAGGGTTTCCCTAATTTTCTGATTGCGAAATTGTTAATTATTTTATGTTAAAATTGAAAGGTTGTTAAAATTTAGTTATTTAAGTGTTAATCGTGTAACATCTTGCTTCTAGGGGAGTCTATTTTTACAGAAGTTATAATTCATTAATCAAAAAACAATCATCATGAAAAAAGCAATTTTTGCAGTAGCTGCATTGTGCATGCTAGCAGTGACCGGCGTTTCCGCCAACGAACTTCCTTCCAATGAAAATCCGAACCTTACCACAACAGTTCCAGAACTCAGCAGCTTTTGCAAGGCTGTGATGCAGGGCGACGTTGAGACCGTGAAAAAACTTATTGAACTTGGAGAGGATGTGAACCAAAAATCCTTGGGCATGGCCCCTGTGCATTATGCAGCACGGTACAACAAGGCAGAGGTACTGCAGGTGCTCATTGACAATGGAGCCAACCTAAAACAGCGCTGTGACAAGGGCTATTCGGTAAAGAAACATGCCGAGTTGTCCAATGCCACTGATGTACTGGCTCTTTTGGAAACCGCTATGTAAAAGAAAAAAGAGTTTATTCGTCCAAACAAAAAGGCCCATCCTTAAGGATGGGCCTTTTTTTGCCTCATTTTACCTAGTTTAGTGTTCTTGCAAAAGAGTATGTTTTGGCTCAGAATTCAAAGCCTGTAAAAGCCCTGTACAAAAATGCATATACCGCCATGAACAGCATAACCGCACAAAAGATGGAGTACCCTTTCAAAAAAAGTACCACAAAGCTTGGTTTACAATCGTCAAATGCCTCAAAATAGAGGTGCTTAAAGTGTAATAGTGTTCCCATAATGTGTTCTCTCGTTTAGATAGCACAAATGGGTAAGCAAATGCATGTTGTAGGATTTGGGGTTACCTCAAAGATAGTGAAATCTAATGACTTGTGTCCTTTTCTCGATGAACGTGTCGATTCTATCGACCTGAATATTTGGCTATGGCTTCCTTGATCTTTTCGATTCTATTTTCCGGGTCGGGGTGGGTGCTCTGAAACTCGGGGACCCGATTGGGCCCTGCTGCCGATTTTAAAATTTCCATCACCTGGATCATTTCATGGGGGTCATATCCAGATTCAATCATGAACAGCACGCCAAGGTCATCGCTCTCCAGTTCGTCGCCACGCCCATTTTTCAACAAGGTGTTCTGTCCAATACCACTCACCACACTTCCCATATCGCCACCCACGGATGCGCCAGTGGCCAATGTCTGCCAAAATCCGCTCTCGGCAATACGTTCCGCAGAGTGCCTGCCGATCACATGACCTATCTCGTGCCCCAGTACGCCGGCCAATTGGGCCTCGTTGAGTTGGGAGAACAGGGCATAAGTGATGAAAATTTGCCCGCCCGGAAGGGCAAAGGCATTAATGGTGCGGTCGTCTGCCAGCAAATGGAAATCATATCTATATGGAGTCTCCTTGGCAATGCTGTTCTGGACAAGCCGGTTGCCCACCTTGTCCACGAGGTTCTGCAAACGCTCATCGGGATATAGCCCTCCGTGCTGTTGCGCCATTTCGGGTGCGCTCTGCAGCCCAATGGCAATTTCCTGTTCCGTGGTCATGTCAATGTTCTGGACCCTCCCGGTATAGGGGTTTTCTTCTTGGTTGCTACAGCGACGGATAAAGGCAAAGGCCACAATGGCAAGGCCAACCAAGATTCGGATCCTCCAACTCCCTCTTCTCATGGTGTTCGTGTTTAGCGGTAGTTGAAGATACGAAAAAAGGGCTATAAAAATGTGCAGTGCATTTTGAAGATTCTTTGGCTTGAAATTCTAGTTCTCGATACGATTTTCATTGGTTTCGACTTCACTCAACCATCAAAAATCACTCGAACTGACAAATTTTAATCAAAATGCGCAATGGCTACAAAAGTTTTGGGTTGATGTCCAAAATATGGTCTTGGACATAGGTCCGTACAAACCCGGCCGTGAAGTGCTCAATGCCCAGAAACTCTTCCTGGAGCAACAGTTTCATAACATTCAACCTGCGGTATGCGGTGAGCATGGGAATGGAAATGGGCGCATAGCTATAGTGCCAAGGCTCATATTTGAAGCCCCTTCGTCTGGGGTCATTGGTATAGACCAGATAAAACCCGAACTTTTCCGAGTTCTCGTCCAACCATAGCTTTAGCCCCTCGTAAGGTCCCCCGTTTTCAAATTTTCTGGGGACCAGCACATCTCCCGATGCTTTGGGATAACCATCTATGATGTCGATGTCGGTACCCCAGTGATGTCTGCTGGTGCCGGGGATGGTGGAATATTCAATGATCTTGTCGATGGCCTTTAGGGGGGACAGTCGCTCGTCCTCGGTATAGCTAAGGTATTTACGCTCCCAAATGCCCTCCTGTCGGTAAAAATCCCTGAAACTGGAAACGATCTTGATGTCGAACCCGGCTGAATAGGCGGCCTTTTTCATCTCCAAAAAGGAATCGTGTGCCGCTTTCCTCAGGTTGATGCCTTCTCCGAAAAGTTCCACCTTGGCCTTTCCCATGAGCTCTTCGGTGGTGTATTCGTCATTGGTCGGAAAAGGAAAAAATGGGGGCAGGGCACAGGCCAGGCCCGATACGGAGGTGGTTTTTAAAAAAGTCCTTCTTTTCATCGTAGATACGTTATGCCGTTGTTCGGTTATTTAGCTATTGGGTCAATGTTTGTTGTGCTGGATGCATGAGATCAGTTCTCTACTCTTGTTTCTTTTGTCTTTCGTCATTTTTCGTGGTTCTGTTTTCTCATTTCTTGAACCTGAAGTTGGACTTGGGTTTTCTACTCCTTCGACTTACTTCGACTACGCTCAGGGTGCCAGCTCAGTGTGGCCGTTGTTCATGGACCATAGAACCTCCTCCCATCAAACAACGTAAAAATCGCAATAATCTGTCAATGGAGCCAAAAAGAGATCAAAATTTATCCATATATAGGACGGGATATTCGGCTTGAAGTTGTGGTTCTCGATACAATTTTTCATTGGTTTCGACTTCGCTCAACCATCAAAAATCACTCGAACTGACAAATTCCAACCACAACCCATAATAGATTGCCCTAGCTGTGGAATGGGTTCTTTGGAAATCAGCGATCCAGGAAGAGGAAGCCGGTGTATTGCAGGTTGAGGTCGTCCAGGGTGACCAGGTAATAATAGATTCCTTCGGGAAGGCCAACGTCCTGGCTCATGACGAAGCTCCCGGTGTTGGAATCACCTCTGAACTCGTTGGTGTAGTTGATTTTTTCAAAAACCTTTTGGCCCAATCGGTTAAAGATACGCAGGCTGTTGTTGGGCGACTCGTCCATATTGTCAATGACCAGAAAATCGTTCACGCCATCGCCGTTGGGACTGAGGAAATAGTTGCCCAAGGTAGGGTTGTTCACCGCAAAAGTGTCCGTGGGCAAAGGAATGGTGCCAAAGGTAATGGCCGCATAATCACTGGGCACAAAGGTTTCCGAGGTCACAAAACCCTCGGTCACATCACCGCTGATGGCGGAATTACCGATGATGACCCATTGGTTGGAAGACTTGCTCCAGCCCACCACGATTATCGCCTCCAAAGTAGCATTGGGAATCAGGCCCAAAGCACTTCGGGTGTTCCAGCTGATGGTCGCTTTAGCGGGTACATCGCTCTGAAAGATCCAAAATTCCCGATTGGTGACGGTGCCGATGTCCCTTACCTTTTCCTCCACATCAAAAGCGCCCGGAACGGACAGGGGTGTGGAAGGGTCCTCGAAAAAATAGGCACATACGGCCAGGGGCGTACTGCCCTCCGATTCCATCGTCAAGGTCCGGAGTTGGTGATGATCCCCAACGGGAAACCGAAAAAAGTCGCGGTTGTTCACGGCGGCAAAGCCGGTGACCTTGGAGTCGTCGTTCTCGCTGGCGGAAAAACCATGCTCCATAAAGTTGAGGTAGACCGTCTGATCATCGGTAGGGGTGTTCACGTTGCCCTCAATAAAGTTGGCATTGTTTTGCACCTGTACGGGAATATGCAAAAAGATTTCGCTAGTGGCCATAAACTCCACATCCCTGAACGTGGGGATGGTGTTGCCCCTTACCTGAATGGAACTGTTGCCATAGAAGCCCACCAAGCCTTCGTTCTGCTCAAAGGGGGCATTGTTGGTAAAGTTGGTGTGCAGGCCCAGGCCACTGTTGGAACCGCCAAAATGTACCCGCATGTTGCCGGCATGGTGCAGGGCGCTTTGCGCCACTGCAAAATGGGCGAACAATAGGAATGCTATGAGGTGGAGGGGTTTCAAGATTAAAATGCTATTACAGTGAAATGCCAATCAGAGTCTGAAAGAGAGGTGCCTTCATAAATTTGTACCTCAAATGAGTTTGCAGTTTGATTAGTTACTTGAATTGATCTTGCTCCAAGATTACTAGAAGTAGTTAATTGCACTATAAAATCTGACGGTGTTGTGCTTAAAATAATTTCATAAGAACCACCTGTGTTATTAGCAAAATTGTTAATTCCAAAATTTGTTCCAAGAGCTCCTGATATGATTTTTCCCATAGCAATAACAGGATTGGTAACCGTCACATTAAATTCTTGGCCGGAGGGGGTTACTGTGATTCCTTCACCTTCGGTGACAGTTATACCATCCACATAGGCCTTCGTTGCGGCATCCTGAGGGTCGGTCGGGTCCAGGACATCGGTGATGGCACTGTTGCCCGCACTTGGGTCAATGGCTATCACATCGGCAAGGTTCTGTGCCTCGGTAAATGTACTGTTGATGACATATGGAGTGGCGGCGGTTCCGTTTCCGGTGATATTGATGTCGGTTCCATTGTTGAGGATGGTCTCCGACCCATTGGCGGCATTGTTGGTTATCTCGGTGTCCACATAGGCCTTCGTTGCGGCATCTTGTGCTGCGGTTGGGTTTTGCAAATCTTTAATTTGCTGGTTTCCTGCACTGGGGTCTACAGCAATGACGTCGGCGAGATCCTGAGATTCGGTGATGCTGATATCCGCTTCGTTGATCAGGGTCCATGCGCTGCCATTCCATTGGAAAAGGTCGCCATTGGCACCTCCATCTTGCAAATGGGAGAGTCCTACGGATCGAGGGGCCAAATCTTGGCTGCCCACGGAACCGTTTTGGATTTTGTCCCCGTTCACTGCCGAAGGGGCAATATTGGCCCCGTTGATGATGCCCACCTCAAAATTATAGTTGATACTGCCGTCCGGGTTGGGCGTTTCCGTGATCACCACGGTATTGTCCAATGCATTGGGGTTGATCGGCCGCATATGGTCCGCCCGGGTGCTCACCGTAAAGGAATTGTCCAGTTCCTCACAAATGTTGACCCACTCCGTTCCCGTATAGTAGTGTAGGCAGTCGTGGTCGGTATTATAGACCAACGCACCGCGCAAGGGGGAAATGGCATTCATTTGGAGGTCATTTACCCGCGTGATGACGAGCACACGCGAGGTACTTTCCAATTCCAGTACAGAGGAATTGTTGAGGTTTTGTGGATTGTCGCCAATCTTGACCTGTGCGGTCAGAGTATGGGTCATCAGTAGGGCAATGACCAAGTAGCTAATGTACGTTTTCACAGTGTTAGTATTTGAGGATTCGCTAACGTAATCCACAAAACTAATCTTATATCATTATTTTTTGACCATTTCCCGTCCAAATGCGAAGTTCAGGGGTGAACGGAGTTCGGGTTGCGGGTTGTGGGTGGGGCAAAAGACGAGAGACAAGGGATGAGAAACATGAAACAAGAGACAGCAAACTCCAAGCCTTACACTTGAAACCAAGAAACCATAGCCAAGACTGCTAAGCTGCGTACCGCCTACTGCAATCTACTGCCTGCCCACTGGACGTATAATTAACAAAAGTTTAGAACCCCTACATTTTTTTATATGGGCTTCAAGGGTTTTCTTTAACTTGTGCTTGAGGTGTTATGGCAAAGAGCTGTCGGCACAATTGTCATTTTAGGGGTGGTCGGGCCACTTTTGGACGGCTGATTTTGCCGTATCTTTGATGACAAGCCTCGGTTTAGGCCCCAAAAGGGCATCAATCTAAAATACAAACAATGAAAAATATTCTTTTGGTCGTGTTCTCCTTTCTGTTCTCTGCTACATCGCTGGCACAGGACGATCGCCAATTGCTCCGTGGAAAGGTACTGTACCGAAACACCAATGTGCCCAATGAGAACGTGATCAACTCTACCTCGGGCGAGGCCACCATCACCAACGATGATGGGGAGTTCACTATTGCGGTGAAAGTGGACGATCAAGTGGTGTTCACGGCGGTGAACTACCAATTGATGGTGGTGAAGATCACCCCGGAGATCTTACAGAACAACCGATTGGTGGTGGAGGTGACCGAAAAGGTGACCGAACTGGACGAAGTGATCGTGACCCCCGAGAACCAAGAGGGCTTTCTTCGGGTAAAGAACGAGGATTTTAAGCAGTTCGACTACGAAATAGACAGGGGCACCGAGGTGGTGAACGTCGCGGAATCGCAAACCGTTCGGGGCATGCAGAACGGCCTCAATTTTGTAAACATCTTCAAGGCCCTTTTCAAATCCCGCGAAGTGGATGGTCAGGAAAGGGAGCCACTAAAAGTGAGCGAGGTGCTCAGGCATGTGTATGACGATGAGTTTTTTGTGGTGGACCTGAAACTTCCGCAGGACAAGATAGATGCCTTTTTGCTCTATTGTGATGATAAGATACCCTCCCAGACCCTTCTCAGAAAGGATAACGAGTTCCAACTGATTGATTTTCTGGTCACACAGAGCAAGGAGTATTTGGAAACCTTGAATGAGGAATGAAGCATTTTTTTCTTCCTTTGCTGTGCTTCGTGGGCTTTTTTGCCACCGCCCAGGATGGGCCTGTGAAAGCATTGAGGGGAAGGGTCACCAGTGCCGATAAGGATGTGGTAGGGGTGGTGGTCCAGAACATCAGCTTGGAGCAGGCGGTGATCACCGACATGGATGGCAACTTTACCATCAATGTGCAATTGGGCGACACGTTGGTCTTCTCAGCGGTCCATTACCAGAGAAAAATAGTACCCGTGACCGAAGTGCTGTACAAAACCAGTTTTGTGGAAGTGCCCATGGAAGAGTTCGTCAACGAGCTGAAAGAAGTGGTGGTACGACCCTATAACCTTTCGGGGGACTTGAGCCAAGACTTGGACAAACTGACCTTGGAAAAGGATGTGAGTGCATCGGCCCTGGGTCTGCCCAATGCAAACGTAAAGCCCCTGACCCAAAGTGAACGGTTGCTTCGGGAAGCATCGTCCATGACCATGACGGCAGGCGGCGGTGTTGGCGGAGCAGGGGGTGGAATGTCGCTCAATCCCATCATCAATGCCATCAGCGGACGTACCAAAATGTTGAAGAACCGGGTGAAAGTGGACAATACCTACGCTAGGACCCAACGCGTACAGGATTTTTATGTGGATTCCCTGTTTGTGATGACCTTGAAGATTCCTATGGAAAAATTGGACGACTTTATGTATTTCTGTGAGGTGGACGAGACGTTCCAGCAAACAGTCGATACCCACGACAAGTTGAAAATTTGGGACTTCATGGTGGAGAAGAGCCGTGCTTACCGTAAGAACAACAATTTGGACTGAAGTTTTGTGGTGTTGGAAGCCGGGAGTCAGAAGTCGGATATCTGATGTCGAATTGCCAACCATAGCTGTCACCCTGAGCGTAGTCGAAGGGGCGAAAAATTCAAGTCCAAGTTCTAGAACAGAGAAAATGGACGAAAAACAAAGGAAGCAAGAGCCAAGAACTGACCTCGAGCATCCAATACCAAGCACAATAACCAATAACTCAGTAACAAAGTAATAAGCTGACATATAGTACTTGGTCTGGTTTCTTATGTCTTGAAAAAGTTGTTTTGGCAAACAAATTGCAGATAACCCTATAAAACTGTAACATTGCCCTAATAATAACGTCAGATATACCATGATGAAGCGGAAAATTGCAAAAGTATTGGTCTCGCCTTTGGCAATGGCCCTTTTTTTGTCCTTCACCACCGCACATAAATTCTATGTGAGCGTCACCAACATGGTCTATGCCGAGGAGGAGGATGCGTTTCAGATCACTTCCCGTATTTTTATAGACGACTTGGATGCCCTTTTGGCCGAACGCTATGGCATCAAGGCCAAGTTGGCCACCCCGGACGAGGCCAAGGTGGCCGATGAATACATTGAAAAGTACCTACGGGCCAAATTTCTGGTCCTATTCAACGGGGAAGCGGCCCAATACAACTTCTTGGGAAAGCGGTACGATAACGATGTGGTCATTTGCTATCTGGAAATTCCGAAAGTAAAGCTATCCTCTATCACGACCATGACTGTGGAGAACGAAGTGCTCACCGACCTGTTTGACGAACAGAAGAACGTGGTCCATGTGAAATGGAAGGGGAACAAAAAGAGTTTCGTGCTGATGAAGAGCAATAATAAAGGAATGTTAAACTTATAACGCTTTGTTAACAATTGGTTAAAATGCGTTATTTTTCACCCTCATAAAATCAAATTGAAAATGAACAGAATCAAACATTACGTAGCATCCCTGCTCTTTCTTTTTGGTGCCATGGCCATGGCGCAGGAAGGAGAGGCAAAAAAAGAACGGGAGCCAGGACACTACAACCAAAGTAGGTTCAAACAATTGTACGAGGAGTTCTCCACTCCCAACACCTATCGCTCGGCTTCGGGCGCTCCGGGACCAGACTACTACCAGCAACAGGCAGATTATGTCATGAACGTGGAACTGGACGACAAAAATGCCAAACTCTATGGTGAGGAGACCATCACCTATCACAACAATTCACCGGACAACCTGGAGTTCCTTTGGGTACAGTTGGATCAAAACGTACGTGCCAAAGACTCCAAATCCCCATTGAGGGACGGTAATGGTGTGAACATTGCCTACACTGCGGGCAATTTTACCGAAACCTATATCAGTGAGCCTTTCGATGGAGGGTTCAACATCGAGTGGGTGAAGGATGCCAGTGGTAAGCCATTGTCCTACACCATCAACCAGACCATGATGCGGGTAAACATTCCCCAAGCCCTTAAAAGCGGGGAGAAGATTTCCTTTTCCATCAAGTGGTGGTACAATATTCCCGATCACACCGTAAACAGGGCCCGTTCTGGATATGAGTACTTCCCCAAGGACGGTAATCGTGCTTATGTGATCGCACAGTTCTTCCCTAGGATGGCAGTCTATAGCGATGTGGAAGGATGGCAAAACCATCAGTTTTGGGGAAGTGGCGAGTTTGCCCTGCCTTTTGGAAACTACGATGTGAGCATCACCGTGCCTGCTGACCATATTTTGGATGGCACCGGGGTATTGCAGAACAGGGAGGATGTGTTCTCCAAAGAAATGATGAAACGTTACAAGGAAGCCACCAAGTCGTATGACAAACCGGTGATCATTGTGACCCAAGAAGAAGTGGAAGCTGCGGAAAAAGGTTTTTCCACGGATAAAAAAACATGGAAGTTCAAGGCGACCAATGTCAGGGACTATGCCTTTGCCTCTTCGCGCAAGTTCATTTGGGACATGCAGGCCGTCAAAATAGGCGGAAAGGACGTTATGGCCGTTTCCATGTACCCCAAGGAAGGAAACCCATTGTGGGAAGACATGTCCACCAAGGCCGTGGTTCAGACCCTGCAGACCTATTCAAAACATACGTTTGACTACCCTTACCACAAGGCAATTTCCGTACATGCCAAGAACCAAGGGATGGAATACCCCATGATCTGCTGGAACTATGGACGCCCCAATGAGGACGGTACCTATTCCGATAGGGTGAAATACGGTATGATCAGTGTGATTATCCACGAAGTGGGACACAACTTCTTCCCTATGATCGTCAACTCCGACGAGCGTCAGTGGGGATGGATGGATGAGGGTCTTGATACCTTCATGCAGTACTTGGCAGAGCAGGATTTTGGAAAAACCTACCCGGACATCATTGCCCCGAACGGAAAATATCCATCCCAAAGGGGTGAACCAGCTGCCATTGTGCCCTACATGAGTGGTGACCAAAACTTTATCTCCCCCATCATGTCCAACCCCGAGAACGTGTACCAATTGGGACCCAATGCTTATGCCAAACCAGCTACTGCACTGAACATCTTGAGGGAAACGGTAATGGGCAAGGAATTGTTCGATCATGCCTTCAAGACTTACGCACAACGTTGGATGTTCAAGCACCCCACTCCTGAGGATTTCTTCCGTACCATGGAAGACGCATCCGCAGTGGACTTGGATTGGTTCTGGAGAGCTTGGTTCTACACCACTGATTATGTGGACATAGGGGTCAAAGGGGTCAAAAAATACTATGTGACCAACAAACCTACCAAAGAAATGGAGAAATATATGGCCGATAGGAATCTTACCGAGGCCGACCTTCCCCCATTGGTGTACTTGGCAGAAGAGGATAGCGAGGACTATATGCCTGAGCTGAAGGGAAAATCCCCAACAGAGACTTCACAGAACTTGAAGGAGTTTATGATGGACAACATGACCGAGGCCGAAAGGTCTCAAGTGAAGGAACCCAAATATTTCTATGAGATCACTTTTGACAAGCCGGGAGGTGTTCCCATGCCATTGATCGTGGAATATACCTATGCCGATGGCAGCAAGGAAAATGTGACCTATCCTCCAGAAATCTGGAGAAAGAACGACGCCGAAGTCAAAAGGGTCGTTGCTTCACAGAAAGAATTGGTGGGCATCGTGGTGGACCCCAAACTGGAAACCGCCGATATCGATACCACCAACAACTCCTGGCCCAAGAAAGACGAGAAGTCAGACTTTGATAAGTTCAAGGAGAGTATTAAAGGAGAAAAATAGCGAAAATTTAACTATTTAGGGCCCCGTGATTTCACGGGGCTTTTTTTATTTTCCTACCAAGTTCTCATTATATTTGTTGTATGTATTTTCTATTCATAAGCGGTGCGGAGATATTTTTCATCCTATTCATAGTGGTGATGGTCTTTGGTGCCGACAAAATTCCAAGTATAGCCAAGGGACTTGGCAAGGGAATGCGCCAGTTGCGGGATGCCACGGACGATATCAAACGTGAGATTCAGAAAAGTGCCGAAAAACAGGGCATCGATACCGATTTCACCAAGGATATCCGCAATGAGCTGAACGAGGTGAAAAAGAATGTGGACGAAGTGACCGGCTCCATCAAAAGAAGCTCCAAATAATCCATGCTTGAAAAATTGCTCCAATGGGATCGGGATACTTTTGTCTATCTCAACAGTTTGGGCATTGAAAAATATGATGCTTTTTGGTCCACGGTGACCCATATTGCCACATGGACACCCCTTTTCGTTCTTTTTTTGGTGTTACTCTATATGAAATTTCCCAAAAAGGATGCCCTTTATAAATTCTTGACGGTATTGGGATTGGTAATTTTTGTCACTGCCATTACCCATTTCACCAAAATTTCAGTGGCACGGTTACGGCCTAATAACACGGAGGAGATCAACACCCTGATCCGGATATTGAAGACCCCGACAGACTATAGCTTTTTCTCGGGGCACGCCTCCAGTTCCTTTTCCATTGCCATGTTGATGTACCTTTTTTTGCGGGCAAAGCTGAAGTGGGCCCTCCTTTTCTTCATTTGGCCCATTCTTTTTACCATGAGCCGCATTTACGTCGGTGTCCACTTTCCCATTGATATCATTGTAGGAACGGTGGTGGGCCTACTGTCCGGTTGGCTGTTCCATGCGCTATACAAACGCTTTATAACACCCTACTCAGCGTCAGTCCATCCCTGATGGGCAATAATACCGTTTCTACCCTCGGGTCATCCTTGAGCTTTTGGTTATAGGCCAGAAGGGCCGCAGTGGCCTTGTCGGATTTTTCAATGGGTTCCACCACCTTGCCAGACCATAGCACATTGTCGGAGAGAATGACACTGCCCGGTCTTGTTTTTTGGATCACGGCCTCAAAATAGGCATCATAGTTTACCTTTTGTGCATCAATAAAGACCAAGTCAAAAGTCTGTTCCAGTTGTGGTACCAAGTTCAGTGCATCGCCCGTATGTTGGATGATTTGTGGACCATACCCGCTCCTGTCAAAATACTTCCGCTGGATCAGTCGTAGCTCTTCGTTCACCTCAATGGTGTGCAATTGCCCCCCTTTTTCCAATCCTTCGGCCAAGCAGAGCGCCGAATATCCCGTGTAGGTCCCGATTTCCAAAATATATTTTGGGGCGATGATCTTGGACAGCATACTGAGTACCCTTCCCTGAAAATGCCCTGTGATCATTCGGGGCTGTACTACTTTGAGGTGGGTTTCGCGGGTCAGTTCCCGCAACAGTTCGGGTTCCGGTTCCGAATGGTCGGCAATATAACTTTCCAACAAAGGGGAGAGGAAATGCATGGTCAAGTTTTCGCAAAAATAGGGAAAAGAAGTACATTCGACATGGATTCACGAATTTGGAAGATGATGTCAAAAACGATACATATAAGGAGGGGCACCTTGGAAGATCTGCCCACACTGCTGCAATTTGAACAAGAGATCATTAGGGCGGAACGCCCATTCGATGTCACCATCAAGGAAGGCCACGTAAGCTATTATGACCTGGCCCAGATGGTACAGGATACCGAAGCCCATGTGGTCGTGGCCGAAGCTGATGGAAAGCTTGTGGCGTCCGGCTATGCCATCCCAAAGAAGGCGAGGCACTATCTGGACCACGATTGGTATGCCTATTTGGGGTTCATGTACACCGACCCAGAATACCGAGGGTTGGGCATCAATGCGAAAATTGTGGATGAATTGAAGCAGTGGTCGGTCCAAAAAGGGTTCAAGGAAATACGGTTGACCGTTTATAGCGATAATCTTCCTGCCATCAAGGCCTATGAAAAAGTAGGATTTAAAAAACATATCATCGAAATGCGGTTGGAGTGACTTCCCAAGCCAGATTTAATCCCACAAATCGTATTTTTGAAGCAAAGCAAAAACACATGACATTCCAAAATACGCTGGAATTCGCACAGCAACTTGATGCAGCGGACCAGCTTTCCAAATACAGACAAGGGTTCCACTTTCCGCAGGTAAATGGCAGGGATGTCATCTATTTCACCGGAAATTCCCTCGGTTTACAGCCCAAGCGCACCCAAGCGTATGTGGATGAGGTGATGAAAGATTGGAGGGAACTGGCGGTGGAAGGTCATTTTTATGCCGAAAAACCTTGGTGGGACTATCATGAACGATTGGCGAAAGGATTGGCAAAAGTGGTAGGTGCACGGCCCAAGGAGGTTTCAGTGATGAATACGCTTACCGTGAACCTGCACCTTTTGATGGCTTCCTTCTATAGGCCGACCGCAAAACGGTTCAAGATCATCTGTGAGGAGAAGGCCTTTCCGTCGGACCAGTACATGTTGCAAAGCCAGGCCCGTTTCCATGGATGGGACCCCAAGGAAGCCATCATTGAGGTGAAGAAAAGGGATGGGGAACATGCTTGGCGAACGGAGGACATCGTTGCAAAGATCAATGAGGTGGGTGATGAACTCGCTTTGGTACTGATGGGTGGGGTGAATTACTACAACGGGCAAGTGCTGGACATGCAGGCCATCACCGCAGCGGGAAAGGCCGCTGGAGCCTTTGTGGGCTGGGATTTGGCACATGCTGTAGGTAATGTGAAGCTACAGTTGCACGATTGGGGCGCGGACTTTGCCGCTTGGTGCAGCTACAAATATATGAACAGCGGTCCTGGGAATGCCTCGGGTATTTTTGTCCATGAACGACATTTGGACAAGGAAGATATCCCTCGTTTTGAGGGATGGTGGGGAAACAAAAAGGAGACCCGCTTTTTGATGAAGCCTGAGTTCGACCCCATTGCTTCTGCCGATGCTTGGCAGTTGAGCAATCCGCCCATACTGTCATTGGCCCCCTATTTGGCCTCTTTGGAACTGTTCGATGAGGTGGGGATGGATGCCTTGATCGAAAAACAACGAATCATCGTGGCCTATCTGGAATTTATTCTCCATGAGATAGACAAGCAGGTGGACAGCACTTTTGAGATCATCACCCCAGCAGAAAGGGGCTGTCAACTTTCCGTGTTTCTGCATGGTGAGGGCAGGGCCTTGTTTGATTACTTGATGAAGCAGGGGGTGATCACCGATTGGCGGGAACCCAATGTGATACGCTTGGCCCCGGCTCCCTTCTATTGCTCCTATGAAGATATGTACCGTTTTGGGCAGATTTTGAAACAAGGCATACTGAACAAATAAGCATTGACCACTCTTTATATGAACCCAACCAACCGATTATCTTTATGAAGTCCCTAAAATTGATTCTGTCCAATCCAAGGTATTTTGGAGCAGCATGGGTTTTTACCAGCATCAATATCTGGTTTGGTACCTGGGCCATATACATCCCCACCGTAAAAGAGAAGTTGGGCATAGATAAAGCGGACTTGGGAATTGCTTTGTTTTGTCTGTCCCTTGGCGTGTTTACCATTATTCCAATGGCATCCAAGCTCATCAACCGAATTGGTGTGGGCAGGGCTTCTTGGATCGGTGTTGTAGGGGTTACCGCTACGGCCATGTTGCCGCTCATGGCCCCCAATTATTACTTGTTGATGGCGGCACTGTACCTATTTGGGGCGGGCAATGGTTTTATTGATATTGCGATAAACACCTTGGTCACGGAGATCGAAAAAGAGGACAAGCAAAATTTCATGTCGGCGGCCCACGGCTTTTTCAGTCTGGGTGGTATTTTGGTGGGATTGGGCAGTTTTCTGATTCCTGTTATTGGGAGCCCTGTGCTGCACATGGGCATTACGGTGGTGCTGGTGTTTATCCTCAACCTCTATTTTAGAAAACATTACATCCACATCGTTGCAGCTCCCGTGGAGAAAGAACCGTTTAGTCTTAAACTTTTCAAGCCTTTGCTGCTGTTGGGGATCATAGGTTTTGTTTCTTTTGGGAGCGAAGGTGCCATTATTGACTGGAGCGGGCTTTACCTTAAAGAAATGACCATGGCCCCCGAGATGCTGATTGGCATGGGATTCTTGGCATTTTCCACAACCATGACCTTGGGCCGATTTCTTGGGGATGGGATCAGTTCTAAAATTGGACCCATAAAAATTGTGGGGCTAGGTGCCTTTATAGCCGCTTTGGGCTATTTGTTGGTACTGACGCAGCACACCACATTGTCCATTATTGGGTTTGCTTTCAATGGCCTTGGATTTTCGGTCATTGTCCCCGAATTGTTCCGAATAGGCGGTAATGTAAAGGGAGTGGACTCTTCCCAAGGAGTTGCCTTTATTGCAGGGTCGGGTTATATTGGTTTTTTGTTGGGGCCTGTCATTCTCGGGTTCATTGCAGAAAGTGCTTCGTTGAAGTATAGTTTTATGCTGTTGTTGTGTATGGCCCTATTGGTTATGGGAATCACCTTTTTTCTCGGTAAGAAGCGAAAATGATTGGCATAAATATGTAGCAAGCTAAATTAATTTTTGCCATCGGCTGATGGGGCCTCTACCGTACAGGTGTCCGGTTCAATATGGATCAAAACATGTCCCAAATTGGGGATTTCTTTTCTCAAATGGTCTTTGAGCTGATGGGCAATGTAGTGACCTTCCTTTACAGAAATCTCTGCATCCACAATGGCATGCAGGTCCACATGGTATTTCATTCCGGCTTTTCGGATAAAACATTTTTCCGTCCCGACAACACCTTTGACCTTGATGGATTCTTCCCTGATCTCTTCCAAAAGATCATCATATAGGTGCTCGTCCATGATTTCCCCTAGGGCAGGTCTAAAAATCAGATAGCTGTTGTAGAGAATAAAGGCTGACGCCAAAAGGGCCGCCCAGTCGTCTGCCGTTTCATACCCCTTGCCAAACAGGAGTGCAATCGAAATCCCGATAAAGGCCATTACCGAGGTTATGGCGTCACTTCGGTGGTGCCAGGCATCCGCCTTTAGGGAGGAACTGTTGGTTTCCTTGCTCTTCTTTATGACGATCCGGAATGAGATTTCCTTCCACAGAATGATGCCGCCAAGTACGAGCAATGTCCAAGGTTTAGGGATTTTGTGGGGGGTCCGGATGTTTTGGATGCTCTCGTAGGCTATCACCGTCGCCGAGGTGACAAGAAAGGCAACCACCAAGAAGGTGATCAGGGGTTCTATTTTTCCATGTCCGTAGGGGTGGTTTTCGTCCGCTGGCCGTTTGGCATATTTGAGTCCGAACAGCACAAGGAGGGAAGAGAAGATGTCCGTTGTGGACTCGATGGCATCTGCGATCAGCGCATAGGAATTTCCAAAGAATCCGGCCAGCCCTTTGATCAATGCCAAACTGGTATTTCCAATGATGCTGAAATAGGTGGTTCGAATTGCGGTATGTTCGTTGTTCATTCCGTTTTTTACTTCCAAGGTCCGTTTGTCCGAATGTTCCCTAGTTCGCCGTTTGGATGGATTCGGTATAGCCCTCCTGCACAGCCCAGACATAGGTTCTCGGCCTTGTCCTTCAAAAAGCTCATGGTCGATTTGGGAACATCGTAGTGCACAAATTTATTGTTTTCAAATGCATAGACCCCATTGCTCGTTGTGCTGATCCATATTTGGTCAGCGTTGTCCTTGTACAGGGTAAAGACATCACTGTTGTTCAGTCCTTCAATTTCGGGAAAATGGATGAACTTTTCACCATCATATTTGTTCAATCCGCCTTTTCCCAACCGTTTGTTGACATCTGTGTTGTCCTTTTCGGCCACTCTTGTTCCAATCCAAATAATTCCTTCTTTGTCTTCAACAATGGATTGGACGTTGTTGGAATTCAGACCCTCATTGATGGTGAAGTGGGCAAAAATAGTTCCATCAAATTTGCTCGCCCCATAGTCATCCCTGCCCAACCAGAGGTTGTCCTTGGAATCTTGGAAGGTCTCAACGACATAATCTCCAATCTGAAGGCCATCCTCCTGATCGGCCTTGGTTTCCATTTCAGCAGTTTCGGCTTTTGTTTTAGGGGAGTTGCAGGAAACCCATACGCAGGCCAGCATAAAGAGTAAGCCGTATTTCATTTGGGAGCTGTTTTTTGATTGGATGAATGGTCACACATAACCATCTTCAAGTTAGTGTTTTTTCAGTCTTTATTTGCCAAACGCTTGAAAGTCCCTTTTCATGCCATCTTCGGAAGGTCTAAGTAAAATCAGGTAAAGGATGAGCAAGAGGCCTAGTGCCACAAGCTCTGGTTTCAGAAAAAGAATCAAAAATGCGGCCCCTTCTATCAGTGCCCATCGAATAATGAGTGCGGTTTGGTAGGTTGCCAATTTTTCTTCCAAGGGCAACTTGGTATCCACCTTTTGCAATTGTTGCCTATACATGAGCTGTCCCACAAAAATGGCGGCCATGGGGATCAATACATAAAGGAAGGTGGTGGCATCGGTTTCGGGTATTTTTAAAAAATCCCTGGATCCAAGGTCTCCCAGAAAAAAGTAAGCCAATGCTATTCCCAATATTTGTCCGATGTGGATTGTTTTTAGTGCTTTTAGTCGTTGTTCCATGGCTGGTCCTCTTGAAGTGGAGTTATGTGTTCGGCTTTTTCTGTGTCGCCTACATCTTTTGGATTTTGCTCTTGATCAATATTTTCTCCGGTTCGGTCTTGCAAAGCTCCAACGCCTTGTTCAATGCAGATAGTGCTTTTTCCCTATCCGTCTCTCTATGTAGTTCACTCACAAGTACGTAAAAAAAGTGATTGTCCTCCAAATTCAATTTCTCGGCTTCTTTCAGGGCCTGTTCATTTCCTTTCACTTTTGCCAGTGCCATCAGTCTGTTCATGGCCCCAACGGGTGTAGTATCTATCGTAAGGAGTTGGTCATACAGTTTTAAGATGCTCTCCCATTTTTCCTTGTGGTCTTGTTTGACGGTATGCCAGTAAGCTATGCTTGCCTCAAGGTAATATTTGGAGACCACTTCCCATTTGGAGGCCTGCTGTAGGTAGTGAAACCCTTTTTCAATGAGCGTTTTGTCCCAAAGACTCGCATCTTGGTCCTGATACAAAATGATTTCTCCCTTTTCCGATAGTCTTGCGTCCAATCGGGAGGCGTGAAAACACATCAGGGACATCAGTGAATTGCTCGAATGGTTGTTCGTAAGGTCATTTTGAAGTAGGAGGTACACCAAATTCATGGCTTCCAGACACAGTTCCTTTCGTATCAGGGAATTGTTGCTCTCGGAATAATAGCCTTCACTGAACAGCAGGTACATGGCCCGCAGAACGGTGTCCAATCTCATTTGTAGTTGACCATCATCCGGGAGGGCCATCCGGATGTTCTCCAAACGCAATTTTTCCTTTGCCCGTTGCAGTCGTTTGGTAATGGTTTCTTTGGTGGTCAAAAAGGCATCGGCGATTTCGTCAATCCCAAACCCGCACAATACCCTCAACGCCAAACTGATCTGGGATTTTTGGGAAATGGAAGGGTGACAGATAGTGAAGAGCATTTGCAATTGGCTGTCGGTGATGCTTTTGTGGGATAGGTCTATTTCCAATCTATCCCATGGTTTTTCACCTGTTTTCAGCTCGTTCAAGATTTTGTCCCGGAATGTCTTGTTCCTGTTGAGGTGGTTTTTGGCCTTGTTCTTTGCCACGGTGTATAGCCAAGCTGTGGGATTTTCGGGAATGCCTTTGTAGGGCCAGGTTTCGACGGCCATCAAAAAGGTTTCGCTGGTGAGGTCTTCGGCAATTTCGATATGTTCAATACCAAAATAGCGGGAAAGTACGGTCACGATCTTCCCGTATTCCGACCTGAACAGGTTTGGTATGATATCAGTTTTGCCCATAAAAAAACCCCATTTATGGGGCTTTGCTTTACATTTTAATGTGATATGATCTGCCGTACCTCCACAGTGTTGCCCTCGCCTTGCAAAACGGGTGCTCCTTTCGCAAACTCCGCAGCTTCGTCCGCCGATTCCGCTCTAACGGTAATGTATCCGCCCAGGGTTTCCTTGATGTCCCCGAACGGGCCATTGGTGACCATCTTGTTGTGGTCTACCACTTTGGCATCATCAAAGAGCAGTCCAGTACCGCCAATAAATTTGTTTTGGGCGGCAATGCTGTCCACCCATTCCATTTGTTGCTTCATCCATTGCTGCATTTGCTCTGGGGAAACCTTGCCGTTTGCATTTTCGTGCCTGAAAATAAGAATGAACTCTTTCATTGTTTTGGATTTTTAGGGTTAATGAATCTTCGTCTTATATTTCAATGACAATCGGGATGGATCAAAGTGGACATTTTTTTTCAATTATTTTTTTGAGAGGTGCTTTTTGGTCATGGTTTCGTTTTCTTGGCCAATGTTCACGGCGCTGGTTTGCCCCAATTTTGAAGTCGGTCAAGATAAAGGTAGCTCTCCACAAACTTTCGGTGTTCTGGGCTCGTCATGATTTCGAGGAGTTCCAATGCGGATATGTAGCTGGCCAAATTGCCGTTGGAGGACAGAAATTTGCCATCCTTCACATAAGTGACCAAGCTGTCATCCTCGACTTTCAGGTTGGGGTAGTCTTTTTGGAGCTGCTCACCACCACCGATCCAGGTAACGATCTTATGCCCGTCTGCAATCCCAGATGCCCCTATGAGCTGTGCCCCGGCACAATTGCTGACCATATATTCGGTTTCTTTGTTCTTTTTACTGATGAAATTTACGATCTTATCGTTGTGGACCTGGGCATACATGTCATAGGCACTGGGCACGAACAGTACTTTCAGTTTTGGGGCGTTCTCAAATGTATAATCAGGGACAAGTCTCAGCCCTTCTTCAGTGGTGATGGGGTTTTTGGTCTCGGCAATGGTGACGACATTGAAGATTTGGGTTCCATCCTCCATAGGTTTGGCAAATACATCGGATGTGGCCACTACTTCGCTTTGGAGCACTCCATTGTACATCAATAGGCCAATGGTGGGCAGATTGGGGTCAAAGGACTTCAAATGTTTGGTAAGGGTGTCGGAGGCCAACTCCTTTGGTTCCTGGACCTCGGTTTTTGTATTGGCCTTATCGGAATTACAACTCGATACCATCACAGCAATAACAAGGGGTGCTAAAATTCCAAATCTTCTCATTTTTTTGTGCGGATTTTACGCTTTTTGTTGTGGTTAAATTCTTTGTGTTGAGTTCTTTCGAACCTATTTGGAAGAATGAATAGTGTCCGCTTGATATCAAAGATAGTTCATTGCAGGATTTTTGAAGGGAAATACGGTTACAATGAATTGTAGCCGTGATTGTTCGCCAGTATTTTAATTCAAAGGACTTGCCGTTGAACTTTGTTGAAGTTCAATCATTTTTTAGTTTTTCGGCCACCCCGTCATAGTATTCTTGCGTCACAACCTCAGTCCACGTGGTGGGTTGTTCTCCGCTATATAAAGCCAAATACGTTACATCACTAAATTTGGTGGAGGAATGCCAGTGTTCGATATCTTTTCCACATTTGATCACATCCCCTTTTTTCAGGATTACAGGCTCATTTCCCTTCTCCTGATAATAAGCATTTCCCTCTACAATGATCAATACCTGGGCAGAACTATGTTTGTGCCAGTCCAAAGTGGAGTTGGCCTTAAAGGTTGCTTTTGTGATGTTATAGCCCAATTCGCTGTCATCGTGAATAATGGCATTCAACCAAGCTTCCCCTATGTAATGGGTGTTCGGCGCTTTTGTGCCCTCTGTCAGATAGGAGTGGACTTGATATGCTGAATTTTGGGAGAATACGGATACGGAAATAAACAGAAAGAAAATTATTTTTTTCATCGGATATCTTTTAGAGTTGTTGTTTTACTCAATTAATTGGATTTCAATCCTTGCGTACAGGCAATTACGAATAGCCATTATTGGCAGTAGTTTTTAATTCAGTCAGTTTTTTATAGTCAGAAATTGGGAATTCGTGCCTCCACTTTTCTTTATATCCTTCAATTCCGTTTTCGTCTAATATTCTTTTTATTGAATCAAATGCGTTAGAGAAGAAACCTTTTAAAGTTGTTTCACCTTTAAACAGTGATACATATTTATCCGTATCAATCACATATTCAGTTGCGTAATCCTCATACCATTTTAATTCAATCGAAACTTTGTTGGAATCAATTTTTTCAATCACTAATTGGTGTTCTCCAGGTTCGTCATAGAAGGGAATCGCGACCCTTTTTCGGTCGGTCAAAAGTCCGATTATTGCATTGATTATCGAATTCAAAGTATCGTGAAGATATGAGGCATTAAATTCAGTCGAAAAATCTCTTGATTTAAGCATTCCAATTGCCCAACCGTTTTCTTTTAATATGTAGTCAAATTCAATTTTCATCTGGTTGAGTCAGTACGACGCACAACTTGTTTATATGGATGTATTGGGTCATCCGTTATGTTTTTTGGGGAACTTAAAAAATAGTTTGGACGCTGTTGGCCCAAAAACAAAACGCCTATTCCATACTGACCGATAGTCCGGAAAAGTACAATTTCGTGCCACCTTCGGGGCGGTTGTGCTGCTGTGCCAGCTCCAGTCCTTCAATAGTCACGTAATCTTCCCACGTGGAGACCAGATTGGGCTCCTCTTGGTTGGATTTTCTATACGCCCATTCCCGGATGATATGATCGTCCTTAAAATAAAGGTCATAGGCATCGCCCGGGGTATAGCCGCCCTCGTTCTTGTACACAATGGTCAGTTTTTGCATCTGCTCCCCGCTTATGGGCGCAGTGGCCTCGGGAGTGTGCTCATAAGTATAGTTTTTGGCATCCCACATCAGGTTGAAGGGGGCCAAAAGCCAGTACCGGTCGTTGATGAACCCACTATTGGTCTTATAGGCAATGGAATCCATGCTCCCCTTATTGTAGACCAAGGTGTCCGGCCCGGAAATGGCGGTCACTTCGTTCAGTTTGGGTCTCCAGGCCCAACTGCGCTCAAAGTGCATGGAATCCCTGTCCACATTGAAGGTAAAGGTGATCTCCTTCACCGATTTCCAGTTTTGGAAACCATGCGCATCCGCCACCAGTTCGGGGACGGTTTTTTCAGGTTCCACAGTCTCTTCCGTTTTTTTGGTTTCGGTTTTGCAGCCTATCAAAAGGATCAGGGAGCACATTCCAACGAGGTAAACAGTCTTCATATCTGGTTTTTAACCAAATATACCTGAAATTCCCCTATTTTTGCGCCCCTTTTTGAAGGATGGCACAAATTAAATCGACCCCGGAGTGACTTTTTTTAAAAAACTGTTTCTAATCGTCATAAGTAACCCCGACAAAACGTTTTTGGAAGCAGAAGATCTTTATGCCCATCTGTCGGATGAGGAATTAGTGGAACAGATTGTTGCGAGCAATGATCCCTTATTGTTCGAGAAGTTGTACGATCGTTATGCCAAGATGGTGTACAACAAATGCTATGGATTTGCAAAATCCGATGATGAAGCCGAGGATTTGACCCAGGATGTTTTTCTACAACTTTTCATTAAACTGAGGACGTTCAAGGGAAAATCCAAGTTTTCCACATGGCTCTATTCTTTTACCTATAACTTTTGCGTCAACTATGTCAACCGGAACAAGCAGCGGAAAATGCGTGATCTATCCGTACAGGTTGAAGAAACGGAATATAAGCTTACGGAAGATGTTCCCGATGAAAGCTTATATGAAATGAAGGCGGACAGACTCAAAAAAGCCCTGGAGTTGATCACTGCCGAGGATAAGTCCATATTGCTCTTGAAATATCAGGACGGTGCCAGCATAAAGGATATGGTGGAGTTGATGGATATAGGGGAGAGCGCCGTGAAAATGCGGTTGAAGAGAGCTAAGGAAAGATTATTGGAAATCTACAATACCCAGGAATAGATGGCAAAGCAACACAAAAACCCGTTCAAAGAGTTGGAGGCCTCGCTAAGGGAGGCCCCACCCGGTATGAAAAAGAAGGTAATGAACGACATAGCGGCCGCAAAGCTGATCATGGACATGGCCTCTTTGTTTTCCATCAATTTGGGAAGTGCCTTGCGAAAACTTTTTAGAACACTGGGAGAGAACTGAGAACCTAACAACAACACTATATAAACAAACAACAACTATGGAAACAATCAACAATTGGACGAACATTACGTTTGATTCCTTATCGGCCATGGGCAAGGAAATAGCATTGGTTTTTCCCAAGATCATTGGGGCCATTGTAATCATGCTACTGGGATGGCTGGTCATTAAAATAGTCCTGTTCCTGTTGGGAAGGATCTTGAGACTGGCCAAGGTGAACCTTCTTAATGATAGGATAAATGGTATGGGGCTCACAAGCAAAGGTGATTTTAAGATCGATGTGGCCAAGATTGTCCTCGGCTTTGTCAAATGGCTCTTGATCTTGGTGTTTTTGATCGTGGTCGCAGATATCCTCAATTGGCATATCATATCGGTCGAGATTGGTAACCTGTTGCATTACCTGCCCCGTTTCTTCAGTGCACTTGCCTTGCTCATGATCGGGTTCTACATTGGGAACTTTGTCAAGAATACCGTAAAGCGGCTGTTCGATTCCCTGGAGTTCGGAGGCAGTCACTTGGTGAGCAACCTATTGTTCTACGTCATTGTCATCTTTATGTCCGTCACCGCACTCAACCAAGCGGGGGTGGACACCACCATCATCACCAATAATATTACCATGATCATGGGGTCCTTCCTTTTGGCCTTTGCGCTGGGGGTCGGTCTTGGTTCCAGGGAGATCATTGCGGATATCCTGAGGTCTTTCTATACCCGAAAAACCTATGCGGTAGGGGACATCATTGTGATCGGGGATGATGAGGGCACCATAGAATCCATAGACAACAATAGCCTCACTTTGGTCACAGAAAGGGGTAAATTCGTCATCCCGATAAAGGATGTGGTGTCCCAAAAAGTGGAGATACGCTCCTAAACCGACCATTGTGGCAAACCTGTGGCGAGATTTCCTTGGAATTTGATTATTTTTGAGGTTCACAACAATTAAAAAATGAGTTCAAAAAAAGGAAAGGTTCAAGAATTGATCCAAGAGAAGTTGCTCGATGAGCGCAAGATATTTTTATGGGGCCAAGTGGATGATGATTCTGCCAAGCACGTCATAGACCGTTTGCTCTATTTGGATCTTCAAAACCATAAGGAGATCCAATTGATCATCAACAGCCCAGGAGGTTATGTGACCTCGGGCTTTGCCATTTATGACACCATCAAGCAGATCAAAAGCCCGGTTTCCACCGTTTGTAGCGGACTCGCTGCCTCCATGGGGTCCATTCTTTTGTCCGTGGGCGAAAAGGGGAGAAGGTTTATCCAGCCCCACGCACGTGTGATGATCCACCAACCCAGTGGCGGTGCAAGGGGACAGGCCTCTAACATCGAGATACAGGCCAAGGAAATTATCAAGACCAAGGAACTGGGAGCCCGGATCTTGGCGGATAACTGTGGGCAGTCGTTTGAAAAGGTCATGAAAGATTTTGACCGTGATTACTGGCTGGGCGCCGAAGAATCTGTTGAGTACGGCATTGTGGATCAGATTTTGAAATAGAATCCATAAATACTAAAAGGGAAAAAGTCCTTCGCAAATTTTTGAGAAGGACTTTTTTCATATATATGGACGCCGAAGCGGGATATTTGTTATATATACGGTGGTCTCCGAGCAAAGGGATTTCCAAGGAATGTTAAAAATTCTTAAACATGGCCGTGGTGGATTCCATCAACCTTTCATAGGCTTGGACAAGAATTGTATAAAGCCATAAGTTGCAGGGAACGCAAATGAAAAATCCGTATTTTTGAAGCTTAACTAGAATTGGCCCAGTTGGGCATTTATGGCACAGACTCCCAAAAATATCGCCATCATCGGTTCCGGATTGGTGGGCTCGCTCTTGGCAATTTATCTTCGAAAAAAAGGACACTCCGTCACGGTTTTTGACAGGAGACCCGATATCAGGACCATCAAATTTTCGGGTCGATCCATCAACCTGGCCATGAGCAATAGGGGATGGCGCTCCTTGGAACAAGTAGGTCTTGAGGCAAAAATCAAGGAAATAGCGATTCCTTTGGACAAGCGTGCCATGCACGTGAACGACAAGCCGGTGTATTTTCAGAAATATGGTAAGGAAGGGGAGGCCATTTGGTCCATTTCCCGAGGGATCCTGAACAAGCGCATGATCGATTTGGCGGAAGAGGAAGGTACCGAGTTCCGCTTCAATGAAAAAGTATGGGACATTGACCTTCCCACGGCACGACTATATACGGGCGAATCCGAAAAAGGGGAATGGAAGGAATATCAGTATGACCTCGTGTTTGGATGCGATGGCGCCTTTTCAAGGGTCAGGCATAAGATGCAGCGCCAGAGCAGGTTCGATTATTCCCAAGATTTTATTGATGTGGGCTATAAGGAACTGACCATTCCAGCCAATGAGGACGGCACCCACAAATTGGACAAAAACTCCTTCCACATATGGCCAAGAGGCCAGTTTATGCTCATCGCCATGCCCAATGTGGATGGCAGCTTCACCTGTACCCTCTTTTTACCTTTTGAAGGGAAAGTGTCTTTCGAGAGCATTGCAACGGAAGACGATGCCCGCGTATTTTTCAAGGAATATTTCCCCAATGTGCAAAAAGATATCGAGAACCTGACCAAGGATTTCTTCAACAACCCTACAAGTGCCATGGTCACCATGAAGTGCTATCCGTGGACCTATTGGAACAAAGTGGCCCTGGTCGGGGATTCCGCGCATGCGATTGTACCCTTTTACGGACAGGGCATGAACGCTGGCTTTGAGGACATTTATAGGCTCGATAAGTTGATGGAATCCCACGGGGACGATTGGGATACCATTTTTTCAACCTATCAAAAAGAGCGCAAGCCCAATGCAGATGCGATTGCGGAGCTGAGTTACAGAAATTTTGTGGAAATGAGCAGTAAAACGGCCGACCCCAAATTTCTATTGCAAAAAAAGATAGAGAAGCATTTTGCGGCAAAACATCCCGAGAAGTGGGTGCCGGTCTATAGTAGGGTCACTTTTTCCGAAAGACCTTATGCGGAGGCATTGGCCATTGGGGACCAGCAGGAAAAGATCATGAAGGAGGTGATGGGAATGTCCCTTATCGAAGAAAAATGGGACTCCCAGGAAGTGGAGGACAAGATATTGGAACTGCTGGGGGAGGAATAAAGCAAAACAGAAACCAACAAAAAAGCCACCCAAAGGGTGGCTTTTTTTTATCTGGTGGAATGCAATTAAAACTTAGCGAAAAGTTCTTGCATTTTTTCCTGTTCTTCCTCGGCCAAAAGCGGGTCGACCAAAATCCTACCACTGTGCTCATCGGTGATGATCTTCTTGCGGGAAGCGATCTCTACCTGTACTTGTGGGGGGATGGTGAAGAAAGAACCTCCTGAGGCTCCACGCTCCACAGCAACTACAGCAAGACCGTTTTTCACATTGTGGCGTATCCTTTTATAGGCTTGTACCAATCTGTCCTCGATCTTGTCCTCGTATTCCTCTGATTTTTTCAAAAGGGCTTTTTCCTCTTTTTCGGTTTCGGCCAAAATAGCGTCCAATTCCCCTTTTTTATGCTTTAGGTGTCCCTCACGCTCGGTCAGTTTGTCCTTGGTTTGGGCAATCACCTCTTTTTTCTGCTCAATCTGCGCCTTGAACTCCTTGATGTTCTTTTCGGCCAGTTGGATCTCCAGTTCTTGGAACTCCACTTCCTTGGTCAACGAATTGAACTCACGGCTGTTCCTGACGTTCTTTTGCTGCTCGTTGTATTTTTTGATAAGTGTTTTGGACTCATCGATAAGGTTTTTCTTGGCAGTGATCTCAAAATTGATGGTCTCAAGATCGGTCTTCAACTTGTCCAACCTAGTCCTAAGGCCATGGACCTCATCCTCCAAATCCTGTACTTCCAAAGGCAGTTCGCCCCTTATGTTGCGTATTTCATCAACCCTGGAATCGATAAGCTGCAAATCGTACAGAGCTCTCAATTTTTCCTCCACGGTGCTTTCTTTCTTGTTCGCCATATAATTTATAGATACTTGATGGGATTCGTAATACTCTCTGATAAAGCGACTGCAAAATTAGGAATTTTTTTTGTAAGATGATCAACCAATAAATCTTTTGTAAACTGCTCAGTTTCAAAGTGCCCAATATCGGCGATGACGATTTGGTCCTCGGCTTCAAAAAACTGGTGGTATTTAATGTCGGCCGTAATGAAAACATCGGCCCCGGCACGCTTTGCCGCAGCTATGGCAAAGGCACCACTGCCCCCCAGAACGGCCACTTTCCTGACCTTTTTGCCCAACAGCCGGGTGTGCCTCACCACAGAAGCCCCCATCCGCTCTTTGACCAATAGTAAAAAATCCCTTTCGTTCATCTCATGTTCCAAAGTGCCTACCATGCCCATGCCCATGTCTTGGTTGGTGTTTTCCAAGGTGACCACTTCATGGGCCACTTCTTCATAAGGATGGGCCTCAAAAAGGGCCTCCAATATTTTCTTTTCCTTTTCAAAAGTATAGATCACATTGATCTGCGTTTCCTTTTCAAAATGTACCTCCCCAATTTTTCCCACAGCAGGATTGGCATTGCTGCCCGCTTTGAAGCTCCCGGTGCCCTCGAGACTATAGCTGCAGTTACTGTATTTGCCGATTTCACCTGCCCCAACGGCAAAAAGCGCATCTTTCACCTTTTCGGCATCTTTCAAAGGGGCATAGGTGGTCAGTTTTTTTATGGCACCTTTTCTAGGAATGAGGATCTTAGGATGTTTGATGTCCAAAACCTCGCAGATTTTCGCATTGACCCCCATAATGCTATTGTCCAGGGCAGTGTGCATGCTGTAGATGGCGATGTTGTGGGTAACGGCCTTCATCACCACTCGTTCCACATAGGTACTCCCGGTAAGTTTTTTGAGGCCACTGAAGATGATGGGGTGGAAGCTCACGATCATGTTGTATTGCTTCTCGATGGCTTCGTCCACTACATTTTCAAGGGTATCCAGCGTCACCAACACGCCCTTCACGGGCATGTTCGGGTTTCCCACCAATAGTCCCACGTTGTCAAAATCCTCGGCATGTGCCAAGGGAGCGAGCTCTTCCAGTATTTTTGTGATGTCCTGTACGGTCATTTTAAAATTCTTAATCGCCTAAAGATAAAATATTATATTTTCGTTCAATGCAGCAATTGCTCCGTAAAATAGCATTCCCGTTTTCCCTGATCTATGCCTTGGTGGTCCACCTAAGAAATGCACTCTACGATGTAGGGGTATTTACTTCCATTTCCTATGGAACGCCCACTATTTGTGTAGGCAACCTGAGTGTTGGGGGCACGGGCAAGACCCCGATGACGGAATATCTGATCCGTATGCTACAGGGCCAAAGGGTGGCCGTGTTGAGCAGGGGATACAAAAGAAAGTCCGAAGGATTTTTATTGGCCACACCACACACAGGGGTTTTGGACCTTGGGGATGAACCCTATCAATTAAAAAAGAAGTTTCCGGAAGTGGCCGTTGCTGTGGATGCGGACAGGCGAAACGGCATAGCCCAACTGGAAGAGTACGTAAGACCCGAAGTGATCATCTTGGACGATGCTTTTCAACACAGGCGGGTGAAACCTGCGTTTTCCATCCTTCTTACCATGCACAGTGCGCTCTTTGTGGATGATTGGTATTTGCCCACAGGAAATTTGAGGGATGCCAAAAAAGAGGCCCAGAGGGCAGATGTGATCATTGTGACCAAATGTCCGGCCAGTCTATCCAGTGCCGAACGGGAGCAAATTGCAAAGAGGTTGAGGGCCAATGCCAATCAGAAAGTGCTTTTTGCCACTTTGGAATACCACAACGAGGTGACCGATGGGGGGCAACAAAGGATGGAATTGTTGGAACTGAAGGGGAAACAGGTCGCCTTGGTCACTGGAATAGCATCCCCACAACCTTTGGTGACGCATTTGAACTCTATGGGAATCCAGTTCGAACATTTTGAGTATGGGGACCATCATCATTTCACGGATAAAGAAATCCAACAGTTCAAAGACCATGAAGTGGTATTGACCACGGAGAAAGATTTTGTGAGGCTCGAAGGTAGATTGAAAAATCTCTTTTATGTGCAGATTGCCCACAGTTTTGATGCCAAGGATAGGGCCATACTGGAAAAGATGGTCAAAAATGTGGTTTAGATAGAGCGGATGGACCCTTGCATTTTGCTCTTGAAGATGTTCTCACCGATTTTCTGGTAGAAGACCTCTGGCTTGAAAGGTTTGGTCACCACATCGTTGCAGCCTGCTTGATAGAAACTCTCCAAGCTGTCATCCAAAGAAATGGCGGTCAGGGCTATGATGGGGATGTCCTGGTTGAATTTTCTGATCTGACGCGTGGCTTCCTCACCACTTATGCCGGGCATGTGGATGTCCATCAAAATGGCATCGTAGGTGTTGGTCTTGGCCAAATCGATGGCCTCGTTCCCATTGTTGGCGATATCGCAGCTGATCTCTTTTTTGTTGAGCATTTTTTTGGTGATGACCTGGTTGATCTTGTTGTCCTCAACAACCAAAACATGTAGCCCGCTGAAATCAAATTCTTCCGGATTCAGTTCAAAGGCCAGTTCGTCCAAGGCCTTGCTGTCACATTTTAGGTCCATTTCAAAGAAGAAGGAGCTACCATGTCCCAGTTCACTTTCCAGATGGATGGTACTGCCAAATAGACCCAAAAGACTTTTAACGATGGTGAGGCCGAGACCAGTGCCCCCATACTCGCGGTTGATCTGGATGGATCCCTGTTCAAAGCTGTCAAAAATGTGCTGTTGCTGTTCATCGGAAATCCCGATACCGTTGTCCCTCACCTCAAAATACAGTTTCACTTGGTCCTCTTCCTTTCTGAGCAGTTTGGCGATGACCTCTACCTTGCCATTTTTGGTAAATTTTAGGGCATTGCCCACCAAGTTCATGAATATCTGGGAAAGTTTTATGGGGTCTCCAAGAAGCTGTGTCGGTATGTTGGGGTCATAATCCAGGATCAACTTGGTCTTTTTCTCGTTGGCATTCTGTTGGAGTGAGTCCACAACATCCGTGAGCACTTTGTTCAATTTGAATTCTATGCTCAGAGGCTCCAACTTGTCGGCATCGATTTTGTTGATCTGCAGGATGTCATTGATGAAGTTCAATAGGTATTCCCCAGAGAATTTCAACGACTTCAAATGTTCTTTTTGGTGCTCCGAAGGGTTTTCTTCCAAAAGCAGGTGGGTGAGTCCGGTCACGGCATAGAGTGGCGTTCGGAGTTCATGGGTCACGGTGGACAAGAAATTGGTTTTGGCCTCCATGGCGGAAACTGCGGCGTCCCTGGCCAACTCCAGTTCTTTGTTTTTGGTGTACAGAAGATCGTTCGTCTTCAATTTGATCTGGTTGTTCCTGAAAAGGGACACGGCCAATAGGGAGATAATGGTCAAAAACGCCGATGTCAAAATAGCGGTGATTTCCGAACGGTTCTTGGATTCGCTCAGTTCCTCATTTTTGGCCTGTAGCTTGTTCAGTTCGATCATTTGGTGTTCAAAACGGATCTTGTCGGCGGTGGCAATATCCAGTTTGGCTTTTTCTATGTTGAAAATGGAGTCCTTTATGCGTTCCAGTTTCTTGTTGTAGAACAGGGATTCATCGTAGCGCCCTGTTTTTTCATAGATGATGGACAATTGCTCATAGGCGTTTTTTACTTCCTTGGAAAACCCGTGTTTCTCGGCCAGTTCCAAGGTGGCCTTCGAGTGGATAATGCCTTCGTCCAGATCGTTGAGGATGATACTGATGTTGGCCAATTGGAGATTGGCCTTGGTGGCGAGGTAGGCCCGTTCCTTATCGTCTGAGTTGACGATCAATGCGTTCAGGTTTTTGATGGCGTTCTCATAGTTGGTGATGTTGGTGTAGATGTACGCCTCCAAAAGAAGTATGTTGTTGCCAAGGTTCCTGTTGTTACTGAGCTTTCTGGATTCTTCAAGCAATTTCAGGGACTGGAAATTGTTCCCTTCATCAAAACGTAGTGCAGCTTCCAAATAGAGGTGGAAGGCCTGCCCGTAGGAATAGGAAATGTCCCGGAGGAGGATATTGGCCCGGTCCCAATAAAAAAGGGCGGTTTCCCTATCACCTTCTTCGAGGAACAAGCGTGAATATTGGTGGTAAATGTCGAGCAGTAATTTGGCATCTTCATTGCTTTCCGCAATATTGGCGGCCTCGTCAAGGGTTTCCAGTGCCTTGTCCACTTTGTTCTGGTGCCTATAGTCCATGAACTTATCGAAAATGGACTGTATCTTACTGGTGGAGCTGGTATCGTTTTGACCAAAAGATGCTTGCGTGCATATCATAATGCACAATATAAGAAGCGTTTTTACGCCCATCCATTTGTGTTGCAAACCTGAGGTCAAACGTAGTCTTTCTTTATAAGCAAAGCTATTAAATCGATAATTCTGGAGCAATATCCAGTTTCATTGTCATACCATCCGATAATCTTTACCATTTTGCCTATCACGGAGGTCATCAATGAATCAAACGTACAAGAATGATAACTATTGTTTATGTCGATGGAAACAATGGGGTCTTCGGTGTAATGCAGTATGTTTTTTAACTCATTTTCGGCATAGTCCTTAAAGGTAGCATTTATTTCGGCAATGGATGTTTCCCTTTTCACATTAAAGGTGATATCGGTAAGTGAACCATTGGGAACGGGTATTCTTATGCCGCATCCACCGATGACATTGGACAGTTCGGGGAAAATACCCGTCAGTGCCTTTGCTGCTCCGGTGGTCGTAGGGATGATGGATTGCGATGCTGCCCTGGCCCTTCTGAGGTCCCGGTGCGGGGCATCGTGGAGGTTTTGGTCCGAGGTAAAGGAATGTATCGTGGTGATATAGGCCTGTTCTATCCCACATAGTTCGTTGATGACCTTGATCATGGGGGCGGCATTGTTGGTAGTACAGGAGGCATTGGAGATGATGTGGTCTTCTGCCTCTATGTGTGATTCATTCACTCCTAACACTACCATTTTGATGGAGTCGTCTTCTGGGGGTACGGAAAGGATCACTTTTTTGGCCCCATTGGTCAAGTGATGCTGTAATTGCTCCCTTTTCTTGAATTTTCCGGTCGCTTCCACAACGAGGTCCACTTCAAGGCTCTTCCAGTCTATTTCTTTGGGGTGGTTTTGGTTCAATACCTGTACCTGTCGGCCATTTGCGATGATGGAGTTGCCCTCTGAACGGATATCCGCATCGAAGGTGCCATGTATGCTGTCGTATTTCAGCAAATGGGCCAAGGTTTTGGCATCGGCAAGGTCGTTGATGGCCACCACCTGAATGTTCGGGTGTTTTTCGAGGAGCCTGAAAAGGGTCCTGCCGATACGTCCAAAGCCGTTAATACCTATTCTGATGATTTTCATGATGGGATAGGGGAAGGTTAAGGACTAGTGAATGTGCTTGTGCGCTTTGTAGGATGAGCGGACCAAAGCCCCGCTCTCCACATGTCTGAAGCCCATTTCCAGTCCAATTTCCTCATATTTTTTAAACTGCTCGGGCAGGATGAACTGTTTTACGGGCAGGTGTTTTTTGGAGGGCTGCAAATATTGGCCAATGGTGACCACGTCCACATCCGCTCTTCTGAGGTCTTCCATGGTGGTGATCACTTCATGTTCCTCTTCCCCCAAGCCCAGCATAATACCCGATTTGGTGCGATTGGCCCCGTTCTTTTTCAGGTAGTTCAATACCTCGAGGCTTCTTTCATATTTAGCCTGTATACGTACTTCACGGGTGAGTCGCTTCACAGTTTCCATGTTGTGCGAAATGACCTCTGGAGCCACTTCGAGTATTCGGTCCAAGTGGGATTCAATTCCCTGAAAATCAGGAATCAATGTTTCCAAAGTGGTTTCCGGGTTCATCCTTCGTACCGCTTTTACGGTCTCTGCCCAGATGATGGATCCCATATCTTTTAGGTCGTCCCTGTCCACAGAGGTAAGCACGGCATGTTTGATGTTCATGATCTTGATGGACCGCGCCACTTTTTCGGGTTCTGCCCAGTCCACGCTTTCCGGTCTTCCCGTCTTCACCCCGCAAAATCCACAGGAGCGGGTACAGATGTTGCCCAAAATCATAAAGGTGGCCGTGCCCTCTCCCCAGCATTCGCCCATATTGGGGCAACTCCCGGAGGTGCATATGGTGTGGAGGTCGTACTTGTCCACAAGCCCCCTGAGCTGGGTATATTTTTTTCCCGTGGGAAGCTTTACCCTGAGCCATTTGGGCTTTCCTTTGGGAGGCTGTACGTTTTCCGCAACACTTGTGCTCATACAAAGAAATTTGATTTACAAAGATACGAAACTGGGAAGGAAAATGGAGTCGTTGGAACGGCTCACTTTTTTTTGATGATCTCGGCCAGGAGTTTTTTGGCGCGGAGCAATTTTACCTTGACATTGTTTACCGGTTCGTTGAGTTCCTTGGCAATGGCGGCATAGCTCAATTCGTTGAAATAGCGAAGGTTGATGACCTCTTGGTAGTGGGGCTTCAATTTTTTGATGTCCAACAGCAAATCGGCAAGGTTCTGTTCCGTGATCAAGCGGTCCTCCACCGTGGGGGTTTCGTCAAGAACTTTTTTTACGGCATCCCCTTGGGATTCCATTTCGTCCAAAAGGCTTCTTTTCCGCTTCCGGATGAGGTCCACATGCAGGTTTTTGGAGATGGCGATGAGCCAAGTCTTGAATTCGTAGGCATCATCGTAGGTGTCTATTTTGTCGAATGCGCGGGAAAAAGTGCGAATGGTGATGTCCTCCGCATCGTTCTCATTTTTGGTGCGGAGCAATTGAAAACCGTACACATCGTTCCAAAACGTATCCAAGAGTGTGCTGAAGGCAATTTGGTTTCCTTCCTTTGCCTTCTTTATAATGTTTTTGATGGAATCGTCGGTTTTTTCCAAAAATATGGCTTTGCCTAGAATATTATATTGATGGGATTATTGCAATCCGGGTACTGAGTCTCTTTTACATTCCTGTTCGTCGGGCATTTTCCCGCAAAATCCACAAGCCTCACCTTCTTTATTGAGAAAAGGGCTTTCGCTGGCACAGGTGCCTGCGAACTTCCCGTCTTTTTTGCCCCAAATCTTGATGGCTATCCCAGCGAATGCAAGTGCCAGCAGACCAATGGTCAATAGTGCTAACTTCATAATCCAACTTTTATGCAAAGGTACAAAATACCTGAATAAAAGGGTTGCTTTGGGCTATCAATATGTGATGTTGGCAACGATGTTCTCCACGGTGGGCGAAGTGTTCCCGCCTTCTGGCTCAATGGTGATATAGCCTATGGCCTTGTCGGCATAAGGAAGTGCAAGGAGCTTGTCCTTTTCATTGAACTGCTTGATCACCCCCAAGTTCACCAGTTCCCCGTTCACCTCGGCCCACATCTGGAAGCATTTGTTCTCAGGTAGCTGGGGAACATTGCTCACATTGATGTAAGAAAGTTTCTTTACCGGGTTGATATAGGCGATGGCCTTGAGTTCCTTGCCCTCTTTTTTACCATTGACCTGATATTTCTTGGTATCGGGGTTGTTGAGGACGATAAACTGGTTTCTCATGTCTTCCAGTTGGTTCTTCATGTCGTCCTCCAAGTATTTGATCTTGTTGGTGACCAGGGCATTTTCCTCTTGAAGGTTTTTGTTCTGGTTCCAGAAGAACAGGGATGCTCCCGCAAAGACCATTATTGCCACGCTGGCGGCAATGGCATACCTGAAGAAGCTTCTGCTGACCATTCTTTCCTTACGGGCACTGCTCAAGATGATTTCCTTAAGGCCCTCAGGGGTTTTCCTTGCATACATTTTTGCAAAGGTTTCCAGATTTTTCTGGAGCTCATCATAGGTTTCCCTCACTTCGGGATACATGGCGATGTACCTTTCCACTTGTTGGGATTCTTCTTTTGAAGTGTGTCCCAATAGGTATTTTTCCAGTGAGTCGGATTCTAGAAATATTTTAACTTTTTCTTTCATGACAATAGATTTAAAACGATGAGCAAGGCCATTGTTGTGCCGTAGATCTTTCCAAGTTCCCTAAGTCCGATTTTCAGTCTGGATTTGATGGTGCCCAAGGGGATATCCAGTTCCTCACTTGCCTCTTGTTGCGTCATTCCCTCAAAAAATAGGGCTTCCAAAACTATTCTGTACTTGGGTTCTATCTTATCCAAGTTTTCTTGGATGTCCAGATGCTCGGGGCTAATGCCACTCACTCCAAGATTATATACGTCTGAAACGTCGATTTGGACTTCCTTGCTCGCTTTATTGTTCACACTTCGCAGTTTGTCGATGGCCGTGTTCCTGGTAATGCGGAACAACCAAGTGAACAGCTTGGCTTTTGAGGCATCGTAAGAGTCGGCTTTTTTCCAGATTTTGATGAAACTTTCTTGGAGCACATCTTGGGCAAGATCATCGTCCTTGACCACTTTGTGGGCCACCCCATAAAGCGTATCCCCATAGTTTTCATACAGTAGGGCAATGGCCCTATCATCCTTTTCTGCCAGTAGTGAAACAATGTGTTTCTCAATCAATGTGCTCATTTACGATGCTTTGGGTATTTTTTTTGGGACAAAAAATCTAAAATAGGATTTATATCGTACATACTACAACGCTAAGGTAGAAAAAGCATTACTTGTTAGCGTTGGATTGAGCAAGAAAAAGGGGTAAAAACCCTATACGATATATACAATTTTGGTTAGTTTGGTTTGGTATAACCCCCGTTATTGGTTTCAATGCGGGGGTTATTTTATGATGTTCACTTCGGGATGGATGTTTATCCCAAAGTTTTTCTGTACTTCCTTTTGTATGTTCTCGGCCAGTTGCAGGATTTCTTTCCCGGTGGCGTTTCCATAATTCACCAACACAAGGGCCTGTTTTTCATGCACCCCGGCATCCCCGAAACGCTTTCCCTTGAACCCGCTCTGCTCTATGAGCCATCCTGCCGGTATTTTGTACTGATCATCATCCAGTTCATAAAAAGGGGCTTTGGGATGTGACTTGATGAACTTGTCGAACTTTTTTTTCGAGATCACGGGGTTTTTGAAAAAACTACCGCTGTTGCCCAGTTCCTTGGGGTCGGGCAATTTGCTTTGTCGAATGGCTATCACTGCATTGGAAATGTCCCTGATAGTGGGGTACACGATGCCATTGTTCTTGAGCTCTTCCTCAATGGCGCCATAACCTGTGTGCAGCACGTGGTCTTTTTTGGTCAATCTGAGGTTTACGGAGGTGATAATGTATTTGTTCTTGGCCCCGTTCTTAAAAATGGAATCCCTGTACCCAAATTCACAATTTTCCTTATCGAAAGCGACCAATTCACCGGTTTCCACATCCATTGCGGTGCAGCTTACAAAGATGTCTTTCAGTTCCACACCATAAGCGCCAATGTTCTGTATGGGTGCAGTCCCCACATTGCCAGGGATAAGGGATAGATTTTCCAGCCCGCCATACCCCCTGTCCAAGCTCCACATGACCAGATTGTGCCAATTTTCACCGGCCATGGCCTTGATTTCAACGGTTTCCCCATTTTCTTCGGTGATGGAGATGCCCTTCAGGGCGATGTGCATCACAAGGGCATCAATGTCCTTGGTGAGCAACATATTGCTTCCTCCACTGATGATGAACCTTTTGGGATATGCCGTCAGCTCCAGTACCTTTTGTAGCTGTGCCAATCCGGTTATCTCCACAAAAAAGCGTGCCTTTACATCAATACCAAAGGTATTGTAGCTCTTGAGGGATATGTTCTCCTGTATGGTCACTTGGTGTTGTACTCCTTTAAGGCCCTGCCCAAAATGTGGACGGCCTTTACAAGTTGCTCTTTTTTCAGGACATAGGCAATCCTGATCTGGTTTTTTCCCAATCCGGGAGTGGCGTAAAAGCCTGCTGCCGGGGCTACCATGACCGTGTTTCCGTCCAGTTCAAATTTTTCCAACAACCACTGCGCAAAATCATCGGCATCGGCAATGGGCAATTCCACCACACAATAAAAAGCGCCTTGCGGCACGGCCACTTTTACACCTTCCAATTGTTGGAGCTCGGAGATGAGTACGTTTCTACGGGAAACATATTCTTCAATGACATCATCAAAGTAGTCTTGGGGGGTTTCCAATGCGGCCTCGCTGGCTATCTGGGCAAAAGTAGGGGGGGACAACCTCGCTTGGGCAAATTTCAATGCGGTCTGGATGACTTCCCTGTTCTTGGAAACGATACATCCGATGCGTGCCCCGCACATGCTGTACCTTTTGGAAACGGAATCCACCACAATGGCGTGTTCTTCTAGGCCATTGACCTGCAAAATGGAATAGTGTTGTCTTCCTTCATAGGTGAACTCGCGATAGACCTCGTCCGCAATAAGGAAAAGGTCGTGCTTCTTCACCAAGGTGGCCAGTTGTTCTATTTCTTCCTTACTATAAAGGTATCCTGTAGGGTTCCCTGGATTACAGATCAGGATGGCCTTCGTCTGTGGGGTGATGAGTTTTTCGAATTCAGCGATGGGGGGGAGGGCAAAATTGGTATCGATGGAAGAGGCAATGGGCACCACCTTTACTCCTGCTGCAGTGGCAAAACCATTGTAGTTGGCATAAAAGGGTTCCGGGATGATGATCTCGTCCTCGGCATCCATGATGGTTCCCATGGCAAAGGAAAGGGCTTCCGAGCCTCCCGTGGTCACGATAATGTCCTTGGCGGTGACGCGGATGTCCTTTTTTTCATAATAGGCCGCTATCTTTTCCCGATAGGTTTCCGAACCTTCGGTCATGCTGTAGGCCAAAACCTCAATTTTATGGTTCCGGACAGCATCCAAAGCCACTTTCGGGGTCTTGATGTCAGGTTGACCTATATTCAGGTGGATGACGTGGATCCCTCTCTTCTTTGCAGCTTCGGCATAGGGGACCAATTTTCGGATCGGGGAGGCAGGCATTTGCCTTCCTTTTTCGGAGATACTTGGCATGTGCTAAATTTTAGGCAAAAATGGGAAAACCAGCATTTGAAAACAACACATTGCAGGTTTATTTATCTGTTGTCCAAAATGTTAAAATAAGGTAAACGAATCGTCTTATTTTGTATATTTAATATGTACAATCGACTAGAATTAAGAATGTTGGGAAAAAAACTTGCTTTTTTTGTGTTTCTTGTGATGGTGCCCTTGTTGGTTTTGGCGCAGGGATATTTCTTGCCCAAAGGACAAAAGTTCGAGAAAATCAAGTTTGAGCTGATCAACAATCTCATCATCATCCCTGTGGAGATCAATGGGGCCGAGCTTACCTTCATTTTGGACTCTGGGGTCAGCAAACCTATCCTGTTCAACCTTTCCCAATCCGATTCCATACCCATCAACAATGTGTCCGAAGTCACCATCAGAGGCCTTGGGACTGGGGAACCTATGAAAGCACTTAGTTCAAAATCCAACATCTTTCGACTTGGGGATGTGCGGAATTTTTCTCAAGACCTTTATGTGGTATTGGACAGGGAAATCAATTTTTCCACCTCTTTGGGGATACCGGTCCATGGAATAATGGGCTATGACCTCTTCAAGGATTTTATCATGGAGGTGAATTATGGTTCGCGCACCATAAAACTCCACAACCCTCAGCTGTACAAACACAAAGAAAAAAAGAATTCACAGACACTTCCCATTATCATTCAGGGCAACAAGGCCTATATGGAAGGAACGGTACTGATGAAGGACACGGCCAATATTCCCGTCAAACTGCTCGTGGACACAGGTAGTAGTGATGCCCTGTGGCTGTTCCAAGAACCAGAGAAGGGACTGGATATACCGGAAAAAAACTATGAGGATCATCTGGGTAGGGGACTCAGCGGGGATATTTTTGGAAAACGGAGCAAAATAAATGGGGTCAAAATAGGAGGGTTTGAATTGAAGGAAGCCAAAGTGGCCTTTCCGTATTGGGAATCCTTTGCCGCATTGGAAAATCTGGGCGACCGTAATGGCAGTGTGGGAGGGGAAATCCTAAAACGGTTCAACATTATCTTTGATTATACTCGCGGATTGGTCACCCTAAAAAAGAACGGTAACTTTAAAGAGCCTTTTCAATACAATCTGGCAGGAATTCAACTCCAGCACAACGGACTGCGGTACATTGCCGAAAGTATTGCCGGGTCCGGCGGAATTGTAAAAGATGACGACTCTACCTTTGGGAATGTCCAAATCCTATTGGAGAACAAGACCAGGCTCAGTTTGGTGCCGGAGATCATTGTGTCTGGTATTAGGGCCGGAAGCCCAGCTGCAGAGGCCGGACTGCGTGAGGGGGATGTTATTTTGGCCGTCAATGGAAAGAGCATCCACCGATATAAGCTACAGGAAATCCTCAAAATGATGAACGAAAAAGAAGGTAAGCGCATCAAAGTTCATATCGAGAGATACAACAAGGACCTCATGTTCTCCTTTGTGCTCAAGAAGGTCTTCGATGATGACTAAAAAAATCCCCGAAAAACAATCGCTTTCCGGGGATAGGGTCATAATTTTCTTTTTACTTACTTAGCTCCTGGGCCGTTTACATTCCCTTTTATTTTTAGAACCTTGGTAGGAGTGTCCGCATTCGAGGTCACCGTAATGGCCTTTCTGATGGGGCCTACCCTGTTGGTATCATATTTCACCTCTATCTTCCCAGTTTTTCCAGGCATGATAGGTTCTTCAGGCTTTTTGGGGATGGTGCAACCACAGCTTGATTTTACGCTGCTGATCACCAATGGAACATTCCCGGTATTGGTAAATTCAAATACCCGGACACCGTCGCTTCCCTTTTCAATTTCACCGTAATCGATGGTCTCGCTCTTAAATTCAATCTTAGCAGTTTCCTGGGCATATATCCCTAAAGATAGAAGCCCGACAAACAGCATGAGTACAGTTTTTTTCATCATTTTTGGTTTTTGGGTGAATTTCAAATGTAGATGTTTTGTCACCTGCATCCAAAATTCTTTTGTTATGTAATAACGTTACTTATTTTTGTTTCGTATTTCTGGATTGGCTTCCATCAGGAGAATTGCATTAAATTAACATTGTGTTTCCCTTCAATAAAGACCAATCCATAGCCATTTAACAAAAACTGTACCGAAAAATGGAGATTCCATCAAAATATGAACCCCAAAGGGTTGAAGGGCACTGGTATGCCTACTGGACGGAGCATGGATATTTTAGTTCAAAACCAGATGAAAGGGAGCCCTATACCATCGTGATTCCCCCACCAAACGTGACCGGGGTACTGCACATGGGACATATGCTCAACAATACCATCCAAGATGTTTTGATACGAAGAGCAAGACTTTTGGGCAAAAATGCCTGTTGGGTGCCAGGAATGGACCACGCTTCCATTGCCACGGAGGCCAAAGTGGTCGCCAAATTAAAGGATGAGGGCATCAACAAAGCCAACCTATCCAGGGATGAATTCCTAAAACATGCCTGGGACTGGACAAACCAGTATGGTGGTGTTATTCTTCAGCAGTTGAAAAAGTTAGGTTGTTCTTGTGATTGGGACCGAACCAAGTTCACCATGGATGACGATATGTCAGCCTCGGTAATCAAAGTTTTTGTGGATTTGTACAATAAAGGGTTGGTTTACAGGGGGTACCGAATGGTGAATTGGGATCCAGAGGCCAAGACCACCTTGTCCGATGAAGAGGTCATCTATGAGGAAAGACAGGGAAATCTGTATTATTTGGCCTATACCATAGAAGGTTCCGACGAAAAAGTGACCATTGCGACCACCCGCCCGGAGACCATTTTGGGTGATACCGCGATATGCATCAACCCCAATGACGAAAGATATCATCACCTCCGCGGCAAAAAGGCCATTGTGCCCATCTGTGGTCGTGTGATTCCCATCATTGAGGATGACTATGTGGATATGGAATTCGGGACCGGGTGCCTTAAAGTGACCCCGGCCCACGATGAGAATGATAAAAACCTTGGGGACAAACACAATTTGGAGGTCATCGATATTTTCAATGAAGATGCGAGCCTCAACTCCTTTGGACTTCACTACGAAGGAAAGGATCGTTTTGTGGTCCGAAAGGAAATTGCGAAGGAGTTGGAAGAAAAAGGCTATTTGGTCAAAGTGGAGCAGCACATGAACAAAGTGGGCACTTCGGAACGGACCAAAGCGGTCATTGAGCCCCGACTATCCGATCAATGGTTCCTGAAAATGGAAGAATTGGCCAAACCGGCCCTCGAAGGTGTGCTGGAAACGAATGATATCAAACTATATCCATCCAAATTTGACAACACTTATCGCCATTGGATGGAAAATATCCGTGATTGGAACATTTCGCGCCAGTTGTGGTGGGGACAGCAGATTCCGGCTTACTATTATGGCGATGGGAAGGATGATTTTGTGGTTGCTGAAACGCCTGAAGAAGCACTTAAACTAGCGCAATCCAAAAATCCAGCAGTCCAACAATCGGACCTACGCCAGGACCCAGACGTACTCGACACTTGGTTTTCCTCATGGCTGTGGCCCATCAGCGTGTTTGGTGGCATTTTGGAACCGGACAATGAAGAGGTGGACTATTATTACCCGACCAACGATCTGGTCACTGGCCCCGATATCTTGTTTTTCTGGGTGGCCCGTATGATCATGGCCGGATATGAGTACCGCGGAAAACGACCATTTGAAAATGTATACCTGACCGGATTGGTTCGGGACAAACAACGCAGGAAAATGTCCAAATCGTTGGGAAATTCGCCCGATGCGTTAAAATTAATCGAGGATTTTGGGGCCGACGGCGTTCGTGTGGGACTGCTCTTGAGCTCAGCCGCGGGCAACGATCTGTTGTTCGATGAGGCACTTTGCCAACAAGGTTCCAACTTTGCCAACAAGATTTGGAACGCTTTCCGGTTGATAAGAGGATGGGAGGTTGCCGATATTCCACAACCTGAAGCAGCAAAAGTAGGAGTGGATTGGTACAGGGCCAAGTTTGACCAAACGTTGGTGGAAATAGAGGACCATTTTTCCAAATATCGCATTTCCGATGCCCTGATGGCCATCTATAAATTGGTATGGGACGATTTCTGTTCCTGGTTGTTGGAAATTGTGAAACCGGATTACCAGAAGCCCATCGATAGGGCAACATTTGATGCGGTCATACAGCTATTTGAAGAAAATTTGAAGCTGCTGCACCCATTCATGCCATTTTTGACCGAAGAAGTCTGGCAACACATTGCGGAGCGAACCCCGGAAGAAGCGTTGATTGTGTCCCAATGGCCAAAACCTGGTAAAGTGGATATAACACTCATCAACGGATTTGATTTCGCTGCCGAGGTGATCTCTGGTATAAGGACCATCCGAAAGGAAAAGAGCATTCCCCAAAAAGATGCCTTGGAACTTTTCATGATGAACACGGAAGGAGTGGACAATCAAATGGATGCCATTATTCGGAAGTTGGGGAACCTGTCCAAATTTGAGGTTGCAAACGCCAGTTTGGATGGTGCACTGACCTTTAGGGTGAAGAGCAACGAGTATTTCATTCCCATCAGTGGGGCCATCGATGTGGAGGCGGAGATTGCAAAAATCAAGGAAGAACTTAATTATACTAAAGGCTTTTTGAAATCGGTGCAAGGGAAATTGAGCAACGAACGCTTTGTGAACAATGCGCCTGAACAGGTGGTGGCCATCGAACGAAAAAAAGCTGCCGATGCCGAGGCCAAGATAGAGACTTTGGAAAAAAGCTTGGCCAGTTTACAATAACCTTTGGTTATTTGTACGATTTTTGAAAAGGGAAGCCAGCTTCCCTTTTTATTTTTTTTACTTTGGAATGGATTAGAACCAACACCCTTTATTGCCCATGAAAAACCTCAATAGAAGAAGTTTTATTCAAAAAACTTCCTTAACGGCTGCAGCTGTGGCGATTGCACCCAATTATTTGCGTGCAGCATCCGAAAGACCCATTTCATCAGCCTATATGGGCGGTTTTTCCGCTCCAAAGATTGCCAAGGTCCGTGCCGCCTTCATAGGGGTAGGGGCCAGGGGAGGTACTCACGCCAAGTTCTTTGCAGCCTTGGAAGGTACGGAAGTTGTTGCCATTTGTGACCTCTACGAAGATTTAGTAAAGGAAAAGACGCAGTGGGTAAAAGAAGCAGGCGGGTCAAACAAGCATAAAAACATAGCGCAATATTGGGGGGATGAAAACCAATGGCGAAAAATGTTGCAGGAGGTACGGCCAGATGTGGTCTTCATTGCCACCAACTGGGTGAACCATGCCCCTATGGCCATCGGAGCCATGGAGCAGGGTGCCCATGCCTTTGTGGAGGTTCCCATCGCATTGACCATCCAGGAAATGTGGGACATTGTGGACACCAGTGAGCGTACCCAAAAACATTGTATGATGTTGGAAAACGTGAACTACAGTCGTGATGAACTCATGTTTTTGAACATGTGCCGGCAAGGGGTGATCGGTGAGATTTTACATGGTGAGGCCGCCTATATCCATGAATTGCGGTGGCAGATGGAAGAACAGGAAAGGGGAACCGGTTCTTGGCGCACCCATCATTATGCCAAAAGAAATGGGAACCTATATCCGACCCACGGCTTGGGACCTGTTGCCCAATACATGAATTTGGCCCGAGGAGAGGATACCTTTGGCAGTCTAGTTTCCTTCTCCACCCCATCAAGGGGCCGGGAGCTCTATGCGGAAAAGAACTATCCAAAAGACCATAAATGGAACCAATTGGAGTTCAAGGGTGGGGATTTGAACACTTCCATCATCAAAACGAATTTGGGAAGGACCATTATGGTGCAATGGGACGAAACCAGTCCCAGACCCTATTCCAGATTGAACTTGATCCAGGGTACCAAAGGTACATTGGCCGGATTTCCGACCCGTGTCGCACTTGAAGGAGGCGTTGAGGGGTTGACCAAGGACCATCATTCTTGGGTGCAGGGCGAGCAATTGGAAAAATTATATGAGAAATACGATCACCCACTATACAAAAGGTTGAATGAAGCTGCCAAGGGCAGTGGACATGGCGGAATGGATGGGATTATGGTCTATCGTATCGTGGAATGCCTCCAAAAAGGACTTCCCTTGGACCAAAACGTCTATGAAGGTTGTCTCTGGAGTGCCGTTTCGCCATTGAGTGAACGCTCCGTGGCCAGTGGGGGCGCTCCACAACCCTTTCCTGATTTTACAAGGGGCAGCTGGAAAGAAACCGTGCCCTTGGACATTATAAGCTGACCATCACATGATTCAAATACAAGTTCCGGCACGTATCTGCTTTTATGGGGACCATCAAGATTATTTGGGACTTCCGGTAATTGCAGGTGCCATAGATCGATATATCAACATAACGGCCCGGCCCAATGCCGAAGGAAAATTTGTTCTGAAACTCCTTGATCTGGGAGAAGAAGACTTCATTGCCTTGGACGATGACCTAAAAAATGTCCGGCCCGGTGATTTTTTCCGTTCGGCCATGGCCGTTTTGAAGAATGAAGGGTTTCGTTACAGGCAAGGCTATACCGTCGAAATCTCGGGGAATATTCCGGTAAATGCAGGTCTTTCCAGTTCCTCGGCCTTGTTGGTGGCCTGGATTCGTTTTTTGGTGGCCATCAATGTTAAATTGGATGAAACAACCGATTTTCAAGTAGGTAGATGGGCCTATGAAGCCGAAGTAGTTTTCTTCGATTCCCCAGGCGGATTGATGGACCAATATACCATTGCGCAGCGCGGTTTGCTCTACATCGATACAGAAAGTGGAAAAAGTGAACGGTTGGTGGGGAACATGGGACAATTGCTGGTGGCGGAATCGGGCTTGGCCAAAAAGACCCTCGAAGTGCTCAAGAATGCCCGTGTCTATGCCCAAAACGCGGTCGATGCCGTGAAAAGGAGCCATCCCGAATTTGTTTTGAAGGAATCTGTGTTGGGCGATTATCAAAAATACCTGGAATCGGTTCCCAATGAATTTCAGGACCATTGGTATGCGGCCATCCATAACTATCAAATCACCCTCGAAGCCAAGGAGGAGTTGCAAAAGGAACTGCCCGACCTTCAAAAATTGGGGGATTTGATGAACAGTCACCAAAAAATCCTTCAGGAACAGATCCAGAATACTCCCGCTGAAATGGTGCGGATGATGGAAGCAGCCAGAAGGGCAGGGGCCATTGGGGCAAAAACCATAGGTTCTGGCGGTGGTGGCTGTATGGTGGCCATGGTCACTGGCGATGTCAAGGAAAAAGTACGGGAAGCGTTTCTGAATGCCGGTGCCAAAGCAGTGTACGAAGTTGAAATAACAGCATAACGAAGATGGAAAACAATAGTTTGGTGATCATGGTAGGAGGGGCTTCGTCCCGAATGAAAAGAAGTCTGTCATCAGATCGGGAAAACAAGGGTGTGATGGATCACATTCCGCATAAAAGCCTTATTCCCGTTGGAAAAAACGGAAAGCCTTTTTTGTTTTATCTGGTCAGGAATGCCAAGGAGGCGGGTTATGAAAACCTCTATTTGATCACCAGTCCTGGGAATAAGGCTTTCAAAAACCTAGTGGACGAAGGTGGTTTGCCATCTGGACTGCAGGTGTTCATAGCCATTCAACAAGTCCCCGGGGAAAGGGAAAAGCCCTTGGGCACGGCGGATGCACTTCAGCAATGTTTGGACCAATATCCAGTGCTCAAAAATTCCACTTTCACGGTCTGCAACGGGGACAATTTGTATTCCGTAGGGGCCCTCAAAGATTTGAGGGGTGAAAGAAAAGCAGCCAATGCACTTATCAGCTATGCCAGTTCCGGATTTGAGTTTACGGACGAGCGTATCTCGAAATTTGCGGTCATGGATATTTCCGAAGATGGTTTTTTGAAGAAAATTATTGAAAAACCGTCCGCACAGGAGATTCCCAATTATATGGATGATACAGGGGAACTCAGGGTGAGTATGAACATTTTCAGTTTTTACGGCACGGACATCTATCCCTATTTGCAAAATTGTCCCCTAGATCCGGTCCGGGACGAGAAGGAGTTGCCCAAGGCTGTAGGCAATTTGGTGGTGGACGACCCACAAAGTGTGCTCTGTATTCCACGTTTGGAACACATTCCGGACCTGACCGATGCCAACGATATCCAATTATTCAAAAATTTGGAGTAACTTCATGGTGCACAGCCCCATACTTGCAGCGAGTAAAATTTTAAACTTTTGGAATGGAATCGTATGCAACGGCATTGTTATATGCCACTCCCTTTTTTATAGGTCTGGTACTTTTCGAAGTGCTCTACGGCCGTTTTGTGAAAAACCAGAAGCACAACTTGATGGATACCGTGAGCAGCCTCAGCTCTGGATTGACCAATGTGGTAAAAGATTCTTTGGGGCTTGTACTCGTCTTGGTCAGCTATCCATTTTTATTGGAACATTTGGCGCTTACCGAGATCAAGGCAAGTTGGCTGGTCTGGGTGGTGGCCTTCATAGTGCTTGATTTTGCGGGGTATTGGAACCATCGGCTCAGCCACCACATCAATTTTTTCTGGAACCAGCATGTCATTCACCACAGCAGTGAAGAATTCAATCTGGCCTGTGCCCTTCGGCAGCCCATTTCCAATCTTTTGGGCTATTATGCGCTGCTGTTGATCCCTGCTGCTCTTCTTGGAGTTCCGCATGAGGTCATCGCTGTTTTGGCGCCCATCCATCTTTTTGCCCAGTTTTGGTACCATACCCAACATATCGGAAAAATGGGATGGTTGGAGTACGTGATCGTTACCCCTTCGCAGCATCGGGTTCATCATGCCATCAACAAGGAATACATCGACAAGAACCTAGGGCAGATATTTTGCATTTGGGACAGGATGTTCGGAACATTCCAGGAGGAGTTGGATGAGGTACCGCCCCAATATGGTGTCTTGAAACCTGCCAACACGTGGAATCCCATCATCATCAATTTTCAGCATTTGTGGCGACTTATGAAGGATGCATGGCGGACCAAGAGTTATTGGGACAAACTGAGGATTTGGTTCATGCCCACTGGGTGGCGACCTGCGGATGTGAAGGAATCCCATCCGGTGGAAATCATTGAGGATGTCTATAATTTCGAGAAATACAGGCCTGAAGCATCCAACTCGCTCAAGGCATATGCATTGTTCCAATTAATATTGACCACAGTTCTGATGCTCTTTATGTTCTACAACTATTCCAATATAGGTTTTGATGGACTTTTGCTGTTCGGGGGCTTTGTTTTTGTCGGGGTCTATGGGTACACGACCTTGATGGACCGAAAAAAATATGCTGTCTGGATCGAAGTGTTCCGGGGAGTGGCGGGGCTGGCCTTGATTTTCTTCACCAAGGATTGGTTCGGGATCGATTCTTTTTTGCCAATGGCCAGTTATTCAGTGGCAATCTATTTTTTGATCACCATTTTTGGTGGGGTCTATTTCACCTATTTTGAAAGGCCATATGAGGCGACCAATTTGGCGTCTTAAAGTGTCCTTATTTCCGAATTGACAAGTTCAATGTATTTTTCCATGGCCTCTTTTCGGCCCATGTTCTTTGCTTGAAACAATGCATTGGCCTTAAAGGCATTGATCAATGGTGTCCTGCTGCCTGGATTGTCAAAATTTCGGTTGGCAATCTTGAAGTAGGCATACAGTTTCAATAGAAGATCCGCGGGCAAGGGCTCGGTGTAGTCGTTTACAAAGGCCACTGCCTCATCAAATTTTTTATGTAAAGCTTCGTCAATCATCTTCTCTTCTTACAGATGCAATACAGGTTTTGGCCCCGGTCACTTTTTGGTTCAGTTTTACGGTGATGTTGCAATTCAAGGGCAATAAAAGATCTACCCTTGATCCAAACTTGATGAAGCCGGCATCTTCACCCTGCGTTACTTGTTCGCCCTCTTCCGCATAATTGACAATACGCCTCGCCATGGCACCGGCAATCTGTCGGTACCCGATCTCGCCGAATTTAGGGGTATGTAGAACTACAGTGGTACGTTCGTTCTCGGTACTGGATTTGGGGTGCCAGGCCACCAAATATTTCCCAGGATGGTATTTGGAATAGGTTACGGTCCCGCTGGCTGGGTATCGGGTGACATGCACGTTTACGGGTGACATGAAAATGGAGACCTGTCTTCTCCGTTCCTTAAAATATTCAGGTTCGTCCACTTCCTCTATGACCACGACCTTGCCGTCCACAGGTGCCAAGATCTCATCAAAGTTGGGTGTCACGGGTCTTTTGGGGTTCCTGAAAAACTGGAGGATGGCGATCAGGATAAAAAGGGCGGCAATCTGTATGGTGAACCGGGCCCATTCCACATCTATCAAATACTGTGCGGCGAATATGGCGGCGACCACAAGAAAAAAAGTAAAAATGACTATTTTTTGACCCTCTTTATGAAACATAGGAGAAAATATTAAGTATCAAATATGCAAATGGTGAAGCAAACACCAAGCTGTCCAATCGGTCCCAAACCCCACCATGACCGGGAAGGATGGCACCACTGTCCTTCACTCCCGCCATACGTTTGAATTTGGATTCCAATAAATCGCCAAGGCTTCCCGCAACCACGATCAGGGTGGCCATTGCCATCCATTCCATTAAACTAAGTTTGGTTTCGTACCAAGATAGGATGTATGCGGCCACCAGTGCAAAAATAAGACCTCCTACAGAACCTTCAATGGTTTTTTTTGGGGAAACTGCAGGGAACAATTTTGTTCTGCCCAAGGCCCTCCCCACCAAATAGGCAAAAGTATCGTTGACCCAGATCAGGATAAAGATACCCATGATCAAAAATTGGGCAAAGGCATCATCCTTATAGGGGATCATAGTCAGGAAGATACATCCGCCACCAATGTAGAAAACGGCAATGATGAATTTTTGGAGCTCAGTGAACTCTCTTGGTCTTTTGGAGAAAAGAAAGGCGAGAAGCGCCAAGTCCACCGTTATGGTCAGTAGCATGAGAAGGGTAACCAGTGCACCGTCCCGAACAAGATAAATGAATATCCACCACAACGCCAGATAGGCTATAAAGATATAGTATCCCTTAAGCTTTACGATCCGTTTGAATTCGTACAGGCAAGCCAGTCCAAAAGCCATGAAGAGGAAGTCAAAGGCATCCGAACTTAAAAAAACCGCTCCCAAGAGAAGCACCACATAGATGACCCCCGTTATGGAGCGCCTTAAAATTTCTTTCATGTACTAGTAGTCTTCCAGGAGTAAAAGATAGACATTTTTTGAGGCACTTCCATAGGAAAGGAAATCGTCCTTGTTCTCCGGTGTGGGTTGAAAATGCTTTAGTGTGGTGATATTGTTGGGAATATCTTTTCTATATTTTTCCTTGATGATCTTGAGTGCCCCGCTGATGGAGTCCACCAACTGACTGGTGGTGGCAAACACGATCAAGTTGGAGGGGAGTTCGTCCAATTTCTTTTCCTTGATCTGGTTGGAGCACACCAAAATGGAGCCGTTGTGGGCGACAAGGTGTTCGCAGGTGGTGAAGAAAATATCACTTTCCTGCCTTTTGTCGGTAAATTCAAGTTTTTCTGAGGCAAAGCGGCTCTCCAGTCTGGGATTGAGGGAGTAAAGCATATGGTTTTGCCAGTCGTTCTCCGAAATGATATTTTTCAACGCTTCGGATATTTCTGAAAAATCCTCGCAATAGATGAACTTGCCCCCGTTTTTCTTGAAATAGATCGTAAACTTTTCGTCAATGGGAATTTTCAGATCGGGCATATGGTCTCCACGGGTTTCCAAAGTTTCCTTGGAAACCTTTTTTCCTCCTCCGAAAATCTTCTTAAAAACTCCCATTTAACGTATCGAGTGCATTTTTCCTATTTCAGTTTGAACGCTATTGATCGTCCAGCTTATCGGCAGGTTCCAGTTTCTCCTCCTCTTTTTCAAAAGGCCTTCTGCCAAAAATCTTTTCCAAATCGTCCTTAAAGATAACTTCTTTTTCCAAAAGCCTGTCAGCAAGCTCGGTAAGTTTGTCCTTATTGTCGGCCAATAATTTAATGGCTCTTTGGTATTGCTCTTCTATCATTTTGGAAATTTCCTGATCGATCCGTTGGGCGGTCTCCTCGCTATATGGCTTGGTAAACCCATATTCGTTCTGGCCGGATGAATCGTAATAGGTAATGTTCCCCAGTTTGTCGTTGAGACCATATATGGTGACCATGGCCCTGGCCTGTTTGGTCACTTTTTCCAAATCGCTCAAAGCTCCTGTGGAAATCTTATCGAAGATGACCTTCTCAGCGGCCCTTCCTCCCATGGTGGCACACATTTCGTCCAACATCTGTTCCGGACGAACGATCAAGCGCTCTTCGGGTAGGTACCAAGCTGCTCCCAACGATTGTCCGCGTGGAACTATGGTGACCTTCACCAAAGGTGCGGCATGCTCCAACATCCAGCTTACGGTGGCGTGACCGGCTTCGTGGTATGCAATGGTCTTTTTCTCTTCGGGGGTAATGATTTTGTTCTTTTTCTCCAAACCACCGACAATCCTGTCCACGGCGTCGAGGAAATCCTGCTTGGTCACCGCCTTTTTCTCTTTACGGGCAGCAATAAGGGCAGCCTCGTTACATACGTTGGCGATGTCAGCACCTGAGAAACCTGGGGTCTGTTTGGCCAAAAAGTCCAAGTCCAATGTCTCCGCGGTCTTGATGGGGCGCAAGTGCACCTCAAAAATCTCTTTTCTTTCGTTTAGATCGGGAAGGTCCACATAAATCTGACGGTCAAAACGTCCGGCACGCATCAAGGCTTTGTCCAATACATCGGCACGGTTGGTGGCGGCCAATACGATGACGTTGGTATTGGTTCCGAAACCATCCATCTCGGTGAGCAATTGGTTCAAGGTGTTCTCGCGCTCATCGTTGGAGCCTGTAAAGTTGTTCTTGCCCCTGGCACGTCCAATGGCATCTATCTCATCAATGAAGATGATGGCAGGTGACTTGTCCTTGGCCTGTTTGAAGAGGTCACGTACCCTAGAGGCACCAACACCCACGAACATTTCCACGAAATCGGAACCGGACAGTGAGAAGAAGGGCACTTTGGCCTCTCCGGCCACGGCCTTGGCCAAAAGGGTCTTACCTGTTCCCGGAGGTCCTACCAAAAGGGCTCCCTTGGGTATTTTTCCTCCGAGAGAGGTGTATTTATCAGGGTTTTTAAGGAATTCCACAATCTCTTGCACTTCTTCCTTGGCACCCTCCAATCCAGCCACATCCTTAAAGGATGTGCGGGTATCGGTCTTTTCATCAAATAGTTTGGCCTTGGATTTTCCGATGTTGAAGATCTGTCCTCCGGCACCTCCCCCGGCACCTCCTGACATCCTACGCATCAAATAGATCCAAATGGCAATAATCAGCGCAAAAGGTAACAAGGACAGCAATAGATCGCCCAGGACATTGGATTCGGTGTCGAATTCCACAATGGTGTCCAGGTTGTTCTCTTTCTTGATCTCCGTGATCTCGTTCTGGAAAATCTGTAGGTCCCCATAGTCCAGGATATACTGTGGCATTAAACTGGAGGAAGGGAAAAGGGGTTTTTTGGCCACACCCTTGTGCACATCTTTGTTGAGGGCCTCTTCGGTGAGATACACCTTGGCCTGTCGGGTATTAGTGATGATGACGATCTTGGAGATGTCACCATTGCGTAAAAATTCCTGTAGTTCTGAAGTCGTGGTTTTCTCGGTACTGGAGAAACTACTTCCTCCAAAGAACTGGAAGCCTATGATCAGGGCGATGACCACGCCGTATATCCACCACGAACTGAAACGGGGTTTCTTAGGGGTATTTGGATTGTTTTCTTTTGCCATTTTTTTTAAGAATTGTAGCTGCTCTCCACCATCGTTACCTTGGCATCTCCCCAAAGTCCTTCAATGTCGTAGAATTCCCTGATGTGTTTTTGAAATACATGAACCACCACATTTACATAGTCCATCAATACCCATTCTGCGTTTTCGGAACCTTCAATGTGCCAAGGCTTGTCTTGGATGGCCTTGCTTACGGTTTTTTGGATAGAGGAAACAATTGCATTGACATGCGTGTTGGAAGTACCGTTGCAGATTATGAAGTAGTCACAAACTGTGTTTTCGATTTCCCTTAGGTCCAGTAGATTGATATCAACCCCCTTTACGTCTTCTATCCCGTGCAAAATCAAGGCAATCAGTTCATCTGCGCTGGCTTTCGTTTTCTGCATTCAAAAATTTTAGTTTTTACAAAGTTATATTTTTTTTGTTTTCTTAGCCTTAGTTTTTAACAAATCGATAAGGCGTACCACATTGGGAGAACATACTCGGATAATCAAACTTGATGCCACGGATTCCACGAACGTATTCTTAAAGGAACTGTTACAGTCTTCCGGCCCATTGGAAGATTACACTACCATAGTGGCCACCAAACAACTTAAGGGTAGGGGACAGATGGGTTCTGCTTGGGAATCTGAAGGAGGTAAAAATTTGACATTCAGTGTTTTAAAGTGCTTTGATTCGTTGCGGGCAGAGCAGCAGTTTTTGTTGAACATAGGGGTGTCATTAGCGGTCTGCGATGCTTTGGAGGCGTATGAAATACCCAATTTGAAGGTGAAATGGCCCAACGACATTATGTCAGGTTCCTTTAAAATCTGCGGCATTTTGATCGAGAATGCCCTAAAAGGGCAGTGGGTGCAACATTCGATCATTGGGATTGGGCTGAACGTGAACCAAGAACGTTTTGAAAATCTGGACAGGGCGGCCTCCCTAAAATCCATTACTGGCCATTTTTATGATCTGGACGGACTTCTGAACCAAATCCTGGAAAAATTACAGGGGCATTTGGATGTTATGGAAGGGAAAACGATGGCCCAACTTTTGCCAAGCTATGAAAAACATCTGTTCAGGAAGGACAAACCTTCCACTTTTACCGATGCCGATGGCGAACTGTTCATGGGATTCATCCGTGGGGTATCATCCACGGGCAAGCTCGTTGTGGAACTTGAAGATCGAATCTTCAAGGAATTTGACCTGAAGGAGGTGACTTTGCTCTACTGAATTGTTGTTTGGTTTCAGGGACTTGGCACTTCCCTTTTTTGAACTTGATGTTTGAACTTGAATGAAACACTGTCAGATGTCACTGATCTGCCTTCAACTTCTATTACATTTTGCCCAAGTTTTTGGAAAGGGTCTCCATGAAATTGGTGATGGGCGATTTGATCATCATGGCCATCATGGCATTGAACTGACCTTCGAAACTCAATCCGACCTCACTTTCATTTTCACCCAAAGAGGTAATGTCCGCAGTCAGGGTAAAGGGCAGTTTATCACTGGCAGCGCCCAAGACCACTTTGTTGTTGGGGCTTTGCTCCTTCAACCTAAGAACGATTTCCGGCATGCCCTTTAGGGCAAATTTGAAGGTGTTTTCATCCAGAACCTCAAACTTGTCGATGTTGTCTGGCATCAGGGTCTCAAAGTTTTTGATGTCCGTGAGGAAGTCAAATATGTCCTTATCGTTCTTGGATACTTTCTTTTTGGAGGTCTCTATGTGCATGGTGTTCGTTTATTTCCATTCCTGTGGATTGGATCTCCACTCCAACAGGGTCTTCAGTTGTGATTCTTTGATGTAATGGGTCTCGGAGGCCTGTTCCACCAAGTGTTCGTAGTCGGAGAGGGTGTGCAGTTCCACACCTTCCTGTTCAAAATTGGTGGTGGCCACAGGGAAGCCATAAGTGAATATGGCCAACATGCCCTTCACTTTGGCATTTTGGTCTTTAAGGGCCTTAACGGCATTGAGGCTACTTTTTCCGGTGCTGATGAGGTCTTCGATGACCACAACGGATTGGCCGGATTCAAATTGGCCTTCAATTTGGTTTTGACGCCCATGGGATTTGGGTTCGGGCCTCACATAGATGAAGGGAAGTCCTAAGGCTTCGGCCACCAAAATACCTATTCCGATGGCACCTGTGGCCACACCGGCGATGACGTCGGGCTTTCCGTAGAGGTTTTCCACTTGTTTGGCCATTTCCTCTCTCACAAAATTCCGGATTTCCGGGTAGGAGAGCATAATCCTGTTGTCGCAATAAATTGGGGATTTCCACCCAGATGCCCATGTAAAGGGATTTTCGGGTTCCAACTTTATTGCATTAATTTGTAAAAGCAGCTCTGCTGTCTTTTTAGCAATTCCCTTATCTAAAACCATTGCGCAAATGTATGAAGTTTTTGTTAATGAGTCCCCACTGATCTTAACAAACGAGCGCCCAGAAAAGTCCAACGGCAACCTGTTCTCCATGGATGGGGATTCCATAATGGAGGCCATTGAGCTTTTGTCCAAAAAAAAATTGAAAAAGGCCTACCTGTACCATCCGGATGGGGATAGGATACTCAAACTTTTCATGCACAAGATACCTGTGGTGGTCGCAGGTGGTGGTTTCGTGGTGAACCCAAAGGGAAAGGTGCTTTTCATCCATCGAAATGGAAAATGGGACCTGCCCAAGGGAAAGGTGGACAAAGGGGAATCCATTGAAAATGCCGCTATCCGTGAAGTAGAAGAGGAGACCGGGGTGAAAGGCTTGGTGATTGAAAAATTTCTGCGCACCACCTACCATGTTTTCAAACGGAATGGGGAATACCAATTGAAACAGACCCATTGGTTTTTGATGTCCACTGACTACAATGGGAAATTGGTCGCCGAGAAGGCCGAAGGTATCAAAAAGGTGAAATGGAAAGGCCCTGAAAAAGCAGCGAAGGCCCTTAAAAATTCATACAACAATATCAGGATATTGTTTGACGATCCATTTATTTCCTAGCCAATATGCCAGAAGCCTCACTGCCCTTTGCCACCCTGTACACGGGGTAGGAGAGATAGGCTTCCTCCAGATGCACGGAACGTTGGAAAATCCAATCCAGTTGTGCGTACCAGTTGTTCGCAAAATTGAGGTCCAGTTTCTTTTTGGTCTCAAAATTTTGGCGCAGAATGGAATCTTTCTGTAGCATCTCCAAGGCAACATCTTCAAAGACATAGGGCGAAAAACCTTCTTTCTGCTGAAGGAAGGTGTCAAAGAAGTTCCAGTTGAAAAAGGAGTCCACGGCATGTGGTTCCAAGGTTTCCAAAAGGTACCTTATGCCCGGTTGACGGGTGGGGACTACAAAATCTCCTGGTTTAAAAGTGACTTTTTTGGTCGTTTTTTCAACTTTGGTATTGTAGTGCAGGTAATGGCCCTCATATGGAGTGTTTCGGGTATCGTATTCCAATATGGTGTAGGTCTCCACGGTGAGCGTAGTGTCCTTGTCCAATTTGAAATATTGGATCTTGTTGGCATCCAATCTCTCCATCACCTTTTGTTGGCTTTGCCTTATGATGTAGGCATCGGGAACGGGAACAGTGTCGGTGGGGTAATATTGGTCCTGATATACCACTTCTTTGGTGAAGGGTCTTGTTCGGTCATATTTTAACCGTGGAAGTCCGGTCACCTCGCTCGTAAACCGTTCTGCTTCGTATCCTTTAAACTGGAGTGTGGAACTTTGCGTGGTGTCCACCTGCCAGTTCAGGTAATATTCGGCAAGGTCCAAGTTTTTTTCCAAGGTCTCCTTGCGCAGGTTCTTTATGTTTTCATGTTCTTTTTCCACCACGGCGATCAAGCTTTCCATGATCTCGTATGTGCCATCCACCCTTTGTTTGTAAGGTTTCAGCATGTGGGTTTCCACCATCAGTCCCAAGGTGCTCCAAAGTGTGGTATAGCCAGTGGAATATCTGGGATGGTCTATAAATTGGCTAAACCCGAATTCTGGAGGCATGTTGAAAACGTTGACATAGGGCGTAATGTCCCAATCTTTTTCCGCCAACGATTTTTCTATACCGGGCATGAAAGAATTGTAGAGATATTCCCCAAGATCTCCGCCCAATTTGTTGTGCTGGGTGAACAAATGGGTCAGTATGTATTGGTAATCGGCACCATTGCTCACATGGTTGTCTATGAATACATCGGGCTTTACCAAATGGAAGATGTCCGCGAAGGTCTTGGCGTTCTTGGAGTCCATTTTGATGAAGTCCCTGTTCAGGTCATAGTTGAGGGCATTTCCCCGGAAGCCATATTCCAAAGGCCCATTTTGGTTGGCCCTGGTGGTCGAGTTCCTATTGAGTGCCCCTCCAATGTTGTAGATGGGTATGGTGACCAATACCGTTTTTTCCGGTGCCGGTACATTCTTGGTGGCCAGGTCCCTGTAGAGCATCATGGTGGCATCGATGCCATCGCTTTCCCCAGGGTGTATGCCGTTGTTGATGAGGATGATCGATTTTTCTTTTCTGATATTCTCAAAATTGAAGTCCCCATCCGGATTGAAGGTCACCATGTGCAAAGGTTGCCCACTGTCCGTTTTTCCAATGGTATGTATGTTTATCTGTGGAAAGTCACGCGCCAATCTTATGTAGAAATCGATGGTTTCTGCATAGGTGGCGGTCTCTTTCTCACCCGATGCTTCGTAAATGGTCTGGTATGAGGTTTCCTTGTTCTGTGTTTTGGTCTCACAGGATAAGAATAGGAGCAGGACTGTAAAAAAGAGGATGTGTTTCAAGGTGCCACGTATTTGTTATAAGTAGAGCCAAAAAGAAATTGACCTTTTTGCAGTCCCAAAAATAACGAATTATCTGCTTATGAGGCCATATCGATGTTGTCCAAATCGCTGGTCTCAATTTTGAATATGGGCTTGTTCTTAAAATTGAGGGTATGTGGACACTTGTCCTTGAACTCGTTCCACTTTTGGTAGTCAAGGGGATCAATGGAAGAGGTGATCATGTTGATGATAATGCGCTCCTTGATGTCCAGGCCTATCAATTCTTCCAGAAAGTCCCAACCGTCCATGATGGGCATGTTGATGTCCAAAAAAATCACCTCGGGGATGCTCTGTTCGTGCTCTGTCCTTTCCTTAAGGGCATCAAAGGCTTCCTTGCCGTTCTGGAAAATTTGCACATCATCGCAAATGGCCACAGGTTTCAATACCTTTTTGATGCCAAATACGGTTATAGGGTCATCGTCCACAATAAAAATACTACTTACTTTCTTCATTGAAATATACGTTGAAGGTAGCGCCTTTGTCCACTTCACTGTTAACTGTTATACTTCCGCCCATGGCCTCTATCTGGTTCTTTATGATGTAAAGGCCGATGCCTTTGGCGTCCTTCCTATTATGGAACGTTTTGTACATCCCAAATATTTTATCGCCGTATCTCTCAAGGTCTATTCCCAGACCATTGTCCGATACGCTGAAAATTAATGTTTTGTCCCTTTTTTTTGCATCCATGGTGATGACAGGGCTTCTTTCGGGGCTGCTGTATTTTACCGCATTGGTCACCAAGTTCAGGATGATGCTGTCCAAGTAGGCGGGAACGCTCCACACGATCATATCCTGTGGGATGTTGTTGATGATCTTCACTTTGTTCTTCTCCAGGAAAGCGGAAAGGTTTTTTCGCACTTTATCAATGCTTTCGTTCAAGTTGAGCGGTTGTTTGCTCAGGGTCACATTGGTGTTGATGTCCACTACTTGGTTGAGGTTTTCCAAGGTCTCCAACAAACTGTCGGATGCCTGGTTGAGCATGTTCATGATATGGGCCTTTTCTGCTTCGTTCTGTTCTTCGGACAAAAATTTCAACAACATGGAAAAGTTTGCCGAGTGCGAGCGCAGGTTGTGCGATACGATATGGGCAAAATTGATGAGTTTTTTGTTCTGGACAGAGGTGATGTTGATCAAATTTCTCAACTGATCCTCCTTTTTCTTCATGGCGGTAATGTCCATGCCTATGCCTATAAGACCACTGATCTTTCCTTCCAGGTCGAAGAGGGGTATCTTGGATGTAAGGAAATTAGTGATTTTTCCATCTTTCTTGATGTTGATGGTCTCCTTTCCCAACATTGGCTTTAAGGTTCTGATGACCTCAAGGTCTTCTTCCCGTGATATTTTTGCGACTTCCTTTTCGTACAGGTCAAAATCGGTTTTGCCAATGAGTTCCTTGGTACTTTTTCCCAAATAGTCGCATTCGGCCTTGTTCACCAATATCTTTCTGGAATCCAAATCCTTGACGAACACGTTCAACGGTAGGTTATCAATGAGGGCGGTCAGTAATTGTTGGTGGTGCTTTATCCGGGTTTCTGAAGTGACTTGTTCGTTGATGTCCTGAAAGGTCCCGAGCAATTTAACGATCTTTCCGTTCTCGCGAATAGGTTTTCCAGTGGCACTCACCCATTTTTCTTGCCCGTTTTGGGTAATGATGGTCAATTTTTTATTGAAGGGTGTCCCTTCATTGATGGCACTGTGGAACAGCATCGATATTTTGTTGCGGCTGTACCCCTGTTTGTAAAAGGCAATGGCATCTGCCACATTTGGTTTATAGGATAGGGGCACATTGTGGATTTTTTTGGTCTCGTCGCACCAGAAAAGCTCCTCTGTGGCTAGGGTATACTCCCAACAACCTACTTGGGACACCTCGGATTTGATCTTTAGTATGTTGTTGGTCTTTTCAAGCTCCATTTCCTTTTCCACCTCACGGGAAATATCATCGGTCTGTATAATGGACCCAATCACATTTTCCTTTTCATCGAACCATGGGGCAAAGGTGCTCTCGAACCAATTCTCCTCCATTTTATTTTCGATACCGTGCCTGAAGGAAAATGATTTGCTCTCTTGCAACTTTTGTTTCAGTAGACCACTTTCTCCGTAGAGGTGAAAGATATTGACCTCCGAACAGTCTTTTGGATTGACCCCAAAAACATCCAGCCATGAATCGGAGGCATCCACTACCGTGCCATCCAATGCCACAAGGGCCGTGGCTTTGGGTAACTGTTTCAATAAGTAATGTTGGGCAATTCTCTCGACTGCTTTCAAAACTCGGGGGTGTTAGGGAAACTTTATGCTATTAAGAAATTTCTGACCAATGTAAGTGTATTGCATCAGCTTACTCATTTATTGTTGTGAAAGGGTCGAAAAATGTTGTTTTCTTGACAAATGTCAATAATTGTGGCAAATTTTCCGGACAACAATATGAAAAGAAAGAAAGTGCGGGATGGAAATATCAGAAATTGGCCACAACAGTGTCGGGAACCAAACCTGTGTAATCTCCCCCGTTGCGAATAACGTCCCTTACTATGGAGGAGCTTATGTAGGATTTTCCTGATGATGTCAACAAGAACACGGTCTCTATTTCGGACAGTTTTCGATTAGTGTGCGCTATGGCCTTCTCAAACTCAAAATCGGCAGGGTTGCGAAGCCCCCTCAGAATAAAGGTCGCCCCTATTTTTTTACAGAAATCCACGGTCATGCCCTCATAGGTCATCACCTTGATCTTGGGTTCGTCCTTGAAGGCTTCCTCTATGAACTTCGTGCGTTCCTCCAAAGAGAACATGTATTTTTTGTCGGCATTGATTCCAATGGCGATCACCAACTCATCAAAGAGCGTAACACCCCTTTTTATGATGTCGTAATGCCCTAGGGTAAGGGGGTCAAAGGAACCGGGGAACACTGCACGTCTCATGGTTGAAAGGTTTTATCCAAAAATACGGTTTTCTATCGTAAGGCCTCTTCAATGGCACTATCAAACAAGGTTTCCAAGGAAATCCCTGACACGCCGGCCTGTTGGGGCAGTAAGCTCTCTTCAGTAAGTCCCGGTGTGGTGTTGACCTCCAAAAGATGGGGCACATCCCCGATAAAGATGAATTCACTTCGCGTAAAGCCTTTCAGTCCCAAGGTCCTATAGATGAACTCTGCCAATTTCCTCACGTTGGTCTCCTGTGCGGCCGATATGCGGGCTGGTGTGATTTCCTGTGATTTTCCCATGTACTTGGCCTCAAAATCAAAAAAATCGTTCTCGGAGACTATTTCGGTAATGGGCAATACGGTCACTTCGCCCTTGTAGGTGATCACGCCCACGGATACTTCGGTACCATCCAAAAAAGATTCAATGATCACTTGGCTGTCCTCTTTGAAAGCCGCGTCTATGGCCCCCGCCAGTTCATCCTTTTGGTACACTTTGGAAATCCCGTAGCTGCTGCCGGACCGATTGGCCTTTACAAAACAAGGGAGTCCCACTTTTTCCACAATGGCCGCCTCGTCCACGGCCTGCCCCTTGTTCAGGTAATAGGAAGTGGCGCAGGGCACACCATAGGGTTTCAACGTGCTCAGCAAGTCCCTTTTGTTAAAGGTGAGGGCCGATTCGTAATGGTTGCAGGAGGTATGGGGAATGCCCAGCAGTTCAAAATAGGCCTGCAACAATCCATCCTCACCTGGAGTGCCGTGGATGGCATTGAAAACACAGTCAAAATGGATTTTAGTGCCATTGGGTCGGATGCTGAAATCTGCCTTGTCCACTGGGAACTCTTCGTTGGAAGCGTCAAGATAGACCCATTTTTCCCTACTGATCACGATTCGGTAGGTATTGTATTTTTGGGCATCCAAAAATTTGTGCACCACGTTGCCGCTCTTGATGGAAATATTGTATTCACTGGAGTGGCCGCCCATAATAATGGCAATGTTCTTTTTCATCTGCTTTTCAAAATATCGCTTTGCCAAAGTAAAGAAAAAAGGGAAGGCTTTCCTATATTTGTTCCGATAAGGTTTTCTGCATGAAAAATTTTTTGGAGTTCTTGAAAAGTAAAACGTTCCTCATCCAGTTGGGACTGGCCGTGGTGGCCATAGTTGTGATTGTTTTTGCCACCTTGCAATGGCTCAAAGGCACGACCAACCACGGTGAGTTTGTAGAGGTTCCGGATTTTTCAAAAATGTCGGTCGCAGAAATGCGAAAAGCAGTTGAGGAAGCAGGGTTGCGCTATCAGGTGCTAGACTCGTCCGAATACAATCCCGATTATCCGAGATTTTCCATTTTGGACCAGAACCCACCCGCGGGCAACAAGGTAAAGTCCAATAGGAAAATTTATTTTACGGTGAACCCATCCGGGTACAAAAAAGTGAGCGTACCCGATATCATCCAAGTCACCCAACGCAACGCAACGGCTATGCTCAGAGCCGTGGGATTGGACGTGGAACGGGTGACCTACATAGACCAACTGGGCAAGGACATGGTCTACAATATGAAGTTCAAAGGGAAATACGTAAAGCCAGGTGACAAGTTGCCCAAGACTTCCAGGATCGAACTGATCTGTGGGAACGGGACCATACCCGAAAGTGCACGTGTACAGGCAGATTCCCAATAATCATGGATATCGAGGACAACCAAGAACTCTCCCAAGACGAACTTTTTGAGCATTACAGGTTCGTGGCCTCCAAAGGGCAGGAACCACTCCGTGTGGACAAATTCTTGATGAACTTTATAGAGAATGCCACCCGTAACAAGATCCAACAGGCGGCCAAGCAGGGCCATATCTGGGTCAACGGCACCACAGTAAAGCAAAACTATAAGGTAAAAGCCGGGGATGAGGTAAAGGTCATGTTCGAGCACCCTCCCTATGAATTTCTGTTGACCCCAGAGAACATTCCATTGGATATTGTCTATGAGGACGATTCCCTTTTGGTGGTGAACAAGCCGGCAGGTATGGTGGTCCATCCGGGGCATGGCAATTATTCAGGTACACTTATCAATGCATTGGTGTACCATTTTGAAAACCTGCCCAACAATAGCTCGGAAAGGCCGGGATTGGTCCACCGTATCGATAAGGACACTTCGGGATTGTTGGTCATCGCCAAAACGGAAAGGGCCATGACCCATTTGGCACAGCAATTTTTTGACAAGAGCAGCGAACGGGAATACGTGGCACTGGTCTGGGGCAATGTGGAAGAAGACGAAGGAACTGTTGAGGGGCACATTGGGCGAAACCCCAAGAACCGTTTGCAGATGATGGTCTATCCCAATGGGGAGGATGGCAAGGAAGCCGTGACCCATTACAAGGTGCTGGAGCGGTTTGGCTATGTTACCCTGATCTCGTGTCGATTGGAAACGGGCAGGACCCACCAGATACGGGTACACATGAAATATATTGGGCATACGCTTTTCAATGATGAACGCTACGGTGGGGAAAAGATATTGAAAGGGACCACTTTTACCAAGTACAAGCAGTTTGTGGAAAACGCCTTCAAGGTATTGCCCAGACAGGCATTGCACGCCAAGACCCTGGGCTTTGAACATCCCGTGACGGGAGAGTTCATGCGGTTCAACACCGAATTGCCGGAAGACATGGTCAACTGTATCGAAAAATGGCGCGGATATGCCAAACACCACGAATCATAGTTTCTTTCAATCTTAAGATTGAAAACACCTTTTGCGTATCTTTCCATTAAATCCAATCCTTCATTATTTTTACCAAAAATTGAGGTATATGGAATGAGCCATGACCATTCTTGATGCCCATCAAAATGTTCAGGCGAGTTTTAAAAACAGTAAAATTAGAACACATGAAAATTGTTGTATCCCCGGCCAAGTCGCTCGATTTTGAAACGGCATTGCCCACATCGAAATATAGCCAGCCACAGTTTTTGGAGGAAGCCCAAAAGTTGAACGGGGTCCTGAAAAATAAAAAACCAAAGGCACTCTCCCAGTTGATGTCCATTTCCGATAATCTGGCCCAACTGAACTGGGAGCGCAACCAACAGTTCGAGCCCCCTTTCACCCCAGAAAATGCCAGACCGGCCGTATATGCCTTCAATGGCGATGTGTACCAAGGCCTTGATGCCTATACCATTCCGGAGAAAAAATTGGACCAATTACAGGACACACTCCGGATTTTGTCCGGTCTTTATGGAGTTTTGAAGCCTTTGGACCTGATCCAGCCCTATCGATTGGAAATGGGGACTCAATTGAAGGTGGGCCGCAAAAAAAACCTGCACGAGTTTTGGAAAAAACAGCTCACCGACCACCTGAACGCCGAGTTGGAGGATGGCGAACTATTCATCAATCTGGCGAGCAACGAATATTTTGGGGCAGTCGATGAGAAAAAACTGAAGGTGCCCGTGATCACACCCATTTTTAAGGATTGGAAGGACGACAAGCTAAAGGTCATCAGTTTCTTCGCCAAGAAAGCCAGGGGGTCCATGGTGCGCTATATCCTGGACACCGATGCCAAGACCTTGGAGGACATCAAAGGTTTTGATCGTGATGACTATACGTTCAGCCAGGAGCATACCCAAAAACCCAACGAGCCGGTTTTTGTGCGGTAATTTTTTGGGAAAAACTGCCAGATTTCCTATGTTTTGGAAAAATGGGGTGTGCTGTTACGTTTATGGGACACATGCCCTAAATTGTGATACATTCAAATTTGACCCAAAGATTATGCTATAATCACGATCTTTGGGGACATCGTTCAACATACAAACACTAACACCGAAAAATCCATGCAGCAGTCCAGACGGTTAGAAGAGTTCAAAAAGTCGGTCACCAACAAGTTCAATATATACAACAGCCTTTTCTTGAGCTTGCCGTATAAGAATATTGAAAATGTGGGGATCCTCATTCCCGTTTTGCTCGATCAGTGCGAAAGGGGACTCAGGGAAGGCAAGGACCCCAAAGAGATTTTGGAGGTCTTTTTCACCAACTTCGCCAATATCAAGGACGAAAGGGAACGCCTGGATTTTATGTTCCGCATCATCCAATACGTGGAACGTCAGGTGGTGCTCTATGATAGTGTGGAAGATTCTGCCTTTCCCCAGCTCCAAAAATACAGCAACTCGCTCACCATTAAGGATTACTTTGAATTGGTGAACCGCACCAAGAATTGGGACAAGGTTTCCAAAAAACTGTCCACCTTCAGTGCACGGATCGTTTTGACGGCACACCCCACACAGTTCTATACCCCCGCTGTTTTGGACATTATCGCCGAGCTGCGTTCGCTCATAGACGAGGACAGGATCTATGACATCGATGTGACCCTTCAGCAGTTGGGGCTCACCTCGTTGATCAATGCCAAAAAGCCGACCCCTTTGGACGAGGCCAAGAACATCATCTACATCCTCCGAAATACCTATTACAATGCCGTTGGTGAGCTGTACCAATATGTGAAAAGTAATATCAAGGACGAGGACTTTGAGAACTACAACATCATCAAACTGGGCTTTTGGCCAGGTGGGGACCGTGACGGGAACCCTTATGTTACGGCGGACATTACCCGAAAAGTGGCCGATGAACTAAGGCTCACCTTGATGAAATGTTATTATAACGAATTGAAGGAACTCCGAAAAAAACTCACTTTCAAGGGCATGCAGGACGACCTCACTAAACTGAGCGACAAACTCTACAAGGCAATGTTCGATCCCACGGTTCCCATAACCTATGCGGAGATCATTGGGCATCTGGAGGACATCAGGGAAAAACTGATAGCGGATTACCACGGATTGTACCTGGACCTTTTGGATAGTTTCACGGACAAGGTACATATCTTCAAGACCCATTTTGCCACTTTGGATATCCGTCAGGACCATAGCAAACATAAATTGGTGGTGGAAACGGTGTTAAAAAAGGAAGGAGCCATCAAAGAAAATTTGGAAGAACTGAAGGAAAAGGACCTAGTGAAGTGGTTGCTCCAAAAAAACCTAAAGTTGGATGCCGCTGATTTTGATGATGAAATCGTGAAAGATACCATTGCCAATATCCAACAGCTGAAGGAAATACAGAAAACGAACGGGGAAGATGGATGCAATCGGTACATCATCAGCAATTCTGAGGATATTTTTGCCGTATTGTTCGTCTTCGGATTGTTCAGATGGTGCGGTTGGGACGAGAAGGACATCACCTTTGACATTGTTCCCCTTTTTGAGACCATGAAAGGGATGGAAGTGTCCGAAGAAGTCATGCAGACCCTTTTTGACATTCCGCAGTATCGAAAGCATCTGGAGAAACGAAACGAAATGCATACCATCATGCTCGGATTTTCCGATGGTACCAAGGATGGGGGCTATTTGAAGGCCAACTGGTCCATATTGAAGACCAAGGAAACACTGAGCAAGGTCTGTAAGAAGAACGGGATCAAGGCCATTTTCTTTGACGGAAGGGGAGGACCACCAGCAAGGGGAGGGGGCAAGACCCACAGGTTCTATGCCGCTCAGACCAAAGATGTGGCCAACCATGAGATCCAATTGACCATCCAAGGGCAGACCATAACCAGTACCTATGGCACCAAGGAACAATTCAAGCACAACTCTGAACAGTTGCTCACCGCAGGGCTCAGCAACAATATTTTTGGAAAGGAGCTTGTCATAACCGCTGCGCAGCGTAAACTGATCGAGGAACTCTCGGATTTGAGTTTTGATAAATACGATGCACTGAAGCAGCATGAAAAGTTCATTCCATATTTGGAGCACCGCAGTACCTTGAAATATTACACCAAAGCGAACATTGGCAGTAGGCCGGGCAAGAGGGGCAACAAGGCAAAACTGACCCTGTCGGACCTTAGGGCCATCTCCTTTGTGGGATCCTGGAGCCAGTTGAAACAGAACGTGCCCGGATATTTCGGTCTTGGAACGGCCATTCAGCAACTCAAGAACGAAGGAAGGCTCAACGAGGTCAAGAAGTTGTACAAGGAAGTCCCCTTTTTCAGGGCATTGATGCACAACAGTATGATGTCCTTGGCCAAGACCAACTTTAACCTGACCAGTTACATGAAGGACGATCCCGAATTTGGGGAGTTTTGGCACATACTCCATCAAGAGTTCCAACTTTCCAAGAAAATGCTCCTCCAGATTTCCGGGCTCAAGATCTTGATGGAAGATGAGGAGGTATCAAGGGAATCGGTAAAGATCAGGGAAAAAATAGTGCTGCCCCTTTTGGTGATCCAGCAGAATGCCCTGTATCACATTACACAGGATTCGGAATTCAAGGAACTGTACGAAAAGATAGTGACACGTTCTCTCTACGGGAACATCAACGCTAGTAGGAACTCGGCGTAGGGCAAAAAAGGCTGGTGGATAAACCATTCAAACATACACACCCCTACGAACCTTTTTTATTCCCAGAGGTCACCAAATTGATTGTGGGAACCTTGCCGCCGCCCCGCTTCACTACGGGTGATCTCAAAAAAGAAGATGTCGATTTCTGTTATGGGAGCTGCAATGGGATGCTTTGGCCCATTTTGGATCGAATCTTTGAACTAGGGTTAAAGTATGAGACCACGTTTGAGGCCATTTCGCAGCGGGAAACATTCCTCCGTAAGCACAAAATTGGGGTCTGTGATATTGTTGCAAGTGCCGAACGGACCAAAATTGATGCCTCCGATCTTGGGATGCAAAATGTGGAACTTCGGGATTTGGTCGGATACCTCAAGAAATATGCGAACATCCATACGATTCTCTTTATGGGAGGCAACAGCAAGAACGGCCCGGAATATTTCTTTCGAAGACAACTGAAGGAACATGACCTGAAATTGGATGTGGTGAATGATGAAGTGCCGCGGGTCCATCAATTTGAATTGCCAACGGATTTAAGTCCAATGTCGGTTCGAGCGCAGTCGAGAACCATAAAAACCGTATCCCTGACCGCTCCTTCGGGTACTGCCAATCGTGCAGTGGGAAGTTTACAGGCCTACAAAGACCTCAAGGCTATAAATCCTGAATTCAATACGTTGGATTTCAGAGTGATGCAGTACCGTGCTTTTTTTGAAAATGACCAATAAACCCGATTTTTTAGAACTTTTACGATTTGGTTAAGACAATTTTAAATCCCTTTCTACGTATATACTTAAATCACAAAACCTAAAATTCAAAAAAATGAAATCAATCCATAAATTGATCGGAATCATTTTCGTTGTTATGCTTATGGCTTCATGTTCTGCGCACATCCATGCCAACAAGAATGGTATTCCTCCAGGACAGGCCAAAAAAATAACCGGGGCAAAGAGTGCAAAGGCATATGCTCCTGGTCAGCAAAAGAAAAACTAGTGTTTGGACAGATTCAAATAAAAAAGGCCCATATATATGGGCCTTTTTGTTTTTTCAAGTTACCATTTTTAGCTTTTTGGAGTCGATAGAATACCATAGAACATCTTGATGCCATAGGCCAACTGGCCAATCTTTACATTTTCGTTCGGACTGTGTTGGTTGTTGTCGGGGTTGACCATCGGGACGATAAAGGCGGGAATCTTCAGTTCATTGATAAAAGGGGCAATAGGGACTGTTCCGCCCATGGTGCGTATCTGTACCACATTGGAACCGAAGGTGTTTTTTAAGGTCTCTGTCAAGAATAGACCATAAGGGTTGTCCAGTTCTGTGCGGAACGCATCGGTGACGCTCCCTTCTTTGACGGTGACTATTTTGTCATACTGCATGCGTTCTTCTTTGGAGGGTTCGTGGTCCAACACTTTGAAGCCTTGTTGGGCAATATGGTCCTTCACCAATTTTTTCAAGCGGTTTCCGTCGGTTTCAACTACCAGACGAAGGTCCAGTTCGGCGGTGGCACTCTCGGGAACAATGGTCCTGGCCTTTTCCCCGATCCATCCGGAACCCAGCCCACGGATGTTCAAAGAGGGATACTGCAATGCTTCCTGGTAAAAACCGCCTACTTTTTCCGCTGATCGGAACTGTAGTTTTTCAGCAATCTCTTCATCGCTGTCAGGAACACTTTTCAAGATTTCCTTGGTGGCCTCGTCAAGGGTAATCCCATCATAGTACCCGGGAATGGTCACTTTGCCATCGGCATCCTTCATGCTGGCCAACAATTGGGCCAATTGGAAGCCAGGGTTAGGGGCGTAGTTTCCATAATGGCCACTGTGTTGCGGTTTAATGGGACCATAGGTGGTCAGGGAAAGTGTAGTGATGCCCCTGCAGCCATATACGATGGTCGGTACGCCAGTGGCATGCACGGGACCGTCCACGATCATCAGAAAGTCGGCCTCCAACAGTTCGCGGTACTGTTTTACGGCTTTGGGCAAGGGTTTACTGCTCTTCTCCTCCTCACTGTCCAAGATGACCTTTACATTGAACGGGATATCCTTTCCATCATTTTTTAATAGGTCGAAAGTGTTCAACAAGGTCACAATGGGTGATTTATCATCCGAAGTGGAGCGACCGAACAAGCGCCAATCGTAATTGATATCCTCCCCCAGTTCATCAAAAGGGACTGTGGTGAAGCTATCGCCTTCAGGCATTTTCAGCACCATTTTATAAGGGTCGGGTTGGTCCCATTTGCTAGGGTCCACCGACTGCCCATCCAAGTGCATGTAGATCAAGACCGTGGGTTTTTCATTGTCCACCGGGGTGGCAGCAAAGAACAATGGAAGTCCATCCGTATCCAAAACAGCAGTGTTGAATCCGCGCTCCCCGAACTTTCGTTTCAACCACATGATATTCCTGTCAATATCATCAGGGTTCAAGGCATCGTTGGGGATGGCAATGAACTCCTGAAGCTCGTTGATGGCATCGGCCACTTGGGATTTTACGGCAACATCATCTTGGGCAAAAAGGGAAAATGAAAGTATAAGGGAAAGGAACGAAATGATTTTTCTCATGGGACAAAATAGGGTTCATTATAAAAGTTGAAATTTAACGAATTTGACCCACAAAATCACTGATTCCGTCCACCCCATTTTGTGTTAAATGTTTGATGAAGGCCGAACCAATGATAGCTCCCTTTGTCTTGGCGGTGGCCTGTTGGAAGGTCTGTGCATTACTGATCCCGAACCCGACAATTTGCGGATTTTTTAAATTCATTCCTGCAATGCGTTCAAAATAAGAAGCTTGCTCCGTACCGAAACCTTCCTTGGCCCCGGTAGTGCTAGCGGAACTCACCATGTAAATGAAGCCTTCAGAAGCATCATCGATTGCTTTGATACGAGTATCACTGGTCTGTGGGGTAATCAAAAATACATTGATCAAACCGTGTCTTTTGAAAATGGTTTCATATTCTTCTTGATACACGTCAAGGGGCAAATCAGGAAGAATGAGCCCATCGATGCCTATTTCCTCACACTTTTGGCAAAAGGTCTCAACACCATATTGCAACACAGGATTGAAATAGCCCATCAAAATCAGCGGAATGGAAACCGATTTACGGATATCCTTTAATTGCTCAAAGAGCAAAGTTGTGGTCATCCCATTTTTAAGTGCTGCGGTAGAACTTGCTTGGATGGTAGGACCATCGGCCAAGGGATCACTGAAGGGCAATCCGATCTCGATTAGATCAACACCGCTCTTTTCCAGATCTTGGATGATTTTTACCGTATCGTTCAAAGCAGGGTAACCTGCGGTAAAATATATGGATAGGATTTTTTTGTCCTCCTGTAGTTTTTGTTTGATTCTATTCATCATGATATGTTGTGTCTAATCCCCCTTTGAAGGGGGTACGGGGGATGTGAAAACACCCCTGAAGTCCCCTCAAGGGGACAGTTATAAATTAAAATAATCGATATAATTCTGTAAATCCTTATCCCCACGGCCTGAAAGGTTCACCACCACCACATCATTTTCCTTAAACTTCCGATCTTTAAAAATGGCCAAGGCGTGTGAGGACTCAATAGCTGGAATGATACCCTCCAATTTACACAGATCCAATCCGGCTTTCATGGCTTCATCATCCGTAATGGAAATGAATTCCCCGCGACCCGAAGTGTATAAATGGGCATGCAAGGGTCCTACACCGGGGTAATCCAATCCCGCGGAAATGGAGTAGGGTTCCGTGATCTGTCCGTCCGGGGTCTGCATCAACAGCGTTTTGCTCCCGTGGATGATGCCTACTTTGCCCAAGGCAGAAGTAGCGGCACTTTCCCCGGAATGGATGCCTTTTCCTGCCGCTTCCACGGCAATGATGCCCACTTCGGGAGTATCCAGAAAATGATAGAAAGCTCCGGCGGCATTACTGCCACCCCCTACACAAGCCACCACAAAATCCGGGTTTTCACGGCCCTCTTTTTCCAACAATTGGGATTTTACCTCTTCAGAAATGACCGATTGAAATCGGGCCACCATATCAGGATACGGGTGTGGCCCCACGACCGAACCGATAATGTAATGGGTATCTACAGGGTTATTGATCCAATCACGGATGGCCTCGTTGGTGGCATCCTTAAGTGTTTTACTGCCCGAAGTGGCAGGCCGTACCTCAGCGCCCAACATTTTCATTCGGGCCACATTGGGGGCCTGACGGGCAATGTCTATTTCACCCATATACACCACGCACTCAATACCCATGAGGGCACAAACGGTTGCTGTGGCCACCCCATGCTGACCTGCACCGGTCTCGGCAATGATACGGTGTTTGCCCAACCTTTTTGCCATTAAGATCTGTCCGATGGTATTGTTGACTTTGTGCGCACCGGTATGGCAAAGATCTTCCCGTTTCAGGTAAATCTTGGTGTTATACTTTCTGGATAGGCGTTCCGCAAAATATAAGGGCGTTGGCCGGCCCACATAATCCTTCAGCAATTGATGGAATTCTTCCTGAAAGGAAGGTTCGGCCATAATCTGGAGATAGTTTTGCCGTAGTTCCTCACAATTGGGATACAACATTTCAGGGATGAATGCCCCTCCAAATTCCCCGTAATAGCCTCTTTCATCAGCGTGATAGCTCATAATCAGTTGTCAGTTTTAAGTTGTAAGTCGTCAGTGAGTTCATTGATGAATGTTTTCAATGACGGTATGTCTTTTAGTCCGGGCTCGATTTCTAATTTGCTGTTCACATCTATGGCGAAGCAATATTGTGAAGCCGGACTGTTCAAAAATGCTTTCAATTTATCCACAGAATCCAATCCGATTCCCCCACTTAAAAAAAAAGGTTTGGTGGAGGGATAGCGTTCCAAAACGGACCAATCAAAAGTGTATCCGTTGCCACCGGGCAGTCTTCCCTTGGTGTCGAAAAGAAAATAATCGCAAACGGATTCGTAATTCTTCAATATTGAAAAATCAAAATCATCCTTAATGGAAAAGACTTTGATGATTTCCAACCCGTCACCCCGAACTTGTTTCGGGGTCCCATCCTTTTGAGATGCTGAAACGAGTTCAGCATGACGAAGATTGCTGCAATATTCAACACTTTCCTTGCCATGAAGTTGAACCGCATCTAAATGATGATGTGCAACTTTTACCATAACCTCTTCCACGGAAGCATCCACGAACACCCCTACTTTTTTAATGGATTTCGGGAACGTGGGCATGTCTCCCCCAAAATACCGTGAGGAAGGCTCCCAGAAAATGAAACCCAGGTAGTCGGGGTGCAGTTGTGCCACCTCTATGGGGTTTTGGTTCATGCCACAAACTTTTAGTTTCATTTTATTCTTCTTGGTTATTTCTCACTTAGATTTCGACTGCGCTCAATCTTACATTTCGAAATAACATTATTTTTCCTTGCTGGTCATTTCGAACGAATGTGAGAAATCTTCATTTAGATTTCTCAATCGCTTCGCTCATTTCGAAATGACATCATTTATTTAATTCATTAATAAATGCTTTGGCACCGACGCCAGGATTATCTGTTTTCATGAAATTCTCGCCGATCAAAAAGCCTTTGTACCCAAATTCTCTTAACCCCTGAATGGCTTCAATGGAACTGATACCACTTTCGGACACTTTTACAAAGTCATCTGGAATCTGTTCCGATAGGGTTTTACTGGTATCCAAACTTACCTCGAAGGTTTTCAGGTTTCTGTTGTTCACGCCCAACATATCCAGACTGGGCATGATGGATTTATGGAGTTCCTCTTCGTTGTGGACTTCCAACAAAACATCCAATCCCATACTTTTGGCGGTTTCAGAAAACGTTTTAATCTCCTCTCGAGATAAAATGGCCGCAATCAACAAAATCACATCGGCTCCATAAGCCCTGGCTTCCACAATCTGGTACTCATCTATGATGAATTCTTTCCGCAAAAGTGGAATGTTCACGGATGCCCGCGCCAGAACCAAATCATCCAACGAACCACCGAAATATTTTCCATCCGTTAATACAGAAATGCCACAAACGCCAGCGTCGGCATAGCCCTTGGCCACATCCTGCACGTTCAGGTTTTGGTTTATGACCGATTTGGATGGGGAACGCCTTTTGTGCTCGGCAATAATGCCCGTATTACTTTTCCGCAGGGAGGCAGCCAAGGAAACTGAAGTACGTTCCATCATCACCGAAGCTTCCAATTGGGGAAGGGTGATCAAGGATTTTTTCAAATCGACCTCTTTGCGTTTGTCGGCAACTATTTTATCTAATATGTTCATTTATTTTTTATGATAATGAGATGCTGAAACGAGTTCAGCATGACGTCTTTTTTTACTTTGTCATTCTGAACGAAGTGAAGAATCTCTTTTTGGATTATTGTCTTCCTTCAACTCTGCTCAGGAAACTTCAGCATCATATTTTAGTCATTCTGAACGAAGTGAAGAATCTATTAAATTCTCTCGACTGCGCTCGAGATGGCACTAATTTTCACTCAATTTTTGCAACTTTTTCAACGCCTCCAATCCTTTTCCGCCCAATAGTGATTCTTTGGCCTTTTCAAATCCTTCTTTTGGCGTAATCCCCTTCACGGTGGCAATGGCAATGCCTGCATTGGCACAGACCACATTGTTCTGGGCCTCGGTGCCTCTTCCTTGTAGTACGTTCATAAAGATTTGGGCAGATTCGGAAATGTCCTCTCCACCTGTAATCTCTTCTTGGGTTACTTTTTCTACCCCAAAATCCGCTGGGGTCAACATGGCCTCTGAATTATTGGAGATGGTCTTCGTGTCTCCCGTCAAGGAAATTTCATCATAACCATCCAAGGCATGGAGTACTGTGAATTTTTTATCGGTATTTTGATAAAGGTAGCCATACATCCGTGCCAATTCCAGATTGAAAACACCTACCATCTGGTTTTTTGGAAAAGCGGGGTTCACCATGGGCCCCAACATATTAAAAAAGGTCTTTACCGCCAGTTCCTTTCTTATAGGGCCTACGTTCTTCATGGCAGGGTGGAAGAGGGGTGCGTGCAGCACACAAATACCTGCTTCCTCGATGGACTTTTTCAGGAAATCGGCATCATTACTAAATTTGATGCCCAAAAATTCCATGACATTGCTACTTCCACATTTGGAAGAAACTCCGTAGTTGCCGTGTTTGGTGACGGGAATTCCTGCTCCGGCCGTTACAAAAGAGGCCAAAGTGGAAATGTTGAAGGTATCTTTGCCATCACCCCCGGTTCCGCAGAGATCGATGGGGTCGTAATCCGATAGGTTCACAGCCAAGCAAAGGTCCAAAAGGGCGTCGCGGAATCCTTCCAACTCTTCAATGGTGATGCTCCGCATCATATACACGGTAAGGAATGCAGCAATCTGGGAGGTATTGTAATCCCCTTTGGCAATGTTTACCAATACCTGTTTGGCCTCTTCCTTGGGCAATATTTCGTGATTGATCAGTTTGTTTAAAGTCTCTTTCATTTCAGTATTTTGTCATTCCACATGGATGCTGACCGGAGTCGAAGCATGATGTGGAGTCTTTTATTCAATTAGGTTTATTTGGATTCCTGCTTTCCCTTCGGCTACGCTCAGGGTACTGCAGGAATCACATATTACTAGCTATTCAACCAATTTTTAAGCATTTGTTTTCCTTCTGGGGTCAAAACAGATTCAGGGTGAAACTGTACTGCGGTCACATCATATTCCTTATGTCGAAGCGACATGATCTGCCCGTTTTCATCCACCGAGGTGATTTCCAGTACTTCGGGAACGTTGGGATCTACCACCCAGGAATGGTATCTTCCCACCTGAAGGTTTTTTGGCATTCCCTTGAAAATGGGGTCGTCTTTCGTCACCGTGATGGTAGTTGAAACACCGTGATATACTTTGTCCAGGTTTATCAAGGTGCCACCAAACACTTCACCGATGGCCTGCAGTCCTAGGCAGACGCCAAAAATTCTTTTGGTAGGGGCATAGGTTCTGATGATGTCCTTCAAAAGACCTGCCTCATCTGGAATACCTGGGCCGGGGGACAACACAATGTATTGGAACGGTTCCACTTCATCCAACGTAAGCTGATCGTTCCGTTTTACGGTGACCTCGCAATCCAAATCCTCCAGATAGTGCACCAAATTGTAGGTGAAGCTATCGTAATTGTCTATCATTAAAATCTTCCTTCCCATGGTTAGATTGTTTCGGCAATTTCAAGGGCTTTGTTCAAAGCGCCCAGTTTGTTATAGGTTTCTTGTAGCTCGTCTTCGGCGTTAGATGCGGCAACCAACCCGGCTCCTGCCTGATAGTGCAGTTCATGGTTTTTACTCAAAAAGGTACGGATCATGATGGCGTGGTTAAAGTTGCCTTCAAAATCCATGAACCCGATGGCCCCACCATAATAGGATCTACTGGTTTTTTCATATTTTTCAATGAGTTGCATGGCCATGTGCTTGGGTGCGCCGCTCAAAGTTCCTGCCGGGAAAGTATCGGCCACCACTTTCATGGTGCTGATGTCCTTCTTTTTTTGCCCGGTGACCTTGGATACCAAATGGATGACGTGCGAGAAGTATTGCACTTCACGATAGGTTTCCACATTGACGGTATTTCCATTTCGGCTGAGGTCGTTTCGGGCCAGATCTACCAGCATCACATGTTCGCTGTTCTCCTTATCGTCTTGGGCCAATTGTTTGGCGAGCTCGGCATCCTTTTCATCATTCCCGGTACGTTTGTAGGTGCCGGCAATGGGATGGATCTCGGCTTTGCCATTCTTCACGATCAATTGTGCCTCGGGCGAGCTACCAAATATTTTAAAGTTGCCATAATCAAAATAGAAGAGGTAAGGGGAGGGGTTGATGGAACGTAGGGCACGGTATACATTGAATTCATCCCCCTTGAATTTTTGCGTGAACCTCCTTGATAAAACCAATTGAAATACATCCCCACGTTGGCAATGTTTTTTGGCGAGTTCCACATGGTCCATATACTCTTCATCCTTTAGATTGGATTTGGGCTCCCCATCCTTGTTAAAATTGTAAGAGGAAAAGGTGCGTATGTTGAAAAGCTGCTCAATTTCATCCACATTACTTTCTGAATCATAGCAATGGGCAAAAAGATAGGCTTCGTTCTTAAAATGGTTGATGGCAATGATGTTCTTGTACACTGCATAATAGATATCGGGTATGCTTACGGAATCGTCTTTTTTTGAAATCTCGATGTCTTCAAAATACCGTACCGCATCATAGGCCATATAGCCAAACAGGCCATTGTTGATGAACTTGAAACCGTTTTGGGTCACCGAAAACTGTTTGGCAAAGTTGTGGATGACTTCGGTCACATCCGTTTCAGAACCAATGGGGGTCTCTACTTTTTTACCATCGGGAAATTGTTGGGTAATGGTCTCGTTCTCCACTTTGATATAGGCAATGGGATTGCAGCAGATGTACGAGAAACTGTTGTCATTGGCATGATAATCGCTACTTTCCAGCAAAATGCTGTTCGGGAACTTGTCCCTTACCTTAAGGTAGACACTCACCGGGGTGATGGTGTCCGCCAAGATTTTTTTGTAATGTGTTTCTAAAGTATATTTCATTTTGTCCTAAAAAAGAAAAAGGCTTGTCGTGATGACAAGCCTCTTGTATGGTTATAATGGGGACTTAGCTCACGACGTTTGAAGTAAGTTGTTCCACCACCAATTATTTGCTGTTCTAGTATTCATTGCCTCAAATATAGGGAGGAATTTTTAACGGGCAAACATTGTTTTGTGTAAAATCAAAAATCCCGCCCAAGAATTTCCTGAACGGGATTTTCACACACTAAACATGGGCTGGCTACATCTGTAGGTCAACTACCAAATCAAACTCGTCATAGATCAATTTGTCCTTGGCGGTACCAATGATTCCGGAACCGTATTTTACATCATAGTTGGTCCTGTCCACTTTCAAAGAGGCTGTGGCCTTGTCACCGTAAACGGATACATCAAAAGTTACAGGTTTGGTTGTGCCTTTAATGGTAAGGTCGCCGGTAACTGCATACGAGTTTTTGCCGGTAGCTTTCACTTTAGTGAACACCAATTTGGCAGTGGGGTGTTTTTCGATGCCAAAAAAGTCGTCAGAACCCAAGTGGCCATCCAACTTGTTTTTGTAATCGCCTTCCAAGTCAGTAGTGTTGATGCTGGTCATATCCACCACGAATTCACCACCTACCAATTTTTCACCATCAAACTCTAGGGCACCTGATTTTAGGGAAATAGTTCCTGTGTGGGAACCCCCAACTTTGTAGCCCTTCCAGGTTACGTTGCTTTCGGAAGTCTTCACTTCTTTGGTTTCTTTTTTGATCGGGTTTGCAACTGCAGAAGCTCCAAAAAGGGTAACTAGGGCTAAACTTAAGATTGTCTTTTTCATGATTGTTTTAAAATTTCTGTTTTTAATTGTTATTGATTTATATAAGGGTAAATAATTCTTCTGTCGATTTTCTCACTTTGGGTAGATGTTGGGTGGCATCTTCCTCTGAACGGTAGCCAATAGTAAGCACCACGGTAGCATTCAAGTTCTTCTCGGTGAGGCCTAAAATTTCGTTGTACTTATCCGCTTCAAAACCTTCCATGGGGCATGTGTCAATTTTTAATTCTGCGGCCGCCTGCATCAAATTGCCAAAGGCAAGATAGGCCTGCTTGGCAGTCCAATTGCTTTTGGTCTCGCTGGGGAGCGACACCAATTTGGATTTCATGAAATCGGAGTATCCCTTAAGGTTTTCAGAGGGAATACTTCTGGTGGTGCTGGTGTTTTCGATAAAATCATCCACCAATTCCTCGCCAAAATCTGATGCATTGGCAAAAACAATCAGGTGAGATGCATCAGTGATCTGGGATTGGTTCCAAGAAACAGGTTTCAATTTTTCCTTGGTCTCCTGATCGGAGATCACAAAAATGTGATAGGGTTGCAATCCGTAGGAAGAAGCGCTCAATCGAGTGGCTTCCAACAGGGTTTCCAAGTCTTGGTCCGATACTTTTTTAGACGGATCGAATTGTTTGGTGGCATAGCGCCAGGTTCTATGTTCAATTACGCTGTTCATTATATTTAAAATTTATCCAATAGGTGATTTAATTGTTCCAATTCCTCTTTGCTGAAATTTTTTACAACATTCTTTTCGGCTTCAGCAACAGCCTTGTCCATTTTTGAAAGTGACTCCAGACCGGATTGCGTGATGATGATTTCCACCTTTCGCCGGTTCGATGGGCAAACCGACCGGTCCACATATCCTTTGGCCAAAAGTTTGTCCACCAAACGTGTCGTATTGCTCATTTTGGTCACCATACGTTCGTTAAGGGTGCTCAAGTTGGCAGGTTTCCCCTGTTGTCCTCTTAGGATTCGGAGCACATTGAACTGTTGCATTGAAATCCCATAAGGCTTCAAGGCATTGGCAAAGGCTTCGTTGTTTTTGTTTTGGACCAAGGTCATATGAATTAGGGTCCGGCTTTCCAAAGGCAACTTTTGACTCGTCTTAATAATTTCCTCCACTTTCATGTACAAACAATATTTGTATATACAAATGTATGTCGATCTTTTGATTTCAACCTAGCTTTTAACAGATAAAATTTTGTTAAAAGGAATCAAAGGGATAGTCCATTGGTTAACTTTATGGGTGTAAATCGCAGTAAATGAATAGGTTATTGATTTTGTTTTTGATGGCTTCCTTGGCATTGGGTTGTGGTGATGGTAAAAAGCCAAAAGATATGGCTGACAACCAAGAAGTTGCCGTGGAATCCCAAAATGAAGAAAAAGTCGCTTTTCCCATCTATGATTTTGAGGGCCTGGAACCGCTCCTCCACAAAGAAGATGACCAGACCTACATCATCAATTTTTGGGCGACATGGTGTAAGCCTTGCTTGGAGGAACTTCCCCATTTTGAGCGCATCAGGGAGGAGCAAAAGGAAAATAAGGTCAAAGTGATACTCGTAAGCCTTGATATGCCGCATATGTGGAAATCCCGATTGGAACCTTATGTAAAGAATAAAAAGATACAATCGGAAGTGGTGATCTTGGACAATCCCAAACAAAATGAATGGATCCCCAAAGTGGACAAAGAGTGGGGAGGGGGTATTCCCGCTACCTTAATATATAATAAGGATAAGCGGCAGTTTTTTGAAAAGGGCTTTACGTATGAGGAACTGAACGAAGCGTTGAACAAATTCACAAAATAAAGACTATGAAAACAAAACGAATACTAGGTTTTTTGGTATTACTGCTCATTTTTGGAGCATCTTTTGCCATGGGAATCAGTGTCGCAAAAGAAGATCTTGTGGGTGATGGGTATGAAATCGGAGATGTTGCTTCCGATTTTTCGCTTAAAAATGTGGATGGCAAAATGGTGTCTTTGTCCGACTATGCCAATGCCAAGGGATTTTTGGTCATTTTCACTTGCAATACCTGCCCATATGCGAAGGCCTATGAAGATCGTATCATAGCATTGGACCGCAAATACAAGTCCCGAGGTGTTCCGGTCATTGCCATTAACCCAAATAGTAAATCAGGAGATGGATTTGCGGAAATGAAGGAAAGGGCCAAGGAAAAGGGATTTACTTACCCCTACCTTTATGATGAAGGACAAAAAGTATATCCGCAATACGGGGCCACCAGGACCCCTCACGTATTCTTGCTGGAAAAAACCGCAAAAGGAAATGTGGTGCGTTACATCGGGGCCATTGATGACAATTACCAAGATGCATCGCAGGTCAAGGACAAGTTTGTGGAAAACGCGGTGGATGCCATGTTGGCGGGAAAAGAAATAGATCCAAGTACCACGAAGGCCATCGGATGTGGAATCAAGTAAGGAGACTGTGCTAAAATAAAACACATGGAAATCCGGAGTAACGCTCCGGATTTTTATTTTTGCAGGAGATAAAAACAGAATACTATGTCAGATCTATCACAAGAAGAATGGGCGGAGCAGCTCGAAAATGATGATAACGCCTTCATATTGGATGTGCGTACCCCAGAGGAAGTGGAAGAAGGGTATATCCCCGGAGCTACCAATATAGATATCTATTTGGGGCAGGAGTTTCTGGACGAACTGGAAAAACTGGACAAGACCAAGAACTATTATGTGTATTGCAGATCGGGTAACCGAAGTGGGCAGGCCTGTGCCATCATGAACAGTATAGGAATAGAAAATGCATATAACCTGGAAGGCGGCTTTATGAACTGGGAAGGCGAAGTGGCAGAGTAGACCTCCATTCATCCCAAATCGATGCGAGAAGACCTACTACATTTTATTTGGAGGCACAACAAGCTTCCAAAGAATGGGCTATGCGCTGGGAGCAATGGGAATGTGGTGATAAAGGCCGCAGGAACCCAAAATCCCTACGCAGGCCCCGACTTTTTCAATGCCCAAGTGGAGATCAATGGCCAACTCTGGGCAGGCAATGTGGAAATGCACATCAAATCATCCGATTGGTATGCGCACCACCATGAGACGGATGAAAATTATGACAGCGTCATCCTCCATGTAGTTTGGGAAGATGACGTTGCTATTTTTAGGAAGGACGGTTCCCAGATTCCAGCCTTGGAGGTGAAGCAATATGTGCCGGAGCAACTTTTGGTGGCTTACAAGGGCCTTTTGGAAAACTCCAAACCCAGCTTCATCAATTGTGAAAAGGACTTTGGGGCAATCGACCCTTTTTTGGTCGAGAGTTGGTTTCACCGATTGTACATCGAACGGTTGGAGCACAAATCAGGTCTCATACTCGACCTGTTGAAAAGGTCGAACAATGACTGGGAAGCGGTCCTTTTTGTATTGTTGGCCAAGAATTTTGGATCCAAGGTGAACGGATCCTACTTTTTGGAACGGGCACAGCAATTGGATTTTTCCATTGTAAGGAAGACCAGCAACGAACCTTTTCAGTTGGAAAGCTTGTTGTTCGGGCATTTTGGGCTTCTGGATGAAAAGGATTGTACGGATGTATATTACCTGCAGCTCAAAAAGGAATACGATTATCTCTCCAGAAAGTACGATCTGCCCATACGTACTGGGAAACCCGAGTTTTTTGGTCTCCGGCCGCACAATTTTCCGACCCTTAGAATTTCACAATTGACCAATCTGTACCATGGCAGGCAGGGCCTATTCTCGGAGTTGATGGCCAATCGCTCCCTAAAGGATATCTACCATATTTTTGATGTGGGGGCCAGTCCCTATTGGCATGACCACTTTACCTTTGGCAAGACCTCGCGGAAAAGCGCAAAGAAGCTTTCGAAAAAGTTCATCGACCTTTTGGTCATCAATACCCTTGTGCCGCTCAAGTTCTGCTATGGCAAACAATTGGGTAAAGACTGGAACGAAGAGTTGCTCTCCTTGGTATCGGAAGTGGAAAAAGAGAGCAATTCCATCATTGCAAATTTTGAGCGATTGGGGACAAAAGCCAAAAATGCTCTGGAAAGCCAGGCCCAATTGGAACTATACACGAACTATTGTGCAAAGAATAAATGCCTGCAGTGCAGTTTGGGCACCCAATTATTGAACAGAAATGTCTAATTTTGAGTATGTCTTTGTTCTATAACACCCTCTATTATTTCCAGAAAAGGGGCTTCGAGGTCTGCAGGCGCATAGCCGAGCGATTGGGAATCCGCGCCAGGGTAGTGCGTACCAGTTTCATCTATCTGACCTTTGTGACCCTGGGCTTTGGTTTTGCACTCTATCTTTTCATCGCCTTTTGGCTCCGCATCAAGGATTTGATCTATACAAAGCGCACTTCTGTTTTTGATCTGTAACGCTATTGAAAACCAATGTAACTTCTTGAATGAATCAAGGTGATTGCATCATATGTGGCTATGTTGAATGGAAATGACATCTCATTTTTGGTGCCAATACAAAATTTTCCACATAGCGTAGTTAAAAAAACATAAAATTTGATAGCGTTGATTTTTTTTTGGATATTGCTGCCTTTACCATACCAAAAACTAACTAATACCAACATATGAAGTATTTTCTTACTCTAATGTCATTTTTTGCCCTATCCATGGGCTTTTCACAGGAGTTGACCGTTGATGGCAAAACCTACAACGTATCCCCGAACATTAATGATGGGGCCATTGAACTTGAAGTGAGCGGAGGGGTTGAGCCCTACACCTATAAATGGAGCAACCAAAGTACACCGCTGACCTCAAAAAGGGCGCAGGGCCTTGTGGAAGGAATACCATATAGTGTTGTGGTGACCGATGCGGCCGGAAATTCCGTGACAAAGGAATTTGAGATCAAGACAGAGTCAATCACAGAAATTTTTAATGGAACCATGACCCCGGCAGTAAGCGCTTTGGGGTCTGTTCTTTTTTGGGACCCTTTTGCGGCCATCGGAGTCTATGATCCCGTGGCTTATGCAGATGTCAAGTTGATCGGGGTCCCCGATTGGAGCAATGAGACCCAGGACAAGTTTGTGATGAAGCAATGGCTGAAGACCGATGGGCAAAATGTTGCGGTCGGGGACGATATTGCCATCATCACCAGTGACAAGAACGGCGATATTACCATCAAGGCAACAGCGAAAGGAAAACTCCGTCACAAAGTGAAGGAGGGAAAAGTGATATACAATTCCGAGAACCAAGAGCATGTCATCGAGCAAGGCGCGCACTACTTTGCGGAAGTGGAGTATGATGAGCCTATCGCCATGGTTCATCCCAATGGAGATCCTATTATAAAAGGTATCCCATTTATTGTGATCTGGTTGGTGTTGGGAGCTTTGTTCTTCACCATTCGTATGGGCTTTATCAACATTCGTGGGTTTAGGCACTCCATTGATTTGGCCAAAGGAAAATATGATGACCCGGATGCACCTGGGCAAGTGACCCACTTCCAAGCTTTGGCCACTGCCGTTTCTGGCACCGTGGGTCTTGGAAACATCGCAGGGGTTGCCGTTGCAGTCTCACTAGGGGGTGCAGGGGCCACTTTTTGGATGATCGTTTGTGGATTGCTGGGTATGTCCTCCAAGTTTGTGGAGTGTACGCTTGGGGTCAAGTACCGTGACATATTGCCCGATGGTCGTGTGTTCGGTGGCCCGATGAACTATTTGCGTTACGGTCTCGAAAAAAGAAACATGAAAGGCTTTGGAAAGGTGTTGGCAGGTGTTTTTGCCGTGCTGGCCATCGGTGCCTCCTTTGGGGGAGGGAACATGTTCCAGGCCAACCAATCCTTTGAGCAATTGGCAGGACAGTTCCCCATGTTGGCGGGCAACGGATTCTGGTTTGGGGTGGTCACCGCAATTTTGGTCGGAGTGGTCATCATCGGTGGGATCAGCAGCATTGCCAAGGTAACGGGCAAGATAGTGCCTATCATGGCATCGATATACATTGTGGCGGCCCTTGCCGTTATCATCATGAACATACAGAACATTGGCCCGGCCTTTTCCGCCATTTTTGATGGGGCGTTCAGTCCTTCTGCGCTAAAAGGTGGTATTTTGGGGGTATTGGTCATCGGTTTCCAAAGGGCGGCCTTTTCCAATGAGGCAGGGGTCGGTTCCGCTGCCATCGCCCACAGTACGGCCAAGACCAACAACCCGCCTTCAGAAGGTTTTGTGGCCTTGTTGGAGCCTTTTATAGATACTGTTGTCGTGTGTACGCTAACGGCATTGGTATTGATCTTTACCGGTATGCATGAAGTTGAGGGAATGGCAGGGGCCCAGTTGACATCCGATGCCTTTGGAAGCCAGATTTCTTGGTTCCCATATATATTGGCCTTGGCAGTTTTCCTTTTTGCCTTCTCTACCATGATTTCCTGGTCCTACTACGGAATGAGGGCATGGACCTATCTTTTTGGGAAGAGCAAGCGCTCTGAAATGCTATACAAAATGCTGTTCTTGGTATTTGTGGTCGTGGGAGCTTCTGTAAGTTTGGGGGCCGTATTGGATTTTTCCGATATGATGATCTTGGCCATGTCCTTTCCGAATATCATAGGATTGTACATCATGTCCGGTGAGGTGAGAAAAGATCTCGACGGTTATTTGCAAAAATTGAAATCCAACCAGCTTTTCAAAAAAGCGAAGAGCTAAGCATTGGTTTAGAATAATGATAAGACCATCCCACTTCAGGTTCAACAAACAGGAACGGAGTGGGATTTTCTTTTTGTTGCTCCTTGTCGTGCTACTGCAGGGAGTTTATTATGTTGTACAGGCAAAACCTTTTGGAGGCAGGCCAAAATTTACCGAGGATACCGTGGCCTTGGCCAAATTGGACAGTTTGAAAAAAGTCACTTCAGGTGACACTTTGAAACTGGCCCAGTTCAATCCTAACTACATTACGGATTATAGAGGGTATGTGCTTGGACTCTCCACAGACGAACTGGACAGATTGGTCGCTTTCCGGAAACAGGGAAAGTATGTGAATTCCGTATCGGACTTTCAGGAAGTGACCCAGATCTCCGATTCCCTTTTGGAAACCATCTCCCCATATTTTAAATTTCCGGTATGGCGACAAAAGGAAGCTGTAAAGCCATCAGGGCCATTTGTGCAAACTAAGGAGGGCGTTGTTCCGAAAGACCTGAACCTCGCCACCAAGGAAGAATTGATGCGGGTGAACGGCATCGGGGAAAAACTATCGGACAGGATCATCAATTTTAGGGACAAGCTTGGGGGGGTTTTGGTGAACGAACAACTCTACGATGTGTATGGGCTGGATTCGGAAGTCGTAAAAAGAGCATTGGTCAGCTTTCGGGTGCTCCATCCACCAAATATTGCAAAAATCAATATCAATACAGCATCAGCACAGCAACTTTCAACTTTGCTGTACATCAATCGAGACCTGGCAAGGGAAATTGTATCGCATAGGGAGGCCAATGGAGCCTTTTCAACATTGAACGAATTAGCGAACGTTAAGACGTTTCCAAAGGAAAGGATTGATAGAATTAAGCTATATTTGACCCTATAAAATTGCACGAATGGTTACGGAAACTATATCCATGATGAACTTTGATTATTCAGAGACCCAAAAAATGGTAGCTGAATCTGCACGGGATTTTGCCCAACAATACATTCTTCCCCATGTGATGGAGTGGGACGAGGCACAGACCTTTCCTGTTGAAGTTTTCAAAAAGGCCGGGGAGTTTGGTTTTATGGGTGTCCTGGTCCCTGAAGAACTGGGAGGTTCTGGACTGGGCTACCATGAATATATTGCCATTTTGGAGGAAATCTCAAAAGTGGACCCCTCCATTGGGCTTTCCGTGGCGGCGCACAATTCGCTTTGCACCAACCATATCCTATCGTTTGGCAATGAGGAGCAAAAGCATCGTTGGATCCCTAAATTGGCCACTGCCGAATGGATCGGTGCCTGGGGGCTTACCGAACACAATACGGGATCGGATGCAGGAGGGATGAACACCACCGCGGTGAAGGATGGGGATGATTGGGTGCTGAACGGTGCCAAAAACTTCATTACCCATGGCAAGAGCGGGGATATCGCCGTGGTGATTGCCAGAACAGGGGAGAAGGGGGACAGTCATGGAATGACTGCCTTTGCCGTGGAAAAAGGTACGCCGGGCTTTACGAGCGGAAAAAAAGAAAACAAACTGGGCATGAGGGCCAGTGAAACAGCAGAACTCATCTTTTCCGATTGTAGGATTCCCGATGCCAACCGTTTGGGCGAAGTGGGCGATGGCTTTGTACAGTCCATGAAAGTGTTGGACGGCGGCCGGATTTCGATAGGGGCCCTTTCGCTGGGTATTGCCAAAGGGGCATACGAAGCCGCCTTGAAATATTCCAAGGAACGGGTGCAGTTTGGAAAGCCGATATGTGAGTTCCAAGGTATTTCCTTCAAATTGGCGGATATGGCCACAGAAATAGAGGCATCGGAGCTACTGTTGCACAAGGCCGCTTTCCTTAAGAACGAGGGAAGGCCCATGACCAAATTGAGCGCCATGTCCAAAATGTATGCTTCGGAAGTTTGTGTGAAAGTGGCCAATGAGGCTGTTCAGATCCATGGGGGATACGGATACACCAAAGACTTTCCCGTTGAAAAGTTTTACCGCGATTCAAAACTCTGTACCATAGGGGAAGGGACCACCGAGATCCAAAAACTGGTGATTTCAAGAAATATTCTCAAGTAATTTTTGCACGGGAAAAATTAATAAATGTATATTTGCACTCCAAAATTCTAAAAGAAAGGAGGTTGTAGCCCATGTTGATAATACCAGTTAAAGAAGGAGAAAACATCGATAGAGCCCTGAAGCGTTTCAAGCGAAAGTTTGACAAGACAGGAACCATGCGCCAGTTGCGAAGCAGGCAGCAGTTCACCAAGCCTTCTGTAGAGCGTAGAGCTCAAATTCAGAAAGCGCAGTATATTCAAGGTCTAAGGGACCAAGAAGAAGTATAGGGTTCAGCTGAACAATATATACGATCCCGTTCCATAATTGGAACGGGATTTTTTTGTTTTATATCCCAGGCCTGCCGGATTTCGCTATTTTTGGGATATGTCCGTACCTGCTTTCATATCGTATCTCAAACTGGAGAAGAACTACTCGCCCCATACCATAAAGGCCTATGAGCGTGATATCGGGGAATTTTCCACTTTTTGTGAGGAACACCACGACATATCTTCCATAACCAATGTGGGATACCCGCTGGTCCGAAACTGGATCGTTTCCCTGTCCAATGGTGGAATGTCCAATAGGAGCATCAACAGAAAAATATCTTCCCTGCAAGCCTACTACAAATTTTTGATGAAGGTAGGGCAGATTACCGTTTCACCTTTGGCGAAGCACAGGGCGCTCAAGACCGAGAAGAAGGTGGAGGTGCCGTTCTCCGAGCGCGAAATGGACACTATTCTTTCCGAAATACCCTTTCCGGATGACTTTGAGGGGACACGGGACAAACTCATCATAGAACTACTGTACACCTCTGGAATGCGAAGGGCGGAAATGGTGAATCTTAAGGTGGGCGATGTGGACCTGAACAGGGGTACCCTAAAAGTTTTGGGCAAAAGGAACAAGGAGCGTATCCTTCCGCTTTTGCCTTCTTCTGTAGAGCTCATCAAAGGCTATTTGGAGCGACGTTCCGAGGTGGAAAACGGGGCTGGGGCACTTTATCTTTTTTTAACAGAAAACGGTCTTAAAATTTATGAAACACTTGTTTATCGCATTATAAATAAGTATTTTAGTTTAGTGTCCCCCAAGGTAAAAAAGAGCCCGCACATACTGCGGCATACCTTTGCAACACACTTGCTCAACAGGGGGGCTGATTTGAATTCGGTCAAGGAATTATTGGGCCATTCAAGTTTGGCATCCACTCAGGTGTACACACACAATAGCATTGCCGAACTTAAGAAAGTTCATCAAAAGGCCCATCCCAGAAACAAGAAATAGATTTTTCTTGTATTTGTTTAACACCGCTGCTACTTGCAGCACTAAAAACTAAGTCCTATGAAGGTAAATGCACAATCGGTAAATTTTGTAGCTGATGGTAAGCTCATCGACTTTATCCAAAAAAGAATGGATAAGATGGAATTGTTCTATGACAGGGTCATTGATTCGGATGTTTTCTTAAAAGTGGACAACACCAGTACGAAAGAGAATAAGATAGTGGAAATCATGGTTTCCGTGCCCAGGGATAAATTTATGGTGAAAAAACAGTGCAAGACCTTTGAAGAAGCGGTGGATTCGGCCTGCAGTTCATTGGAAAGACAATTGGTGAAACGAAAGGAGAAATTAAGGGCGAAGGCTTGATCAAAATTTTTAAAATTTTATTTTGATTAAAAAAAAATATCTCTACATTTGCAGTCCGTTAGAAATAGCGGACTTTTTTTGTGACCGAAAGAGGTACAAAATGCCGATATAGCTCAGTTGGCTAGAGCACGTGATTTGTAATCTCGGGGTCGTGGGTTCGAATCCCTCTATCGGCTCGTAAGTTACTGAAAATAAGGCGGGGAGATACTCAAGCGGCCAACGAGGACAGACTGTAAATCTGTTGGTTTTCACCTTCGCAGGTTCGAATCCTGCTCTCCCCACAGAAATTGTTCCCGGAACAATTGGTGAAAGGGACGCTTTTTTGAAATATTGAAAATTTTGGGGAAGGCCCCAAAAAAAATGCGGGAGTAGCTCAGTTGGTAGAGCGTCAGCCTTCCAAGCTGAATGTCGCCGGTTCGAACCCGGTCTCCCGCTCTAGATTTGAAACTTTGGTTTCAAGAAGAAGGTTGAAGTTTTTGCGAGCTTGCTTGTGACTTTAAACTCTAAACCTGATTAACCCATAGGCCGGTGTAGCTCAGGGGTAGAGCGTTTCCTTGGTAAGGAAGAGGTCAGGGGTTCAAATCCCCTCATTGGCTCAAAACGATTTGTACACTAATATAAACTAAGAATTAAATTATTTTAAAATGGCAAAGGAAACTTTCGATCGTTCCAAACCCCACTTAAATATTGGTACCATTGGACACGTGGATCACGGTAAAACTACATTGACTGCCGCTATTACAACCGTATTGGCGAACGCAGGTCTTTCTGAGATGAGAAGCTTTGACTCCATCGACAATGCGCCAGAGGAGAAAGAAAGAGGTATTACTATCAATACTTCACATGTTGAGTATCAAACTGCTAACCGTCACTACGCCCACGTTGACTGTCCTGGTCACGCGGATTACGTAAAGAACATGGTTACCGGTGCTGCTCAGATGGACGGTGCCATCTTGGTTGTTGCTGCAACCGATGGTCCTATGCCACAAACCCGTGAGCACATCCTTTTGGGTCGTCAGGTAGGTATTCCACGTATCGTTGTTTTCTTGAACAAAGTTGACATGGTGGACGATGAGGAGCTTTTGGAGCTTGTTGAGATGGAAGTAAGGGAATTGCTTTCTTTCTACGAGTACGATGGTGACAACGGTCCCGTTATCGCTGGTTCTGCACTTGGTGCCTTGAACGGTGAGCAAAAATGGGTGGATACTGTAATGCAGTTGATGGATGCTGTTGACAGCTGGATTGAACTTCCTGAAAGGGATGTTGATAAGCCTTTCTTGATGCCTATCGAAGACGTGTTCACTATCACAGGTCGTGGTACTGTTGCAACAGGTCGTATCGAAACAGGTGTTGCCAACACAGGTGACCCAGTAGAGATCATTGGTATGGGAGCTGAGAAATTGACTTCCACTATCACTGGTGTTGAGATGTTCCGTAAGATTTTGGACAGAGGTGAAGCTGGTGACAACGTTGGTCTTCTTTTGAGAGGTATCGAAAAATCCGATATCAAAAGAGGTATGGTAATCTGTAAGCCAGGTTCCGTTAAGCCACACGCCAAATTCAAAGCTGAGGTCTATATCCTTAAGAAAGAAGAAGGTGGTCGCCACACTCCATTCCATAACAACTACCGTCCTCAGTTCTACGTTCGTACAACTGACGTAACAGGAAACATCAACCTTCCTGATGGAGTTGAAATGGTTATGCCAGGTGACAACTTGACAATCACTGTTGATTTGATCCAGCCAATCGCGTTGAACGTAGGTCTACGTTTCGCTATCCGTGAGGGTGGTAGAACAGTAGGAGCTGGTCAGGTTACCGAGATTCTAGATTAATCATATATAAAAATATTGCACTAAAGGGTGTCCTGAGCCATCGGGATACCTTTCAGTGTAAATATAAACGGGTGTAGCTCAGTTGGTAGAGCACTGGTCTCCAAAACCAGGTGTCGGGAGTTCGAGTCTCTCCTCCCGTGCAAAGAAAAAAGCATGATGAGGATTGAAAGTCTCTCTCTGGTCTGTGCTGAGCAAGGCCAAAACATGCAAGATAATTCAAAGAAGATTATGATCACTTACATAAAAGAATCTTTCGAGGAGCTAAAGAACAACGTTACTTGGTTGGAAAAAGGCAAAGCCTCCAACCTAATGGTCATCGTGGCAGTTTTTTCAATTTTGTTCGCATTGGCAACGTGGGGAGTGGATTCCCTGTTCAGTAAGTTGATCAGATTGTATTTTGAAAAATTAATAGGATAACGATCGGTATGTCTGAGGTTCTGGAGAAAAAATGGTATGTGGTAAGAGCGGTCAGTGGTCAGGAAAACAAGATCAAGGGCTATATTGAAACAGAGGTAGAGCGTAATGGTTTTGGCGATTACCTTGATGAAGTTCTTGTGCCTACCGAAAAAGTCGTACAGATCAGAAACGGAAAGAAGATCAACAAGGAGAGGGTTTACTTTCCGGGCTATATCATGATCAAGGCCAATTTGGGTGGTGAAATGGTGCACATTATCCGTTCCATTACCAATGTGATCGGCTTTTTGGGAGAAACCAAAGGAGGTGATCCCGTGCCTTTGAGAAAATCAGAGGTGAACCGTATGCTAGGAAAAGTGGATGAACTGGCCGTAAACACGGACAATGTATCCATTCCATTTGTGTTGGGTGAAACGGTCAAGGTTATTGATGGACCTTTCAATGGATTCAATGGAACCGTTGAAAAAATCAATGAAGAAAAGCGTAAGCTGGAAGTGATGGTGAAGATTTTCGGAAGAAAGACACCATTGGAGCTCAGCTATATGCAAGTAGAAAAAGTATAACAAGAGCTGTTACATAGATAAAGCTGTGTTGCTTCCAATTGACACAACTTTAAATTTAATTAGAAACAATGGCAAAAGAAGTAAGTAAGGTAGTTAAATTACAAGTTAGGGGAGGTGCTGCGAACCCATCGCCACCGGTTGGACCCGCCTTAGGTGCTGCTGGTGTTAACATTATGGAGTTCTGCAAGCAGTTCAATGCTCGTACGCAGGACAAACAGGGCAAGGTATTGCCTGTTGTTATCACCGTCTACATGGACAAATCTTTCGAGTTTGTCGTAAAAACACCACCTGCGGCAGTTCAATTGATGGAAGCAGCTAAGATTAAAAAAGGATCGGGCGAACCTAACAGGGTCAAGAACGGTACCGTATCATGGGACCAAGTGAAGACCATTGCAGAGGACAAAATGGTGGATTTGAACGCATTCACCATCGAATCTGCAATGAGCATGGTAGCAGGTACTGCCAGATCAATGGGCCTAAAAGTATCGGGCACCAAACCTTTTTAAAATCTCAAAGCAATTTATAAATGGCAAGATTGACGAAAAAGCAAAAAGAAGCCCATGCCAAGATAGAGAAGAACAAACTCTATTCATTGCAAGAGGCATCAGCTTTGGTAAAAGAAATAACCAATGTAAAATTTGACGCTTCCATTGATATTGCAGTTCGTTTGGGTGTAGATCCACGAAAAGCAAACCAAATGGTGCGTGGCGTGGTTACCCTTCCCCATGGAACTGGTAAGGACGTAAAAGTTTTGGCATTGGTGACCCCGGACAAAGAGGCAGAAGCTAAAGAAGCTGGAGCCGACTTTGTGGGGTTGGACGATTATTTGGATAAGATCAAAGGCGGTTGGACAGATGTGGATGTGATCATCACCATGCCAAGCGTTATGGGCAAATTGGGTCCATTGGGTCGCGTATTGGGACCTAGGGGATTGATGCCCAATCCAAAGACCGGAACCGTGACCATGGAGGTCGGTAAAGCCGTATCCGATGTGAAGGCCGGTAAAATTGACTTTAAAGTGGACAAAACTGGAATTGTGCATGCCGCTATCGGTAAAGCTTCGTTCTCTGCGGACAAGATTGCAGGAAACGCCAAGGAATTGATAGATACTTTGGTGAAACTGAAGCCTTCCGCAGCAAAAGGAGTGTACATGAAGAGCATCTACTTGTCCAGCACCATGAGTCCCAGTGTTCAATTGGATCCCAAAGCAGTTTAATTTAACTGGTAGTTCAATATTTTAACTATGACAAGAGAAGAAAAAGCAATCGTAATAGAAGATTTGACTGCACAGTTGGCCGAGGCCGCTAATATTTATTTGGCGGATATCTCCGGATTGGACGCTGTTGCCACTTCCAACCTAAGAAGGGCATGTTTCAAGGCGAACATTAAACTCGCGGTGGTCAAGAACACCTTGCTTGCAAAAGCAATGGAAGCCTCCGATAAGGAATTTGGTGAACTTCCCACCGTGTTGAAAGGCAATACATCTTTGATGTTGTCCGAAACAGGGAACGCACCTGCGAAACTTATCAAGGACTTTAGAAAAAAATCAGATAAACCTTTGTTGAAAGGAGCTTTTATAGCTGAAGCGATCTACGTTGGTGACGAGAACCTCGAGGCACTTGTGAACATCAAGTCCAAAGAAGAGGTCATCGGGGATATCATCGGATTGTTGCAGTCTCCTGCCAAGAACGTTATCTCTGGACTTAAGTCCGGTGGTGGCAAACTGGCTGGAATCCTCAAGACATTATCTGAGAAATAATTCGCGCACAATAAACTAAGTATATTTTAAAATTTTATTAAACGATAGAAAAATGGCAGATTTAAAAGATTTTGCAGAACAGTTGGTAAACCTTACAGTAAAAGAGGTAAATGAATTGGCCGACATCCTTAAGAACGAATACGGTATCGAGCCTGCTGCTGCTGCAGTAGCTGTTGCTGCTGGCGGTGCCGCTGGTGGTGATGCTGAGGCCGCTGAGGAAAAAACCGAATTCGACGTGATCCTTAAGGCAGCCGGTGCCTCTAAATTGGCAGTGGTTAAATTGGTCAAAGAATTGACTGGTCTTGGATTGAAAGAAGCTAAGGACATCGTTGACAGCGCACCAAAAGCTGTTAAGGAAGGTATTTCTAAAGACGAAGCCGAAGGCATCAAAAAATCATTGGAAGAAGCAGGAGCAGAAGTTGAGCTTAAATAATAGCTTTTCCCATATAAGTTTGGTTAAGGTCTTTCCATTTTTTGGTTAGACCTTAGCCTATTTTAATAAGGAGTGTATAAAGCCGTACACCGACCCAGATAGTATTCACGTTCAAAATTTGTCCATAGATGTTCACAAACACTATTGAAAGAGTTAATTTCGCATCCGCTAAGAACATACCGGAATACCCGGATTTCTTGGACATTCAGATCAAATCATTTCAAGACTTTTTCCAACTTGAAACCAAATCTGACGAAAGAGGGAACGAAGGTCTCTACAACACCTTCATGGAGAATTTTCCAATCACCGATACCAGAAACCAGTTCGTGCTGGAATTTTTGGATTACTTTATAGATCCACCCAGATATTCCATCCAAGAATGCATCGAGCGTGGACTCACCTATAGCGTTCCCCTGAAGGCACGCCTTAAACTGTACTGTACCGATCCCGAGCACGAGGACTTCGAGACCATAGTTCAGGATGTGTACTTGGGCACCATCCCATACATGACTCCCAGCGGAACGTTTGTGATCAACGGGGCAGAACGTGTGGTGGTTTCCCAGTTGCACCGATCCCCAGGGGTCTTCTTTGGACAGTCGTTCCACGCGAACGGCACAAAACTATATTCGGCCAGGGTAATCCCTTTCAAAGGATCTTGGATCGAATTTGCTACGGACATCAATGGTGTAATGTACGCCTATATTGACCGTAAGAAAAAATTACCGGTGACCACCCTTTTCCGCGCCATTGGCTTTGAAAGGGACAAGGACATCCTTGAAATCTTCGACCTTTCAGAGGAAGTAAAAGTTTCCAAAGCAGGATTGAAGAAGGTATTGGGCCGTAAATTGGCCGCTAGGGTGCTGAACACATGGCATGAGGATTTCGTGGACGAAGATACAGGAGAGGTAGTGTCCATCGAGCGTAACGAGATCATCCTAGATCGTGATACCATTTTGGAAAAAGAGCATATCGATGAAATCATTGACGCCGATGTGAAGACCATTCTGCTTCACAAGGAGAATAATGCACAGTCGGATTATGCCATCATCCACAACACATTGCAAAAAGACCCTACCAACTCTGAAAAAGAAGCGGTAGAGCACATCTATAGACAATTGCGTAATGCCGAGCCGCCCGATGAGGAGACCGCTCGTGGTATTATCGAGAAATTGTTCTTCTCCGACCAGCGTTACTCCTTGGGAGAAGTAGGGCGTTACAGAATGAACAAGAAATTGGGCTTGGACATCGGTATGGACAAAGAAGTCCTTACCAAAGAAGATATCATCACGATCATCAAGTATTTGATCGAGTTGATCAACTCCAAGGCAGAGATCGATGATATCGACCACTTGTCCAACCGTCGTGTACGTACCGTTGGAGAGCAATTGTCCCAACAGTTTGGTGTAGGTTTGGCCCGTATGGCCCGTACCATCCGCGAGCGTATGAACGTCCGTGACAACGAAGTGTTCACCCCGATCGATTTGATCAACGCGAAGACCCTGTCATCCGTGATCAACTCTTTCTTCGGTACCAACCAGTTGTCCCAGTTCATGGACCAGACCAACCCGTTGGCAGAGATTACGCACAAGAGAAGATTGTCCGCATTGGGACCAGGTGGTCTTTCCCGTGAAAGAGCAGGATTCGAGGTGCGTGACGTTCACTATACCCACTACGGAAGATTGTGTCCGATCGAGACACCTGAAGGACCGAACATTGGTTTGATCTCCTCACTTTCCGTATTTGCCAAGGTGAACAGCATGGGCTTCTTGGAAACCCCATACCGTAAAGTTGTTGATGGCAAGGTCGATGTGAAAGAACACATCTACCTGAGTGCAGAGGAAGAAGAAGGTATGAAGATCGCCCAGGCCAATATTCCATTGAAAGACGATGGGACCATTGACAGGGAGAAGGTCATCGCCCGTGATGAAGGGGATTTCCCAGTGGTAGATCCAGTGGAGATCAACTACACCGACGTTGCCCCGAACCAGATTGCATCCATTTCCGCTTCCTTGATCCCATTCTTGGAGCATGATGATGCAAACCGTGCCTTGATGGGGTCCAACATGATGCGCCAGGCCGTACCATTGTTGCGTCCAGAATCCCCAATCGTGGGTACCGGTTTGGAAAGACAAGTGGCTACCGATTCCAGGGTATTGATCAATGCAGAGGGAGATGGTGTTGTGGAATATGTGGATGCACAGAAGATCACCATCAAATATGACAGAACCGAGGAAGAGCGCTTGGTAAGCTTCGAAGAAGATTCCAAGACCTACGAATTGGTGAAATTCAGAAAAACCAACCAAGGTACCAGCATCAACTTGAAACCCATCGTAAGAAAAGGAGACAAGGTGAAAAAAGGCCAGGTACTTTGTGAAGGATATGCCACCGAAAAAGGGGAATTGGCCTTGGGTAGGAACATGAAGGTAGCCTTCATGCCATGGAAAGGATACAACTTCGAGGATGCGATCGTGATCTCTGAAAAAGTGGTTCGCGAGGATATCTTTACTTCGGTGCACATCGATGAGTATGCGTTGGAAGTAAGGGATACCAAATTGGGAGCGGAGGAATTGACCAATGATATCCCCAACGTATCCGAAGAGGCCACTAGGGATTTGGACGAATATGGTATGATCCGTATCGGTGCCGAAGTGAAGCCTGGTGATATCTTGATCGGTAAAATCACTCCAAAAGGAGAATCCGACCCAACCCCTGAAGAAAAGCTCTTGCGTGCCATATTTGGTGACAAGGCAGGTGATGTTAAGGATGCTTCCTTGAAGGCATCGCCATCTTTGAGAGGTGTGGTCATCGACAAGAAATTGTTCTCACGTTCCATCAAGGACAAGAGAAAACGTTCCGAGGATAAAGAAGCGATCTCAAGGTTGGAGATGGACTACGAAGTGAAGTTCCAACAACTAAAAGATGTGCTGATCGAGAAATTGTTCGGTCTGGTCAATGGAAAGACATCGCAAGGTGTCATCAACGATTTGGGTGAAGAAGTACTTCCAAAAGGAAAGAAATACACCATCAAGATGTTGAACGCCGTTGACGATTTCGCCCACTTGGTAGGAGGTAGCTGGACAACCGATGAGGATACCAATGCTTTGGTGGCCGATCTGTTGCACAACTACAAGATCAAATTGAACGATATCCAAGGAAACCTGAGAAGGGATAAGTTTACCATCTCCGTAGGGGATGAGCTTCCTGCAGGTATCATGAAGTTGGCCAAAGTCTATATCGCCAAGAAACGTAAGTTGAAAGTAGGTGATAAAATGGCAGGACGTCACGGTAACAAAGGTATCGTTGCCCGTATCGTTCGTCAAGAGGACATGCCTTTCTTGGAAGACGGAACCCCTGTGGACATCGTATTGAACCCACTGGGTGTACCTTCAAGGATGAACATTGGTCAGATCTATGAGACCGTTTTGGGTTGGGCAGGTTTGAAATTGGGCCAGAAATATGGTACCCCAATTTTTGACGGAGCTACCTTGGACGATATCAACGAACTTACCGATAAAGCTGGTGTTCCAAGATTTGGACATACCTACCTATATGATGGTGGAACCGGTCAACGCTTTGACCAAGCGGCCACGGTTGGTGTGATCTACATGCTGAAATTGGGCCACATGGTGGACGATAAGATGCACGCACGTTCCATCGGACCATACTCATTGATCACACAACAACCATTGGGTGGTAAGGCCCAATTCGGTGGTCAGCGTTTTGGAGAGATGGAGGTATGGGCATTGGAAGCCTATGGAGCTTCGGCTACCCTTAGGGAAATCCTGACCGTGAAGTCGGATGACGTTATCGGTAGGGCCAAGACCTATGAATCCATCGTAAAAGGTGAGACTATGCCAGAACCCGGTTTACCGGAATCTTTCAACGTATTGATGCACGAACTCAAAGGTTTGGGCTTGGATATCAGATTGGAAGAATAGAACACTATACATTAATTATATCATCACCATATTGTTATGGCTAGAATAAAAGACAATAACGCACCAAAAAGGTTTAACAAGATCTCCATCGGATTGGCCTCACCAGAGTCCATTTTGGCCGAGTCCCGTGGCGAAGTGTTGAAGCCTGAAACCATTAACTATAGAACGCACAAGCCCGAGCGTGATGGATTGTTCTGCGAGCGTATTTTCGGTCCCGTAAAGGACTACGAATGTGCCTGCGGAAAGTATAAGCGTATCCGTTACCGTGGAATCGTTTGTGATCGTTGTGGTGTAGAGGTAACAGAAAAGAAAGTACGTAGAGATCGTGTGGGTCACATCAATCTTGTTGTACCCGTAGCGCACATCTGGTACTTCCGTTCATTGCCGAACAAGATAGGATACCTTTTGGGACTACCTTCCAAAAAGTTGGACATGATCATCTACTACGAAAGGTATGTGGTCATCCAGCCCGGTATTGCCAAAGGTCCAGAAGGTGAGGAGATCCATAAATTGGATTTCTTGACCGAAGAGGAATATTTGAACATTCTGGAATCACTTCCATCTGAGAATCAGTACTTGGAAGAGAACGATCCCAACAAGTTCATCGCCAAAATGGGTGCCGAGTGTTTGATCGACCTATTGGCCCGAATCGATTTGGAACAACTGTCGTACGAACTTCGTCACAAGGCCAATACCGAGACCTCAAAGCAGCGTAAGACCGAGGCATTGAAGCGTCTTCAGGTAGTTGAGGCATTGCGTGAATCACAGGACAACCGTGAGAACAACCCAGAGTGGATGATCATGAAGGTGATTCCCGTGATCCCACCGGAATTACGTCCATTGGTGCCGTTGGATGGTGGTCGTTTTGCCACTTCCGATTTGAACGATTTGTACAGACGGGTGATCATCCGTAACAACCGTTTGAAGCGTTTGATGGAGATCAAGGCACCAGAGGTGATCTTGCGTAACGAAAAACGTATGCTTCAGGAAGCTGTGGATTCCCTTTTCGACAACACCAGAAAAGCATCTGCGGTAAAAACAGAATCGAACAGACCATTGAAATCCCTTTCGGATTCCTTGAAAGGTAAGCAAGGTCGTTTCCGTCAAAACCTTTTGGGTAAACGTGTGGATTACTCCGCTCGTTCCGTGATTGTCGTTGGACCGGAAATGAAATTGTACGAATGTGGTCTTCCAAAAGATATGGCGGCCGAACTTTACAAACCGTTCATCATCCGTAAGTTGATCGAAAGAGGTATTGTAAAGACCGTTAAATCTGCTAAAAAGATCATAGACAAGAAGGAGCCCGTGGTTTGGGATATTCTTGAAAACGTCCTAAAAGGACACCCTGTATTGTTGAACCGGGCCCCCACATTGCACCGATTGGGTATCCAAGCGTTCCAGCCTAAACTGATTGAAGGGAAGGCGATTCGTTTGCACCCATTGGCGTGTACCGCCTTCAACGCGGATTTTGATGGGGACCAGATGGCAGTTCACTTGCCATTGGGGCCAGAGGCCATTTTGGAAGCACAGCTATTGATGTTGGCTTCACAGAACATCCTTAACCCAGCGAACGGTTCTCCGATCACCGTACCTTCCCAGGACATGGTTTTGGGTCTGTATTATATGACCAAAGAGAAAAGATCCACTCCAGAAGAGCCCGTAATAGGGGAAGGACTTACCTTCTATTCTTCCGAAGAGGTCGAAATTGCCTTCAATGAAAGAAAAGTTGCCCTTAATGCCATCATCAAGGTAAGAACGAAGGATTTCAATGAAGCAGGAGAGTTGGTCAACAAGATCATTGAGACCACGGTGGGCCGTGTATTGTTCAACACTGTGGTGCCTGAACAAGCAGGATATATCAATACTGTTTTGAACAAGAAATCCCTACGGAACATTATCGGGGACATCCTTGCGGTGACCGATGTGCCTACCACAGCCGACTTCTTGGACAAGATCAAGACCATGGGATATGAGTTTGCCTTTAAAGGAGGTCTGTCCTTCAGTTTGGGGGATATCATCATTCCAAAGGAAAAGCACGAAATGATTGCCGAGGCCAACGAACAAGTGGATGGCATCATGATGAACTATAACATGGGTCTGATTACCTTCAATGAACGGTACAACCAGGTCATTGATGTTTGGACCTCTACCAACGCCATGTTGACCGAATTGGCCATGAAGCGTATCCGTGAGGACAAACAAGGATTCAACTCTGTATATATGATGTTGGATTCCGGGGCGAGGGGTTCCAAGGAACAGATTCGCCAGTTGACCGGTATGCGTGGTTTGATGGCCAAGCCTAAAAAATCGACAGCCGGAGGTGGCGAGATCATTGAAAACCCGATTCTCTCCAACTTTAAGGAAGGATTGTCCATCTTGGAATACTTTATCTCAACCCACGGTGCACGTAAAGGTCTTGCGGATACCGCTTTGAAAACTGCGGATGCCGGATATTTGACCAGACGTTTGGTGGATGTTTCCCAAGACGTGATCATCAATACCGAGGATTGTGGAACATTGAGGGGAATTGAGGTGGAAGCCTTGAAGAAGAACGAAGAAGTAGTGGAGACCCTTGGTGAGCGAATCTTGGGTAGGGTATCACTGCACGATGTATATAACCCACTGACCGAGGAGCTTATCCTTAAAGCAGGGCAGGAAATTTCCGAAGCCGATGTGAAGAAGGTCGAAGCTGCGCCTATTGAAAAGGTAGAAGTAAGATCACCATTGACCTGTGAGGCAGCCCAAGGAATCTGTGCAAAATGCTACGGAAGAAACTTGGCCACCAATAAAATGGTACAACGCGGTGAAGCCGTTGGTGTGGTTGCGGCCCAGTCCATTGGAGAACCTGGAACACAGTTGACATTGCGTACCTTCCACGTAGGGGGTATTGCAGGAAACATTTCCGAGGACAGCAAGCTGGAGGCCAAATTTGACGGTATTGCAGAGATTGAAGACCTAAGGGTCGTCGAGGGTGTGGACAATGGTGGAGGTAAGAGTGACATTGTAATCTCCAGAACATCAGAAATCAAGATTGTTGATGCAAAGACGGGTATTACATTGAGTACCAATAACATTCCTTATGGTTCCCAATTGTTCGTCAAGAACGGCGAGAAAATAACCAAAGGAACTGTTATCTGTCAATGGGATCCCTATAACGGTGTCATCGTGTCCGAATTCACAGGGCAGATCGCCTATGAGAATATCGAGCAAGGTATGACTTACCAAGTGGAAATCGATGAGCAGACCGGTTTCCAAGAAAAGGTGATTTCAGAATCCAGGAACAAGAGGTTGATCCCGACCCTATTGATCAAAGACGGTAAGGGAGAAACCATACGTTCATACAACTTGCCTGTTGGTTCCCACTTGATGGTGGACAACGGTGAGAAGATCAAAGAAGGTAAGATTTTGGTGAAAATCCCACGTAAATCTGCCAAGGCAGGAGATATCACCGGAGGTCTTCCAAGGGTGACCGAGCTTTTCGAGGCACGTAATCCATCCAACCCAGCAGTGGTAACGGAGATTGATGGTGTAGTGTCCTTCGGTAAGATCAAGCGTGGTAACCGTGAGATCATCATCGAGTCCAAGGCCGGAGAAGTGAAGAAATACTTGGTCAAACTTTCCAACCAGATCCTGGTTCAGGAAAACGACTACGTACGCGCTGGTATGGCACTGTCCGATGGGTCTATCACCCCAGAGGATATCTTGGCTATCAAAGGACCATCGGCAGTACAGCAATACTTGGTGAACGAGGTACAGGAAGTATATCGTTTGCAAGGTGTGAAGATCAATGACAAGCACTTCGAAGTTGTGGTACGTCAAATGATGCGCAAGGTCCAGATCCAAGATTCAGGGGACACCACTTTCTTGGAGAACCAATTGGTGCACAAGGATGACTTCATCAATGAGAACGATGAGATCTTTGGTAAGAAAGTTGTAGAAGATGCAGGCGATTCTGAAAGATTGAAGCCTGGTCAGATCGTAACGGCCCGTCAATTGAGGGATGAGAACTCGATCCTTAGGAGAGAGGACAAGACCTTGGTTACCGCAAGGGATGCTGTGGCAGCTACTGCCACTCCGATCCTGCAAGGTATCACAAGGGCATCGTTGCAGACCAAGTCGTTCATTTCTGCAGCATCGTTCCAGGAAACCACCAAAGTGTTGAACGAAGCCGCCGTAAACGGTAAAGTGGACACCTTGGAAGGATTGAAAGAGAATGTGATCGTTGGACATAAGATTCCTGCCGGTACCGGTATGAGGGATTACGATAGCATCATTGTTGGCTCGAAAGAGGAGTATGATGAGATCATGGCCCGAAAAGAGGAATTTAAGTTCTAAATAACAGAAACCCTGGCTTAATGGCCGGGGTTTTCTTTTTTATACAGTTATATCAATGGCAGAGGAAAAACAGAAACAGATCAATATTGAATTGGACGAAAAGACCGCCGAGGGAACCTATTCCAACTTGGCGATCATCAATCATTCCGTATCGGAGTTTGTGGTGGACTTTATCAGCATGATGCCTGGTGCGCCAAAGGCGAAGGTGAAGAGCCGAATCATCCTGACACCCCAGCACGCCAAGAAATTTTTGAAAGCGCTGAACGACAATGTAGCCCGGTTTGAAAAGACCCACGGACCCATCAAGGATTATGAGCAACCTGCTATTCCCTTGAACTTCGGACCTACGGGAGAAGCATAAAAAAGCCCCAAACAAAGTTTGGGGCTTTTTATTTGTATTTATGTCAACCAACCTTTTTGAATTCCTTTTGATTTCAGTTTTATTCGAACTCCGAAGTAAAATGGAGTTTTACCGATGGGTATTTTTGTTGGGTCATCTGTAGGGAAAAAGGTGAGTCTGCCAAAAAGACCAGTTGTCCACGTTTGTCCGTGGCCAAAAACTTCTGCTTCACTCGTTTGAACTCGGCAAACTCTTCATTGTTTTTATCAGTGGGTTCCACCCAGCACGCTTTGTGCACGGGGAAATTCTCATACGTGCACTTGGCCCCATATTCATGCTCCAAGCGGTATTGGATCACTTCATATTGCAAGGCCCCAACGGTACCTATTACTTTTCTTCCGTTCAATTCCAAGGTGAACAACTGTGCCACGCCCTCGTCCATCAGCTGGTCAATGCCCTTGTACAATTGCTTGGCCTTCATGGGATCGGCATTGTTGATGTACCTGAAATGTTCCGGGGAGAAACTAGGAATACCTTTGTAATGTAACTGTTCACCACTCGTCAACGTATCTCCGATCTTAAAGTTGCCCGTATCGTGCAACCCGACAATATCACCAGGATAGGAAATGTCCACAATTTCCTTTTTTTCGGCAAAAAAGGCATTGGGGCTGGAGAACTTCAATTTTTTGTCGTGCCGTACATGGAGGTAAGGAGTGTTCCGTTCAAAAGTACCGGAAACCACTTTGATAAAGGCAAGTCGGTCCCGATGCTTGGGATCCATATTGGCATGGATCTTAAACACAAAACCCGAAAACTCCTTTTCATTGGCTTTGACCAAACGCTCTTCCGCCATTTTTGCCCGAGGTGATGGGGCAATCTCCACAAAACAGTCCAATAGCTCCCGGACGCCAAAATTGTTCAGGGCCGAACCGAAAAAGACAGGTTGCTGTAGCCCTTTTAAATAGGTCTCGGTATCAAAGGGAGGGTACACGCCGTTGACCAATTCCAAATTGTCACGTAGGTTTTCTGCGGCCTTTGTGCCAATGATCTTTTCCAACTCAGGGCTGTCCAGATTATCGAAGGCGATGGTCTCTTCGATATTTTTTTTGCTGCTGCCGCTAAAAAGGTTGATGTTCTTCTCGTAGATGTTGTAGATTCCCTTGAAATCATATCCCATGCCGATGGGAAAACTCAGAGGAGTGACGGACAGCCCCAATTTTTGTTCCACCTCGTCCAAAAGGTCAAAGGCATCTTTTCCTTCCCGATCCAATTTGTTGATGAAGACAATCATGGGGATGTTGCGCATACGACATACCTCTACCAACTTCTCCGTTTGTTCCTCCACACCCTTCGCCACATCGATGACGACGATCACACTGTCCACAGCGGTCAGCGTCCTAAAGGTGTCCTCGGCAAAATCCTTGTGTCCGGGAGTGTCCAGAATGTTGATTTTCTTGTCCTTATAGATAAAGGCCAACACGGAAGTGGCCACGGAAATTCCCCTTTGGCGCTCTATTTCCATAAAGTCACTGGTGGCGGATTTCTTGATCTTGTTGCTTTTCACGGCACCGGCCTCTTGGATGGCCCCCCCGAACAAGAGCAGTTTTTCCGTAAGTGTCGTTTTTCCCGCATCAGGGTGGGAGATGATCCCAAATGTCCTTCGTCTATTTATTTCCCTTTCAAAATCCATCAACAAAAATTTCGGCAAAAATAGGGGAATTATATGTTTCAGCACTCATTTTGTAAGAGATATCCCATTGTTGATATCATTGGAAAAAAATGCGTGGACAAAGACCGGTTAGATCGAAAAGAAAAGTAATTTCAGCCTGTTTTTTAGCAGGCTCTCCTTTGGGTTTGTGTCGTACATTCTATTGACGAAAACAGCAATAGATCATAAATGGGTATCTAATAATGAGGAATGCGCCTTTTATCGAGAAAAATAGGAGGTGAGCCCCAAAAACTTTAATTATGTGACCATTTTGTATGGACATGTGTCGAAGGGACTAGAATACAAAAAATAAGAAAACCCCAATTTTCTTACGCATACGAGAACTACTACAGGCCATGGTGATTAGTTGACCAAAACTTAATCATTTATGGAGAACATTACTTTTGAGCGGGCACCACGTGGAGTAGTCCGTAGTATTTTATTCATAACCATTTGTTTGATTTTCGAATCAACTTCAGCGTATGGCAAAGCCTTAACACCAGTGGCAACTGACCATCATACAAGTGTTCTTAAAATCGCCCCTGTTTATTCTAACGGCGTAGATCAATCTAAAGCAGAATATAGCTTTTATGGTTTTTTGGAAATTTTTGATTATAGTCTCGTTAATATAACAAATTTTACAACGGATTGTGATGGAGACGGTGTTAGTTGTGATCAGGAAGCCAAGGACGGAACCGACCCCAACGATCCCTGTGATTTCATATTGGCACATCAGGATTGTGAACCTTCTGACAATTGGAAAAAGGATGACTGTGATGGTGATGGCGTGACCAATGGCAAGGAGAAAGAGGATGGTACAGATCCATTGGACCTTTGTGATTTTATATTGGCGCATCAAAATTGTTCCCTATCCGACAAATGGAAGAAAGAAGATTGTGACGGAGATGGTGTGACCAACGGTAAGGAGAAAGAGGATGGCACCGACCCGTTGGATCCCTGTGATTTTATATTGGCGCATCAAAACTGCTCCCCTTCCGATAAGTGGAAAAAAGAGGATTGTGATGGCGATGGCGTAAGCAATGGCCAAGAGAAGGAAGATGGAACCGACCCGTTGGATTCTTGTGATTTTGTGTTGGAGCATCAGGATTGTGAACC
>NZ_QXFO01000006.1 GCF_003584105.1 Flagellimonas taeanensis
CGAAGCGGGCTCCGACCCACAGAACAACCTTCCTCTGATCAACGATCAGGAGTTCACCGTGGCGGAGGATATTGCCGATACCGATGTGATCGGCACCGTGGAGGCCACGGATGTCGATGGAGATGTTCTCGGTTTCGATATTACAGATGATGTCTCCGGCCTTTTTAAGATTGATATAACTACCGGGGAACTCTCCCTGAATGCGGGCAAGTCGCTAGACTTTGAGACTGCTACAGAACATGTCATTACCATAGGGGTAGTAGATGGCATCGGACCAGAGGTCCATGCCACCGTGACCATTACCGTGGAGGACGTGTACGAATCCCTTGCCAGCGACCCCAACGCCTTTGTCACCACTTGGAAGACCACCATGGCGAATGAGGAGATCGTAATTGGCACGAATGGCAACCTCACCTATGACTACACCATCGATTGGGGGGATGGCACGGTGGAAGAGATCGGCACCAGCGAAAATCCCTCTCATGTCTATGTCTCGGCCGGCGACCACACTGTGGCCATTTTGGGACAGTTTCCTGCGATTATTAGTGACGAGGACGAGGGTACTCCAGTTAAACTTCTGTCCATTGATCAATGGGGCAACATCCAATGGAAGAGCATGTTAGGAGCCTTTGCCTATTGTTCAAATATGACCTATAAGGCCACGGACATGCCAGACCTTTCCCAGGTGACCGACATGCTCTATATGTTCTACGGGGCAACTGCTTTTAATGGGGACATCGGTGGCTGGGACACCTCTAGCGTGACCGATATGAGTTTTATGTTCGTTGGTGCTACATCCTTTGACCAAGATATCAGTGGTTGGGACACCTCCAACGTAACCTCTATGAACGGCATGTTCATACGGGCTACAGCTTTTGACCAAAATATTGGTGGTTGGGACACGAGCAGTGTGGTCGGTATGGAAAGTATGTTCTATGGGGCCACCTCGTTCAACCAAGACATTGGCAGTTGGGATACTTCCAGTGTAACCATCATGAACAATATGTTCGAAGATGCCACGTCTTTTAATGCCGATATCAGCGGATGGGATGTCAGCAATGTGGAAGACATGGACTTTATGTTCGCAGGGGCCACTGCCTTTGACCAGAACATTGGTAGCTGGAACATCGGTAATATGATCGACATGCAAAATATGCTCGATGGCTGTGGGATGTCAGTAGCCAGTTTCAACGCTACTATAGTGGGTTGGAATGCCTTTGTGGAACAAAATGGTGGTCCTATGGACATCACTTTAGGTGTAGATGGCCTTACCTTTTGCGCTAATGGCCTTTCCGCTGGTAACAATTTGGAGTTCAACCATGGATGGACATTTACCGGAACCTATTCAGGACAGTTAAGCTGTAATTGATTTCCCGTAAGATAGAAAAACATACAAAAAATTACCGCCGGGAGACCCCAAAGTCTTCCGGTGGTTTTTGTTGTACTGCTAACTGATTTTAGAACACTTCGATTATTGGGTTGTCAGAGGTCGGAAGTCAGATGTTAGAGCATAGAACAGAGAAAATAGACTTTGTTTATTGTTTACTGCAAACTGTCTACTGGTTTTCCAACCCACCATTGAAATTGAAACTTGTCCTTAAACCTTTACCCTTGTCCCCTTCACCTGTAAACCAAAATCCGCAATTCTATTCACTCCTTCAACTTTTGACCCCAACCACTTACTTTCCCCATAAAGAGCTACTTTTGGGTCATGCAGATTACATTGATAGCCATAGGAAAAACAGACAAGGCCGAACTGGAGCAACTCATAGCCTTATATGAGAAACGATTAAAACACTACATCAAATTTGAATTTGTGGTACTCCCCGACATCAAGAACAGTAAAAACCTTTCCGAGGCCCAACAAAAGGAAAAAGAAGGCGAACTGATTTTGTCACAATTGCAACCTACGGACACCCTTATTCTTTTAGATGAAAAAGGCAAGCAATACTCTTCTCTGGAATTTGCCGATTTCCTCCAAAAGAAAATGAACAGTGGCCTCAAAAACCTTGTTCTGGCCATCGGTGGACCTTATGGTTTCAGCGATGCAGTTTATGCAAAATGTAACGGGAAAATCAGTCTGTCCAAAATGACCTTTTCGCATCAAATGGTCCGCTTGTTCTTGGTTGAGCAATTGTACAGGGGGTTCACCATCCTACGGAACGAACCATACCATCACCAATAATGTGGAAAAAGAGAAAAAAAACTAGAGACTAGAATCAAGACAAAACTGTGCTTGTTCTTGTTTCTTATAGCGTAGCGGTCTTGTGTCTGTTAATAAAGAACCCTAAACTTGATCGTGTTTTCCACGTTCTTCAGTTCCTTCACCACATCTTTGTCATACTCCCTGTCCAGATCGGTGATCACATAACCTACTTCGGGGTCCGTGGACAGGTATTGCCCAGTGATGTTGAGGCCATACTTGGCCAACACTTCGTTGATCTTCGCCATAATGCCCGGCACATTCTTATGGATGTGTAGGAAACGGTGTGCTTTGTTCTGTTTGGGCAATCGGATGTTGGGAAAGTTCACTGCATCTACCGTGTTCCCGGAATTGATATAGTCCATGATCTTGTTGGGTACAAAATCGGCAATATCGCGTTGGGCCTCTTCGGTGCTGCCACCAATGTGTGGTGTGAGTATTACATTGGACAGGCCTTGCAAGGGAGTTTCGAAAGCTCCATTGGCACTTGGTTCGGAAGGGTACACATCTACCGCGGCACCGCCCAATTTTCCACTCTTCAACGCTGATGCCAGTGCATCGATATCCACCACAAAGCCCCTAGAGAGGTTGATGAGCATGGCACCGTCCTTCATTTGGTTGATCTCGCGTTCGCCTATAAAGTTCTTGTTGGCCTTATTGTCGTCCACATGGAGCGTGACCACATCGGACACGGACAACAGATCTTCCAAAGTGCTACATTTTACCGCATTCCCCAAGGCCAACTGGTCCTCCACATCATAATAGTACACATGCATGCCGATGGCCTCTGCCAATACGGACATTTGCTTTCCGATATTGCCATACCCCACAATCCCTAGATTCTTCCCTCTTACTTCCCTGGAATTGGAAGCGGTTTTGTTCCACTCCCCATTGTGAATCTCGGTACTCCGCGGAAAGATGCTGCGCATGAGCATAATGATCTGCCCAACGGCTAGTTCCACTACAGACCTTGTATTGCTATAGGGTGCGTTGAAGACCACTACCCCTTTCTTTTTACTGTATTCCAAATCGATTTGGGTCGTCCCGATACAGAAAGCCCCTACCACCAACAGTTTATTGGCAGCATCCAATACCCTTTGGGTCACTTGCGTCTTGGAGCGGATACCGAGTACATGGACCCCTTTGATGCGTTCCACAAGCTCGTCCTCGGAGAGACTATGTTTTACCAGTTCCACAGAAAACCCTTCTTCCGATAGGTTTTCAAAAGCTGCGGTATGCACATTTTCCAGTAAAAGGATCTTGATTCGGTTCTTGGGATAGGACAGGTTTCTTGGTAAATCGTTCACAAATAAAAATTCATCTAGGTTAGGTGCCACGTGATCGGCATTGTTGGCCGCTTTTTCACGGTGCACGTTTTCAGTGTAGGCAAAAAACTTATGGGCTATTCCGGCCTCGCGCATCACATAGTCGCTATAGCCGTCCCCAATGACCTGAACCTCGCCTTCCAGTCCCAGGTTTTTCAAACATTCTATCTTTCCGTTGTGGGAAGCGAGCACATTGGTCTCATCAAACCCAACAATGTTCCCTTCTTCATCAAACTTGAAGGTATTTGCATAGACCCTGTCCGAAGGAATTTTATATTCTTCGACTATGGGGTCTATGAATTCCTTGAATCCACAGGAAATCACATAGATATCTTCTGAAAATTCGTGGAAAAAATCCTTATTGGCCGCGATGGATTTGGATATCTTTTGGCGAAGTTCGGCAACGAGGTCCTGAAGATCGCTCTTGTTCGCATTGAGCAGACGTATCCTCCTCTCCAAAGATTCGGTGAAGGAAATGTCACCGTCTATTCCCAAGTTGGTGATTCTTTGGATTTCCTTTACGATTTCATCTCGTTTGGGATTTCCCTGCAAGGTCATTTCCGCCAGAACATCCAGCGCTTCGACCCTTGTGAGGGTGCTGTCAAAATCGAAAACATATTTGCGTCCCGTTTGCACCATGGATTCCATCAAAAAAATTAAGGTGTAAAATTAAGCATTAATTCCATCCCTGAAATCGGGACCGCCCAAAAACCTTACAGAATTGTCGTTAAATCAAAAAACCCTTACATTTTGTTTTAAATGGCACCCAAAATCCAATTTTTTGCAATTTGGGTCAAGATGAAGTGAAAGTTCAAGTTCTGTCTTGAGAACAGAGAGAATAGAACCAAAAGACAAGAAACCTGTAACTATGAACTTGGAACAAAAAATAGTGAGAGGAAGAGGTCAGTAAGCAGTCTGCAGTGACCAATAAACCAATCGTATATTTTCTATGGTCTATGTTCTTTCTTCTATTTTGACCGAATTTAACGAATAGGCAAGAAATACTTCCGACGTTTCGACTACGCTCAACGGGACACTTCTGACCTCGGACATCAGATTTCCGCCTTCAGCTATCAAAACCAGCGACGGGTCAGTTTGCAGTAGATATTATATTCCTTGCCGAACATTGTTGTCAATGCCTCTTCTTCCCCTTTGATTTGGAAACGGTTCATGTAGGACACAAAACCTGCTGCCAAAAGCGTGTTGAAAGCGTTCCCCAATTTTAGGCCAAAGGCCAAAAGAAAAAGCAGCATTCCCAAATACATGGGGTTTCTGGTGTAGTTGTAGATGCCAGAAGTCACCAATTGGGAAGTCTTTCCAGGGTTCAGTGGGTCTGTTGTGGTCTTGGCTTTTAAAAATTGTATGACCGAGATGAAAATCAGCAAAAAACCCAAACCCGTCAAGAAGAGGGCAAGCTCACTCCTACCAAAAAAATCAAAGTCCCCAACAGGTAGGAACTTGGCAAGGACATACATCAATCCCCCAAATAGCAACATCACTAAAGCCGGCGGCAATTTCAATTTCATGCTCCATGTTTAAGTTTCGAAATTACTACTTTTGATCATCAAATAGAACCCTTCATATTTTGAAACTTGTTTTTGCCACCCACAACGACCATAAACTGTACGAAGTCCAACAACTCCTACCAGAATCCATTGAACTTTTATCGCTAAAGGACATTGAGTGTTTTGATGAAATCCCTGAAACTGGTCTGACTTTGGAGGAAAATGCCAAAATCAAGGCCGATTTCGTGACCCAAACCTATGGTTTGGACTGTTTTTCGGACGATACAGGTCTTTTAGTGGACAGCCTTGATGGCGAACCCGGGGTGTATTCGGCAAGATATGCAGGGGAACAAAAAAATGCAGGGGACAATATGGCCAAACTGTTGTCCAAGTTGGACGGAAAAGACGATCGTTCCGCCCATTTCAAAACCGTTATACACCTGAACATCAAAGGAAACAGTTTTGTTTTTGAAGGCATTGTCGAGGGCTCCATCACCGAAAGTCAGCAAGGGAACGGAGGTTTTGGATACGACCCTATTTTTAGACCAAATGGCTACAAAAAAACTTTTGGGGAGCTATCCGCAGCGACCAAAAATGCCATTAGCCACAGGGGGAAAGCCATCCAGAAATTAGTGGATTTTTTAAAAAACAATGTCACTTAGCGCCTACTGATCAAATTTAATGTACCTTTGCCGCTTTAATAACGCCGCCGGTATGGGCAAGGTGTTGCGATGGGCTTAAAGGGTTATAGAAAAATCGCTCGATGCAACACAACATATTTGCGATTTTAAGGTATATACCACTATGACAAAATTTGAAGCCTTGGGGTTGGATAAACCCCTATTGGATGCCATTTCCGATCTTGGATTTGAATCCCCCTCCGAAGTACAGGAAAAATCAATCCCCATTTTATTGGAAAGGGACACCGATTTGGTGGCCTTGGCACAAACAGGAACAGGAAAGACCGCCGCTTTTGGTTTTCCCATGATCCAAAAAATCGATGCGGACAGCAGGACCACGCAAGGACTTATCCTTTCCCCTACCCGTGAGCTATGTCTGCAGATCACCAACGAGCTTAAACTCTATTCAAAATATGTAAAGGGGCTGAGCACCGTAGCCATTTATGGTGGTGCCAGTATCACGGAACAGGCCAAGCAAATCAAGCGTGGCGCACAGATTGTAGTGGCCACTCCCGGTCGTATGAAGGACATGATCGGACGTGGAATGGTCGATATTTCAAAAATCGATTATTGCGTTCTGGATGAAGCCGATGAAATGTTGAACATGGGCTTTTATGAGGATATCAAAGACATCCTTTCCAACACGCCACAAGAAAAATTGACATGGCTGTTTTCGGCCACCATGCCCAAAGAAGTGGCCTTGATCGCCAAGAAGTTTATGCACCAACCCGTTGAGATCACAGTGGGCACCAAAAATGCAGGAGCCGCCACCGTTCAGCACGAATACTATGTGGTGGGTGGCCGTGACCGATATTCGGCACTCAAACGCCTTGCCGATGCCAATCCGGGCATCTTCTCCGTAATCTTTTGTAGGACCAAGCGGGATACCCAGCGCGTAGCGGAAAAATTGATCGAGGATGGTTACAACGCAGGCGCACTTCATGGTGACCTGAGCCAGAACCAACGGGACATGGTCATGAATGCCTTTAGAAAGAAACAGGTGCAAATGTTGGTGGCCACCGACGTAGCAGCACGAGGAATCGATGTGGATGATATTACCCACGTGATCAATTACCAGTTGCCCGATGAGATAGAAACCTATACACACCGTAGCGGTCGTACCGGTAGGGCCGGGAAGTCAGGGATTTCCATGGTCATCGTTACCCGTTCGGAACTCCGTAAGATCAAATCCATCGAGGGAAAGATCAAACAGGATTTTATTGCCAAAAAAATTCCTTCGGGCATAGAAATTTGCGAGATCCAGTTGTACCACTTGGCCAACAAAATCAAGGAAACCAAGGTCAACAGCGAAATTGACAGTTATCTTCCGGCCATCAACGATGTGTTAAAAGATATTGACCGCGATGAACTCATCAAAAAAATCGTTTCGGTCGAGTTTACCCAATTCTATAACTACTACAGCAAGACCAAAGACCTCAACACTTCCGACTCCGACAGGGGAGAGCGTGGCAGTAGTGAGGATAGAGGCGGAGACATCCCATCAGAAGGTTCCGTGCGCTACTTCATCAACATAGGTGAGCGCGATGGCTATGACTGGATGTCGCTGAAAGACTTCCTAAGGGACACGCTGAACCTTGAAAAAGAGGACATTTTTAATGTGGACACCAAGGACAGTTTCTCCTTTTTCAATTCCGATGCACAATTGACCGATCTCATTCTGCAGACGTTCACCGAGTTCAAGGTGGATGGGCGTTTCATCAATGTGGAAGTGTCCAAAAATCCCGGTGGTTCAGGAAAAGGTGGCAAAAAACGCGACAGGAAACGCGGACATCGCAAAGGCGGCGACAACAGGTCATCGTTCAAGGGTGGCAAAAAAGGCGGATTCAGCAAAAAAGGCGGCAAAAAAAGGACTGGCTTCTATTAGTTAATTCTATATTAAATGATAGGGGCGTACTGTAGTTTTTTCTTTGTTTAGTACTTTTATACCTACTAAAATTGCATGAGAAGAATATTACTTACATTTTTTGCCCTTGTTTCCCTTCATGGCTTTGCCCAAGATGAGGTGGAAAACCAAGAGGTCGGTGAAATTACCGCCACGGTAATCAATGCGCAGAGCGATATGCCTTTGGAAAGTGTGCACGTCATCAACCTGAACCAGGTAAAAGGGACCATCACAAACCAGAACGGAAAGTTTACCATTCCGGCCGCGGTGAACGATACCCTCTACCTCTCTTATTTGGGTTTCAAAACACAAAAAGTAAGGGTCACGAATGATATGTTCAAATTTGGGGACACCAAAATAGCCCTGACAGAGCTTGCATACGCCTTGGAAGAAGTTATCGTAAGGCCCTACCAGCTCACGGGATATCTGGAAATCGATGTGAAGAACCTTCCCATCAACAATGCGCCGCAGTACAGCATCTCGGGCCTCAATACCAGTTATGAGGCCGGTAACAAGAGCCCCAGTGCCGTGACCAAGGTGCTTGGAGCCATATTGAACCCCGCCGACTTGCTGCGCAACCTTTTTGGCAAACAGCCCAGACAGATGCGCAAATTGCGCCAGATCAAGGAAGATGACAATATCAGGGACCTTCTCGCCTCAAAATTTGACCGGGAGACCCTTACCGAACTGCTCCAATTGGAAAAAGTGGATATTGAGGACATCCTCAACAACTGCAACTATTCCAAGTCGTTCATCAGCACGGCCAACGATCTCCAGATCTTGGATGCCATCTCCAGTTGCTATGAAGAATACAAAGTACTGAACCGAAAACAATAGAACCATTCTTTTTCAGGTCTGGGCCCCGCTATAAATAAATTTTATATTTCCACATTCATTTTATAGCTTTAGACAAAATCCCAATACATGAAAAAGCTACTTGTCGTCATGTACTCCATTCCCTTGTTCATCGGCTGCAAAGAGGTTAAAAAACAACCTGAAAAAATACAAGTAGTCCAACAAGAGACTCCCAAAAAGGAAGTTCCTTTTGTTTGGGAAGCCGCCAATGTCTACTTTTTGTTGACGGACCGTTTCAACAACGGAAACCCCGAAAACGACGTTAATTTTGGACGGACGGAAGAGACCGGCGTGCTCAGGGGATTTATGGGCGGTGACCTACAGGGCATCACCAAAAAAATTGAGGAAGGCTATTTCACCGACCTGGGCATCAACGCCATTTGGTTCACCCCCGTTGTGGAGCAGGTCCATGGGGCCACGGATGAAGGTACCGGAAAAACCTATGGTTATCATGGCTATTGGGCCAAGGACTGGACAGCCATAGATCCTAATTTTGGCACCAAACATGATTTGGGCAATTTGGTAAAGGCCGCCCATAAAAAGGGCATCCGAATCCTGCTGGACGTGGTGCTGAACCACACCGGACCCGTCACCGATCAAGATCCGGTATGGCCAGACGACTGGGTAAGGACAGGACCCAAATGCGAGTTTACCACTTATGAAAACACCACAGCATGCACCTTGGTGGAAAACCTCCCGGACATCCTTACCGAATCCAACGAGCCTGTGGAGCTCCCAGATGCGCTTTTGGCCAAATGGAAGGAAGAGGGTCGTTTGAGCAAGGAATTGGATGAGCTCCAACTTTTCTTTGAACGTACAGGATACCCAAGGGCTCCACGCTACTACATCATCAAATGGCTGACCGATTATATCAACGAGTTCGGGGTAGATGGGTTCCGTGTGGACACCGTCAAGCATGTGAACGAAGATGTTTGGGGCGAACTGCACAAGGAGGCCAACATTGCCTTCGAAATGTGGAAGAAGAAACACGAAAGCAAAATACTGGACGACAATCCTTTCTATATGGTGGGTGAGGTCTATAATTATGGTATTTCCGGGGGACGCCAGTTTGATTTTGGCGACAAGAAGGTGGACTTTTTTGAGTATGGGTTCAAAAGCCTGATCAATTTTGAGCTGAAGACCGATGCCGACAACGATTATGAAGCCATCTTTAAAAAATACAGTGACATCCTAAATACCAAATTGAAGGACAAAAGTGTACTCAATTACCTCACCTCGCATGATGATGGCAGCCCTTACGACAAGGAACGGAAAAAGCCCTATCGTGCTGCCAACGTATTACTTTTGACCCCAGGTGCCTCCCAGGTGTACTATGGGGACGAAACCTCCCGGAGCCTCACCATTGAGGGTACTGAAGGCGATGCCACTTTGCGTTCTTTTATGAACTGGGAAGAACTGGACAGCTTGCCCAACGTGCAACAAATCCATAAACACTGGCAAAAACTGGGGCAGTTCCGTAAAAACCACCCGGCGATAGGGGCCGGCAAGCACAAAAGGCTGGCCAAATCCCCCTATGTGTTCTCCAGGACCTATGTGAACGGTGATTTCAGGGATAAAGTGGTCGTAGGGCTTGACTTGCCCAAGGGCAAAAAATCTCTATGGGTGAAAGGCTTCTTCGGTGATGGCACCAAACTGTACGACACCTATTCCGAGACAGAGGTCACCGTTGCCAATGGCAAGGTAATCTTGGACAACGACTTTGACATTGCTCTTCTGGAATTGATGGAATGATCTTACTTTTTGGAAAGTAGGGCTATTCGGTTGCCCTCCGAATCCATGAACAGACCCATATAGCCAACATTGGGACTGATCAGTGTCTTAGGCTTTAGGATTCTTCCTCCAACAGACCCAATGCGGTCCAGTTCATTTTGCAAATCCTCACTATTGAAATAGACCAGAACCCCGGCCACATTACTGGGAGTGTACCAATCCTTGTTTTGGATAAGGGAACCAGCAGCACCTGGTTGCCCGTTCTTGAACGGAAACCACCCCATTCGGGTATCGCCAAGCTCCTGCACCTGTATTTTTACCTGAAAAACCACCTCATAAAAAATCTTGGCACGGTCCATATCCTCCACAGGGATTTCGAACCAACCTACCATATTCGATTCCATGCTTTTATTTTTCCAAAGTTGCCTTAAGGTTGCTGAGTCCTTCCTCAAAATCCTTTCCAACCGCTTTGTCCATGCTCATGAAGAGCATCATGATACTCATGGGAAACTTGTTCTGCCCTGAAAAGCCCCAAATGACCTTGGTTCTGTTCCCATCCACACTTTCCGTGACCAAATAGGCATCCGAAGTGGATTTGAAGGGTTTTAGAAAACGGAGTTCGGATTCCACCCGCTCTCCCTCTACAATCTTTGTGATTTCCTGCTCCCCTTCCCCGACTTGCTTATTGCCGTTCCAATAGTTGATGGCCCCAACTTCACCATCAGTTCCCGTAAACTTTTGCTGCATGTCGGGGTCCCTTCTGGCCCAAGGGGACCATTCATTCTGTTTTTTCAAAGATTTGAGATGTGCAAAGACCTCATCCTTTGGTCGGTTTATCTCTATGGAACGGGAAACGTTGTAGGTCTTGGGTGCGATTGTTGCCAAAACCAAGACCAACAAAACAATTCCAAGGATAATGTAAAGTGCTATCATCATATGCTTAAGTGATTGGTTAACAGCTAAAAGTACAAAAAAACTTTACTCGGAACGGTATCTTTTGATGATTCCCTTTACATGGTTGATGGACTTTTTGGTCCAATCCAAACGTTTTTCAAGAATCTCATCGTCAGAGAGTTGCCAATCCAATCCGGACTGTCTTACTTTTTGGGCCAAATCCTGTATGATGATGGCCGCCGAAACGGACACGTTCAGGCTTTCCGAAAAACCAACCATCGGAATCTTCAAAAAAGTATCCGCCTGCTGCATCACTTCATCACTGAGCCCGGCCTTTTCCGTTCCAAAGAAAATGGCCGACTTGCTTTCTGGAATAAAGTCGTGGAGCAGTGTGGAGTTGTCATGCGGCGTAGTGGCAATGATCTGATACCCTTCTTCCTTGAGTCTTGCCACACATTCCCTTGTATTCCTGTACCTGTGGACATCCACCCACTTCTCCGCCCCCATGGCGATGTTCTTGTCCAATTGCTTTGCAAAACGGTCTTCCACCACATGGACTTGCTGCACCCCGAACACGTCACAACTGCGGATAATGGCACTGGTGTTGTGCATTTGGTACACATCCTCAATGGCCACAGTCAAAAAATTGGTACGGTCTTGCAGCACCTCCAAAAAACGCTGTTTGCGTTCCTCGGTGAGGTAGCTTTCCAAATAAGCAAAGAGATTATGATCGAACATGCCCCGCAAGATAGACAAATTTGAAATTTACCAGAACCGAATATTGGGTTTGGAAAATCTGGACTTCTTTAATTTCGTGATAAAATCAACCTTCGCTTAAAAATGACAACAATTGTCTAAATCACATTCGAAACAATAAATATTTTGTTGTTTTGTATAGACGACCAAAATCTGGCAAAAACCTGCTTGTCCACCTTGACAAGAATTGATGGAACAACGGTGTTGGCCAGAACACCGTGAACAACCAACAACAGAAAAATGATCAAAAAAATCATCCTGACCCCTTTTCAGAGTTTCGTAAAGATCGAGGGCTTTAGTGGTATCCTATTGCTCATCACGACCATAATTGCCCTAGTTTGGGCCAACTCACCGTTCGGGGACAGTTACCAATCCATCTGGCAGTACAAGATAGGGTTCAGCACTCCTTTTTTCGAATTGCAAAAACCGCTCATTCTTTGGATCAACGATGCCTTGATGGCCATTTTCTTTTTCCTGATCGGATTGGAGATCAAAAGGGAGTTTTTGATCGGGGAGCTTAACTCGGTAAAAAAGATAGCCTTCCCCCTTTTTGGGGCCATGGGGGGCATGTCCGTACCGGTTCTATTTTATCTCATCCTCAACCACAGTCCAGAAACCCAGGTGGGCTGGGGCATACCCATGGCCACTGATATTGCATTTTCCTTGGCTGTCCTAAACGCATTGGGCTCCCGTGTCCCCCTGAGTCTCAAAATCTTTTTGACCGCATTTGCCATAGTGGACGATATTGGTGCCGTTCTGGTCATCGCCGTATTTTACAGTGGTGACATTGACTTCTCTCTCCTGCTCTATGCCTTTGGGCTTTTGGCCATACTCTATGCCATAGCCTACAAAGGGATTTACTCCAAATACCTGATCACTTTTTTTGGCATCATCATCTGGACTCTATTCTTGAAGGCGGGCATCCACCCGACCCTTGCTGGAATTTTACTGGCTTTTTCCGTTCCCATCAGACAAAAGGTTGACACCCCTGAATTCATTGATAATCTGACACGGATCACCAAACGTATCAAAAAGGCCAAGGTTTTGGACAACTCCATTCTGTCCAAAGAACAGATTGGGGAAATCGATGCTCTGGAATATTGGACCGATAAGTACCAATCGCCCCTTCAACGTTTGGAACACAACCTGCATGGCTGGGTCGCCTATTTCATCATACCGGTGTTTGCCTTGGCCAACGCCGGGGTCTCCTTCAGCAATTCAACGGAGCTGGATACCCAACTGATCATCAATATGACCATCTGCCTTGTGGCCGGCAACAGCATCGGAATCTCAACCATCATCCTATTGGCCAAAAAGATAAAGTTGATCGATGTGCCAAAGGACATCGGGGCGCAGCAGATTGTAGGGGTCGCCTTTTTGGCCGGCATCGGTTTTACCATGTCCATTTTCATTGCAGGACTCGCCTTTGAAAACGATCCAATCAACATAGACTCGGCCAAAATCGGAATTCTTGTGGGATCGTTCATCTCTGCGGTCATCGGTTTCCTTATTTTGAGATGGAAACCTCGTAAGGCCATTACCGTTCAACCTCAATAAAACATAGCCATGGGAAAACCAAAAATCGTTGTACTCACCGGAGCGGGCATGAGCGCCGAAAGCGGACTAAAAACCTTTAGGGATGCAAACGGACTTTGGGAGGGCCATGATGTGATGGAAGTGGCCTCGCCCCAAGGTTTTGCGCGCAATCCCGAATTGGTGTTGGAATTCTACAACCAGCGCAGGCGACAATTGCTGGAAGTAAGCCCCAACCAAGGACATTTGGCCCTGGCGCAATTGGAAAACCGATTTGATGTGAGCATTGTGACCCAAAATGTGGACAACCTTCACGAACAGGCAGGAAGTTCCCATGTGGTGCATCTGCACGGAGAACTTTTCAAAGTGCGGAGTACCAAAGATGAAAATCATGTTTTGGAATGGAGGAAAGACCTTGTCTTGGGCGATCTGGACCCCCATGGCCATCAACTACGCCCCCATATTGTCTGGTTCGGGGAAATGGTCCCCCTACTCGAAACGGCAGCAGAGATTACCCAACACGCCGATGTATTGATCATCATCGGCACTTCCATGCAAGTGTACCCTGCAGCCAGTTTGATCCATTATGTGCATGGCCAAACGCCCATATATTTTGTAGATCCAAAACCAACGGTACGCACATCGGATTTTGGCAACCTGACCATTATCCAAAAAACGGCGGTAGAGGGTGTTCCGCCCCTTGTGGAAGAACTTTTCAGTATTTGGCTCTAGCGCCATCGGCCCAAGTCACCAAGGCGATGATTTGATCTTGGGTCAATCGGGCATCGCCATGGGTCCATGTATATTCTTTTAAGGGCATCTCCCCTTTTTTTACTTCTTCCACTACTTCTTCCAGTTTATGGTCCTTCTTTTCGACCGTATAGTTTTCCCAATCGGAAAAATTGAGGTGTTTCTTTCCATCTTTGATGTGATCGGCCAACCAATAGGAAACCGGCGCCACGTTGTTGTACCAAGGATATTCGGTATTGGCACTATGGCAATCGTAACAAGCCGATCGTAAAATCTGCTTCACCTCGGCACTGGGCTCCGTATCCGTTTCAAAGGCAGCGACGTAATCGCCTTCGGCCTGATTTTTTTCAGGTCTGTAAAATTGCATGCCAATCAGGACCACCAATAGGGCAATCGCTATTTTTTTCACTATTTTCATCACGAAAAGGTTTGTATAAATATACTTTTTTTTGTGACTGAAAAAGAACTGTTAATAACACTAAACTCCAGGAGGCTTTCCAAGCCCCAAATAGATCGGTTGGTGGGCAATCTCGAAAGGCAGCCCGAACTCACCAAAATCCTTTTTGAGGCCATATTTGTGGAGGACAGGGAGGGTACGTTCAATGCTAGCTGGACCTTTGACCACCTGATGCGAAAAAAATTGGAATACCTGTTGCCTTTTTTTGATGACTTTGCGGGTCGGTTGAGCGAACTGAAGACCGAATCCTGCATCCGGCCCATGGCCCACGTATGCGAAATGGTCTGCATGGCCTATTTCAAAAAGAAGGACCCCACATTCACCCAACACATTACCGATACCCAACTGGAACAGATCATGACCGTTTGCTTTGATTGGCTCATCGGCCCCATGAACATGGCACCAAAGGTTTTTTCCATGACCAGTCTCTTCTATCTGGGGCAAAAATTTGATTGGGTGCACCCAGAACTGAAACAGGTTTTGCAGGACACCTATGCCGATGGAACTCCAGGATACCAGAACCGGGCCAAAAAAACCCTGGATAAGTTGGCACGTTTAGGCCATTAAACTCTGCGAGTTTAAGTATCTTTGGAGCTTTCAAAATTTTCTAGACCATGTCTTTGACCCAACTCAATGCGATTTCGCCCATTGATGGCCGATACGGAAACAAAACCAAGGCGCTAAGGGATTACTTTTCCGAAGAGGCCCTTATCAAGTACCGTGTTCTGGTAGAGATTGAATATTTCATTGCCCTCTGTGAGGTGCCTTTGCCCCAATTGGCTGATTTCAACAAAGCGTTGTACCCCGATCTTCAAAAGATCTATTTGGAGTTTTCTTCGGAAGATGCACTGGGCATCAAGGAAATTGAAAAGACCACCAACCACGACGTGAAGGCCGTGGAGTATTTCATCAAACAAAAGTTTGATGCGCTTGGGCTCCAAAAATACAAGGAGTTCATCCATTTCGGACTGACTTCGCAGGATATCAACAATACGGCCATTCCGCTCTCCATCAAGGAAGCAATGAACGAGGTCTATGTTCCCTCCTATTTGGAAGTGTTTGAAAAATTGAAGGAACTGGCCAAGGAATGGGAAAACATCCCCATGCTGGCCAGGACACATGGTCAACCGGCCTCTCCTACCCGTTTGGGCAAGGAAATCGAAGTATTTGCGGAGCGGTTCAAGGAGCAGTTCAATTTATTGAACGACATCCCGAGCGCGGCCAAATTTGGAGGTGCCACAGGGAATTACAATGCCCACAAAGTAGCATACCCAACCCACGATTGGAAAGCTTTTGGAAAGCAGTTTGTGCAAGAAAAACTGGGACTCCATCATTCGTTCCCCACCACACAAATTGAGCATTATGACCATATGGCGGCCCTTTTTGATGGCTTGAAGCGCATCAATACCATCTTGATTGACTTAAACAGGGACTTCTGGACCTATGTGTCCATGGATTATTTCAAGCAGAAGATCAAAAAAGGGGAAGTGGGCTCATCGGCCATGCCACACAAGGTGAATCCCATTGATTTTGAGAACTCTGAAGGGAATTTGGGACTGGCCAATGCCATTTTTGAACACTTGTCCGCCAAACTGCCCATTTCCCGCTTGCAGCGCGACCTTACGGACAGTACGGTATTGCGAAATGTAGGAGTTCCTTTTGCCCATACCTTGATCGGGTTCCAATCCACTTTGAAGGGGCTGAACAAACTGGTATTGAACCAAGAAAAGTTTGAAAAGGACCTGGAGGACAACTGGGCCGTGGTTGCCGAGGCCATCCAGACGATTTTGCGCAGGGAAGGCTATCCCAATCCGTATGAGGCCCTAAAGGGACTGACCCGGACCAATGAAAAGATTACCCAAAAGTCCATTGCAGATTTTATTGAAACACTGGAGGTTTCGGATGCCATCAAGGCTGAATTGAAACAAATTACACCTGCAAATTATACGGGAGTTTAATGAGTTTCTACCAAAAAATCCTGTTGACTTTTGGTTTCCTTTTTCTCTTCAGTGGATCTCTGATAAAAATTTTGCACTGGGAATTTGGCCCCATTAATGGTGCCCTGTTGATAGCTATTGCCTATCTTCTACTTTTCACTGCAATACTTCTTTACATTTGGCGCAAACCAAAAAAATAACCCAACGAATTATACCGGGGGTGTAGATTGTGTTTTCAGTTTAAAGCCGGTTCACTTCAGTTGTTTCAATCTGTTGATGGCGTTCTGATTTTGGGAATTCAACTCCAGCGACTTTTCAAAACTTTGAATGGCCTTTTCCTTGTCACCCAAATACAGATACCCTTCCGCTAGACTGTCATATAGATTGAAAGAATTTGGGAAAAGTGTTGTGGCCAATTTAAATACATGGATTCCTTGGGAAGACCTATTTGGGTTGAAAACAAGTTGTAGTCCAAGGGTGTTCAAATCAGCTTCCGGCATTTGGAACGAAGGATGGTTTTTTACAATTGAATCGTATAGCTGGGATAGATTTTCATAGTTTTGACTTGAAGCCAAATCATTGAAATCCTGAAAATTGAATTCCCTTATTTTCGGTTGTTTGATGGTTTGGGTCACCAACCTACTTGGAACTCCATTGTCAGAAGGACCATTTTCGATGAAATCCAATGCCTTTTTATCATTCTTCAAAGTGGCCTCTAAAAAATGTAATGCATAAACAGCGACCCATTTATAGGATTCCATGATTTCCGGATCGCTTTTGTCCTGCCTAGGGTCCCTATTGGCAAAAAGGACGCCCAGTGTGCTGAAATGGCTATGCGTCAAATGATGGAACTTCAATCGATATGACTTACCATTTGAAATACTGTCATACAATTGGAATTTCGTGTTCAGCTCGGCATCTATCTTGTCTTCTTTCAAGACGATTTCAGGAATGCTCTTCTGCGCCATATGAATGTAGGGGACATCTATTTTTTGGGCATCGAAAAACGGCGATTGGTTCAGTAGCCCATATTGGTACCGCTCCGTTCCATCAAGGCTGACAATGGCTTTTACGTTGTCATTTCGATTTTGAACGATGATATTTGACAACCCTCCAAAACTGAACCCCATAACGGCCATTTTATCATGATCCACTATTGGAGATTTCCCTGCTTCTTTCATCAAAAACTCAACATCCCTGGCCTGGGTCTCCATTTCCTTCGCATTGTTGCTGCTAAACCAGCGGGTGTCGGTTCCCCTACTTGGACCTGACATGACCACAAAACCGTGACTTGCCAAATATTCACAAAGGGCAAAGTTCTCGATGGATGATGCTTGGTAACTGGGCGTGTACAGAATCAGTGGGAATTTCCCTTTTCCGAATTCCGCCTTGGCATATGCGGTCGTTTTTTCTTCAAGGTGTTTCTGGTTTTCAGGCGTATTGGAATAATAAAACCAGTTCAATAGTTGTTCATTGGGCAAATGCTCCCACTCCTCTTCTTTTTTAAGGATTTCGAAGTAGTCCACGACCTGCAAGGGTTCCAAGCCCTCTACATTTTGCCCAGAAGGGTACCACATACTTACTGAAATTGGCCTTGCTATCGTGGTCTTGGTATAGTCATAAATTCTACTGTAAGTCCTTGTGCTGTCCGAAATTGTATAATGCCGAAATCCTACATTGTATTTCCCATTTTCAAGGTCGATTTCCTTGAGTGAAGTCTGAGCAGTGATCAGACACGCTTGGAAAAGTATCAAAATTGGTAGATTGGTAAATCTCACAACAGATCAGTTAGTGTTCACTTTCAAAGATTCGATTATTTCCCCTCTGTTACAGTTTTTGCTCATGGAATCCAACTTGGTTTAGTTTTTTGTCATTTTTGAAGGAACAATACAACTGAAAAAAATAATATCAGATTCTTTACTGTGTTCAGAACGACAAGTTTTGCGTCGGTTCGAGCGCACTCGAGAACATTGAACAATACTTCTTACCAAACTCGGTTTTTTTGCATGAAGTGTTATCCCTGCTTACGGATTTCCACTTGGTGCGGATACGGAATCTCAATGCCTGCAGCATCCAGGGCCAGTTTACAATTCTCATAGGTCGCAAAATACACGTCCCAATAATCTTCTGGCTTGCAGTAAGGTCTTACCGCAAAATTCACCGAGCTGTCCGCCAGTTCCAAGACATTTACCGAAGGAGCTGGCTCTTGGAGCACTTTGGGGTTGTTGGTCAACACATTCAAAAGCACTTCTTTGGTCTTCTTGATGTCCTCTCCATACCCCACCCCGATCACGGTGTCCACGCGCATTTTGCCCTCTGCCGTATAATTGATGATGTTCCCGTTCGCCACAGCTCCATTGGGCACTATGGCGAGTTTGTTTTGAGGGGTCACCATCTTGGTGGTGAATATCTCGATTTCCTTCACCTTTCCCAAAATACCCTGGGCCTCGATGAGATCGCCTATACGGTACGGTTTGAAAATCATGATGAGTACTCCGCCCGCAAAATTGGAAAGAGATCCCTGTAGCGCCAAACCAACGGCAAGACCGGCAGCGGCGATCACAGCTGCGAAGGTGGTCACATCCACACCCAACCTGGAAATCACAACTATCACAAGAAATACCTTGAGTGCCCATGAGAACAGGTTCAAAAGGAATTTTTGGAGCGATTCGTCATATTTGCTCTTGGACATCATTTTCCGGGTGCCCCCGGTTATTCTCTTGATCACCCAGATGCCGACAAGGTAAATGAGTAGGGCGGTAATGAGTTTGGGACCAAATTCTTTGACCAATTCCAGGCCATAGTTCATCCATTCTTCAGCTTTTTCCATGATGGTTTTTTTAGTTAGTGTTCTTACAATGGGACACTAAGTTAAAAAAGATGGTCACAAGAAGGCGCGAAAAATAGGCCTGAAAACAAACAAGGGCGACATATGTCGCCCTTGTTCCATTGTATGATGGTCGGTCTAGCCTTTCAAAAAGTCGCCGATCTCGCCCAGACCTTCTCCTTTGTATTCGGATTTTTGGATGGCCTGCATCAACTGCATGATGTGGGCGGGGTTCATGTCCTTGCCCAAAACGCGTACCAGGGCAAAGCCCTTGTCGTCACTATCCCCATAGATGATCACTTCATCAATGGCATCCTCATCGCCAAGGTATTTGATCACTCCTTTGCCGTATTTCGAATTGATCTTCATCAATTCCACAAAGTGGTCGCCTTTCAGGATTTCCTTTACTTTTTTCTTCTCCATTTCAAATTCGGCCTCGTTCTCTGAATTCTTTTTGAAGGCCAACAAATTGAACTTGCGGAGGGATTCCACTGCTTCCTTTTGCGTAGGGGTCAAATCCACCCCTTCCATTTTAAGGATACTCGCCGGGACATCGATGGACAGGAAATTGGGGTTCTCGGAATTGTCCACGTAATATTCCTGTAGGCTCTGCTGCGAAGAACAGGAGGCCAAAAGGATGGCCATACCTGCCAAAATGCTTTTAATAATATGTTTCATCTGTACTCTTTTTTGATTGATTTATTAATAACCAGCATGTCAGCTGATAGTTATTGGTGGTCGGATTTCGTGTTTTGTTACACTTCCAGCCCATAACCATCAGCTGACAAACTTCTTAGTTGTTCTTTCCTGCTTTGTTCAGTTCTTCGGGCAGGTTCATTTTCTTGGTCAATGAATTGATCTTGTTGAGATCGATATCCCCGGTAAGGGACAACAGCACGGTTTCCACGTTCCTTCCATTGGTCTTTACCTTGTCCAAGTCGGTCACCAACATCAGCAACTCACTGACATGGTCATCATCCCTTCCTTGTTTGATATAAAACCTCACGTTGGCGTCTTTGTCCTTCACTCGCATCAATTCTTCCATCTTGGAGGAACTCAGATAGCTGTTCACGGCCGCTGTCATGTCGGAACCGATACTTTTGTTGTCGGTAGTGAACACCTTCAAGCTCTTCAGGCTACTGGCGATGTCCATAAAATCCCTTGCCTCTGGGTCATTGACCTCTACTTCTATTTTTGACAACAGGTTGAACATGCTTTTGTTCACCACTACGGAGGTGACCTCGTCCATATCCTCGAACTTGTCAAACAGGGATTGTGAAAATCCGGCCAAAGGCAACAATGCCATCACTGCGATTAAAATATACTTTTTCATCTTTTTCGTTTTTTAATTGTTGTTGTAAATTTTTTGTTTTGCTTCTTCGAACTCTTTTAGGTAGGCCACTTTTTCCGTGCCCCTCCCAAAATTCTCGGCCAAGAGTTCAAAGGCCTTTTTGGTTTCTTGATAGGCGTACTCCGCCTGTTCAAGCTCCTGTTGTTTTCTATCCTGGTATTGTTTCCCAAAATAGAGGCCAAAGGTGAGAACTACTGCCGCTGCAACGGATAGCCACTTGTAATAGTTTACTCTAGGTTTTAATGGAACCTGCTTGGTGTACCTTTCTTCCTTGGCGCTGGAAAAGTAGTTGAACATGGGCCTGTACTGCTCCAAGTGCGGTGCTACGCTGTCCTGTGCAAAATACTCCCGGAGTGTTCGTTCTTCGGCCACGGTGGTTGTGGCCTCGAAATACTTTTCCATTAATTTTTCTATATTATCCAATTCCATAGCTGTGTTTTTTTATCAATTCTTCCCTTACTGTTTTTCTTGCCCTGGACAGCGCCACTCGCACAGCGGTAGGTTTCATGTCCAACAGGTCGCATATTTCTTCAAATTCGTATTGTTCCACGTCGCGTAGCTGCAATACCATCTTTTGTTGTTCGGGCAGTTCCTTCATGATCCGTTCCATCCATCCCACGCTATCTTCAGCTTCCAGTTGGCGTTGCAACGAGATGTTCTCGTCACTGTAGTTGCTGTGTACCAACTTTAGGTTGCCCGCTTGTTTGGATTTCAATCGGTCCAAACAAAAGTTTTTGGTCATGGTCATGGCAAATGCCTCAACGTTTTTGTACTCAGCCATGGACTCATTTTTTGCCCAGAGCTTCAGCAAAATTTCCTGTGTGGCATCTTCTGCTTCTTCCCGGGACACCAACAGGCGTTTCGCCAGCCTGTAGAGTTTGTCCTTAAAGGGCATCACCACGTTCAAAAATTCTGTCTGTTTCATTTGGTTGTCAGTTGTTTTGGTCCTAATTTATCGACCTACACTATCACGACGACGCATATCGAAATTTGTTACAAAAAATTTGTAATCTCCCTTTATGTGCCTATTTTGCATAGTGATTCTTTATATTTCAACATACATTCCAAGCCCCAACTCTAACCTTTATATTGAATTGGAATGAAAATTGAGGAATTTTTATAAAATTAAGCTATGAAAAAATATATCCTACTCTTATTGGGTGTTACCTTGGCCTTTACCGCTTGTAGCGATGATGATGGAATCAAGAACGGCCCCACTCCCAACCCAGATCCCGACGCCGATGTGACCGCCCAGAACTTTATGTGGCAGGCCATGAACCTTTGGTATTTTTGGCAAGGGGATGTAGCAGACCTGGCAGATGACCGATTTTCTTCGGATGCTGAATACACGGCTTTTTTGGAATCTTATACCGATCCTGAAAATTTTTATTATAGTATTTGCAACAAACATAGTCGGATAGTTGGTACTGAAGCTGCCATAGATCGTTTCAGCTTTGGAGATGATGACTACAAAGAATTGGTAAGCAGTCTTTCCGGTGTATCCAAAAGCAATGGGTTGGAGTTCAATTTGATGTACAAATATGCCAACAGCAATGAAATCTTTGGATACGTATTGTATGTACTACCGGACTCCAATGCTTCTGGTGCCGATATTGTCCGAGGGGAAATGTTTACCCGTGTCAATGGTGTGCAGCTAACGGACAGCAACTATATCAATTTGTTATTTGGCTCCAACGATACCTATACGTTGGGCATGGCACACATAGAAAACGGTGATTTTGTAAATGACAGTAAAGAAGTTACCTTGACCAAAGTGGCCAATCAAGTAGAAAATCCTATTCTGGTAGCCAAAACGCTGGACGTAAATGGCACTAAGGTGGCCTATTTGATGTACAACCGTTTTTTGAGCAGTTTTGACGAACAACTCAATCAGGCCTTTGCACAGTTTAAAGCGGAAGGGGCCACCGAACTCGTACTGGATATGCGCTACAATCCTGGTGGCAATGTGAACACTTCACGCCTCTTGGCCAGTATGATCTATGGCACCCACACCGATGAAGTTTATATAAAACAACGATGGAACGATAAAGTTCAAGCCCAATTGACCAATGAATTTTTGACCGATTATTTTGCCAATACCACGGGCACGACCAGCATCAACACCCTTAACCTAAGCAGGGTCTTTGTATTGGCCACCAACGATTCGGCCTCAGCCAGCGAACTGGTGATGAACGGATTGGTACCTCATATGGAAGTCATCCACATTGGTGAGACCACTAGAGGTAAAAATGAATTTTCCATAACCTTGGTGGACGATCCGGATAATACCTTTGTTTATAATAGTAACCGTGAGGACAAAATTAACCCAAACAATAGTTGGGGACTCCAGCCGTTGGTGGGGAGAAATGAAAATGCCGACGGGTTTTCCGATTACACCAGTGGTTTGGTTCCGGATATTGCCCTCAGCGAAGATTTGACCAACCTTGGAGTTTTGGGTGATGTCAACGAACCTCTTTTGGCACGTGCACTTCAAGAAATCTCTGGAGTATCTGCGAAAGTGGACTTTACGGTCGAAATGCCGGCAAAGTCTTTTACATCCTCTAGGTTACATACTCCTTTGAAAGACCATATGTATCTGGATAAACCTTTGGATATCCAAATCCAATAAAAAAAGCGGCCTAGGGCCGCTTTTTCTTTTTATAGGTTCAAGTTCAGGCCTAACCGAAAATTTCGTCCCCTAGTGGTAAACCCAATGATTTCTGTGAAATCCTCGTTCAGCAAATTGTCCGCTGCCAAAAACACATTGAGTTTGTTCGAAATCAACTCGTGCCCCAGATATAGGTTCACCAATGAGAATGAATCCAACTCAACATCCGTAAAACTTACAAAGTCGGTATCGAACCGTTGGCCCGTGTAGGCATAGCTCAACGATACATTCGTTTTCTCGCACAATTGATACCCCAAGGTCACATTGGCCTTGTGCTTGGGAATACGGATGGCATTGTCTCCCTTGCGTTCCGTGAAGGTATAGTTGGCATCGATAGTCAGTGCATCAAAAGGAAACCATACTGCTTCCACTTCCACTCCATTCGCATCGATCTCATCAGCAATGTTGATGCTCCTAAAATTGACATCATACCCAATGGCATTCTTTTCATTTCTGTCAAAATACACCGTGCTGAGTCGCAACCTGTCGTTCACCTTGAATTCAAGTCCTCCCTCTATGGTCCTGTTTTCCTCGGGCTCCAAATCAGGATTTCCGCCAAATGCACCAAAAAGTTGGGTCAGGTTGGGCGTAATGTATGAAGTGGCATACGAACCGAGCAATTTCACATACCCGTTCGAGGTCTGGAACACATAGGACGGATTGACATTATACACCACATGGTTTCCATACTCCGAATGGTTGTTCAAACGCAGTCCGGCATTCAGGTTCAACCCAAAATCGGAAACATAGACCACATTGGCATAGGGATCTACAATGGTAAAATCCACATCTTCGGAAAAGACAGCTTCATCCTTGATATAATTCACACCAAGTATGGTATGCCACTGCTCCCCGAAAACATATTTGTTGTAGAGGTCCAACACCCAATTGCTTCCCTCAGAAACGCTTTCACCAAAGGTGTCTTTAGAGTTGGTCTCATAATCGGTAAGTGCCGTGTTCAGGTGTAGAGAACCTTTTCCATAAGTAAAAGAGGAGGACAACCCCACCCTTTCCTGTTCGTTTTTCCCTAGGTTCGGGGCGTCTGCATTCGATGCATCGTATTCGTTGCTGAACTTGGTCTGGTTGCCATAGACCGATACCTCAAAATCTTTGGAAAACTGATAGCCCAGCCTCACATTGGTACTATAGTGTGAAAAAACATCCTCTTCATTGTCCGGCGTTACCGCTGCAGACAAACCACTCTTGTATCGGTTGGAAAAGTCAACCGCATAGTTGAACTTGTTCAAAGTGCCATTCACATTGACCGCATTGCTGATGTTTCCCAGGTCATAGTTCTGGTCCTCTGCGGTCTGGTTGGTACCGATACTGGTACTGAAACTGCCGGAAATATCCTTTTTGGAACTCCTTTTTGTGGTGATGTTGATTACGGCCGTAGCTGCATTGGTACCGTACAAGGTGCTCGCCGCCCCTTTGATGATCTCTATGGACGCAATGTTCGTGGGAGACAACAACCGAAGGTCGTATTCCTGTGAAAATGTGGAAGGGTCGGACACCCTCACCCCATCGATGATCACCAAGACCTGTCTTCCCCGGCCACCACGGGCATAAACGCCCAAGACGTCACCGTCGCGGCCACGGCTACCGGCAATCTCAATGCCGCTCTTGGTGTTGATGATCTCGGCAACCGTCTTTCCTTGGCTGCGTTCCAGCTCTTTTGCGGTAATCTGGATTACTGTCTTTCCTGAATTCTCGCGCTTCAGTTCAAATTTTGAATCGCTCACAACAACCTCGTCCAGTTGCTGCACTTTTAGGGAATCCTGCTGTGTGTTTTGCGCAAGAAGTCCCTTGCCCGCCAACAGAACGGCCAATAACCAAAAATGATTTTTTTTCATTTCGTTTACGTGAATAAACGGGAGCATAGTATGGTTTCCATACGTAAACTTTTATCCCGAAAGTTTAACATTGTTTGTTTGAATTGGGCAGGTCTCCTGGCTCGTTTTATGTTGCTTTACCTTCCCATCCGCTTTACGGACAGTGGTATCGAAGAAAACAACATCCCTTCGGGGTGCCTTTATCTGGGCACAAACTTACAGTTGCGGGAACAGCTCCGGATTTGCACCGGATTCCCTTTTAATCGTACAGGAAAAATGTCCTGCACGAACCTAAATTCAGCGCGAAAGTAATCATTCTGTTCAATCTTTTTCTGCAAAAGTTAAATAATCTTACTTTTGGAACCATGGGAAGAAAACAGCTTTGCATAGGATTCATATTTGCCCTTTTAATCCTCAACGGGTGTGGTGAAAAGAAGGTTCCCCTTGCCGAAACCCCTATCAAAAAAGACCAAAACATCCGGCATGCCAAAGGATTTACCGTACACTCGGAAAATGAAGTCACCATCATAAAGGTCACGGCCCCATGGCCCGCAGCACAGCAGTCATTCACCTACGCTCTGGTCCCCAAGGAAAAATTGGCGTCCATGACCTTTCCAAGGGATGCTTACGATGCCATTGTGGCCACTCCCGTGGAAAAAATGGTGATCACCTCCACCACCCATATTCCCTCCTTGGAAGCATTGGACGAACTGAATGTGGTGGTCGGCTTTCCCAATACGGATTTTATCTCATCACCCAAAGCCAGGGAATTGGTGGATAATGGACAAATCCAGGAGCTGGGCATGAACGAAAGCATCAACACCGAGATTGCATTGGCCATGAAACCCGAAGTGGTGATGGGTTTTGGGATAAACGACACCAACAAGGCCTACGAAACGCTACTAAATGCAGGAATTGCTGTAGTTTACAACGGAGATTGGGTGGAACAGACGCCGCTGGGCAAAGCCGAATGGATCAAGTTCTTTGCACCTTTTTTTCAGAAGGAGCAGCAAGCGGACCGTATTTTCAAGGAAATTGAAACATCTTATATGGAAGCCAAACAATTGGCCCAAAAAGCAACGGAAAAGCCTAGCGTACTGACTGGCGGGCTCTATAAGGATGTTTGGTATGTGGCAGGAGGTCAAAGCTGGATGGCCCAATTCCTGAACGATGCCAACGCCAACTATCTCTGGGCCGACACCGAAGAAACGGGAAGTATCGGTCTGAGTTTGGAATCTGTACTGGAAAAGGCCCAAAAGGCCGATTTTTGGCTCAATCCCTCTTCCCAAACCTCATATGCCGAACTGGAAAGCGTGAACCCGCACCACAAGCAGTTTGAAGCCTTCTCCCAAAAGAAAATTTATTCCAACGCCATAGAAAAAGGAGCCAAAGGAGGTCTTATTTTTTATGAACTCGCCCCACAACGCCCCGATGTGGTCCTAAAGGATCTCATCACCATTTTGCACCCGGGGTTGCTGCCCGATCACGAACCCCGTTTCTTCAAGCCGTTACACTAAATGCAGGGAGCAGCTCCATATCGCCTTTCCTTTGTGCTTTTGGGCATTGCCTTGGTTCTCGCATGGTTGCTGAACATCAGCTCTGGGTCGGTGAATATTCCGTTTTCCGAAGTGGTTTCCATTCTTTCGGGGACCACAGCCCAAGTGGATACCTGGAACTACATCATCTGGGACTTTCGGGTACCCAAGGCATTTACTTCCATTTTGGTGGGCGGGGGACTTTCGCTGAGCGGACTTTTGATGCAGACCCTCTTCCGTAACCCATTGGCAGGGCCTTTTGTGCTGGGCATCAGTTCTGGGGCCAGTTTAGGGGCCGCACTCTTGCTTATGGGTACTTCACTGTTCGTTGGGATGGGCTCCTTGTCTTTTCTGAACGATGTTTCCATGGCCCTTGCAGCCAGCATCGGTAGCTTTTTGGTATTGGCCGTGGTGATGGTGGTCGCGCAACGTGTGAAGGACACCATGGCCCTTTTGATCATCGGGTTGATGTTCGGCAGCATCACCTCAGCAATCGTGAGTGTCCTGGCCTATTTTTCCAGCGCGGAAAGCCTCCAACGGTTTATTTTTTGGTCTTTCGGTAGTGTGGGCAACCTGAGTCCACAGCAAATCCTTTTGTTGACGGGCATCGTTTTGATAGGCATCTTGCTCAGCATCATTTCATTGAAACCATTGAACGCCTTTCTTTTGGGGGAACGCTATGCACAAAGCTTGGGAGTCTCCCTGAAACGGTCCCGGTTCATCATCATCATCGCAACCGGTCTATTGGCGGGCGGCATCACGGCTTTTGCCGGTCCCATAGCCTTTGTTGGGCTTGCCGTGCCACACCTTACCCGACAGCTATTTGATACCATGGAACACAAAGTGTTGGTTCCGGCCGTGTTCCTTTATGGAGCTATATTGATGCTGCTCTGTGACATGATCGCGCAATGGCCCAACTCGGCCAATGTGCTGCCCATCAATGCCATTACTTCTTTGGTGGGTGCACCCGTAGTGATATGGCTCTTGGTCCGAAAACGCAAAATGCTATTCTGATGGAAAACAAAGGCAAGAACATGCTTTCAACCAAAGGGCTATCCATCGGATATGGCAAAAAAATGGTGGCCAAGGACATCAACTTTTCCCTGGAACCAGGGGTGTTGTGCGGAATTGTAGGTATCAATGGCATAGGAAAATCCACCTTGCTCCGTACCTTGGGAAGGTTCCAGCCCAAATTATCGGGAAACATACAACTGGAAGGAAAAAACTTGGAGGACCACTCCCCTCCAGACCTTTCAAAAAAATTGAGCGTGGTGTTGACCGAACCACCTGCTTCCAAAAACCTTACCGTTGGGGAACTCATTGCATTGGGCAGACAGCCCTACACCAATTGGTTGGGCACCTTGTCCCCTGAAGACCAGAAACACGTGCAGGACAGTTTGGATGCCTTTTTATTGGATGGACTCAAGCACAGAAAATGCCACGAACTGAGTGATGGGCAATTGCAACGGGTGCTGATTGCACGCGCCATGGCCCAGGATACCCCAGTGATCATATTGGATGAGCCCACTACGCATTTGGACCTCTATCATAAGGTACAGATTTTGAAAATGCTGCAACAGTTGGCCCACAATCAACAAAAGACCATTCTTTTTTCCACCCATGAAATCGACCTTGCCATTCAATTGTGCGATAAAATCCTGATTTTGGATGGCGATGTCAACCCCTACGGCGAGCCTTGCGAACTGATTGAGCAAAGGCATTTTGAACGTTTGTTTCCTATGGAAATGGTACAGTTTGATGCGAAGACGGGAACATTTAAAATCACCAAATAATGCCCATGATCCGTTATCTTTATCCTTCAGAAACCATTACATGAGCACAGAATTGATCTACGTCATCATCGGAGTAATCGCTTTGGCCCTTGGGCTGTTCGGAGGCGTCTACATCCAAAAACTGAAGACCAAATCCACCGAAAGCGTATGGGGCGAGCGGGAACAGCAATTGCATGCTTCCATCAAATCCCTGAACGACAAATTGCTGCTCGGCGATGAGGAAAAGAAACAACTGCAACGGGAAAAGGAGCAGCAGGGCAACCAACTGGTACGTTATCAGGCCGATTTGGAGAACCTTCAGCGCACCAATAGGGAGCAGAAAGAAGAAGTGGAAAAGCTCCAGGAAAAGTTCACCAAGGAATTCGAGAACCTCGCCAACAAGATCTTGGAGGAAAAGAGCGAGAAATTTACGGAGCAGAACCAAAAGAACATCAAACTCATCCTAAACCCGCTTCAGGAAAAGATTCAACTATTTGAAAAAAAGGTAGAGGAAAACCAAAAAGAAAGTTTTGGCCTACACGCTGCCCTTAAGGAGCAATTGCTCCATTTGCAGACCCAGAACCTCAAGATCACCCAAGAGGCCGAAAACCTCACCAAGGCCCTCAAAGGTGATAGTAAGATGCAGGGAAATTGGGGGGAATTGGTGTTGGAACGCGTATTGGAAAAGTCTGGTCTTGAAAAAGATAGAGAGTACAGCGTTCAACAGAGCTTTACACGGGAGAATGGCGGAAGGGTCATGCCCGATGTGATCATCCACCTTCCCGACGGCAAGAAGATGGTCGTGGATTCCAAGGTTTCATTGACGGATTACGAACGCTACACCAATGCCAATGAGGAGGACAAACCCAAATTCCTGAAGGACCACATCAACTCCTTGAGAAGGCATGTGGAGCAGCTCTCCGCCAAAAAATACGAGGACCTATACGAGATGGAAAGTCCGGACTTTGTGCTGATGTTCGTTCCTATAGAACCAGCCTTTGCCATAGCCATCAACGAGGACAGTTCCATCTACAACAAGGCTTTTGAGCAGAATATAGTTATTGTCACCCCCTCTACTCTTCTGGCCACGCTCCGCACCATCGACAGTATGTGGAGCAATGAAAAACAGCACAGGAACGCCATCGAGATTGCCAAACAGGCCGGTGCCCTATACGACAAGTTTGAAGGTTTTGTATCCGATCTGACGAAGGTGGGCAAAAAAATGGACGAGGCCAAGGTCGAATATCGTGGGGCCATGAACAAACTGGTGGAGGGTCGAGGAAATATCGTGACCACCATCGAAAAATTGAAAAAAATGGGGGCGAAGGCCAAAAAAGCACTGCCTGAACCTATTTTGAAACGCGCCCAAGAGGACGACGAAGATTAAATCCGCTGACCATGAAAAAATTCCTGATTCTCTTTATTACTGCCATTGTACTTGGAACAGCGGCCTACTTTGCCTTTATTTACTACGTTCCGTTCAGTGAAGGGTACCGTTCCGGGGAGCTTATCAAATTCAGCCGACGCGGTGTCATCGCCAAAACCTGGGAAGGGCAGATCAGCCAAGGTCTCGGTGGCACCAATGTATTTTCTTTCTCCGTGGAAGACAAGGAAAAGGAAATCATCGAGAAAATGAAGGAATACCAAGGCCATTACATCAAAGTCACCTACAAAGAACGCTACGCCACCTTTTTCTGGTTGGGCGACACCAAATATTTCATTACAGAGGTACAGGAAGAAAAGTCACCTCTTTTTAGAAACTAGACACACCCCTTGCCCCTCTTATTAGAGGGGAACGGAACTTCCCTCCTAATAAGGAGGGATAGAGGGAGGTGTAGCCTCAAAATTTGAGATATAATCCTCTATCGTCCGTAGGACATTCTCCATATCCTTAAAAACCTGATGGTCCGAAAATCGGAGTACATGTATGCCCAGTTCGTTCAATCGATTCGTTTTTTTCACATCTTTTTCCCAAACTTCCAAGATTTCATGTGAATACCCATCCACTTCTATGGCAAGTTGCAACCTATTGCAAAAGAAATCAACGATATATTTATCAATCGGTTTTTGTCGGTGAAAATCATATCCATGCATTTGGTCCCTCTTCAACTTCTGCCACAAGAGCACTTCGGACCTAGTGGCATTGTTCCGCAATTGTCTTGCAAGTTCTTTTAGCTTTGGGTTATATTTGATAATCATTTCATTCTGCCATTGTTCCTTTTCAAAAGGGATTAAATCCCGACAAAATATGAAAAAATTCAAATCGTCCAAGGAAAGCAGGGTATCCATCACCGAACTGATGCTCCCCTCCCATTCCAATTTTGGAGGGAAGGTGCACGGGGGACACATCCTGAACCTGATGGACCAGATTGCCTTTGCCTGTGCCTCCAAACACTCCCAAAGTTATTGCGTGACCGCTTCGGTGAACCGGGTGGATTTCCTGAACCCCATCGATGTAGGGGAACTGGTCACGCTAAAAGCTTCCATCAACTACACTGGCAAGACTTCCATGGTGGTAGGGGTACGGGTAGAATCCGAAAAAGTGACCACTGGAGAGGTAAAACACTGTAATTCCTCCTATTTTACCATGGTAGCCAAGGGAAAGGACGGCAAGAACAAGACCGTTCCCGGCTTAATCTTGAAGACCAAACAGGACATTCGCCGTTTTGCCCGGAGCAAGGAACGAAAAGAATCCGCCTTCCAACGGGACAGCAAGTACGAATCGGCCAATTTTAAGGTGAACGATTTTCTGGAATTCCTACAAGGGGAGAATGTTATGATGGATTTTGATTAATCAACTTTTGAGTAGAAATCTGCAATATTTTTAATTTCTTGAAGATTTAGGTTCCACATGAAATTAATAAATTGTTGATAGCTCTCGGAATGCTCTTCTGGGTTGATCCTATCCAAGTATTTATTGGCTGTGTATGATTTCCTTGCTTTATATAGTTCATGGAATGCTTTACCCATCCATTCCTTATGGTATGCAACCCTATAATCCTGCTCTATTTTTATCAATGAAAGATAAATACAGAATCCATATTTTTTTAATAGGAACAGATTGGGTACCTCTTCTTTTTTTGCTACCAAACGTAAATTTTGATATTGGGGATTTTCAGAATTGGCCAAGGCGTCCTTTTCCTCAATGTCCAGTGATGCCGGAAATAAACTTTTAAGTTTTTCAACCCTTTCATTAATCTCAGGGTGTGAGCTAAGGGAATCCTTTGAAAATTTCTCTTCAAAGACATAATCGTATGTGGAAAAATCTTCCTGGACCAACCATTCCTGATTAAAGGGTTGACCGGGTAAATCAAAAACTTCACTATAAATTTTGACATTTAAGTCAGCAGGGGCAATGGTGTCGTGCAACAAAGAAAGTTCCAATGCCCTTAAAAAATGCGCTGGATCATATTTTGTGTTTCCGAGTAGCGACAACCCAATTGAGTCAGCTTCAAATTCACGTTTTCTTTTTTCTTCGCTATTATTGTAGAGTTTTTCCTTCAAAACGGTAAAAGCCAATTCTTGTTGGTTGTATCGGTTTTTTTTCAGGTCTCGAATTTCTTTTTTTGTTTTTTTTGAGTTTTCCTCTTCATAGGATTTCACCAAATACTGTTCTGAATGGTTCAATAGCTTGTGCCCTATTTCGTGGCATAGAATGGCCGCAAGTTGATCTTCCGATTCCAAATATTTTATTGTCCCAATGTTTACAACCATGGTTCCATTGACAAAACAAGAAGCGTTCAATGAAATATCCCGTGAGACCAATACTTGAAAATCCTCTGGTACATTTGGGTTGTCCTTGGATATCTCATTGTAGATTTCATCGATTTTTTCATTGATGGGGGTATTATAAATGTAAGTTCCCTTATCAATTCCATTTAGAAAAAACTCCATGAAATTTTCCAAATGTTCTTCCAACTTTCTGGACACATTGGAAGGGTATTTTGAACCAAAACTTGTTACAAGTTTGTTGATTTTACCCGTAAATACAGCTTTATTTTCGTCTCGATAATTGCCATCCAGAGTGTCCAGTGTAGAAAACTCCTGTGAAAAAGAAAAGGTTACCGTAAAAACCAACAAAAAAAAGCAAAAGAGTCTCAATCTTAATAGTTTAGTCTTTCCAATCGTATGGCGTTGTAAAATTCTTTCTTGTTATATTCATGTAACATAATGTAACCCCGCTTGGCTATCGAAGGGAATATGACATATTCTTCAGATTTTGATGCTATCTCCAATTCTTCACTTTTAAATTCGCCATCAATTATGGTACAAACCCCAAGGATTATATATTTCTGTTTCTCTTCTTCCCCTTGCCTTTTATCCGTATAGAAGAAGGCTATATCGTTATTCTCATCATTCAAAGATTGCCAAAACAAGAAATCGGAATAAGCGAATTTTGATTTTTCCTTTTCAATGCGGTCAATACGGTCTATGGTAAAGTCCGGGGTGGTCCTTATCAAAAAGAAATCCTTGTTCTTTTCGACGTTATATCCCCATATAACATTGACAGCACTTTTATATTCTTCGACAAGAATGTATGCTGAACCGTCCTCATTGACAAAAGATGCGATGGGATTCAACTTATAATTCCCACCTATTTCCCCAAACTTGTTCAACCGATCGATATCGCCCATCATATCTTCAAACAGAATATCATCCCATTGGACGGCATTATCATTTAGTCCAATTCTTGTTCGTCTATATCCAATTGGGGATCCTGAGGGATTGTTCAAAGCCCTAATATCAACCAAATATTTTTTTGTTTCCGTCCTTACCAGTACTTCCGGAGCAAACCTGTATTTATCCTCTATGTCAACATCCAAAACCTGCTCACCTGTCTCAATATTGAAACCCATTAATTTTTTCCAATGTAGGGTGTTGGCAATATTGGAGTTGGTGGATAGATAATTGGAAGTGGCATACTTCCTGTCAAAATAGGAAACAATGACATAGACGTTTTCGCTCTTTTTATAGTCCTTCCAGAACAAATCGACATTGTAAAATCCGTCTTTGGAACCACCGTTGTCTATCACCTTCTCCCATTTCATTGTTTTTGATTCATCAAACACCTTGATAGATACGTCATTAAAGAATTTTTTGTGTCTCTTCCTATCAAGCACCAATGAGTAATTGTTCCTTATCTTATATACATCACTGTCGTAGACATATCCCTTTTCCTTAAATTTCTGTATATCATCCCTCCTTTTCTCTTTGAATGTTTGGTATGTCCGACAATCTTCAAAAGCCCCATTTTCCTTATAACATTGAAACTTATAGGGCTTGGTTTCCCTAGATTTGAAATCGGCTTCAAGCATCTCTGAATATAAATATTGATACGAGTATACCCCATAATTATAGGGCAAAAGGACAATCTGCTGATCATAATTCATGAATACCTCAAAAGAATGTATCTTTTCTGATGCCGTAAAATCTATATTGGATACTTTGTTCAAGTTCCTATCCAACAAAATGACTTCAAAAGCTTTATTGTCATCATCAATTTCACCTTTGGAATAAATCGATACATAGCCATAAACGTCACTGTCAGGATCAATAATTACGTTAAATCCAACGTATTCACCAGATGACAAAGCAATTAAATCTTGGGATTGGGAGTAGCTGAGACTAATTGAGCAAAGTAAAATTGAAAGGGTAATTCCGATTCGCATGGTTGGTTGGTCAATGGTTGGTAATTTATCAAAATCCTTTACTAGAACGAATATTTGGTGAAATTATTTGTCAAATAAGGGAATGTCAAAAAATACCACTTTCAAAGCTTGGCCGCAGCCTCCGCATCCAAGAACCAAGCCAACTTCCCTGATTTTGGGTTGACCAACGACGCCGGATAAGTTTCCGAGCCTTTGGTTTTTTTGATGATGGCCTCCACTTTTTCCGCTTTTGATGCTCCCGTGACCAAAAAGGCCACTGCCTTAGCGGTGTTGATCACTTTTCCATTAATGGACACCCGTTTCTGGCCAGAATCGGGGTGTGTCGCCACCACACAATGGTCCGCAGCATCCCAAAGTTCAATTTGATGGGGGAAAATGGAAGCGGTATGGCCGTCATCGCCCATGCCCAAGATCACCAAATCGAATTGGGGCACATCTTCCACTCTATCCAAATCGATTTCCAAGAGATTAGCATAGCGCATGGCCTCACCTTCGGGGTCTTTTTCCCCTAAAATTCGGTTGATGTTCCCTTCGGGCACATCAATCTTGGAAAAGAGGTGTTCCACCGTCATTTTGTAATTGCTCTCATCGTCCGTTGGAGGCACACAACGCTCGTCACCCCAATAAAAGTGTACCTTGGTCCAATCCACCTTATCGGCAAAGCTTTTGGCGAGCACATCGAACACAATCTTTGGGGTGCTCCCCCCGGAAAGTGCCACGTGAAAAGCCTCATGTTCTGCAGCCTTTTCCACAAAATAGGTTGAAAACTGCTCTGCGACTTCGTTTTTGTCCTTATATATTTTTATTTCCATCTAAACATTTTTTGCATTCTCGACTTTTCCTTCGACTGCGCTCAGGATGACATCTCGAACTGACACCCGACTTCCGACTAACTACTGCAACTGTCTCCCGACACGAATTTCACTAATCTTCACGAATTGATGTTCAAACATCAGGCTTCCCCGCCTGCTGTGGGCAGGCGACTCCCAACTTCCGACTTCCGACTTCTGACTTCTGACTTCTGACTTCTGACTTCTGACTTCTGACTTCTAACAAATCACACAATAGCCTGGATCATCGGACAAATTCTCCCCTGGGTTGCGCCAAAAGCCATCGCCTTCGAACAGTTCATCGGCATTTTCAGGGCCCCATACACCCGCGGAATAACCATACATACGCACATCCTTGCCATTTTGCCAATAATTGAGAATGGGGTCAACAAACTCCCAAGCCGCCTCCACCTCATCCGCACGGGCATAAAGGGTGGCATCGCCTTGCATGGCATCCAATAACAAACGCTCGTAGGCTTCCATGACATAGGTCTGGGCCAGACTGGAATAATAAAAATCCAAGTTGGCACGCTCCACTTTAAAGCCCTGTCCAGGTACTTTGACCCCAAACTTGATCAAAATACCTTCATCAGGCTGGATGCGTATGATCAATTTATTGTCCCTATGCATCCCAGAATCCTTAAAAATCTGATGGTGCGGTGGTTTAAAATGAATGACAATCTCCGTGACCTTAGTGGGCATTCGTTTGGCGGTTCGAACATAAAAAGGGACCCCATGCCAGCGCCAATTGTCCACATAGAACTTGATGGCCGCATAGGTCTCTGTAGTGGAATTGGGGTCCACATCATCCTCTTCTCGATACCCCTTCACTTTTTTTCCATTTACAACAGAACCTACATACTGGGCCCGGATGGTATTGTCAAACAAGGTCTGTTCGTCTTCCATCACCCGAAGGGACTTGAGGGCCTTTACTTTTTCGTTGCGGATTTCCTCGGGCTGGTCACCAATGGGCGGTTCCATCACTACCAAGGATACGATTTGCAATAAGTGGTTCTGGAACATGTCTCGCAATGCACCCGATTTGTCATAATATCCGCCCCTCTTTTCTACCCCCACGCTCTCGGCATTGGTAATCTCCACATGTTGGATATAATTTCGGTTCCAAAGGGGTTCAAAAATACTATTGGAAAAGCGGGTCACCAACAGATTCTGCACCGTTTCCTTGCCTAAATAATGATCGATACGGTATATCTGCGGCTCGGTAAAATATTGATGAAGCCCTTTATTCAGGTTTTTGGCCGTTTCCAAACTATAGCCGAAAGGTTTCTCTACGATCAAACGTTTCCACCCGTTGTTTTGGGTGTTCATGCCTGCATCTGCCAAATTATGGGCAATCGTTTCATAAAGTGTGGGCGGTGTCGACAGGTAATAAATGATATTGCCCGAGGTATCGTGGGCCGCCTTCAGCTCTTCCACCCGCTTGCGCAAGCCTTTATAATCCGTGTCATAGCTTTTCCCGAGATCCTCATAGTAAAGTTTGTCCGCAAAACCCTTTACCTCTGTTTCATCAAGCTTCTTCAACTTGTGCTTTAAGTAATCACTATCATATACGACATGCTTGCGGAACGCATCATCGGTCATATCGCTTCGGCTTACTCCCAAAACCACAAAGTTATTGGGCAATTGTTTGGCCAGATACAGATTGAACAGGGCCGGGATCAGTTTTCTAGCGGTGAGATCTCCCGATGCCCCAAAAATCACAAGCATCTGGTTTTCGGTCTTTTTCATCATCCTTTTTTGGTTTCTGGCTGATTGGATCCAATACGTCTTCAGTGCTTTCCCCAATGAAGCCGTTTATTTTTTGAGCATGACGAATATAAGGTTTATTTTAGGTTCCTAATTCAAGTAATGGCTTACTTAGCGTTGTATTAACGCTGGTAATCGAAAAATAAACAAGATGGCAGATACGTATGATTTTGGCCTTGTGGGCCTTGGGGTAATGGGACGCAATTTTATTCTAAATGTGGCCGATAATGGATTTACCGCTTTTGGTAATGATTTGGATGAAGAAAAGGTTGGTGCATTGATCAACGAGGGAGGCAATACAGACAAAGTGAATGCCTCTTCCGACGTAAAAACCTTCGCAAATGCCCTGACCACACCCCGGAAAATCATGCTTTTGGTGCCGGCCGGAAAAGTGGTGGACATCGTCATTGAAAGTTTGTTGCCCCATTTGGACAAAGGTGACATCATCATTGATGGTGGAAATTCCTTTTTTACCGATACCGACCGTCGCGAAGCCTATTTGAAAGAAAAGGGCGTCAACTTTTTTGGTGCCGGGGTTTCAGGCGGCGCCAAAGGTGCCCGACGCGGTCCCAGCATCATGCCTGGAGGTTCCAAAGAGGCCTATCAGCACGTAAAACCCATTTTTGAAGCCGTTTCCGCCAAATACAAAGGTGAGCCTTGCGTGGCTTATCTGGGTCCGAAATCGGCCGGAAACTATGTGAAAATGGTACACAACGGCATCGAATACGGTTTGATGCAGCTCACCTCGGAAATCTATGACCTCTTGAAAAAAGCAGGCGGACTCTCCAATGCGGAACTGCACCAAACCTTTGCCCAATGGAACGAGGGCAGGCTACAATCCTTTTTGGTGGAGATCACTTCAGAAATCTTTGAGCAAAAAGACGACTTGGGCGATGGCGAACTCGTGGACAAAATCTTGGACAAGGCCAAACAAAAGGGAACCGGAAAATGGACCTCGCAAAATGCCATGGATTTGGGGATTCCCGTGCCCACTATCGATGTGGCCGTCAGCATGCGTGAACTTTCGGCTTTGAAGGAGGAACGTATAAAAGCGGATGCCCTTTATGATCGCCCAACACCAAAAACGGTAGACAAAGCTGATTTTATCTCCAAAGCGGAACAGGCATTGTATTTTGCCTTTATCATCACCTATGCGCAGGGCATGCACCAATTGGCCGATGCTTCCAAGGAATATGGCTACGAATTGGAACTGGGTGAAATAGCCAAAATTTGGAGGGCAGGTTGCATCATCCGAGCCGCTTTGTTGGCGGACATTACCGATGCCTACCAAGCCAATGAAAAATTGGAGAATCTACTGCTCTCCCCTTCCTTTGTAGAAAAAGTAAAAGGAACTGTGGGTGCGGCTAGAGAAATGACGGCTTATGGTGCCTTGAACGGGATTCCTTTGGCAGGACTCTCCAATGCCCTTACCTATTTTGATGCCTATACCAGCAGTAGATTGCCGCTGAACTTAATCCAAGCGCAGCGCGACTATTTTGGCTCGCATACCTATGAGCGTGTGGACCGCGAAGGGATTTTTCATACGGAGTGGGAAGAGTAAAAATTTTAAATTGCTAAAGTTTAAGTTATGAATTTAAAAAAACCATCCCTAGCACTCCTTTCAGTTGCAATTTTTAGTTTGATAGCGGGCAAAAGTTTCTCTCAAACCGAAAATTTCACCAACTTGGAATATAGTGTAATAGCTTCTGGAACTGATTCCCCATTAGAGGACCTGCATATAGTTTGCTATAATAAGTTTTTCAATAAAGATTACTTATCTGATGAGTTTCGGAACAAATACAATTTGAACCGAAAAGAATTGTTTCAAAAAAAAATGCTTATTCAGATTTTCAGATTGGACACTGAGGATAAGGGTTTGGATAAAATTGAATTAATAGGCATTGTACAAGATAATGATAACATAGTGGTTGAATATAACGTAGTCAATTCTGATACGTCCAATGATAATGAGCCATTAGCTCCATTTTTAATACTTCAAGTTCCAAAGTCTAAAAAGAATATCAAGTTTGTTGCAAATGGTATTCAATTAGGAAGCTCAAGTGACATATTTGTTGATAACTAATAGATTTTTATTTCAATGAAAAACCTCCTCTTCCTTTTTGCCTTCACCTTCTACCTTTTTTCCGTTTCAGCCCAAAAAGCGCCCTATGTCATCTACAACGCCAAGGGCAAAAAGGTGTCCTATGAAAAAATGTTGAAGCGTTTGGAGGAAAAGGATATGGTCCTCTTCGGGGAACTGCACAACAACCCCATTGCACATTGGTTGCAGTACGAACTCACTTCCGACCTGTATACCAAAAGAGCGCTCATTCTCGGTGCTGAAATGGTAGAGGCCGACAATCAGGATGAATTGGACGACTATTTGGCGGGCACCATCGATTACAAGGCTTTGGATTCCACTGCCCGACTTTGGAACAACCATAAGACCGATTATGCCCCTTTGGTGGACTTTGCCAAGGACAAAAAATTGGTCTTTGTGGCTTCCAATGTACCCCGTCGCTATGCAAGCGTGGTGTACAAAGGCGGATTTGAAGCCTTGGACACCCTTTCCGTGGAAGAAAAATCATGGATTGCTCCCCTCCCCATTGCCTTTGATCCCGAATTGCCGGGATACCAGAATATCCTCAAAATGATGGGCGACCACGGCAGTCCAACATTGGTGATGGCACAGGCTATTAAAGATGCTACCATGGCGCATTTCATTCTAAAAAATTATAAGACCGGAAGTCTGTTCCTCCATTACAACGGGTCCTACCATTCCAACAACTATGAAGGTATTCTGTGGTACCTGAAAAAGGACCGCCCCGATTTACAGTACGGTACCATCTCTACCGTGATGCAGGACAATGTGCACAAACTGGAAGACGAAAACAAGGGCATTGCGGACTTTATCATTTGTGTGGACAGCAACATGACCACCACCTATTGAGCTAAACATATTTCTATTCTTTTCTTCTGAAGATTGAGATGAAATCCCAGGCCTTTCGACTCCGCTCAAGGCCCTTAAATACCTTCAGCATTGCTCTCATTGCGGAGAATTATTCCGTATTTTTAGAAATCAAAACTTTCTAAACCAATCCTCATGAAAAAATTACTCGGCACCCTGCTTCTCTTGGTGGCCATAAACCCTTTAGGGTTTAGCCAAGTGCAATCCAACTTGGAACTGTTGGACATCTTCAATATGGAGTTCGTTTCCGATCCACAGATTTCGCCCGATGGCTCCAAAATCATCTACGTGCGGAATTTTAAGGATGTGATGACGGACCGAAATCTATCCAACCTCTGGATCGTAAATTTTGATGGGTCCAACAACCGTCCGTTAACAACGGGAAACCATAACGATTTCTCACCCAAATGGTCGCACGATGGCAAAAAGATCGTTTTCAAATCCAATATGGCGGATGAAAAAATGAAATTGTACCTCATGTGGTTGGATACCAAGGAAACTATGGCCCTGACCAACACGCCACAATCCCCAGGGCAAGTGTCGTGGTCATATGATGACAAGTACGTCGCCTTTAATATGTTTGTGCCCGCCGAGGAAAAATCCATCATCAAACTACCCGCCAAGCCGGAAGGCGCCAAATGGAACGCGCCTCCCAAATACATCGACAAGATCAACTACCGTGGTGATGGCCAAGGGTATCTGAAAGGCGGAAATATGCAGTTGTTCACATTGCCTATCAGTGGTGGAACCCCAAAGCAGCTTACATTCACCGAATTCGACCACGGAGGACCCACTTGGGCCAAAGACAATGCCCATCTGTACTTCAGTGCCAATTTTCATAAGGAAGAGGAGTTTGAACCTGCCGATAGTGAAATTTACCAAATCAGTGTAAACGATGGGGAGATCAAGGAATTGACCAGTCGCTACGGGCCTGATGCAAATCCCGTGCTATCCCCCGACGGTACCAAAATCGCTTATCTGGGCTATGATGACCGTTACCAAGGGTATCAGTTGACCCAATTGTACGTGATGAATGCCGATGGTTCCAATTCCCAATTGATTTCCAAGGATTTTGACCGCGATGTGGAGGACATGGTCTGGAACAGTAAGGGCACCGGCCTGTATTTCATCTATACGGACAAAGGAATGGGCAAACTGGCCTCTATCAACCTTTCCGGAAAAGTGGACGACCTTACCGACGGTTTGGGAGGACTCTCTTTGGGACGACCCTACAATGCAGCGAGTTTTTCGGCATCGGACAATAACAAGTTTGCCTATACGGTTGGCGACACCAGTCACCCTTCCGATTTGGGAGTATCCGACACCAAAGGCAGCAAGCGTCTTACCGCCTTGAACGACGACCTTTTTTCCTTTAGGAAATTGGGTAAGGTAGAGGAAATTTGGTGGGAGTCCTCCTATGATCAACGTAAAATTCAAGGTTGGGTGGTCACGCCCCCAGATTTTGATCCTTTCAAAAAATACCCAATGATCCTGGAAATCCACGGAGGCCCGTTCACCAGTTATGGTTCGGTATATTCTGCCGAGATACAGGCCTATGCCGCGGCCGGTTATGTGGTGCTCTACTCCAACCCACGCGGAAGCACCAGTTATGGGGAGGAATTCGGGAACCTGATCCACCACGATTATCCCAACCACGATTACGAAGACCTCATGTCAGGTGTGGATGCCGTACTTGCCAAGGGATTTGTGGACAAGGACAACCTTTTTGTGACCGGTGGCAGTGGTGGCGGTGTGCTTACCGCTTGGATCGTGGGTAAAACGGACCGTTTTAAGGCCGCAGTGGTGGCCAAGCCCGTAATCAACTGGTACAGCTTTGTACTCTATGCGGACGGTATCCAATTTTTTTCCAAATACTGGTTCGGCAAAAAGCCTTGGGAAGACCCTGAAAACTATTTACGCCGCTCTCCCCTAACCTACGTAGGCAATGTGACCACACCCACTATGTTATTAACCGGAGAAGAAGATTACCGCACCCCTATTGCAGAATCAGAGCAGTTCTATGCCGCGTTAAAACTCCAGAATGTGGAAACCGCCATGGTGCGTATCCCCAATTCTGGGCATGGTATTGCCAACAAACCCAGTAACCTGATTGCCAAGATTGCCAGTGTATTGGCTTGGTTTGAGAAATATAAGGACAAGGAATAATATGATAAAGCTTAATCAGGGCTTAATTGACGTAACTTATAAAATGTAAGAATACTAATCTATAAAGTAAACCCAAGGTTAAGCTATTTGTTAAACCCTAAAATCAAAAAGCCCATTTACAAATGTAAATGGGCTTTCACTTGGGTAAATCAACAGCCAACACAGTAGGCCTATTGGTTTTGGGGCTTTAATTCCAGCCGCCACCCAAAGACCGGTACATCTTTACTTGGGCCAGCATCTGGTCTTTTTTGGTCTCTACAAGCTCCATCTTCGATTCCAAGGCCTCCCGTTGTGCCAAAAGCACCTCGATATATTCCACCCTAGCGGACTGGAACAAACGCGTGGAGAGATCAATGGATTGGGTCAGGGCCTGTACTTGACCATCTTTCAGTTCATAACTCTTTTTCAGATTTTCAATGTTGGACAATTGATTGGCCACTTCGATATAAGCGTTCAAAATGGCCTTTTCATATTCGTATACGGCTTGCAACTGCCGGTCCGTAGCATTCAGATACTGCGCCTTGATCGCATTTCTGTTGATCAAAGGAGCTACCATATCACCCATTACGGAGTATAAAACCGATTCCGGGGTAGTGGTCAAGTACTTGGTATCAAATGCTTCCAACCCCACACCCGCTTTGATGGTAAACTGCGGATAAAAACTGGCCTTTGCCGCTTTGGTATCCAGTTTGGCGGCTGCCAATTCCAATTCCGCTTGGCGCACATCGGGACGGTTCTGTAACAATTGCGAAGGAATCCCCGCATACAGATGATCAATCGGGGTGTCGATAAAGTTGTCCGAAGTCCTATTGATATGCTGTGGCGACCTACCGATCAAGAAATTGAGCTTGTTTTCGGTCTCCACGATCTCCTGTTGGATCTCGTACTTATGACTTTGGTTCTTCAACACCTCGGCCTGAAAACGCTGTACCGCCAATTCGGTAGCGCGTGCAGCTTGTTTCTGGAGTTTTACCATGTTGAGGGCGTTCTGCTGGATTTCCAAGTTTTGATCGATGATGGCCAACTGGTTGTCCAGCGCCATCAATTCATAATAGGAATCTGCAATCTCCGCTACCAAATTGGTGACCATGAAATTCTTCCCTTCCACACTGGAAAGGTACTCGTACACGGCCGCTTTTTTCTCGTTGCGAAGTTTCTTCCACACATCGAGTTCCCATGTGGCAAAGGCACCCAGACCATAATTGGTCAGGGGTTCTGGGAATTCTTCCCCTTCCTTCACTTCAAGGTTCTTCTCCACAGCGCCATTACGGGTATACTCCCCTACTTTTTCCACTTCTGCACCGGCCTGAAAGTTTACAAAGGGCAAATATTCCCCAGTCTTGGCACGGATCACGTTCTTGGACATATCTACTTGTTGCAGCATGATGTTCAACTCCTGGTTCTTCACCAAAGCCGTATCGATCAATGCGATCAGATTAGGGTCTTTGAAGAACTCCTTCCACTGCACCAATCCCGTGTTTACAGTATCCGTGGGCTGGTTTTGGTACTGCTCGGGAACAGCGGTGTTCTCGTCCCTGATTTCGCGGGTGGGCACACAAGCGTAAAAGGCCACAAGCGAAATTATTGTGATTAAAAATGATCTACTGTTCTTCATCTTTGTCATTTTTCTTTTTGTTTCCGTTTCGTGTGGTCATTTTTTTCAACAGTTTGTTCACCTCGCGCAAGCGTGCACGTAGCCTACTTTCGTTTTCATTCTCCTTGAAGAGTTCTTCGGAAATGGGTTCATCATGTTCATCCCTGATGAGGCTCTTGCCTTCGGACATCTTGGCAAAAATGAAATACAATCCAGGAATCAACAATACCCCGAAAATAGTCCCGATGAGCATTCCCCCTAGGGCAGAACCGCCAATAGTACGGTTACCAATGGCACCAGCACCAGAAGCCACTACCAAAGGAATCAAACCTGCAATAAAGGCAAAGGAAGTCATCAAAATAGGGCGGAACCGCTGCTTGGAACCTTCAATGGCCGCTTCAAGGATAGTAGCGCCCTGTCGGTGTTTCTGAACGGCAAACTCCACGATCAATACCGCGTTTTTACCCAGAAGTCCCACTAGCATGATGACCCCGATCTGTGCATACACGTCGTTGGCCAATCCCATCACCTTCAACAGGAAGAAGGAACCAAATACCCCAACAGGTAACGAAAGGATCACGGCCATGGGCAGCAAGAAGCTCTCGTATTGCGCTGCCAGTACCAAATACACGAAAATCAATACCACGATGAAAATGTAAAGCGACTCATTACCGCGTTGTGCCTCATCGAACGACAATCCTTCCCAAGCAATATCGTAGCCACGGGGCAGGGTCTGTGCCGCTACTTCCTTAATGGCATCGATGGCATCGCCCGTAGTGTATCCCTTGGCGGGCAGACCGTTGATGGCCGCAGAGTTGTAGAGGTTATAACGGGTAATCTCGTTGGGTCCCAACCGTTTTTCCATGGTCATGAAAGCGGAATACGGCACCATTTCGCCTTCTTCGTTCTTAACAAAGAGTTTTTCCAAATCCGATGGCAATGCACGATATTCTGGGGCCGCCTGGGTATACACCTTGAAGAATCGACCGAAACGGATGAACCCTTGCTCGTACGTACTACCAATCAAAATGTTCAGGTTTTCCATGGCTTTTCCTATGGAAACACCTTTCTGCATCGCTGCCTTATTATTGATTTTAAGTTCATACTGTGGGTAATTGGCCGCATAGAAGGTAAACAGACCTGTCAACTCCTTACGTTGTCTTAAGGCTTCCATAAAGTCATTGTTCACCTTTTCGAACTCGTGGTAATCGGTACCGTTGGTCTTGTCCAACAAACGCATGGCAAAACCACCGGAAGAACCGAACCCAGGAACGGCGGGGGGTTCAAAGTATTCTATGACTGCTCCCAAGTCTTTGGTCTCTTCCTCCAATTCTTCCATGATCTCGTGAACGGTGTGCTCCCTTTCGGACCATGGTTTTAGATTGATCAAACAGGTACCGGCATTGGAACCCCTACCCTCGGTCATAATCTCATAACCGGCCAACGATGAAACGGATTCCACACCTTCAGTTTCTTCGCAGATTTCCTGGAGTTTTCGTGCCACGGCATTGGTACGTTCCAAGGTAGCACCGGGAGGGGTCTGGATGATGGCGTAGATCATTCCTTGGTCCTCGTTGGGAATAAATCCGGCAGGTAACACTTGGTTCGTAAAGAAGATTCCCGCGCAGAACGCCAATAGAATTCCAAAAGTGACCACCCTTCGGTTTACGATCTTGTTCAAGACGCCCACATATCTTCCCGTGAGTTTTTCAAACTTGCCATTGAACCAATCGATAAAGCGGTTCACCGGGGATTTCCTGCGTTCCTTGCCATGGGTATTCTTCAACATCATGGCACAGAGTACCGGGGTCAATGTCAATGCGACAATCGCCGATATCACAATAGATCCTGCCATGGTAATGGAAAACTGTCGGTAGAAGACCCCAACAGGTCCCGTCATAAACGAAATCGGTATAAAAACCGAAGTCATTACTAAAGTAATGGCGATAATGGCACCACCAATCTCGCCCAAAACTTCATAGGACGCCTTATATGGCGTGAGGTTTTCCTCGTGCATCTTCACGTGAACCGCTTCCACCACCACAATGGCGTTGTCCACCACAATACCGATGGCCAATACCAAGGCAAAAAGCGTGATCAGGTTGATGGACAGTCCGAACAATTGCATCACAAAGAACGCACCGATCAATGATACGGGTACCGCAATGATTGGAATCAAAGTGGATCTCCAATCCCCCAAAAAGAGGAACACCACTATGGCCACCAAAATAAATGCATCGCGCAGTGTATGGAGCACTTGGTCTATGGAGGCATCCAAGAAGTTGGATACGTCATAACTGATCTGATAGTCCATGCCGGGAGGAAGATCGGCTTCCAATTCTTTCAATTTTGCTTTTACCTCCTTGATCACCTCACTACCATTGCTGCCAAACGTTTGTTTTAACACAATGGAAGCAGAAGGTCTTCCATCCAAATTGGAGTAAATATCGAAAAACTCACTACCCAACTCCACATCGGCCAAATCGCCCAACTTTAGGATTTCCCCTTCTTCATTGGCTTTTATAATAATATCCTTGTACTGCTCGGGTTCACTATATCGATCTTGATAGACCAACACATACTCCAAGGATTGGGCATTTTTACCCGAACTCTGTCCCAATCTACCGGGACGGGCAATGATACTCTGTTCCTCCATCGCCTCCAAGATTTCTTCTGCAGACACACTATAGGCCCGCATACGATCCGGTTTCAACCAAATTCGCATAGCAAACTTTCTACTTCCCAAAATTTGGGCAGTGGCTATACCATTGATTCTTTGAATTTCGGGAATCATTTTGGTGTAGGCATAGTTGTACAGGAACAGCTCATCTGCATTGTCCTCCCTGCTATAGAGGTTTACGTACATCAGCATACTGGGAATTACCGGGGTAATGATCACCCCTTCCCGCTGCACCAGATCGGGCAACAAGGGCATCACCTGGTCTACCCGCGTTTTGACCCGTACCACCGCTTCGTTGGGGTCCGTGCCCGGTTCAAAAATGATACGAACGGTTCCTTCCCCGGCACTGGTGGCATCCGAAGCGATATAACGCATGCCCTGCACCCCGTTGATCGCCGTTTCCAAAGGAATCAAGGTCGATTTCACCAATACGTCGGCACTGGCACCGGGGTAGGCAATGAAAATGTTTACGGTTGTTGGGGCAATCTGCGGAAACTGTGAGATGGGCAACTGTTTGATGGCAAGCAGCCCCGTGAACACAATGATCACCGAGATCACAATGGCCAATACTGGCCTATGGATAAATTTTTTGAACATCTTATCTAAAGATTTTAGGTTGTTACTCTGCGTACAGGTCCAGGCTCTTCAAGATCTTGTCCGGTTTCTCGAACACATAGTGGATCTTCTCGCCATTCTTGACCATACGGATGCCCTCCAACAGGACCTTGTCATCCTTGGACAATCCCTTTTCCACCACAAAGAGGTGCTGTAATTCGGCTCCAATCTTTACCTCGCGCTGGCTCACCTTATCATCTTTGTCAATAACGAACACATATTTTTTGTCCAACACCTCAAAAGTGGCCTTTTGGGGGATGAGCAAGGCATTTTTCAAGGGTACGGTCATCAAGATACTTCCGGTTTCCCCATGGCGAAGAATCCTATCCGGATTATCGAATGTGGCCCGGAAGGCAATGTTCCCCGTCTCGTTGTTGAATTCTCCCTCAATGGTTTCCACAATGCCGGGCTGATTGAACTTTTTGTTGTTTGCCATCAAAAGTTCCACCTCTTGCTTTTTGTCCTTTTTGGCACTGGTGATGTAATCCAGGTATTCGGCCTCGGGCACATTGAAATAGACCCACATTTTGCTGTTGTCTGACAAGGTGGTCAATAGCTCCCCTTCATCCAAAAGGCTTCCCTCCCTAGCTTCAAGGTGATCCATGATTCCATCAAATGGGGCACGGATGTCCGTAAAGCCCAAATGGGTCTCCGCAAGGGAAACTTCGGCCTTGGCCCTATCAAATTCGGCCTTGGCCATGGCCAGTTCGTTGGATGAGACCACATTGCCGTCCGCCAGTAATTGGGTGTTCTTGTATTCGATTTCGGCGACTTCCGCCTCTGCCTTGGCCTTTTGTAAGTCGGCCTGATAGACATTGGGCATGATGTGGAACATGTGCTGCCCCTTTTTTACATATTGGCCCTCATCCACATAAATGTGCTGCAGATATCCCTTTTCCAAAGCCCTTAACTCAATGTGCCTAATGGAATGGATCTGACAGACATAATCTTTGGTAATGGAGGTGTCCTTTAGAATAGGACTGGAAACGAGGTATTTGGTCTCGTCCTTTTTTTCGTGTTTTTTGGATTCGCAACTTGTATAACAAAGCAACACAAGCATGCCAAGGAAGATGGTAACTTTCCTCATGGTTTTTACTGGTTTAGAAATTGATTTGTGTGATGTACTTTGGGAAATCCCTATCGTCGTGATGGGGTTGCCCGGTCAATGAAAATGGCCCAAGAGGGCTTGGATATGGAAAGCAGTGGAAATGGCGCTTTCCTTATTTGGAATGCTAAATTCTAAAAACTTGGAACCTGATGTGCCGTTTAAGGTCAACAATGCTGGAATCCAAGGTCAAATGACCGGGATTTGTTCCAAGTTCACTGGTATACTGTTCCCCAATAGGAACATAAAAAAAGGCAGTCAAATAACTGCCATGTCCTAAATCTGGATTGTATGAAGAGGTTTCTTCGTCCTTCTCCTCTTTTTCACCTACCTCGGTCTCGGCGTAGTGCTTTTTCTCCAATTCCAGATGCTGAAATCCAATGGAAGATACTGGACATTGGTCTTGTTCGTATTGGATGAAACAGGCACTCTCTGGATCGGAATCGTACTGCGAGTCCGCATACAGATTGATAAAGCCTCCCAACAAAAGGACACAAAGGGGAAGAAAATATGAGTTGAACGCCTTTTTCATTTGGGCAACAAAACTATGTCACCGAAGTTTCTCCAACAAATAGTCAGTGTTAATTATGGTTAAAATCAGTGAGAAAGAAATCATTTTTGCCATAAAAATTGTATAGGCAAACAATCCCTCCTTTAAGTGTAAAATTATGGGCATTGTTTTAACAAAAGTGATGATACCTACCTTATCACACACATTTTCCATTTTCCTACGTAACTTGACCGTTCCAAATGGACCATTTTCATGAATAAGGCATCACTTGAGTCATTTTTCAGGCATTTGGGTCAATATGTGACCCATTCGGAAGAAGAATTCCACGACATACTATCTTTTTTTGAAGAACGAAATCTGGCCAAAAAGGAAATCTTGATGCATGCCGGTGGGCCCTGTACCCATACCCATGTGGTCCTGAAAGGTTGCCTGCACATGTATTTCGTCAATGAAAAAGGAGTGGAACGCACGGTGCAGTTTGCCTTGGAGAACTGGTGGCTCACCGACCTTTTGGCATTTCAGAACAAGGCCAACACGGACTTTTCCATCCAAGCCGTGGAGAAAAGCGAAGTGCTTTCCATCAGTCTTGACCAACAAGGACAATTACTGAAAAAACACCCACAATTGGAACGCTATTTCCGGCTGATCTATCAGACCGCATATGGGGCTTCCATCATGAAAATGAAATACCTATCCGATTTTTCCAAAGAGGAGATCTATTTTCACTTCACCGAGCACTACCCCAAATTCGCCCAGCGTGTGCCCCAATACCTCATTGCTTCCTTTTTGGGCCTCACCCCGGAATATGTGAGCGAAATCCGCGCCAAAAAGCGTTCTTAAACCTGTTTAAGTTTTAGGGACAGCCCCTGGTCTACCTTCGCATCAATAATCCCAAAAAACAGGAAAAAGATGGAAAGAAGAATTCAAATCGATGCGGTGGAACCTTTGGCTTTCAAGGCCATTTTAGGGCTGGAAAAATACATCCAACAGGGTCAACTGGACAAAATCCACTACGAGCTGATCAAAATAAGGGCCTCACAACTTAATGGATGCGCATTTTGTATCAACATGCACACCAAGGACGCCCTAAAAATGGGTGAAAATCCACAGCGCTTGTTCCTATTGGACGCTTGGTGGGACACAAATCTCTATTCCGAGGAAGAACAAGTCATTTTAAAGATGACGGAAGAAGTCACCTTGGTACATCAAAAGGGGTTGAGCCAAAAAACTTATGATCGAGCCGTAGAACTCTTTGATGAACACTATTTCTCACAGATCATCATGGCCATTGTCGCCATCAATGCTTGGAACCGCATCGCCATCAGCACGCACAAACCCCTACAGGATTGAGTGGGTTTTCCAAGGCAACCCCAAAGGCCCCGATCGGGGCCTTTTGTTTTTCAAAAACAATTAAATCTTATATTCGTCCCAATGTAAATACACCACTAAACCATTTTTATGAGAAAAATTGCGCTTCCATTGCTTCTCTTCGCATGCCTATCGTTTACGTCCTGCATCGATTTCAAGACAAAAAAATCCAGTTCGGAGCCCAAACCTGAGGATTTCACCACCGTTGTGGTAAATGACAGGTACCAAATAGACATCCCCCGATTCATGAAGAGTACCACTGGGCTGAACGATGAGGCCTCGCTTCAATACCAAAACCTGTTCAAAGAAGCCTACACCATCGTCATTGATGAGCCCAAGGACGAGTTTGTGGATCTTTTCAAGGAACTGAACAGCTATGACGAGAATCTTTCGCTGATTGAAAACTATAGGGACATCCAGTTGCAGCTTTTTAATGAACGGATGCGGGTCAACACACAATCTTCGCCCCGGTCATTGAAAATAAACGGTCTTGATGCCCAACAAGTGGACATGGACGCCCATGTGGATGGGGTCGATGAGGAAATCTCCTATTTCCTGACGTTCGTCGAGGGACCGGAAAATGTATATATGATCATGGCCTGGACACTCAAAAGCAAGAAAGAGGAACATGCAAAAACATATGGTGTGATAGCGGAATCTTTTAGGTTGGTCCAATAGGCATCATTCTCCATTTTAATCCCTCTCAATGCCCTATAATTGGTTTGTGCATTTCACCCGATTTATTGCGCATTCCATCCTCTGATCCATTTCGTTCAACAGCGATTTTTTAAGTTTGTTGATTGAAATGATATGCAATACTACCTCAATGAAAAAAACCTTATCCCCAAAGCTAGGTACGTTCCTTTTTATTCTTTTGACATTTATGGCCTGTAGTCCGGAAGATGGTACGGATGGAATGAACGGAACTGATGGCACAGATGGAACCGACGGATCGGATGGCCTTACCAGTTTGATCAGTACCACCGTGGAACAGCCAGGCGCAAACTGCGCCAACGGCGGGTTTAGGCTTGACATTGGGTTGGATAGCAACGCGAATGGGCAATTGGATGCCGGAGAAGTTTCTTCCTCGCAATATCTTTGTAACCTTGACCCTGCAGACGGCTTCACCAGTTTGATCAGTACAGTGATAGAGCAGCCGGGGGCAAACTGCGCCAATGGCGGATACAGGCTTGACGTTGGCTTGGACAGCAATGGCAATGGCGAATTGGATGCGGAAGAGGTGACTTCTTCAGAATACCTTTGCAATGCAGATTCCACTGACTTTACCTATCAATCCTACGCATCGTTGATAAGCCAGACCGGTACGGATGACCCGACCAGCAATGTGTTGGACAATAGCCTGAACCTCACCATTGTTTGGACCAGGGAATCCCAGGGTAGGTATTTGGGAACCTTGGACAGGTCCATTGATATTGGAAAAACGGTCATCTTTTTTAGTACTCCCAGCTCACATACAGGTGTAAGGGGGGAATTGGTAAGCGACAACCAAATTAGGCTGGAACTACAAAACGGTATCAACGTATTTGCCGATAACTTTGAAAATCTATCTTTCGAGCTTAGGGAGTACGAATAGAAACATCCTGCTCAAAAGCCATTCATTTGAATATATTTCAACCCGGAAAATTATGAAAAAGTTTACCCCAGTTAGCTTACTGATCGCACTCATCGCCTGTGCATCTATCTATGGCCAAAACTCATTTCCCGCATCTGGCAGTGTGGGGATCGGAACATTGACCCCCAACCCTAGTTATGCTTTGGACGTCAATGGGACCGTAAATGCTTCGCAAATTTTTGCGACCCAATTGAATGTGACCGATTTGTTGATTGATGGTTCGGCAGTGCAAAGTTCACCTTGGACCATCAACGGAAATGACCTTTCATACACAGCAGGTAGTGTCGAGGTAGGCACATTGGATGCCACTACCCTCCTTTTAAATGGAACCAGTGTGGTTTCCTCTCCATGGACCATTAATGGAAGCGACCTATCATATACTGCAGGAGATATTGAAGTAGGCTCCCTGGATGCCACCGCCCTGCTCCTTAACGGCACCAATGTCGTTTCCTCTCCATGGACCATCAACGGAAATAACCTTTCATATACTGCCGGAACGGTTGGGGTGTCCAATCTGAATGCTTCCGGAAGCGTTGGTATCGGTACAACGAACACACAAGGGTATATGCTTGCCGTTGCAGGAAATGTGGTCGCAGAAGCGGTAAAAGTGGAGCTTCAAGGCAATTGGCCCGATTTTGTGTTTGAAAAGGAATATGACCTGATCGGTTTGTTGGAGACCGAATCATTCATTAAAAAATACGGCCACCTTCCCAATGTGCCCAGCGCAAAAGAAGTCAAACAAAACGGTATAAGCTTAGGGGAAATGGATGCCAAGCTGCTACAAAAAATAGAGGAACTCACCCTCCACACCATCCAACAACAAAAGGAAATTGAAGATTTGAAAGCTGCCAATCAAAAATTGGACGAGCAGAACAAACTGATCCAGAACTTACTGGAACGATTGGAGAAAATAGAAAACGCTTCCAAGAAGCCTTAAAAAAAGCCGCTGAAATTCAGCGGCTTTTTTAGTTGTCCCTCTCGCTTTTATTTGCTCAGATACATCTTTCTTCGCGAGTACAGGTTATAGAATTCATCATCCTTTAAGCTTTCGATGAATAGGATACTCTCCCCGGTACTTTTCATCTCCGGCCCTAGGTTTTTGTTCACGTTCGGGAACTTGTTGAAGGAGAATACCGGTTGTTTGATGGCGTATCCTTCCAACTGTGGATTGAACACGAAGTCCTTCACCTTTTTCTCGCCCAACATCACTTTGGTGGCATAGTTCACATAAGGCTCACCATAGGCCTTCGCTATGAAAGGAACGGTACGTGATGCCCTTGGGTTCGCCTCGATGATGTATACAATATCGTCTTTGATGGCAAACTGGATGTTGATCAACCCGACCGTGTTCAGGGCCAACGCTATCTTCTTCGTATGGTCCTTGATCTGTTGCATCACAAATTCCCCTAGGTTGAACGGTGGCAAAGTGGCATTGGAATCGCCCGAGTGTATCCCACAGGGTTCTATGTGCTCCATGATCCCAATGATATACACATCTTCCCCGTCGCAAATGGCATCGGCCTCTGCTTCTATCGCACCATCCAGATAATGGTCCAAAAGCAGTTTGTTGTTGGGTATCTTTCGCAACAAGTCCACCACATGGGCCTCCAGTTCTTCTTTGTTAATCACGATTTTCATCCCTTGTCCACCCAATACGTAGGATGGCCTTACCAACAGCGGGAAGTTCAGTTCATCGGCCAGTTCCAGAGCCTCGTCGGCAGTCTCGGCCACCCCGAACCTCGGATAAGGTATGTCGTTGTCTTTCAGTAAAGTGGAGAAACTACCCCTGTCCTCTGCCAAATCCAAGGACTGGAAACTGGTTCCTATGATATTGATTCCGTATTTGTCCAGTTTCTCGGCCAATTTCAAGGCAGTCTGTCCGCCCAATTGCACAATCACCCCTTCGGGCTTTTCATGCAAGATGATGTCATAGATATGTTCCCAGAATACAGGCTCAAAATAGAGTTTGTCCGCCGTATCGAAATCCGTGGAAACCGTTTCAGGGTTACAGTTGATCATGATGGTCTCATACCCGCACTCGGCAGCAGCCAATACGCCATGGACGCAGCAGTAATCAAACTCGATACCCTGTCCAATTCGGTTGGGTCCCGAACCGAGCACCACTACTTTCTTCTTATCGGTCACCACACTGTCGTTGGCCACATAACGATGGCCATCGGCTGTTTCGATTTCTTCTTCAAAAGTGGAATAGTAATAAGGGGTCACGGCCTTGAACTCCGCCGCACAGGTATCCACTAGCTTGTACACACGGTTGATTCCCAAATCCATGCGCTTGCTATGGACCTCGCTTTCCCAACAGTCTAGCATATGGGCTATCTGTCGATCGGCAAAACCTTTCTGCTTGGCTTCCAACAATAGGGCCTTGGGCAGGCTTTCTATGGTATATTTTGAAATCTCCATCTCCAAGAAATGGAGCTCTTCGTATTGCTTCAAGAACCACATGTCTATCTTGGTGATCTCGTGAATCCTCTTCAACGGAATACCCAACTGAATGGCATCATAGATCACAAATACCCTGTCCCAGCTGGGTACTCGGAGTTTCTCGATGATGGTGTCATAATCTTTATAGCCTTTTCCATCGGCACCCAATCCATTTCGCTTGATTTCCAAAGATTGTGTGGCCTTGTGCAATGCTTCCTGGAACGAACGGCCAATTCCCATCACCTCCCCTACGGATTTCATCTGGAGTCCCAAAGTCCTGTCCGATCCCTCAAACTTATCAAAGTTCCAACGGGGTATTTTTACGATCACATAATCCAAAGTGGGCTCGAACAAAGCGGAAGTGGATTTGGTGATTTGGTTGTCCAATTCGTCCAAGGTATAGCCAATGGCCAGCTTGGCGGCAATCTTTGCAATAGGGTAACCCGTAGCCTTGGAGGCCAATGCGGATGACCTTGACACCCTTGGGTTGATCTCGATGGCGATAATGTCTTCTTTCTCGTCCGGACTAACGGCAAACTGCACGTTACATCCTCCTGCAAAATCCCCGATACTGCGCATCATGTGGATGGCCATGTCCCGCATCCGTTGGAACGTCCTGTCCGAAAGGGTCATTGCCGGGGCCACGGTGATGGAGTCCCCTGTGTGGATGCCCATCGGGTCCATATTTTCAATGGTACAGATGATGACCACATTGTCATTCTTGTCGCGCAACAACTCCAATTCGTATTCCTTCCACCCCATAAGGGCCTTATCGATCATCACCTCGTGGATGGGCGATACTTCGAGACCATGGCTCAACATATCATCAAAATCCTCTGGATCATAGACAATACCTGCCCCAGCACCTCCTAAGGTAAACGAAGCCCTGATCACCAAGGGAAAACCGAACTCTTGGGCAATTTCCTTTCCTTTCAGAAAAGAGGTCGCAGAGGCCTGGGGAGGCATGCCCACCCCGATCTTGAGCATCAGTTCCCTAAATTTTTCACGGTCTTCGGTGATGTTGATGGCATCGATATCCACCCCGATGATCTCTACGTCAAAATCCTTCCAGATGCCTTTTTGGTCGGCCTCGATGCATAGGTTCAATGCGGTCTGTCCGCCCATGGTGGGCAGAACGGCGTCCACATTGGGGTGTTTTTTTAAAATCTCAACGATTGATTTGGTGGTCAGGGGTTTTAGGTACACATGGTCCGCCATGGTGGGGTCGGTCATGATCGTAGCGGGGTTGCTATTGATCAGAATGGTCTCGATACCATCTTCACGAAGCGACCTAAGTGCTTGGGAACCAGAATAATCAAACTCACATGCCTGACCAATGATGATAGGGCCAGAACCAATAATCAAAATGGATTTTAAATCTTTTCTTTTGGGCATTTTTGTAGGGTTATTGCTTGTTTTTTGCTTTCAGGTCAAAAAAAAGGTGTTACCTAGAAAAGTAACACCTTTAATTTAAATCTGAAATGCTATCATTATTTTTTATGTCTTGGCTCAGAGGAAACAGTTAATCTCTTTCTTCCTTTGGCTCTTCTTCTCGCAAGAACTTTTCTACCATTGGCAGTCGCCATGCGCTCCCTAAAACCATGCTTGTTTCTTCTCTTCCTTTTTGACGGCTGATACGTTCTTTTCATTTCGGAACTTTTTATGGATTTTGTTCGTGGGAAATGTTTTCCCGAAAAATTCTGGGCGCAAATATACGAAGACTTTTTACTTTGACAAGTCCCAAAAGAAAATATTTAAATTTGTTTTTGTTACTTTTGCGACCTCTAAAACATTCGGAAAAATCTCCTACTCTATGTTCAACAAAAATATCAAACTCGTTATCGCAGGTCTTATCATTGCTTATGCCGTGTACCAGTTCGTGGAGGGCAACATCGGCAATGGCATAGCCCTTATCCTGTTCTCCCTAGTGTTCATTTTCCTGTACTTTAGGAACGAGTTTATCCTCTTGGCCTTTCTGCGGATGCGCAAACAGGACTTGGAGGGCACCCAAAAATGGCTGGACAAGATCAAGAACCCTGAGGGAGCTCTCATTAAAAAACAACAGGGCTACTTCAATTACCTGCACGGAATCATCTATTCCCAAAAGAACCTGACCCAGGCCGAAAAATACTTCAAAAAGGCCTTAAAACTGGGACTTACCATGGATTATGATGTGGCCATGGCCAAATTGAGCCTTGCAGGGATTGCCATGCAGAAACGCAGAAAGCGTGAAGCCACCCAATTGTTGCAAGAGGCCAAAAAACTGGACAAGAACAACATGCTGACCGAGCAGATCAAGATGATGCAGCAGCAGATGAAGAAAATCTAGAAATAAAATTTCTTTTTACATTACCCAAATTACAAAATCCAAATACAGGGTCAGTTTCTTTGGAATTTACCATTGAGCTTCTTTTGGGCGTTATCAAAAGGACAATTGTTCTTCCATAGCCTATCCATCAATTCAGATACTACGTTTACTGGGAGTGGAATTTTATTTTTTTTCTCGCTAACTTCACCTATCCTTGGATATAATTCATTAAAACGAATCATATCCTTATAGATTAAGCCAACCTCCGAAATCCAGTGCTTTAATCTACCTCCCCGCACTCGATGTGCGATAATATCCCTTGTTCGGGATCTCGATCACATACTTTTTTCGGGAGCTGTTGTTCAAATGGGGCTCGCGCAACCAAGGGTTGTGCCTCTTCAGCACCTTATAGTTGATCTCGTAGAGCTGGGCAAAGTCGGCCCAACTGGACACGGCCGTGTCCACTTCCACGGTAAAAGTGGGCACTTTGGTATATAGATCTTCTTCCTCCACCAAAAAGCCATACTTTCCGGGGTTGGCAATGATTTCCTTGATAGCCATGATACGGAACACGTAGCGGCCGGTCTCCTCGCCCAACAACAGGTCGTAGTAATCCCCGGCCTTCTGGATGCCCATAAACCGTTGGATGCCTGCAGGACCTGCATTATAGGCTGCTGCGGTCAGTGTCCAACTGCCAAATCGCTCCTTCCACTTCTTCAGATAGTCACAGGCCACCTGGGTAGATTTCTCGACATGGTAGCGCTCGTCCACATTATCGTTCACCTCGAGGCCATATTCCCTTCCGGTATCCTTCATGATCTGCCAAAAACCGGTCGCCCCCGCAGGTGACACCACGTTTTGAAGACCACTCTCGGCCACGGCCAAGTATTTGAAATCGTCCGGGATACCGTTCTTTTTCAAAATGGGCTCTATGATGGGGAAATACTTGTTGGCGCGTTTCATCAGCAACAGAGCGTTGGACTGCCAGTAGGTGTTCACCAAAAACTCCCGATCTACGCGCTCCATGATCTCCGGGTCGTCCAGCGGAACGGCTTCCCCTGCGAAATTAAGGTCTTCGGGAATCTCGATGGCACTGATCTTATAGCCCTGGGCCACATTCTTGTCGTTTTCCACCACTGTTTCAGGAGCTTTTTCCTCAACAGGTTCCGGGGTCGACTGCACCGCAAAAATGAAGGTGCCGGTCACCGCGATCAATCCAATAAATGCCAATATGTTCTTCAAGTGTTTCATAGCCAAATTTTTTATAGGGTACTGTAAAGATACTATATAGACGCCCTTATCCTAAAATTATTGTGGGGAGATTTTCATTGAACCACCTTGCCCGGTGTATGATCATGGTGTGGGTGCCGTTCTTCACCACAATGCATTGTTTGATGTTGGCCACGGGAAAAACCGTGTCCTTTTCCCCTTGGATGTGCACCACGTTCGGAGGCGGTACGGTCTGGTTCCAGTTCACGATCTGGTCAATGGACCAATCGATGTACTGCTTGTCCCGGACGGAAAGGTATTTTTCATACAGGTGCAAACGCTTGGTCACCGTTTCGCCAAAGGCATATTTGGCCAAAAGCTCCACATTGGTCACCAATCCCGTCGGGAGTAGTTTATGCACCTTGGTGTACTTGGCAAAGAGCATCCGCTTGGGAAGTTCCGACCTGCTTTTTACCGAAGAGACCACGATTACCTTTTTGGGTTTGATGAACTTGGCCATCTCCTGCACCAGCATTCCCCCGAAGGAAACCCCTAGCAATACGGGGTTTTCATGTGCTATGCGAGTACACATTTGCTTAGCATAGGCTTCCAGGGACATGCCTTTTTCCGGGATGGTCCAATCCAACAAATGGACCTCAAAAGTTTCGGAAGAAAGATGGATGCCCTCAAAAATAGATGGTGCGGCAGCCATTCCTGGCATTAGGTACACATGGGTTTTAGTATCGGGCATATTTCATCAAAGATCGTCAACCACTAGGAAATTAACAATTTTTTGACTAATTTTGTATCCCTTTTGCAGCTGACCCCACCTAATGAACTATATTTTTAAGGGGATTGTTAGAATTATCTTTTGGATGATCTAAATCTTACAGAGTCATTAAAAACAGTACTATATGACAGAAATGGAAATTAACGACAATAGTTTCTTGCGCCAGTTTGAAGCTAGGGTCAATGGGCATTTAGCCAAAATTGAATACTCTTCCCAGGAGCGCAAGGTGTTTTTGACCAAGTTGGTGATTCCTGAGGAAATTGACCAAGAGGGGTTCAAAGAGGACTTCATCAAAGCCGTTCTGCACCAAATCCAGGAAAAAAACCTTAGGGTGGTACCGACCAGCCCGCACATTGCAGGTTTTTTGAGAAAGAACAGACAGTACAAGGAAATGTTGCCCGTGGGAATCCGCATCTGATACCCACCAACATTCAAGAAAATTAAAGCCCTCCCTTCCGGAAGGCTTTTTTTATGCCAAAATGGTATCGGTGACAAACTCGAAGCGCACCAGACCATCCTCGTCAATTGAGGTCAGCTCCACTTGGTGTAAAGTGTTCACAAGTTCAGGGTTCCAAGGTGCCTTTACCTTCACGTAGTTTTCTGTAAACCCATGGATGTAGCCCAATTTGTTTTCCCCTTCGAACAAAACGGTACGCACACTGCCCAATTGGCTCTCGTAAAAAGCCCTTCTTTTTTTAACGGATAAGCCACGAAGCATTTTGCTGCGCTTATTCCGCACATTCATGGGCACCACGTCGCCCATCTCGGCCGCAACGGTATTGTCCCGTTCCGAATAGGTGAACACGTGGAGATAGGAGATATCCAGTTCGTTCAGGAAATGGTAGGTCTCTAGGAAATGCTCGTCAGTCTCCCCAGGAAAGCCCACAATCACATCCACTCCGATACAAGCATGGGGCATCGCTTTTTTGATACGCTTCACCCGATCCACATACAGGTTGGAGAGATACCTCCTTCGCATCAACCGTAAAATAGTATCGCTACCGCTTTGCAGGGGCACGTGGAAATGGGGGACAAAGGAATTGCTCTGCGCCACAAAATCGATGGTCTCGTTCTTCAACAAGTTGGGCTCTATGGACGATATGCGCAGGCGATGGATGCCTTCAATTTGATCCAGGGCCTTCACAAGGTCCAAAAACGTATGCTCGTGACGCTTATTGCCAAACTCTCCCTTCCCATAATCCCCGATGTTCACCCCGGTCAGCACAATTTCCTTGATGTCCTGCGCAGCAATCTCACGGGCATTGTGCAGCACGTTCTCCAAGGAATCGCTTCGCGAGATGCCACGGGCCAAGGGAATAGTGCAATACGTGCACTTGTAATCACAACCATCCTGTACCTTTAAGAAAGCACGCGTACGGTCCCCGATGGCGTAACTGCCCACATAAAAATCCGCTTCTTCGATCTCGCAGGAATGTACCTCGCCTTTATCATTCTTGGTGAGATCGTTCAAATAATCGGTAATCTTGAACTTCTCGGTGGCACCCAATACCAGATCCACCCCGTCCACTGCAGCCAGTTCTTCGGGCTTGAGCTGCGCATAGCAACCCACAGCGGCCACAAAGGCCTCCGGGTTGGCTTTTTGCGCCTGTTTCACAATGGTCTTGAAACGCTTGTCGGCATTCTCGGTCACCGAACAGGTATTGATCACATACACATCGGCCCGCTCGGAAAAGTCCACACGCTCAAAGTCCTCCTTTTCAAAACTCCGCGCTATGGTGGAAGTTTCGGAGAAATTGAGCTTGCAGCCGAGTGTGTAAAATGCAACCTTTTTGTTCATCTGCCCATCTGACTTTAGGGCCGCAAAGATAATGATTTGTTGGAAGTTATGGGAATAGCTTTGCAATTGAAATAGCAACCTTGGTTTGGCAAAACAAAGTTGCCAACCTGCCCAAAATAAGATAGGTGAACTTTTGAACAAAGTAACAAGGGACGTTTGAACAAAACCGTCTGCCGATTTCACTTCTAGTTTTGCTCCATAAAAACAAATCAAAATGGAACAGCACAATTATCAAGGCGCATTGCAAAACCCCATTGGTTCGGGATTCAACGCAGCATCAACCACAGACGAAGTGATCCAAGGAATTGACCTTACCGGTAAAGTAGCCATCGTGACAGGCGGTAACACGGGCATCGGTCTGGAAACCACCAAAATGTTGGCGAACGCAGGGGCGACCGTAATCGTTCCTGCAAGGGACATCGAAAAGGCCAAGGCCAACCTGCAAGGGATGGCCAATGTTGAATTGGAAGCCATGGATTTGATGGATTCCAAATCCATAGATGCCTTTTCCGAAAAATTTCTGACATCGGGCAGACCGCTACACTTGCTCATCAACAATGCGGGCATTATGTGGGTACCGTTGCGCAGGGACGACCGTGGTATGGAATCCCAATTGGTAACCAACTATCTGGCACAATTTCAACTCACCGCCAGACTATGGCCTGCCCTGAAAATGGCACATGGTGCACGAGTGGTCAATGTTTCTTCATACGGCCACCAATTTGCCCCATTCCATTTTGAAGACCCTAATTTTTTGAAACGGGACTACGAAACTTTGCAGGCGTACGGACAGTCCAAAACAGCGGTGAACCTATTTTCCCTTGAATTGGACAACAGGGCCAAGGCATTCAACGTGAGGTCCTATTCGTTACATCCCGGGTCCATAGGCGGAACAGAGTTGGCTAGGGAAGCATCGCTGGAACTGTTCCAACAAATGGGTTTCTGTGATGACGAAGGCACTATTTTACCCGAAGTGGCTGCATCTCTGAAAACCATTCCGCAAGGAGCAGCCACAACAGTGTGGTGTGCCACTAGTCCAATGCTCCATAACTTGGGAGGGGTGTACTGCGAAGATGTCGATATTGCGGCACTGTCCACCGATGCATCCATATCGAGTGGTGTAAATCCTTATTCTTTGGACCAAACGTTTGCAAAAAAACTGTGGAACTTGAGTGAAGAACTCATCGGGATACGATTTCCCATCCATTGATATTACTACCTTTACACTACACAAGCCTATGGACTATCAATTAAAATACATCACACCTGATATCAAGCTTTCATCCTTTGAGGACAGGCTTTTCAAAACGGAAGTGGTATTTGACCACCATATGCTTGTGTGGTTCATTTCGGGGGAAACCAAGATCGTACAGGCGGATGAAAGCCACGTGTTCAAGCCAGGGGACATCTTCCTGATTCCCAGAAATCAAATGGCCACGATCATCAACTATCCCAAGGACGGCCTTCCCCATAAATCGGTGGTGATGCACCTTTCCACGGACAGGTTGAGGGATTTTTATGCCCAACTGGATGTGAAACCGAAGGTGGTCTCCACACCCAAAATTGTGCGTTTTGGAAGCCATCCGTTGTTAAAAAGTTGTCTATCCTCCCTAATCCCCTATTTTGATATGCAGGAAGACAAATTTCCCGAAAACATTGCTTCCTTAAAAATTACCGAGGCCATTACCATCCTCAGAACCCTGGATGTAGGCATCGACAACATTTTGGCCAATTTTGAGGAACCCCACAAAATAGACCTGGCCACTTTTATGGAGCGGAATTTTATGTTCAACATGCCGTTGGAAAAGTTCAGCTATTTGACCGGTAGGAGCCTGACCACCTTTAAACGGGATTTTCACAAAGTGTTCCACACCACCCCACAGCGCTGGCTTACCCAAAAACGTCTGGAACTGGCCCATTACCAATTGACCAAGAAAGAACGAAAACCCGTAGAGGTCTATCTTGAAACAGGATTTGAAAACCTGTCACATTTCTCCTTTGCCTTTAAAAAACATTTTGGATATGCCCCTACGGCCCTTGCACAACAAAAAACAATCCATTGACAATACCTAGAAGTCATGGAGCACTCTTTTTTGCGTAATTTTATGCCTGTTTTGCCCCATATAAGTCCACAATAGTGCAGGAACTCTTCAAAATCTTCCGATTTACCGCCAAAGATGCCAAAGCATTGGAAAGCGAGAGCATTGAACCCCATGTGCACGATTTTGAAGAACTCATCATAGGTGCGGAGGGCAAAATTTCCCATTTCATCGATTTTGATGATGAGATTGTCTATGCCCCCTTCGTGAGCTTCGTGACACAAGGCAAGCCCCATCTGCTCAGGCCACAGACCCACGAGGGCAAATGTGATCTTTGGGTCATCCGGTTTCGAAGCGAGTTCATGTCGGAGACCATTTTCAAGCTTTATGGCTATTTCCACAACAGGGCCAACATCACCCTGCCCACCAATCGTTGTTTCAATAGGCTGACCTCGCTCTGCGAAATGATGCTCGACGAAGTGGAACGCCCCAACCCCAATCTGTCCATCATCAAACAATTGCTCACTTCACTGTTGACGATGGTCTACAACGAAAAGCCCGAAAACCCGGACCAAGAGTCCAGCAATGCACATTCGCAGACCTATGCCAACTTTTTACGCATTCTGGAGGAGAACTTTCGGCGACCTGTCAAGATTTCCTTTTATGCCGAAAAACTGTTCATGAGCAAGCGCAACCTCAACCTCATCTGCCAGGAAGTGATGCAGCAAAGCGTGGGCGAAATCATCGAGACCCGTAAACTCACCGAGGCAAAAAACCTGCTCATCAACACCAACAAGACCATTGCCGAAATCGGTTTTGAACTGGGCTACAATGAAAAGGCCTACTTCTCCAAAGTCTTCAAACGCAAAACAGGGCAGACTCCATCCGCTTTCAAGAAAGAAATGAAACAGCTTATTTCCTAAAAGTACAACCCTTCTTCCAAAAGGTATTACCCTTCCCGTGGGATATTGAAAGATCTTTGTATCAAAGAAATAAATCAATAACCCAAAAATTAAGAACAATGTCAAATAAGACGATTTGGAATTTAGATCCAACACATAGCGAACTTACCTTTAAGGTAAAACACCTCATGATCTCCAACGTAAAAGGTGAGTTCACCAAATTCAGTGCTACCATAGACGGGGCTGATTTTGAGACCGCAAAACTATCGGCCACCATCGATGCCGCTTCCATTTTCACTAATAACAATGACAGGGACGGCCACCTGAAGAGTGCCGATTTCTTCGAAGTGGAAACCTACCCCGAGTTGAAATTTGAAAGCACTTCCATCAAAAAAGTGGACGATGACGAATTCAAGCTCACAGGCGACCTTACGATCAAAGGAACCACAAAATCCGTTGAATTGGATGTGGATTTTGGTGGGTACATGAAAGATCCCTATGGAAACGAAAAAGCAGGGTTCTCCATTGCTGGGAAAATCAACCGTAAGGATTTTGGCCTGAACTGGAACGCTGCCCTTGAAGCCGGTGGTGTTATGGTGAGCGAAGAAGTAAAAATTGCTGCCGAGGTCCAGTTTGTAAAGACCGAGGCCTAATTTCGATGTACCAGTGGCCCGGATACCGAAAGGGTCCGGGCTTTTCATAGCTCCCTTTTCACATGAACAGGAAGAATTTCATCAAAACACTGGGAGTCATACCTTTTATCACTGCCATGAACGATTTCAGTACATTACGGTCGCTCGACAAGAGCCTGCCCCCTTCCGAGAAGATGCCCGTGCTCTTTTTGGGACATGGAAGCCCCATGAACGCCATTGAGGAAAATGAGTTTGTCTCCTCCTTCCGCAAATTGGGCAAGGAAGTGGCAAGGCCCAAGGTCATCCTTTGCATTTCGGCCCACTGGGAGACCCGTGGCACCAAGGTGACGGCTATGCAAAACCCGCCCACCATCCACGATTTTGGTGGTTTTCCGCAAGCCCTGTTCGATGTACGCTACCCCGCACCGGGAAGCCCTGAAATGGCACAGGAGACAAAGGACATCATTACCAAGACCGATGTGGAACTAGATCATCACTGGGGATTGGACCATGGGGCCTGGAGTGTGATCAAGCACCTGTATCCCGATGCCGATGTTCCCGTGATCCAACTCAGCTTGGACTACACCAAGGACCCCCAGTACCATTACGAACTGGCCCAGCAATTGGAACGCTTGCGCCACAAGGGCGTACTGATCGTGGGAAGTGGCAATGTGGTGCACAACCTGCGCCGTGTGGCCTGGCAAAAATTGAACGACGCCTATGCCTGGGACTGGGCCCATGAAGCCAATGAAAAGATGAGATCTTTCATTCTGGATGGCAACCACGATGCCCTCATCAACTATCACAAACAGGGGAGCAGCTTTGAGATGTCCATTCCCACGCCGGAACATTACCTGCCCCTGCTCTATGCCTTGGCCCTGAAAGACAAGTCCGAAGAGGTGGAACTTTTCAACGACAAGACTGTGGGAGGGTCCATCAGTATGTTGTCCCTCAAGATCGATTGACCAAAACAAAAAGCACCACTCCGCCTTTACTTTGATTGATGATGGAAATCCCAGCTACCCGCATACCCATGGGGCTGGGGTTTTTATTTCCGAACGGTCTGGACAACCCTTATTTTGATGGAAAGGGGCTTCGGGTATTCTAGAATTTGCTACCTTGATGCAATAAACAAACCCAGCCGTATGAAACTTCGAATCGTTGTGGTTGCTATCACCCTGATGGCCATCCAATCCTGCAAACAAGAACCCGCTTCCTCCCTCGCCAATTATCAAGGGGACGAGACCTATACCGTGATTGTCGGTGAAAACAAGGTAGGCCACCTCAAGGCCGGCACCGTGGGCGATACCATCCATGTGGATTACGATTACAAGAACAACGGCCGTGGCCCGACCATGAAGGAGACCATCGTGTTGACCCCCGAAGGTTATCCCATCGATTGGAAGATCAGCGGGAACACCACCTTTGGCAATGCCGTGGACGAACATTTTACCCTCGAGGCCACGAACGCCTCTTGGACGGATGCCACAGGTTCCGGCAATGCGAACGTGGAAGCCGCCCAACTCTACGTGAACCAATTCGGGAGCCCCTATTCCTCCGTGCTGGCCGCCAGATTGCTACTGGACGCCCCCAACAACACCTTACCTGTGCTACCCGCAGGGAACCTGACGCTGACCGAGATGGAGAAAATCAGTGTGACACAGCCTTCCGGTGAGGGCGAACTGGCCCTGACCACCTATGCGCTATCCGGGGCCGAACTGAACCCCTCCTATTTTATTTTGGATGACCAAAATCGTTTCTTCGCTTCCATCGACCCTCGGTACATTGTGATCCGCGAAGGATTCGAAGCCGTGGAAAAGGACATGCGCCAACTGGCCGAGAACTATTCGGCCCAACGCTATGAGACCCTTCAAAAGAAATATGCCCACAACTACGATAAAAAAGTGCGCATCCAGAACGTTCGGGTGTTCGACCCCGAGACGATGGCCCTCACCGACCCGGTTTCCGTGGTGGTGGCCGGAGAAAAGATCACGGCCATCGAAGCGGCCGATGCCGCTGGCGAGAACGAAGTGATCATTGCGGGGAACGGTGGTACCTTGGTGCCCGGTCTGTACGAAATGCACGCCCACTCCGGCGATAACGGTGCCCTGTTGAACGTATTGGCCGGGGTGACCTCCTTCCGCGATATGGGGAACGACAACAAAGTACTGTCCGATCTGATCGAGAAAATCGATGCTGGCGTATTGGCCGGTCCACGCATCACCCGATTGGGCTTTATCGAGGGCAAAAGCCAGTTCAACGCCAACAACGGGATCATTGTGGAGAGCGAGGCCGAGGCCCTGGCCGCGGTGGACACTTATGACAGTCTGGGCTATTATGGCGTAAAGCTCTACAACAGCATGAACGGGGACTGGGCGCCCGCCATTGTGAAAAAGGCCCATGAAAAAGGACTCTTCGTGACCGGGCACGTGCCTGCATTCTCCAACGCCAATGCCATGCTGAATGCAGGGTTTGACGAGATGACACACATCAACCAGACCATGCTGGGCTGGGTGCTGGAGCCCGAGGAGGACACCCGTACCCTGCTCCGCCTTACCGCCATGAAGCGTTTTCCCGGACTGGACCTGGACAGTCCCAAGGTGCAAGAGACTCTAGACCTCTTCGTGGCGAACAAAACGGCCATTGACCCTACCCTGTCCATCCACGAAAAACTGATGCTCTCCCGCAACGGGCAAGTATCGCCCGGCACGGAGGACTATATTGACCATATGCCCCCCAACGAGCAACGTGGCATGAAAGTGGCCTTGGCGCAGATTGCCGATGCCGAAGAGGACAAGGCCTACCGCGAAGCCTACCAAAAAATTGTGGAGACCCTAAAACTGATGAAGGAAAAGGGCATTCTGATCGTGGCAGGGACCGACCTGGGCGGGGCTTTTAACCTGCACCGCGAACTGGAACTCTACACCCAGCAGTTGGGCTACACCAATGCTGAAGTGCTGAAACTGGCCACCTATGACATGGCGCAGTATATGGGCCAAGCGGATTTGGGCAGCATAGCCCCCGGGAAATTGGCCGACTTCTTTTTGGTGCCCGGCAACCCAGTGAAGGACATCAAGGCGATAAAGAGCATCGCGTTGGTGGCCCGGGGAGGTACGTTTTATTACCCTACCGAGGTGTACCCCGAATTTGGCATAGCGCCCTTTACCCAAATGCCCGAAGTAAAGGAATAGCGTTGGGTATCAACTACAATTTAAAAAAGCCAGTGGCAGAAAATGTTGCTGGTTTTTTATTGATAAAAGCCCCCTTATCTTTAAAAATTGACGCAAAGCATTTTTGGTAATGAACACAGCACAGAAATTGGGCTTTGACCCCAAGGCCAAACTATTGATGATCCATGCGGATGATGCCGGACTTTCACACGCAGAAAACCGGGCAACCATGCAGGCGTTGAAAAAAGGTATGGTGAACTCGTACAGCATAATGGTCCCCTGCCCTTGGTTTCACGAAATGGCGCTCTTTGCCAAAAACCACCCCCAATATGATATGGGCCTCCATCTTACGCTTACCTGCGAATGGGAAACCTACCGTTTTGGTCCCGTGTTGCCCGTTTCGGAAGTGCCCGGTTTGGTGGACGAACATGGACATTTCTTTAGAAAAAGGGAACAATTGCGCCAAAACGCCACCGCCGAAGAGGTGGAAAAAGAGTTGAGGGCCCAGATTGAAAAAGCCCTATTGTTGGGGTTGCACCCCACCCACTTGGACTCCCATATGTACAGCGTGGGATCCCATCCTGACTTTTTTAAGGTGTACAAACGGTTGGGGGAACAGTACGGTCTCCCTGTGCTCATCAACAAACAGATGATGGAGATGGTGGGATTGGACCCAGTGGCACACATAGCCCCCGACGACCTGACCATTGACCATACCTATTTGGGTGCCATTGCGGATTTTGAAAAGGGCCAATTTACCCAAGGATACCAAGATATGTTGGAAAACCTAAAACCGGGCCTGAACCAGATTTTGATCCACCCTGCTTTTGATGAGCCGGAAATGCAGGCCATTGCCATAAACCATCCCCACTTTGGGGCCGAATGGCGACAGATGGACTTTGACTTTTTTACCAGTGAAAAAACCATGGACACCCTCCAAAAGCGCCATATTGAGTTGGTGACTTGGGGCGAGCTCATGGCCCACCGAAACAGGTCTCAAATGTAGCTTGACCACTTTCACAAATTACACGATTTGTTTCCAGTTTTTTTGTTGATAAAACTTGATAATTAGGTAGTTACCCCTGTTAAAATTGTAGTATTTTTCACAGAACTTCGTTACAATTGCTGAACTCGTTCCAGTATCGGTCGATACAATTCAGTAAAACGAATCATATCTCTAACGTTAGCATTAATAGAATGAACTATAGACCAACAACATATTTTAAGAATCATAATTGTGCTGTATATGAGAACGTGCTCAGACCCTATAATTTGACAAACAAAAGGTTAATTCCTGAAGTTATTAATGGGCTTAAGCGCCTTCACTTTAAATTTGGGCATAAGAAAATTGTAATTGATTTAGCCGGTGTTGAAAAGGTCTTCCCTTATCCTGCGGTGCCAATTGCTGGATACATCCACTATTTTAAAGAAGAGTTAAATGTTGATTTTGAGTTTATCAATGTTCCAACGTACCTAAGAAAAATTCATTTTCTTAGTCCAGACGACATCAACAAGACAACAACGGGTCTTGGCACCAATTTTCTTGATCGAGTATGGGTTTTTCATTCATCTGATGATGTACACTCTCTAGTTAATGGCTTCTTGGCAAGCATAAGAAGGAGTACTACAGTTGAAGAGGGGATTATGCAAGCATGCGAATGGGGACTAAATGAAATCATGGATAATGTGATACAACATTCGGGCGAAAATACAGGATTCATTATGGGACAAGTATTAAAGGACAGTCAAATTCTAAAAATATCCATATTTGATTATGGTCAAGGAATATTCCAATCTCTAAGGAACTCATCTTTCCGACCACGGAATGCTTCTGATGCGATTTCATTAGCGGTTCAAGAAGGTGTTACGAGAGACAAAAAAATTGGACAAGGGAATGGGATGTGGGGACTTTACAATATAATAAGCATTAATGATGGTGCTCTTCAAATTATCTCTGGAAAAGGTGGATTGAATTTTATAAATAGAAAAAAAGTAACCGAATCATACAACAATATCATTGTGTTGAATACTGATAAGCAATCAACTGCTGTTAATTTTGATATAAGATTAAATAATGCAATTTCAATGAAAGAAGCGCTTGGCGGATATGAACCAATTGATATTTTTCTAGAAAATTTAGAAGATGAATTTGATAGAATTATTTACAAAATAATTGAGCAATCATCAGGAACTGGAACAAGACAATCAGGATTCAGAATTAAAAATGAATTGTTAAACATCTATAAAAGCGCCAAAAAACCTGTTATTATTGATTTCGATGGAGTAGGAATCATAGCTTCATCGTTTGCTGATGAATTAATCGGCAAACTAATTTCCGAATTAGGTTTATTTCAATTTCAAGCAGCTTTTCCTATGAAGAATATGAATCCGACTGTACAAGCAATAGTTCAAAGATCTGTGAGTCAAAGATTGGCGGAAAATTTAAATAATAATGCTAATAATGTTTAAGCGGCATTAAAAAGACCGCTTATACTGAACCGATAACCAACCAAACCACTTCAACTGTACTCACCATCTCAAAACCTCCCAAAGAAATGCCATAGGCACCATTGAACTTACTTTTTATATTTTTAAATGTCAGGACGCTTATGTTCCTGCGACGAAAAACGCATCAATCAAAAAACAATCCCATGAAACGATTCCGTTTACCCATGCTCCTTGGCATGCTTTGCATGACCACATTTGTACAAGCCCAAACTGCCCAAACCATCCCCTTGGAAGAAGCGTATTGGACCCTTGAAGAAGGCGTCAAGGCCTCTTTTGAAATTTTCGACGGCCGCCCGACCATGCTCCTCGACGGCAAAGCCTTTGCGAAGGGCATCGAATTTTCCAACGGTGTCCTGGAAATGGATGTGTACGCCAACTCCAAACGCAGTTTTGCAGGGTTCCTATTCAGAAAACAAGACCAAAATTTTGAGGAAGTCTATATGCGCATGCACAAGTCCGGACAGGTGGATGCCGTGCAGTACACCCCTACCTATCATGGGGAAGGCAACTGGCAGCTGTATCCCGAACATCAGGCGCAGGTCACTTTTGCAACCCAAGGATGGAACCATTTGCGGGTGGTGGTGGACAACTGGACCGCGACCGTGTTTATCAATGACAAAGAGGTATTGCAGGTAGATCACTTAAAATCGGGCAACTTGAACGGTGAAGTGGGTGTTTGGGCACTACTGGGCAACCGCTTTTCCAACGTTTCCATTACCCAAACCGACGAGGCCGTGGTCAAAGAGCCCTTCCTTGCCCCAACCCCCGCCGAAGGCATCATTGCGGAATGGCAACTTACCGAGGCCAAGCCCTATACCGAAGGGGAAATTGCGTTCAGTGATCTTGAAAAGGCGAAGACCATCACCGCACGTACTGAGCAGTCAGGTCTGCTCCCCATCTCCAAATATATGGCAAAGCCAACTTCGGGCAATTTTGAAGCCAACCCAGAGGCCTACACGGTGGCATCCACGACCATTTCCGTAGCTGCAGACCAAACCAAGCTGTTTTCGTTCGATTATAGCGATAAGATCGTGGTGTATTTGAACGGCAGCCCCATTTTTTATGGCAACAATGCCTTTCGGTCCAAGAACAACCAGTTTCAAGGACACATAGGGCTGGGTGCGAACAAAATACCGCTACAGCTCCAAAAAGGCATCAACACCTTGCATTGCGTAGTAATTGACAAGGCCAACGGTTGGGGATTGGTGGGAAAATTAGAGTAAGGTTCAGAAGTTCCGCCACTTCTTCGTGAACTCAAAAACGCGTTCCAAGATGCGGGCCTCGGTATCGTTGAACTCCATGTTTCGGCGTTTCATCATGGCCGTGGCCACCTCAAAGGCCTTGCTGGGCAAAAAGGTGGAGAAGCCAGCGGCCCCGCCCCAACTATAGCTGGGCACAAAATTTCGGGGGAATCCTCCGCCAAAGATATTGGCACTGACCCCTACCACGGTCCCGGTATTGAACATCACATTGATGCCACACTTGCTGTGGTCGCCCATCATGAGTCCGCAAAATTGGAGCCCTGTCCGGGCAAAGTTTTCGGTCCGGTAGTTCCAAAGGCGTACTTCGGCGTAATTGTTCTTCAGGTTGGAGGTGTTCGTGTCCGCGCCTATATTGCACCACTCGCCCAGTACAGAATTGCCCAAAAAGCCATCGTGGCCCTTGTTGGAGTTGGCGAAGAGTACAGAGTTGTTCACCTCGCCCCCCAATTTGCAGCCCGGTCCGGCCGTGGTGGGACCATAAATTTTGGCACCCATCTTCACAATGGCACTTTCGCCAAGCACAAAACCGCCGCGCACCATACTGCCCTCCATCATCAGGGCGTTCTTGCCAATGTAAATAGGACCTGTGGAGGCGTTCAAGGTACAGAACTCCACCGTGGCCCCTTCCTCCAAAAAAATATTCTCCGGGGCCAACACTCGATTGGTCTCGGAAATGGGCTGGCTTTTTCTTCCTGCGGTCACTAGATCAAAATCCGCTTGGATCGCTTCACCGTTCTTGGAAAAGATGTCCCAGGTGTTTTTGACCGTGATGCCTTCAAAGACATGGTCGATCACTTGGTATTGCGCAACGTCAAAAGCTCCGTCAAGGGTTTTGGTGGCATAGGCGATGTATTCACCGCCGTCCATCAAGGCCTCGCCCAGTTGCAACTGTTGGATGGCCTGCACCAAACTTTCATTGGGGAGATAGCTGCCGTTGATCACCACATTTTTGTCACTCGTCTGCAACGGGTATTTTTCCGAAAGATAGCCCTCCGTTTGGAAGCTCAGGGGCTCCCCTAGCCATTTCTCCCATTTTTCCCTGATGGTCAGGATGCCGATACGCATCTCGGCCACAGGGCGGGTCAGTGTAAAGGGAAAAAGGTCTTCGCGGTGGTTACCATCGGAAAGAATAAAGTTCATAAGCTATGCTTTTGACTCGGTAAAAATAAAAAACGCCCCCGAAAAACATCGGGAGCGTTCCTATAAATCGTTAAAAAGGATGACCTATTCGGTCTACTCCTCTTCTTGCTTGAACTTTTTGTACTTGTTCTTGAACTTATCGATCCTACCAGCGGTATCCACCAATTTGGTCTTACCGGTATAGAAAGGGTGCGAAGTCCTTGAAATCTCCAACTTCACCAAAGGATAATCCACACCATCCACAGTGATGGTCTCCTTTGCCTCTGCAGTGGACTTGGTAATGAACACATCCTCGTTTGACATATCCTTAAAAGCCACCATTCTATAGTTTCCTGGGTGTATATCTTTTTTCATCGTCTTAAATGCTTAATCTCAGAATTTTCGAGGTGCAAATTTAATGATTTCTTTGACACGACCAACTCAAAAGACCTAAAAAATAAAAAAGTAACTTTAACTGTAACAAAATGCCCGACCCCGGCACTAATTGGCTACAATCAACACAAAAATCAAAAAAATGGAAGAACAACAACCAAAAACCGGAAAATTTGCGCTCAATTATGGGCTTTTACTGGGCATCATATCCGTGGTGTTCGGTGTAATGCTCTACACCCAAAAAATGCACTATGAAATGAACGCTTCGATCATCGTGGTCTCCATCTTGATCATGGCGGGTGTCCTCTTTATTGCCGTCAATGCCTTTAAAAAGGCCAATGGTGGTTTCCTGACCATTTCCGAGGCGCTGAAAGTGGCCGTTGGTGCCGCAGTGGTGGGGGCCGTGATTTCCTTGGCCTATCAGTACATCCTGACCCATTTCATTGAACCCGACTTTTTTGACAAGGCCATGGAAATTGCCAAACCCAAGGCTTTTGAGCAAAATCCCAACATGACAGAGGAGCAATGGGACCAAGCTGTGGAAATGCAAAAAGGATTTGCTTGGATCCAATACCCAGTGGGTTTGATCATGAACAGTATCTTCGGCTTGGTCATCGGTCTGATCGTGGGACTGATCTTGAAAAAGAGCAAACCGTCCTACTAAACCAAAAAATACTACTTTTGAAGGGAAATCCAGAAACAAGCAATGCAGATTTCCATTGTAATTCCTTTGCTCAACGAGCACGAATCGCTTAAAGAACTACATGATTGGATTGTACAGGTGATGCAATCCAATCATTTTTTATATGAGATCATCTTTATAGATGATGGCAGCACGGATGGATCCTGGAAAATCATCACCGATCTTTCCCAACAGAACGAACATGTAAAAGGCATCCGTTTTTACAAGAACTATGGGAAATCGCAGGCACTGCATGCTGGCTTCAAGGCGGCTACAGGCGATGTGGTGATTACCATGGATGCCGATCTTCAGGACAACCCCGAGGAAATTCCCGAAATGTACCGCATGGTGACCCAAGAGGGCCAACAAGTGGTATCGGGCTGGAAAAAAATACGATACGATTCCATCATCGCCAAGAACATCCCTTCCAAACTATTCAACTGGGCCGCCCGGAAAACTTCCGGTGTGCAACTGCACGATTTCAATTGTGGTCTCAAGGCTTTTGACAGCCAGGTGGTGAAGAACATCGAAGTGCACGGGGAAATGCACCGCTACATCCCCGTTCTGGCCAAAAATGCCGGTTTTTCGAAGATTACGGAGAAAGTGGTGCAGCACCAAGCCAGAAAATACGGTTCCACCAAATTTGGCGCAGAGCGTTTCATCAATGGTTTTTTGGACCTGATCACCATATGGTTCGTGTCCAAGTTTGGCAAACGGCCCATGCACCTTTTTGGCGCACTGGGCGTTCTCATGTTCTTTGTGGGCCTTTGTTTTTCGGTCTATCTGGGCGTGGACAAACTCTTCCTGAACCCAACGGGCCGATTGATCACCCAACGGCCGCAGTTCTTCATTGCCCTTACCGCAATGATCATGGGTACGCAATTGTTTTTGGCAGGGTTTATCGGGGAGATCATGGTACGCTCCAGAAAAAATGATACCCGTTACAATATCTCCGATAAAATTAACCTTTAAGCCCCACCCAAACTTATAATCTTTGTATTTTTAAGACACATAAACACTATACAAATGGATTCCATTACCGCTACCGCTCAATCTTGGTTGATCGATTTTTTTGATGAAAAAACAAAAAAAGAAATCAGACATCTTATTGAAAATGACCCCGAAGAACTCAAAGATCGCTTCTACAAAAATCTGGAATTCGGAACGGGCGGGATGCGTGGCGTGATGGGCGTGGGCACCAATCGAATCAACAAATACACCTTGGGAAAGAGTACCCAAGGGCTCAGTAATTACCTGAAAAGGACCTATACCGACAGTGACATTCGGGTGGTAATCGCATACGATTGCCGATACAATTCCGACACCCTGGCCAGAACGGTGGCCGAAGTGTTTTCTGCCAATGGTATCAGGGTCTATTTGTTCTCCGAGCTCCGCACCACTCCTGAGTTGTCCTTTGCCGTGAGACACCTGAGCTGCCATGCCGGAATTGTGTTGACCGCATCGCACAACCCCCCAGAATACAACGGATACAAAGTATATTGGGCCGATGGCGGACAGATTGTGCCACCACAAGATGGGGAAATCATCGCGGAAATCGATTCCCTTTCTTTTGAAGATATCCAATTTGGTCCCAACGACGATCTGATCCACATGATCGATAAGGATGTGGACGAAGCCTTTTTTGAAGCCTCCGTTTCCAATGGGGACTTCCATGCGAAAGGAAAGGACGATTTTAAAATTGTGTTCACCTCGCTGCACGGCACCTCCATCACCGCCATACCCGAAGTGTTGAAACGGGCCGGATACCACAATGTCACAATCATTGAGGAGCAGGCAAAGCCCGATGGTGGCTTTCCAACCGTCAAGTCCCCCAACCCAGAGGAACCCGAAGCCTTGGCGATGGCCATTACAAAAGCAGAGGAAATAGGCGCCGATATGGTGGTGGGCACCGACCCCGACAGTGACCGGTTGGGAATCGCCGTCCGCAACCTAGAGGGCAAGATGGAACTGCTGAACGGCAACCAGACCATGGTGTTGATGACCAAGTTTTTATTGGATCGATATAAGGAAAAAGGATTCAAGGGCAACGAGTTCATCGCCACTACCATTGTATCCACCCCCATGATGGAGCAAATGGCCAAAGCGTATGGCGTAGAGTTTAAAACGGCACTTACTGGCTTCAAATGGATCGGGAAAATGATCAAGGATTTCCCTGCTTCCAAGTTCATTGGAGGTGGCGAGGAAAGTTTTGGCTATATGGTGGGCGATTTTGTCCGGGACAAGGACGCGGTCACCTCTACCCTATTGGCCTGTGAGATTGCCGCCAATGCCAAAGCGAATGGCAGCTCGTTCTACGAAGACCTTATCGATTGCTATGTGCAGTTTGGTTTTTACAAGGAAAAATTGATTTCCCTTACCAAAAAAGGGATCAGTGGCGCGGAAGAGATCAAGCAGATGCTCAAGGACTTCAAGGAAAACCCAGTGGCCTCCGTGCAAGGCTCAAAGTTGCTTTGGGTCGAGGACTACAACACCTCCACCGCCAAAAATGTGCAGACAGGCGAGGAACGGACCATCCATCTGCCCAAATCCAATGTGCTTATCTACGAGACCGAAGATGGCACCCGGATTGCGGCCAGGCCCAGCGGAACGGAGCCCAAGGTAAAGTTCTATATCAGCACCAATGCAAAATTGGACAAGGCGGAGGATTATAAATCCGTAAATTCGCAATTGGAAACCAAGATAGAAGGTATCCTATCCGAGCTGAATTTGTAAGTGAATGAACTACTTTAAAAAGATTCTCCGTTTTGCGGGACCTTACCGTAAATACGGTTATTTGAACATATTCTTCAATATCCTCTACGCGCTTTTCAGTGCGCTTTCCTTTGCGGCCCTTATCCCAATGCTCAATGTATTGTTCGATAAGACCAAGCAACTTACGGCTCCGCCTTCATTTGAAGGCATAGGCAAAGCCAAGGATTACTTTATGGACTACATGAACTACCGGGTCACGCAATATTCCGGCGAGGACCCCATGAAAGGTCTGGTGATTGTTGTTGGACTGGTCCTGGTCCTTTTCTTGCTCAAAAACATCTTCAATTACTTGGCGATGTATTTCATTACGTTTTTGAGGAACGGGGTGCTCAAGGACATTCGGAACAAGATGTACGAGAAAATTGTGGATTTGCCCATTTCGTATTTTTCCGAAAAACGAAAAGGGGATGTCATTGCCCGGATCACTTCGGATGTATTGGAAATCCAACATTCTTTCCTGTCCGTTTTGGAATTGATCGTGCGGGAGCCGTTGACCATCCTTTTCACCATTGTGGTCATGTTCTTAATCAGTGTGAAACTGACCATATTTGTCTTCGTCTTTATTCCCATAGCCGGAATGTTAATATCCCGTATTGGGAAATCCCTAAAACGCAAATCGGACAAGGTGCAAAAGGAACAGGGGGAATTCCTTTCCATCGTGGAGGAAACCTTGGGTGGACTTCGGGTCATAAAGGCTTTTAACGCCGAATCCAAGTTTTACAAAACCTTTGAAAATTCCACCTCGAGATTTTTCAAGTTTTCCAACACATTGCTAAACAGACAAAATCTGGCTTCCCCGACGGGCGAATTCCTTGGGATTTTGGTCATTGGAATCTTATTGTGGTTTGGTGGACGTATGGTTTTGGTAGAAGAAACCCTCGATGCCGCCTCTTTTATTGCCTATATGGGGCTTGCCTACAACATACTTACCCCTGCCAAGGCCATCAGCAAGGCTTCGTATGGAGTAAAGAAAGGAAATGCAGCCGCAGAGCGCGTCTTGGAGATACTGGAGTCTGAAAACCCCATCAAGGACATGGAAGGGGCCATGGAAAAGACCGATTTCAGTTCGAGCATCGAGTTTAAGGACACTTCTTTCAAATATGAGGAGGATTATGTCCTGAAAAGCTTCAACCTAAAGGTTGAAAAGGGGCAGACCGTGGCCTTGGTGGGCCAATCTGGAAGCGGAAAGAGCACCGTGGCCAATCTGATCACCCGTTTCTACGATGTCAACAAAGGGGAAATCACCATAGACGGGACCAACATCAAGAACATCACCAAAAAATCCCTTCGCGGCATGATGGGATTGGTGACCCAGGATTCCATTCTTTTCAATGATTCCGTGAAGAACAATATTGCCCTGGGCAAGGAAAACGCGACCATGGCCGAGATCATTGAGGCGGCCAAAGTGGCCAATGCACACGATTTCATTATGGAATTGCCCCATGGCTACGACACCAATATCGGAGATGGTGGGAACAAGTTGAGTGGCGGGCAAAAACAACGCCTTTCCATTGCTCGGGCCGTGCTCAAGAACCCCCCAATCATGATCTTGGACGAGGCCACATCCGCCCTCGACACCGAAAGCGAACGATTGGTGCAGGATGCCCTTGAGAAAATGATGAAGAACCGCACTTCCATCGTGATCGCCCACCGTTTGTCCACCATCCAGAATGCAGATTCCATCGTTGTGATGGGCAAGGGCGAAATCTTGGAACAGGGCACCCACGAAGAACTGATGCAATCCCAAAAGAGTTACAAAAAACTGGTGGAGATGCAGTCGTTCACTTCTTGATCGGATTTTTGGATTGATCGGATCGTTGGAGTTTTGGATAGGTGTTTCCCTTTTTTCTAAAAAAACATATTGGTAATTGTTAAATGTCAATTGTTTATTGATTATTGAACCTTGAAAAATTAAACCATTTCCCCTTACCTTAGTCATAGCATCAAAACCTACAAAGATTGATCGCTGAGGAAACCCTAGTACAAGAGCTCAAGAGCAAGGAAAGCCAGGCAAAGGCCTTTGAGGTATTGGTGAACACCTATAAGGAACGCCTTTATTGGCACATTAGGCGGATTGTCCTTGACCATGATGATGCGGACGATGTATTGCAGAACACTTTTATAAAAGTGTACCGGAATATCGATGGATTCAAGGGCGACAGCAAACTCTACTCCTGGATGTACCGCATCGCCACCAACGAGTCGTTGACCTTTTTGAAACAGAAATCAAAAAAAATGGGCATTGGCGACCAAGAACTCAAAGAGCGTATGGTAGAAAACCTTCAGGCCGACGCCTATTTTGAGGGTGATGAGATCCAGTTAAAGCTCCAAAGGGCACTGGCCACCCTTCCGGACAAGCAAAAACTGGTCTTTACCATGAAATATTTTCAGGAAATGAAGTATGAGGACATTTCCGAGGTATTGGAAACCTCGGTCGGGGCCTTGAAGGCATCCTATCATTTGGCCGCAAAGAAAATTGAGGCGTATCTTAAAGCAGATTAAACCTTTGGCACAAATTGAAGTCATAAAAATACCATGAAAAAGAACAGCAAAAATAAGTTCAACACCCCGGAAGGTTACTTTGAAAGTTTCCATGACCGCTTGATGGACCGGATCCAAAAGGAAGAAAGCGGTACTGGGACCAACATCCCCAAATCCGATGGTTTTTCCGTACCGGGAAATTACTTCGATGAGGTTGTTCCCACGATTCTATCCAAAACCACGGAGGAAAGTGGAAAGGTCATCCCACTGGATAAGCGTCGGAATTTTTATTACGCAGCGGCAGCGATTGCGGCCATTTTCCTGTTGATTTTTAGTATCAACTGGAAAACAGAGACTGCTTCCTTCGGTTTTGATGATTTGGCCAGCGCCGAGATAGATGCCTATTTTGATAATCACGACATTGGACTCAGCTCCTATGAAATTGCCGAGACCATTCCTTTGGAAGACATCCAGTTGAACGATGTGCTGGCCGAGGACCTGACCAACGATATCCTTTGGGAATACTTGGAGGATACTATGGAAGACATTGAGGATTTACACTTAGAAAATGAAGAGCATGAATAAAAGAGCACTCATATTGCTTACCCTAATCTTGACGGCCTTTGGGGTACAGGCACAAGGCCAGGCAAGGGACCGGATCAAGACCCTGAAAGTAGCGTTCATTACTGAAAAGGTAGGACTTACGAGCGAAGAGGCCCAGGCCTTCTGGCCCATATACAATAAGCACGAAGAGGACTTGGAGACCATTCGCAGAAAAGAACGCATGGAACTGAGATCCCAGATATCCTCGGCAGAAAGCTTGTCCGAAAGCGAATCCGAAACCCTGTTGGACAAAATGCTCGCCCTCCAAAACGAAAGACATCGTGAAGAACAGGATTTCATGGCAAACATCCGTAAGGTGATCCCGGCCAAAAAGGCACTTTTGCTGATCAAGGCAGAAGAAGATTTCAAAAGGCAGTTGTTGCAACAGTACCGTAAGCGAAAAGGTGGTAGATGACCCATTCACAACACTAAAATCCAAAGGAGTCAAAAAAAGACTCCTTTTTTTATGCATTAAACCTTTTCTCCCAACCGATGTCTTAGCTACAGAAACCATAAAAATCCACATTATGAAACGTATGAAGACAATTTTGGTTATCGTGGCCTTTTTGGGAACAATAGTGGCCGCAAGTGCACAAAGAAGAACAGTGGTAAGGGTATATCCCAAGCATGGAACCGTAGTCACCAGCCTGTCCAGTCCTAAAGTGGTTGTCCACAAGAACACGAATTTTTATTATGCCGATGGTGTATGGTACAAAGCCCGTGGCCGTAATTATGTGGTTACCGCCGCTCCCCGTGGCGTAGTAGTGAGCACGCTGCCCCGAGGAAGCAAGGTCGTCTATGTTAACGGACGAAGACTGTACAGCTACATGGGCGTTTGGTATAAACGATCAGGCCGACAATATGTGGTCGTTACCGTATAGTTTGTTTTTGGTTGGTTAATTGATTGATTCCGAGGCTCTTTAAAAAATGACATTCTGAATGAAATGAAGGATCCATTTTTAAATTCAAATACCTGAAATTAAGATAATTGAGATTTTTCACCTCCCCTTCGACTGCGCTCAGGGTGACAGCTCAAAATGACAGCTTAATCACTTTTGGAGAGCCTCACTTTAGTTGAACTCCAATTTGGCGATACGCTTACTCCCAGCGGCATAAGCCGTGGAATCATTCAAAAAGCGTAGGGTAAAGAACGGTTCCTCACTCAACTCCTTCCAATTTTCACCACCATCACCCGAATAGGAAATGCCCGTAAACCCAATGGCGACAAGCCCCTTCCCTTCCGAATTGGGTACAAACTGCACACAACTTTTATAATCCGGTTCCTTTCCATCGGCAATCAGGTTCCATGTTTTTCCACCATCAACGGTTATGACCTTGTTCTTTTGGTTGGACTCGGGTGAAGTATAATCACCACCAATGGCAAACCCCAGATGCTCATCATAAAAATCCATGGAATAGATGCCTTGGGTAGGTTCTTTGTGAATGATGGGTGTCTGTTGGATTTCCCAAGTGGCCCCTTTGTCCGCAGAATGATAGATCCTACCTTCTGTGGTCCCGATCCAAACCTTATTTCCTGCTATGGCAATGTTGCTATTGCTGGCTGCAAAGGCCCCCTCCCCTTCGATGCCTTTTGGCAAACTGCTACAAGGCAGTTTACTCCACGTTTGTCCCCCGTCTTTGGTGAGAATAATGGAAAGGCACCCATCTACCGTATCGCCCACCGCGATACCAAAGGTATCGTCCCAAAAGGCCATGGCGTCGTAGAACACCCCTTCCCCTTCTTCTTGGTACACCACTTCCATTTTTCCACCACTCCCGGTCTTGTACAACAAGGCGGGACTTTCTATGGACAACATGAAAAAATCGTTGCTGGTCTTGCCCACCGCCCTAAAACTGGGCGTCAACGAATCATAGGTTTGCACATTGGCCCTTACTTTATGCGAAGTGACATCCACCGTCCCATACATTCCGTTGCTCCCCGCAAAGGCCAACGTTCTGCCATCCAAAAAGGTGATGGCGCGGATGCTCACCGAATCTTCATAAACGGGTGTCACGGTCACAGATTGGAACGGTTGGTGCTTTTGTTCTTCGGCACAGGAGGCCAAAACCAAGACCATCAAAAGAAAAATGGAAATCCTCATTACATTTATTTTCTTCAAAAGTAAGGAGAAATGATACCTTTGCAACCTTATTTTGTATCATGCGATTGCACCGAAACCTAGTTTTTGCCGTAATAGATGCCCTAAAGCAGATCTTCAACGATGGAGAATATGCCGATAAGGTGATAGAAAAAGTACTTCGATACGATAAACGTTGGGGTGCGCGTGATCGTGCGTTCATTGCTGAGACCACTTATGACATTGTACGTTGGAAACGACTCTATACCGAGATAGCTGAAGCGCACGAACCCTATACCCGTCAGCACTTGTTTCGATTGTTTGCGGTCTGGTGCGTGCTGAAAGGCATTCCATTGCCCGATTGGAAGCAGATGGAAGAAACCCCGGAGAGAAGGATCAAAGGGAGGTTCGATGAGCTCTCCAAGATCCGAAAGTTTCGGGAATCCGTCCCTAATTGGATGGACGAACTCGGGGAGAAATCCCTGGGCAACAAGCTATGGACAAAAGAAATTGCCGCACTCAACCAACAAGCAGATGTTATTTTGCGGGTAAACACACTGAAGATCACCAAACCGCAGCTCAAACTTTTTTTGGCCAAAGAAGATATCGAAACCGTGGAAATCGACGGTTATCCCGATGCCCTGAAGTTGAAGGAACGCAAGAACGTGTTCACTACGGAAGCTTTCAAGGATGGGCTGTTTGAAGTGCAGGATGCCTCATCCCAATTGGTGGCCCCTTATTTGGAAGTGCAACCTGGGCAACGCGTAGTGGACGCCTGTGCCGGTGCTGGTGGCAAGACCCTGCATTTGGCATCGCTCATGCAGAACAAGGGCCAACTCATCGCCCTTGACATCTATGAGAGTAAGTTGAAAAAACTCAAGATCAGGGCCAGAAGGAACGGAATCCATAATTTCGAGACGCGCCCCATCGACTCCACCAAGGTGATCAAAAAACTGCACAACAGTGCCGACCGATTGCTGTTGGATGCCCCCTGCTCCGGCTTGGGCGTCATCAAAAGAAACCCTGATTCCAAATGGAAGCTGGAGCCCGAGTTCATCGATAGGATCATGGGCGTGCAGCAGGACATCCTCCAGAATTATAGCAAAATGGTGAAAAAAGGGGGACAGATGGTCTATGCCACTTGTTCCATACTTCCCCAGGAAAACACCGAACAGGTCAAAAAATTCCTGGAATCGGTAAACGGCAAGGAATTCGAACTGGTAAGAGAACAGAACGTTTATGCTTCCGAAACCGGTTTTGACGGTTTTTATATGGCATTGATGAAAAGGAATTAAATCCTTTGCAAGGGTCTTTTGCACCCAATCATAAATTTCGACTACAACAATCGTAGATTAGGCTACATGTACCCCCTCGTTTCAGGGCAACTTTGCTGTGTCAATTCTTAACAATCAAAATTCTACGAAAATGGACACAAAAAAAGTATGGTTGGTTACCGGAGCTTCCAAAGGTCTGGGACTTACTTTGGTAAAAACTTTATTGGATCAAGGATATCGAGTGGCAGCTACCTCCAGAAGTTTAAGTGCCTTGGAAAATGCCGTGGGAAAGCATGAGGCTTTCCTGCCACTACAAGTTGACCTTATGAACGAGGAAAGTGTGGAGTCTGCCATCTCACAAGTGCTAAACCACTATGGTCACCTAGATGTGGTCGTCAATAATGCTGGCTACGGACAAAATGGGACCTTGGAAGAAATTTCGGATGCTGAGGCGCGACAAAACTTTGACGTGAACGTCTTTGGTATGTTGAACGTTATTCGAAAAGCGATGCCACATTTAAGGGAACAACGCTCCGGACACTTTTTCAACATTGCATCGGTAGCGGGAGTGGTCGGCAATTTCCCCGGATTTGGAATTTACTGTGCCACAAAATTTGCGGTTGTCGGTTTCACAGAGGCCCTCTCTGTTGAAGCGAATCCGTTCGGAATTCACACCACTTTGGTATATCCGGGATATTTCCGCACCGATTTTCTATCGGATGATTCCCTGAAATTGGCCAAAAACCGGATGGATGTGTATGCCGAGGCCCGGGAATCGGAACGCTTGCACAAAGAGGAGATAGCCGGCAACCAGCTTGGAGATCCCGAAAAAGCTGCAGAGGTGCTCATCAAAGTGGCTGAAAGCGATAACCCTGCCCTGCATTTGTTCTTGGGCAGCGACGCCTATGGCATGGCTCAACAAAAACTGAAAACCTTGGAAACTGCCTTGGAAGCGACCAAGGAGCTAAGCCATTCCACGGATTTTAAAAATTAATATGTAATTTCAAAATGGGGCAAGGCTTTGCCTTGTCCCTTAACCTTCAATGGATTATGCATACGTTCAATACCCTTAGCGAGTTCCACAGGTTTTGTGCACTGCCCAAACCCGAACATCCTTTGATAAGTGTGGTCGATTATGGTCAAGTGGATTATCAGACCATTGAAAACCAGATTACTTGGACACAAAATTTTTATTCTATCGGATTGAAGCGCAATGTCTCAGCTAAGGTAAGGTATGGGCAACAGGAATACGATTTTGATGAAGGGTTGTTGACATTCATCGGCCCAAGACAGGTACTTCAGTTTGAAATGCTCCCAACGGAAAAGAAGCCTTCGGGCTGGTTGCTGCTCATCCACCCCGATTTTCTGTGGAATACCCCTTTGGCCAAGACCATCAAAAACTATGAGTTCTTTGGCTACGCCATCAATGAAGCCCTCTTTCTTTCTGAAAAGGAAGAGAATACCATGATCGACATTTTGTTGCACATCCAGCAAGAATATCGGTCCAACATCGACAAATTCAGTCAGAATATCATCATTGCCCAACTGGAATTATTACTCAATTATGCCGAACGATATTATCAAAGACAGTTTCTTACGAGAAAAATCAACAACCACGAGGTTTTGGTTCGGTTGGAAGATCTTCTCGACACCTATTTCAACGGAGAGGAGGCCATCAACAAAGGAATACCGACCGTCCAATTCGTAGCGGACACCCTGAACGTTTCCTCCAATTACCTGAGCAGTTTGCTCAAAGTTTTGACGGGACAAAGTACCCAGCAGCACATCCATGAAAAACTGATAGAGAAAGCCAAGGAAAAATTATCGACCACCCAACTTTCGGTCAGCGAGATTGCATATACGCTAGGATTCGAGCATTCCCAATCCTTCAGTAAGTTGTTCAAAAGCAAAACCAAGCAGTCGCCGTTGGCTTTTAGGGCTTCATTCAATTGATGCTTGTCAAATATCAACACCCGCGGTTCAAAACTCTATCATAAGACAGCAGATATTCCACTCCAAAATCGTAAATTTGCACTTTCTTAAACCGCTCAAGCATCACTCGTATGATCCATTTTTTTGGGGACAAGGCTACCAAGGTTTTTGCCGTCCAGACCACACAGGAAATTGCTCAGGAAGACAACAGTAAACTGACATGGTTGTTCGGCAACCAACCCAAGATAGAAGCGGCGTCACTCGACGCCTTTTTTGTTGGCCCACGCGCCGCCATGGTGACCCCATGGAGTACCAATGCCACTGAGATCACACAGAACATGGGCATTTCTGGTATTATCCGAATTGAGGAGTACCATGCGGTATCCGAGGACTTTACAGATTACGACCCTATGCTCTCCCAAAAATACAAGGGTCTGGGACAGGATATTTTCACCATCAACATTGTGCCCGAACCTATTTTGGAGATTGAGGATATTGCCGCCTACAACCAAAAAGAAGGTCTGGCCTTGAGCGAGGAGGAAGTGGACTATTTGGAAGGACTCTCCAAAAAACTCGGCCGTAAGTTGACGGATTCCGAAGTGTTCGGCTTCAGTCAAGTGAACTCGGAGCACTGCAGACATAAAATTTTCAACGGGACTTTTGTCATCGATGGCGAAGAGATGCCTTCTTCCCTATTCAAATTGATCAAAAAGACTTCCGAAGCCCACCCTAATGATATCGTTTCGGCTTATAAGGATAACGTGGCCTTCATCAAAGGCCCCAAGGCAATCCAATTTGCTCCCAAAAGCGCTGATAAACCCGATTTTTACGAGGAAAAGGAATTCAATTCCGTGCTTTCCCTAAAAGCTGAGACCCACAACTTTCCCACCACCGTGGAGCCTTTTAACGGTGCCGCTACAGGTTCCGGAGGTGAAATCCGTGATCGTTTGGCGGGAGGAAAAGGTTCATTACCTCTAGCTGGAACCGCTGTGTACATGACTTCATACTCCCGTTTGGAGGAAAACCGTCCGTGGGAAAAAGGAATGGCAGAAAGGGAATGGTTGTATCAAACCCCAATGGATATTTTAATCAAGGCATCCAACGGTGCTTCCGACTTCGGAAATAAATTTGGACAGCCGTTGATCGCAGGTTCCGTTTTGACCTTTGAACATCAGGAAGAGGCCCGCAAATTAGGCTTCGATAAGGTCATTATGATGGCTGGTGGTATCGGGTACGGTAAAACCGAACAAGCCTTGAAGGACACCCCGAAAACAGGAGACAGAATAGTCGTTCTAGGTGGTGACAATTACCGCATCGGAATGGGCGGAGCGGCCGTATCCAGTGCCGATACGGGCGAATTCAGCTCAGCCATTGAGTTGAATGCCGTACAACGTTCCAATCCCGAAATGCAAAAAAGGGCTTCCAATGCCATCCGTGGCTTGGTGGAAAGTCATGACAATCCCATCGTTTCCATTCACGATCACGGTGCAGGTGGACATTTGAACTGCTTGTCTGAATTGGTGGAAGAAACCGGAGGTAAAATCGATACGGACAAACTTCCCATCGGAGATCCTACCCTATCCAAAAAAGAATTGATCGGCAACGAATCCCAGGAACGCATGGGATTGGTAATCGGTGAAAAAGATATTGATTTGCTAGATCGTGTGGCGGCCCGTGAGCGTTCGCCCATGTATCAAGTAGGTACCGTAACCGGAGACCATACATTCACCTTTACCTCCGGTACTACAGGTGAGACCCCCATGAACTTGGAACTTTCCGACATGTTCGGAAGTTCGCCCAAGACCATTATGGCAGATACCAAAGCCCAACAAACCTACCCTGCCCTTTCCTATTCATTGGAATATTTCCATGATTATTTGGAGCAAGTACTGCAATTGGAGGCCGTGGCCTGTAAGGATTGGTTGACCAACAAAGTGGATCGCTGCGTGGGTGGACGTGTGGCCAAACAACAATGTGCAGGTCCCTTGCAATTGCCCTTGAACAATACCGGGGTGATGGCACTGGATTTTAAAGGCAAGGAAGGGATTGCGACCAGTATTGGGCACTCTCCTGTTTCCGCATTGATCGACGCGGTTGCAGGAAGTAGAAATAGTGTTGCTGAATCCTTGACCAACATTGTTTGGGCCCCTTTGCAAGATGGTTTGAAATCGGTTTCCCTGTCCGCTAACTGGATGTGGCCCTGCCGCAACAAAGGTGAGGATGCACGTTTATACGAAGCGGTAAAATCCCTTTCCGATTTTGTGATCGAACTGGGTATCAATGTACCTACTGGAAAGGATTCCCTTTCCATGAAGCAAAAATACAAGGACGGTGAAGTATTGTCTCCTGGGACCGTAATCATTTCAGCGGCAGCACATTGCTATGACATCACCAAAATTGTGGAACCGGTTCTTCAAAAAGAGGGCGGGGACATTTATTACATCAATTTTTCCAAAGATGCCCATAAATTGGGCGGATCATCCTTTGCCCAAATCTTGAACGGTGTTGGGGATGAAGCCCCATCCGTTTTGGATGCCGCTTATGTGAAGACGGTTTTCAATACACTTCAAAAATTGATCAAGGACGGACAAATTTTGGCCGGCCACGATATTGGTTCTGGAGGTTTGATCACTACTTTGTTGGAAATGTGTTTTGCCGATAACGACTTGAGTGCCGAATTGGATTTGACCTCTATTGGTGAATCCGACATCATCAAACTGTTGTTCTCGGAAAATATTGGGGTTGTGCTTCAATCCAAGGACAGTTCCATCGAAAAAGTTTTAGCTGAAAGTGGCATCGACTTCAACAAGATTGGAAGTGTTTCCACTGGTAACATTCTGCATATCAAGAACAATGGTGTGGAAATCGGCCTGAACATCGAATCGCTTCGGGATACTTGGTTCAAAACCTCTTATTTATTGGACAGCAAACAGACTGCCAATGGTTTGGCCAAGGACCGCTACGTCAATTACAAGGAACAACCACTCAAATATGTTTTCCCTTCCAGTTTTACAGGAAAACTGTCACCTCGAGCGCAGTCGAGAGGTGCTGAAAGACCAAAGGCCGCCATCCTTCGTGAAAAAGGAAGCAACTCGGAACGGGAAATGGCCAATGCCATGTATTTGGCCGGGTTTGATGTGAAAGACGTGCACATGACCGACCTCATCACAGGTAGGGAAACTTTGGAGGACATCCAATTCATTGGCGCCGTGGGAGGTTTTTCCAACTCGGACGTGCTAGGTAGTGCCAAAGGTTGGGCAGGTGCTTTCAAATACAATGAGAAAGCCAACAAGGCCTTGAAGGATTTCTTTGCAAGACCTGATACCCTTTCCGTTGGCATCTGCAACGGTTGCCAATTGTTCATGGAGTTGGATCTCATCAACCCAGAGCATGAGACCCATGGCAGGATGACGTATAACGAGTCGCACAAGCACGAAAGTGGATTTACTTCGGTGAAAATTCAGGAGAACAATTCCGTAATGCTTTCCAACATGGCCGGCACCACTCTAGGGGTTTGGATCAGTCATGGTGAGGGAAAATTCAGTTTGCCGCATGCTGAGAACCAATACCACATTGTGGCCAAATACGGGTATGAAGGTTATCCAGCCAATCCGAACGGTAGTGATTATAACACCGCCATGCTGTGTAATAAAACGGGTAGGCATCTGGTGACCATGCCGCATATTGAGCGATCCACGTTCCCGTGGAACTGGGCACACTATCCAAAGGATAGGCAAGATGTGGTTTCGCCTTGGTTACAGGCTTTTGTGAATGCAAAAGAGTGGTTGGAAGCCTTGGATAATTAGTAATTTAGGGACACCAGATTGTGAATTATTTAGGGATTTTCAAAATTTCCCCATGGTAATTGTTAAATCGTTTTCTTTGTTAGGCTCCGATTTGCTACTTTGCAATTACTTTACAGAAACTTACTATGCAAAAAGTTACCCGCTTATTTGATTTCCCCTATCATCAATTGGAAAATCTGCCCCTTGAAAAGTCATTGGTCACCAAATACAATGGCAAATGGGTAGCGACCTCCACCCAGGAATATGTGGACAAGGCCAATGCCATAAGCCGGGCCCTCTTACGCCTAGGTGTGAAACCAAACGACAAAATTGCCGTTATTTCCATGACCAACCGGACGGAGTGGAACATCGTGGATATTGGCATACTTCAGATAGGTGCACAGAACGTGCCCATATATCCCACCATTTCGGAAGAGGACTACGAATACATCTTGAACCATTCCGAGGCCAAATACTGTTTTGTTTCCTGCGAAGAAGTCTTGGAGAAAGTGCTTGCCATCAGTTCCAATCTTAAAAATTTGAAAGAAGTATATTCTTTTGATGAACTTGGCAACTGCAAGAACTGGAAAGAGCTCTTGGAGTTGGGGGCCGATGCTTCCAACCAAGATGAAGTGGAAAAATTAAAGGATGGTGTACAACCTGGCGATCTTGCCACCTTGATCTATACGTCAGGAACAACAGGAAGACCCAAGGGCGTGATGCTTTCCCATCACAATATTGTGTCCAACGTCATCTCCAGTGAAAAACGGGTTCCGTTCGAATCTGGCGGGAGTGCGCTTAGCTTTTTGCCTGTTTGCCACATTTTTGAGCGGATGATTCTCTACCTCTACCAATATTGCGGCATTGAAATCCATTTTGCAGAGGGGCTGGACAAGATCAGTGACAATGTGAAGGAGGTAAAACCCAACGTAATGACCGTGGTTCCCCGTCTTCTTGAAAAAGTATATGAGGCCATCATTGCAAAGGGCACTAACTTATCTGGCCTTAAAAAGAAGCTGTTCTTCTGGTCCGTGGAACTTGGGCTCAAGTTTGAACCTTATGGAAAAAATGGCTGGTGGTACGAAAAGCAATTGGGCATCGCCCGAAAGTTGGTTTTCAGCAAGTGGCAGGAAGGTCTTGGCGGCAACCTATCCGTTATGGTATCAGGCAGTGCGGCCCTTCAGCCCAGATTGGCAAGGATCTTTGCAGCAGCAGGCATGCCCGTGATGGAAGGTTATGGACTGACGGAAACCTCTCCGGTCATTGCCGTGAACGACCAGCGTAATAAAGGATGGAGAATTGGTACGGTGGGCAGGATCATTGATGGCGTTGAAGTGAAAATTGCTGAAGATGGTGAAATTCTCTGCAAGGGGCCCAACATCATGATGGGCTATTACAAAGATCCCGAGAAAACCGCCGAAGTGATGACGGGCGATTATTTTCATACAGGTGACATTGGCGAAGTGGATGCCGATGGCTTTTTGAAAATTACCGATCGCAAAAAAGAGATATTCAAGACTTCGGGAGGTAAATATGTAGCTCCCCAGTTATTGGAAAACCGCTTCAAGCAATCCCGATTCATTGAACAGATCATGGTTGTGGGCGAAGGGGAGAAAATGCCCGCAGCAATTATCCAGCCCAATTTTGATTTTGTGAAGGAATGGGGCAAAAGGCATGGTATTGCTTTAGAAAACAACAAGGATTTGGTCAAAAACGACCAGGTCATGGCCCGTTTCCAAGAAGAAGTGGACCTGGCCAATGAGGATTTTGCCAAATGGGAGAAAGTGAAACAGTTCCGGTTGACCCCCGATGTCTGGAGTGTGGACGAGGGCCATCTCACCCCTACCATGAAGTTGAAGCGAAAGATCGTGAAGGAAAAGTATCTAGATCTCTACAATGATATTTACGGGCACTAATGCCCATCTTATTTATATAACAAAAAACACGGCCCACATCTTTTGTGGGCCGTGTTTTTTGGGTCGATCAATTAACCATTAATTTATTATGCATGCATAATAAATTTTATTATATTTGAAAACACCAAACCTGTTCCATGAAAGATTTGACCATTGATTATGCCCTTAGGGCCACATGGCAAGCTGTTATCAAAATGTATAATGAGGAGGCCAAGAACTATGGGGTGACCATGGCTATAGGTTTTACCCTTTTGAGCATTGACCCAAAAGGAGGCACACCGAGTACCGCCCTAGGCCCAAAAATGGGAATGGAGGCCACAAGTTTGTCAAGGATTTTAAAAAATATAGAGGAAAAAGGGTACATCCAACGAAAACCCAACCCCAAGGACGGAAGGGGAGTTCTCATCCACCTTACCCCTTTGGGGCTTGAAAAACGGAAAGAATCCAAGGATGTGGTACTCCGTTTCAACGATGTGATCAAAGAACATGTGTCCGAAGCAGACTTGGGCGGATTTTTCAGGACCATAGATGTGATAAACAAACTCATTTCCGATAAAAAAGTCTATATCAAAACAACGAAATAATTAAAATACAAACCTGCACATGAAAAGGCATATAAACAAAGTTGCCGTAATAGGCTCCGGTATCATGGGAAGTGGCATTGCCTGCCATTTTGCCAATATCGGTGTCGAGGTATTATTGTTGGACATTGTTCCACGCGAACTCAACGACAGGGAAAAAGCCAAAGGGCTGACACTTCAGGACAAGGTCGTCCGTAACCGTTTGGTGAACGATTCATTGGCCGCAGCGCTCAAATCAAAGCCTTCCCCCATCTATCATCCCAAATTTGCAGACCGAATCACTACGGGAAATTTGGAAGATGACATTTCCAAAGTGGCAAAGGTGGACTGGATCATTGAAGTAGTCGTGGAGCGCCTTGACATCAAAAAACAGGTTTTTGAAAATCTGGACAAACACAGGGCAAAAGGCACACTCATCACCTCCAATACTTCGGGCATTCCCATTAAATTCATGAGTGAGGGAAGAAGTGAGGATTTTCAGGAACATTTCTGCGGAACCCACTTTTTCAACCCGGCCAGATACTTGAAATTGTTTGAGATCATCCCTGGCCCACATACATCATTGGAAGTTTTGGATTTCCTCAACGGATATGGGGAACAGTTCTTGGGCAAGACCTCGGTAGTGGCCAAGGATACCCCTGCATTTATTGGAAACCGGGTCGGGATCTTCAGCATCCAAAGTCTTTTCCATGCAGTAAAGGATTTAGGCATGACCGTTGAAGAAGTGGACAAACTCACAGGACCCGTTATTGGTAGACCCAAGTCTGCCACCTTCCGCACGGTGGATGTGGTAGGTCTGGACACCCTTGTCCATGTCGCCAACGGAATCAGTGAAAACTGCAAGGACGATGAACGCCATGCACTCTTCCAATTGCCCGATTTCATCAAGACCATGGTGGACAACAAATGGTTGGGCAGTAAATCAGGGCAAGGTTTCTATAAAAAAGTTACGGGCGACGATGGCAAGAGCGACATCCTCACTTTGGACTTGGACACCATGGACTATCGCACCAAAAAAAGTGCAAAGTTTGCCACACTGGAACTCACCAAGACCATAGACAAGGTCATCGAACGTTTTCCTGTATTGGTCAATGGAAAAGACAAGGCAGGTGAATTTTACAGGAAGAGTTTTGGGGCTTTATTTGCCTATGTGACACACAGGATTCCAGAAATTTCGGACGAACTTTACAAAATTGACGATGCCATGAAAGCCGGCTTCGGCTGGGAACACGGACCTTTTCAGATTTGGGATGCCGTGGGATTGGACAAAGGCTTGGAACTCATCAAGGCTGAAGGTCAGGAGGCTGCTTCCTGGGTCACTGAAATGAAGGCTTCTGGAATCAATTCGTTTTATACCGTAAAAGATGGCGCTACCTATTTCTATGACATCTCCAAAAAGACCATGGAAAAAGTGCCCGGTCAAGACGCCTTTATCATTCTGGACAACATCAGAAAGTCCAAAGAAGTGTTCAAGAACAGTGGAGTGGTGATAGAAGATTTGGGCGATGGCATCCTAAATTGCGAGTTCCAATCCAAAATGAACACCATTGGTGGCGATGTGCTCGCCGGTCTGAACAAAGCCATAGAACTTGCCGAAAAGGATTTCCAAGGACTTGTAGTAGGCAACCAAGCTGCAAATTTTTCCGTTGGGGCCAATATTGGGATGATATTCATGATGGCCGTGGAGCAAGAGTATGATGAGCTGAACATGGCCATCAAAATGTTCCAGGACACCATGATGCGGATGCGCTACTCCTCCATCCCCACCATATCCGCCCCACATGGCATGTGCTTGGGAGGTGGGTGTGAGCTTTCACTCCATGCGGACAAAATTGTCGCCGCTGCCGAGACCTATATCGGCTTGGTGGAATTTGGTGTCGGTGTGATTCCCGGCGGGGGCGGTTCCAAGGAAATGGCCCTTCGGGCATCCGATACCTTCCGAAAGAACGATGTGGAACTGAACGTGCTTCAGGAATACTTCCTCACCATAGGAATGGCCAAAGTATCCACATCGGCCTATGAAGCCTATGACTTGGGCATCCTTCAAAAAGGAAAGGACATTGTGGTGGTGAACAAAGACCGTCAGATTGCCACGGCCAAGGCTCATGCGAAGCTCATGGCCGAGGCAGGATACACCAAACCCGTAAAACGTAAGGATGTAAAAGTACTCGGAAAACAAGCTTTGGGCATGTTCTTGGTGGGAACGGATTCCATGGAGGCGGGTCACTATATCTCCGAACACGACAAGAAAATTGCCAATAAGTTGGCCTATGTGATGGCCGGTGGAGACCTATCGGAAGCCTCTTTGGTCACCGAGCAATATCTTTTGGACCTTGAGCGTGAAGCTTTTCTCTCTTTGTGTACCGAAAGGAAGACATTGGAGCGTATCCAACATATGTTGAAAACAGGAAAACCCCTTAGGAATTAGATGACTTGGATAAGTAGATTATTCGATTATTCGAACACACACATCTAACCTTCCAAGAATCCAAAAATCAAAGAATCCATAAAGAAATGAAAACAGCATATATTGTAAAAGCATACAGAACAGCAGTGGGCAAGGCCCCAAAGGGACTGTTCAGGTTCAAGAGACCGGACGAACTGGCGGCCGAGACCATTGAACATATGATGAAAGAACTCCCACAGCTCGACAAAAAACGCATTGACGATGTCATTGTGGGCAACGCCATGCCCGAAGCGGAACAAGGACTGAACATGGCCAGGCTCATTTCCTTGATGGGCTTGGACATCGATGACGTACCCGGTGTTACCGTTAACCGTTACTGCGCCTCGGGCTTGGAAACCATTGGGATTGCCACGGCCAAGATCCAATCCGGAATGGCCGATTGCATCATTGCCGGAGGGGCGGAGAGCATGAGCTACATCCCCATGGGCGGGTACAAGCCCACACCGGATTATGCCACGGCCAAAGAAGGACACGAGGATTACTATTGGGGTATGGGACTCACCGCAGAAGCAGTGGCCAAACAGTTCAAGGTTTCCAGGGAAGACCAGGATGTTTTTGCCTATAACTCCCACATGAAAGCCTTGAAGGCACAAGAAGAGAACAGGTTCCAAGAACAGATCGTTCCCATAGAAGTAGAGCACACGTTTGTGAACGAAGCGGGTAAAAAGGAGACCAAGACCTACACCGTCAATAAGGATGAAGGACCACGTAAGGACACCAACATACCTACATTGAATAAATTAAGGCCTGTTTTTGCGGCAGATGGAAGTGTCACTGCCGGAAATTCCTCCCAAATGAGCGATGGAGCGGCCTTCGTCATGGTCATGAGCGAAGACATGGTCAAGGAACTGAATTTGGAGCCCATTGCCCGATTGGTCAACTATGCCGCAGCTGGCGTGGAGCCACGGATCATGGGAATAGGCCCCGTCAAGGCCATACCAAAAGCATTGAAGCAGGCAGGATTGAAACAAAGCGACGTTGAACTCATCGAGCTGAACGAAGCCTTTGCATCACAATCCTTGGCCGTTATCCGCGAATTGGACCTCAATCCGGAAATTGTGAACGTGAACGGAGGGGCAATTGCCCTCGGCCATCCCCTTGGGTGCACCGGGGCCAAGCTTTCCGTCCAACTTTTTGATGAAATGCGGAAACGCAACATGAAAGGCCAGTACGGCATGGTGACCATGTGCGTTGGTACAGGTCAGGGTGCTGCGGGGATTTTTGAATTCTTGGCATAGAAATTAGAGTCAAGAGACAAGAACCTGGACATGGGGAGACATAATTTCAAAAAACTCAAAATTTGGCAAGAAGGTATGATTTTGGTTGACGAAACATATAAAATGACAAAAGGGTTCCCTGATGTGGAAAAATTCAATCTCGTCTCCCAATTGATTCGTTGTGCAGTTTCTATCCCTTCCAACATTGCGGAGGGGACAAGCAAATCGACCAACAAGCATTTCAATAAGTATATTGAGTGTAGTCTAGGCTCTTCTTTTGAATGGGAAACCCAACTGATTGTTGCCTTGAACCAAAAATACATTTCCATAGAAACATTTCAGCTTTTAGAATATAAAATCCAGCAATTACAAAAAATGATTTCCAAGTTTCAAGACGGTCTGAACAACAGGTCCTGATTCTTGTCTCTTGCATCTTAAAATCTTAAAAAAATGAGCACAGAAACAACAAACAAAGACATACTCAGAGGTGGTCAATTTTTGGTAAAGGAGACCAAGTGCGAGGATATTTTTACCCTCGAAGACCTCAACGAAGAACAAAAAATGATGCGCGAAAGCACCAAGGAATTTGTGGACCGCGAACTTTGGGCACATTGGGAACGCTTTGAGAAAAAAGACTATGCCTACACCGAGGAATGCATGCGGAAGGCAGGAGAGCTTGGCCTGCTCAGTGTTGCCGTTCCCGAATCCTATGGCGGTATGGGCATGGGGTTTGTTTCCACCATGCTGGTCTGTGATTACATTTCAGGGGCCACCGGTTCTTTCAGCACCGCATTTGGTGCACATACAGGGATAGGCACCATGCCCATCACCTTGTACGGCACCGAGGAACAGAAACAAAAATACGTACCCAAACTGGCCTCTGGGGAATGGTTCGGGGCCTATTGCTTGACTGAACCAGGGGCAGGTTCCGATGCCAACTCGGGCAAGACCAAGGCCGTGCTTTCCGAAGATGGGAAATACTATAGCATCACGGGGCAAAAAATGTGGATTTCCAATGCGGGGTTCTGTAATATGTTCATCGTCTTTGCCCGAATCGAGGACGACAAATACATTACCGGCTTTATTGTGGAAAATGATCCGGAAAACGGCATCACCTTGGGCGATGAAGAAAAAAAATTGGGCATCCACTCCTCCTCTACCCGCCAAGTCTTTTTCAATGAGACCAAGGTACCCGTGGAAAATATGCTGTCCGAAAGGGGAAATGGTTTTAAAATCGCCATGAACGCCCTGAATGTGGGAAGGATCAAACTGGCTGCAGCTTGTTTGGAAGCCCAACGTCGTATCGTTACCGAGGCCGCCAAGTATGCCAATGAGCGCATCCAGTTCAAGACCCCGATCATAAATTTTGGTGCCATCAAGGCAAAGATCGCCGATATGGCCACCAATGCCTATGTGGATGAATCCGCCTGTTACCGAGCCGCCAAGAATATCGAGGACAGGATTGCCATCCGTGAGGCAGACGGCAACTCGCACCAAGAAGCAGAGCTGAAAGGGGTCGAGGAGTACGCTATTGAATGCTCCATTCTGAAAGTGGCCGTTTCCGAGCATGTGCAACACACCACGGACGAAGGCATACAAGTCTTTGGGGGGATGGGCTTCAGTGCCGATACCCCTATGGAATCTGCATGGAGGGACGCCCGTATCTCAAGGATCTATGAAGGGACCAACGAAATCAATAGAATGCTCGCCGTGGGCATGTTGGTCAAAAAGGCCATGAAAGGCCATGTGGACCTCTTGGGCCCTGCAACTGCTGTTGGCGAGGAACTAATGGGCATTCCATCATTCGATACGCCTGATTTTTCCGAACTGTTTGCAGAGGAAAAAGATTTGTTGGCCCGCTTGAAAAAGGTATTCTTGATGGTAGCGGGAAGTGCGGTGCAAAAATTCGGTCCCGATCTGGAGGAACACCAAATGTTGTTGATGTCCGCTGCCGACATCCTCATACAGATCTATTTGGTGGAATCGACCATCCTTCGTACCGAGAAAAACGCAAAACGCTTTGGCGAAGAGGCACAGGCCGCTCAGATAGCCATGTCCAAACTTTATTTATACCGGGCCGTGGACATCATCAACCAAAAAGGCAAAGAAGCCATTGTTTCATTTGCCGAGGGAGATGAACAACGGATGATGCTGATGGGACTGAAACGTTTTACAAAATATACAAACCAACCCAACGTAGTGGCGCTACGCACGCAAATATCAGACAAAGTTGCCGCTGACAATGGTTATACCTTTGACTAATTGAAGATTGCCAAAAAAGCAAATTTCGATGAACGCCCCTTTTAGGGGCGTTTTTTATCCCAAGGATTCCAAGATACGTTCCTCGCTCTCTTTCTTTGAGAAATTGATGGCACACTCTATCAATGCCAAATGGGAATAGGCCTGTGGAAAGTTGCCCAACAATCGCTTGGTCTTAAAATCGATGTCCTCACTGAACAGCCCCAAATGGTTGCTATAACTGAGCAAACGTTCAAAATGCTCCAATGCCTTTTCTTCTTCCCCAATTTTGAACAGGCTGTTGATGAACCAAAATGTGCAAATGGTGAACGATGATGAAGGAAGTCCAAAATCATCCTCGTTCTTGTATCGGTACAACAGACCATCGTTGCTGAGGCCTTCCTCAATGGCCCTAACCGTGCTCACAAACTTGGGGTCCCTAGCATGGATAAAGCCATAGGATTCCATCAGCAGCACCGAGGCATCCAAATGTCTCGACCCATAGGACTGCACAAAGGCATTGATATCACTGTTCCATGCATTATTATGGATATCTTCCTTGATTTCCTGTTCCAAAGCCGTCCATTTTTCAATTTTCCGGGTCTTACCGAACATTTTGGCCACCTTTATGGCCCTGTCCAAGGCCACCCAGCACAGTACTTTGGAAAAGGTGAAATGCCTGTCCTCGCCACGAAATTCCCAAATGCCCTTGTCCGGTTCCCTCCAGTGTTTGCCCACGATCCATACAATGCCCTTGGTGATGCTCCAAAGCTCTTCCCCATTTTCGATGTCGTTGCTGAACTTCATCAGTTGCTCATAGATCACATCCATCAAAATACCATAGATGTCGTTCTGTTTCTGCTTATAGGCCGCATTGCCCACGCGCACGGGCTTGGAACCTTTGTAGCCGGCCAAATGGTCCAGGGACTTCTCCGTGAGTTTCTTTTCCTTGTTGATGCCGTACATGATTTGGAGCTTTTCGTCCTTGTCCGGCATCAGGTCTATGATAAATTGAAGATAGCGCTTCGCGGAATTTTTATGGCCCAATTCGGAAACCACCTTGATCACCATGGAGGCATCCCTGATCCAGCAAAAACGATAGTCCCAATTACGCACTTCCCCAATGGTCTCGGGCAGCGATGTGGTAGCAGCGGCCAGCACAGCCCCTGTCTTGTCGTAAGTAAGCATCTTCAAAGTGATGGCACTTCGCATGATCTCATCGTTGAACTTGTCATAGCTAGGGGCCTTGTGCACCCAGTCCAACCAATATACCTTGGTGCGTTCCAATTCCAAGGCTATTTTTACAGTGGTAGGCCTTAGTATTTTTTCATTGTAGCAGATAAGGAAATACCCATCTTCTTCCAAGACCAATTCCTCACCATTGAGAACGCTTTCCTTTTCAAAGGAAGTATATAGGAAGAGGGTATCGTATTTTTCCTGATGGGTGAGGCTTGCCACAAAATCCTCTTTGATATAGTGAGTGGTCTCCCCCATGGCATATTCCAATTTGGGATCGTAGGTCACACGTATTTTGGGTTTGCCGGAGACATATTTGATATACCTGATAATTTCTGGCGGGGCATGGTATTTCCCATCCCTTTTCAGATACCGGGGCATAAAGTCCATCACTTCAAAAACATCATGGCCATTTGCATAACGTGTGACCAATATGGCAGTGTCCCTATGGTATTGTTGGTCTATTTCGTAGTTGCCCACGGGCTCTATCCCAAAGCTCCCCCCATTTTCCTCATCCAGCAATTTTGCGAATACCGAAGTGGAATCGAACTCTGGCAGACAGCACCAATCCAAGGAACCTGTTTTGGAGATCAAGGCCGCACTTCTGCAATTGCCAATAATTCCATAATTTAAGTTGTCCATACATCAATTATTCTGAAAAGGTTTAATGTGAATTGTTTTTGCGGTCGAATTTCCCGAAATTTAAAGAAACTTAATTTTAAAACCTTTCAAAAACCATCCTTTTATGGGCAAAACTATCATAATCTCAAATCGGCTACCTGTTCAATTGCAAATCAGCAATGGCTCCATCAATGCCATTCCCAGCGTTGGAGGTCTGGCCACAGGGATGAAATCCGTCCACAGCGGAGGTGAGAGCCTATGGATAGGTTGGTCTGGGCTCACGGACGAGGAGACCCCTCCCGAACTGGAAGGCAAGATCGACAAGGCCCTAACAGAAAATGGCTGTGCCAAGGTAAAACTCAACTCCAAAGAAATAGACGGTTTCTACTTTGGGTTCAGCAACCGTACTGTATGGCCCCTCTTTCATTATTTTTTGGAATATTCCGAGTTTGAACTTGATTTTTGGGACACATACAAATCCGTCAACCAAAAATTTGCCGATGCCATCATAGAAAAATCGGATGAGGACGACACCATTTGGGTGCATGACTACCAACTGATGCTGGTGCCGCAAATGGTCCGGGAGAAACGCCCCGACACTTCCATCGGTTTCTTTTTGCATATTCCCTTCCCCTCCTATGAAATCTTTAGGACACTACCTTGGAGGGAAGAAATTTTGGAGGGGTTGTTGGGCTCCGACCTCATCGGTTTCCATACCTATGACTACGAAAGGCATTTTTTGAGCTCAGTGAGAAGGTTGTTGGGACTGGAGGTGAGTTTCAATGAAATCTATATGGACAACAGGGCCATCAAAGTGGACTCTTTTCCCATGGGGATCGATTATAAGAAATTCCACGATGCCGCAAAGGACCATGGTCAAAAGAGCAGCAAGGACAGAAGTGATTTTCAACTACGACTGGACAGCCACAAGGCCTCTGCCCCAGATACCAAACTCATTCTTTCCATAGATCGGTTGGATTACAGCAAGGGAATCGCCAAACGGCTGAATGCCTTTGAATACTTTTTGAAGAAATACCCTGAGTACCAGGAAAAGGTACGTTTGATCATCCTTGCCGTCCCCTCAAGGTCCAATGTGCCCCAGTACCAATTGCTGAAAAGGGAGATAGATGAACTGGTAGGAAGGATCAATGGGGAGCTTTCCACGGTCAACTGGACCCCGATTTGGTATTTCTACCGCTCATTGCCTTTTGAAAACCTCATTGACCTCTACACTTCCAGCGATATAGCCTGGCTGACACCCCTTAGGGACGGAATGAACCTTGTGGCCAAGGAATACATTGCCACGCGAACGGACAGGACCGGAGTGTTGATCTTGAGCGAAATGGCTGGATCTGCCTATGAAATGAACGAGGCCCTCCTCATCAACCCCAATAATTTTGAAGAGCAGGCCGACACCCTGAAACAGGCCATCAATATGCCTGTGGAAGAACAGGTCAACCGCAACACCTTTCTACAAAACCGTTTGGAACGCTACAATGTGGAGGTCTGGGCCAATGAATTCATGACCGCTCTAAACGAAAAAAGGGATTTGGGACGGGCTTTTGTCTCAGAAAAAATGTCCAAGGAAATCCTGACCAGAATTGCCGATCGGTATTCCGAGGCCAAAAAACGGCTCTTGTTCTTGGACTATGACGGCACCTTGGCAGGTTTCCACAAAGATCCCCAAAAAGCCTCCCCAGATGAAGAACTATATGACCTGCTGGACCAATTGCACAACCAGGACAATACTACCTTATTCTTGATCAGTGGAAGGGACAAACAGACCTTTGGCAAGTGGTTCCTTCCCAAAAAATACAACATGATCGTGGAACATGGGGTCTGGATTTCCAAGGACGGTGAAGACTTTAGGATGCTGGAGCAGGTAAAAGGCGACTGGATGGGAAAAATACGCCCCGTCTTGGAATCGTTTGTAGATAGGACCCCCGGTTCGTTCATCGAGGAAAAGAACTATTCCCTGGCCTGGCACTATAGGAACACGGATCCCGATTTTGGTGAAAAAAGGGCCACAGAACTGAATACGGTACTCAGAAGTCTCATCGGTAATGACGATATTAGCGTGCTCAATGGCAACAAGGTCATGGAAGTGAAGAGCAGCAATGTGAACAAGGGAAGGGCAGCCGTTCGTATGCTGGGCGAGGACGATTATGATTTTGTGTTCGCTATAGGAGATGACTGGACGGACGAGTTCATGTTCCAAGAACTACCGGATTCGGCCATTACGGTGAAAGTAGGACTGAAAAAAACGCAGGCCAAGTACCATGTGGAGAGCACCAATAAAGTAAGGGAACTTTTAAAACGGTTTGTACAACCATGATCCAAAGACTTTTTACCACAGTCTTCATTTTGACATATGCCTTGGCCAACGCCCAGGCCAACACGGAAGTCTATCTTTTTGACCTGACTCTGAAAAGCGGGACCCCGTTATTGTCCAACCCAAAGAACATTTCCAACAATGAAGGGTATGACAACCAACCCTCCTTTTGGGATGATGATACCGTACTGTTCTCATCCACAAGGGAAGGACAGACGGACATACTCCGGTTCAACATCAACTTGGGCAGCACCACTTCTTGGCTCACCAACACCCCGACCGGAAGCGAATATTCCCCCTTAAGGATTCCTGGCAAAAATGCCATCTCTGCCATCCGCCTAGATTTGGACGGGCTGCAACGTTTGTATGAATATGACCTAAAAACGGGCGACTCAACCCCGATCACCAATCTAAAGATTGGGTACCATGTCTGGTTCAACGACCATATCCTTGTGGCCACAGTCTTGGTGGAAAATCGCATGGACCTGATGGTCCTCGACATGGAAAAAAACACTACCCGCAGTGTGCAAAAAAATGTGGGCAGATCTCTACACAACATCCCGGGAACCCGGTTGGTGAGCTTTATAGCAAAGGCCAACAAAACATGGGAAATCAAGTCTTTGGACCCCGAAACGGGCATATCCCAAAAAATTGCGGACACCTATCAAAACCAAGAGGATATATGCTGGTTGGACCAGAATAGCATCATTACGGGAGCCGGAAAAACATTACTGGTCATGGATACTGCTTCGGGTCTGGAATGGGAGTCCATTCTGACGTTTCAGCAAGAAGAAATCAACAACATCAGCCGGATTTCCGTAAACCAAAGCAAAACCCGATTGGCTTTTGTCGCCGATGAATCCCCGGCCATGGTCGTGCAAAGGCAAGTAGAAGCCTTCAACAAGGAGGATTTAGAAGGTTTCATCTCTTGCTATTCCGATAATGTTCTGGTGCAGCGGTTCCCTAAAGAGACCATGTACCTGGGAAAAACCAAAATGACAGAAAGTTATGAGCGCTTTTTCGCCAACACCAATAAATCTAGTGTGGAAGTGGTCAAGCGTATCGTCATAGGCAATAAGGTGATAGACGAGGAAACCACCTTGGTGGATGGTAGAAAAGGACACCAAGTGGCGCTTTACGAAGTGAAGAACGGCCTCATCACCTCCATGACCTTTATTTTTCCGGACCAGCCCACTGCCGATACGGAAACCATAGTCCAAGAGCAGTTGGATGCCTATAATGCAAGGGATATCGATGCATTCATGGACACTTATTCGGATAACGTCAAATTGTACATGCACCCAGATAAATTGCTGTCTGAGGGAAAAAAAACTATGTCGGCGCAGTATAGGGCATTCTTTGAAAACACCCCTGATCTGCACTGCGATATCAAGAAAAGGATTGTCATCGGCAACAAAGTGATCGACGAAGAATCCGTGGTCGCCAATGGAACCACCGAGTCTGCCGTGGCCATTTACGAAGTGGAAAATGGAAAAATCTCAAAAGTCACCTTCATCCAATAATTTTTTATAGTTTCCCAATTTAAAACCAACCTCTGCATCATGAAGCCTATTTGTACATTACTTCTCTTACTCTTTACAACCTTGGGTTTCGCCCAAACCGACCCTCGGATCTATGACATCATTAATTCGGTATCTGCGGAGAGGATTGAAAAAGATGTAACCACCCTGGCCAATTTTGGCACAAGGCACACCCTGAGCGACACCGTTTCCCAAACCCGGGGCATTGGGGCTGCCAGACGGTGGATAAAATCGGAATTCGAACAGATTTCCTCCAACTGCAATGACTGCTTGGAAGTTTTCTATCAAAAAGATTTGGTGAAAAAAGGAGACAATGCCCGAATTGTGCACGATGTTTGGGTGGTGAATGTGGTGGCCATCCAAAGAGGCACCAAATACCCCAACCGATTCATCATCATGAGCGGCGATATCGATTCCCGTGTCAGTGATCCTGCCGATTTCACTTCGGATTCGCCGGGGGCCAATGACAATGCCAGTGGAATGGCAGGCACCCTAGAAGCGGCACGTGTCCTTTCCAAATACCAATTTGAAAGCAGTATCATCTATGTAGGGCTATCGGGCGAAGAGCAGGGTCTTTATGGCGGAAAAGGATTGGCGGCCCATGCCAAAGAAAAAGGATGGGACATTGTCGGCATCCTGAACAACGACATGATCGGCAACATTACCGGAGTGGATGGCGTGGTCAGCAATAGGGATTTCCGGATTTTCTCAGAACCCGTGCCTCCCACGGAGACCGAACAGCAACGAAATGCCCGACGGTTTTATGGTGGCGAGGTGGATGGTATTTCCCGTCAACTGGCACGTTATGTCTACCACACCACAAAGACCTATATGCCCGAAATGAACCCCATGATGATCTATCGATTGGATCGCTTTGGGCGTGGTGGTCACCACAGACCCTTCAATGATGCCGGGTTTGCTGGCATCCGCATCATGGAGGCCCATGAAAACTATACCCAACAGCATCAAGATATCCGTGTGGAAGATGGTATCGCCTATGGCGATGTGTTGGAGCATGTCAATTTTGGGTACGCCAAAAAGCTCACCGCCGTGAACGCAATCAACCTTGCATCCATTGCTTGGGGCCCTCCAGCTCCGGAAACAGTGGAAATCGGTGGAATCGTGGAGCCCAACGCCAAATTAAGATGGAGCAAGGTGGATGGTGCCGTGGGATATAAAATCTATTGGAGGGACACTACTTCCCCTACTTGGGACAATTACAGATATGTGGGAGATGTGACCGAGCATACGTTGGAAGGCATCGTCATTGACAATTTCTTCTTTGGGGTTGCGGCCATTGGACAGGATGGTCATGAAAGTCCCGTTGTTTTTCCCAATAAGATCCTTAGATAGAAATATAGCGAAATATCACTTTGAACACCAACTGAAAGCCTTAAAAAACACACATGAAACACTATTTCATTTTAGCGACATGCCTACTGGGCATGGGATTGGCATCCGCCCAGAATTTCACCCGACAGGATACCCTAAGGGGGAGCATAACCCCTGAACGCGAGTGGTGGGACCTGAACTATTACCATCTGAACGTAACGGTCGACCCTGCTGAAAAGTTCATTTCGGGCCATAACATTGTTCGCTATAAGGTCTTGGAAAGCGCCAAGGTGCTCCAGATAGACCTTCAGGAACCCATGCAGATAAGCGCCATCACCCAAGATGGAAAAAAATTGAAATTCACCTCTGAGGGGAATGCACACTTCATCCAATTGAAGAAAAAGCAAGTGCCCGGTGAATTCAATGAACTCAAGATTGAATATTCAGGTCATCCCAGAGAAGCTGTAAGGGCCCCATGGGACGGTGGTTTTTCATGGAAACAGGACTCCAATGGCAATCCCTTCGTGGCCACATCGTGCCAAGGACTGGGCGCCAGTGTCTGGTGGCCCAACAAGGACCACATGTATGACGAAGTGGACAGTATGCGTATCAGTGTGACCGTTCCCAAAGACCTGATGGATGTATCCAACGGAAAACTGGAAAAGGTGGACGAAATGGGCGATCAAAAAACCTATCACTGGTTTGTGGCCAATCCCATCAACAATTACGGAGTGAATGTGAACATTGGCAACTATGTGCATTTTGGAGAAAAGTATGAAGGAGAAAATGGCACTTTGGATGTGGACTACTATGTGCTTCCCGAGAATCTGGAAAAAGCCAAGATACAATTTGCCCAAGCCCCGATGATGCTCAGGGCCTTTGAACATTGGTTCGGCCCCTACCCTTTTTATGAGGATGGCTTCAAACTGGTAGAGGTGCCCTACTTGGGCATGGAACACCAAAGCTCCGTCACCTATGGCAACCAATACGGAAATGGATATTTGGGCAGGGACCTGTCCGGGACGGGCTGGGGGCTCAAATTTGACTTCATCATCATACACGAAGCGGGCCATGAATGGTTTGCCAATAACATCACCTACAAAGACATTGCCGATATGTGGGTACACGAAGGGTTCACTGCCTACTCCGAAAACCTGTATCTGGACTACCATTTTGGAAGAAAAGCTTCTGCGGAGTATGTTGTGGGCACACGGGCCAACATTCAAAATGACAGACCGATCATAGGTCCTTATGGCGTGAACCGAGGAGGTTCTGGCGACATGTACTACAAAGGGGCCAATATCCTGCACACCTTGCGCCAACTGGTGGAAGATGATGAACAATGGAGACAGGTCCTTCGCGGACTCAACAAAGATTTTTACCATCAAACGGTGACCACAGGACAGATTGAGGACTACATCAGCAAAAAAACAGGTAAAGACCTCTCGGCATTTTTCAACCAATACCTGCGTACCACCATGATTCCCAAATTGGAATATCAGTTGGGAGATGGCACCATCAAGTATCGGTATGTGGATGTCGTGGAAGATTTTGATATGCCCGTCCGTGTTTTTGTCGATGGAAAGGAAAAATGGTTGTTCCCCAGTGCGGAATGGAAAACGGAAGCCATGGACAGCACAGAGCTGAAGTTTGACAAGAATTTTTATATAGAGACCCAAAAAGTCTGATTTGGAAAAACACCCTGAACATTACTTTAAAAATGATGCCGAGTGGCGCGAGTGGCTACATGAGAACCATTCCACCTATACCGGTGTCTATCTTATCTTCTATAAGGTGGACCATCATAAGAAAAGTATGCGATGGGAAGAAGCCGTGAGGGTCGCGCTTTGCTATGGGTGGATTGACAGCACCGTAAAAAGCCTTGGGGACGGGAGAAGAAGACAGTATTTCTGCCCCAGAAAGCCCAAAAGCACGTGGAGTAAAGTGAACAAAGACCACATCAAGGAACTGGAAGCCGATGGGTTGTTGCACCAAAGTGGTGTGCAAGCCATTGAACTGGCCAAAGAGAACGGTTCTTGGACAGAACTGGACGATGTGGAAAACGGCGTGGTCCCTAAAGACCTGCAAAAAGCATTCAATAAAAACAAGGCAGCCCTCAATAACTTCCAAGGTTTTACCCCTGGGCAACAAAAAGGCTACCTCTATTGGTTGAACCAGGCCAAACGGGAAGAAACACGGGAAAAACGAATCCAAGAAATCGTGGAACTCTCTGAAAAAAATATAAAATATAGAAACTAATGACCCCCATGAAGACCAACCCCGCACTATATTGTTTTGCACTATTGATCCTATTGTCGACCGCCTGCCAAACCGAGAACAAGGAAAAAGTGGACCTGGCCATCACGAATGCCAATGTCATCCATTTGGAAACGGGAGAGGTCGAGGTTCAGGACATCTATATCTTGAACGGCAAGATCAAAGCCATCAAAACAGCAAAAAGTGAGCAAGCCTTTGAAGTTGATTCCACCATCGATGCAACAGGAAAATACGTATTGCCTGGTTTTTGGGACAACCACATCCATTTGAGGGGCGGCGATTCCCTCATAGCCAACAATAAGAACTTCCTAAAGCTCTTTATCGCCAATGGTGTCACCACGGTGCGCGATGCGGGAGGTGACCTTACCCCTTCCGTTATGGATTGGAAATCACAGATTGCAGAGGAAAAGTTGGTAGGCCCCACCATTTTCACCGCCGGGCCCAAAATTGACGGCCCCAATTCCTCTTGGGCAGGTTCGCTGGAAGTCCAATCCGATGAGGATGTACAAAATGCCCTGGATTCCTTGGAAAAATTGCAGGTGGATTTTGTAAAGCTCTACGACAGCAGGATTTCTGCGGAAAACTACCTCAAATCCATTGAAGGTGCCAAGGAAAGAGGTCTGGTCGTATCGGGGCACATGCCCTTTACCGTAACCTTGGGCGAAACCATCGAAGCTGGGATGGACGGTATCGAGCATCTCTACTACATCATGAAAGGCTGCGCCAGCAACGAAGAGGAGGTCACCGAAAAAATGAAGACGGGGGAAATGGGGTTTTGGGGCGCCATGCCTGCCCTTATGGATGCTTACACGGATAGTGTTGCGCAAAATACCTTTAACCAGTTGAAAGAGAACCATGTTTTTGTAGTGCCTACCCTCCATATTGGAAAAACCCTGAGCTATTTGGATGAAGTGGACCATTCCAACGACCCTTACTTGAAATACATGGGCAGAGGTCTCGTAAAAACCTACGAGGGAAGGATCAGAGGCGCCCTGAATGCCTCCGAGGAAACACGGGAAAGCCGAAAACAATTGGATGCCTTTTTCGGGAAATTGGCCAAATCCCTCGATACGGCCGGCGTGTCCTTGCTCGCAGGCTCTGATTGTGGTGCCTTCAACTCCTATGTCTACCCCGGAGTTTCACTGCACAAGGAACTGGAAGCCATGGTGGCCAACTGTATTTCCCCATTGGACGCTTTGCGCACATCCGCTTATCACGGAGCCCAATTTTTGAAACAGACCGAAGATTATGGTGGCATTTCCGAAGGAAAGGTCTCCGATCTTGTTATTCTGGAGGGGAATCCGTTGGAAGATATCACCCAGACCCAAAAGCAATATTCCGTGGTCAAGGGGACCCAAGTATTTTCCAAGGAGCAGTTACAACAGCTTCTGGACAGCGCTACCCTAGAATAACGTTTTGTTCCGAAGGGCATCCATCAGAATCCTGTTGCGCACAAACATACCTTAATACTGTTTTTGGTATCTTTAGAAAAACTAAACAACGTGTAAAATGAGAACCACGCTCCCCTGTACTGATATTTTCAGGTCAGTTTTCCTTTTTCCAACAAAATCAACTGAAGCAAAATGAAAAAATTAACAATCATTGCCCTTGTGTCCCTGGTCTGGGCCTGCAAGGAAGAAAAAAAAGAACCGTCCATAGCGGAAACCATGCAGACCTACACCATTGCCCAGATGATGGACAATGAGGCCATCAGCGGAGGAAGCTTCTCTCCGGACAAAAGCAAATTGCTGATTTCGAGCAACCGTTCTGGAATCTATAACATGTACACCGTTCCGGCTTCGGGCGGGGATATGTTGCCAGTGACCCAATCTGACAGTTCGTCCGTCTTTTCCATTTCCTATTTTCCAAAAGATGAGCGCATGCTGTTCCGAATGGACAACAATGGGGATGAAATCTACCACATCTATATGCGGGAGACCGATGGCAGCCACAAAGACCTGACACCGGACGAAGGGGCGCGATCATTGTTCTACGATTGGGCAACCGACGATACCTCCTTTTTCTATGCCTCTAACAAAAGGGACAATCGGTTCATGGACCTCTATGAAATGGACCTAGAAACTATGGCTCCCACCATGATCTATCAAAACGATGCTGGATATGACATCAATGTCATTTCTCCGGACGAAAAATATGTGGCGCTCAGCAAATCCATCAACACCAATGATAGTGACCTGTTCCTGTACAATCTGGAAACCAAGGAACTCACCAAGATCAACAAAAACCAAAGTGGCAATAGCGGACAGGATTTTTCGCCCGATGGCAGTGCTCTCTACTACACCACTGATGATGGAAATGAATTTTCTTATTTGATGAAGTACAAATTGGATGATGGTTCCTATGAAAAGGCCATGGAACGGGATTGGGACATTGTCGGAATCGGTTTTACCGATAACGGAACCTACCAAGTGACGTACATCAACGAGGATGCCAAAAACACCATAGAAGTAATGGAAGTGGCTACGGGAAAAAACATAGAACTTCCCAAAATAGAGAATATGGAAGTCACCAGTGTCGCCTTTTCAGATGATGAAAAGATGATGCGTTTCTACGCAGGTGGCTCACACACTCCCTCCAATCTATACGTGTACAACTTGGAGACCAAGGAACAGAAACAACTTACGGATGTCCTGAATCCCGAAATACAGGGCCAAGACCTCGTCAAAGCAGAGGTGATCCGTTACAAATCCTTTGATGGGGTGGAAATCCCGGCCATTTATTACAAGCCCCATCAAGCTTCCGAAGAAAACCCTGTACCGGCCTTGGTATGGGTACATGGTGGTCCAGGTGGGCAATCGCGACAAAATTTCAGTGCCTTTATCCAATATTTGGTGAACCACGGCTATGCCGTATTGGCCGTGAACAACCGTGGAAGTAGTGGATATGGAAAAACGTTCTACCAAATGGATGACCTCAACCATGGAGACAAAGACCTCAAGGATTGTGTGGAGGGCAAAAATTGGTTGGCCCAACAACCGGACATCGATGGCGAGAAGATCGGTATCATCGGAGGATCGTATGGTGGTTACATGACCATGGCTGCCCTCACCTATGCGCCGGAAGAGTTTGATGTGGGCGTAAACCTGTTCGGGGTGACCAACTGGATGAGGACCCTAAAAAGCATTCCACCGTGGTGGGAATCCTTCAAAGATGCTCTCTACAAGGAACTGGGAGACCCCTATAGTGCGGATTCTGTGCGGCTGAAGCAGATTTCTCCGCTTTTCCACACGGACAAGGTGACCAAACCGCTCATTGTGCTCCAAGGCTCCCAAGACCCAAGGGTTCTCCAGGTCGAATCCGATGAAATAGTGGCCGGGGTTCGCAAAAATGGAGTGCCCGTGGAGTATGTGCTTTTTGAGGACGAAGGGCATGGATTTGTGAAAAAAGAGAACCAAATAGAAGCGTACAGCAAAATATTGGAGTTTTTGGATGTGTACCTAAAAAAAGAAGAACAAGGTACACCAATTAAAGATGGAAGTTTATGATCAAAAAAATAGTGCCCCTATTCGTATTGTTTGTATCGATGGTTTCAAATGCCCAACAACCCGGAGAGGATAAATGGGGAGCTTGGTACATGTACTTTGGCACCAACAAGGTTTCCGAGCGGCTCAGTATACATACCGAGGCACAGGCCCGGTATTATGAGACCACCAACAATTTCAATCAATTGCTCTTGCGCACAGGGCTCAATTACCACATCGACCCCAGTGCCATAGCCACCTTGGGTTATGGTTATATCGATACTGACAACTCCTTTGGGGAAATACCCGGTGAGGTCAACAGTATAGAGCACCGGATCTTTGAACAGTTTATTCTAAAGAATAAGGTATGGGAATTACTTTTTGAGCACCGCTACCGTTTGGAGCAACGCTTTTTGGATTTTGGTGATGCCACGGACACACAGCACAGGGCCCGCTATCGTATACAGATGGCCCTCCCCCTCACCAATACCTTCTACCTGAACTTTTATGATGAGTTGTTCATCAACCTTCAAGACGACCTTTTCGGGCAGAACCGACTCTATGCGGCTGTTGGTGTGAACGTTACGGAGAACAGCAGTGTACAATTGGGATACATGCGCAACCAGTTCCCCAATGCCGTATATGATCGCTTGCAGGTCGCCGTGTTCTACAATCCTGACCTTAGGGGACTTTTCAACAAAAAGAAGTCATAAAAAATACTATGGACAAAAGGGTTGACACCTCCCTAAATAATGAGTAACTTAGTCATGAACCTAAAAATTCTTACAATGAAAAAATTACAAGCAATAGCATTGGGACTTATATTGACCATGTCCTTTAGTTGCAAACAAGCAAAAAAGGAAGCCGAAGAAGCCACCTCGGAAGCGGAAGAGGTCGTTGAAGAGGCGATTGAGGTCGTAGAGTCGCAAAAGATAACTTTTGAAATGGAGCCGAAGAGCGACAGTAATGTGGCAGGAGAGGTCACCTTTACCGAAGATAACGGAAAAGTGATCATGAAAGCAACATTCAGTGGTCTTTCAGAAGGTGAGCACGCCATACACCTCCACGAAAAAGCCGATTGTTCCTCCGCGGATGGGACATCCACTGGCGGGCACTGGAACCCTACTTTTCAGCCCCATGGCAAATGGGGAGCAGAAGAAGGCTACCATAAGGGAGATATAGGCAATTTTGTGGCAGATGCGGAAGGAAACGCAACGGTGGATTTTGCCACTGGCGAATGGTGCATTGGCTGCGATGACGAAACCAAGAACATTTTGGGCAAGGCAGTCATTGTTCACCAAGGAGTGGATGATTACACCTCGCAGCCCAGCGGTGACGCAGGAGCCAGGGTTTCCTGTACCGGTATCATCCAATAATAAACAATATGGAAAAGAGCTGCCTCGAAGCAGCTCTTTTTTCTTCCCATAACAAAACGATATATGGACACTGTGAAAGAATATCCCAATGGGGAAATAACGGTGGTATGGAAGCCTGAGCTATGCCAACATGCCGGAGTATGCGTGAAATTGTTGCCCAAGGTCTATAATCCCAAAGAGAAACCTTGGATAAAAGTTGAAAACGCCGCAACCGATGAACTGAAACACCAAATCTCAAAATGCCCGTCCGGAGCACTGAGTTACCGTTAACAGCCCGCCAAAAAAATATGGAAAAGAAACACCAACTTGTGGACAATGAAAACGCCAAACGGTTCCAGTTTGAATTGGACAATGGCGACATTGCAAAAATCGAATACATCAAGGCAAAAGAAAAGATATACCTTACCCATACTGAAGTCCCCGTAGGTTATGAAGGACAGGGCATCGGCTCGGAACTCATCAAACAGACCTTGGAACACATCAAGGAACAGGATTGGACCCTAATTCCCCTTTGTCCCTTTGTGGCCAAGTACCTCCAAAAACATCCCGAGTGGAAAGTATTGGTGATGAAAGGAATCAACATCGAATAACCTTATCTTATCCGACTTTTCATATCTTTAGCCATAGGCTATGCAATTGGACAACCTCATAGAACGATTTCAGAAAAAGGATAGAGCTGCTTTTGAGGCACTATACAATATGTATGCGGAAAATCTATGCGGGGCCATCAATATCATTCTCAAGGACCCCGAACGCTCCCAGGAACTTTGTCAGGACGTATTTGTCAAGATCTGGACAAAATCTGACCAATACGACACCTCAAAAGGCCGCTTTTTTACATGGATTTTGAATATCGCCAGAAACACAGCGATCGATGAACTGCGCTCAAAAAGCCATAAAAACCAAAAGAAAAACCTCTCTGTCGAATCTCTCGTAGGTATCTATGAAAACAGTGAGGATCTGAACGATAAAGTGGATACTATTGGCCTGATGTCCCTATTGAAAGGGCTCAAGGATAAATGCATTCTGTTGATAGACTTGCTTTATTTCAAAGGGTACACACAAAAGGAAGCCGCAGAGGAGCTCAAAGCACCAGTCGGCACCATAAAAACACGTATTAGAAGCTGTCTTTCCGAGATCCGGAAGAATATGGCGTAAGTTATGGAAGTTGAAAAGTACATAGCATCAGGTATTTTGGAACTCTATGTTGCGGGGGCACTTACCCCTGAAGAAAACTTAGAGGTACATCGGTATGCGGAAGAATATCCAGAAATAAAAATGGAGATTGAGGCCATTGAGGCTACCATTATGGAACTCGCCCGCACCACTTCTCCTGGATTGCCCAAGGATGGGTTCAAGAGAATCGGGGCCGAGTTGGACGATGTGATCACATTTGTTCCGCCCACTTCCAAGAAGAAGGCTCCTTGGGGCAGCTATCTGGGCTGGGCCGCCTCTTTGCTATTTGCGGCGGGTCTATTGTGGGTCTATACGGAAAACAACAACCTCAAATCGGAAATAGAAGTCTCAAATCAGGAAAAACAGAACTTGGAAGAAACGTTGTCCGACATCAAGGAGAAGGCTGCCCGACAAGAAACGTTCCTGGAAATGCTTAGAGGTCAGAATGTTACTGTGATTGCCCTGGGTGGACAGGCCGTCTCCCCAGAATCCTATGCCAAGGCCTATTGGGACAGGGCGGAAAACAAGGTAGTCATCGATGCGCAGGGGTTGCCAGAACCTCCAACGGGATTCACCTATCAGGTATGGTCCTTGAAACTGGACCCCCTAACTCCTACCAGCATTGGCCTTTTGGATAATTTTATCTCAACTGAGAGCAAGCTTTTCACGCTCGAGAACGCCAACGAGTCCGAGGCATTCGGAATTACATTGGAACCCGAGGGCGGAAGCGAATCCCCTACCTTGGAGCAGTTGTATACCTTGGGGGCCGTAGGCAGGTAACATAATCTTAAAAAAGAAAGCAGTCCAATTTTTTGGACTGCCTTCATCACCTAAATAAAGCGCAATAACCCTACTATAATTTAAGGCCCACTCCAAATCCAAAGATCCATGGGTCTATATCCACATCTGCTTCCACAGTAGCGCCCAAAGCCGTAGTTGCATCTACGGTGGCGGTAGTGTTCAAGAAGAGTTTCTTAATATCCAAGTTCAAGAACCACTTATCATTCAGCATGAAATCGAACCCACCCTGCAGTGCAAAACCTACTGCCGTATCATATTCTACATCATTTGCCACAGGTCCCTCATCCACACCATAAAAAAGCGTGAGGTTTACGCCGGCACCCAAATAAGGAACGAGGTTGCCGCCAGTGAAATGGTATTGTCCGGTCAATGTTGGCGGCAAAAGCCAGACGCTGCCCAAATCGATATCCCCTGCAGCTGTACCAATGGCTTCCACATCGTGTTTCGTAGTTCCCAAGATAAGTTCCGCCGACCAATTTTCTGTAAAAAAATAGGTAATATCAAATTCGGGGACAACGGAGGTGGATATGGAAACGTCCCCGCCTATGGCCTCTATGTCAGCTCCTTCATCTGGAGCTACCACTATGCCCCTCAATCTAAATTGCCATTTGTCAAAGTCATTGGTGGGTGAATCTTGGGACATTACAAAGTTTGAAAATCCCATAAATGCCATCACTGCAAAAAGTATTGTCTTTCTCATTGTACTGTTATTTTAAGATGGGACAAAACTAATCCTAGAGGCTCTCCAGATATATGATGTTTGTCATAGGATATGAACAACAGGAGCCATATATCCCTTGAAAATCAGATGAAAGGAAAAAAGGACTTTAGGGGACTATGGCTTTAGAACCACTTTTTCCGCTTGAATATGATGATGGAAACAATGGTGACGACCAGCATCAACCCCAAAAGGATGAAGTACCCGTTGGGCCATCGGAGCTCTGGAATGTTTTCGAAGTTCATCCCATAAATCCCGGCCAAAAAAGTAAGGGGTATGAAAATGACCGAAAAAATGGTCAATGTTTTCATCACCTCGTTCAAACGATGGCCCTGGATACTAAAAAAAAGGTTGATCTGGCTCTCCAATTCGTGGATATCCGAATCGATATCGTTGGTCAAACCATTGATCTGTTCCCTGAGTTCACTGAAATATTTGTTGTGGAAACCCTTCATCTCCACCCTTTCCAGTTTTATGATGATGTCCCTAAGTCCAATGGACGCCTTTTTGAACTCATTGATCATGGATTTCTTCTGCTCCACATCGAACATGAACTGAGGGGTGGGTTCGCGCTTCATGATGACATCCAAGGTATTGTCCATCAAAACGCTTTCTTCATATTTGTCCTTATAATTGGTGATCAAGGTCTCCAAGATGAAAAACAATAGATAATCCGCACGCTTTTTCCTGATGATCCCCTTATTTTCAAAGATGCGCTGACGGATCCAATCAAAATGGTCCCCTCTTTTCTCCTGAATGCACCAAATGAAATCCTTGGCCACTACAAAGAAGATCTGCTCGGATTCCAGACTATCATGCTCCGTTTTCACGATCCTGGCGGCCACAAAGAGCTGCTCCTCCAGTTCGATTACCTTGTTGCCCATCTTTTGGTTTAAGAGAAGCCGTAGCAGAAAATCGTCCAAATTATTTTCCAGGACCATCTTTCTGAACTCATCCATATATTCCAGGCCATAGGTATTGACCCACGTAATCGATTTGTCCCCTTTGGAGAGGATGATGTCATCCTGCAAGGAGAATTGGCGGTTGTCATAGTTGTCCAGGGAGTAATTGATCACCCATGTATTTTTTTCAAATTCTGTCTCCATTGTTATGCAAGTGAAATGGGTTATTTGTAGTTTAGAGCATAAGTTAACCCAAAAATAGCAAGAACATCCCATGATAGACCCAATGTCTTTTAAAACCGAGATTTTGTTCACGGTTATCCTGCTGGCTTTCATTTTGTTACTGAACACCTTGACCAAAAGAGGCATTAGAAGATATGGCAAGAGCAGTTCCATCGACATGAACAGTCGAAAGATCATTTTCTACCTGAGCAATTTGATTTTTTACATTTTGGCCTTTGTCGGGATTTCATTGATATGGGGTGTCAATCTAAAGGATTTTTCTCTTTTTCTGTCTTCCGTTCTGGCCATTTTGGGGGTTGGCTTTGTGGCCCAGTGGTCCATCCTTTCCAATTTGACCGCAAGCGTCATCTTGTTTTTTAGCCATCCTTTGAGATTGGGCGATCGGATCAGGGTCATGGACAAGGATTTTGACTGGACCGGCAAAGTGGAGGACATCAGCGGTTTTTACCTCTTCATGCGCACGGATGATGGGAGAAGGATCACCATACCTACCAACCTTGTCATCCAAAAAGGGATAGAAATCTTGAAGGACATCGAAGACACTTCGGATGAGGAAGAGATCATCGAGAATTGATCAAGGGTGCCCAGCATGGCCGAACACCCTTGAAAACAACAACCAAGTGAAAACTTGGAAACCACTCCTTGCAAAATTTAAAATGTCCTATAGGCTGGCTATCCCTAATTCTTTGACAGGCCCCAATTCGTATACCGCCCCAAGGAGCTCCTTTTTGATTTCCTTGACCTTCTCGGTCTGTCCGTTTGCCTTGTAAATCTCGGCGACGCAGAATAAAATTTCAGGCTCAAAAGTTTGCCCATCGACATAGTCCTCTACCAATTCCAGTGCCCGCTCCTTTTCGCCCCCCTTCAAAAGGCTATAGGCCAGCCAAGCATAGGTTTCCGGGGTAGGCCTGTTCACTACTTCCTCTTTTGCCAACTGCAGCGCTCTATCCATGGCATCCATCTCCAAGTAAAAACCAACATTGTAGGCATTGTACATTTGTCCGTAGCCGTCCTGCACAACACTTTTATAGTAGTTGTCCAAGGATTGCATCCGGAGTGTCTCATCGTCCAGGAATGAAGCTATCTCCGCTTTTAACAAATGGTATTCCGGGGATTTGTTTCTTTTGATGATCGAATCCAATATCCGAAGGGCCTCATGGCCATTTCGCTCATGGGAATAAACGATCCATGCTATTCCTTTTTTGGCATAGGCATTTTGAGGATCCATGTGCAATGCTTTCAAATAAAACCGGTACGATTCCTCAATACGTCCCGCATGTCCATAGAAATCCGCCAAGTTGGTATAGGACCATAATAGCAGGTTCCTATTGTTGGAGGATTCCGCTTTCTCCTTTGCCTTTTCCATGAAACGGATCGCAGTCTGCAGATCTCCTTTGTGGTCGTTCCACTTTGCCACACGGATCAAGTATCCAAAATCTGACATGTTCTGTATACTGTCCAAGTACAATTGTGCCTGCCCATAATTGCCTAGTTCCATATGTATGTCGAACAAGAGACTTTGGGTGGCATTCACACCGCTCCTCATTTTCATGGCCTCACTTGCCAGTTCCAATGCTTCCTTGAACCGGTGCTGGGAAATATTGTTCCTGGCCAAGGCCCTTAGGTACCCTGCCTTTCCCACAGCTGCAATGTCCACTGCCTTTTTCAAGGATTGTTCTGCTTTCTTCAAATGCTTGATATCCCCTGTTCCCTGAAAAAAACGGGTATATTCACCGGCCACATTTCCCAAGCTCAACAATTGTACGCTATCCTGCATGATCTTATTGTCCCAAAGCTCAAAATACTTGGAAGTGGTTTTTACAGGCTCTGCCATCAAAAATTGGTCATAGTCCTCCCTCTTTGTCTTGAATTGGTCCTCTTCGGCACAGCAAAGGCAGAACAGGCCAGCTAAAAATAGACTGATATATGCGTTTGTTTTCATCATGTGTGTGTTGTTGTTTTAAAAAAAGGGAAGGGATTTCTCCCCTCCCCCTCCTTTTCATAGCAATTACTCAGGATTTCCCAAATAAGGGAAAGTTGTAGAAATAGTGGCAGTGAGTCCTACCCCATCGGAGGTCAGTCTCGGCAGATCCGCCATTCCGTCATCATCCAGATCTTGACCACTAAAACGGGTACCTTCCATGCCCCCGAAGAACAATATCAAGGAAACATCTATGATATCGTCATTGGGATGTCTACCGGTCAGAGCGACCTCATCGCCATCCGGGACGAGAATCCGTCCATCGTTGTCAAAATCAGTACCGGGATTGAAATATGTTGTGGGCAAGTCTGGGGAAACTTCCAATACATCTGCGGCCAAAACCGTCGTAAGGGTGGCAGCATCCAAACCAAGAATATTGTTCTCATAATCTACTGCCGCTGGATCCAAACCAAGTTTCAGGGCATATACATCATGGTACTGTTCCAATCTGGCCTGAAATCCTGCTTGAAAATTAGCGGTCATTTCGGAAGGGATCGTTGTATTGTGGGCATCCTTGATGCTGGCTTCCCCTTCCATATCAAAACTAAGGGTAGTATTGATTCCAGGGCGTCCCAAGTGATCTACCTGCGCATAGGTTCCCGAAAAATCTACCCCCATCATGCCATCATCGTCATTCATGTATGGCGCATTGTCATCATTACTGCAGCCAACGACCCATCCCAAGGATATGGCCATGGCACTTATATATATTGCTTTTCTTAGTTTCATAATATCGTTTTAAGGATTATTGTTTCTTGTTTGTGGTCACCCAAGTTTTGTACACGGTCAGCCCCAATGCATTGGTTGCCGTAGGGGTTCCCAACATACTATTGGGTATTTCAATGATAATGGACATGGTATTGGCGCCGTCAAAGGTATCGGCCGCCTCCTCAGGGGGCAAAAAACCTCCAGGTGCCGACTCCAATTCGGGTGAGATCACTGCATTGAACTGAAAAAAGTCAAAAAAGAAGGGGTCCTGCCTGGGTCCTGCAAAAAGGGACACCCCATCGGACGTGGTCTCCACAATGGCCGATGCCCCTGATATTTCAACGTCACCCAAAACCTCATCCACATATACCTCACTGTTCAACCCGGTCTGTAGTGGGGTCGCAGGTCCAAAGAAATACATTCTACCCTCTTTGGCTATCGCTTGGATAACACTGTCTTCTACCAAATCCCCATCCAAATCAATATTGATTTCCACAAGCACATCCTCATCAAAGGTGCCATAGGCAAGCTCGGGCAGCACATCAGATTGCAAATCCACTACAAAAACGGTATTGTCTGAACCTTCGCTGGGCTCAAAGGCATAAAAATCAGCGATATCCGCTGTTGTTCCTGCTGTTGACGGAGCGTCGATATGGTCTGCGGCCACCAATATGACAGCTGCAATCGCTGCAGCGGACAGTCCCATCACATATTTCATTTTTTTTCTCATGTTGTTTTATTTTAAATGTTTCTTACACCCTTACCTACGGAACCTTTTTAGAGCGGGTTTGGAATTAAATGTTAAAAAAATCTTAACAGACTTTTAATGCCTATCTTCATCAACCTACCTTAAAATTCCCATAATTTGTTTTACTTTGGAGTTCAAACCATGCATGAATGAACCCTTCTGCTTCTGGATGGATCAACAAGTTTGGTCATCTTGCCAATAAAGAAAATGCGGGTTTTGCCGATTTCAATAGCCTGTACCTGGAGCTCAAGAAGAATGGGTTCGTTTATGGGGTGCACTTGAACATACCTTCATTCATTGAAGTGGAGCATACCCTGAGCGAGGACGAGATTGCCAAGATCAACCTGCTCACCGCACTCTACTATACCTATACTTTTGAAAAGGGAAAAACGGACTTTACCGATTTTGTCAATACCGTTTTTGAATATTACCAATCCTTGGACGTAGGCAGGATATCGTTCCTGAACAAAATACTCAGCGGTTCCAAAACAGAGTCGCAGCTTGAAAAACTCATCGACTCCCGAATCTATTTGGGGGGCAATGCCTTTAACCGGGCCTTTGGAAACAGCCTTACCAATTCCCTGCTCTATGTGGATGTGCTCATCTTTATGGTATATCTTAAAGGAAAGGCCGATGTAAAAGGACATGCCCAACTTCTGGAATACGTGACCATCAACATAGCCTACCATGCACTCAATTCAAAAGAAACCGATGGCAACGATGCAAAACTCATCCAACTTTTGGCTTCTTCGCTTACTTATGTCAACCTTGGGGAAACGAAATTCGATGGCTCCTATCTAGATCTATTGGACAACAACTTCACCCGGTATGAAAAGAACTATTTTTTGGACATGGCCTGCGTGACCATTTGGGAAGACAAGTCAATTGACTATACAGAATCCGATTACATTTTTGGACTCGGAAAGGACCTGGGCAAGTCCGAAGAAGAGGTAAAATTAGAGCTGGAATTTGTCAAACATTTCTTTGACCGAAACAAGGAAAAAGTCCCTTACCTGAATGACAAAAATTTGGCCGTTCAGTTCTATGAGGGCATGTCAAAAAATGTAAGCAAACTCATTTTGAGAAACAGCAAAAGGCTCAAAAAAGAGTTGGCCCAAAGTCGGGAACTGGTATCACTTTTGTCCAAATCCACCGTCAAAGATTTGAGCGAGGAAGAGAAGAAAAAAGTACAGGAGCAATTGGTGGATATTTTTAAAAGTATCCCTTCCTTGGCCATTTTTATGCTGCCCGGTGGAGCCGTTCTTTTGCCTATTTTCATCAAGCTGATCCCCAAGTTGCTTCCTTCCGCTTTTGACGACAACAGGGTTGAGGAAAATTGAGCCTTTTTCAGCAAAAAAGCCACTATAAGAAAAATTTATAGTGACTTTTAAAATATATTTAAAATTTTGGCAATCAAATTTTTATACTAAATTACTCCAACCATAACTTGAAGTCCTTAACTCGTTCCCTACTCACTATGATTTCATGCTCATTGAAGCGTTTCAGCTTGATCTGGAGCCTTGAATTTGTATAGGAAATGATATCACCGATGTGGTTGATGTTCACATAAAACTTGCGGCTTATCCGGAAAAAAATCTTTGGCGAGAGTTCCTCTTCCAACTGTTCCAAGGTGGTGTCCAAAAGGTAATTTCTACCGTCCGAGGTCGCCGCATAAGTACCTTTGTTCTCGCTGTAAAAACATTCCACCTCATCGGCATTGATGATCTTAAGGTGCTGCCCCACTTTTACGGTAAACCGTTTTTTGTATTCCCGCTCCAAGGGGTTCACCAATAGGTTTTTGATGTCGTTGAAATCGACCGATATTTTCCGGTTTTCCGGTTTGAAGTTCTTGTACTTTTTAACGGCACTTTCGAGCTCTTCATCATCTATGGGTTTCAACAAATAATCGATGCTGTTCAGCTTGAATGCCTGGAGTGCATATTCATCGTAAGCAGTGGTGAAAATAATGGCACTCTTTACATCGACCACATCAAAAATCTCGAAGGAAAGACCATCGGACAATTGGATATCCAAAAAGATAAGATCGGGATGGGGATTGTTCTGGAACCACTCAATCGATTCATCCACCGAATGCAACATGGTGGAAACCTCCATGTCCAAGTCAGCCAATAATCTGGCCAACCTTCTTGCGGCCGGTTTTTCATCCTCAATGATGATCACGTTCATTGTTGTTTGGTTTTGGTTCTATGTTTTTTTGAAATCTTCTTATTTTATTCTTTGGGCTATGGCCCGTTCACTTGAATCTGTCCATTTCCTTTCTATCCTCTTCCATATATTTCTGGATCTGGCGTTCCTCCCATTTTTTGAAGAACGGGAATTTCCAACGATACAGGATTATGGCATGCACCAGTAATATCAGCGCCCATGCAGCAATGTTGGCATTGACCCAGTCAAAATAGTAGGGCTCTGTCGGGAAACCTTCCGGCATGAAAGGATGCAACACCCCACTTTGGAGCAGCAACAGAAAACCATTCACCACGATAAAGATCAGTATGTGCCTATAAAAGCCCTTCAGTTCCTTGATTCGCTTGTTGGCCTTTTCGAGACTTGTTTGGTTTTGGGCCATGATCATTTGTATTTGTCCATTTCCTTTTTGTCCTCGTCCATGTACTTCTGGATCATGCGCTGTTCCCAATTCTTCCCCAGCATGGGGTTGAACCCGAACACATACATGGCGTGGAACGCAATACCCAATCCCCAGGAGAACAGGGTGATGAAATGGGGCCATTGCCAAAAATGGTCCGTTCTAAGATATACATTCACCAAAATGAATGCGTTGATCACCACATAGATCGCCAAGTGGATGTAGAACCCTTTGAGCTCCTCTACCCGCTTCTTGGCACGTTTGTATTTGTCCGTCTTGATGTCTTCCATGATCATTTCCATTTTCTGGTTTTGTCATCCTCGTTCATAAACTCCTCTATCTTACGTTGTTCCCATTGTTTTCCAAAAAATGGGTTGAGGTCGAAGGTCTTCAAGGCGTGGAAAATGAGTCCGATGCCCCAACCAAATGCGGCCCATAGGAACCACATGTATCCAAATCCGGTAGTAAAGTAGTTGATCAGCGCCAGACCTGATATGACCACGACATAGGAGAAAAGGTTGCCATAGAACTTTTTAAGTTCTTCCACCCTTTCCTTGGCCCTGATGTACTTGCTCTGTTTGTCAAAATTTTCCATAGTGTTGTTTTTTAACGGAATGTGACAGTTAAATATACTCATTGTCAGAATTCTTTATTGTCCATGAATTCCCTGATTTTGCGCTCCTCCCATTCTTTTCCAAAAATGGGGTTGTAGCCATGGGAGGTCATCCAGAGGCTCACAAGCCCTATTCCCCAGCCCACTGTTGGAAAAATGGCCCACAGGAAATCCGTTGTCCACGAATTGACCCACCATAGAAAAGGAATCACAATGCAATAGGCCACCAGACTATAGTAAAAGGACTTCAGGTCGTCCACTCGCTTCTTGGCCCTGTCGTAACTGTATTGTTTTACATCTTCCATTGTTCGATTGTTTTTTGATTACACTGTAAAATTCGCCATACACTGTGAGCAGGGAAAAAGTAGTTTCTCGAACTGTTGTTTTTGGGGGATGAACTGTGTGGGTTAAGGGTTAAGGGTTAAGGAAAATGCAAAATTGGAAGAAACGAACTTGTCATTGACATTGAGCTTGAGCTTGGACCTCACCCCTGGCCCTCCATCAAAAATCATCCTTTTCCATGAGCTCCTTTATCTTTCGTTCCTCCCATCGCTTGCCCCAAAGCGGGTTATAGCCAAAGGCTTCCATGCCATGCATCAACACGCCAAAGCCCCAGCCCAAGGTCGGGAAGATGGCCCAGAGAAAATCCGTCGTTCTAGAGTTGAGCCACCATAGGAAAGGAATAACGATACAGTATGCGGTCAGGTTCCCATAGAAGTCCTTAATGGCTTTTACCCGTTCCTTGGCCTTCATATAGCGTTTCTCTTCAATATAGCTTTGCTGGGTTTCCACCACGGAGAACTCCTGTGTGAGCATGGGCAATTCCACACTGAAATCCGAAACCGTTTTGTTGATGACCACCCCTCGGTCGGTAAGGATGTTGTAGCGTTGCTTGATGTTCTGCAAACCCACTCCACTGCTCTTGTTCACCACTTGTTTTTCTTGAAGGTTGTTGCTCACCACCAACATAGAACCTTTTTCAAATACCTTGATGTGCAATGGTCTGGATGCCTTGACCACATTGTGCTTCACCGCATTTTCCAAAAGGAGCTGTAATGACAAAGGGACGATTTTGGCATCGGGTCGGGAACACTTTTCAGGGATATCGAAAACAATACTGTCCTCAAAACGCATCTTCAAAAGCCCCACATAAGTCTTGGCAAAGTTGAGTTCCTCGTCCACCGTCACCAAATCCTTGTTCTTCTGCTCCAAGACATATCGGTACACCTTGGAGAGTGATGTGGTGAACTTTTGGGCCTGTCCTGGGTCTTCCTCTATCAAACTTGTGAGCACGTTCAGGCTATTGAACAAAAAATGGGGGTCCAATTGGTTCTTGAGGGCATCGAAACGTGCCGAGGCCGTGCCCGCAATGATCTTCTGCTCCTTTACCTGTTTCTCCTTGTAGTATTTATAGTAGTAAGCGGCATAGAAGAGAATTGCCACAACCATGGAGATCAGAAAGGAGTTCAAATAATATTGTGGGCGTTCGCCCATAAGAAATTGATCCAACGGAACCCTATGCACCAACACGCGTATCACCAATCGGGAGAGAAAGATGCCCAAAATGGAGGCCACTATGTTCCCCCCCAAACCATAGGCGATATACTTGCGGGTAAAAAGTTCCTTGTTGTATTTCCGCATCAAAAGGATAAAGGAGCATGCATTGAAGAGGTAGATAATAATGGAAAAGAGCATGGTCTCCAAAAAATCGTCCCAAAGCTCCCCTGCACTAAAATCCCATCCATTCACAAAATAGATAATGAGGAAGACCACAAAAATGGCCATCCCCACTAAAATGGATTTGAAAAGTTCCCTGATAAAGAGTTTCATCCGATCTTATTTACAACTTGCCAAAACCTCCTCTGCCCTTTCCTTGCCCCAGGAAGGATAAAACGGGGTTTCGGATTTAAAGGTAGCAAAAAGTTCCAACGCCTTTTCCACATCCTGGCAATAGGGAGCCGTATCCTTTCCAAAATACCGGGCCGTCCCCATGTCCCACTCAGCCTTTGACAGTACGACCCTTGGGTTTTCCGGGGCCAGTTCCATTGCCGTTTGGTAGAGCTGGACGTTCTTTTGGGAAAGGGTCATGCCATAAGTGGCACCATCAAAAGCGATCCAAGCCGTGTTGATGAGTGCCTCCTGAATCAGCAGCTCTGGGTTGTCCGGCGATATCGCCTTGGCCACGTCCAAGAATTCCTTGGCCTTTTCCAATTGGACAGTCAACTTTTTCTCATCCTTTTCACCAAAAGAGATGATCGTGTTGATCTGGGATGCATAGTAGTAGGGCAACCAATTGTCAGGTTCCGCTGTGGCTATCCGCTCAAAGAGATTGGAGGCCTCCACTGTCTGGCCATTTTCCCAGAGTTGAAAGGCCTTTTCCATTCCATTGGTGTAACGGTCCTGTGCGTTGGCCGCAAAAATTACTAGAAATAGAAGTAAATAAGTCAGTTTTTTCATGATTGTCGTTTTTGTTGATTCCCTCTTAGGGTATCCGTTATTGATTATTTATGATTTTCGTGCCACAAAAGTGCATCTGCCAAATCAACAAGGAAAAGAAGGTTTACCGAACTGTGGTTTTTAAGGGATGAACCGTTTCAAAAAAATGTGCATTTCATCGAAAAACATAGGACCTGACATCAATTTCGCATTTTCAGCCGTATATATTTTATCATATGTTTAACAAACCCCATATTATGAGAACAAAGATCTTTTTTTATGCACTGAGTCTGGCCTTTTTAGTACTGATGGGCTGCTCTGGAGACGACAACAATGGACCCAATGGCGAAACGGGTAGACTGAGCGTCCAATTGACCGATGCCCCTTTCCCTTTTGATTTGGTGACCGAAGCCAATGTGACCATCTTTAAGGTAGATGCCAGGTTAGTGAGCGATGATGATGACGATGATGATGAAATGGACGACGACGAAAGTGGATCTTCTTTTGTCACCCTTATGGAAGAGGAAATAACTGTAAACCTTTTGGACCTTACCAATGGCGTTACAGAAGAATTGGCCGATATTGACGTACCTGTTGGCACGTACAACCTGATCAGGGTATATGTTAAGGGAGTCAATGTGGTCCTAGCCGACGAGAGAAGCTTCGACCTTACCGTTCCCAGCGGTGAACAGACCGGCATAAAAATCTTCATCGATCCAGGATTGACCGTTGCCGGAGGCTTGAGCAGTGACCTTCTACTTGATTTCGATGTAAGTAGGTCATTCGTTGCCAAGGGAAGCACCAACAGTGTAGATGGTATTACCGGGTTCAACTTTAAGCCCGTGATCAAAGCCAGTAATCTTTCCACCGCAGGCACCTTGAGCGGAACTGTGGCCACAATGGACGGCGAAACAGCAGTTCCTTTGGAAAACGCACAGATTTCCATCCTGGACACCAATGAAGAACCTGTTACCTCAGGAGCCACCAATGTTGATGGCGCATATGCCATTATGGGCCTTGAGGCCGGCACCTATAAAGTGTTCTCATCCATGAACGGTTACGTGAACAGCGATACGTTGGATGTGGAGATCATTGCCGCCAACAAAACCATCCAAGATTTTATTTTGGAAGCTGAAGCTGTTGAAGAGGGAAATTGACCCCATCCACCATATACTTATTTAGAGCGGGGCAAATGCCCCGCTTTTTTTTGATCACAGCCCACCATTTTCAATTCAAATTGGAGAGGTATTTCTATTTTAGCAGAAAGAAAAACAATCTCTGAAGCTATATGTACACCCCACCCCACTATCAAAACAATGACATGGATGAAATCAAGGATTTCCTGATCCATAACAGTTTTGGCATCCTCATCAACATTGTGGACAACAAACCCTGGGGCACCCACATCCCCCTGGAACTGGAGACGGACGAAAATGGGCATGATATTCTGGTGGGACATATTGCCAAGGCCAACCCCCAGCGGAAGAGTTTTGACAACGGAGCGGAGGTGTTATGTATTTTCAATGGACCACATGCGTATGTTTCCTCCTCGTGGTACAAGGAAGAGGAAGTACCCACTTGGAACTACATAGCCGTGCACGTCTATGGCAAATTGAAGGTGTTGAGTGAAGCGGAGACCATGCAATCCATGCACCGATTGGTGGAAAAATACGAGAGCGACTCCAAGAACCCCATTTCCCTGAAAAACATGTCCTCAAAAACGCTACGGCAGGTAAAGGGAGTAGTGGGTTTCCAAATCCAGATCACGGACATACAGGCCACCTACAAACTATCTCAGACCCGTATTGAAGACCACCCCAAGATCATTTCCGAACTTGGCGAACGGGATGCCGGGAGCAAGGCCATTGCCCAAAAAATGGACAAAAGCAGTTCCTAAAATCTACTCCACATCCTGAAAAATGGCATCTGCCCAATTGGAATATCTGGGATTCTCCACGTGCATGATCCAAAGCTCATCGGTATATTGCCCTTTCATTTTGGAGCGATAGGCCGCATAGGCATCTTCATTTTCCTCATATTTGGCCAAATACACATAATTGAGGCCATTGTCCGGGTTTTTGAAATATTGGGCTTCCAGGCCTTGATCCTTCAGTTTTCCCATGAATTCCCTTAGGTAGTTTTCATTTTTAAAAACATTGGCCACAATGTAGTGTCCTTGCCCCACCCCATCAAGGTTGATGAATTTCTCGATGGGTTTGAAGGCACCTCCATGAAAGGTTCCCTCCTTCTCTTTCTCCACTGTTTTTTGAGTCTTTTGGGGCTTGGAGTTTTGGGCCAATGCAGAACCTTCCATAGAACTGTAAATGGAATCCAGGTCCTTACTGTCCGCCAAGTAAAGTTTTTGTGCCTTCGCCTCGATTTCAGGGTTTTTCTCTCCTGTGTGTCGTTTCACGATTCGCATGACCATTTCGAAGCGCTTCTCCATGTCTCGCTCCCTATTCCTCTCCAAGGAGTCCATCCGATAGACCAATTCGTTGATCACGGCATAATTGTCTTCTTGCAACTCTCTTAATTGGGCAATCTGCTCTTCCCAGAAGGCCAAGTCTTCCTTGTTGGTGGGTCGTAAAGTGGTCTGGACATCCAATTTGCTCCTTGAACCGTCCTTATCCTTGTTTTCTTTCTTATCGGCATCTGCCACAAAGGTTCCTTCTATCGGTTTTTTGGTCTCCCCATCTGGGTTTTCCTCATTGGACACAAAGGTGTTCTTGGAAAGTGTGGGAACGAAGGAATAAGCTATCGAAATTTCATGCGTTACCCCAAGGTTGGCAATACTGTTACTGATGTTCTTTTCAAAATTATAGCCAAAGGAGAGTCGTCTGTTCAGGTTGAAACCGGTTCCGGCCGAAGCACCGTACAACTGATCGTACCCTCCTTGGATCCAACCCAATTTGGGAAGATCCAAAATAATACCACCTCCAAAAATGGGATCTTCTTCCCCATCAAAACGGGCCCTTGCCAAAGGCAAAAGCCTACCATCCTCAAATATTCCGGCACCGTTCGCAAACTCATGGGTGAACTGGATGTGACCAGAGAAGGTCTTTTGGCCCAAGTCGGTCAAAGATTTACCCGAGTTGATGTTGTAATCCACCAAGTTTTGGGCAAATACCCCAAAGTCAAATTTTCCTACGGACAGGTTGAGACCCGGCTGAAAAGAAATAATGGAATTCTGGGAAGCATCGCTCAACAAGGGGTCCTCTTCAAGGGCCACTGCACGACTGGGGTCGTAACTGCTCACGTAATAAGGGATGTTCACCCCAAAGGTCAGACTGCTCTCCCTTCCCAGTTTGATCCCGTGGGAATAATTGGCCATGACCCCCAAGTTGGAAATGACTCCTTCCTGTTGGTTATAAAGGCTAAAGCCCATACCGATCATATCATTGATCCTTCCGCTGTAGCTGAGAAAATAGTTCTGCCTGTTGTTGTCAAAATCCGCACTTTGACTTCTATGAAAAAGGTTGATGTAGGATTTATCCTCTCTCACTGCCGAAAAGGTAGGATTTATCAAGAACCTATTGAATTTCAACAAGTTCTGAAAAGGAACATCATAGCTCACATAAGGGTTGCTCTCTTGGGCAACAGTATTCTGGCCCATCATAAGGCAGACTGCCAGAACATAAAAGACCCTTTTACAATTAGGTAGGGGAAATTTTTGGGGGAATAAAAGTAGTTTTACATCCATAGCCGATTGGAATTTGTAGGTTAAGCTTCCTGATTTGGGTCAGGTTTGTATGTTTATTACTAGGTCTCATTAGCAAGATTTGGGGACTTGTAAGAGTTTTATTACTAATTGTAATGTAATATTACGTAAATTATCGGCTAAGCGCCAATTTTTTCGTTGAACGGTGAGGTGAATTGAATATATAACGTGTTACAGCTCAAAATATTGGAGCAAATCTTCAAAAAAAGCTAAAAAATCCTCTTAATTTTGATTTATAGACATATTCCAAAATGCCAATATCTGACACCATCTCCGTAATTCCATATTCCGATTCCTATCAGCAAGAATTTAAGGAACTTAACGAGGCCTGGATCACCAAGTATTTTAAGATGGAGAAGATGGATTATGCCGCACTTGATCACCCAAAAGAATACATTTTGGACAAAGGTGGCTATATTGCGGTGGCCATTTTGGATAACCAAGCCGTCGGGGTCTGTGCACTTATCCCAAGCCAAAAGGAAGGGTATGATTTTGAACTGGCCAAAATGGGTGTGTCCGAGCATTTGCAGGGCAAGGGAATAGGCAAATTACTGGCCCGGCACGTCATTGATAAAGCAAAGGAGATGGGTGCCAAAAAACTCTATCTGGAGAGCAACCGGGTTCTTGGACCCGCCCTTTCCCTCTATCAAAAGTTGGGTTTCAGGGAAATGATAGGGGTCACTTCCCCTTATGAACGTAGCGACATCCAGATGGAACTGCACTTGGATAACTTTTAAACTTATCCAATGGGATTTTGGCCATTATTGGAGAATATACAACATCCCTTCTTTTTCATTATGTTCCAATCGGACACCATTGCCATAAAAATCAACAATTTCATTTAGATTGATCAATACAGTTTCTTCATAATTTCCAATAGTTGTGCCCGGATGGGGACTCGTCACTACCCATATTCTTTTGATGGTACAGTTTTTTTCGGCCCTAGGTTTGGGAAAGCTTGTCCACACAATTTCGAGTAAATCATGGGATGTATTGTTTTTTATGACTATGGTTTCCAAGCTTATTTGTTTGCCTATCTTATCGGTATTTGCATGATTTATGGAGTAGCTATAAACTTGATTGTCCCCAAAGACCACATAGCCATCATGGGTTTTCTCCTTTCTTTCATATAATATGTAATTATTGGCGATTAAATTCAAAACTCTTTCAAAGTCCCTTGGTTCAACAAACAAAGCGCCCTCATCCTCAACAATTTGAACAAAACTGGAAACACTAGGAATCATATTTTCGGACAATTGGTGCTCCAATACATCTTTGTCCGCAATGGTTGGCATTAAATATACCTTATGGTCTTTTTTAAGGGCAATGCCCACAAACTTTCTGTCGTCAGAACAACCCAAAATCAGTAAAGCCAAAATAATCAAGCAAGAAATCTTTTTCATTTAAGTAATAATTGAGTGAATGCTCTTATTGGTATCGACATTTTCATCCATGAAAAGTAGAAAAATATAATACTGGACAGACGGACAATTGATCTATGGTGCATTTCAATTGACGGAAACATCATTTAAACTAACCGCTTATTTCTTCTTCATTGTCCGATTGGGGTCCTTCATTGAAATTTGACCATTACTTGTAACCATGTCTTGGACCTATATCTTCTTTTGGTCCCTAATTTTCACATATTGTTAAAAATGAGTACCTTAATACTGTTCAACCTAAAAAACCTTTCAGCCATGGGAACAGTAAAGAAATTGAACAAATGGGCCAATGCCCACACCTATTATCCGTTGGATTTTTTGCGGGTGGCACTGGGAGTTTTCCTTTTCATCAAGGGAGTGGAATTTATGGCCAATCATGCGGAAATGGCAGAAATGGCCAAGCCTTTTGAAGGCATGCCCGGGGGCATGATCATTCTCCACTACATTGCACCTGCCCATTTTGTGGGAGGAATACTCATTGTTGTGGGACTCCTGACCCGCTGGGCAGCCATTGCACAGCTACCTATTCTATTCGGGGCCATCCTTACCAATTTTTTGGGCACCATGGATGTGGGCAATCTATCCATCGCAACATTGGTCTTGCTTGCCTGTCTATTCTTTATTGTCTATGGATCAGGGAAACATTCGGTGGACTATTACCTCAAAATGGAAAAATAACCTAAAGGTTATCCAACTGGTTGCTCTTACCGTCTGAACTGATCGTCCAAAAGAAGCCCACAAAGAAAAAGCTGTCCGCTGCCGGGGTAATGGCACGTCTGTCGAAGACTCCATCCATGTTGGGAGTGTCCGCGTATTGGTAATTGCTGACATTGTTGAACCCCAAAATATTGCTTGCAGAAAAGTAGAGAATCTTCTGTTGGTCTATCAGGTACGCCCAATTGAAGCTAAGATTGTTGAAAGACCTGGTCTTCTCGGCCATAAATTCTGGGGTGTTGGGATTGTCATAGGGCCTTCCAGAACCGTAGGAATAGGTAAGCCCAACTTGCGAGCGGAGCTTGTCCACCCAATATTTGGTCACTACGGACAGGTTGTGCTTTGGGGCAAAATTAGGAGTGGCCCTTTCCGTGAAATTTTGATAGTCCCTCTGGGTGTCCAAATACGAATAGGAGACCCAATAATCAAGATATTCAATGCTCTTGTTATCCCTCCAGAAGAGGTCCAAACCACTGGCATATCCTGCGCCTGAGTTGGCAAAAGTGGAACCATATTCAGGCGTTTCGGTGTTGTATTTGATCAAATCATCATAGTCTTTGTAATAGGCTTCAGCCCTGAAGGTCTTACCATTGCCCACATATTGATAGTTCAGGATATAGTGCGAAGCCTTCTCAAAATGTAAGGCCCCATCAAACTTGACAACATCTGAAATAGGTCTTTGGTAAAAATCGCCATAGGCCAAGGAGAACTGTCCATTTTCCCCTGGCTTGTAGGCCAACGATACCCGCGGTGAAAAGTTGAAATCATCCAACAGGGTACTGTGCTCTCCCCTGACCCCGAGTTTCATGGCAAACCTGTTGCTCAAAAAGATATCAGACTCTGCAAAAGCCGCCCTAAGTTGTCCATTGTAGCCCGTACCAAAAACAGCATCCTCCGCATTGGTATAGGTTTCTTCGAAATCCGAGATGAAAAGCTCTGCACCGACGCTAAGGTCAAATCGACTGTTGAAGTTTTTTCTGGCCTTCACCTTGATATGGGAGGCCGTTTCCTTGGAGTCGATTTCGTTTCCTTCAAACCCCACATCGTTGGTATCCCAAGAAATGGAAGCTCCTGAGGCAAGGCTCCAGTCATTCTCAAAAAAATACTTGTATGAAGAATTAAAGTAAAGGTTGTTGTTGGTCAATTGAAAATTCACAAAATCAGTATAATTGATGTCTTCCTGTTCTATATCCAGATTGGCATGGTTGAAACCTGTGTAGAGCTTGAACATACTCCTATCTCCCTTGCTCCTGAAGACCGCTTCCCCGGAAATGGATTCGTAAGGACTGTTCCAACGAGTCCCATTTTTGGAAGGGATCAAGGCCTCATAGGGGGCCAAGTTGATGTAGGAAGTGTTCAGGCTCAGGGACTGATCGCCCCAGATTTCGGTATGACCCAATCCTCCCCCGACGGACATGATGGAAATATCCGTTTTCTCCTGATCGGGCACATCGGTGGTATTCAGCAAAAGAACACTGGATAACGCCTGTCCGTATTCGGCCGAATACCCTCCCGTACTGAAGGTGATCCCTTTAAAAAGGAATGGTGAGAACCGGCCCCGTGTAGGAATATTGTTGGCCGTGGCGCTGAAAGGTTGGAAGACCCTGAGCCCGTCTATGAACACCTGGGTTTCCCCCGCTGTTCCTCCCCGAACGAACAGACGTCCGTCCTCATTTATGGTGGTCGTTCCCGGCAATGTCTGCAATGCGGCCACAAAGTCGCCCGCAGCTCCGGCCGTGGTCACAATGTCCAACGGTTTCAGTACCGAGACTTTGGAATTATCGCCCGCTTCAAAAGTTCCTGCACTCAAGGTGACCCCTGACAATGAATTGATGGCCTCCACCAACTGGATCTTCAAATCCTTGAAGTAAACAATGTCACCGATCTCATAATGAGATTCGTAGGACAACATGGAAACCACCAAGGTTTGGGTGCCCGTCTCCGAGGTTTCAAAACTAAAGTGGCCGCCCTTGTCGGTAGATGCCCCATCATAGGTGCCCTCCACATATACATTGGCCCCTTCAATGGGATTCATCTTGGCATCGGTCACCGTGCCCGACACGGTCGTCTGGGCCATCATAAAACCAAGGTTGAAAAATAGAGTGAATACAATAAGAATGTTTTTCATGACTGTTCGTTTGATTGTTGCCACAAAATTGCCCCGACCTTGTTTGTCATACCAAAAGGAAGTACCCAACTGTGGATTTTTGATGATGGATCGGGATGCCGTTTTGTCCTCTACAATTCAACCCTGGAAAATAACAGTTCGGTGTTTCACAATTTTTAGAAAGGCTCTCCTACCCGAGATTTGTATCAACATTAACATCAAAAACAATCCTTATGAAAACTGTTGCCCTAGTATTGAGTTTTTTCTTGGTGAGCATGATATCCAAAGCACAAGAAAAGATTGGAACAAGCATTACCGTCACCATCGACAATGTAACCAGCAATGAAGGAAAGGTAATGGTCGGCTTGCACACGGCAGAGACCTTTATGAAGGGACCAGGTGTCCAAAACCTTGAAAGCACCATCGAAAACGGAAAAGTGGTGCTGACCTTTACTGCTGTTGCCCCAGGCACTTATGCCATTATGGCCATGCACGATGCGAACGGAAACAACCGAATGGATTACGAGTCCAATGGAATGCCCAAAGAGAGTTATGGTTCCTCCGGAAATGACATGTCCTTTGGACCGCCCAATTTTTCAGCCTCCAAGTTTGAGGTCGGAGAAGAGGACCTAGAGCTGACCATAAGGTTCTAGAACGCTTTTCAATCCGAAAGGAGGTTGTCTAAAAAGAGGTTAAATTGTCATTTTGAGCGCAGTCGAAAAATCTCTACTGCCTTGATATCATATAGTTGAATTCTTGAAAGATTCTTCATTTCATTCAGAATGACACTTTTTAGACAACCCCTTTTGTTTTATCCCAATCCTGGGCTTTTCTTATAGATTATCCTGATGGTTTTTCATACTTTTATATTTCAAATTTATTGTTAGATGACCATCACCCAACTTCAATATGTGCTTGCGGTTGCCGAGCATAAAAATTTCACTTTGGCCGCCGAGAAGAGCTTTGTTACCCAACCTACCTTGAGCATGCAAGTGCAAAAATTGGAGGATGAGCTGGGTGTACTCATTTTTGATCGTAGTAAAAAACCCATTTCCATCACCGAAGTGGGCAAGAAAATCGTGGCCCAAGCGAAAAATATTGTAGCGGAAGCCGAGCGCATCAAGGATATTGTGGACCAGGACAAGGGATTCATCGGTGGGGACTACACTTTGGGGATCATCCCGACCGTAATGCCCACTTTACTGCCTATGTTCCTGAATACCTTCATCAAAAAATATCCGAAGGTGAACCTCATCATCAAAGAACAGTCCACCGACAACCTGATCAAGAACATCTTGGATGGGCACTTGGATGCCGGTATTGCCGCCACTCCCCTGGAAATTGAGTTCATCAAGGAAAGACCGCTTTATTATGAACCATTTGTGGGGTATGTGCCCAAAAGCCACCGATTATCCTCCGAGACGCAACTGACCACGGACCATTTGGATGTGAACGATGTCCTTTTGTTGCAGGACGGACACTGCTTTAGGGACGGGGTCATCAATTTGTGCAAAGCCTCCAAAAATATGAATGGGGAACACTTCAAAATAGAAAGCGGGAGTTTCGAAACCTTGATAAGTCTTGCTGACGAAGGCATGGGGATGACCTTGTTGCCCTACTTGAACACCCTTCAACTGGGACTGCAAAAAAAGGAAAACCTGAAGCCGTTCAAAAGCCCTTCACCCGCACGGGAAATAAGCCTCATCTACCACAAAAGTGAACTGAAAATCCAAATCACGGAGGCCCTCAGGGATGTGATTTCCAGCATCGTTAGGGGTGCCATCACCTTTCAGGACGTGAAGATCATCAGCCCGTTGTCCAAAAATTAAAAGGGCCGCATTTCTGCGGCCCTAGTTTTAAGCTTTTAACAATAGTAATGTGGGTTGCAACTCCGGTTTGTCCAAAATGTAAAATTGCAACCAGATTTTAAGTTCCTCAATTTCACTGGGCAATAGCCTTGAAATAGCTTTCTTCAATTCCTTATTGAAGAGTTTAGCATCAAAACTTACCTTTTGAAGGATGGTTTTGGTGTAATCCAACATAGCTCTTGGCATAGAAATTTGATTAAATTGGGTAATTGGTTGTGCTCTAAATTAGCTAAAAAACCTTTTTGAAAAACCAAAAATCCAGTTAAAAAATAAATAACTTCGTGTTAACCACAACGTACAAAGTGCATGGATATTTCAACTGGAAACCTCCTTCAAAAACCAATTTATCTCCTTTCCTTTCTGCTTGCCCTTCTCGCCAGCTGCTCCCCCACGCGTAGATTTGTGAGCGGTCAATTGGAGAAGGAGAGCCTCTCCCATTCTTTCCATGGCCTCGTCGTGGTGGATGCAAAATCGCAAAAAACCTTGTACGACACCAATGGGGACAACTATTTCACCCCGGCCAGCAATACCAAGATCGTTACTTTCTATACGGGTGTAAAACTGCTGCCCAAAAATATCCCCACCTTAAGATATGCCACTGCCAATGATACCTTGTTCATCGAAGGCACAGGAGATCCATCCTGGCTGCACCCCCATCTTAAGGACAGTACGGCCATCCACTGGCTGAAAAACCAAGGGACCATTGCCCTGTACACCAAAAATTCGGAGGAGCTCCGCTTTGGCCCGGGTTGGGCATGGGAAGATTATGATACTTATTTTTCCCCTGAAAAGACTGCTATCCCCTTATATGGCAACGTGGCTACGATTTCCAATACCGAACAACTGGAAGTGTCTCCCTCCCTTTTCCTTGATTCCACTGATGTTATGGAAAATCCGTTTAAAAGGGACGAGCTTGTCAATCATTTTTATATAGCCCCTACGGAACAGGATACGCTTGAAGTGCCTTTTATCACCAGTGACAGCCTTACCAAGCAACTCCTGGAAAAAGTGCTCCAAACAAAGATTGCATTGGTGGACCATTTTCCCGATACACCCAAAGAAACCTTATATGGTATGGAAACGGATTCCATCTATAAGCAAATGCTGTTCAAAAGTGACAACTTTTTGGCCGAACAATTGCTGATGGCCTCCTCTTCCATGCTATCCGACACTTTGGGGACCCAAAGGGTCATAACCTATATGTTGGAGCATGACTTGGCCAATCTGGCGCAACAGCCCAGATGGGTGGACGGTTCCGGACTTTCGCGCTACAACCTATTCACTCCGCGTTCTTTTGTTCAGATCCTGCAGAAACTCTATAAAGAAGTACCCGAAGAGCGTCTTTTTGGCATATTCCCGATGTGGGGACCAACAGGTACGGTCGAGAAATGGGAAGACCCCAACACCGAGCCTTTTCTCTTTGCCAAATCTGGGTCTTTTGGTAACAATTACAACCTGAGCGGTTACATCAAGACCAAGAAGGGCAGGTTGCTCATCTTCAGTTTTATGAACAATCATTTCAAAGTGCCTTCCTCCGAGATACGGAAAACCATGTACTCGATATTGAAGGAGCTCCACCTCAACTATTGACCAAAAACAGCATTGATCTGCGCATATTGAAGCAGCATGATGGTCTTGGCATCCTTGATCTCGCCTGTTTTCACCATTTCGAGTGCCTCATCAAAACTGATTTCCAGCACCTCAATGTTTTCGGTCTCATCTTCCGCCCCACCTCCTTCGCTGACCTTCATGGAGGCTTCGTACTCGCCAATGAAGAAATAGAGGATCTCGGTTACAGAACCAGGAGACATGTAGGCTTCGAACACCTTTTTTACCTTATCAATCTTATAGCCTGTCTCCTCCTCCACTTCCTTTTTTATGGTCTGCTCGGCATTTCCCTTTTCCAAAAGGCCAGCGCATGCCTCTATCATCATGCCATCCGCATTGCCGTTCAAGTAAGTTGGCATGCGAAACTGTCGGGTGAGGACAACGGTGCCTTTTTTGGTATTGTACAACAAAATGACGGCTCCATTACCACGATCATAGGCTTCCCGGACCTGGGCTTCCCAAGTTCCGTCTTCCCTTTGGTATTCAAAAGTGACTCTGTTGAGGGTGTACCAATTGTCGGACAACAGCTCTTTTTTAATGTTCCTGATGTTTCCGTATTTCATGGGTTGACTTAAACGGTTACGGTTTTGTTCAAATATCGGCGGAATGGAAGCATTTCCTTATAAACTTCCACGATTTTTTCTTTGAAATCGGGTCGGAACACTTCTTCCCTTCCAAATTCATGTGCCACCGCAAAGGTCTTGTTCTTCAGTAAATCGATATGCGGATGGTCGCTGGAAAATCCTTTCGGGGCATTGGTCAATTTTTCGTCTTCATACAATCCTCCGAACGTCTGTTGGAACGAAGGCTTGTCCAATATAGCTTGAAATGCCTCTCCATCATAATCGATACCTTCCCGAATGCTTCGCAACGTGTTGGGGTCGGGGCGCCAAAAACCACCCGCCAACAGGCATTGTTTCAATCCAATCTCAATATAGAAATCCGCCGAATGGGGCGCTTTGTCCAAACCCGCACCAAAATGGTCCTTATACACTGGCTTGTTCGGGTGGAACATCAGATTGTTGTTGATGCGGTTGATGCCTTTCTTGCCCGGTGTGGGATAGTAATCGTCATGCAATTGCGCCATGGTCAGATCCAAATCGTCCAACCATGCAATGAAATCATGTCGAAGGGAGCGGTACCATTTGCGGTTCGCATCCATCCATTCCTTATTGTTGTTTTGTTGCAGTTTTTCCAGAAATTGGAAGAGGTCTTTAAAATTCATGGGCTTGAGGGTCAATTTTTGATACGACCTTATGTATGATATGATTCTTTTAGTTGTTTTCCTTTATGATATCTTTCAATTTTTCCAGTTGCGCATCGGATTTCCAAAGAATTTGATCCATGTCCCGCTCAATTTTTATGTCGGGCTCCGTACCAAAACCGTCTAGGATTTTTCCATCTTTTTGAAAGGAGACCATGGTACTGATCTTTCCAAACAATTTGGAATTGGGCAAATCGAACCAATCACTATTGCCACTGGAGCCATCGGTTGTTGCGCCCACAATGGTCATGTTGGGCAGCCCTTTGAAAACCGAGACAAAAATTGATGCTGCACTGAAAGTCTTTTCATTGGCTAAGATATAGACAGGCTTGTCATAATAAAAGGATTGCCCGGTCAATTTTTTCCCGTTCAACAGGCCAAAATAATATTCGCTGTACTTGGTGTCATCCAGTTCATATATCGGTTCGAAGGTGTTCAAAAACGCTTTAACAGCTGCCCGCTCCCGTTCCGTCAGTTCATCGATGGAATACAAAAATCGATTGTTCAAACTCTGTTTGTAATCTTCCGGTAATGGAATTGGCCCTCTTTGTCTGGTAACGTTCACCACATGGATGGAATCGGGGTGCACCACATATTTTGCAAATTCATAAAGTAGGTCACGGGTTCCACCACCATTGCTTCTTACATCGATGATCAATGCTTCGCTATCATCTTTAATGGATTCCATAAATGAGTTCAGCTTGTCAAAAAGAAGGGGGGCCTCCTCTTTGTCTGCCATTTCAGGGAGCCTGATATACGCAATGCCGTCTTCCACATTGAATAACTTTTCAATGATTTCAGGTTTGTTATAATCTTCATCTTTTACAAAAAGATATTGACTTTCAAACTTTTCGTCCCAGGGGTGTAATCTTTCCGACCTGTCAACTACAGGTACCACCACGACTGTATCCTTTTGCCAATTGCCATCTGAAAGTGTCAACTTGATTCCTTTGGGCAAGGGTTTGTTGAGCAGTCTGTAATTTTTTTCTATGTCCCGAATATCCCTCACAGCTAAAGTGAAATAGGTTTGCTTCGGGGCAGTTATATCTTCGGGGCGCGTCTTTTGCAGAAAATCCTGAATATCGGTTCCATCGATTTTTTTGAGAAAAGGGAATTGGGGGTAAAGTATTTCCAATTCGTTGTCCTGGTCCGAATTCAAAACAACGACTTTATCGCCAAGCGGCGCATAGATAAATGGCAAAAAGAGGGATTCATTCAAGTCATACCCTCTTATGGTGGTCATCGAAGAATGTCTGTCCCCAATTTTTCCCAGTGTTTGGGTAAGGAATAGACCGAAATCTTCGAGTGTGGTGGAATCCCCTATTTTCTTTAGATAAGTATCAAAATCAGTATTAAAGTCATAACCATTCAGATACACATAGGAAGATTTGTCATTAAGGGTCTTTCGTAAAAATTCAATATCATTTGTAATCTGTGCCTTGGTCAACACATCATCCTGAGCCAAGGAAACAATGAGATTCAGGCAGCAAAAGATGGTAATTAGGGTTTTCAGTTTCATCGGAAAGCTTCTTTTTTGAATCATATGGCAATTGGTTTCCAAAGGGCTTAAATGAAAAATTGGATGTTAAGCTTTGAAACCTAACATCCAACTTCTCTTGATCTGTTTCTAAAATCGGTTGTCCCCGTCCAGCAGGTCGCCCAATCCGCCCAAGATACTGCCCTCGCCCTTGTCCTTTCCGCCTCCTTTGGGAGCGGCGGCCCATACACGGCTGGCCAATCGACTGAACGGCAAGGACTGGATATAAACGGTGCCCGGTCCACGAAGTGTCGCAAAGAAAAGGCCTTCCCCTCCGAACACTGTATTTTTGATGCCGCCCACAAATTCGATGTCGTAGTCCACGGTCTGGGAAAAGCCGACAATACAGCCCGTATCCACCTTGAGTACTTCCCCGGGAGCCAGTACTTTTTTGGCCATGGTTCCGCCTGCGTGCACAAAGGCCATACCATCGCCCTCCAGTTTTTGCATGATGAAACCTTCACCGCCAAAGAAACCTCGGCCCAAGCGTCTGGAGAATTCTATCCCTACTGAAACGCCCTTGGCCGCACACAAAAAGGCATCTTTTTGGCAGATGAACTTCCCTCCTTTTTCCGAAAGGTCAATGGGGATGATCTTGCCTGGATAGGGTGAAGCAAAACTTACGTTCTTTTTGCCGTGGCCAATATTGAGGAAGGCGGTCATGAACAAACTTTCACCGGTGAGCAAACGCTTGCCTGCGGAGAACAATTTGCCCAATACGCCAGTGTCCTGATTGGAACCGTCCCCGAAGATGGTGTCCATTTTTATATCCGAATCCATCATCATAAAACTGCCAGCCTCGGCCACAACGGCTTCTTGTGGATCTAGTTCGATCTCCACATATTGCATTTCCTCTCCGTAAATGTGATAGTCTATTTCGTGTGCGTTCATTTTTTGATTGTTTTTTGATTACTGTTTATATGTTGGTTGGCTTGGGGTTTTGTTACAATTATCTGTTTAGAAAGGTGCATCATCTTTTCCTAATTACCGCTTACCATTCACCTTTTACCATATCTACCCCTTCACCTTCACCGTCCACTCAAAATGAAAGGTAGAGACCTCTACCCCATCCGCATTTACTCCTACGGATTTCATCCAACAGGTTTGTCCTTCCCCGGTTTCCACGGTTTTTCTGATGGCATCGGCAATCAATGGTCCATCTTCACAGGTAAATGAAATACGACCCGTTGCTTTTTTGGTGAAGGTGGCCTTGTTATTGGCCACCAGCATGGAGATCTTTTTGCCACTTTTTTGGATTTCGTTCATCACCAAAGCCCCCGTACTGAGTTCGGCTGCCATCCCCTGCACCGCCCAAAACATCGATTTGAACGGATTTTGATTGACCCATTTGTGCTTAACCGTGGTGATGGCCTTCTGCTCATCTATATATTTGAGGCGAATGCCGCACCACCAGGCCGAAGGCAGTTTTAGAAACGTGAATGTGTTGATTTTACTGGGTGTCAGTGCCATAAGAAATTATTCTTTGGCTTAAAAATAGACAAATTATCTCTATTTTAAATTGTTAAAAATATGTTAATTTATAGTACTTTGTTTTGCATAGTACTGTTCTTTGAATATATATTTGCATCGTAAGCTAATAGGTTTACCCGTTTACACATCAAAATCATCAATCAAAAATGGCAACTACATTAACCAAACACGAACGAAACTTATCCGCGATCATCCACGCATCAACGTTCTCGAAGTACTTTATCCCCTTCGGAAACTTTATTATGCCCTTGATCCTTTGGATGTCCAACAAAAAACAGTACGACTTTGTCGATTACAATGGCAAACAAGCATTGAACTTTCAAATCAGTATGCTGCTGTATGCCATTGTGGCCGGTTTGATCACCATACCTTTCTTTATCGGATTCATGCCGGACCTTTTTGACTGGGATGTTTTCGGTTTTCACCGTCTAAGTAATCTGAACAACCTCAACATCCATATCAGCAGTGATGATTTTAAGTTTGGGCGACTTTTCTGGCCTGCCAGCATTACCGGGCTGCTACAGGTAGGACTGGCCGTTATGAACATTGTTTTCACCATTTTGGCCACCATCCGTACCAACGAAGGGCAACAATTTAAATATCCCTTCACCATTAAATTCATCAAGTAATGAAACAGATAAAAACATTATTCGCCCTTACCTTAATCGGATTGACAACTTTGGCTAATGCGCAGGGTGAAAAAGAATCAGAATTATACCAGACCATTGTCCGAATGGACAGCATTTATTTCAATGCCTATAACACCTGCGACATGGAAAAACAGGCAGAGATCTATGATGAGGATTTGGAGTTTTATCATGACATGGGAGGTCTTTCCAAGGACAAACAGGGTCTTTTGGAGAGCATTGAAAAGAACATTTGCGGAAAAGTGACCCGGGAATTAGTTCCAGGCAGTATGGAAGTATACCCTATCAATGGCTTCGGTGCCGTTGAAATGGCACTGCACAAGTTCCATAATAAAGAAGAGCCAAATGCACCATCCCATCCAAGTAAGTTCATCGTTATTTGGAAGCAAGTGGGGGATCAATGGAAAATAAGCAGGGTGGTTAGCCTTCACTAAAATCAATCATCAATCAAAAAAACAGGAGTTCATTCATCAATCAAAAAACGAAAAGTTCATCAATCATCAATCAATCAAAAAACGTTTCCTCTCCCCTGCTCATCACAGGGGAAGGAGTGGGAACAAGGCCAGACCCGATTTGGTCAATCAAAAACGAACAGTTAATTTAATAGACCCATGAAGTTATGAACATAGAAAACACAAAAGCACAGATGCGCAAAGGGGTCCTGGAATACTGCATCCTGTCCATCCTAAAGGATGACGATAAGTATGCCTCGGAGATTCTGGATGCCCTGAAGGACGCAAAGATGCTGGTGGTGGAAGGTACCATATACCCTTTGCTCACAAGGCTGAAAAATGCCGGATTGCTCAACTACCGTTGGGAAGAATCCACATCGGGACCTCCTCGCAAATATTACGCGCTGACAGAAACAGGCCAACTGTTCCTCAAGGAACTCAACGGCACCTGGGACGAACTAAGAAATGCAGTCAATCTGGTAACCAACACAAAATAACAATCAAAAAATGAACAAGACAGTAAATATAAATTTGGCAAATACGCTCTTCCACATCGACGATGATGCGTACAATAAGCTGAGACGGTACCTGGAGTCCATCAAACGATCGTTTGCGGGAACCAAGGGAAGTGATGAGATCATAGCCGACATCGAGGCGAGGATCGCCGAGCTCTTTTTGGAGAAAATGGAAAACGAGCGACAGGTGATCACCCACAAGGAAGTGGACCAGGTCATCGATGTGATGGGACAGCCCGAAGACTATATGGTGGACGAGGACATTTTTGAGGACGACCCCAAAAGAACCTATGCCGAACCCAGTCCGAAGGCCAAAAAACTGTACCGGGACATCGATCATAAGTACATTGGTGGTGTCTGTGCCGGTCTGGAACACTACCTGGGGTTCGATGCCATTTGGATACGGATCATCTTCATCCTGCTGGCCGTTTTTACCTCGGGCTTTGGGCTTATTGCCTACATTCTTCTATGGATCTTGGTCCCGGAAGCGGCCACTACCTCCCAAAAATTGGATATGCGGGGGGAGCCCGTCAACATCAGCAATATAGAACGCAAAGTTAAAGAGGGGTTTGATGATGTTGCCGACAAGGTAAAAAACGTTGACTACGAAAAAGTGGGCAATAAGGTCAAAAGCAGCTCCAAGACCTTTTTTGATACCATCGGGGACATTATCCTGTTCCTCTTCAAGGTATTCGGCAAGTTCATCGGCATATTGCTGATCATTATTGGGGCATCCACCCTTATCGGATTGTTCTTTGGGCTGTTCACCGTGGGCATGTTCGACGCGGTACATTTCCCAGGAGTGGATTTCTATGAGATCGTGAACACTACAGGAGCGCCCGTGTGGGTAGTATCCCTGCTCATGTTCTTTGCCATAGGCATTCCCTTTTTCTTTGTCCTGTACTTGGGACTGAAGATTTTGGTGAACAATCTCAAATCCATCGGGAACATTGCCAAATTCACTCTTTTGGGGCTTTGGTTGATCTCCGTTGGGGCCCTGATCGCCCTTGGCATTCGTCAGGCTGCGGAATTTTCGAACACGGGCAGTGTGCACGAACAGGACCAACTTGTCCTAGAAAATGTAACCGATACGATCGTCATCCGAATGAAAAACCCCGGCTACGAGTATACTAGGGACGATATTCATTTTGGACGTATGTCTTTTGCCTACGACAAGGATGACAATAGGGTGCTCATTTCCGATGAGGTCGACATCAACGTGAAAAAGGCAGAGGATTCCATCGTTTCCCTGTCCATACGAAAGGACTCCAATGGCAGTTCCTCACGGGCCGCCAGGGACAGGGCAAAGAACATCAAATATGGCTACGAACTTTCGGGCAACGCTATCATTTTGGACGAATATCTTATCACGGATGTTTCCAACAAGGCACGGAACCAGGAAGTGACCACCACCATCTATATCCCTGAGGGCAGGATGGTCCAGTTCGAAGAGTCCACAAGATACCATATGGGCCGTGGCATAGCCAATGATAAGGATTATTACAGAAGCAGTATTGTTGGCCATGTATGGCTCATGGGCAAAGATGGCGAGCTAAAGTGCCAGGACTGCCCCGATGAAGATGACGATAATGAGAGGGACGGAAATGGCAAGATCATCATCAATGAAGATGGAATAGATATCAACATCAAGGACAACAAAGATTCCTTTGAAATGAAGATCAATGAAGATGGTATCAAGGTAAAGGCCGGGAACTAAAAACTACAATTGGGAACTCAAATTCCACAATTGGGTACAAATTAATTCATATCACACCTATTAAATAGGACATTTACACTGTTGAATTTCAGTGCAGGTTACAACTAAATCAATCAATAATGGGTGCTCAGTGAAGTAGGGCATCAAAAAACAACAATCATGACAACACTAGCAAGATTAGCAATCGCAGTACTATTATCCCTGTTCACCTCGTCCTGTATGATGGACATGAACTTTGGGAGCGGCAAGACCGGAAACGGCGAAGTCGTGGAGGAAAACCGCAATGTGGATGAAGATTTCACGGTGGTATCCGCTTCGGAAGGAATAGACGTATTCGTAACACAGGGCGCAGAGTTCAAGATCACCGTTGAGGCGGATGAGAACATCATCGACCTGATAGGAACAGATGTCAGGGAGGGGAGACTAAAAATCCATGCCATTGAGAACATTGGAAGGGCCACCAAGAATGTGTATGTGACCCTTCGCAACGTGGATGCATTGGAAAGCTCAAGTGGTGCCGACCTTATCGTCCAAAACATCATCGAGACCGGGAAAATAGATCTTGATGCCAGTAGTGGTTCCGACCTTCAGGTAGAAGTGGTGGCCGATGAGATCTCTGCAAATGCCAGTAGTGGCGCGGATATCCGAATATCGGGCAAAGCGGATATGCTCTATGCCGATGCCAGTAGTGGCTCCGACATCAAAGCAAGGGACCTGACCGTAAAGACCTGCCACGCCGATGCAAGTAGCGGTGCGGACATTTCCGTAAACGTATCCGAATCCTTAGTGGCCGATGCCAGCAGCGGTGCGGACATCTCCTATACCGGTGATGCCAGTGTAGAGACCAAAAAATCGGTTTCAGGAAGCGTACGCAAGTACTAAGATCCATACCTCAAAAAAACAAAAGGCCCGCCCGATTTCGGTGGGCCTTTGTCTTTAATAAATAGGCCCGAAGCCCTATCTTAGCATGATCATAAAAAGAAAGTTCCATGCAGATAGCGATTAAAAAATATACCTTGCAACTCGCCCATACGTTCACCATTTCCAGGGAATCCCACGATACCCAGGACACTATGATCGTGGCCCTTTCCCATAAGGGACAAACAGGATATGGTGAGGCCACCTCCAACCCCTATTACAAGATTACCGTGGAGAGCATGACAGCCGAGATTGAAGCAGTGAGGCAAGCCATTGAAGGATATGATTTTGACGATCCGGAAAATTTCTATCGGCATTTGGAATCCCTGAACCTTGAAAAGTTCACTTTGTGCGCACTGGACCTAGCAGCCAACGACCTCTACGGAAAACTACTGGGCAAACCTCTTTATGAAATCTGGGGCACCGACAATAGCCACTACCCGACCACCAACTATACCATCGGCATTGACACTGTTGAAAAGATGGTGGAAAAACTCAAGGAAAAACCATGGCCCGTTTACAAGATCAAACTGGGCACCCAGGACGATGTTGCCATAGTGAGGGAGCTCCGCAAACATACAGACAGTATATTCCGTATAGATGCCAACTGCGCATGGACTGCTGAGGAAACCATCCAAAATGCACCACTGCTGAAGGATCTCGGTGTTGAATTTTTGGAACAGCCCCTCAAGGCCGATGACTGGGAGGGCATGGCGAAGGTGAGAGCACATTCCGCACTTCCTGTGATTGCCGATGAAAGTTGTATTGTGGAAAGCGATGTGGAAAAATGTGGTCCCTACTTCCATGGGATCAATATCAAACTGACCAAATGTGGCGGACTGACCCCTGCCCGACGCATGATCAAAAAAGGGAAAGAACTGGGGCTGAAGATCATGGTGGGTTGCATGACGGAATCCACGGTTGGGATTTCTGCCATTGCACAACTGACCCCTCAACTGGACTATGTGGACATGGACGGTTCGTTGCTGCTCAAACATGACATTGCCCTAGGGGTCCAGATTTTGGATGATGGAAAGGTCATTTTTCCCAAACTTCCCGGAAGTGGGATAGAGCTGATCTAATGGCGTATTCCATCGCCCGCATACCCGACCGACTGGTTCAAGCAGATGGCAAAACGTACCTCTACTTTGGAGGCACCGCCTATCTGGGACTTCAATCCTATCCTCCTTTTGTGGAACTATTTTCCAAAAATGTGGAGCGATATGGCATGCATTACGGAGCATCAAGAAAATCAAATGTCTCGTTGGACATCTATGGAATTGCGGAGGACCATTTGGCAAAATGGGTCGGGGCGGAAAGCTGCCTTACCCTGTCTTCGGGATATTTGGCCGCCCAATTGGTCATCCAGACCTTATTGCAGCAAGGACACTCCTTGTTTGCCGCTCCCAATGCACACACCGCACTCCATTTGAACGGAGTGACCAAAACGGAAAGCTTTAAAGATCTTACGGATAGGCTCCTGAAAGAAATCAACAGGGGTGGTCCAATACCTGTACTTCTTTTTGACACCATTGACTTTTCAGGAAACCAGTTCCCGCATTTCGATGTCCTAAAAAAACTTCCTTTGGAAAAGATAATGCTCGTTGGTGATGATTCTCACGGCATCGGTATTGTCGGAAAAGGTGGGGGCGGTTGTTATGGTATGCTCAAAACGTTGAATCCGGCCAAGTTGATGGTCTGTTGTTCCTTGGGCAAAGGCCTTGGAATTCAGGCCGGCGCCATATTGGGAAACCACGAGGATGTAGAAATGCTTCGGAACACTCCCTTTTTTGGAGGAGCGAGCCCTCCCCTACCCGCTTTCATGGGTACGCTGTTGGATTCTACCGACATCTATGCCGAAAGAAGAAAAAAGCTCATGGAAAATGATGCACTATTTAAAGATCTATTGGATCATCCTTCCCTTTTCAAACACATGGAAGGGCATCCTACTTATGAGTTTGAAGATGCGGATTTGGCCAAGGCTTTGGAAAAAAATGGTTTCATCACCACCTATTTCAACTATCCGGATGCAGACGGGCCCATTGTGGGCCGGGTGGTCTTGAGCGCCTATCACGAAAAAGACGATATCCAACAATTAGCCTACTGTTTGAACTCGCTTCAAGCTTAATTGTTTTATAACTATTAAAATTAGTTTATTATGAAATTTCCCTTAAAAAAAAGATGCTGTTTTTATGCATTGCTGTCCTTTGTTTTCATGGCATGCGAAACAAAGACGTCCACTGTACCCAACAAAGCTGAAGAAGCCATTTCCTCCGTTAAAAGCACATACGCTCCCGATACACGGGTCGCCCTTTTCGACATCGAAGCCGTAGAAGGCCCCGAGGGGTATACCTTAAAAGGGGGCACAAACCTCCCAGAAGCTTTGGATGCCTTACGAAAACAATTGGAACAGAAACAAATTGTTTTTCAGGACAGTGTGGAGGTACTTCCTTCAGCGAGTTTGGATGGAAAAATATATGGCGCCATAGCACTTTCCGTGGCCAATTTAAGGTCCCGTCCGGCCCATTCCGCGGAAATGGTCACCCAAGGAACTTTGGGAATGCCCGTAAAGGTGTACCAAAAGCAAGATAGCTGGTACCGTATCCAGACCCCTGACCACTATTTGGGATGGGTGGACAGTAGAGGAATAGCATTGATGGACAAGACCCAATTTGAAGATTGGAAGGGCTCAGAAAAATTGATCTACACCAAAACCTATGGACATTCTTTTATTGAAGCGGATGCTTCTTCCCAAGTGGTATCGGACCTTGTTGCAGGGAATATTTTAAAGTTGGTCACTGAAAATGTAGCTTTTTATCAGGTAGAATATCCTGATGGAAGAAATGCCTATGTCTCCAAATCCGAAGCGTCTCCATATCTGGACTGGAAATCGAACTTGTCCTTTACCAAGGAAGCCTTGGTTGAAACCTCCAAAACGATGTTGGGCGTACCCTATCTGTGGGGAGGCACCTCCACAAAAGGGGTGGACTGCAGTGGTTTTACCAAGACCGTGTATTTTATGAACGGCATGATCATCCCCCGTGATGCCTCGCAACAGATCCATGAGGGAACCTTGGTTGACGATTCAGGGGAGTTTGATAAACTCATTCCTGGAGATCTGCTCTTTTTTGGAAGAAAAGCCACAGATTCAACTTCCGAAAGGGTGGTCCATGTGGGCATGTGGATCGGGAACAATGAGTTTATCCATTCTGCCGGGAATGTACACATCAGCAGTATGGCCAAAAATGCGGACAATTTTGACGCGTACAATTATGACCGCTACTTGAGAACCAAACGTATTCTGAACCAAAAGGACGAAGGCCTTTTGTACTTGACGGAACAAGATGTTTTTTAATCCAGTGAACGCCAATAAAAAGGCCATCCGATGGGATGGCCTTTTTGTATTCAGTGACTAGATTTGTATGAGCCTATTCATCCCACCAAACGGGAACCACGGGATCCTGTTGGTTGGCCAATACGTTTGCTTCGTTTCTGGTAAGCTCTGTAGGGGGATAATTGGCCCTTCTGAACCACTGTCCGGGGAACTCGGTATCCGCACTTTCCTCTTCGCTCCTAATCTGAAGTCCAGTAAAAACATCATCAGAAAAATCATATCTCCTATAATCCACGAAGGTCTCAGGATTCAGGAAGTTATGGATGTATTTTTCTTTCATGATATGGTGTAGCATCAGTGCTCCTTCTCCCACATCGATGGCGGCATCGGCCATATAGTCCGCACCATCCACATCATACATTTCCATACTGGCGGCTATACCGTCCATATAGGCTGCATAGGCAGTGGCATTGGAACCTACACTGGTTGTAGTGCCCCCATTGGCCAAAAATGCGGCTTCAGCCTTTATAAAAAGTACTTCGGCATAGCTGATGAGAATGAGGGGCGAATCCACACTGGTATAAAAACCGTCTTCCCTGAACCTTGTGTTGGCATCTGTGCCATCGGGGGCTATACCACCCCCACCACTGACAAAGCCTTTATATTCGGCCTCATCGCCATTTTCGGCAAACAAGGGCAATCTTGGGTCAATTTCCACAACACCGCCCAAGAAAGGATAATAATCCCCGTTCATGGAGCTTACCAATTGGCTGGCAATATCCTTACTGAGGTTACCGGTCTCCCTGGCCAGTATCTCTTCGGAATACCACGGGTTGATGTTCTTCTCATTATAGTACATGGCAAAGTTGTCATCATTTGAAGTAAATCCATTTTCAACCGTTGAAAGCACTTCAGCGGCCGTTACCACTCCCTTGTTCACCAAATGCAACTGATAACGGGCCTTTAGGGAATAGGCTGCCCTTAGCCATTGTTCAACATCACCACCATAGATCAAATCCGATGAACCAAGTCCAAAACCAGAGTCATCGGGTGCGCTCAATTTTGCTATGGCGCCGTCCAATAGGGTGAACACCTCATTGTAAATTTCCTCCTGGGTATCGAAACTCGCAAAGTTGTTATCAGGGCCTTGTGTGGCTTCTGAGTATGGAATATTGTCCCAAGAATCGGTAGCAATTCCAATATTGGCCGCAATCAGGATATCGGCAATGGCATCAATATGGGTTGCTCCCGTCTCGGCGGCCTTTACCTTGACAGCTTTAAGATTGGGTAATACATAGAGATAAACCTGGCTCCAAAGCCCATCAGCAGAAGTTTGCCCTGCTGCGCCGCCGCCCGTGCTCACAAAATTCTGCACGTAGTTGCCAAAGGCAAGCTCTGCCGACCTTTGTCCTTCCAATGTACTGTGGATGACCGGGGCCATAAGGTCCTGCATGCGCAAATCTTCCAATGGCGCCGTATTGGAAGGCGTGTTCACATCAAAATAATCTTCACTACACCCCACATAGGCAGCAGTGGAGAGTAGTATAAATGCCTTAATTATATGTATTTTTCTCATAGTTCTTTTTTTAAAATGCAATGTTCAATCCAAAAGAATAGCTTTCGGCCAATGGTATGTTCAATCCTGTGAAACCATATACGTTGCTGCCCGCACTATATTGGTTGCCCTCTGGATCATATCCATCGAAAGGAGTCCAAAGAAGTATGTTGTTGGCACTGGCAGATATGCTTACCCTATCCAAATTAAGGTCTTTGATGAACCTGCTCTGAAAATCGTAGGAAAGGGAAATGTTCCTCAGCTTCACCCAAGAGGCATCCTGTACCAAAATCTCAGCAGCACGGTTGTACACATTGGAATTCCTATAATAATTCTCGTCTATGAAGGCTTCGGTCGTATTGGGCACAAAGCCGCCACTTCCATTGTCCATCACACCTTCCAGGACCACATTGACATACCTTTCCAGTGTACTCGTTGGAGTACCATTTCTGATAGCGTTTCGGATACCCGCATCATACAGGTCTCCTCCTTTTTTCCATTCCAATAGGAAGTTCAAGCCAATCCCCTTATACTTGAAATTGCTTCCCAATGAAGAGATAAAATCTGGAAAAGCATTTCCCACGACTACCTTTTCCTCAGTGTTGATGACAGGGAAACCGTTAGCATCTATGTACCGTTCCCCATTTTCATACCTCCATTTGTATCCATATAGATTGCCCATTTTGTCGCCGGCCCTTACTTCGGAGGTTATACCGGTAAATCCTGAATCGGCAAAGACCACAGACTCTATGTCCTCTGGTATTTCCAATACCTTTCCTTCGCTGGTGGACCAGTTCAGGATGACTTCCCATTTAATGTCTTGGTTTCTGATGATGTCCGCACTCAACAAAAATTCATGACCGAAGATTTCATAATCCCCAGCATTTCTTGTGATTCCCGAAAGTCCAGAAGAATAGGCCGTGCCCACTGTAAATATCTGGTCTTTGACCCGTGTGTTATAGTAGGCATAATCCAGTCGGATTCGATCGTTCAAGAACCTAAGGTCAGCCCCAAACTCAGTAGACTGGTTTCTTTCAGGTACGATATCCAAATCTCCCAACAAGGTACTTCTTCGGTACCCTCCTACGCCTCCAAATGGAAAGTCGCTATCTACGACAAAATACTGGCCAACATCGCCAAAGCCTGGTCCTTTACCGACCTCGGCCCATGAGGCCCTAAGTTTTCCGAAAGTGAAGATATCGTTTTCTCCAAAGAGGCCCGAAACATCATAGGCCAAGCTCACTGATGGATAAAAGAACGATCTGTTCTCTTTGGGCAGGGTGGAAACCCAGTCGTTCCTACCCGTAAGCGAAAGGAACAATTTATCCTTGTATCCAAATTTCAGTTCACCAAAGACTCCAACGTTTCTTAACTGGACTATCTCCTTATTTATAAAAAAGTTTGTGGTGTTCCCGATCTCGTTCACGCCAGGTACATTCAAACCTTCTCCCCTTGCTTCCAAATAAGATCTCTTGGAATCGGACAATTGGTGTCCCAAGGTAAGGTCAGTGGTGAAATCCTCTGACCAAGCCTTGTTCAGGGCCACCAAGAAGTTGGACTCCAGACCTGTGAAGTTTATATTTTGCTCCAAAATGAAACCGCCTATTTGTGCACCACCATCCAGGTCAGGCCCTACATATCGGTTCCTTGCATCGGAATAGTTGTCTATCTGTGCCGCATAGGTGATGGTTACCCAATCTTTAGGAGACCACGTAAGGGTCGTGTTCCCAATCCAACGGTTCACATCGTCCTCCAAATTACTGGTTTCCAACAAATATCTCGGGTTATCAATGATTCCAAAGGAGTAATCCCTTTCGCTGCCATCTGCATTTTGGTAATCGTTTATGGGAAAGGTTCCTGCATAATAATACAGGGCACTCATCACAGATTTATCACCACCATTGGCCCTCTTCCCCCCAGAATTGGTAAAGGCTATGGAACCGTCTATGTTAAAGTTGTCGGTTACTTTATATCCGGCCTTCAACCTAAAATTGGTCTTTTTGTAATCCGTGTTTGGCAATACCCCCTGTTCACTGTTGTTACCCACAGAGAAATAATAGTTTAATCGGTCATTGGCTCCACTCAGGTTAAGATTGAGCTGGGAATTGAACCCTGTCCTGAAGATATCGTATGGGCTGTAGAACCTGTCATCGGAAAGGTCAACAATGTTTCCCCCACCCAAATCATAGGAATCCAGTGCATATTCCGGACCCCATGAATAGAACGATGTGGAGTTTTGGACCCTATTGAAGCCCGTCTCGGAGGTAGGGTCATAAAGTGTCCTCGGAGCACCGCCAAACCCTTCCCTATATTTGGTTTGGAGCGGTGGCGTTGTTTTTACATTTCGAAAAGTAGTAGAAGCTGTGATATTTATCTTGGCCCGCCCTTGTTTCCCCTTCTTGGTAGTAATGATTATAGCACCATTGGCCGCCCTTACGCCATATAGTGCAGTAGCGGCAGCACCTTTCAGCACGTTGAAGCTCTCAATGTCCTCAGGGTTCAAATCGCCTGCCCTGTTCGAAAAGGCAAACTGCTCTGAACTGTTGGGTGAATTGGAACCGGCACTAGGCCTTACTTCTCCGGAAAAAGTGTCATTGTCCAAGGCAAGCCCATCCACGATGATCAAGGGTTGGTTACTCCTGTTTGGATTTATAGAGGTCACCCCCCTGATCAAAATGTCAACACCACCCCCCGATGTACCGGAAGATCTGTTTATCTGCACCCCGGCTACACGACCTTGAAGGCTTTCAATCGGGTTGGCCTGCCCGGCCAAGTTGAGGTCTTCCGTGTTCACCTTCGTAACCGAATATCCCAAGGATTTCTGTTTTTGCTCGACACCGAAGGCAGTTACCACTACCTCATCGAGTTGGGTTGAATCTTCTTCCAACACTACATTTAGTGTAGTTGCCGACCCTACCGTAACATCTTTGGTCGTCATCCCCAAATAGGAGAATCTGAGTACCTGCCCACTAGAGGCACTAATGGAGTAATTTCCATCAAAATCAGTAGTTGTACCGTTGTTCGTGCCGCTCACCACAATGGTCACCCCTGGCAGTGGTGTCCCTGAAGTATCGGATACCGTACCAGTTATGGTCTGTCCAAAAGCGGCAATGCAAGAAAACACTGCAACAAATGTTAAATAAATGCTTTTCATTTCTTTAGTTTGTGTTAATACTTCTGAAAATTGCCTAAAAAATTTTACAAATCAAACATTTAAGTCAAAAAATGTTCATAGTGTAAAAATGATGCCGTTTTTTGCAATTATTATTAGATCATCTGCAAATCTTTTGAAAAAGACATTTTCCGCCAAACTTTTTTTCAAAAAAATATCATCCATTCAATTCAGGATCCTATAATTAATAAAATGTTAAAATTTACATGGATAAAATCCAATTTTAACAAAAATTATCACTATCTTTTAGATATTCTTTAACCTCCATTAAGTCAATCTCTATGAAAAAATCATTTTTTATCATTGTGTGCTTTGTCTTTTTCTTGATGGCCGGGAGCTTTAAGGGAATTGAACAAAATCGTCACTCCATCGAGGGTACGTGGGAATTACAGAGTTTTTATAGCTATGACGGTAGAAACGTGGTAGATACTATTGAAAAATCTGATGGATATCGGCAGGTCAAGATGTATTCCAAGGAAAAAATCATGTGGACCAGGTATGTGCCCGATGACCCCAATGGAAGGTTTGGCTATGGCTCGTACAGAACAACGGATTCTTCCCTGATAGAAATTATTGAATACGGGGATGATGAAATGATGAAGGCCTTGGACACTATGCGCAACTTTACCTTTGAGTTGCTGCTCACTGAGGATTCCTTTAGCCAGATTACCGTGGATAACGATGGCAACAGGACCTTTTCTGAAAATTACAGAAGAATTGACTGAAATATCCGCAAAAGAAAAAGGCGCTGTTAATGACAGCGCCTTTTATTTATGACTTCTATCAACTCTCCTAGGAGGAAGCCAATACTTCCTTGCTTTCCACGGCGGCCAAATAGCGTTCGGCATCCAAAGCGGCCATACAGCCCGTTCCGGCAGCAGTGACCGCCTGTCTGTATATTTTATCCTGTGCATCGCCACTGGCAAATACTCCTGGCTTGTTCGTCTTTGTGGACTTGGCCTGGGTGATGATATACCCTGTTTCGTCCATGTCCAACTGACCCTTGAAAATATCCGTATTGGGTTTGTGGCCAATGGCGATGAACAATCCGGTCACGGCAATCTCTTCTTTTTCACCCGTCTGGTTGTTCACCATCCTGATACCTTCCACCACTTGCTCTCCAAGCACTTCATCCACTTCGGTGTTATACCTGATCTCAATATTGTCCAGGCTGTTTACCCTGTGCTGCATGGCCTTGGAGGCCCTCATGTGGTCTTTTCGCACCAGCATGGTCACTTTTTTACAGATATTGGCCAAATAGGAGGCCTCTTCGGCAGCGGTATCCCCCGCCCCTACTATGGCCACTTCCTGACCTTTATAGAAAAACCCATCGCAAACGGCACAGGCGGAAACTCCACCTCCCCTTAATCGTTGTTCGCTGGGAATGTTCAGGTATTTGGCCGAAGCTCCTGTTGAAATGATTACGGTTTCCGCCTCTATGACCTTGGATTCGTCAACGGTCACTTTATGGATTCCCCCAATCTCATCACTAAAGTCCACTGCGGTCACCATACCGATCCTTACCTCCGTTCCAAACCGTTCGGCCTGTTGCTGTAGTTGCATCATCATGGTAGGGCCGTCTATCCCCTCGGGGTATCCTGGAAAATTATCCACTTCCGTAGTGGTGGTCAACTGCCCACCTGGTTCCATACCCGTGTACATTACAGGTTTCAAATCTGCCCTGGCCGCATATATTGCAGCAGTGTACCCGGCCGGTCCCGAGCCAATGATCAATGTTTTTATTCTTTCCATTTGTTCTGACATAACAAAAAACTTCCTCTGTTCATTCTCATACAAAAGTAGGTCTTTTGCACAAAAACTTACACCGTGGGATTTCCATGTTTTCTTAAAAGATGTGAACAATTGGGATTGACCAAAAGAAAAAGGAGCCATTTTCATGGCTCCTCTCCAAATAAAAGTAGGTCAAATTTACGGGAACAAATATTTTAATCTGAAACCGTTACGGCCGAGGGGGCTCAACCTCAAAAACCCCCTGGCGCAACGTAAACCTCCTTTTGAATAAGATTTTGGGCAAAAGAACACTTGAGTACCCTACTATCACCCCATCCTATTTAGGTGGCTTTCTTTTGATTTCAGGACAAACATACTACTGGATTTTATAATTTGAGGGAACCAATTAACGGATGGGGCTTCTGGTCTAACGGATGGCCGCTTTCAATTTATATTCAAAAAAAAATCCGCACTCGTAAGAAAGTACGGACTAAATATTCAACTGTTTGATTGTGAGTATATTGTTGTAAAATCGATAAAATCAGGAATTGTATTTGAGCTTTCGCTCAATGGTCTCGATCATTACATTGGCAATGTCCATTCCTGTGGTGTTCTCGATACCTTCCAATCCAGGTGACGAATTTACTTCCAGAAGCAAAGGCCCTCTGTTGGAACGGATGATATCTACCCCGGCCACGTCCAGATTAAGGACTTTGGCCGATTTAATGGCCAGTTTTCGTTCCTCCGATGTGATCTTGATCAATGATGCGGCCCCGCCTTGATGGATGTTGGCCCTGAACTCCCCTTTTTGCGCCTGGCGCTGCATAGAGGCCACTACTTTGCCGTTCACGACAAAACAACGGATATCCTGTCCGTTGGCCTCTTTGATAAACTCCTGTACCAAAATATTGGTCTGGACACTCTTAAAGGCATTGATGACACTCTCGGCGGCCTTGTTCGTCTCAGCCAACACCACGCCCTTGCCCTGCGTGCTTTCCAATAATTTGATGATCAAAGGTGCCCCGTTCACCATTCGGATCAGGTCCTTGGTGTCCATTGGGGATTTGGCAAATCCCGTAATGGGGATATGGATATCGTTCTTGGAAAAGAGTTGTGAGGCAAACAACTTGTCCCTTGATTTGCTGATTGCATCGGCCGTGTTCAGGCAGTACACCCCTAGGGTATCAAACTGTCGCAATAGAGCGCAACCATAGAAAGTGACCGATGGTTTGATCCTTGGGATCACGGCATCGAACTTATCCAAAATGTTGCCTCCCCTATACCTGATCTCTGGTGAACCTGCGTCCAGTTTCATATAAACGTTCTCCACGTTCAAAAAGACCACCTTGTGCCCTCGCATCTCGCCAGCTTCAATGATTCGCTTGTTGCTGTACAGTTCTGGGTTACTGGCCAAAAGTCCCAAGGTCAATCCAGACTTGTCCGATTTATAGGGACGGTACTTGATGGCCATTTCTTCTGGGGAGATATTGCCCATGCTAAAACTTTTGGAGGGGTCCACCAAATACCTCTCGTTGATGGCCTCCCGCCCCAACAGCATACGGTATTCCATAGTGTCCCTGTTGGCCAGGGTTAGTTCAATATCGAAGATCTTCCCCCCAAGGTTCACGGGGGTCTTTATCACAGGCCGTTCTTCGGATATGCCCTGCGAACTTTTCACACTACGCATATCCACCAACTTGGACTGGCACAATATGGAAATGCTCCTGTTGTCCTGCAATGGGTTTACCTCGAACCTCACCCAGTCTTCCAGTCCTTTGGTAAAGACCTTGATCTTACTGGCCTGTATGGACGATGTCTTTGCGCCGGAATCTACCCTGGCCTTGATGGCGGGTATTCCTAGTTCCTCAAAACGGCACCATTCCTCGCTGCCCAATATTTCCAAATTGTCCAAAATAAAATGCTTTTAATTGATTATACGCATGATGAACAAGTCCAACACTTCGACCAAAATCAGCAAAATGATGATCCATTCCAGCCTGCTGCTCTCCCTGTGGTCCATGATGTCCTTGAAAAGGCTCAGATTCTCCTTGATGATGTAGCCCTGTTCCTTGATGGTCCGATAACGTTCCTTCAGGTCAAAGATCTGTTTCAGGTTTCTGTCCAACCGATCAAGGGCCTCATCTTCCCAAACCACTTCCGGGGAATCAAAAATATACAGGTTTTCAGAAATCTGATTGTTGATGTTGAGAACCCTGGCAATGTATCGTTTGAGTTTTTTTCCTCCTAGGTCCAATCGTCCGTTATGCTCCAAATAATTGGTGTGCTCCCTTGTCTCCTTCATAATTTGGTCCGAAAGTCCGGCAAAGTGGTCCAAAGCCACGGACTGCGATAGGTGCAACAGGGCCAACCTCATTCCTTCCACATTGGATTTTTGCAGTTCTATCTTGCTGTTGGTCACTCTTACAGGCTCCTCATCGGAAACGAGTTCTATCTCCATTTCATCCGTAAGCTCGGATCGGTTCCATCCTTCACAAAAAGGTTTCAGTCCATCCAAGACTTCGGTCATGGAAACTTCATCAAAACCATAAAAAGAGACAATCCCGTACCTGAAAACATAAAGATATTGGAGTCCATCGGCATAGAAAAGCTCGTCCCTGTCTCCAAAGATGAGTTGCCTTCCGATGGCCTGTCTGCAAGCAGAGATGTCTATGTTGCCCGCAAGATGCAGGGCTATGGCTTTTGAATCCATTTTCCTCAGGTTGCAAAGATCTCCTCGGGATCCCTAAAACTCTTGAACTCGACCATATAGCCGTTGGGATCTTGTATGAAAAAGGACAGGTGCTCACCGACCTTGTCCTGCATGAACGTGGCCTCGGTGGTCACTTCCAGATCCAGTTGGAACAGTCTTGAATACAGTTCACCCCAGACATCCACTGGGACAATAACCCCAAAATGGAAGGAGGGCAGAATATAATCCTCCAAACGGTAATTCTTGAAATCAAAGTTGAAGTTCCCCGACTGGGTAAAGGTCAACTGGTTGCCAAAGAGGTCAACATCCAACCATTTTTCGGTATGTCTGCCCAAATTGGCTTTGACCACGTCCTGATAAAAGGCTCGGGTCTCTTCTATGTCCTTACATGGCAAGGCGAGGTGGAACTTTATATCCATTTGTTTTGCTTGTTTTTCTTCCTATACTTTTAAAATAGGACCTGACGGCCATACGGTCCATTTTGTCCATAAAGGGTAGGGCTTCTTTCCATTCCAGCCAAAGGGCTTCTTCAAACTTGTATTTCTCCTTTACTTTGATGGCCTTTGACTTCATCTGGACCAAAAAATAATTCTTCACCATGTTCCCCATCTTCCCTTTCTTGATATGGGAAAGATAGAAGCTGAGCTGCGATTGGGACAGTTTTAATTTTATTTCCTCACTCACTTCGCGAATCAGTGTTTCACTCTCCGTCTCCTTCTTTTTCTTCACACCACCTGGCAGAGTGTACCTTAGTGGACTGCCCACTTTTCTCAACACAAGAATCTTATCCTTGTGTATGGCAATCAATCGGGATTTGACTGTTTTTTTCATAAGTCTCCTCTTTTACTTAAGGAATGTAAATGGAAATTACGCATATATAGTCTGGTTTCAATGCTTCCAAGCCTATATTTTTTCCTCCATATGTTGTGCAGTCTTTAAAAAAAGAGGTTACTCCTCCTCGGTGTTTTCCAGACCTTCGGTGTCCAGAGATCTTTCCTCGTCGGCTTCGGTATCGGTATCCGTGTCCTCATGGTCTTCCATGGCCATCACCAAACGCTTGCTCACTTTCACAAGATAAGCGGTGTCTTCAGTGCGCACCTCTATGCATTCCACCACTTCATTGCTGGCATTCCGATAGGTGACAATATCATCGTCATCATACCCATCGGGAAATTTCTCCACGAGCAGGTTCAGCATGTGGTTGTCCAGCTTTTTATAGTCCACTATAACACGCTTCAATGTCATCGGTTGTTTGTTCTTCATCATCACATGTTTAGAAGGTAGGCGAAAATCAGGGGCGCCACTATGGTCGCATCCGATTCCACAATGAACTTGGGGGTGTCTATATCCAGTTTCCCCCATGTGATCTTTTCATTGGGCACGGCACCGGAATAGGATCCGTAACTTGTTGTGGAATCGCTGATCTGACAGAAATAGCTCCAGAACGGGGTCTCTGTCTGCTCCAAGTCCTGATAAAGCATGGGTACCACGCAAATGGGGAAATCCCCTGCAATGCCTCCCCCAATTTGGAAGAAACCGATACCCTTTTCAGAATTTTTCTGGTACCAATCGGCCAAAAAGGTCATGTACTCGATACCTGATTTCATAGTGCTTGCCTTGAGCTCACCCTTGATCACATAACTGGCAAAGATGTTCCCCATGGTGCTGTCCTCCCAACCGGGGACCACTATGGGAAGGTTCTTCTTGGCGGCGGCATACATCCACGAATCCTTGATGTCTATTTCGTAGTATTGCTCCAAAACCCCTGAAAGCAGGAGCTTGTACATAAATTCATGGGGGAAATAGCGTTCCCCTTTGTCATCGGCATCTTTCCAGATCTTGTAAATGTGCTGTTGCAGGCGCCTAAAGGCCTCTTCTTCGGGGATGCAGGTGTCGGTGACCCGATTCAGTCCCTTTTCCAACAGCTCCCATTCTTCCTGTGGGGTCAGGTCCCTATAGTTGGGTACCCTTCTGTAATGGGAATGGGCCACAAGGTTCATGAGATCTTCTTCCAAGTTGGCCCCTGTGCACGAAACTATGTGCACTTTATCAGTGCGTATGATCTCGGCAAAGATCTTGCCCAGTTCGGCCGTACTCATGGCCCCTGCGAGGGACACCAACATCTTGGAACCTTGGTTCAATTGGTCCTCATAGCCCTTGGCCGCATCCACGAGGGCCGCAGAATTGAAGTGCAAAAAATATTTTTGAATGAATTGTGATATCTCTCCTTTATTGTTCATCGTAATCGTCAATTGGGTTTACGGATTTCTTAAAGTTATCATTGTTTTCATCAAATCCGTCCTCTAAGTAATCATTCTTTTTTAAAAATTTATAGCTCAACATCTTGTAATACAGTTTTGCTGCCAAGAAATCGGAAGACCTTTCCTGCGTATTGGGGCACAGTTCCACAATATCAAAGCCCACCACCTTCTTTTCCTCAAAGACCCGCTTTAGGAAATCCAGGGTCTCGTACCAGAAAAGCCCTCCAGGTTCCGGTGTTCCGGTAGATGGCAATATGGAGGGGTCGAAAGCGTCCAGGTCAAAACTGATATACACATGGTCAGTCATCAAATCCAGAGCAGTGTCCATCCAAAAATCATCGGTGACCATTTCATGGGCAAAGAACACCTTGTCCCTGTCCATGACCAATGTCTCCGAATGGTCCATGCTCCGGATACCCACTTGTACCAAATTGGTGGTCTCGTTGGCTTCGCGCATGGCGCAGGCATGGTTGTAAGGGGAACCGTTGTATTCCTTTCTCAGATCGGCATGGGCATCTATGTGCAGAACGGTGAGGTCTTCAAAACATTCATTGAACGCCCTGATGGCCCCAATGGAAATGGAATGCTCCCCACCGATCATGGTGACCAGCTTGTTCCTTTTTATGTATTCCTTTACGGTTTTATGGACGGCATCCACCATATTTTCAGGGGAATCCAGTACATCGATGGGATTGGCCAGATAAATTCCCTGTCTATAGGCTTCGGTATCTGTTTCAATGTCATACCACTCCATGTTCTCCGATGCTTCCAAAAAGGCCTCGGGACCCTTATCCGCCCCTTTTCCCCAAGTGCTGGTCGCATCATAGGGAACGGGCAACAATACTACTTTTGCTTTTTCAGGAGAGGCGTATTCCTTTGGAATACCGGCATATATTCTATTCGTTTTCATTTGGGATTATTGTTCGTAATCAGTTTTTGCTTGGCACGGGCAACTTCTGCGAATCCACTAGGGTGTCCGATGTCTTTTTTGCTCCATAGCCCAAGATGGAAAGGAATTCGCCAGCGGTCTGTTGCTCCGCAAAGACAGAGGTCTTCATATTCCCTTCCTTGTCCTTGTTGATCAATATGTGCTTGGGATGTGGGATAAGGCAGTGCTGCAGTCCCCCAAACCCACCAATGGTTTCTTGATAGGCCCCTGTGTTGAAGAATCCGATGTAAAGCGGCCTGTCCTTTCGGTATTTCGGAAGATAAATGGCGTTCATGTGCTGCTCCGAGTTGTAATAATCGTCACTATCGCAGGTGAGCCCACCCAACAGCACCCTTTCATACTCTTCGTTCCACCTATTGATGGACAGGGTGATGAACCTTTTGCTGATGGCCCATGAATCGGGCATTGTGGTGATGAACGACGAATTGATCATGTTCCACTTTTCCCTATCGTTCTGTTGTTTTTGGTAGAGTACTTCATAGATGGTGCCACCGCTTTCACCCACCGTAAAGCTTCCAAATTCGGTGAAGATGTTGGGTACTTCCACCCCGGCCTCATCGCATGCCTGTTTGATTTGATGGATAATCTCATCCACCATGTACTCATAATCATATTCGAACGCCAAGGAGTTCTTTATAGGGAATCCGCCACCTATATTGAGGCTGTCCAAGGTTGGACACACTTTTTTGAGGCTGATGTACACCTTCAAACATTTCAAAAGTTCGTTCCAGTAATAGGCCGTATCCCTGATACCTGTGTTGATGAAAAAGTGGAGCATCTTCAGCTCTACCTTTGGGTTCTCTTTTATGGATTGGTTATAGAACGGAACAATGTTTTTGTAGCCAATGCCCAATCTGGAGGTATAGAACTCGAATTTAGGCTCTTCCTCCGAGGCGATCCGGATGCCTACCTTGAATTTGTCCTCGATGACATCACTCAGCAAGTCGATTTCCTCATAATTGTCTATGATCGGGATACAGTTCTTGTGCCCATTGTTGATCAAACGGGCTATGTTCTGTATATACTGGTCCCTTTTGAAACCATTGCAGATCACGTAGGTGTCCTTGGTCACCTTGCCATTTTTCCTCAAATGCTCGACTATATCGATGTCAAATGCCGATGAGGTCTCTATATGGATGTCATTCTTCAGTGCCTCGTTCAGCACATGTTCAAAATGGGAGCTTTTGGTACAATAGCAATAATGGTACGAACCCGCATAGTTGTATTTCTTCATGGCCTCCCCGAACCATTTCTTTGCCCGTTGGATGTTGTCCGATATCTTGGGCAGATAGGTAAACTTCAAGGGGGTGCCATAGCGCTGTATCAAATCGTACAGGTCTATGCCATGGAACTGTAGTTTGTTGTCCTGTAGTGTAAATTCCTCTTGTGGAAAATCGTAGGTCTGATCGATGAGATCGATATATTTTGTTTTCATTTAAATTTCGTATTGATAAAAAAACTGATAGCTAATTTTTGTGGACAAATGAGCAGCAAGTTCTCAGATACGAAACTCAAATACAGTATATGCAACAAAGAAGGGTGTCCGTGAAAAATCACGAATTATGGAGTGTTTTTCGGAAGTCAACCCAAAAATCCGGTGTCTTGACCTCAAGACGGCTTTTTGGGTTGACTTCCTTATTCCCAAAAGCCCGAACATGAAAAAAGTTTTCAACGCAATTAGGTAATGTGTCCCAATATTCTGGACTCATTCAGGGGTCAAACATAAACAAAAAACAAATACGTCAACTTTTTTTATAATAAAAAAATAAACCAATACAATTCACTGAAAAACAGGTGATTAAATTTTGAAAAAATCCTTCACCCTGCTGCTATTTGTTCCAAAGGCAATAAAATAAGAACCTGAATACCTCCATCGGCATTCCAAATATCATGTTACCCTACCAAGGGCGGCCTCTCATTGATGAAGGGCTGGCTGTAATGCCGCCTGCCCGTAGCTTTGTACAACGCATTGGCCAGTGCACCCACAATTGGTGGCAATGAGGGTTCGCCCAGACCCGTTGGGTCTATACCATTGTCCACAAAGAAGGTCTCTATTTCCTTGGGCGCCTCGGTATTCCGAATCAATCTGTACCTGTCAAAGTTGGATTGTTCCGGTTTACCATCCTTGAAGGACAAGGCACTATAGGTAGCATGGCCGATACCATCCACTATACCACCTTCGACCTGGTTCTTGGCACTCAATGGGTTTACCACAATACCACAGTCCACGGCGCACCATACTTTGCCCACCTTCGGCATTCCATCACCATCCTCCAAATCCAAAACTTGGGCCACATAGGAATTATGGCAATAGTATGCAGACACTCCACGTGATTTTCCGTTGGGATTGCTGGTCCAATTGGATTTTTCCTTCACCAACTTGAGTACTCCGGCATAACGCTCGGGGTCGTAATCGTTTGTCTCAGGTTCGCCCACAGGATTGTTGATGGCCCTGTCAAAGAGCTCCAACCTGAACTCAATGGGGTCTTTTCCAGAAGCCTCTGCCACCTCATCCATAAAGGCCTGTTCCGCACCTGCTATAAAGTTGGAACGTGGCGCTCGCCATGCACCTGTGGTCACATTGGTCTGCAAACTGTGTTTTTCTGCCAAATAGTTGTCCACGGCACCCGCTGGAAAACGGTTTTCAAATATGAGGTCGTCATTGGTGCCTGCCCCCCTTACATGCCAAGCGATAAGGTTGCCTTTTTCATCCAACCCTGCTTTATATTTTACTTTATAAGCTGGTCGATAAGTTCCTTGGGTCATATCGTCCTCCCGGGTATAGACCAACTTTATGGGGGCGTTCATTTTTTGGGATATGACGGCCGCTTCCACGGCAAAGGTCCCATAGAGACGTCGACCGAAACCACCGCCCATACGGGTCATCATCACATCTATTTTCTCAACGGGCATTCCCAACCTGGACGCCAAGGTCAGCTCCAAAAACTCCGGGGTCTGTATCGGTCCCAACAGTTCTGCTTTCTCGGGAGTGACGTGCGCAAAAAAGTTCATCGGTTCCATGGTATTGTGGGCCAGATAGGGCGCCGAATAGGTGCTTTCCACAATCTTGGCCGCTTTTTTAAAGGCCGCTTCCACATCACCATCCTTACGTGCCGGTTGCTCGGGAGCTTTCTCAAGTAACGCGGTCAAGGCCTCATCATGGTATGCGGTGCTTTCCAGTTTGGAATCTTCCTGCCATTCCACTTCCAGTGCTTTCTTGGCCTGCATACATTCCCAGGTACTGTTGCCCACAATGGCCACAAGTTCGGGAATCCCTCCCCCATCGGACCATTGCTTTTCCGTGTCTTCCGGATAAACCTCAAAATGGAACACATCTTTGATGCCGGGCATCGATTTCACCGATTCGGCATTCATTCCTTTATATTTCATCCCAAAAGCGGGAGGATGTACGATCATGGCGGTCAACATCCCTTCGCGCTGTACATCAAGACCAAACAATGGCTTTCCTGTGACGATTTTTTCTCCATCCACATTTTTGATGTCCGTACCTATGATCGAAAAATTCGTATTTTCTTTTAGTTCAACTTCCTCTGGCACTTCAATGCCCGTGGCGGCAGAGGCCATTTCACCAAAACCGGCCGATTTGCCACTGGCTTCATGCATCAATTGCCCTTCTTTTGTAGTGATTTCACTGAAAGGGACCTGCCAAGCCTGTGCGGTGGCCTCTTTCAACATATGACGGGCAGTTGCACCGGCCATACGGAGGCTTTCCCACCCTTGTCGGATGGACTGGCTACCTCCGGCCAATTGTCTTGTAAAAATTGTGGTGTTCAAAGGAGCTTGTTCCACAATCACATCTTTCCAGGCCACATCCAGTTCTTCTGCAATGATCATGGGCATGGCAGTCTTTACGTTCTGACCAATCTCTGGGTTGGGCGACATGATGGTCACCAGGCCATTGTCCCCCACTTTGAGAAAGCCATTCAGCTCGAACCATTCCTTGGGCAAACTCCTGACCTGTTCTGGGGTCATTTTACAGGATGCCAACCAATTGAATCCCAGAACCAGTCCTCCACCGGCCAAACCTGTATTTCGTATGAAGGCCCGTCGGCCAATTTTTGTCTTTACAAGTGTCATGATCGTATGTTTTTGGTGTAGTGGATTAAGATTTTGCCGCCATTTTCACGGCCTTGCGTATTCTAAGATAAGTACCACAACGACAGATATTGCCATTCATGGCATTTTCTATTTCCTCATCCGATGGATTTGGGTTGCTCTCCAAAAGCGCGGATGCCGTCATGATCTGGCCAGCCTGACAATATCCACATTGGGGCACGTCCACCTCAAGCCATGCTTTTTGTACGGGATGGTCCCCATTTTCGGACAGTCCTTCAATGGTAGTGATTTTCTGTTCCCCTATGGAGGATACGGGAAGTACGCATGATCGGGTCGCCTTGCCATCTAAATGTATGGTACAGGCGCCACATTGTGCTATGCCACATCCATATTTGGTGCCGACCAAGCTCAAATGATCGCGCAAAACCCATAGGATCGGCGTGGATGGATCTACATCCACCTCTTGTTTTTTTCCGTTGATGTTTAGTGTATATGTTGCCATGATGTGAAAAATTCCTCTTGAAGTTAAAGATTTCCTTCTAAAGATGGATCACTTTCCTCAAACAACCCTAAAAAATTAACACTGATTTTACGTTTTGGAGGACTACTTAAAACCAATATAAATAAGAAGTCTATTTTTATATATGGTTTTCAGGTCCAGCATACGGTCCAATCTTATCGAAACTTCAACCGGGCAAAGACGGGAAGGTGGTCGGAGGGGTACCTAAGGTCTTTGGAATCACTCAAAATGGCACTTTTGTGCACTTCAAAGGCATCGGAAACAAAAATGTAGTCTATTCTACGATCCACTGGTTTGTCAAAATCAAAACCATTGAAAGTCCCTGTGGGACCAAAGGCATTCTTGCCGGCTGCGATGTGTGCATCCTTCATTTCACCCAAAATCACCTGGACCCCAATGCTTTCACTGCTTAGGTTGAAATCCCCTGTGAGGACCACGGGCCATCCATCCGCATTCAGTTTCTTGATTTTTCTGAGGATAAGTTTGGAGCTTTCCTCCCTCGCCTTCTCACCAACATGGTCAAAATGCGTATTGAACACCATGAATTTGCGTCCGTCCCCTATATTTTCAAAAAGTCCATAGGTACAGATACGTGGCAAAGCGGCATCCCATCCTTTGGATGGGGTTTCTGGTGTTTCGGACAACCAAAAGGTGGATTGTCCCAACAATTTCAACTTTTTGGTATTATAAAAAATGGCGGTGAACTCTCCCTTATCGTCCCCTTGGTCACGCCCAACCCCAAAATAGGTATAGTCTTCCAAACCATTATCGATATCCTTCAACTGATGGACAAGGCCTTCTTGGGTGCCAAAAACATCCGGGGCATAGAAATTCAATTGGGATATGAGAAACTCTTTGCGATTGTCCCAATTATTAGGTTTGTCATCGGGGTTGTCATACCGAATATTATAGGAAATGACATCGATTGTTTGACTTTGTACATTGAAAAAAGTACCTATCGCAAAAAGGGCTATATAAATATTTTTCATTGGATGGGTGTTCCTCTCAGTTTTTTGAATGCTTCATACGTTTTGTCCACTTTTTCCTTGGGAGTGGTCTCAAACTCTTTCTCGGTCACTTTGTAATAGGTCTGCAAACTATCCAATTTTTTGTGCATTACTGTTACGATATCTTTATATTCTTCATCATTGATGGCGTTGTGCTGTTCTTTGGGGTCTTTTTCAAGGTCATAGAATTCCCATTCGTCAATATCATCATAAAAATGGATGAGCTTATACCTTTCCGTCCGTACCCCATATTGCCGTTTTACCATGTGGAAGGCTGGAAAATCGTAGTAGTGATAATATACGGCATCATTGAATTCATTCGTGGACCCTTCCAAGACTTCGCGGAACGACCTTCCCTGCATTTCAGAGGCATATTCGGCCCCTCCTGCCAAATCCAAGAATGTCGGCGCAAAATCCAGGTTCTGTACCATGGCATCGATATCCGTCCCCGGCTTGATGACACCCGGCAACTGCATCAACAGGGGCATTTTCATGGATTCCTCGTACATGAAACGCTTGTCGAACCACCCGTGTTCCCCCAAATAAAATCCTTGGTCCGAGGTGTAGACCACCAAAGTGTTCTCGTCCAGTCCGGTTTCTTCCAAATAGTCCAAAATCTTGCCCACGCTTTCATCCACAGCTTTGACGGTGGCCAAATACTCGTGTAGATAGCGTTGACCTTTCCATTCAGCCAGTTCCTTTCCGTGGAGGCCAGCTTCCCAAAAAGCATTGTTCTTGGGCAGATAGGCTTCGTCCCAAGCTTTACGTTGTGCCGGGGTCATACGGTCAAAATCCGTAGTCCAAGGATTGTGGGCCAGTTCGGTACTGCCATGTGCTTTGCTCAATTTGAGATCATGCCCTTCGTACATATCCTTATAAATGGTCTGTTGTTGCTCGGCAGCAGCCTTTTGGTCCACAAATTCAGGAAAATAGGTGTCCGGCAACGGAAAAGTGATGGAATCGTAGACGTTCAGGTGGCGCAGGGCGGGCATCCAGTTGCGGTGTGGGGCCTTGTGATGTACCATTAAATAAAATGGTTGCTGGGCACTATCCCTTTGCTTCAACCATTCCAGGCTTTTCTCCGTGATCAAATCCGTGGCATAACCTTCCACCACCGTGGTATCCTTACCTTGGATAAATTCCGGATTGTAATAATTTCCCTGATCGTTCAGGATGTCCCAATAATCAAACCCAGTGGGCTCGCCATGCAAATGCCATTTTCCCACGATGGCCGTTTCGTAGCCCAGTTTTTTCAAGTGTTTGGGCAATGTGGGCTGATTGTTATCGAACTGTTCCCCGTTCATGCGAAAGCCGTTGATATGGCTGTGCTTCCCGGTCAGGATCACCGCCCTGCTCGGGCCACATATCGAATTGGTGCAAAAATTGTTTTGAAAGATGGCACCGTTCTTGGCAATGCGGTCAATATTGGGCGTGGGCGCCAATTTGCCCAGTTCGTGCCCATAAGCGCTGATGGCCTGAAAGGCATGGTCATCCGACATGATGAAAATGATATTCGGCGGACCCTTGACCACTTCCTCTTTTGGTTTTTCCTGTCGTTTACAGGCCAAAACCAGTACCAAACCTACCAATATCCATCCAATCCGCATGATATTCTATTTTAAAATGAATGCTTGTGATAATTGGGCATCCGAATTGGTTCCGACAAACACTTCAAACTCCCCAGATTCAGAAACAAACTCCAATTGACTGTTGTAAAATTTCAAATCGTCGGGCGACAAGATGATGGTGATTTCCTTCTTTTCCCCTTTCTTCAAAAACACTTTCTGAAAGCCTTTCAATTCGCGTTTGGGAGGGGTTATGCTCCGTACCATATCCTTTACATACAACTGTACCACTTCTTCCCCATCAAAATTGCCCGTATTGGCAACAGTCACGGTAGCAGAAATCGATTCTCCCTGACCAATAGATTGTTTGTCTAATTTGAAATCGGAATATGCAAACTGGGTATAGCTCAACCCGTATCCAAAAGGCAACAAAGGGGAGTTGGGGGAATCCAGATAATTGGACCTGAATTTCTGGAATTCATCGCTTTCTGGGGCCGGTCTACCGGTATTCTTTGTGCTGTAATAAATGGGAATCTGCCCCACATTCCGTGGCCAGGTCACCGTCAATTTTCCAGAAGGGTTGTAATCGCCAAAAACCACATCGGCAATGGCATTGCCTGCCTCCACACCGGGATGCCAAACTTGCAGGATGGCAACAGGCAGTTCAAATTCTTCGGGGATGGTCAAGGGGCGACCACTCATCAAGACCAAGGCCACGGGTTTACCAGTGTTGACCAATGCCTGGATGAGTTTCTTTTGACTGTCCGGAATCGAAATATCGGTGCGACTGGCCGCTTCTCCTGTCATTTCGGTTGCTTCGCCCACCACTGCCACGACCACATCGGAATTTTTCGCCAAGGCAACGGCTTCTTCCACCATCACTTCTGGGGAACGTCTATCAATTTCGATACGGGGACCGAATACGTTCACTTTTTTGGCAAACTCAGGGTCATCTGAAACATTGGCCCCTTTGGCATATTGGATAGTGGCGTTGGGAGCCACATTTTTGAAACCTTCCAAAATGGTCACGGCCAAGCTTACATCTCCCGTGGGTGCCCAAGTGCCCAACATATTGTTCCGGCTATCGGCCAACGGCCCGATCAGGGCAATCTTTTTGTTTTTTTGAAGCGGCAATAGTTGGTTTTCATTTTTCAACAACACAAAGGAATGTGCGGCCAATTTCCGGGCCAAGGCCCTATTTTCTTTGGTAAGGATATCCTTTTCGGGACGCTTGCTGTCCAAATATCGGTACGGATCTTCAAAAAGTCCGGAAATATATTTGGCTTCCAAAACTCTTCGGCAGGCACTGGTGATCTCTTCCTCGGTCACTTTTCCTTCATCCAATGATTTTTTTAAGGTGGTCAAAAAACCTTCGCCCACCATGTCCATATCCAACCCTGCTTTGAGGGCCAGGGCGGAAACGGCCTGCAAATCGCCTAGGCCATGTGCAATCATTTCGTTGAGAGAGGTATAGTCCGACACCACAAATCCCTTGAAACCCCATCGATCGCGAAGCAAATCGGTCAGCAACCATTTGTTGCCCGTTGCAGGAATGCCGTCCACATCGTTGAACGAGGTCATGAAACTGGCGGCCCCTGCATCCAAAGCGGCTTTATAAGGAGGCAGATATTGATTGAACATCTTCACCTTACTCATATCCACCGAATGGTAATCCCGGCCCGCTTCTGCGGCACCGTAGAGGGCAAAGTGTTTCACACAGGCCAGCATGGTGTGGGCTGCAGCCAAATCATTGCCTTGATATCCCTTCACCATGGCCTCGGCAATTTTGGAACCCAAATAGGGGTCTTCCCCTGCTCCCTCGGCTATCCGTCCCCAACGTGGATCACGGGCAATGTCCACCATAGGGGAGAAATTCCAGTTGATGCCATCTGCAGTGGCTTCCCGAGCGGCCATCTGGGCAGCTTGTTCCACCAACTCCATGTCCCAACTGGCCGACAATCCCAAAGGGATCGGGTAGGTGGTCTTGTAGCCATGGATCACATCGGAACCAATGAGCAACGGTATACCCAATCGGCTTTCCTTTACGGCCAGTTCCTGCGCCACCCGTACTTTATCGGGTCCGGCCACGCCAAATAGGCCACCCACTTGGCCAGCCTTGATCTTGGCCTCCACGTTCTTACTGACCACTTCCCCTGTGGCGACACCCCCACCAGGAGTCAAAAGGTTGAGTTGGCCTATCTTTTCCTCTATGGTCATCTTTTGCAAAAGTGCCTCCACCTCGGGGATTCGTTGTTGGGCATTTGCTCCCCAGAAAGAGAGCACAACTAGGGCTATCACTATTTTTTTTGTGGACATGATTCGGTTGTTTTGTTTTGGTATTCTATTCTGATTTGACAATGGTTGTCCGCTCGGAGATTCCATTGTTGTTAAAGGCCTCTATCTGAAAATAGTAGGCATCCGTTCGGTCCATCCCGGAGAAATAATATTCGTTTTTCCCATAGACCATGATGCTTCCGTAGAGCTTGTCCTCCGATTTTCCAAAGTAAATGACATAGCCATCGGCAAGGTCGTTTTGCTTCCATCTAAGCCAAGAGTTCCTTCGTTCCCCAAACTTTTCCGGACTGGAGCGCAACACGACAAAGTCGTCAACCTTAGCGGGCTTTTCACCGGCGCCCTTGCCGAAGACTCGAAAACCGCTCAGGGCAAACTTTCCCGTGGGCATTTTGATGTTCTCGATCTTTAGGTATCTGGCCTGTGCCGCCTTCTTCAATTCAATATAGTCATGGGGCACATCGATCTGGTTCTTGCTCTTGTCCACCAACAGGGTCCACTTTTTTCCATCGTTGGAACCATAGATTTTGTATTGGTGATAGACGCCTTCCGATTTTCCCAAAAACTCGGCGTCCTGATCGGCATAATTGATCTGTATGGCATGAATGGTGGAGACTTCTCCAAGGTCGGTCTGAAACCATTCGCCCTTGTTGCCTGTTTTGGCACTCCAATAGGTCTTCATGTCCTCGTCCACGGCAAAATTGGGTTGATACCCTCCCAAGGTGGAAGAGGCTTGAACGGGTTTGTTGTAGTTCAGGACCATCCAGCCTGTGAACAGCCCTTGGATATGATCTGCATTTTCCTTTGGAAGATAGGTCGGGTAATCACCGTAAGCGGTATTGCAGTACATGACATCCTCTTGGTCAAAACCAGCTGGCCAAATGCCTATTCGACGTTCAAAACTGTTCTTTTGGTTCAAAATGATGGTGGATACATGCCACCAATTGCCATAGGTATCTTGATAGGTTGCGCCATGGCCTGCTCCCCTTGCAAAACCTCCGGGTTTGTATGAAAAGGGATTATGATCTTGATAGGCGAAGGCCTCCAAAGGCTTATCGCTCACATACACCCCATCGCCATAACCGCTAAATTCGGTACCGGGGGCTCCGTATTGAAGGTAATATTTTCCATTGTGCTTAGTCACCCAAGCGCCCTCCATAAAAGGTTGGAGAAACGTATTGTCGTTATGCTCACCAAAACGTTCCCATCCGTGGTCTTCCGGGACTAGGGAAATCAGCGGCTTTACGTAGCCTTCCGATTGTAGGGTCTTGGTGTTGATCTCGGTACCCAAAAGAGGGAATACATTGCTGGAACCCCAATACATGTAGAGCTTGTCAGTATCTTCTTCGTACAAAAAACCGGGGTCCCAGGCGCCTGCCTTCAAGGAATCCACTGCGATTTCCCAGTTGTCCGTGGTCGGGTCCTTGCTTTTCCACATCGAAAATGCAGCGCCGTGCGTGGAGCCGATCAAATACAGTTCATCCTTCATCACGAAGGCTGCAGGGGCACATAGCTCGTCATAAACCTTGTTCCTTTCCCTCAAAAATTTTCTTGGGATGAATTTCCAGTCGTACATGTCATCACTCCACCAATAGCCCCACTGGTTGGTAGAAAAGAGAAAGTATTTGTCCTTGAATGTGACAATTACCGGGTCTGCCGTGGCCCTATGCTTGCCGTGGGTGGCAAAATTGGGGATGGGCGTATATCCATAATCAATATTGATGGGATTACAATAGGTTTTTTGCTGCGCCCGTAACTCCATTTGGAATGACAACAGAACTACGGAACATATGCAGCACACCCTTGTTTTCAATCCCATTGCTTACTGATTTTGCCTTTTATGTGAAAACAACCATGGCAAGAGTTCTGGTTCCGCAAAAGCAGGATCCCAACTGCCGTGATTGGCGAAATCATATAGGGTGAATTTTGGGTAGACCCCTGTCTTAAGCAGTGCACTGACCATTTCCATGGACTGGAGTGGGTTTACCACATTGTCCTGGGCACCATGAAATACCCACAATGGGGTGTTTTTTGCATATCCCGAAACTGAATTGGGATCACCGCCCCCACAAATGGGAATGGCTGCCGCAAAAGTATCGGGCCTACGGCTCAAAAGTTCGAAACTACCCATTCCTCCCATGGAAAGCCCCATCAGATAAATCTGATCATCATCTGAATAGGGCTGTTGTATCGTACTGTCCAACAGGTCCATCACCATTTGCATGGGCTTGGTAGGACCCTTATCATATTTAAAAGTGAGTTTTATAGGGTAGGTACTTCGGTCCACATCCACGTTGGACCAATAACTTTCCTTGGGGCATTGTGGGAATATGACAATGGCAGGATAGCGTTCCTGAAGGTAATCCGTGGCGAAGAGCTTGCCCCCGTGGACCAGTTGGCTCTCATTGTCGTTTCCACGTTCCCCTGCACCGTGCAAAAAGAGGATGACGGGATAGGTTTCGGTCTCCTTGAAATCTTTGGGGTACATGATCCGATACCTTAAGGTATCGTTTCCTTGAATGAGCATTTTTTGCTCATACTTGGATTGCCACTGGGCATTTCCCAAGGCACAGGCCAAAAATAATAGCGGTAACAAGAATTGTCTTTTCATATCAAAATCCGAGTTTAACGAGTCCTGCCTGCACTTCTTCATTGCCCATGAACAGGTTCCAGAGCAATCCTGTGCGATGGTTTTCGATCATAATGATCTGCGGCCCTTGATCAATGGCCAGATAGGCCTCGGCCACCCAAAAATTGTACTCCGGACTGAAGGCATCATAGAAACCGGCAGGCCCCAATAGTTTGTCCTTATTTTTGTAAAAATAGTGCATTGCTTTCAAAGATTCCTGAGGAGTGTAAGGAATGGAACTTATGGCCGCAGTGGGCGATATGATCCCTGTATCATTGGACGGACTGTGGGCATTGTACCCTATACTTCCATCATTGTTCCTGGAATAACTGGCGGTAAGCCCCCAACATTCCTCCCCATAATCCTCAAAACCCTTAGGATTGGCGACACAATATTGGTAATTGATCTTGGAATGGTTGACGTTCACGTCCCAATAATCCACATATTCATCGGAAAGGGCTTTGGGATTGAGCCCCAAATAGGAATAGTGAGCCCAAAACAAAGGGCCTCCAAACTGCTCGGCCCCTACATGCTTCACTAAGAGGGGTAATCCATATTGGGTGTTGGAAGATTGGATGCCCCCATTGGATGCCCAACCATTGGCGTATACTTCTTTTTCAATTCCAAAATCGGGGGAGGCTGCGGCCAAGACATAGGTAATCAGGACTTCGTTGTAGCCCTTTAGCTCCAAATTGATGCTGAAGCCATTATTGGGGCTCCAATGCCAATAAAGGGTGTTCTGGTTTTGGGTATACCAATCCCACTCCACACCTTTCCAAAGGTCGTCGGCCTGTTGTGCCAATGCTTGTTCCTCTTCCGAACCATTTTTTAAGTATTCCTTGACACAAATCAATCCTTGCACCAAAAAAGCGGTTTCCACTAGATCGCCCCCATCATCCAAAGGACTAAAAGGGATTACTGTTCCTGTCGAACCATTGATCCAATGGGACCATGCCCCATGAAAACGGTCCGCATTTTCCAAAAACTCCAAAAGGGTGGTCATTCGTGCCACACCTTCGGTCCTGGAAATAAAGCCACGTTCGATTCCCACAATAATGGCCATAAGCCCGAAACCGGTCCCGCCAGAGGTCACCACCTGCGAGTCCCTGTTCGGGTCGTCGGGATGGTACCTTTCCTTGGCACCTCCTGAGTTTGGCTCGGCAAAATCCCAGAAATACTTGAAGGTTTCTTCCTGTACCAAATCCATCAGTTCAGCATCCGTTATGGTCGGCTCATCATCATCTGAGCCTTCCCCAGGGAGTACTGGTGGCGTTGGCACATAGGTATAGTCATCACCTCCCCCACACGAGACCATTAGGGCCAGGAGAAGGATCAGACTCCATGTTTTTTTAATCATCATTCTTTAGATATGGGCTATCGAAGCCCAATTTTGTCAATCCATTTTTCACTTCTTCGTTCGCCATGAACAGTTTCCACAAAAGACCGCTCCTATGGTTTTCTATCATCACGGGAATGGGACCTTGGTCTATCGCCAAATACCGTGGCAGGTACCAATCTTTTTCCAAACTGAAAGCGTCATAGGGACCGTACTTACCGATCAAACTATCCTGCTGGGTGTACATATACCTTAAAAATTGCATGCTCTCCCAGGGTGTATAGGGCATGGAGGAAAGTGCCGCCGTTGGCGATATTACCCCCAAGTCCTCGCCTGGCCTGTGGCCCGCATATCCTTTGATGGAGTAGCTGGAGGTGAGCCCCCAACAATCTTCACCATAACCTTCGTATCCCTCTGGGTTATCCACCGCATATTTATAATGGATCATGGCATGGTTGACATTCAATTTCCAATAGTCGGCAAATTGGTCAGTAAGTCCTTTAGGGTTTAGCCCCAAATAGGAATAGTGCGCCCAAAAAAGAGGGCCTACCGGAGCATCATCATGCTCAAAATGGTTGAGCTCGGTTTCCAGCCCGTAATAGGTGGTGTCTTTGGCAATGGCTCCATCCAGTGCCCATCCTTTTTCATAGACACTTTTATGGATGGCATGTGTGGGGGACGCTGCTGCGAGGACGTACATGATCAGGCACTCGTTGTACCCACCAACGGGAAAGTTCATTTCCCAAGCATATTCGGGGCTCCAATGCCAATAGAGGACATCTTCACCACCTTTGGTGTACCAGTCCCATTCGACTTCTTCCCAAAGCTGTTGGATCTTTTGTGCCAATTTTTGTTCGCGTTCGTTTCCGTCCTTGAAATATTCCTTTACGGTCAAAAGCCCTTGTACCAAAAATGCCGTTTCCACCAAATCGCCTCCATTGTCCTTTGGACTGAAAGGGGTCACTTTTCCTGATGGCAACAACCAATGGGGCCATGCTCCATGAAAGCGGTCGGCTTTTTCCAAAAAGTCCACGATCTTTTCATATCGCTCCAAAGCCTGTTCCCTTGTGATGAACTTGCGCTCCACACCCACTAGGATGGCCATAAGGCCAAAACCAGAACCTCCCGTGGTGATGATGTCCTTGTCATGGTTGGGATACTCGTTATCCATGTGAAAACGTTCCCTTGCCAGACCAGAAACGGGTTCCGCACCTTCCCAAAAGTAATTGAAGGTCTGGTACTGGACTGAATCCATCAATGCCTCATCCGTATACGTTATGGTGTTCTTGCCCTTGCCTGTTGAATTTCCTTCTTTTTTGTTTTTATGGCCATTGCACCCCATAATCAGGGATGCAACAGCCATTGGAACTAAAATTAACCTCATAAAAAACTAAACTAACTCGACTAAACTAATTATTGTATCAAATTTTGAATTTCCTGTTGTGTAAGTGCTTTGCTATACAGCCTCAACTCATCCATTTGCCCTTTCTCTGTTTTGTGGTCCCAACCATTAAAATTGGGGTCACCGGACATGATCACCAAATCTCCCACACCTGTCCAGTCTATTCCGGTAAAAGCAGTTTCTCCAACCAATTCCCCGTTCATGTACAGTGCTGCATTAGTTGCTGAGATCGAGATTCCAAAATGCACCCACTCGTCAAGGGTCGGGTCTATGGTTGCGGGGACTCCTGGGTTCACCCAGGTGGCATTGGTGCCATTGCCCACAAGAAGTATGAATTTCTGTGCGTCCGCACTTCCTTCGCGAATCAATCCGAACCCACTGGGCTTATCGGATGGAGATGCCGGTTCTGCTGGCGCAATATTGATTATTCCCGCCCTCGTATCCGATGGGTCGATTTTCAACCAGAACGTGGCACTGAATTCATTTCCTTGGGCTAAATCGGCAGATGGGAACGTCAGATAGGAATCCGCAGCCCCTTGGTATGCATTCCCCGATATTCCACCAACAAGGCTCGGAGATCCCACTTCGGCAGCATTTTCACCGCTTAGGACGTCTGTATAACTTCCATCAAAGGGTAAATAGAATGTAGAACTCGACTCCGTGACCTGCTTTTGAATTTCCTGTTGCGAAAGTGCTTTGTTAAACAGCCTCAACTCATCCATTTGCCCTTTCTCTGTTTTGTGGTCCCACCCATTAAAATTGGGGTCACCGGACATGATCACCAAATCTCCCACGCCTGTCCAGTCTATTCCGGTAAAAGCAGTTTCTCCAACCAATTCCCCGTTCATGTACAGTGCTGCATTAGTTGCTGAGATCGAGATTCCAAAATGCACCCACTCGTCAAGGGTCGGGTCTATGGTTGCGGGGACTCCTGGGTTCACCCAGGTGGCATTGGTGCCATTGCCCACAAGAAGTATGAATTTCTGTGCGTCCGCACTTCCTTCGCGAATCAATCCGAACCCACTGGGCTTATCGGATGGAGATGCCGGTTCCGCCGGCGCAATATTGATTATTCCCGCCCTCGTATCCGATGGATCGACTTTCAACCAGAACGTGGCACTGAATTCATTTCCTTTGGCCAAATCGGCTGATGGGAACCTCAGATAGGAATCCGCAGCTCCTTGGTATGCATTTCCAGATACCCCGCCAACAAGGCTCGGAGATCCCACTTCGGTAGCTGCTGTAATGGTAACCTGCTCATTAAAATCGCCATCAAAAGGCATATAGAACATTTCTCCATCATATATAGGTACATAAGGTGGTGTTTTCTCAAAATCAATAGAAGATGTGGTGGTTTTGCCATCTATGTCCGTAGCCGTTATGGTCAATGTATGTACCCCTGTGGTTACATTGTCATAAACCAAATCATCCTTTATAAAGTATCGGTAATCCAAGAACCCCGTATAACTGGCAATTTCGGTCCCATCCATTGCAACAGAAACAGTGCTGATCTCTATATCATCCCTAACTTCAAAATCGATGGTTATAGCTGCAACAGCTTCTGGTACTTTTAACTGAAAACCATCTATAGGTTTGTTAATGACTATTAAAGGCGCCGTCTCATCTACTCCGGCATCCACCGCAGTGATCGGGTCTATGCCTTCGTTACAGGAAACGACCAGCAGTCCCAACAGGAAATATATGGATTTAACTGTGTATTTCATCTTTTGTAGTTTATTTGGTTAATGTTAGTTGCCACCACCTCCAAGTGTAGGCAATGCATCCAATTGTGCCTGTGGATAGGGCAATAATTGTTTATCAGCAGAGAATGTCCTACCGTCATAACTCAATTCGGAGAAATTGTCCAAACGGATCATGTCGTAGTACCTAATGCCCCACTCCATGGCCAGTTCGGCAAATTTTTCATCCATGACCTGATCACTGGTAACACCTGACAGTCCGCCCAAACCTGCACGGCTCCTGACCAGGTTCACGGCTTGGTCCGCTGTCATGCCCGTGCCGCTCGCACCGCGTGTCAGGGCTTCGGCATACATCAACAATATCTCAGCATAGCGTATCACGATCATGTTTTTGCCTCCTCCATAATCATTGCGTCCCGTAGTGATCTGAACGGATGGCAGGTAGTGTTTGCCACTGGCAAAAAGCGCCCTTGCATAATCGTTGATGATGTCCCCATCACGAGTGGTTTTGTTCACAAAAGAGGGAAGGGTTGCGTAGTTGGGATCGGCTTGAAGCTCTGCAATACCTCGATCGGTCCAAAGTACACTGGTCTCCAACCTTACGGTCTCATCCCTGTCCAACATGAACTTGATGAACTTCATACTGGGCTCATAAAAGCCCCATCCGTCGGAAGCGTTTGCCCTTGCTGGTGTCCATCCTTGGGGACCAAAAGGTCCATACAAATGATAGAAGGTATCCCCTGTACTGGAGCCGTAATCGGAAAATTGCATTTCGAGCAAACTTTCATCACTCAACTCACCCGGTTTTTTGAACAAGCTGTAAAAATCTGGATACAATGTAAACTTATTGGAGCTGATGATGGCCCCGCAGGCATCGGCCACTCCTTGGTAGTTCTCCATTTCCAATTGGGCCATGGCCTTCAAGGCATAGGCGGTGTATCGGGTCACCCCTCCTGGAACGTCTGTCCGTTCATTGGGCCTCATGTTGGGCAACAACGGAATCGCTTCGTCCATCTGATCGGATATGAACTGCATGACCTCATCCTTGGAAGCCGGTCCGTCTGCAATCTCAGTATCCGGTGTGGTCGTCTGGATAATGAACACATCGCCCCAAACCCTTGCAAGATTGAAGTGCAACCAAGCCCTCAGCACTTTGATCTCGGCTATGTACTGGTCTGCAGTGGCCTGTCCGCTTTCATCGGCAAAGCTCTTAAAGTTTTCTATCAATCCTATTTCGGTGTTGAGGCCGACAATGTCACCGTAGTGGATGTTCCACAAGGAGTTGTACATCCAATAATCTTGTGTATATACAAAATTGTCAGTGTCGGCAAACTGCTGCTGATCGCCCAATCCCCCTGCATTGACATCATCCCCGCGGACGGAGAGCAACAATGGCTCTTCCCATCCCCTGGTGGCAAAAATGTTATAGGATCCCGCCAAGGCCTGAATCATATTTTCGGTGTTCGAATAATCCAGGTCATCTGCATTGAGCTGTCCCTCTATATCGTCGAACTTATCGCTGCACGATTGGATGAAAAACATCGCAATGAGTGCAAACGTCCATTTGCTGATTGTGTTTTTCTTATTTTTCATTTCAATTTTTTTATAGTTTAATGTTGACACCTACGGTGTATACTGCCGGTACCGGATATGTTTGACGGTCTACCCCATTGGAAACTTCTGGGTTGAACCCGTTGTAGCTGAACAATGTGAGCGGTCGTTCGGCAGTCAGTGTAAATTTGAAGTCAGGCGCATTGCCTTTGAGCTTGTCGCCTCTTAGGGTATAGGCCAATTGGATGTTTTGGATCCTGAAGAAATCCCCATCCTCTACCCAGAAATTACTGAGGCGCTGGTTCCAACTGTTACGAAGGCCCGCAGATGACGGATAGGTATTGCTGGTACCTTCCCCGTGCCAACGGTTTTTGGCCAAATCGGCGTCCATATTGGTGTCAGTGGTGAAGATGATCTCGCCCCTTTTTCTGTTCAATATTTTATTGCCTGTTTGTCCGTAGAAGTTCATGGTAAAACCAAAATCCTTATAGTTGACCCCAATATTTCCACCATAGGTGAACTCGGGTAGGAAAGATCCTAGGACTGTTCTATCTTCATCCGTGATGCTACCATCCCCGTTCCTATCGTTATAAATCAGATAACCGGGCTGGATATTCTGTCCATTGTTTATGGCATTCTGCGCTACGGGATCGGCATCGATTTGCGCCTGGTTTTGATAAACTCCCGTCGTTTCATATCCATAAAAGGCATATAATGGTTCCCCAACTATGGTCCTTTGACGGAATTCGGCAGATCCTGAGTCAATATATCCACTCTCGTTCTCAATTTCAAGGGTTTCATTCTTAACCGTGGTAAAATTGGCACCGATGGTATAGCTTAGATCTTCTGAGATGTTATCGCTCCAGTTTAGTGCCACTTCCACCCCAGAGTTTCGGATGACCCCTGAATTTCTGTCAATGGTGACATTGGCTATGGGGATGTAAACCGGCATAATGGCATTCTCCGTATCCCTGATATAGTAGTCTGCCTCCAATGATAACCTGTTGTTCAAGGTGGTGAGGTTAATACCAAAATCAAGTTCTTCCACCACTTCCCAACTCAAATCGGAAAAATTGCTCGTAGCAGTGATTCCGGTAACCGGATTGTCTCCCAAATCCACAGTTACGTTGCTAATGGTATTGGAACCAGAACTTGCATTCACATTGTCGTTCCCCAAACGGCCCCAAGCGGCCCTCAACTTCAAGAAATCAAAAATGGAGTTTTCCTGCATGAACGGTTCTTTTGAAATGACCCATCCTGCACCCACTGCGGGGAAGTAGCCCCATTGGTCTTTCGTGAACTTGGAGGACCTATCCGCCCTAAACGTTCCATATAATAAATATCTGTCCTTGAAATTGTATGAAACCCTTCCAAAGTAGGATTGTCCATATACCCTTTTGTTCTCCTCCTCCACATTGTTGTTGAAGGAAAGTGGGTCGGCAAAATCCAAGTACCATGATGTTTCATAATCGATTCCCGCAATATCCGTACCTGTGGCCTCGAACCTGTTCGATGCCTCGTCCCTATATGAAGCACCTGCCATTATGGTAACATGGTGGTCTTCATTATAGGTATCGGTATAGGTCAAGATATTGTCCCAGATCTGGTTGTAATAGTTGTTCTGCTTTCTGTTGATATCCGAAAGACGCTGGTCGCCAAATCCCATGTTGTATGGTAAATTCACATAGCGCTCTTCCAAGGCGGAAAAATCTACATTATAGGTCGTCTTGAAAGTCAATTTGTCCTTGATAAAGTCGGTCTGCAAATATATATTGGTCAGCAACTTTCTTATTTTCAGCCTATTGTTATTGTACTGCATGTCTGGAAATGGGTTTTGCGTTCCCCTGTATCCCAATGCCTGTGCATTGGCATAGCGTACCGGCGTGGCAGCTGTGTTCAATTCATCAAAAACTGGAAGTATGGGAACCGCAAAATAGGCCTTGAACCATGCTGAGTTTTCAGGAGTAAATTGTGTGGCATTACTGAACACTGTGTTCACCCCTACTTTTACATTGTCAGACACATCCACGTCCAGTTTTGAGCGGATATTGAACCGTTCATATTTATTCTTCATATCGAGAAGACCTTCTTGGGAAAAATAGTTGGTGCCTATGGCATAGGCCACATTCTCCGTTCCTCCAGTAACACTCAAACCATGGTTTTGAATGATCCCATCCCTGATGATCTCATCAAACCAGTCCGTATTTACATCGGGCACATTGGGGTTGACACGGCTTCTCCCATAGCGCTGCATTGCATTGAGCACAAATTGGACATCTGCAGCAGAACCTGATTCCACGGCCATGGTCACAAATTGCTCTGCGTTGGCCATCTGCAATACATTTTGGGCGCGTTGTATACCTGTGTAACCGTTATACTCGATTTGTGGTTTCCTGTTCTTACCACCAGATTTGGTCTCAATGATGATGACCCCATTGGCTGCCCGTACTCCATAAATGGCAGAAGATGAGGCATCCTTGAGCACGTTCATCGTTTTGATGTCATTGGGATTCAAAAAGTCGATGTTGCTGTAGAACATCCCATCCACAACATATAATAGTTCTGTTGCATCAGAATACGTTCCCAATCCTCGAATCCTGACGGTTGGTGATGCTCCAGGGCTACCCGTGGTCACGATCTGTACCCCGGCCACCTTTCCCTGCAACGATTGTACGGGATTGGCCGACGGCGTTTTTTCAATCTGTTCGGCATCCACCGTTACAATGGATCCTGTGAGATCTGCCTTCCTTTGGGTACCATAACCCACCACAACAACCTCATCCAAGCTTTGGGTGTCTTCCTGCAGGGTAACATCAATAGTTGTCCTGTTACCAATAGGGACCTCTTGGGTGGCAAAACCTATATAGCTGAACACCAGGGTACCGTTGTCTGGCACGTTGTCCAAGCTATAATTACCATCAAAGTCTGTTTGGATTCCCGTTGTTGTACCTTTTAAGATGACACTGGCTCCTGGCAACGGTTGGCCCTGATCGTCCATTACCGTTCCCGAAACCGTGATATTGTTTTGGGCAAAAAGTACTGCCTGAAACAACATAAACGAGATTAGCAAAAGTTTGCTTTTAATTTTCATAATTGTGCAAAAATAGAGTTAGATTTTTACTAAATTAACAAAACCCCAAGTGGTTGACGTGTAGATGCAATACATAATAAATACATCATGCAATTACCCTTGAAAAGGCCATATTTCACTGCATTTGCAGTAGTTTATCTGTAATGACTGTGAAAAACATTAACATAGTGATGTAGTAATGATGTAATTCCAAAAAGTAGGAATATAGCCTTGGGGCCAAGTATTGTATGGCTAGAACGTAATCAGGAAATTGGAGAGATTTTCCGAACTGTCAATTTCCAGTTTTTTCCGTAGCCTGTACCGATGTATTTCCACACCCCTAACTGAAATGGCCATAAGAGGGGCAATTTCCTTGGTCGAAAGGTTCATTTTAAGGTAGGCGCAAAGTTTGAGGTCCTTGGGGGTCAAGGATGGGTATGCTTTCAAAAGTCGCTCGAAGAAATCCTCGTGAAGTTCCTTGAAATTGACTTCAAACCGTTTCCAATCTTCCGTATCTTCAATGGAGCTATCCAATTTTTTGATGAACGAACGGTACCGCTGTGAATTGGAGAACTTATCCTTGTTCACCAAGAGCATGTTCTTGATTTCAAGCATCATCTCGTTCTTTTTGGCAATGTTCAAGGTGGTGCTGGCCAGTTCGTTCTGTTTTAGGCGGATTTCCTTGGCGAGTTCCTCTTTTTCCAAATGGGCCAATCTTTCTTGCTGTTCCTTCTCCATTTGCTGTTCCAGTTCCCGCTGTTTTCGCCCAAGTTTCCTTCGGTTATATCTGCGTACCAGGAACACGGCCAATACCGTCAATAGGCCATAGAGCACCAAACTGAGCGTGGAAAGGTACCAAGGCGGCAAAATACTGAACCTAAACATATTGGATTCAGAAAGCTGATTGTCCCCACCAGCTGTTGAAACCTTAAAAGTATAATCCCCATAAGGCAGGTTCTGAAAATGGATGAAACCGCTTTCCACCAGTTCCGAATATTCTTTGGGGCCCTTTAGCTCAAAATAATACTGGGGTGCAATATACTTTGGGGAAGCGACATCTATAGTGATGGACTGGGAATGCCTATAGGGTATCTCCAATTGTTCTTGGTCAATCGGATATACGCTCTTTTGGTCCCGTAACACAATAATTTTAGGCACTGGTAAGGACAACTGTTGTGATTGCCCCTCAAGCTTGGATGGGTTTATCCTGGCAAATCCATCACTGAGCGTAATAAATGATAAGCTATCGTTTACCTTGATCACTTTCTGCGAATCGGGAGCCAAACGTTCACGCAAGGGAAGATCGGTGATCATGAGGCTATCCTTCTTCAAATCGGTATATATAATGGCCTTTTTATCCTCACCATCCACAAACCAATAATGTTCCTCATCAACAAAGAGAAGCTCCTTGTCTTCATAATCCTTGAATTCCCCAAAGGGTACAATTTGGTCTGCAATAGGATTGTACCAATACCAATTGCCCTCACTGTTCAGTACAATATGATTCTTGATATTGTAGATTTTTACATTATACTCGCTTGGGCCTCCGTCATAATCAAATTGTTGGACCCGATCGACTTCATTGTATTCGGTCCCATCAAAATGGATCCTGTAGAAGCCTTTATAGGGATGTGCCGCCCACAGTGTTGTGGGGGTCTCAAAACAAAGGTGTTTTACCGGAAAATCAAACCCATTGATCTTGGTGATTTCCCAATCCCCGTCACTCTTCTTTATAAATCTTGAAAGTCCATTGTAGGTCCCCTGTACATACATGGCGTTCTGTCCAGGCACTTTTATGGTCTGATACCCCCCTGTTATGGAACCTAAAGGTCTGAAACCATCTTCTTCCACTTTATAGGTCCCTGTGTTGTGTCCACAGAGCAGGTCTCCCTCCAGTTCAACCAAATCCCATACATGTCCTTGCGACCCGTTCACAAACTTGAGTTCATTGCCCTCAAAATAAAAAACTCCCGTATTGCTGCCCAAGTACAGCTTCCCTTTGTATGAAGCAATGTCATATACCATCCCCAAGACACCTGTATGATCGGTATAATAGGAAATGGGGTTGTTGAGCTTAACGCGGGCGATACCATTGTCGAGTCCCAACCAGAGTTGGTCATTGTACAGCAATATGGAGAGGACGGTATTGTTCTGTAATCCAGATTCCCGGTTCAATATTTGATAGTCTCCTGTGAATGAGTCGTGAAGGTACATCCCATTCTTGATGGTACCAAAACCTAATCGATCGCCGCCAAGCAGGGATATCTTGTTCAATTGGTGCTGTTTGAGTTCCTCGTTGATCTTGGCCGACCAGGGGCGGAGGTTTTTTCCATCAAAAAGGTAACATCCACTAAGTTTGGTGCCTATCATCAAACTGCCCTTGAAGACCACCATATCGGTAATCGTTTTTCCCATGAGCAGGTCTTGGTCAGGCAAAGGAACCAATTCTTCGCCTTTCAGTTCAAAAAGGCCAAGTGGCCCGGAAGCAACAATGAGTTTATCATCGAACTCGATAAAGTCGGACACAAAATTGGGGGGATCCACCACCTCTATTCCGTTCCCGTCATAGCTGTAAATGGCCGAGAAGGAACGGAACAATACTTTATTATCCTTGGAAGGGAATATTTCCCAAAATTCCTCACTGGTGAACGTATGCTCCTGAATCAAATGCGTGAGCGATGTATATTCGAGTTGCCCGATGGCATTTTTCACCCAATAGCCAAACTCTTCGTAGGAACCCGTATACACCCTGTCCCCTATGGATTCCACCGATCGGATAATGGTATTATTGGGCAGTTTGTTGAGGGTCCATTGTTCTCCGTTGAAATGCAACAACCCCTTATTGTTGGCCACAAAAAGCTCTCCATCATCGTTCACGGAAACATCCCAGTTCTTGCTTGCCCCTTTGTACTCCAACAAACGGTAGTTATAAATGGGCGGCAACATGTTCTGCCCACATAACCATAGTGGAAAAAAGAGAATCCAAGTCCTGATGAACCTATAAAGCATATTATTCGATTAACCTATCATCAAAGGTCTTTCCTTTCCTTTAATATACAAAACAATGTGTATTGCAATGTAATTCTTTTCAGGAACACATTTCCTTTGCCTTTCTACTATCAAAAAAGTTACTTACCAATAATCCCACTAAAGGTATTCATCTCATTTCCAGTCCTATTTAATCTTCGCTAACCTATTTTAATCGTTCCATAACCCTTTTTCCCTTTCCATAACCTTTATTGTTTTCTCCTTAATCCGTGACCATATCCCATAGCTCTATTTTAGCGCCACAGCAAACCGAGATGTTGAAACAAACTTCTTGGCACCATTTCCAACCAAATTTATAGTATGATTCAAGTAAAATATACTTGCACCAATAGACCCGTTCAGCGAGGAAAAGCTTTCCGTTGGACCTTTTTATTGGTATTCGCCTGCATGGGTCTTTCGCTTCGAGCGCAGACACCCAACGATGCCCTGATGATGCGTTCCAAAAACATCTGTGTCCTACTTTCCTATGACATGGGGACTTTCGACCGTTATTGGGAGGGATCTTTACTAAGGTCCAATGAGACCATTGCCACGGTGGACCAGAATACGGTCTTGCCCATGGCGGCCATCGGTATTTTGGACGACCTTAATTTTTACATCAGTCTACCCTATATCAAAACCGAATCATCCGAACCCAATGGAGGGAATTTTGCCGGCGCAAGGGGTTTTCAGGATATTGGGTTTGCCCTAAAGTACCGGGCCATACACCAAGATCTGGGCAGCGGAAAGTTCACTGCCTTGGCCACAGCTGGTTTTTCAACCCCTTTTACCAACTATCTTTCGGATTACAGACCATATAGTATTGGGGCGGGTGCACCTGAATTTTCCTTGCGTGGTATAGCCCAATACCAATGGAACAACGGATTTTATGCCCGTGCCTCCCTCGCCCATCTGTGGCGCGGATATACCGAAGCGGAGCGTGACTACTATTACAACAATGGCAGTTATTACACCGCTTGGATGGATGTGCCCAATGCATGGACCTATGAAGGGATTGTCGGGAAATGGTTGTTCGACTCGTCCTTGAAACTTGAGTTCAGCTACTTCAGCCTTTCTTCGACCAGTGGGGATGATATCCGGGCATACAATGCAGCACAGCCCACCAACAAAGTGGAATCCGACCGCATAGGATTTTCAGCACAATATTTCTTCAAATCGTTGAAAGGGTTTGGAGTGGTGGCCTATCACAATAGGGTGGTGGATGGAAGAAATGTTCCCAAACTGAGCAATACGGGCTTTGGCATCACCTACCAATTCAATGTCATTAAAAAACAAACTGAAGCGACCGATGAACAATAAAATATTCACCCTATTATTGGCCTTGGGCCTTATTTCCTTGGCTTCCTGCGAGAAAGATACCCCAAGATACCTTCCGTATGAAGGATATGCCTTCACCGATACCGATGAAGATGGTGGTGATTGGATTCCCGTTCTTCAAGAATCCGGGGCCGCCATTGAGATAACGGCACCAGAATCGACCGATTCGCAATCCTATTTGGATGAACTGGAGGATATGAAAGAAGCTATGGCCAGTATGACTTCCGAACAGAAAAAAGCAATAAAATACTGGACCAACAACCCGGCCATACGTTGGAACGAGATTGCCCTGGAACTGATCGCCAAATACAATCTCATCCCTGGGCCCAATGCAGACGGCACCTATACCCTGCCCAATCCTTCCAATCCAGAAGGACCACCGGCATTTCCCTTTGCCCATCCACCTTATGCGTGCAGGGCATTGGCCTATATGTCCGTGGCCCAATTCGACGGGCTCATCAGTGCGTGGCACCACAAATACAATTACAACAGACCAGCACCTTACCAACTGGACGAAAATATTGTCTATGCCTATGAGGACAACGATATCCCCTCCTATCCTTCGGATGGGGCGGTGATCGCACGGGCATCAAGGAACATTCTTACGGCCATGTTTCCCTTGGAAGCCGAATACTTGCAAGGCCTTGAGGAAGAACATTTGGAAAGCCTAATGCTTTCCGGGGGCAATGTAATGAGTGATATCGATGCCGGAGTGGAAATCGGCGATGCCGTATCTACCACCGCCCTGGCGCGCGCTGCGAATGACGGCATGAAGAATGCACAGACCCCAAAAGCCGTATCGGACTCCATCAAGCAGGCCGCCCTCGACAGGTTTGGCTGGGCCTGGGACAATTTGGAAATCCCAGTACGCCCCGTGGGCCTTACCCCGCTTTTCGGCAAAGTGACCATGTGGAGCATTGATGACGTGGAAAGCGTCCGTCCCATAGCCCCACCGCAGTTGGATTCACAGGAATTTCTGGACGATGTGAAGCTCCTGAAGGACTATGCCAAAAACATGACCGACGAACACCGTAGGATTGCCAATTTTTGGCAGGACGGGCTTGGGACCTACACACCTCCAGGACACTGGAACCGCATTGCCAATGAGCTTATGGTGGAATATCGGTTGAATCCCTTGCAAACTACACGGACCCTGGCCTATATGAACATGGCCATCATGGATTCGGGAATAAGCTGTTGGGATGCCAAATACTACTACCATTATCCTAGGCCCATACAGTTGATCGAAGGATTCAAGACGATTGCGGGTACACCCAATTTTCCGAGCTATACCTCTGGACACAGTGTGTTTTCAGCTGCGGCATCTGAGGTTCTGGCCTATGTCTTCCCAGAGGAAGCATCAAAAATGAGGGCTTGGGCCGAAGAAGCGGCCATTTCGAGGGTATACGGTGGTATCCACTGGAGCTTTGATGCCACTGTGGGCACGGAACAAGGACGCAACGTGGCCCAATATACCATAGATAGGGCCAAAGCAGATGGTGCCGACCAATGATTTTAGCTAAACACTGACTATTGTTCTAAAGGTAAGGTTGATTCTTGGCGTCCTCACCAACTTTGTTGGTGGCAAACGGTGCAACCAATAGCTCTGGGTAGTTCCCTTCATTACCAAGAGGCTTCCGTGGTCAAGGATCAGCTCTACTTTTTCCTTGGTCTGTTTGTGCTTGAATGCAAATTTCCGTTCGGCCCCAAAACTTAGGGAAGCTATGGCCCCATTCCGCTTCAGGTCTTTCTCCGCATCACTGTGCCAGGCCATGCCCTCTTCCCCGGAATGGTATAAGTTGAGCAGGCAGGAATTGTAGGCCTCCCCAGTTCGTTTTTCAGCCAACGTCTTCAATTCCAAGAGTGCATCTGTCCACGGCAGGGCCTTTTTGGTATGGTTGGAATACGTATATTCAAAAGGTTGATCCCCATACCAAGCCACTTCGCGTTTGGTCTCTATGCGCTTGCCGTAGATGATGGCCACATCATTGGTCCAGGCAATGTTCGCCAAAAGCTCTTGAAAATAGGCATCCGCAACATTTCGGGCCATAACAGGACCGTAATAATTCACGGTGCCTTCTTTGGGCAACCAATTATGGTCGGGGTCTATTTCAGAGGTGAACAAATCCATCTTTCCATTGTTTATATGCTGCCTTCATGCAGTGTCCGCAGGGTCGGAACCCCATTTTCCGTGCCTGGGCATCCGATTTGAAAAAAACTCTGTTCTCCCGCTTCATGCGTTTGCCCGAAGCACACTCTAAGGTACCATATATTTTCAACTTTCTGTTCCCTGCCAGCACAATCTCCCCTCTTCGGATCATGTTCAGGACTTCCTTGTTATCGATGTCGGAATGAAGTACCATTTCTCAACTGACGGCATCGTGAAAAATGATTCCCATCGTATATCTTTCACCACGGTGCAGTTCGCTCACTCCATGCTTCATGTTCACCCGATAATATCCCTTTGTACCTTTTACGGGTCTAAAGTTAGTGGTGAAGAGTACCATATCCCCTTTCTTGGGCCTGAGCACAATGGCTTTGGATTGGGCCCTGGGTGTCTGCTGGGTCATCACGAATTCACCTCCTTGGTAATCCGTATCGGGGTCGCTCAAAAAAAGAACCGCTTGGATGGGAAAATAGACCTCTCCATACAGATCTTGGTGCAATGTGTTGAACCCTCCCTTTCCATATTTTAAAATAAGTGGGGTAGGTTTCAACTGGTGCTGTTCCTTACATTGAGCTATCAATTCCTGATGGGTCTGTGGAAAAACCCTTTTTATGTTCAACGCTTTCATCCAAAGGTTGGCAACGGGAACCAAATGGGGGTACAATCCTTCCCTGAGTTCTTGGATGGGTCCGGGCAAAGGGTAATCAAAATATTTGTATTCCCCCAACCCAAAGCGATAGCGTTCCATGACCACCGTTTTTCTATATCCTTCTTTTTGATCATATAGTTCCTTCAAGGCATCGCACATATCTGGTTCCAAAAAATCTGGGACCAAGGCATATCCCTTGTTATGGAGACTTTCTTCCACTTGGTCCCATTTCACCTTGGAACTTTGGAGTGTTATCGTATTCATGTTGACTGTCCGTTTTTTGATTGATTTGATTGATGTTTTCACTCAGCAGGGGCCATTTGTGCAGCTTCCCACCCTATGATGGCACTTTTTCGGGTACTGCCCCACATATAGCCTCCTACTTTTCCGGTCGATTGGATGACCCTGTGGCATGGAATCAGAAAGGCTACGGGATTTTTCCCAATGGCGGTGCCCACGGCGCGGGATGCTTTCGGTCTTTCCATTTTTTGCGCAATGGATCCATACACCTCCAGACTTCCCGTCGGAATTTTGAGTAGGGTTTCCCACACTTTCAATTGGAAGGGCGTGCCGTGCAAATGCAGCTTGATCTGTTCCTGCTTGCTCCAATCATCCCTAAAAATGGCCAGTCCGTCCTGCTGGTTCTTGTCCAACAGCTGTCGGTAGGTAGCGTTGGGAAAACGGGATTTTAAATCCTCGAACCCCTCTTTTCCATCATCCACAAAGGACATATGGCAAATGCCCTTGGGCGTGGAGGCAACGATTAGTTTGCCAAAAGGGCTTTCTGCAAAACTATAGTTGATTTCCAAGTTTTCTCCCCCGTTCTTGTATTCCCCGGGGGTCATGCCTTCAATGTTGACGAAGAGGTCGTGCAATCTTCCCGTGCCGGAAAAGCCTGTCTCCATGGCCGTTTCGGACAAGGTGAGCTGTGCCTCCTTCAACATTTTTTTGGCATGTTCAACGCTGATGTACTGCATGAACTTTTTGGGACTTACCCCGGCCCATTCCGTGAAGAGTCTTTGGAAATGATATGGGCTTAAGTGAACGGATTCCGCAATCTCATTCAGGGAGGGCTGCTCTTTAAAATTGCTCCGTATAAAGGTGATGGCCCTTGCCACCCTATCGTAATTGAATTCTGCCTGCGTGTTCATAATTATCATATTTGAACCAAAAGTACATGGTCCAACAGGAGCATAAAACCCGAATCTTGCTGACTATTGATCGGCAACCACTTACCCTGCCAACATTTCCTGGCTTTTCTTGAGGATGTCGGCCACCCTCTTTTTCAGCGCATCGGGTTCCACAATGGTGGCATAGTCCCCGAACATGAGGTACCATCTAGCAAAACCATTTTCCATATCGGTGGTCAAAAAGGTCATTTCCATCTGTCCACCCACAGGTTTTTCCGAAACAAAGCCATAATGCTTCCTACCTCCCCTTATGTATTTGGCCACGGATTTTTCCACCAAGATCCTCACCTTGGTCTTTTCTACCTCTTCCCTTTTTTCACGGTGTTCGTCCATGGTCCCGTGCTCCAACATAAAATCCATGGAGGTCCTGGCGATGTGGTGTATCCTGTCCGTTCGGAAATGTCTGTAATCCATCCGCAGATGGCAATAGCCCAGAATATACCAAAAACCGTTTTCATGAAAAAGGCCCACAGGCTCTATCCGGCGTTCCGATGGGGTTTCTTCCCGGAGTGATTCGTACTTTAAAAAGACCTGTTTTCGCTCGGCAATACTCTCGAACAGGATTTCAAGGGCGTTGGGCACCTCTTCGTTGAACAGTACTTGCCCCGGTACGATGGATACCTGCGACTCCAAGGCTTCCACCCAATCCTTTTCCTTACCCCGGAGTACCGATTTCAATTTGTACATGGCCGACTCGTAGTAGGCTCCAAGGGATTTGTCGGTGAACTTTTGCATGAGTTTTTCCGCCGCCACAAAACTTCCGGCCTCTTCCCTGGTAAACATGACCGGGGGGAGGCGGTACCCTTCCATAATGGAGTAGCCCACACCCGCTTCGCTAACTATAGGTACGCCAGAAGCTTCCAAGGTCCTGATGTCCCTATACACGGTACGCAAGCTCACATCGAAGCGATCTGCCAGTTCCTGTGCCTTCACAATCCGTTTGGATTGTAGCTGTATCAAAATGGCGACTATCCTATCAAAACGTTTGGCGGTGTCCATTCCCATAATTGCGTGAGCTATCTCCCAAAGATAGGATTTCAATCCAAGGACCTGCGTTCTTTTCTTTCCCATCTTGATTCATTTATAACATTTTATTCGTGGCAAAGCTAGACCCATGGGGTGACAACTGCTTGTCAAGAACTTTTTTTTCGATTGATTTTTTTCTACTGACACAGGGCTGTCACACCCCCCTTCTAATTTTGGTTTCAGAAATCATAAACCTTTAAATAAAACGTCATGGAAAACACCGTTAAAAATCAAACTGAAGCACAAGTCATCTCCCCTGCCCAACTATTGGAACACTACCAAGGTCACCGCGGACTTACCCGAAGGGTAATCGAAGCGTTTCCAGAGAAGGAATTCTTCAACTACAACATTGGGGGAATGCGCACCTTTGCCGAAATGACCATGGAGCTTTTGGGGATAGCCGTTCCCGGGCTGAAGGAAATCGTTACCCGCGAAACCACAGAACTGCAGGAACATTTTGAGCATGGGAACCAAAAAGCCAAGATTTTGGAAAGATGGGACCAGGACACGGAAGAGATCAACAAGCTCTGGGGGCAAATCGAATTGGAACGCTTCCAAGACCATATAAAACTCTTCGGCCAGTATGAAGGCACCGTGCAATCCTCCATTTTCTATTTTATGGACAATGAGATCCACCACCGAGGGCAGGGCTATGTCTATCTGAGATCTTTGGGCATTGAACCCCCGTTTTTCTACGAGCGTTAAAAACGATTGTGATGAAGACCGTTTTGGTATTTAGGACTTCGGTATTGGGCAAGGGCCACATTAGGACACTCAGACCCTTATTGAACCAATTGATAGACAGGAACGGGTATTGGAATTTTGACCTGGAGGATTGTGATAACATTCTCCGGGTCGAAACCCAAAACGTACAGGCACACACTATTTCAACTTTATTGAAAAAAAATGGATTTAGTTGCGAAGAACTCCATTGAAACTGTTTCCCGAAACACAACCGATGAAAAAGAAATCGGGTATGATCCCCGATCAAGGGATGTTGACCGAGTGTTCCGGTTTTGGACCATTCGCCCCCCTAAACAGCACAAGCCGGCATCCTGATCTTATGGATCAGATGCCCGCTTTTTGTTTCAGTTGATTGAACTGGGACAATAGATCCAGATAGCGTGTTTTTTCCTCTTCTCCCGGCTTTTTATCACTTCCTCCCAAAATGTTGTTCAGATATGATATTTGGGCCACCATCATCTGCTGGGGATAGGCACCTTCCTCATTTTTCAGTTGTTGCAACAGTTTCTTGAGTTCTTCCAATCGGACTTCGTCGGTCTTGTCCTTTTCCAGTTTTTTGATTTTGTCCTCCATATCGTCCTGCAGCTTCCTCGCATCCGATAATAGGTCCATCACCTTTTGCTGTAAAGCCAATTGCTCCTTCATATCCGATAGGGAAATGCTCTCTTCCTCCAACTTGGGGTCCATAAGTACCTCAAAAGATCTCTCGTACGATTGCCCATCCACCGTGAGTTTGGCTGTATAGGTACCGGGAAGCACCATAGGGCCGTTTTTATAGCGTCTTCCCTTGCGCTTGTCCCAAGGCCCTTTTTGGCGAAGGTCCCATTTGAATCGGTTGATGCCCCTTTTGGTCTCCAGCTTGCTGTCCAGATAGACAAAGGTCATGCTGAGCCCCATGTCTTCCACTTTTTCTTCCGTGGACTCCAGTTGGGTAGAGTCGCTCACAATGGTGGCCACTTCTTTGCCCTGAGCATCCAAAATCTGAAGGCTGACCCCGTCTTTTACCTCTTTGGGCAAATAATAATCAATGATAACACTGGTGGATGGGTAATTTGGAAAATCCCCCCCTCCCCATGGTGTCCTGTACCGAATGGTGTTGTCCGGCTTGAACAATAGCGGTTCATCTTTCAACTGGTCCATATTTTTGTCCTGAAGGGAGGTAATGTTATCCAAAATCCAAAAACCTCGTCCCATGGTGCTTAGGATCAAATCGCCCCGAAAAAGTGTGATGTCCGTGATGGGCGTTACGGGAAGGTTCTGTTGAAATTCCTTCCACATTTTTCCATCATCAAAAGAAACGAACATCCCAAATTCCGTTCCTGCGTACAATAATCCCTCACGAACGGGATCTTCCCGTAGCACACGGGCTGTGTAATCAGAAGGTATCCCATTGGAATCGGTACTGATGAGCTCCCAACTTTCCCCATAATTCTCTGTTTTGTAAAAGTAAGGTTTGGTATCTCCCAACAAATGTCGGTCCACCGCCACATAGGCTTTTGCCGGATTGAACTGGGAAGGCTCTACGGATTCCACTCTTCCTCCTTTGGGCAATTTCTTCGGGGTTACATTTTTCCAGGTCTTTCCGCCGTCCTTCGTCACGGAAATGACCCCATCGTTGGAACCCGTCCAGATAACGCCTTGGCTGATTTTGGATTCCCTGATGGAATACAATGTGCTGTAATATTCCTCACCGGTAATATCGCGGGTAATGGGATTACCCGAAATGACCTGTTTGTCCGGCTCGTTCGCTGTCAGGTCGGGAGAAATGGTCTCCCATTGCTGCCCCCCATTGTTTGTTCTGTGTAGGTATTGCGACCCCATGTACACCACTTCGGGATTGAAGGGAGAAACATGGATGGGGGCCACTCGCTGGAATCGATATTTCAAATCCTTGGGATTGTGTCCATAAATATTGGATGCCCCAATGGAATACTCCCTGTCCATTCCCGTTTTCTTGCTATACACACTGAAACGGCCCTTACAGTTGTTGTACACGATGTAGTGGTTTCCGGGCATGGGAATAACGGGTCCTGTTTCACATCCCCCTACGTCTATCATCATCTGGGTTCCCTGCGTACCCGTGGCAGTTGGGGCCATACTTGGGATGGCCAAGGTAGTGTTGTCCTGCTGCGCACCGTACACCCAATAGGGGTATTGATCGTCCACGGCAACTTGATAAATCTCGGCCGTGGGCTGGTTGAACTGGGTGGACCAGGTCTTGCCCCCATTGTGGGACACATTGGCACCCCCATCGTTACATTGAATCAACAGATCTGGGTTATCGGGGTTCAACCAAATATCATGGTTATCACCGTGCGGAACGCTCATCCGTTTCCAAGTTTTACCACCATCGATGGATTTTACCAACGGATTGGCGTTGGAATAAATAATATCTGGGTTGGTGGGATCCAGTTCAATATTGGTATAGTAAAATGGCCTGTTCACCAAATCTTCATTGTCCGAAACATGGGTGAAAGATTTTCCTTGATCCACTGATTTGTAGAGCCCCCTATCCTCTCCCGGGGCCTCAATGACCGCGTAGAGTATCCGTGAATCGACAGGGGAAACCGCTAGATCGATTTTGCCGATCAAGCCTTTGGGCAGTCCTTTTTCCAGTTTCACCCAGTCTTTGCCCCCATTGATGGACTTATAGATGCCTCCTTCACTATTTTCCCCACCAGAATCGATGGTCCATGGGGTACGACGTGCTTTCCATGCTGCGGCATAAACCACATTGGGATTACCGGGAAGCAGTTCCAGGTCGGCAAAACCTACCTCATCGGATACAAAAAGTACCTTTTCCCAGTGCTGTCCGCCATCGGTGGTCTTGAAGATTCCGCGCTCACTGTTCGGCTTGAACGCATTTCCTATGGCCGCCACCCATACGGTATTGTAATCGGTAGGGTCTATTTCCACGGCACCTATCTGTCCGGCATTTTCCAGTCCTATGTGCTCCCAGGTTTTTCCTGCATCGATAGATCTGTACACTCCTTTTCCTTCGATGATGTTGCTGCGGATACCGTCCGACCCCGTTCCTACGTACACAATGTTGGGATCGTTGACGGCCACTTCGATGGCCCCTATGGACGGCGTTTTGAAATAGCCATCGGAAACATTGTTCCAAGTAGTGCCATAATCGTCCGTTTTCCAAACACCCCCTCCCGAAGCCCCTAGGTAGAATGTTCCGGGCAACATAGGGGTTCCGGTAACCGTGGTCACCCGTCCTCCCCGTGATGGTCCAATGGTCCGATATTCCAATGCTTTGAAGTCTTGTGCGGCCAAAGCGCAGGTAACAAAAAAAGATAGAGAAAAGTAAAAAGAGCGTAGTTGAATTCCCATGAGTCGGTTTAAGTTGTTCGTTTCCTTTCAAATCTAATAAATACAGCCCAATATAGCGCTCAAGGGTAAGAAATTACTGTCTTTTCTGTTTTGGCCTAAATCAGTTTTTTCATCAAGAAACTACCGGTCATCGATGTATTTTGCATGACATCCCCAATTATTGTGGAAACGTCATGGTTTGGCTTCCTTTAGTTTCACAATATCGAAGGATATACAACCAAATACGATTCCGCCTTCCCAAAGGGCAGTATCTACAAAAACCTACTTTATGCGCTTCTTGACCTCTTTTCTATCCATGATAGCTGGTGTGCTTTTGTGTGCGGTGATTTACATGTTGCCCTTAATTTCCAATGCCCAATCCTATAAAAAAGATGATTTTTCCGGAATCATTTCGCTCCGTTCCCAAGCATCCATTCTTTTGACAGGGAAGAAAGACCTCGCATTCGAAGATATCAGAAGTAATACCGACCTATCCTTTGTCCCGCTTTCCAGTCTAGAGGAAAACATGGGCTTTTCCAATGAAGGTTATTGGATCAGGTTCACTTTGGAAAACCCCGATCAGACAGCTTCCGAGTATTATCTGGAGACTGCAAGGCCCATTACGGATATTGTAGATCTCTATTTGGTGGACGAAGATGGCGAAGTTCAACGACAGTACAGTGGAGATAAGATTCCGTTTTCAAAAAAGACCGTTGCTCACCGAAAGTCCATTTTTGACATTAGTTTGGAACCCCTTCAAAAAATGGAGGTCTATATCCACTTGAAAAGTGATGGGGAAGTAGTGATGACCCCACTGCAATTGTATCGAAAAAATACGTTTTTTGAACTGACCTATAAGGAGCAGGTTTTTTACGGCTTCTTTTATGGGATATTGATACTGGCCTGTATCATCTATCTTTTTTTCTTCTTTGCTCTGAAGGACAGCGCCTTTATATACTATGGGCTTTATGTACTCTTCATAGCCCTGATGCAGTTTTCGCTTGATGGCTTTTTCCATCAATACTTTACCCCCCAAGGTGGCTGGCTTTCCGAAAGGGCAGTATTGCTCACCGCCTTTGTTTCACTTTTCTTCTTTGGAAAATATGGGGATACCTTTTTGAACCTGAAGGAACATAACCGATCATTGCACCTAGTGGGCAAGCTTTTGGGCATTGGCACACTTGTGGGAATGGTTATCCTTTGCGCAGCACCCACCCTACCCTCATTTTGCTATCCTTTGGCCAATGGTGTGGGTATATTGGTCCTGGTCCATATGATCATCTCGTTAGTGGTGGTCAAAGTGAAAAAAGTGAGGATAGATCACTATTTTGTGATGGGTATATCTTGTTTGGTGCTAGGTTTTGTCATTTTCATCCTGAATAACTTCAATACCATAGAAAACTCTTTCTTCACCAACAATGGGGCTAAGTTTGGCATTGGGCTGGAAATCGTTTTCCTTTCCATTTCCATGAGCAATAGAATTCGGGGGCTTCGTATGGAGAATGAAAAGAACCAGTTGTTGGCCCTTCAGCGTGCGGAGGACATGAACGACATCAAGTCGTCTTTTCTTTCAAACATCAGCCACGAACTCAGAACACCCCTGAACCTTATCATGGGCGTGGCAACCTCGCTGCAACAAAACAAGGAAGAGGCCGATCTGGAGGAAAAATGCAAACTCATCTTGAGCTCTTCGAAGAACCTTTTGGGGTGCATAGAGGATATCTTGGACTTTACCGTCATCGAGAAGGGTACCCAAGAGCTAAAGTTGGTCTCTTTTGAGCTTCCATCGACCTTATCAAAAGTTATGGAGGCCTATCAGAAAAAAGCAGAGGCAAAGAGCTTGGATTTCAACTTCTTCTTCCAGGGGCCCTTGCCGTCGAGGATCATTGGGGACAAGGGAAAACTGGTCCAGATGTTGAACCATCTGCTTGACAATGCCATCAAATTCACCAATGCTGGAGGCATAACCGTGGCCATAAGCTGTAAAAACAAAGGCAAGAACGGAGTGGTCCTGGATTTTTCCATTGAGGATACAGGCATTGGAATTTCCAAGGAAAAGATGAGCACTGTGTTTGAATCATTTACCAAAAAATCCTTTATGGACAAGAGGGAATTCAGTGGTCTTGGCCTCGGACTGTACATTGTTAAAAACTATGTGGACCTACATGAAGGAACTATCCATATCACAAACAATGCACAGCAGGGCACCACTTGCGAACTGAGCCTGGGCTATGAAATGGACGATACTGAATTGGTGCTGGATCAAAATGAAGGGATGGCCGCTACGGATAGTTTGGGCGCAAGAGACATTCTATTGGTCGAAGACAACAAAATGAACCAAACCGTGGTGAAACTATTGTTCAAGAAATGGGAAGATATCAATCTTACCATTGCCAATCATGGAAAGGAGGCTTTGGAAATCATGAAGGAGCAAACTTTTGACCTTGTTCTAATGGATCTGCAAATGCCCGAAATGGATGGCTTCGAAACAACCTCTATGATCCGAAGTGGGAAAGCCAGCTGCAATCCCCAAATCCCTATTCTTGTGGTCACAGCAGACAGTACCAGTAAGACCCGGAAGGAGATTTTTAGATTGGGGGCCAATGATCTGATCACCAAACCGATCAATGAGGCTTTGCTGTTTTCCAAAATGAAAAAGAACATCCCACAAAAACCATATGTAGCCTAAAAGGGCTTTGGCAATCAAAGGTGATGACTTACTTTTTTCTGGCAGAACGGCCCAATCAATGGGATCATTTCCGTGTTTTCGGAAAAAGAAAACTGGATAAATACCCCACTAGCACACAGGTGCCCAAACCTATGGCACTATATAGGAAAATATGAAGATTGGTCTGAGTGGATACGAAGAACTGGACCACACTGCTCACCAAAAGTCCGATTACGGCACCTTGGGAGTTGGCTTTGGGAAAACATACCCCCAAAAGAAACAGTCCCCCTAGACCTCCAGTGAACAATCCCAATACCTTGAAGAACTCGTCCCATAGTGATTCAATGTCAAATGAGGCCATCCATAGCGCAAAGAGGACACCCAGCACACCCGACAAAAGCGTTGCATAGCGGGCAACTTTCAGGTACTTCTTTTCAGCAACACCTTTGTAAAACCTTTTATAGATATCTATGGTGAAAACAGTGCCTGTGGAATTGATGCTACTGCTCAAACTGGACATGGCCGCAGAAAACAATCCTGCAATCAATAAACCTGAAACACCTGCAGGTAGTTCGTTGATAATAAACCACGGAAAGATGGCATCATTGTTTTCGGCCATAGGGTCCAATGCATCGGGAAACTTGGTGTAGTATAGAAAAAGGGCCGTTCCCACACTGAAAAAGATAAGGGTTGAGGGAATGACCAACAGAGCATTGGTCCATGCGGTCTTTCTTGCACCGGATTCATCCTTGGTGGTAAGATAGCGTTGAACCAAGGTCTGATCACTGCTGTACGTGATCAGATTGGCAAAGAAACCTCCCACGATGACCACCCATATCGTGGGCTCGTTCCAAGAAAAATCAAAATGGGTCAACGTCAATTTATTGTTTTCCATGGCATCACTCAACATGGGCTGAACATCATCACCCAAATCAAAAAAGATCACAACCAAGGAAAGGATCGCTCCTCCCATAAGCACAATGACCTGTACCACGTCCGTCCAGATAACGGCCTCTATACCCCCGATCAGGGTATAGGCAATGCTAAAAGCGCCCACCACCACAATACATAGCGAAATGTCTATTCCCGTTACCAAGGAAAGAGCTATGGCAGGCAAATACAGCACTATGGCGATACGACCAATCTGGAAGAGCATAAAGGAAATACTACCGAACATCCGCACCGTAAGATTAAATCGTTGCTCCAAATATTCATAGGCCGTGGTGAGCTGTAGCTTTCGATATAAGGGTATGAAAAGCCATACCACCACTGCAGTGGACAGCAATACACTCAGATTATAAAAGAAATAGGACCAATCCGTTGCATAGGTTTTTGCGGGTATGGCCATAAAGGTAATGGCACTCAATGCTGTACCAAAAACGCTAAGACCTGCGGCCCACCAAGGCACGCGTCCCCCGCCTTTGAAATAATCGTCCGTTGTTTTTTGTTTGGTCGAAAAATAGATTCCAATCCCCAAAAGAACAATGAAATAAAGGCCCAGCACCATATAGTTCAGATAGCCAAAAGTTCCTTTGGAATGTTCCACTGTAGCTTGAAGAATTCCCGTTGACCGAACACCTGGGCTAATTTCACCCATAGGAAGGGTTATCTTTTCACCCCAAAAAAAGGTATTTGTCGTAACTGGTGGATTCTCCGGTAATCTACCTGCCTTTTGGAAGGAGTTTGTAATGGTGTTGAACGACCATATCTGATCGGAAAAACCAGTATGGTTCTTTAACATCCCGTTCAGAACGGACTGCAATGAATCCTTGCCCACTACATCTTCCATGGTTTGTATTTGCTTGGACAGTACATCCCTTTCCTGCAATCTATCCCCTCCATCCCCTCCAAAGACGAGAATATTGGACACCCCAAAGGACAAAGCTGGTGCAGCCATGACCGGTGGCACATTGATTATACGATTCCATTCCTTGCTGGGAAAGTCAAAGCTATATCCATCATCGAGCAGTACTATGCCCGCTTCGGTTTCGGACCTTCCGCTAAAGATGTACAGTGCATCGGACTGTCCATTGCCCTGCACGGCATAGGAAGGCATTTTTCTCGGCGGGCCTGGACATGGAGGCAATTCTTTCCATGACAGTTTTTGTTCGGAAGAACTCCCCAATAGTTCAGAAAGGGGTAATTGGAACAACTTGTTGGCTCCATTTGCAATCCCTCCTAAATAAACCTGTTCTTGATGCACTGCCCCATAGGCCACTTCAAATTTCTCGGGCAGGTTCCCCAACTGTTGTTGGGAAATATCCTTGTCCAATGGGTCCCAGGAAATCAAGACCGTTTTGATCACAATGCCTTTGGCATTGTTGCCTCCCAAACATAGTAACCCCTCTTTTGTAGGCAAGGAAACACCATAACCCATTGAAACAGGAAGTTTTGCCCTCTTTGAGCTGTGCCAGTTATAATTTACCCCTTCTTTTGTGATGGCAATAATTTGGTCTTCCCAATGCTTCTGACCCATTTCCCAAGGGTATCCGTTGGGAAAATTGGCGCCTCCGGCCAATAAAAGTGCATCGTTGTGTACCCCTGAAAAGCCTCCGGCCATTCCTTTTTTTGGAAAGCCCTGCCCTTGGGGCATTTGTGTTGATGTTTGCCAATCAAATCGGACAACATCTTTTTTTTGTGGCTGGTCTTGCGCTTTGGAAGCATACCCCAATAAAAAAACCAATACATAAAATAGAACATAGGCCTTCGCTTTTTTTCCACTATCCCTCATTCCCATTGATATCTGGTCCCTCATAAATTCTATTCTTCTATTCTTGTGGCATAGTCCCAATCATCTGTCCTGAACGAAGATGCTGGCAATAAGTTCACATCATACAACGTCCCAATGATCCAATTACGCCAAGCATATCTGACCGCCACTGGCTTGGGCACTTTTGGACTTTTGACAAAGACCTGCTTGTGATTGCCCACTATTTTGGCTTCCGCTGGGTAAAATTTCCTGTCCTCACCCGCAATTTCGAAACCTTCGAGCTTGCCATAAGCAAAAAGGCCCGTATCGTCTATATTATTGAAATTCAACACTATTCCTTCATCTTTTACCGTAAGGGAACCATATGTTGGACCTAGATGGTCTATGGCAGTTTGCCCATAGGTTTGGTTCAGTGCGATATAGAGCAACCTATCCGCTACTTCCTTTTTCCGTGGTGGATGGATGGTATGCGATTCCCCAATATCCATGGTTACGGCCATCCCTGAATTTGGAATGTCGGCCAAACTCTGTAATTGCGCTTCTCGGATGAACGCAGAATTTTCAACTTCCTGAAAGTAATCGTTTCTTTTGTCATACAAATACGGAGCGACCTGCACATAATAAAACGGAAAATCCCCTTGGCCCCATCTAGCTCTCCAGTCCTTGATCATCGCTGGCAAAAGCTGCCTGTAGCGTTGGGGTTCCAAACGATTTGATTCTCCTTGGTACCAGAGCATACCCTTTACGGTATAGGGCACCAATGGATTTACCATCGCATTGAACAGCACGGTGGGAATATGCTTTGTGTTTTGGTTGATATCCACTTCTTCCAGATCCACAGGTTGATAGCCCTCCAGCGCATCTTTGGCCATCCAGGACTGTATTTCCGTACCGCCCCACGAGGTAAGGACAAGTCCCACGGGAACATCCAATATTTCTTGGAGCTGTTGTCCAAAGAAATAGGCAATGGCACTGAAATCCTTTATAGTTTCTGGGGATGCCTCCTGCCATGGTCGATATCCGTTCAAATGGTCCAAAGGTGTTTTTGACCCATGGTGCTCCACTGAAAAGACCCTCAGGTTTGGATTGCTTGCGTTGGAAAGGGCAGTGAGGGCACCAAAGGTGGGTTGGCCCGTGTAGCCCTTGAAGGATTGTTCCATATTCGATTGGCCGGAGCAAAGCCATACTTCCCCAAAGAGTACATTGTCCAAAATGATGCTAGATCCGCTTTCCTTGATTTCTATGGATTGTGGTTCTTTTGTGTTGGTGGTGGTCAGCTTTGTGCTCCAATGTCCATTGTTATCAGCCTTCACCTCAATTGGACTTTCCATCCACGATGTATTGATGATGATGTTGGCGTTCGCACTGGCCCAACCCCAAACGGCCACTTGGGCATTGCGCTGCAAGACCATGTTGGATGAAAAGAGTTCGGGAAGCTTGACTTGGGCATTTGTTGGTTGATATGATACCCAAATACATACAACAGTGTATAAGACTAAACGTAATCTTCCCATTCTTTTGATCTTTTTATTGATAAAGAGGCTGCCCAAAAGACCTTAGATAAAAATCTTTTGGACAGCCTTCTCTGCTGTTCTATGTTACAGATTATAAAGTTCGGTAATTTCTACTTGGGTCAATGCCTTATTATAGATTAGCATTCCATCCAAGGTCCCGTTGAGGAAATTCCCAAATACACCGGGATCCATTTCTTGTCCCCCAATTTTGAAATCCTGTTCGTTGGACACATTCCGGATCGGGGTGACATCCATTTGGTGGATCAATAGCCCATCCACATACACATAGTTGGTGTTTCCATCCCTCACAGCGACCACAAAATGCCATAGGCCGTCTGAAAGACCATTGGGAACCCTATCGGTACCAATGTTGATAATGGCACCTCCATTGTTGTCCTCCGTATCAAAACGGATCACCCTCGAATCGGTATTGTCTCCTATCCTCAACCACGTCTGATTGTCGTTTGGCCCATTGGCCCCACTTTCTTGCCAGATCATCATCCTAGAGGTATTCTCTGTTTTGACCCAAACCCCTACAGAAAAGTTGTCCGTGCCAAAATTCAATGCGTCATTGTCCGCAACGGTTATGAGACTTGCCCCGTCGAACGTTGCGGTTCCTATATTTCCAAAGCGATCTTCCCCAGTGAAGAGTACATTGCCCACAATATTTGTGGAAAGAGTATTAGGTCCAGCATCCGCACCACCATTTTTTAATGGGAAATAAGCGGCGAGATCACCTCCGGGAACCACTACAATATAGTCTTCCTTTGTAATGGTAGATTCCCCTCCGTTATCATTGGAAACTGTGAGGGATACTCTATACCTTCCTGGATCAGCGTATGTGACGGCAGGACTGGTTTGGTTTGACGTGGCCGGTGTACCTCCTTCAAAGGTCCAGCTATACGTATCCACATTGCCCACGGACAAATCGGTAAATGTTACCTCATTTCCAGTATACGTATAAGAGGCCGAGGCTTCAAAGTTGGCATCCACTGAAGTAAGGTCCAAAACGGTAAGCGCATTGCTCATCACCACCTCATCCGAATAATCGGCATTGGCCGCAGTCAATTTAATGGAATAAACACCTGGCTCTTCAAAAACAATGGTCGGGTTTTGATCCGTAGAAGTGATGCTGCTTCCTGTTTCCGGAATAAACTCCCATTGCCATGATGTTGGGTCACCTGTGGATTTGTCCATTATCGTAAAGTTATTTCCCATGATCACCGAATTTGCACTCAACTCAAAATCTGCGACAACTTCGGGTGATTTCACCACAATGAAACCTTCCTTGGTAATGGATTTGTTGCCATTTTGGTTGGCCACCTTCAGGGTGACATTATAAGTTCCTGGGGTCTCATAGACTACCTCGGGACTTTGTAAATTGGATGTTGGAGGTGTTCCACCCGGAAATGTCCAGTCCCATCTGGTCACATCTCCTATGGACAGGTCTGTGAACTGTACACTGTTTCCAGCTTGGACGTTCTGCACTTCGGCAGAAAAATCTGCATCCACTTGTTTCACCAATGTGCTGGTGTCGTCATCAGTACACGAGAACAGAACGGCCAAGGAACAAAGGGCCATCATTATTTTTATTGTTTTCATATCCATCAATTTAGTTTTTACTGTTAGTCTTGGTTATTTTATTTCATCAAGTCCCACGGTCTCAAAAGAGATTCCTTGGTAACGGTCTTGGGGAGTTGGGCCTGTTTCGTATAGGATAGCGACCCTTTCCGTGTTATAGTTCTCCAAATCGGAATAGGCCGCGAACCCTCTGTGCAGGAGGTATGAGCGGGGCCAGGTACTTCCATCGTCCGTACTCAAACGTATGGTCATGTTCATCCGCTCCATTTGATCGGCAGGATTGGAAAACAGCAAAATGTTGTCCTCAAAATCAAACCGGTGCAAACTGGATTGTACCTTCGGACTTATGAGAGTATTGTCCAACCCTAAATATTCCCATGTATCGCCGCCGTCCGAGCTTTTGGCCACCTTCCTACGTTTTTCGTTCCCAGAGTTCCGCATGTTCAGCATGAGATCTCCATTGGAAAGTTCGGCCACTTCACATTCGTTCGTCTGGGCCTCCGGAGAAACACCTCCCAACACCCAATTTTCTCCATGGTCATCCGAATAAATCACATGTGAATAACCTTGTCTTTCGCTATCGATATAATCACAGCCTACCATTAGACGGTCTGCATAGGTTCCATTTTTAATTTGGATACCTGAGCCCGGTCCCGTGGCATACCATCGCCAATTGGGCAATTTTACATCTTCAGTGATCTCTGTTGGAGAGGTCCATGACTTTCCTTTATCCGTAGAAGAAAGATGATAAACGCGGCGCGTGTCGATGGAGGTACCGTCATTGATGGGGCCGATGTCATCCCTGCCATCGTTCCAAGTAGCCAACAATACTACTTTTTGTGCTACTGCATCCCAAATGGGGGCGGGGTTGCCACAGGTATTTTCCGCATCGTCCCAGACCACGATGGTCTCCCCCCAAGTGAATCCATTGTCCTCGGAACGTCTCAGTACCAAATCGATGTTCCCCGTATCGCTGCAGCTGTTCCTACGACCTTCGGCAAAGGCCAGCAAGGTCTGATCATCCACTCTCAACAGTGCAGGGATACGGTAACATGCATATCCTCCTATCCCTTGTTCAAAAAGGTAATTGATTCCTTGTGTACCCGGGAACTCCTCAGCTACCGGGTCATCGTCATCCACTATAATGCTCCCTCCAGGGGATTCGGTACATGCAGACAACAGTACTAATAAAAATATGAGATAATCGTATTTCATTTTATGTGCTTGTAATTGTTTGTCAGTTTGTGAATTAGCTATCTTAATGTGGTATTGGGTTGAAAAGCCCTTGACGCTCCATTACCAAATTCAAGTCTTTGTACTGGGCTTCCAACAATGGCCGCACCGGAGGTTTGGGAGGACCAAAATCATGACCGATCATTTTCATTATGGCCTTTTGGGCCGATAGACCATCGTATTTCAAGAAACCATTGATGATCTCTGCCACTTGATGATACTGGGTGATGGCCCCTTTCGGGTCATTTTTATTATAGTGTTCCACAATTTTTTGATACATGGGCAGCATGAAATTATACGTACTGCCAATAAAGGCATCCGCACCCAAGGAAAGTGCAGGCAGGAACAGTTCGTCCACACCAAAGTACATTTTCAACGCTTTTCCAAAAGTATGTTCGCAGCGAATGTAATCATCCAGATTGCCCGCAGTGTATTTGATCCCCTTCAGTTGGGGCAAACGTCCGGCAATCGCCTCCAAAAAATCGTACATCTTGAAATTGAGACCGGTCTTCCCTGGAATATGATAGTAGATAAAAGGCAATTCGTCCTGGCAATCAACCATTTTTTGCACCCCATAGACCAGATGGTCCAAATTATTGATGCCGTAATAGGTGGGCAAATTGGCCGAAACGGCATCGGCACCTACCTCAATGGCATGCTTGGTCAGCAAGGTACTGGTCTCATGGCTGGCATGACTGACACAGATAATGACGGGCACCCTTTTGTTAACGGCCTGCATATAGGTTTCCACAATGGCCATTCGCTGTTCTATACTACAGGACATCCCTTCCCCGGTGCTTCCCGTGAGATAAAACCCGTCTATACCTTGTTCGACCAAGTGATCCACAAGAGGTGGTATAGCCTCCAATTTCAGTTTACCGTCCACATCAAATGGACTAAACCCTGCGGCCATGATCCCTTTAAGTTCCAATTTCTTCATGTATGATTTTATTTGTTCAAAAAAACGCTTGGGATATTCGTCATCAATCAGTTTCTATATCCTTCGGTCTGTTCAATAAGTTCGTTCTGTGCGATGACATTGTCGTTCACAGGCCATACCAACGGAAGGTTCTTTCCTGCCAAGTTGGGCACTTCCGCATAGATGTCGATGGTACTGGCCGCATCGAACCGTACCAGATCCCAGTATCTTTTGAGTTCCAAGAAGAGTTCCCTTCCCCGCTCATCCAGAATTTCTCGCTCTACGGTAGGCTGATCGGTCGGACCTGTATAGGCTCCGGTTCCTGCCCGCTCCCTAACGGTGTTGATATCAATGATCGCTTCCGTTGTCAATCCTTGTGCCGCCAAGGCTTCCGCCCTCAAAAGCAAGAGTCCGCCCCATCGGTACACAATAATGTCATTGTCATAAAAAGTATCATTATTGTTATCGGTGCCCTTGAACTTGTTCTGACTGATGCTCAAAACATCTGGATCGGAATCGGCATCCGACCCGTCTTGCGTTAGAATGGGAATAAAACTCCGAGCTGTTCGCTGATCATTGGGATTGTTATAAAGCGCCATGATCTTGTCACTGGGCCTGTAATTATGCCTTGCATTGAAACTGGTGGACGTGGGAACATCGGGATTGAGTTCCCTGTCCACGTTCACGTCCCGGGAAGTAAGTGTGCTTGCATACATGCCAGCTTGTTCATTGAAGTCAAAGAAGATGGAAAAGACCACCTCATTGTTTTCCTTGATATCAAAAACATCCCCAAATGAATTGAGCAATCCTACCCCGTCAATATCGTTTATGGCATCAACTGCCCTCTGAAAATCTTCCGTACCCCCACCCAAAACTTTACCCTTCCAAAGGCTGGCATCGGCCAAAAGGGCATTTGTCGCAGGTGCTGATGCTGTATATTTGCTATCTCCGAAACCATCCGAAGGGAATGCTTCCAAGGCACTTTGCAGGTCTAACAGAACCTGGTCCATGACCTGTGCTACCGGGGCCCTTCCCACAGAAGGAGTGGTTTGGTCCACTGGCTCCAGTATCAAGGGCACATCTCCCCATATCTTGAGCATTTGAAAATAAACAAAGGCCCTTATGAAGTATGCCTCCCCTAAAATCTGCCCCCTTGTCCGGGAGCTGTTGAACTCTATTTCATCTGCCGTATTGATAACGATATTGGCATTGTTGATCAAATTATAGTTCACCCTCCAGTTGGGTCCGTTTGCACCGCTGAGATTGTGTGCCCACGAATCTGAAACCGTACCAATAAGGCCCACATCGAAGGCATCTCCACGATCCTCGCCATATTGGGTGCGGTTATATTCGTCCCTTACACCATCGTATAGCCCGGTCAAAATGGCCCTTAGGTCTCCTTCCGACTTTGGAAAGTTGCCCGTGGTTATGCTGGATGGTATTTCCGTATCCAGTGCACTTTTGATGCACGACTGAGCCGACAAAAAGAATATCAGCACTAGAAATTTATATATAGAAGACAGTTTCATAGTTTTTATTTTTTAAAAAGAGACATTCAATCCAATGATGAGCTGAAAGGGCCTGGGATAGATTCCTTCATCCAAGCCGTCGAACACCTCTGGTGTGAGCCCACTGTATTTGGTCCAATACCCTAGGTTGTTGGCGCTGATGCTGACATCCAAATTGGAAATCCCGAATTTGTCCAGCCCTGCGGATTCTGGGAACTGGTATCCAAGCCATAATTCACGGAACGCAATAAAATCGCCCCTGTGATAATACAACGTACTGGCAGAACCTCCGCTACTGCTCGGGGTCAGGTTTCCATTGGACTCCCATGGACGTAGGTGGTTCCGATAACCATTGTCAAAGTCGGATGCGTTGTCATATCTGGGAAAAACAGCAATGTCCCCCTGTTCTTTCCAAAAGTCGTCCCTGAGGACATCCTTGGTGGTCATCACATTGTTTCGTGCATTGGCATTGGCCCTGGCCCTCCATCCATTGTTGATTACATGCCCGAACGCATAGTCCATCGAGAAACGAAGCTGTAAACCTTTATAGGTGAACGTATTGGCCATACCGCCCAATTTGTCCGGTGTAGCAAAGCCGACAAATACCATGTCATAGTTATCGATAACCCCATCATTGTTCACATCCCTCCAGATAGCATCTCCGCCATTCTTGGGATCACCAAATTTGGATCCTGACACCAACAGATCTTCAGGCGCGTTGGCCGCTTCTTCATCCGTGGCATATACCCCTATCATATCAAATGCCCAGATTCCGTATGGTCTTTCCCCTTCGGCAAGACCACCAACTTCCATCAGGTCCCCATTTTCGTTATAGACCAACCCGTAGTTGATCCTGTTCTTGTCCCTCCCGTTTTCGGGAAGTTTCACCACAGTGGTCCGGTTAAAGGCGAAGTTGAAATCCGTATGCCATTGAAAATCCTCTCCTTTGATGATATCAGCACCAACTTCCACTTCAATCCCCCTGTTTCTGATACTTCCCACGTTGTCCCGTATGGAACTAAAACCGGTTTGCTGAGGCATGGGCCTATCGATCAATCGATCATCCGTGATCTTTTCATAGACATCCAAGAGCAGGTTTATCCTGTTATCAAATAGCGCCATATCCAAGCCAATATCCGTTGAGGTCGTGGTTTCCCACTTTAGGGCCGTATTGGGCAATTGGGTCAACAAGGCCCCTCCCTGGAAGCCATAAAGGCGGGTGGAAAATTCGCCTTGGGTATCCGAAATGGTAAGCCCGGAAAGAGATCCGGCCTGTCCCCAACTTCCCCTCAACTTTAAACGGCTAAGGGTCTTTGATTTCCAAAATGATTCCTGATGTATGTTCCAGCCCAAAGAAAATGCTGGGAAGAAAGCGAAACGGTTGTCTTCCGCAAATTGCGAGGCACCATCTATTCTATAACTTGCCGAGGCCAGATATTTTCCGTTGAAATCATAACTGATCCGCCCAAAATTACTGAGCAGCTTGTTCTCAACGATGGAACTGGATACCCGCTCCATATCGGTAGCAGAGGCATTGAGGGTTTCGATGATGTCGGTTGCCCCATTGGACCCACTTCCATTTATGGATTCCCTGCGGTTCTTGGTGTAGTTCATCCCCCATAGCAGATCCAGATTGTGGTTACCAAACGATCGATCATAGGTGAATATACCGTTCAACAACAATTGGTTGTTGGCCACCTCGCTCCTTTCGGCACGCCTTCCTGGAATTTCCGGGGAAGCCCTTTCAAAAAAATTGAAATTGTAATCGTCCCTAAAGAAGGAGACCGAAGGTTTGAAATGTAAGTTGTCCCAAATATTCCAGTCCAACCCAAAGTTCAGGGTATAGTAATAGGTTTTTTGTTCTGCATCCTGATAATAGAGCTCATGGTAACGGTTTCTGGGAGAACTTGTGGTTTCACCCAAAGCAGGGGTTCCATCATCATTCCATATTCTGACCGTATGTGGAAGACGCGACGACCTGTTTATGGAGTTGTTGGCATTCTGGACCTCAGTGTTCTGCTGAAAACTAAAATTGACCCCGGCATTGGCACTGAGCCTATCCGAAAGATCATAATTTCCATTGTACAAGCCTGTTATCCTATCAAAACCGGTTCCCAAAAAGGTTCCATCCTGCTTTAGATACCCCAAACTGATGTTCATGTTCCCGTTTTCACTTCCTTGGGAAAAACGAACGTTGAAATCCTGCAGTTGTGCCGTGGTAAAAATCAGATCATCATAGTTATTGTCCTTAAAGATCATCGTCCTACCGGTCACAGGATCTTTCATGGTCCCATACCCTTGGTTTTCCAGAAGATCGGCTACATAGGCCTGTCCTTCCACACCGATCACATTGTCCAAAAATGCCAAAGTGTTCCTGTTAAAGCCATAGTTCCCACGATTGTTCACCGTTTGCACACTATATCCAAAGTTGGTGTTGGAAAGTCTGTCCCCTGGGTTTTCCAGATTTATTCCCTTGGCCGCGGCAATTCGGGACACCCGGATATAATCTTCGGCACTGGTCCATGGATACCTATTCAATTGTTGGGCGATACCTGACCTATAATTAATGGAAACTGTACCCTTACCGTTTCTTTCCCCGGATTTGGTAGTGACCAAAATAATCCCATTAGCCGCCCGCGCACCATAGATGGCCGTCGCCGCAGCGTCCTTGAGCACTTGGATGGATTCGATATCATGTGGGTTGAGTCCATTCATGTTGTCCCTAAAAACCCCATCAATGATGTATAGGGGCCTATTGGCCGAACTTGTCCCAGATACTTGTGTCCCTCCACGAATGAACACTTGGGCTTCCTCACCCGGCTGTCCCGAAGAGGGCAGAATGCTCAATCCGGCCACCTTTCCTTGCAGGGCCTGGATGGGATTGGCAGACGGATTGCTCTCCACTTGTTCCACTTTGACTTTTGAAACTGCACTGGAAACCAGGTTTCTTGACTGTTTTCCATAGCCAATGACCACCACATCGTCCAATACCTGTGTATCCATGGCCAAGGCCACATCTATTTGTGATCGTGTACCCACAATGATTTCCTTGGGCACAAAACCCACATAGGAAAATACAAGGGTCTGACCTTGGCTGGCATTGATTGCATAGTAGCCATCAAAATCTGCAGCAACACCATTGGAGGTGCCTTTGACCAATACACTTGTACCGGGCAAGGGAACTCCCTCGGCATCCACTACCCTTCCCTTTATTTCCTGCTGTCCCGTGGCTATCAAAGAAAAGAAGAACACAAAGGGAACTAAGAGTTTTTTTAATAAGATTGAGTTCATAGTTTGTTTGTTAATTTATATTGTAGGACAATATTATGATACGAATATAATACAATTCTATTGATTTCGCCAAAATGTTTTCTATTTTTGTTTCGAATTGCCTTTGGGGCTATATATAATGATATATGAAAGAAAACCATAATACTTTTAGACCCGTCCAGAAGATGACCATGGTGGATCAGGTTGAGCGGTCGCTACGTATCTATTTCAAGGAAAATGGGTTCAAGCCAGGGGACAATCTCCCCACAGAGAATGAACTGGCCCAGATCATGAACGTAAGCCGCAATGTGATCCGTGAAGCTTTGAGCAGGTTCCGGATGCTGGGGCTGATATCCTCCAACAAGAAAAGTGGGATACATTTGGAGAAATTCAATCTCTTTTCTGCCTTGGAAAGAGTGATGGACCCCAATGTGTTGGACAAATCCACCTTACACGACCTTTTTGAGCTGAGAATCATGCTCGAAATTGGAATGGCCGACGCCATCTATAGGAACATTGTACCAGAACAGGTTTTTGCCCTAAGGCAAATTGTGGAGGATTATGAGTCCAAAAAAGTGCCCAATAAAATTGAACACGAAATCAGTTTTCACTCAGAACTCTATAAAATTTCAAAAAATGAAACGCTCTGTGGTTTCCAGAAATACCTCAAGATTGTTTTTGACTATGTACTGAGCCTGGAAAATGAGTTGATGGACAAGCCTATCAACAAAAGTAAGGTCACCCATTCGGATTTGGTGGACTGTCTCGAAAAAGGTTCTGTCCAAGAGTTCAGGGAATTGATGCACAACCATTTCAACCCGTATTACGAAATGAACTTTCTAAGACAAGGGGGCAAATAATATTGCCCCGGGGTCGCTGAATTTGTTATTTATTGTCACCGTTCAGTATTTCTTCGAAAAGAACGGTCTGAAAGGTCATTTGCGCTTGACTTCCCTCATATAATATCCCAATCTTGTCCTCATCTATACTGGTCAAACAGGAGTATCCAGCGCCCCTCCCCTCATCCAGTTCTATCCAATGTTCGCTTGGCCATGTTTGGCCATCATCAAAACTGATCTTGATGGTCTGTTTGACCCTGCTTTCCTTGGAGTTGGGATTGGAAAACAGTAAAACACCCTTTTTGTTTCCTGCATCGTCCGTATAATAATGTTTGTGGATGCTGGCCATACATACGGGTTCAATGAGGGCATTGTTCGATGTTGGATGTTCCGCCCAAGTTTGGCCCAGATCATGGGTCACCGCAATTTCCCTTCCATTGGTATCCGTAAAGTTTTTTCTGTTGGCGTTGTAACGCATGTTCAGCATAAGCGATCCATTGGACAATTGTACCACCATGCATTCCGTGGTATTTTTTGCCGCAGGTTGGCTCGCGACCCATGTCTTGCCACCGTCCTTGCTATACGTAATGTTGGAAAAAGGCAGTCCCTCACTGTCCCTTCCCTGTGTGGGAAATACAAGTGTGCCATCATCCAAGGTTATACCATGACCAGGGGCCGGTGCAAACAACCACCATTTTGGGTCCTTTATCATGGGGGTCAGGTTGATGGGTTCTTCCCAAGTCTCTCCATTATCCGTACTCTTTGTAATCAGGAACTGACTGGTTTGCCTGATGTCCAATCCTGGCTGTGACCCCTTGTTCCTCCACTGATGGTTCCAGTCGTCACTTTCCTCGTTCAATGTCTCCAGCCATTGTCCGTCTTTGTTGATTACCCCGTGCATCCAGAGGCCGGCAATGAAAATGGTACCTGTTCTTTCATCGACCAAAATACAGGCATCGCTTACCCCATTGAACTTTTCAGGCAGGTTCCCATAAGTGCCCATATCCAAGGCCACTTGGGTTTCGTTCCACGTATTGCCTTGATCAAATGACCTGCTTACCCCTATGTCTATATTTCCTTGCAGATCTCTGGAGAGGTCTCTTCTTACGTCATAAATGGCTATGAGGGTTCCTTCATTGGAAGTTGTAAGGCCTGGTATCCTATAGGTATGTACTCCGTCCTGTCCGTGCTGCCGCAATGCAACACCTAAACGCAATTTATCAATACCATTCTCACTGGAGATCGCCAATTGCGTTCCGTTGACCTTGGCTTCCCTCAATACAGGCTTCACGGTTTGGGTAAGGTCCGCTTTATCCTGTAGCTCATAGGTCAGCCAGTAATAACTAGGTCCATTCTCAAGTTTCGCCGCCAGATCAAATTTGGTTTCCTCGGCAGGAATGGTCTCTCCTACCAGTATAGCCTCTTTGGTAAACATTGAGTCCTTCCCTGAAGCATAGAGGCGTATCGTTTTTAGGGTCTCAATGTTTTCGTGGGATATTTTAAATTCGATATCAGCTTCCATAACAGTGTCGTTAGAGGTAGGAAAACTGATGCGCAATACCGGATTATCCGATTTGTTCTTCAAAACTGGCCAATTGAACATTTTCGTATGGGATGTCTCATAAGGTGCTTTTTGGCAACTGGCCATCAATACGAACAAAAACAAAAGGGAATAAATAAGTCGATTCATAAAATTATATTGTAGTACATAATTATAATATTACAAATATATTATATTTTTCTTCAGATATTCTGAAAATTATCCATCTAATAATTCTTTTGTTTCTCGGAAGTGGGATGGGATTACCCTCAAAAGGTCCATCTATTGAACCCATTTCGTTACTTTTAGGCTTTGTTTTCATTGAACAGACCATTTTGATATGTTTATTGAATCTTAGCCAGATGAGGATTTCCTTGACATATTTTATTTGCGCTCTATGGTGCTTCCCAATATTGTCCCAAAATACGCCAGACAGCGAAGGGGGTAAAATTGATACATTGGCCGTGGACAGTATTGCCCATAAAGGATACACCCTTTGGATACGAGATCCCTCCCAGTCTGTCATATTAGGGGAAGAGGCCTATCGGTTGGCAAACGAACTTAAGTATGAAAAGGGTGCCGCTTTTGCGAAACGGGTAAGCGGGGTGGCACACTGGACTTTGGGAGAACCCAAACAGGCACTGTTCGACCTCTATGAAGGATTGAAACTGTACGAAAACCTGGATGACCTAGAGGGTATTTCCAATAGCAAGCTGAACATTGGCATGGTGTACGCCGACATCGACGAAGATTCCCTTGCCCTAAAACAGTTCGGCGAGGCCATCATCGGGTTTACCCAGCTTAATCTGGACGATAGGGTAGCCACGGCCTATACCAAACTGGGCACCCTCCAAATGGAGCATGGAAGGCTGGACATGGCCCATACCAATATCTCCAATGCATTGAACATCCACACCCGCAACAATTTTGAATATGGGATGGCCGAGGCCCACAATAGACTGGGACGTCTGTATCTGGAACAAGAAAATCTGGAACAGGCTTATTATCATTTGAGGGAATCACTGACATTGACCAGAAAAATCGATGATAAGGATGGACTGGTGAACAATATTCTTCAGTTTGGGAGGTTGTTCAAACTTCAGCATGAATATGAACTGGCCGATATGCACTTCAAACTTGCCTTGAGCAGGGCCAGTGAAATGCACCTCAAAAATTATAGGCTGGAAATCCTAAAAAACCTTTCCGACCTTAAAAGGGAAACACAACAGCCCGATTCCGCCTTGATCTATTTTTCCCAATATGTGGATTTGAAGGATTCCCTCCTGACCCTCAAAAAATCGCGCCAAATAGCAGGGCTGGAATTCCGGAACGAGTTGCTCCAAAAAAACCAAGAGCTCGACCGACTGTCCGAGAAGCAAAAAAACAGCAAGACCATCCAGTGGATTTTGATCATAGGTATATGGCTTATTGTTCTTTTATCCTTCTTGTTGATCAAAAGCTTTAGGCAACGTACCAAAAACCAAAAGAAACTGTTCGAACAACAGCAGGTCATAGCCCAAAAAGAATTGGAGAACCAGCAACTGAAGAGCAAAGACCTGAAAGGCGAATTGGATACCAAGAACAGGGAACTCACCTCCTACTCCATGAATTTTGTCCAGAAAAATCAACTGTTGCAGGAATTCCAAAATAAGATACAAGAGGCCAAAAAAACGAAGTCCATGGAAAGGATCGAGAAAATTCTTTCCGAAATGGAAAGGACCATCAGAACAAGCCAAGGAAAAGAAAAGGATTGGGAAGATTTCAAACAACATTTTGAGAATGTGCACCCAGATTTTTTCACTTCACTGAAAGAAAAATATCCCGACCTCAGCTCCAACGATCTAAAAGTGGCCGCACTTACAAGGCTAAATTTATCGATCAAAGAAGCTTCAAATATCCTCGGAATCTCCCCTGAAAGCACAAAAACGGCCCGTTATCGTCTTCGCAAAAAGATGGGACTGTCCCCTGAAGCCGACCTTTTCAACTTTTTACTGCAGTTCAATTAAATTTTTCAATTATCTGATTTTCTTTTAGTTGAAACCATTCTTTCAAAATTTGTCTACCTAATGTCTATCGGTTTTCAAATGTAGTCTACATCTTATTTTATCCCTGTACACCCCGTATCCAACCATTTTCTTTTGGGCAAAAAATGTTGCCCTTAAGTTTGCCCCATCAAAAAATCAGCGGGAAAACCGTGTTTATTCATCAATCATTAATTAAATCATCAAACATGAAACGACAGTTGTTTATTCAGAGCTATCAACCCAATGACGGGTTGAGGATCATCTGGAAGCGAAAGAAAATGGCCTTTGACACTAAGTTTAAATCCAAAATCTGAGCACCATGGAAATCTTACAAAATCTACCGACTCCATTGGAGATTCTTTTAGACCCTATTTCCTTGGTGGTCCTGGCCATCTATGCCAGTCTCATGATTTGGGAAGCATTGTTTCCGGCCAGGGAGCTCCCAAAGATCAAAAACTGGAAGATAAGGGGATTGTTGACCTTTGCCGTCTTCTTTTACCTGTCCAGCTATCTACCCATTATCTGGGACGGTTCCATCTCCAAATACCAGATTTTTGACCTATCCTATTTGGGGGATGTAGGAGGAGCCATAGTTGGAGTGCTCATTTATGAGTTTGGGCTTTTCCTCTGGCATTACAGTCTACACAAAAGCAATTTTTTGTGGAAGATATTTCACCAAATGCACCACAGTGCGGAGCGGATAGATACCTATGGCGCATTCTACTTTAGTCCGATGGATGTGGCCGGTTTCACCCTTTTGGGCAGCTTATGCCTTGTAGGAGTTGCAGGCTTCACCCCTGGGGCCTCAACGATTATTCTATTGACCACTGTTTTTCTGGGAATTTTTCAGCACAGCAACATTGTGACCCCACAATGGCTCGGATATATCATCCAACGGCCCGAAAGCCATACGGTCCACCATGCCAAGGGCATCCATGCCTACAACTATTCCGACCTGCCCATATACGATATCATCTTTGGGACGTTCAACAATCCCAAGGGGTATACGCACGAAACTGGATTTTATATCGGGGCGTCGAAGAGGATCAAGGAGATGTTACTGTTCAAAGATGTATCGGAAGAAAACGGTACAAAGGATAACTAACGGCATTTGTACCGGCAATGGATAATCATTGCCATGTCCATCAAATACGATGATCATGGACGGCACCTATATCTATTAAAGGTGCCGCTCCTTGTTCACCTACCTTGGATATTGGAGACAAACACCACAAAACCCTATTATTTAAAAATGAAAAAAACACTATTGGCAATGGCCGCATATATCATATTCATCTCAAGCATAACTGCCCAAGTCCAGATGGCAGAAATTGGAGACCATACCTTGAGGAACGGAGAAATTTTGGTAAACGTAAAACTGGGATATCAGACCTATGGAACACTCAACCCCGAAAAGAGCAATGCCATACTGTTCCCTACATGGTATGGTGGCACGGGAGAAAGCCTAAAGCCATACATTGGCAGGGAAACCATGATAGACACCACGAAATTTTACCTCATCGTAGTGGATGCACTGGGTGATGGTATTTCTTCATCTCCCTCCAATGCAAGCACAAAACCTGGCACGAAATTTCCGGAATTTGGTATTGGTGACATGGTCGACCTTCAGCACAAACTAGTGAAGGATGTTTTGAAGATCGACCATTTATACGCGGTCATCGGAATATCTATGGGAGGCATGCAGACCTACAAATGGATGGCCAGTTATCCAGATTTTTTTGATAGGGCCATCCCAATTGTGGGCTCGCCCAAACTATCCGTCTATGACCAACTGAACTATGAAATCTTCAAAAAAATACTGAACAGCGAGATACTGCATGGCACAAAGGAAGAAACTTTTTTGATGTTGGAGTATTCATTGGGGCTTACCCCTCAATACTATCAGGATGGTACTGAATCCATCGATGAAGTTTTGCGAAAAATCAAAGATGAAGCCCAACACTATGATGTTCGGGACCTTTACAGTCAAATACAGGCCATTTCCAAGCACAATTTGGAAGAGGACCTGGAAAGGCGAAATGCAAAATCCTTGTCAGAAGTATTCAAGGGAAGGGCCTTGATCATCTATTCAAGCACGGACAATCTGGTAGCCCCATCAGCAAATTTGGATGCCATAGCTGATTTAAAGGCCAAATCCCTGGACCTGAACTCCGATTGCGGCCATTACACCTTTGGGTGTGATATGGACAAAATAGGCGAAGCCGTCAGGGCCTTTTTGATTGAGCCATAATCTTAAGAGCATTCATCCCTTGCGAAAAGAGTATCCAGTAATCAACTCACGTACAACTTCTTAATTAAGACGGCATGAAATGCAAACTCCTCCTCGGGGCTTTGCTCAGCATCACCGTGATCTGTTGCAGCAAAAATGATGCTGGCCCTGAACCGATAGACATCCCCATTCCCGGACAGCAATTGGTACAGCTTCCCGTTGTGGTACATATGATCCATAATGGGGAGGATATTGGCCAGGGACCAAATTTGTCCAAGGAGCGTATTCTGCGACAAATAGAAATACTAAATGAGGATTTTCGCAAAAAAAAGGGTACAAAAGGACACAATGAGCATCCCGATGGAGCGGATACCCAAATTGAATTTGTATTGGCCAAATCCAACCCTGAGTCTGAACCTTTTGATGGCATCAACCGAATTGATGTTTCAAAAAAACAAGTGGATGATTTAGGATACAACCAGAACCACTTTGCGCAATACGCCTATTGGAATCCTGAACAGTACATCAATATCTGGGTCGCTCCATTGCCCTTGGAAACTACATGTATGGTATTGGGTTCATCCACGGGCCCGAAAACTGACTTATCTGGATCCGATTTACTTTTATTGCCACAACCTGGTGATGCCGAAGGCATTCTTGTGAACTGGATCCATTTTGGGGAATCGGATATCGATTGCCACGCTAGGTTTGGAAGGACATTGACCCATGAAATGGGACATTATTTGGGACTTTTACATACTTGGGGTGGAAAAGACTGTGTCCATAACGACTATTGCAATGACACTCCGGCCGTGGATAGACCTGTTTTTGGCCCAACCGCCTTCAAAGGTTGCTCTGGGGAAACCATCATGATCGGTAACTATATGAATTACAGCGATGACGCCATGATGAACATTTTTACAAATGACCAAGCCGAACGGATGCATTATGTGCTGAAAAATCATTCGGGGAGGAAGAGTCTACTAACGAGTCCAGCTCTTTGACGACCGTTCTTATTCGGGGCTGGGCTTATCTGACCAGTGAAATAAACTCGTCTTTGACACCATCACTGATGGCAACCGAGTTATAGGTGCAATTCTTCATGGCCACAGGATCAAAGCCATATATATTGATCTTGGAGGGTTTGAACTCCTTGCACTGTAAATGTGTGAACAAATTGAGCGCTGCCTTTGAAGTGGAATATGCAGTGAGGCAGTAATTGGAATAACAAAAGTCTTCATCCTTCATCTTATTGATGTCCCCCAACGAACTGGTAATGTTGATGATCTTTGGATTTTCGCCTTTTTCCAACAAAGGCTTTAACAATTGGATGATCCGTATGACAGAAAATAGATTGATCTCATACACCTCCCTGACATCATCGATGTTCAACTGATCTATCTTTTGTCCAAATCCATTGACTACTTCCGCATTATTGATGAGCAGGTCCAGTTTTCCATACGAGGTGCTTATTTTTTCCTTCAAGTCGTTCATACTGGCACATGAAGTAAAGTCAATCTCGACCAAGTCATAGGAGCGCTGGGGCTCATCCCGCGAAAGTTGTACAAAACTATCATGACAAGCGGCAAGGATTACTTCATAACCTTGCTCCAAAAGGATATTGGCAAATTTCTTTCCCAAACTGTTCCCCGCTTCAGTGACCACTGCAATATGCTTCTCATCCATGGTAATCTGTTTTAAATGGTGCACAAGTTTATCAAACCTATTTGGCTTTTCAGCAGTAATCCTGCGAAATAATGCAATTGGTATGGCTGCTAAACATGGCACTTTGCTTTTTACATCTTTCTAAATTTGTTGGGTGTGGTTCCACTCATGTTCTTAAAAAATCTGGTAAAATGTGTTGGTTCCTGAAAATTCAATCGATAGGCAATCTCCGCAATATCCAATCCCGAGTATTTTAGGAGGCTCTTACTCTCCATCAAAAGTCGTTCCTGGATAATATCCTTGGCACTTTTGCCCGTTAATCTTTTTATGGTCGTCGTCAAATAATTGGGCGTTATGTTCAGTTCTTCCGCATAGTCCCCCACATTTTTGGTATCCACATACATTTTATCGACCAATGCCTCAAATTGATTTGCAATGACCTGCGCCCTGGACAGATGGTTCTCGGTCGTCTTGTGCCGTTCATAGATCGCTTTGCAAAAAAAGAGCAACGAGCCCAGCATACCCTCCAACATCCTTTCTTGATAAGGATGTGGGTTCTTGAACACGGAGTGCATCCTTTCCATGTCCAGGTTCAACGATTCGTGTTCCTCCTTTGTGAGCATCATGACACTGTTTTCCGTCATTTTCAGAAACGGGAAATCATGGGTCAAATCTGGAAATGAATTGATCAGAAATTCCCTTCGGAACATGACAAAGAAGCCAGAGATGTTCTTGTCCCTAAACCACGAAACAACCTGCCCCGGAACAACGAACCAAAGAGGGAGTCCATCAAAATCCAGCAAATGCGTATTGAGGTTGAACTTGCTCTCGCCGGTATAATTGAGTAACCCAATTTGGAAAAACCCTTGTCGGTAAGGGGGCATGCAGCTTCTGATGGATGGCCCCATATCCTCTATCTGAAAAACATCAAAGTTTGGAATATGACTTTTATGAGCAAAACCGATAGCCTCATGATGATCATGTGGGTTCTCAAAAACAGGGATGTCTGCCTTGCTCAAGTTTTTCTCCATATTCTATTTACATGGACAATGCATTAGTCCACATCAAATTGATAGTCTTACTCTTTTCAGTCCTGCTTGGCCCCTACAAGGTCCATGGCCTCCAACTTGTTGTTCAATTCTTCCTCGGAAACGATTTCCCATCCCCCACCTAGGGCCTTATAAATGGCGACCAATGATCTGGCAGAGGATATCTCGCTCAGTGCCAACGAATTCTCCGCCTGCAACAATGCATTGTCCGCACTAAGGTAATCAATGAAATTATCCAGTCCGGCATTGAAACGTTGCTGGGCAAAAGTGGCCGCATCGGCACTGGCCTTGGACGAAGTTCGTAAAATTTCCCTTCTTCTGATCTCCTGCGTGAAATTGCTCAATGAGGTCTTGATCTCCTCCAGTCCTTCCAAAACCGCTTTTTCATACTGGTTGAGCGCTGCCAAAGTTAAGGCATCATCCCGTTTGATCTGCTGCCTTACACGCCCTAAATCAAAGGCGGCCCAGCTAATATTGGGGAAAATGCTCCATGTGAACGACTCCTTGCTACCAAAGTTCGAAAAATCTATGGCCGAAAAGCCAATGGAACCTCCAAATGCAATCTTTGGGTAAAGGTTGGCCACGGAAATATTATACTGGGCTATTCGTTGTTGCAATATGGCTTCGGCACGTCTGACATCTGGTCTTCGCCGCAACATTTCACCAATTTCTCCCAGGGCGACGGAAGCCGGCAAACTTGGCAACGGCTGCTTATCCACCACCGAAGCATCCAAATTTCCGGGAACGCTGCCCACTAGGACGCTCAGGCTATTTTTCAAGGCTTCTATCCTTGCCTCTATCGGAGGGATGCTCGCCCGAGTCATTTCCAATTGGGCCAGTGCCCGCGATACGTCCAGACTGTTGCTGGTACCGGCCTCGGATAATTTGACCGTCAGATCATAGGTCTCTTGCTGGCCTTCCAGATTTCGTTTGGCGATGTCCAATAAATATTGGTTGCCCCTGAGCTCTAGATAGTTGTTCGCCACTTCGGCAAAAATACTGATGTACACCCCATGCATATCGGCCAAGGCCTGTTGCCTGTTGGCATAAGCTCCTTTGATCCTATTGGACACCCTTCCAAAGACATCCGCTTCCCAGAAAGCATCAAAACTGGCGTTGTAGGTGCTGTAGGTGGGGTTGACACCCGACACAAAAACATTTTCACCCAAACGTGTTCTTGTATAATCGCCATTGGCGGTGATGCTTGGCACTCGGTCCCACTTGGTCTCCTTCAGCATGGCCCTTGATGCCTGAAAATTGGCAACCGCTGAGTTGATATCTAAATTATGTGCCCTTGCCCTATTGATCAGGCTATCCAATACGGGATCGTTGAACTCCGACCACCATTCCTTCGCAATGGCAGTACTTTCAAATGTTTCGTCCTCCAATTCGGTCTTGAGAAAATCCTTCTGTACCGAAATGATATCCCTTGTGTCGTGTGTCTTCTTCTGTATGCCACAAGAGCTGACCAACAGCGAAAGAACAATTACTAATAGTGTATTCTTCATCATCTTATTTTTTATGCTTCCAATGCATTTGGTACCGGTTCTATTTCTCTTTCTTTGCTACGTGTCGTCCATTTCCTTCCCAAATAGTAGAATACCGGGGTAAGGAAAACTCCGAACAAGGTCACACCGAGCATTCCACTGAACACGGCAATTCCCAAAGAAACCCTAAGCTCAGCACCTGCACCAGTGGCCAGGGCCAAAGGCACAACGCCTAGAATGAAGGCCATTGCGGTCATTAAAATGGGACGTAACCTCAATTTGGATGCCTCTATCACCGCTGTTTTCAATTCCGTTCCCTGCTCTTCCAATTGTTTTGCGAATTCCACGATCAGAATGGCGTTCTTACTGGCCAGTCCCACGAGTACCACCAATCCGATCTGCACCATGATGTTATTGTCCAATCCGGCAAGGTCTATTCCCAAAATGGCGAACAACAGTACCATAGGCACGATAAAGATCACGGCAAGTGGGAGGACCAAGCTCTCAAATTGTGCCGCGAGCAACAGAAAGACAAAGATCACGGCCAAAAGGAATGCTATACCTGCCGTATTTCCTGCTTTTTTCTCCTGATAGGCAATTTCTGTCCATTGGAAGGAAATGCCCTGGGGCAGTATCTCCTCGGCCAACTGCTCCATCCGTTCCAATGCCTGCCCGGAACTGTATCCTGGTGAAAAATCACCGTTCAAAGAGGCGGATGGATACAAGTTGAACCTGGGTATCCGCGAGGCACCGGCAATATTCTCCTGCTTGGCAATGGTTCCCAAGGGCACCATATCCCCCGCATTGTTGCGTACCCTTATCTTGGATATGTCCTCAGGGGTCAACCGGTTTGGGGCATCGGCCTGGGCGGTCACCTGGAATGTCCGTCCCAAGTAATTGAACTCATTGACAAACGCGGAACCCATAAAGATTTCAAGGGACTGGAATATGTCCTCTACATCAACCCCCAATTTTTCTGCCTTCACCCGGTCTATGTCCAGGTACAACTGCGGTGTTTGGTTGTTGAAGAAGGTAAAGACGTTGCTCAACACGGGATCTTGGTTGGCGGCCATGGCAAGTGCATTAGTGGCTTCCAATAGCTTATCCGTACCCAAGTTCGCCCTGTCTTGCACCATCATCTTGAATCCCCCGGCATTACCGATACCGCTCACAGATGGAGGTGGTATCACAAAGACGATGGCATCATCGATTTGGGCCAATTTTCCACGCATCGTCGCCAACAGTTCCTCATATCCAATCCCTTTGTCATTCCTTTCCTCAAAATCATCAAGTGTTTGGAACACTGCCGCCGAATGGGACGCATTGGTAAACGATGCCGGGTCGAAACCCGTGAAGGACACAGCGGTATCAATACCTTCGATCTCCAAGGAAATGTCCAATACATCCTGAACCACTTCATCCGTCCGTGACAAGGAAGACCCCGAGGGCAATTGGATCAGGGTGATGAAATATTGCTGGTCCATAGCAGGAATGAACCCTTTGGGTACCCTGCCAAATTCCAACCCAGTGAGCAAGATCAGTCCAAAATAGACCACCAATACCATTACCGATGTCCTCACTAATCTCTGGACCCCTCTTCCATACCGTTCCGAAAGGGTTTCCATGAACTGATTGAACTTGTTTCCTACGTAAGCAAAAGGCTTGAGCAGGGGAATTGTCTTTCTCCCCTCTTCTTTTTCTTCGTGACGCATCAACAATGCGGCCATAGCGGGACTCAAGGTCAATGAAACAAAAACTGATATTGCCGTGGCCACCGCAATAGTCACCCCAAACTGTTTGTAGAACTGCCCGGATATACCTTCGAGAAAAGCCGTTGGAATAAAAACAGCGATCAGTACCAAACCTATGGCCACCAATGCACCTCCAACTTCATCCATGGTCTTGAAGGCCGCTTCTTTTGGAGAATATCCTTTCTTTAGATACCGTTCCATATTTTCCACCACCACAATAGCATCATCTACCACTATACCAATGGCCAACACCAAGCCAAAGAGGGTCAGGGTGTTGAGGGAAAACCCAATGGCCTGCATCACGGCAAAGGTTCCCACCAAGGAAACAGGGATGGCCAAAATTGGGATGATCGCTGCACGCCAAGATTGTAGGAACAGCAGAATGACCAATACGACCAGGATAATGGCCTCGAATATAGTACGGTAGACCTCATCCACCGATTTTTGGATAAACTCGGTCGGATTATAGGCAATTTCATACTTCAGGTCCTCTGGAAAGTTCTTTGAAAGCTCTTTCATCCGATCTTGGATCTCCGCAGCAGTTTCCAAAGCGTTCCCTCCCGGTTGCTGGAAAATGGGCATGGCAATGGCGGGATTTTTTCCCAGATAGCCACGAGTGGCATAATTCTGTGCACCCAGTTCTGCCCTTCCCACATCTTTTAGCCGGACAATACGACCATTGTCCTGGGATTTGATGATCACGTTCTCAAACTGCTCCGTCGTCACCAATTTTCCTTGGGTCTGGATGTTCACCTCAAAGGCAGTTTGGCTTCCCGATGGTAGAGCATTTAGTGTACCACCGGCAATCTGCACGTTTTGGGAACGTAAGGCCGCCACTACCTCTCCCGCCGTCATATCGAGACTGGAGATCTTGTCGGGATCCAGCCAAATCCGCATGGCATATTCCGCGGCCCCAAAAATCTGTATGTCCCCAATACCTTTGATCCGCGCCAATTCATCCTTTAATTGAAGTACGGCATAGTTCCCCATGTAGATTTGATCGTACGTATTGTTGGGCGAATACATATTGACCACCATGAGCATATCGGGAGACACCTTTTTGGTAGTAATCCCCAACCTTCTCACAGATTCGGGCAAACGGGGCTCTGCAATGGCCACCCTGTTCTGTACCTGTACCTGCGCCTTGTCCAAATCTGTGCCGAGCTCAAAGGTTACCTGTAGAATGACACGTCCGTCAGCGGATGATTGCGAGGTCATATAGATCATGTCCTCCACCCCATTGATTTCCTTCTCGAGTGGCGCAGCCACAGTTTCTGAAAGTGTCTTTGCGTTCGCTCCCGGGTACATGGCAACCACCTCTATAGTGGGCGGTGCCACATCGGGAAATTGCGAAGTGGGCAAGGAGATGTATGCCAATCCTCCAACGATGAGTATGAGTACACTCAATACCGCTGCAAAAATTGGTCTTTTTATAAAAATGTGACTAAACTTCATAATTCTATGTCATTTGAGGTTGGGAAATAGGATTCCCTTGCTCCCTTATATCCAAACCTATTGTGACCTGGTGAAAAGGAGCTCCCTACCAAAAGGGCAATCTATTTTTCAGTATTACTATCTATATCGATCAAATCAGTGAACAGATGCCAAATCTGCTTTTTGTGGACTGATGGTCGACTCCTGTGGATTCACCACCATGCCGGGACCAATTTTTTGGAGGTTGTTGGTAATGATCTTGTCGTTGGGGGACAGTCCTTCCCTGACAATCCTGAGCCCGTTGGAATGTAACGGTCCCAAAATCACGTTCTTGGTCATTACCTGATTGTTTTCTCCTAAAACATAAATAAAGCGTAGCGATTGATTGGTACCGATGATCTCATCGGGAACCATGATCGCCTTATGCTCATCACTACCTATGATCCTTGCTTTTCCAAACATACCGGGCTCTAACAAGTGATCTTCATTTCTCAAAACCGCTCGGCTTTCAATGGTCCCTGTCTGACTATCGATCTCATTGTCCACAAAATCCAATGTGGCTTCGTGCAAAAATTCATCCTCGTCCAAAAGCTTGATCTGTACCGGCAAACCTTCAGATCGTGCCGACCCTCGCTTTCCATCTTTGGCCAAGCGTACATATTTTAGATAATCGGATTCGCTCCCGGTGAAATAAAAATGTATAGGGCTTGTGGCTACTATGGTGGTCAACAAGGTTGAATTGGCGCTGCCACCATCCACCAAGTTCCCTTCATTTACTCTGTCCCTGCTCACCAAACCGGAGATGGGGGCCTTGACTTGGGTAAATTCCAAGTTCAGTTTGGCATTATCAACGGTTGCTTGGGCCAACTGCACACTTGCTTCTGCATGCACCAAGGCCTGTTTTCTGCGATCGTATTCTTCCGTGGAAACGGCTCCCGTTTCCCTCAAGGATTCAACCCTTTGGAAATTGTCCTGGGCAGTCTTTAAAGTGGCCAAGGCTTGTGCATGGTTCGCCCTTGCTTGGTCCAACTCAATTTTAAAAGGTCTTTGATCGATGACAAAAAGTACCTGGCCTTTTTTTACAAGCTCCCCATCAGTGAAGTTCACCTGCTCCAAAAAACCACTTACCCGGGCCCTCACCTCAACGCGGCTACTGGCCTCGAACCTACCTGTATATTCATCCCACTCCGTGATCATTTCATGCAGTGGGGCAGCTATTTCAACGGGAAGGGCAGGTACCTCTGCTTGTGAGACTGTTTCTTCATCAGCCGTGGTGGTAAACGCCAAGGCTATCAAAGATGCCAACAGTACTCCTCCCACTCCCAGGAAAAGATTTCTTTTTGTGTTGAATTCTAGTTTTATCATGACTTACTTATTTGATTTTACTTTTGCTGACAAAATTATACCGGTCACCCCCTTGTGGGGTAACCATTATATTTCCATAAATGACCAAAATCTAATATTGTACGGTTTCTGGCCTTATCAATCAAAATAGATTTAAGTATATATAAATCAATATATTATGATTTCAACAATCCGTTAAGGTTCTTTTTAATCCCCCTTTTGTGCTAAAAAAGGGGGATTTGATTAGGCATTCATTCCCCCATCAATGGTAAGAATGGACGCGGTGATGAAATTGGCATCGGCCGATGCCAAAAATGCCACCAATGGCCCTATGTCCTTGGGATGGTTTTATCTTTTCTCCAATGGGTGTTAAACTTTTGCATTCACTTTATCGGGTTGTTCAGTACAAAACTGCTTATGTCGTTTTTCTCCAATTAGCTCGGGAGCCTTCACTCTAGATTTGCCTTCTAAATAATTAGAAATGACAAATTCAGAGAACATGAAAAAGGAACTTGACATGGAAAAGGTCCAAGCTTTTGCAGGACAAGTAATCGATGACCTATCTGCGGGGATGTCGGGAGTTTTGGTCCAAATAGGCGACGAACTGGGACTATACGGGGCCTTGCAAGAACTTGGGCCAACCAATGCAAAAAAATTGTCCCTGAAAACCGGAACTTTTGAGCGTTATATCCAAGAATGGCTCAACAATCAGGCTGCAGGAGGCTACATCGATTATAATCCGGAGCAAAAAACGTATAGCCTGCCCGAGGAACACGCTCTTATCTTGGCAGACAGCAACAGTCCTTTCTTTATGGCCCCGGGGTTCCAAGTAGTGTCCAGTCTTTGGTACGACAAGGATAAAATGGTACAGGATTTCAAGGAAGGTAAAGGAATTGGGTGGCACCAACACCATCATAACCTGTTTTTTGGAACCGAGGCCTTTTTCCGATCTGGGTATCGTGCCAACTTGGTCAATGAATGGATTCCGGCCTTGGAAGGGGTCGAGGACAAATTGATGCAGGGCGCAAAAGTGGCCGATATCGGATGCGGCCACGGGGCCTCCACTATCCTGATGGCCACAAAATACCCCAATTCCTTCTTTTATGGTTTTGACTACCATGCTGAATCCATAGATACAGCCAAACTAAGGGCAAGTGAAGCGGGGCTCACCAATGCAATCTTTGAAGTAGCATCTGCCCAGGATTTCGAGGAATCGGGATTCGACCTTATTTGTTATATGGATGCTTTTCATGATTTTGGCAACCCACTCAATGCCATTCAACATGCCAAATCCAAATTGACGGATGAGGGCAGCATCATGCTGGTGGAACCTGCTTCCTTTGATGAACCTGAAAAAAACTTCAATCCCATTGGCAGGATGTTCTATGCGGCCTCAACTACCCTATGTGTCCCCCACTCCCATTCACAGGATGGAGGGTATTGTCTTGGGGCCCAAGCCGGACCGGAACGGGTAAGACAAATAATTGGAGAGGCTGGGTTCAGCCAATTCCGAATCGCACAAAGGACCCCTGTCAATCTCATTTTAGAAATTAAAAAATAGCGGAAAGCCATGAGAAAATGGAAAGAAAAAATGTATCGTCATTGGCAAACCATTATAGACGCAATGTCCTCTTTGGACTGGGAAGGTCCATCCCGGATAAGATGACAATTCGCACTTCATATCGGTTTTCGACGTGGTCGTCCCCTTTGTTCAGGGGCATTGTCCTAAAAGCAAGAATAGTGCCCCTTTCCGGTAAATAAAACATCTTCAGTCAAATTTTACAAATCCTGGATGGGTATTACATAAAAAATAAATTTCTGTAAGCCTACCCAGGGCAAAGGTTTAAAACCCATGGGCAATATGTCGTTTTTTCACAATTCAGGCCCTTGTACCCCAACTACTTTTGACATCAAAATGAAATATATCAAACACATGAAAACAATTGCAACGATCCTATGGATTTCCCTAAGTCTTCTAGTTGCCAATCAAGGCCATTCCCAACAGCAAATTGTAATCCACCATGATGGACCCATCACCAAAATGTTGCTGTTCAAATGGAACGAACAGGTCTCCGAAGAGCAAAAAAAACATATGGCCGCCTTGTTTGAAGACTTGGTGAAGGAAGTGGATGGTTTTGACCTTTTTGAGGTCTTGGAGATTACTTATTCCCAAAGATTTGAAACGGCCTTTGTACTAAAATTCCGTTCGGAGGCAGCGGAAAAACTATATCAGGAACATCCAAAACACCAGCAACTTGCTCAATTGGGTCCATTATTGGTCAAGGATTTCCAGGAAGTGAAATATTGATACATTATGGAAAACTCAAACTATATTGATACTTTGACCCCATTAAGGGGTATTGCCGCTCTTTGGGTGGTACTGTACCATTATGACCAATTGACCACATTCACGGGACTGGACCATTTGGTACCCCAAGACTCCACCATGCTCTTGGCAAAGGGATACCTTTTCGTGGACTTCTTTTTTCTTTTGAGTGGCTTTATTCTGGCCCATGTTTATGGAAGCCGTTTTCAACATGGAATCAACCTCAGAAGTTCGTGGAATTATCTCTGGGCCCGGTTCAGTCGATTGTATCCCCTGCATGTTTTTTGCTTGTTGACCCATGTATTGGTCGCCTGCTTCTTGATTCTTGGATTTCCAAATGTATGGGATAAATTCAGTCATATGTATGCTCTTAAGGGCATCCCTGTGCATTTGTTCCTAGGTCAAGCTTGGGGTTCTGACTATTGGCTCACTTGGAATGTCCCATCTTGGTCCATCAGCGCAGAATGGGCTATTTATATGTTATCCCCGGTGCTATTTTTGTTCCTTTTCAAAAAGAAAGGGGTTTGGCCATGGGTCATGGCCATAATTTCCTTTACAATCTTGGGATCGATCGTCCACTTCCATGTGAAACATTCTCTGGATACCACTTTTGATTGGGGCATTTTTAGGTGCTTTGCAGAATTTACATTGGGTATCGTTGTTTACAATCTGTACCAAGAAGGCTTTCTTAAAAAATGGCTGGCCAAGGACCTAGCCTTTGTTGTGATAGCCCTTATCACACTTTTAGGGCTCCATATCAAAATAAACGATGTTTGGATCATTCCCTGTTTTGCCCTCGTAATATTGACCGCTGCCTATAACCAAGGTAAGGTACAACAGGTGATGAAATGGCCCATGGCACAATACCTTGGAGAGATATCCTATTCCATTTACATGATGCAGGGTCTTTGGTTGAGTTTGTATTGGATGGGACTGGATAGTTGGTTGGCGGATAGGCCAGGAATCGTCCCGGATACTTGGACCCTTCTTGCCTTGGTGATGTCCCTCCTGTTCGTGAACATGGTTTCAGCGGCCTGGTCCTATCACAACATAGAGATTCCTTTCCAACTTAAGCTAAGAAAAATGAAATTCAAACGACTGTTCAACTTTCAATGAACAAATTGAAGCGCTGACCATAAGCAATGACAACTTAAAAAATAGAAGATTATGGACACATTACTTAAAAAAGATCTGGAGCAGATAGACGAAATCCTGGAAGGTGCCAAAGCCACTTCATTATCCTATTTAGACCATCTGAACGAAGCCGTTCCGAACATCGGAGTATCCAACATGTCCAAACAAACATGGAACATTAAAGCAGGTATAGGGGCAAAAAAAGCCTTGGATTTGTTCAAGTCCCATTATGCACCCTACATTTCAGCTACTGCGGGACCCAATTTTTATGGATATGTAACGGGAGGGTCCACCCCAGCTGCCTTATTGGGGGATTGGTTGACCTCTGCATACGACCAAGTAAGTTCCGTGACCCCTATCACAGCAAAACATGAATCGGATACCATAGCCCTTTATCGAGAACTTTTTGGGTTGCCAACCGACTTTTTTGGGAGCTTTGTCACGGGGGGTACCACATCGAACATGGTCAACCTGGCCGGAGCAAGGCAATGGGTCTACCAACAATTGGGCCAGGATGGGTCTAAAAATGGTCTGGACACCAGCTCAGGGACCTTGAAGGTGTTTGCGGCCACTCCACACTCCAGCACCTATAAATCCCTTTCTATTTTGGGTATTGGACGTGACAACCTGGAGTTGGTCCAACGCCTTCCCAATCGGGAGGCCATAGATGTATCCGATTTAGAAAAACGCCTATCCGTTAACCCAGAAAAACCAAGCATAGTCGTAGCCAGTGCAGGAACAGTCAATACAGGGGATTTTGATGATTTTCTCGCCTTGGGCAAGCTAAAGGAAAAATATAATTTCTGGTTGCACATCGATGGTGCCTTTGGGGGCTTTGCCTCGGTAGCCGATGATTATAAATACCTTGTCAGTGGCTGGGAATCTGCTGATTCCATTGCCATCGATGCCCATAAATGGTTAAATGTACCATATGATGCGGCTTTTCAATTCACCAAACACCCAGGTTTACAAAGGCAGGTCTTCCAAAACGGAAACGTTCCTTATCTGGAAGGAGATGGGGCCACCCAAGATTTCATGAACTATGTCCCCGAGAACAGTAGGCGATGGAGATCCCTTCCTGCTTGGTTTACCTTATTGGCCTATGGGAAGGAAGGATATGCAGAAATTGTTGGCCGAAACTGTCATTTGGCCAGTGAACTTGGACATCGGATCAAGGACCATGAACAATTGGACCTTCTTGGAGAGGTACGGCTCAACATTGTCTGTTTTGCTGCAAAAATCGATTCTGGAATCGATACCAAAGTCCTATTGGAGCACATCAATGCAACGAACAAGGTCTTCCTGACACCTACAGTATACAAAGACCGTTTTGCCATCCGGGTAGCAGTTTCCAACTGGCGTACAGGTCAAAAGGAAATTGACAATTTGTACCAAATCATTGCCAGTGCAATGCAATCCCTTTCTAAGTAAATCAAAGGGCTCAAAGTCGTTTTTTTACAATTGCATGAAACACCGTAACTCTAGATTTGCCTTATCATTTAAAAACAAATAATAATGGAAAATACATTGGAAAAAACAGATTTGGCCCTATTGTTCGAGGAGCAGGTAGTGCTTACCGATTTTGTGGAATACGGTTTTAGCATGCAGGACTTGGTCAATGGGGAGCCTATTCCCGAAGAAGGGGCCCGATTTGATATTTATTTTGAAGGGGACCTTATCGGGGAAAAGATCAACGGAAAGATCAGTGGGGTCGATTATTTGGAAGTAAGAACGGATGGGCGGTTCTTTCTTGACCTGCATGCCAAAATCATGACCGATGACGGAGCTCAAATCCAGGTCACCGAAACAGGCATCAATGACAATGGGGCCTTGAAACTGAACATGGAATTCCACACCAACGATAAGCGGTACACCTGGTTGAACCGGACACAAGTCCTAGGATTGGGAACCGTGGACTTCAACACGGGCCAAGCGATCGTAAAAGGATATTCACTTTAAAAAACGAATCATGATAACCGTAAACATAAACGAGATCGAGCTGAACGAATTCATCGGAAAGGATGACAAAAACCAACACTGCAAGGCCACCTTTCCCCTTATAGGAGCACACGGCTCCAAGCAATTGGCTACTGTATATTTCGAATTGGAACCTGGGGACAACCTGGGAAAGCATACGGACAGTGCCGAGGAATTGTTGATCGTATTGGAGGGTAAAGTGGAAGTTACAATTGGATCGGAGACCAGAACAGCCAAAAGTGGTGGATTGGTCCTGGTACCTGAAATGGTACCCCATGACTTAAAAAACACAGGCACAAATACCGCAAAGATCTTAGGAGTTTTTGGAGGGGCCAATAACATTGTTGCTACTTTCGACAAAGCCATGTTGCCGACAGAATCCAATATCGTGGATACATCCCTTCTTTTTAGCTGATAATTAGATGTTTATATTTAATTTAGCGACACTAAAACCCTAAAATAGAGCAATAAAGTTATTCCATGAACGTCAGGTTTTCAGAATACAGGCCATCCTATGCATTGAGCCCTTTTGTACAGGCTTACTATACAGGTGATTTTAACCTGTATTCTGAAGACAACTTTGTACAATCGGTAGTGCCCAACGGGTGTATCGAAATGATCATCCATTTGACCCATGATCACTGTGAACTTGTCAAAAGTGAAAGTTGGGGGAAGTCCCCTGAATTTACATTGATCGGCCTACAGACCAAACCCTATGAGGTCAAGTTCCATGATATGGTCCAGATTTTTGGGATCCGGTTCAATCCAGAGGGCATTTACAATATTTTTGGGGTCCCCCCTGCCCTTTTCACCGCGACCTTTGAGGATAGTTCCGATATCCTTGGGGTGGCCTTTAAGGATTATTGTTCGTGGTTACGGGAAGCAAAAAGCATACAACAAAAGATCCGGTTGACCGAAGATTTTCTTTTGAAAAAAATGTCCGATCACGCCCAGGATTTTGATTATGTGCGATTGGCTTCGGAGACAATCCGAAAACACCATGGGATGTTGACCTTGGAAGAATTGATTCAACAGGTGCCCATCAGCCCAAGGCAACTCCAAAGGGAATTCAAAAGAAGGTTCGGAATCACGGCCAAGGAATATATGCGACTTTCTAGGCTCAATGCTATCCAACAATACATGCAAGGAACAGAGATGGTGAATCTTACAGAACTTTCCTATGACACCGGTTTTTCGGACCAATCCCATTTCATCCGTGAGTTCAGGCAATTGGCGGGAACCAATCCCCGGAGCTTTTTGAAGCAAAGGGAGAATTTCTTGACACTTCCCGTGAATCTGGAATGAATCAAAAACGGTTTCACTTATCAACCATATCCTATTAAAAAAATGGAACAGAAGACATTTGAGGTGCTGAAAAGCGAATTGCAACACAAGGCCAAGAACGGTATTGATTTTATAACCGCCGCAAGTCTGGTATGGCTCTTGATCTATGGTATCTGGACACTGGACAGCCCTGCCTTTTCAAAAAGCATATTTACGTTCATGATAGGGGCCTTATTACTACCCTTGGCATTGGGGTTCTCCAAGATATTCAAGACCGAATGGAAGATAAAGAATAACCCGCTTCAGCCCTTGGGACTTTGGCTCAATTTTGCCCAATTGATCTATTTTCCCTTCCTGTTTTTCCTTTTGTACAGGAATCCGGAATATTTTATTATGGGATATGCCATCATCACCGGGGCCCATCTTTTCCCGTATGCTTGGCTCTATGACGAGATGGGTTATGCCATAGCAGCCGTTTTGATCTCTGTCGGTTCACTGGTCATCTCCCTTTCGTTGGGCTTGGACGGAGCCTTCTATATCCCTCTTTGCACTGCCTTGCTACTTGCACTTTTGGCACTATGGATTTTTTACAGACTAAAGATTCTAACCCGCTGAATATGTTTCCACCAAATACCCTACAGAAATCATGGTATTTAAGAATAAGATAGCATCCTGTTCTTATAGTTCATAAAACTGTTGAAGCTGTATGCCTATGTGACTCATCACTCTCCAAAAAACTCCACATAGTTGAGATTGAAACCGCCCTTTTCAAATGCCACTTTTATCTTGTGGGTCCCTTCTTTGAGATCTATTCCTGAAAGGGTGACCGTTTTATACGTGGTTGCGCCTCCTGTTGTTCCCAAGGTTACGGTTTCCGAAGTGGCAGCCCCATCAACCTTTACATGAAGTTTTCCTGTGGCCACGGTGCTGGAGTATCTGACATCCATGGCATAGGTGCCTGATTTTTTCACTTGCGCGGTGAAGAGCAACCATTCACCATCCTGAATATCAAAAACTTCATAGCCATTGCTCTTGCTGTCCGCACAATTCTGGATGTCCACACCATCATTGCGCATTTTACGCCCTTTGTTCCACGTGCCCTGTTCCCCAGTGCTTACGCGATAGTTGATGTAATCCACATCACTGTAGGCATAATTGTTGGTGCCCATGTCATACTCCGTGGCATAGATGAGGCCAGGGATGGAATGGTCCTTGTAGGCCTTGGCCTCAAAAGTCTGTACCTGTCTGAACATGGCGTCAATTACATCGGGCTTGACCGTCACATTTTCCATTTTGTAGTTTTCGGCCAACTGCATCAAGGCTTTTTTGGCGAAGTCGGCCGTAGGTTTTTTCCCTCCATTTTGCCAATAGTCCAAGAGCGTTTCATATCCGGGGTTTTTGGTGACCGAAGTGACCCCAGCAATGTTTTCCACTTTTTTCATGGGCCAAAAAGCCCAACCGATATTGTGGGATTCCATCAAGGTCAATGCGTCCTTGAACCACACATTGGAATTTTCGCCGCTTTCCCCCAACCATATCGGGGCGTTGTACTTTTCGCGATATTCCAACACTTGCTGGATGGATTCCGTGGTATTGAAGTTCCAATATTTATGGAAACTGATGACCATATTGTCATCCCAAAGCGGGAAGATGCCATTGTAGTTATTGCCCCAGCAATTCCCTTCGATGTAGATGATGTGGTTGGTATCGATCTTACGGATGGCTTTTGTGATGTCCACCATCAACTGGCGCAAGGGTGCGTTGTTCTTTTCGTCACAGCCGTTTGGGTTTTCCCCTTCAAAGTTCCAGTTGGGTTCATTGACAATATCGTATCCTCCCATCCATGGATGATCTTTGTAACGTTCGGCCATCTTTTCCCAAAAGGCTATCATCTTCTGCTTATTGGCCTCACTTTCCCATAGGGAAGGTTTGGTGGCATCATAGTCGGAAATATTGGCGTCGTGACCCTGTCCCCCTGGCGCCGCATGAAGGTCAAGGATAAGGTACATTTCATTCTCCGCACACCATTCCAAAAGATCATCCGTCATGGTAAACCCCTTTTCCAACCAAGTGATCTCCCCATTCTTTTCCTCCTCAATAGGTGGTGTATATAAATTGTAGTGCATGGGCAACCGCACCGAATTGAAACCCCACGCCTTAAGCGAATCTATGTCCCGTTTGGTAATCCCATTGGCCAGATAGGCCTCATAGAAGGCTTCGGTGTTTTCCTTACCAATGAGTTCCGTGATCTTTTGTTTAATGACATGTTGTGGTCCGGCAAAACTGGCCGTCTGCAACATATAGCCTTCCTGCACCATCCACCCACCAAGTCCGAGACCTCTCAAGAGCACATTGTTTCCTTGTGCATCAACGATCTTCTGTCCATCGGTGTGCAGAAACCCTTGTCCAAAAACGACGGAATTGATCAAAATAAAGAAAAAGAATATAGATTTTTTCATGCGAGTATTGCTATTGTTTCCAAATATAGGTGGCAACGGCCCCACCGCCCAAAGTGGTGGTCACCCATTTGCTGTTGTACTTGATGTTAAAGGATGTGATGGCGTCACCATCATTTTCCACGATAAGGACCATATTCCCCTCAGGTGTGATAAAGGCCACATTTTGAAGGTTGCCCTGTATATTGGAGCCCACCCGGACCGAACCCGAAGGTACAAATTTAGAGGCATGGGCCACAATATAGTAGCCCACATTGCGGGTAATGTTCCCTCCAGAACTGATCGTTAGGCCTCCTTTACAAACGGTGCATCCTCCATCGGTATGCGGACCAAAATTTTCGTTATTGGCCAAGTTCCATTCCAAGGCATTCTTGCTCCAGTTGCGCATGGATCCAATGATCACATTCTTCAGGTGCCATTTCAAGTCGCCATCAAAAGAGCCACTCGAAGAGGTATATTGTTCCGTGAAGTAGAGATTTTTTTCAGGGAAGGCATTGTGTACGGTGGAGAGCGCACCAATATCCCCATTGTAGAGGTGGAATGCGGAACCATCCACATAGGGATTGGTATCCGGGTCACTCAGTACCGTGATGGGGTATTGTGGATTGTCACAATTATGGTCCCACACAATGATCTTGGTGGTAATCCCTGCGGCGGCAAAGGCGGGGCCAAGGTGGTTTTTGATAAAATCCGACTGTTCCTCGGCAGTCATAAACATACTGGGATTGTTCCCGTCATGCATGGGTTCGTTCTGTATGGTGATGGCGTCCAAAACTATCCCTTCGGTTTCCATAGCTTCGAGATACTTTACAAAATATTGCGCATATACACTATAGTATTGCGATTGAAGACTACCTCCCACAAAGCTCCCGTTATCCTTCATCCAAACTGGGGCGGACCATGGAGAGCCCATGATCTTGATATTGGGGTTGATTTTCAAAATTTCCTTGAGAACGGATACAACACCGTCCATATCCGGTTCCAAGCTAAAATGGGCCAGTGCTTCATCGGTTTCCCCATCTGGCATATCATTATAGGTAAAAGGAGCCTCATTAAGGTCTGATGCCCCAATACTTATCCTGAGATAGCTTATGCCTATATCACCTTTCGAAGTACCAAAAAGTTCCTGCAACAGTGCATTTTTCTTACTTGTGTCCAATTCATTGATGACCGCTGCACTACCACCTGTCAACGTAAATCCAAAACCATCTATGGCCTGATAGGTCAAGGATTCGTCCACTGTAATGGTGGGAAAAGTGTTGGTAGTCGTCCCAAAGGACAGGACCTTGTCCTGTTTTTTTAACAACACGGTCCGGTCCGATAGCGTCAGCCAAGTTTCCACATCACTTGTGGTAGCTGGTGGATTGTTGCCCGGAGGGTTATCATCCGGGGTCTGTCCTGTATCATCGGTACCACTGTCCCCTGAAGAGGAGCAGTAGGTCATGGGAAGTAGAAGTACCCAGACTGCCATTACAACTATATTCTTTCTAATCATATGCTTATTTTTTTCTATAGCCAACCTTTGGGTGGACAAATTTTCATCCTCTTCATTTGATGATAGGGGCATATACGATCATGTGTCCCAACCATCTCCTTACTGCTTCAATATTTTAAAAATAGCCCATGGCCAAGTAGACCATGGGCCTTGAATTAAAAAACTAACTCTACTCAAATAATCAACTAAATCATTTTTCAATTGGTTCCTCTAAGCTCCACATTATCGATTGTGATGGCTCCCACGTTTCCACCTCCACATTTGATGACCAGATAGACCGTAGTGTCGGTATCAAAACTTACCATGTTTCCCTCACCAGCGCAACTTAGCTGGGAGAGTTTTCCACTAAACGGTGCATTGCCACAACCGTTCCAAGTGTTCAGGCCTATCTTGGTGCCATCGGCGGAATAATCGGATCCTTGGACCGGTGCTGTTGTGGACACATAGACCTCAAACCAGGTATCCACCGATCCTTCACCCTGTACAGACATATCAACGGCATAGTTTTTACCGCCTTGTACCTCTATGGCCTGAAAGAGGCCCTGTTGGTTCCAATCACTTGCCGTAATGGTAGCGGTGCCTGAACCGAAGGTCCAATTTGCCCCTGATGCACTTATGCTCAAAATGGTCCATTGGGCAATATCCTCATCGGTTTCAAACTTGCCCCCTACGACCAGGTTTCCTGCATTGGGGTCCGATTCCTCCACAACCAACTCTTGGGAACTGCTTATGGTTGAACCTCCTCTGCCGATGGCAATGTGGGTAATGGTGTAGCTCCCCGCGTCAGGTAGAAAGATTTCCTCGGTGGATTTGCCCTGGAATATCCCCTCGCCTATGTTCCATTTGGAGGCAATGACATTGGTGGTCTGTGCTTTCAGCACATATCTATTGGCTTGCCCCTCAACCGGGGTTATGGTAAAGGATGCATCCACATGGGTATCGGTCAATCCATTATTCCCAAAAGAATCTTCTGGGGTACATGAGGTCAATGTAATCATGCCAAATATGACCAGAATGATCAATCTATACTTACTGGTTATTTTATATTTTAAACTCATAATAGAATTCATTTAACTGTTGATCAATAATTGGGATTTTGAACGATCAAAGTGTTTTCCATTTCCCGCAATGGAATGGGGAGCACTTCGTTTTTACCTGCAACAAACCCTTTATCTGCCAAGGCAGTGGCAGCATTCCCTGTACGGACCAAATCGAACCATCGGTGTCCTTCCCCGGCCAACTCGATCCGTCTTTCATTCCATATGGCCTGCATGGACACAGGAACCGAGGGCAAACCTACCCTGGCACGGACTGCATCCAATAGGGCCTGGGCCCTTGTCCCGGAACCACCCAAGGCTTCTGCCTCCAAGAGGTAGGTGTCCGCCAAACGAATCATGTAGACGTGTTGTTGATAGTTCAGTTCCTTCACACCACCGCCCGTAGTTGCATCACTGTTCAGTGGCATGAACTTCTTCAAATAGTACCCTGTGTCCTGGTCACCTTTCAAGTATTCTATTTCCCCTGCCTCTTCATATGCTTTCAAATTCGCTATGGTTTCATCAAACCTGGGGTCGTTCTCGATCACGGCATAGAACTCCTCGGTAAAGACATTGAAACTCCATCCCGGTGCAAAGTCCGGTGCGGTGGAAGTGGCGCTTCTTACATAACTACGAGGTCCCACCATGATATTGATACTGTTCCCCTCATCGGCACCTGAGCCCCAAAAACTCCAATCCGCGTTACTCTGATTGGTATTGGTGGTCTCCAAAATGGATTCCGAATTGAACGTGTTGGAGAAATCCCATAGATCAGCAAAATCGTCCAACAAACGGTACCCATATTTGCTGGTACCTCCGGGTGTTCCATTTACTTCCGCCAGTTCTGCGGCCGCTTGACTGCTCTTGCCATTGTAGAGATATACCTTGCCCAACAAAGCCTGTGCCGCTCCTTTGGAGAAGCGTCCTGCCTCTGTGGAAAGGTTCACCATATCGGGAAGGCCGTTCTTTGCCTCTTCCAAATCGGTCTCGATCTGTGCATATACAGCTTCTTTTGAGGCTTGCTCCACATTGTATATGTCCGCGGTTGGAAGCGGTTCCACGATCAAGGGAATGTTGCCGAACATCCGTACCAGTTGAAAGTAAAAATAGGCCCTTAAGGCTTTGGCCTCTGCGGTAAACCTTGTCCTATTGCCTTCGCCCATAGGGATTTCGGGCAACTTTGACAACAAGACATTGGCCCTGAATATCCCTTGAAAATAATCGTTCCAATAACTTGCCGGGATGTTGGACGCGGTTATGGTATAATGAGAAAAGGCATGGATCCCTGCGCCATCATCGGGTCCTCCACCGCCAGCGTAGTGATCGTCGGATCCAGCGTTCATCATGGTGACCATATTCTCAAATCCTTTGGATTCCTTTCCCAAAACGTCGTAAATGGCTATCAAACCGGAATAGGCTTGATTTTCGTTGCTATAATAGTTCTCTTCCAAATAGGTCCCTTTTGGTTCCACATCCAAAAACTCCTTGGTACAGGAAGTGAATGCCAAAACCAAGATTGAACCAAAAACCAGCTTATTTATGTTTCTCAGTTTCATACTCTTTTTTTTAGAATTGTAGATTAATGCCCAACATTCCAGACCTTGCCTGTGGGTAATAGCCACGGTCTATCCCAAATACATTGCCCCCTATTTCCGGGTCAAATCCTGTATATTTTGTAAAGGTGATGAGGTTTTCACCTGTCACATATAACCGTATTTTGGAGATGCCCACCTTGCCCAGAACTTCTTGTGGCAGGGTGTACCCAAACTGTATGGTCTTGAACCTCAGGTAATCCCCATCTTCCAAATAGAAATCGGAGGGATTGGTAAAGTTCTTGTTGGTATCGTTGGTGGTGAGCCTTGGAAAGGAATTGGACGACCCCTCCCCGGACCATCTGCCCAAGGCCGAGGTCTGGAAATTGGCACTACCGATATCCAATCGTCGCAAGGCTTGGAAAATCTTGTTCCCCGCTGCTCCCTGTGCAAAGATGAGCAGGTCAAAATTCTTGTAGTTTAAATTGAGGTTGATACCGAAGGTCACTTTGGGGATGGAGCTTCCTATGAAATCCCTGTCATCATCTGTTATCGAACCATCGCCATTGACATCTTTCCACCTGAAATCACCAGGTCTGGCAATAGGTTGCATCGGTTCCCCATCAGAATTCACATAAGCATCTATCTCGGCTTGGTTCTGGAAGATCCCATCGGTCACAAATCCATAAAATGAATTGACAGGCTGCCCCACCTGGGTTCGGGTAATGGGAAAGGTACTGGCCTGCACTGTGGTGCCACCTGATAAAAATTCGACGCCTTCCCCCAAAAAGGTGACCTTGTTGTCCACCGTGGACATATTGCCACTCAATGAAAATCTAAAATCCCCAAAGCTTCTGTTATAGCTCAACCCGAAATCCACTCCTTTGTTTTCCATATCGGCCACATTTCCAGCAGGGCTTCCTGTGGCACCGACATACCCTGGAAGGGGCACATCCCTTAAAATGCCGGTTGTCTTTTTGTAATACCAATCAAAGGTCACACTCAATCCATTGAACAGGGTGGCATCCAATCCAATATTGGTCTGACTGGTCTCTTCCCATTTCAAATCAGGGTTTGCAGGTGCATCGGGACTGTTCCCTATGACCACAGATCCTGTGTTGCCCACAGCATAATTTCGGCCATCACCTATGGTGGAGAGGTATTTGAAATCCCCGATTTGGTCACTGCCCGTGACCCCATAACTTCCACGGATCTTCAATTGGTTCACAATATCGTTCTCTGGCCAGAAGCTTTCCCTATCGGCTACCCAGCCCAATGAGAATGAAGGAAATACCCCAAATTTGTTGTTCGATCCGAACCTACTTGAACCATCCCTTCGTACAATACCCGTGAACAGGTATTTTTCCTTGTAGGCATAGTTTAATCTGGCAAAAAGCGAAGTAACCTTATGAACAACCCCTGTGTAGGCGCCTGCATTGATCTGCTCCGTGGGAATGTCAAAATTGAAGGATGCATCCTTGTAATTGTTCACCGGGATATTGTTGTACGTTATGGACTGCCCTTCGGTGATATTGTCCACATATACCCCCTGGCCCAACAGGACGGTAAAATCGTGTCCTCCAAGGGCCTTGTTGTAGGAAGCGGTATTTTCAATGTTCCAACCAAATCCTTTGTTGGTGTTCCTGCTCAGACTATTTTGTGAAGTCACAAAAGAAGAGGTCAAAAAAGCCACAGGGTTAAAGGATTGTCCACCCCAATAGGCCAACTTTCCACCAAAGGTGCTCCTTACCCTCAAATTCTCGATAGGCTCTACCTCAACATAGGCATTGCCCACAAAGTTGTCCGACCAGCTATGGTTCCCCAACCTTGTCTTGGTGAAAGCCAAAGGATTGGTCATCTCTTGCCCTACCAAAGTGGAAATACCATAGGGAAAGCCATTCGGCGCCAAGATAAGGTCTGGCCGCAAACCTCCGGTCCCATCCACATAGGGAACCCCCGCCAAAACGGCGGGATCGGTCTCTATAGCCGGTGTTATGGGGTCCAAATTGACCGCTGAGGATAGTGGACCACCATAAAATGTGTTCCCATCAATAGCTGCATTTTTTTCATTGGAATACCCAAAGGTCTGGCCTACCCTGATGTAATCGTTGATTTGGTGTGTGGAATTCAACCGGAAATTTTTTCGGATATAGTGTGAGATATCCGAAACCACGATACCCTCTTGGTCCAAGTATCCAAAAGATGCATAAAATGTAGACTTTTCACTTCCGCCACTTACACTGATCTCATGGTTCTCCCGTTTGGCACTATTGCTAAAAATCTGTTCCTGCCAATCTGTTCCCTTACCATAAGAATCTGGATTTGGGAAGAGGATATTTCCTCCCCCGGCCACAGAGGCCTCGTTTCGCAAGGTGGCATATTGGGTTGCATTGACCAGATCCAATTTTCTTGCTGGCGCCGACATGCCCGTGTATCCATTATAATTGATGGACAACTTGCCAGATTTACCACTTTTGGTGGTAACAAGGATGACCCCTGCTGCTGCCCTCGATCCATAGATGGCTGCGGAGGCTGCATCCTTCAATACTTCAATGGAAGCAATGTCGGATTGGTTAAGGTAGCCAATGCCCCCAGCATCCACAATTACACCATCAACTACCCAAAGAGGTTCATTATTGTTCAGGGTGGTGATTCCCCTGACACGTATGGTAGATGCTGAACCAGGCTGCCCTGAATTTGCAGCAATGGTAATCCCTGAGGCCCTTCCTTGCAAGGATTGTTCCACACGGTTGATCGGCAAATCCTGCAGATCACTTTCCTTGACCCCAGAAATTGCCCCGGTCACCACGCTCTTCTTTTGGGTGCCATACCCAACAACCACTATTTCCTCCAAAAGGCTCACATCGGATTGTAATGTGACCTCAATTTGGGTCCTACCTCCAATGGCCTCTTCCACTGGCTTGTAACCAATGTAGCTGAACACCAATGTTCCATCCAGTGGAACATCAATTTCAAAATTCCCATCAAAATCCGTGGTGGTACCCTTGGATGTGTTTTTGAGAATAACCGATGCCCCTGGAAGCGGGACACCACTTTCATCCTTGACCATGCCCTTGACCGTTGTGTCCTGGGCCTGTACGAGCATGGTAAACAGTAAAGATAAAGCACATAATACATATGACTTTGTTAGCTTCATGTGTTGTTAGTTTAAGTTAATTATTGTTAAAAAAATGTGCATTTTGCAGCGATAATAGGTATGATTTTATCAATGTCACAATAAAACTCCCCTACAAAAACACATCAAGTCAAACATTTAATCTTACAAAAACACATCAGATAATATCATATTTATCTATATATCAATATTTTATATTAACATTAATACTTATCTTAGCTTATACTCATTTTGCAAAAAACACAACAAACCGATAAATTGCGCATCAGGCACTTAAACAAAGGCAATATGAGTAGTCACCAAGCGGTTTTCCTCCATTTGCATATGCTTTATACACTAGATTGGAGAATCAAGAAAGGCAGTGAAAGATTCGCATTCAAATGCCTCTTCACTTTTTTCATTTTTATGGAATGCCTTTCGCCACTGTATGGTCAAATCAAGGGCATAGGACTGCCCAGCATCACCAATTATACAAAAACAACGTACCAGAGTGGCACACAAAATTGGGATATCGATCAGGACACCAACGGCAATGTGTATTTTGCCAACAATAATGGCTTGTTGCAATTTGACGGTTCCACATGGCAGACCTATAAGATTCCCAACTCCAACAATGTCAGGTCCGTAAAGTTCGATCCCAAATCCGGGAGGGTCTATGTTGGGGCATACAATGAGTTTGGATATTTTGAATCTGACGAAAGTGGTACGCTCTCCTATGTTTCTTTGATCCCAAAAATCGAGGATACCGCATTCAGATCGACTGATTTTATCTGGAAAATCCATCTTTTTGAGGACGAGGTCATCTTTCAGTCTTTTGGAGCTGCTTATATCCTAAAAAATGACACCATAACCCCGTTACCTTCGAATGGCAGGTTTCAGTTTTCCTTTAAGGCTGCAGAAAAACTCTACTTTCAAGAGGTGACCAAGGGACTATTGGAGTATAGAAATGGTAGCTTGGTCCAATTACCGGGCACAACTGTGTTCAATGCCTATGAAATATGGGGGATTTTTTCCTTAGGGGCCAACAAACTGCTCATCGCAACGTTGGAGGCGGGTCTTTTCATCCATGATGGACAAGCTGTTTTTCCTTGGGACACCGAAGCCAACCAATTTATCAAAAACAACAGCTCTTTGGGAGGCGTAAAGGTCAACGACGATTTTTTTGTGCTGAACACGGTTCTGGGGGGTATCCTTATCTGCAACGCCGAAGGTGAGGTGGTACAGCAAATTGACTTGAACAAGGGCCTGAAAAACAATACGGTCCTGAGTTCTTTCATTGATAGTTCGAACAATCTTTGGCTAGGCCTGGATAATGGGATTTCCTACCTGAACATCAATTCCCCTTTTACCTATTTTAGTTCCAGCCTCAATTTGAGCTCTGTCTATGCCACTGTTGTCCACAATGGACTTCTTTATGTGGCCACCAACCAAGGGGTCTTCTACCATAAGTTAAACGCCTCTTTCAAAGATGATTCTTTTAATTTGGTCGAAGGGACTACTGCCCAATCATGGAATATACAGGTAATCGCGGACCAACTGATCTGCGCCAATAACAAAGGGGCGCTGGTCATCGATAAAGACAGGGTGGATCGGGTATTGGACCATACCGGTTATTTTGGGTTCAAGGAAATCCCTGGCCATCCCGATCATATCATTGGATCCCACTATGGGGGGTTCGCTCTTTTCAAGACAGGCCCCGAAGGTCTGGAATTTCAGAACAGGATTGTTGGATTCAATAATTCTTCCAAGGATTTTGAGTTGGACACTGATTATGTTTGGCTCCTACGCGATCAGTTTCTGTTCCAATTGGAATTCTCCGAAAATCTGAATGAATTTGCAACAAAGAACAAGTTCACTTCCTTGAATGGTAAAGGCTCAGGAATAAATACCCTTAAAAAAATTGACGACACCCTTTACTTCATTTCTGAAAACCACTTTTACACCTATTCCAAGGAGTTGGGTGTCTTTAAGGAAGATACGGCCTTGAGCGAATTGTTCAGTGATCTACCTATAATAAATTCAATTTATAAAGATGCATACGGAAATCTATGGTACACCTACGGGCAATCCAATGGAATTGGTGTTCTGATGAAGTCGGAGGGACCTGGATATACCAATGTGCTAGAACCCTTTTCCAACCTTTCAGGAAATCTTGTGTTCAATTATTTATCGGTCAACACCATTGACCCAAAAAATATATTCATAGGTCTGATCAATGGTCTGGCACATTATGATTCTCAGTTTTCCAGGGAAAATATGGTCCGCCCCAAAGCCTTTATCCGAAGCTTTTCCTATGGGGATAAAACCATTGTCCAAGGCAATCCACAACATAAAAGCAAGGAGCATGAACTTCCTTATTCCGATAACAACGTAAGGTTCACTTTTTCATCCCCTGATTTTGAAAGCAGTGACAACATCCAATATTCCTACCAATTGGAACCTTTTGATAAAGAGTGGAGCAATTGGTCCAAACAGGCCCTAAAGGAATACACCAATCTCAAGGAAGGCACCTATACCATGAAAGTAAGGGAAAAGAACAGCTATGGTGTAGTGTCCGACCAAGCCTCACTGATTTTTACCATAAACCCTCCTTGGTACCGACATTACCTTGCCTATACTGCCTATGTTATGCTTGGCTGTTTAATTATTTATTTGATCAGGCTACAGGTCCAGGTCAAAATCAGGAAGAACAAATATTATGAGACCATTGAACAACGTAAATTGTACCTGGAAAAGGAATCAAAAATCCGAATGGAACAGTACCGCTTGGAGAAAAAGATACAGAAACTCAACAGGGACAGGTTAAAGACCAAGATCTTGGCCAAGGACAAAGAATTGGTGAACAACTCGCTCCAAGTGGTAAAAAAGAACAAGACCCTCAGCAACATTGTACAGAAACTAAAGGAAATGGATGTTGAGTCCATGAACGAGGAAACCAAGTCCCAACTGACAACATTGAAAAAAAGTATAACAAAGGAAATCAGTGGCAATAGCTGGAAAGACCTGGAAAAGCACATCAAAAATGTACATTTTGAGTTTTTGAAAAGGCTCAAGGAGAAATACCCCAATATTTCACCAAGGGAACTGGACCTCTCCACCTACTTGCTCATGAACATGTCCACCAAGGAAATAGCCGAAGTAATGAACATATCCAATGGAGGTGTGGAATTGGCCCGGTACCGGTTGAGAAAGAAACTTGGTCTGTCCAGAAAAGAAAATCTTACTGGTTTTTTGATGAACATCTGACGGGTCTGGCCCCATTCAACCTAGTTGAATTCTAAGTAGTATTCGAAGAAGGGCAATACTTGTTGTGGAATACGGCCATCTTTTGTGTAAATATTGTTCACATGCGTCCCAATGTATTCTTCTGCGAAATGGTCAATGCCCAAATTTTCCAATTTGAGGCTGAACATCTTACATTGCTGGGTGAACCGTTCCCCCGCATTCCGACCCCAATCCATTTTGATGGCCTTTAAACGTTTCAGGTTGTCGATATAGTTTTCAAGGTTGTAAAAAGGCATGTTGTCATGCCACTTCTTAAGCGTTTCTTGATGGATGACCAATTCCCCATTCTGGTAACCAAATGGAAAATCACAATAAAAAGGAGGGTTATCTGGATTGGGTGACCAGGAGCGTGCAAAGGCCATCATTACTTTGCCGAAGTATGTTTTTCCCAACGCTTCCAAAGTGGATGCTTCCGATATTTCCCTAAACGTATCACTATTGGGACCATATTCCCTAACAATGGCCAGGGCCCCTGGACTGATGGCATACACCGTATTGAAGACATCTGGATGTTTCATGGCAATGTTCAGGGCACCATACCCCCCCATGCTGTGTCCCGTTATTCCCCGGGCTTCCTTTTTGGCGATGGTCCTATAATTCTTGTCCATGTAGGTCACCAAATCCTGTACGGTAAAGTCCTCCCAATTTCCAAACACTCCCGAATTGGAATAGAAACTACCCTCATAAGTTGTCCTTTGATTGGGAATCACCAAAATAAAAGGTCGGATCCGTTTGGTCGCAATGGCAAAATCCAAAATCTCCTTCATGGGCTCCAGCATGGTATGGTCACCATAAAATCCATGTAAAAAATAGATCACTGGATATGTTTTGGTCCCGTCCCCATAATCCGGTGGCAGGTACACCCCTACTTTACGCGTTGGGTTCTCCCCAAAATCATTGACCAAATTCGCCGAGTAAATGGAATCGACCACTATAGTTCCCCCAACTGTTTGTGCATGGGTCAACTGAAGGGCAAAGAGAATAAAAGCTATATTCAAAAAAGTCTTCATCGATCTGGTTTTTAATTGTTCGTATCACCTATGGGCATTTCCAACAAAATCGAGGATAATGTCTTGCCGTGTCTGTCCAATCGCAGTGAGCGGGTAACCCCTCCCCGCAAGGCTTTTTGCATAACAAAGTTCATCGCTCCCAAAGTTGGGACCTCATATCGTCTTATTTCACCTTGGACGGTTTCCCCAAGAAACTTTTTCACTTTTGTGACGGTTACCTGCTCTTGCAGTATGGAATAATTCTTTTCATCAAAGGCAATGACAGAGATATTTATGATATCCCCTTTATCGCCTGTACGTGAATGCGCTATCTCCTTTAGTTTCATATATCAACTTTCAAAATATTCAATGTTTTCGGTCACCTTGTTCCTATCGATCAAAATAGATTGAATGGCTATGATTTCCTCGACCAATTTAGAGACACCTCCTCCTGCCGCTGGGCCATTGGTATATAGAGTTTCCACCTCATTTACCAATTGGATGGCCTCTTCCCTTGTCTTTGTCTTGGCAGCTACACGCAATCGCACCTCTTGAGGCTCTATGTTGGGAATATCCTCCTTAAAAAGACTGTTGACCCCAATCATATCAAATAAAACATCCGCTGTATCCAAATTCGTGTCCCTAAGCCGTTGCTTCATGATTTGGATAGCCAAGTTGGCCCGTTCAATGGCATAACTCCCCCCGTAGCTTATCTGGGCATCTGCCCTATAGCCATCACGATAGCCAATGGATGCCTTTAATTTTCCCGTCAGAGGTTTTCCAGTGGCACCCGAAACTTGAATCTTATCTTTTTCCAATTCCTGAAATGTAACCCCAGAAAAGTCTGCGACCACATCCGGCGTCAGATATTCGGAAGGATCATGGACCTCGTACAACAACTGTTCCTTGCAGGTTCCTGTGGTCACCATTCCCCCAGAATCTTTTAACTTGCCTATGTAAAAAGAACCCTCTTCCATAATTTCTGCAAAGGGAAAACCTAGATTTCCTAAATCCGGCACTTGTTTTTTTACCCCATCGGCAAAATAGCCCCCGCATACCTGTCCTGCACATTCCATTAAATGGCCCAGGGCCGTACCCTTGCCCAATAGGGGATAATTGTCCAAGGACCATCCAAATTCGTATATGATAGGTGCCAAGAAGAGAGCTGGATCGGCAACCCTACCAGTGAGGATGACATCCGCCCCACCCTTTAAGGCCGATAAAATTCCCGTTACGCCCAAATAGGCATTTGCAGAAATGATTTCGTCCATTACAGTTGAAATAGCATCGCCGCTCTCCAAAAAGGTATGTGAACCGTAATCAAGCAAGGATATCACATCATCACCGGATACGGCCGCTATCTTAATTTTTTCCAGTCCCAGTTCTTTGGCCAAGGTGGCGGTTCTCTTCGCTGCTGCTGTTGGATTGGCAGCTCCCATATTGCTGATCAGCTTCACTTTCTTCCCTGCGCAGATCGGCAGGCAGGCCCTCATCCTATTTTCCAACAATGGATCATAGCCAAGGTCTGGGTTTTGTAATTTTTGTAATTGTGCCAATGCTATGGTGCGCTCTGCCAAACATTCAAAGACGATATAATCCAAATTCCCCTTTTCTATCAAATCCACAGCGGGTTCGATCCGGTCTCCCGAATACCCTGCCCCCGATCCTATACGAATGGTTTTTTTTGGCATGATCAATTTTATATGGGGATAGTCCCTATTAGAATGGATACGATGGTCATAACGATGGTCACGCTAAAAGCATATTTGAAAGTGAACCGTTGGTGTTCCGCCAAATCCACCTTTGCCAAACCAATGAGCAAGAATGTAGTGGCCGTCAATGGACTCAAGGGAAACCCAGTGGTCATTTGCCCTAAAATAGCGGCCTGCCCCACCTTAATGGGTTCCACATTGAACTGACCAGCAACTTCCGACAGTACCGGTAGAAATCCAAAATAGAAGGAATCTGGATCAAAAACAAAGCTCAAGGGCATGCTGGTCAACGCCATTAAAACGGGTATTTGCTCCCCGGCCCCTGCAGGAATGACATTGGCCATGGCAGTGGCCATTTCAGCAATCATACCAGATTCGGTCATGATACCCATAAAGACACCGGCCGCCAATAGTATACTTGCCATCAATAGTGAGGCCTTTGCATGCGAATCTATTCGAGAGGCTTGCTCTTTTAGGTCCGGATAATTCACCATTAAGGCTATAATGGTCCCCAACATAAATGGTAGTGCCGGGGGAACAATGCCCATGATCAGAAATACGATCACCGCAATGGTCAACACGATATTGAACCAGAACAATCTTGGTCTTCTTAGGCGCATTTCCTCTTTGGAAACTGTACGTTGATAGCTCTTGCCCTTGACATGCATGGAATCCAACCGAAGCCTTTTGGCCTCCTTGGACCCCAAATACCACGCAATGGCCAAAACGAACAATATTCCGAATAGTTGGGGTATTATAACAGGGGTATACAATTCCGTTATATCAACCTGTAATGCCGTAGCTGCCCTAATGGTTGGACCTCCCCATGGGACCAAGTTCATGGTCCCGGCCCCAAGGGCAACAACACATGCCAAAACCCTATTATCCATCTTCAGCTCCTCAAAAAGGGGCAACATGGCTGGGATGGCAACCAAAAAAGTGACCGCTCCAGAACCGTCCAAGTGAACAATCATCGACAATACGGCAGTACCTATGGTAATTTTAACTGGATTGCGCCCCACCAACCTAAGGATGGTATTGATGATCGGGTCGAACATCCCGGCATCCGTCAAAACGCCAAAAAACAGGATAGCGAAGACGAACATGGCGACCACCGGGGCAATATTCTTGATTCCCTGTAAGGCAAAATCAGCGGTATCCAAACCAAACCCAGCAACCATTGAGCCGATGAGGGGCACAAGGATCAAAGCGGAGAGGGCACTGACCTTTTTGGAGAGAATCAGTGCCAGCAATACTGCCGTTATCGCTATTCCAGCAAAGAGAATCAATTCTTATAGACTTTGTCTAAAAAATTATAGCGTGCATCATTTGATGCCTTGATCAACTTACTCTCCGTATCGATGATCATCACCGGGGGGTTGCTTTCGTTTGCTTTGGCTGCATCCCAAATGGGAAGTTCGCCTCCGTTGGGGTCTCCAGTTTTAATGAAGTTCGCAAAAAATTGCTGCATGGTCCCGGAAGCTTTATAATCCTCGGCAGTCCATGCATAATCGTCCACGAGATGCAAATTGCCCATGGCATATTCAATTTCTGCGGCATGCGGTGCTCCAATCGGTTTGGGCATTTGAGGGGCATTGGAATCTTTTTGCACCGTTCCCCCGGCCAATCCCGAAACGAGGTTTTGGTCCCGCAATGGGGGGCGTACTTTGCTGTACAAATAGCGATATACCGGTTGATTTGAGTTTTTACGGTGCAGATCGAACCATTTCCAGGTACTGTAGGCAATGAAGCTATCGGAGGCCAAATCGGTCGCCGCCCATTGGACCTCTGTGGGCGTATCATGGGGATAGAGATCCAATACTTCCTGATGATCATTTGGATAGTTTTGTTTTACCTTTTCAACAAAAGTCTCCTTTGTGATCGGACCTTGCGTAAATGCCATGCCAGGTATTTCGGCCGAATTCCAGCCTACCAATAGAGGTACCTGGGCCTGTTGCTGTGAAGCAAAAATTTCGGGCAATGGCTTAGGGAGCAGATAGCCATCAATGACCATGGGAAACCCGAACCGTTTGGAATCATTGTACTTTTCATAGATTTCCCGCGTACTGAGTTTCCTTAGTGCGGCAATATTGGCCACGCCTGCATTTTCAAGAAATTGGATTCCCTGCTTTTCGGCCTCCGCCAATGAAACAGGAGCCATGGTTGGTGAAATCGCAGCACCGCTCTCCCCTATCGCACCTGCGATCAGTCCTTTGGACAAGGGGGAGGCCATCTGGACGCTCACTCCGATAGAACCAGCGGATTCTCCCGCTATGGTCACTTTTTTGGGGTCTCCACCAAAAGCGGATATGTTGTCCTGTACCCATTGTAGCGCCATGTTTTGATCCAATTGACCATAATTTCCAGACGCTTTGTACGGTGCCTCTGCGGTCAACTCTGGATGTGCCAAGTTTCCAAATATGTTCAGGCGATAGTTAGTGGTCACCACCACAATGCCTTTTTTGGCCATACTCTCACCATCGTAACGGTATTCCGAGGCATCTCCTGCCACATTGCCTCCACCATAGAAATATACCAATACTGGGAGGTCCTTATCATTTTGTTTGGCCGGCGTCCATACATTAAGGTAAAGACAGTCTTCGCTCAACCCATTGGATCGGGATTTCATATCCCCGAATACCATGGCCTGTACCGGACGCGGACCAAATTCTTTGGTTTCCTTGATCCCTTCCCAGGCGTCCAAGGGCTGGGGAGCCTTCCATCGCAATTCACCCACCGGGGGCTTTGCAAAGGGAACCCCAAAATATTTTTGGATGCCCGTATGGGTATCGTAAAGCCCCTCTATAGTTCCTTTCTTCAGTTCTACTTGTACCGGAAAAGCATTGATAGTCTGTGCAGAAACGGTAATGCAAAACCCGTGTAGTATCAATAAGATTGCAGCTAATTTTTTCATGTGCGTTTATTAGTTCGTTATTGTAACAAGTTGTTACAATAATACTTTGTTTTTTCGACTTTGTATGCTTTATTTACAAAAAACTACAATTTGGACAGCGAAAAGCATTTAACTAGCCTCAACAAAGAGGACTATCTTCCCCATATCGCGTTTGATTCTGTCATCTTCGGTTTCAATGGAAAGGATTTAAAGATATTAGTATTGGAGTATCAAAATACCGGCCTATTTGCATTGCCTGGGGGATTTCTGGGACGAAACGAAAGTTTGGAAGAAGCGGTGGCCAATGGGGTAAAACAGCGAACTGGAATCAACAACCTGTACCTAGAACAGTTTCACACCTTTAGTAATCCCGGTCGGGCCAACCCTGAGGCAATGAAACAAATACTGGAAATGAATGGAATGAACATCAAGGCCCATGATTGGTTATTGGACCGATTTATATCCGTTGCCTATTATGCCCTTATCAATTTTGAAGAAGTGAATCCGGTCCCAGATGCCCTGGCAGACAGCATTGATTGGTATTCCCTAAACAAACTTCCCCCATTAATGATGGACCATGAGGAAATTGTTCAAAAAGCACTCGACACCCTGCGTGACAATTTGGACAGAAAATTGCTTGGCATGAACTTGTTGCCCGAAAAATTCACCATGAAGGAATTGCAAAACTTCTATGAGGGTATTTACGGAGAACCGTTAAAGCGCACTGCATTTCAAAGAAGAATGTTGGCCACGAACACCTTGGAGCGCCATGAAAAAAGATATAACGGGGGTGCACATAAGGCCCCTTACCTTTACAGTTTTAAGGCGCCATTGAAAAAGAAATAAGCTAGGCCAAAAGTTGATTGCCATCAAGAGCATGGTTTTAATTGATGTTAGATAGAGATATAAAAAACTGAAAATCATGACATTAACAGTGATTTGGTTTTGCTTGAAAAGGTTAAGTCGGAGTGAATGGATCATCGACAAAATCTTATTTGTTTGAAACCACTGCTATCTTGAAGATAATTCCATTATGGACACGAAAAGCAAAAAACAACTTTTGAACACAAATCTTATGTGTTTAAACTTCGATAAAAACAGTAATAATCTATTCTCTATTTAAAATTATTTCTCAATCCATAGACCTGTCCATAGTCTAACCCTAATTCAAAACTATGGTTGATGATTGCCTTGCCGCCAAAAGCCAACCCCTATCGCTGGATATCCAAATATTCGTGAATCTCCTTGGTATCCATTGATTTTCATCTGTGGTCATACTCGGTGGTTGCTGCAACTCCTTTCCCATAACCACGGTAACATTGGCATTAAAGGTTATTCTCTCGATGATTCGTTTTACCTTGGGAAATTTATGTCCATTTTCCATTAGTGCGACTATCTCCTTGGAGTCAATATTTTTCCTTTGGTATTGTTCACAACATAATCAGGAGACCAAATATCCAACAATGCGGCTGTATCCCCTTCGTCCAGCAATTTCGTCCACTGTTTTTCCAATTTTCGAATTTCCATTTCATCCTTCGACTGCCCGTAGGTAAGGCATACCATCAACAGTAACAGTGTAAGGGAACTTATCTTTTTCATTGTCATAAGGTTAAATCCATATTTTGCATAAGCAACACCAATTATCTTTAAAAGATAAATTATTTCTTGAAAGAATCTGATATAAAGGTCATAAAGTCGGGCAATATTCCACGCCAATAGGTCCAATCATGGGCACCATTTTGAATTCTGAACTCATGCTCCAGACCCTTGGCCTTCAGCACGGTATGCAACATTACATTGTTGGACGACAAATGATCATCATCACCACAGCTTATGTACCATTTTATGTTTTGTTCCGCATCCTTAGGTTGGTTTTCAAAAAATGATATCACATCATAAGGTTTGTACCAATCCATCAATATCTTTTCACTGACATTCGGATACCTTCCTTTCAGGTATTGGGAATCATATTTTCTTACCGCTCCGCTCAAAGCGCAGGCCACCGAGAATTCTTCCGGTTGGTGAACGGCATATTGGATCACGGCCACACCCCCCAAGGAAGCCCCGGCAATGGCCTTGCTATCCCTATCTTTACGGCATCGATAGTTTTGTTCGATATGTGGAATGAATTCCTTGAAAAAGAAATCCTCAAAATCAAAATCGCCTTCGGGATCATTAAAATAACTGATTCTCTTTGCTCCATAGTTGGCATCCGGTGTCACCACTATCATTGGCACTATATCTCCATTTGCGATGGCATTGTCCAAGTAATGCTTCAATTCCCCATAATAGAGCCAAGACCGATGATCTGGAACCGTGTTTCGAGGTCCAGCGGGATGCAACAGATATAGAACCGGATAGGTCCTATCGGAAGTATCATAACCCTGTGGCAAATAAATGGAATAGTGTCGTTCTTTCTTTAGAATGGAGCTTTCAAGAGTCTTGGCTTCATAAACCTTTCCTTGATTTTGGGCATTTACAGACAAAGTATTCCATAAAATGACCCCTAGAACAATAAAATATCTCATATTAAATGGTATAAGTTGACTATTTGTTGGTCGATAAGTGTGCGTGCTTTAAATTGATAAATCCAGATTAGCATCCAGATACATTCAATCTGCAATCCTATTGTTCTTGTCAAAAGACATAAAGAAATTGATCCAAATGTTTCTTGAAATCCTTAAAATCACGGGTAATGCCAAGATCATTACTACCACAATTGCACAATAGGTCGTAATTAAGCTTAAATCAAAAATAAGAAATCCGAACACAAATGTTGCAATGGCAAAAACTAGGCCCACAGGATAGCTTACATACATAGCACCGTAAAAAAAGGAAGGTTCTATCTTATACTTCGTTTTACAGTGGCTGCATCTTTCTTTCATTTTCAATGTACTGTGCAATCTATAAGGATTTGGTTCCTCATACATACTTTCATTTTGACAAACAGGACATTTACCAGTAAAAACACTATAGACCTTTGTACCCTCAAAAATTTCCATAATCAGTTTTTAAAAATGGTAACCTTTTTAATTTAAATAACAAAGGTAAAAACGAAAACATTTTTAGTCTTATACAATACTCTCCATTATTTGTACATTTAGGACATTTACATGCAATAAATCCATGATTCCAATTTTAAACATATCGGAGTTTGAAAAAAAGATACGCTCAAATGAGGTATACAGCAATGAACTGGGAAAGCACCTGATGAACAACAGCGATATAGTCCGTACGGCCCATAAACATGATTTTTTCTTATGCGTCCTTTTTACCAAGGGAAGAGGTACGCATGAAATTGATTTCAACAATTATGACCTTGGCCCAGGGAGTGTGTTTTTCTTAAAACCCGGCCAAACCCATTTATGGAAATTTGACAGCGAGCCAGAGGGTTTCATATTTTTCCACACAAGGGATTTCTTTGAAATTGGCTTTTCGGATACCAAACTTGAACAATTTCCTTTTTACTTTTCCAACGAAAATCCACCAAACCTTCACATAAATTATGATAATCTTGAACAACTCAAGATACGGTTTGCCGAATTGAATTCCGAATACTATAGGAACCTACCCTTTAAAGAACAAAAGTTACAGAGCTTAATAAGACTAATCTATATTGACCTGACCCGCTTATATTCCTCATTTGAATCGCACAATATTATAGCTTCAACAACCTATCTCAATACACTAAGAAACTTGGAAACCTTGATCCAAAAAAATTATCGCAAGGAAAAAACGGTGCGGTATTATGCGGAAAGACTTAACATCACTACAAAGCATTTGAACAGAATCACCATGGCCTCCATTGGCAAGTCGCCCTCAGAACTAATCCAAGAACGTTTATTATTGGAAGCCAAACGACTCTTGGTACATTCAGAAAATTCTTTAGTAAATATCTCTGATTTTCTGGGCTTTAAGGATTATGCCCATTTCTCTAAAGTTTTTAAAGTCAAAGCAGGATCCACACCAACAGATTTTAGAAAGAAATACAAAAGTTCAGTTACATGACTGGAAGAAAGCGTTACTTACAACATTCTAACAATCAATATTTTAAACCACTCTAAAAAACTGATTAACCGAACTCTAAACTGTCCATAAAACAGCACATTCAGTGGCAAAACTTATTGATTTTTTTTACAAGGTAAGAATAAGAATAATTAGCCTAGTTCGACCAATTACCGAATAGAATCAATTTTGACCAATAAAATATCATTTACAAGTTTAGTCCTTCAGGAATCTCCATAGCTGTTTCAATTTCCTTTGCCAACTCCTCTACGATTTTTATCCCTTCCAGCTTCCCCGAAGGGAATGAGAATATTCCATTATCATTCACCACGGCCAAATACATCTGCCTATTCTGGAATGATAAGTAGATGGGACGGGCAAATTTTTCCTTCAGTGCCACTATCCTTTCCATAAGGGAGGAAGACAGGACATAACGGGCTTCCACTTGATCTGTACCGTACACTACAAAGCTTTCGGTAAACCGTGGGTCTTCCAAATATATTCTATGCTCTTGCTTAAAGTTAAAGCCTGTAATCCTATCCAATTTCATCATTTGATCATTTGGCAAAACCACGGTGTGACCATCCAGTTTCCCCTTAAACTGTAGCCAACAAAACATTCCACGAAATGTGAAATATTGATTATCGGCCAAGGTATTTGAAGTCATATTCTTCAACACATATCGATATGATACAACAAGCATGTTCAAAACCGGAATGCGCAATAAACCCTCTGTCACTTTATTGGATATATGCTGTTCCACAATTCCTATATCCGCTATATTAACATAGGTATCGTTCACCTTTCCCCTAATTTGCCCGTAACTGTACATTGGTGTTTCTTTTTTGACCCAAGCAAAGAATTTACTATAGGCGACCTCTTTTATGGGCGCAGCAGTACCTTGGCTAAATTCCACCTGTGGGAACAACGTCTTTATCATTTTGCCCATGGTCTCCTTTTCCTTCCGTTTAAACTTTTGAAATGCTTTGACAAAAAGAAAAGTGGTCGGGTATAGCAAAACCAACAATCCCACAATTGGGTAAACGTTCGCATATGGGTTGTCTTGGGTGGGCAGAATCGGTTTTAAAACGGATTGCATCCCAAGCTTCAGGGATGGAGAATAATTGCTCACCAACAGGAGTGTCATAAACACTAGGTACAAACCCATAATGCCCCACATTATTCTTTGAAAAAATAGCGTACGTTTTCTCTTCTTATAAATCTCGTTTAGCGCCCCACTAGTTTCGTTATAGGCTTTTTGTATGATGTGCTGCATGGTCTTATCTTGGCCAATCAATGGTGTTCCAAGGACTGTTTGGATTTTCCAGAACCTGTTTGTAGATGTGGTATATCTCTTCTTTATAGGGATTATACTCAGCTTTCATATCCAATGAAAAACCGATTACAAAGCTTTTCCCGAATTCTTCCCAAGATGAAAAATTCTGCTGTGCCAGTCCACTTGCAAAATTGATGACCTTCCATGCGTCCTTTTCGGAAATGAGGCCTGCGGTATAGGCCTTTCTGGCCTGCCCCACCAACACCGCCGCATCATAACCCGCTACGCCGAGTTCCAATTCGGAGTCGAACAGTAAGATGCCTTTTTGCTTCAACGTATCCAAAACTACACCTGTACTCAAAAATTCAAAAAAACGGTCAGCACGTTCATTATGGCCAAATTTTTCATCCATCAGGCTTTCCCACTGCTCCTTAGGTGCGTTTTGAATCATATTATAGATGAAATCAAAATACCAACGACGCCCATCTTTCATAAAATACTCTGTAAGTCCCCAATAGCCTTCTGGAGTATCGATCCACCAACCTTCGAGGTACGGTTTTACATCATTCGCATTTAGGAATGATAAGGTATTACAATCTGCCTCCCACCATTCCGAAATTGGTGTGTACAGGGCAATGGCAAAGCGTTGTTCTTCATTCAGGTTGCTGTTGGAAGACTTTTTGAATTTTGCTTCCTTCAAATCTGGTGCATCATATTCCTTCTTTCCAATTTTAAAATAGCGATAGCCATATGAAGCAATCGCCACAATCAGTATCAGATAGCTGTACCAAGGTAAGTTCTCGAACATTTGCATGGTTTACGGGTTTAATAATTGGTCAATGTGTATTGCTTTCTGTTCCTCTTTGGGTATTTCCAGCAATACCGCAGCTTTGTCCTTTCGCATTTGCGCCACAAGGTTTACCGGAAATACCTGAATTTTGGTGTTGTAAACCGTAACCGCCGCGTTATAGGCCCTGCGCGCCGCGGAAATATGGTCCTCTATATCGGTCAGTTTATACTGCAGGTCAAGGAACTGGGTATCTGCCTTAAGATTCGGGTAGTTTTCCAGATTTAGGTGAATGCCACCCAAAATCTTTGTCAATTCGTTGGAAACCTGAATTTTTTCTTCCGGTTCTGTGGCCGTGCCCACTTGACCGCGAAGCTGGGTCACTTTGACCAGTACTTCCTTTTCGTGGGCCATGTATTTATTGAGCATGGCCACAAGGTTGGGAATTAAATCAAATCGCTTTTTTAGATAAATCTCAATACTTCCAAAGGCTTGCGCAACTTGGTTCTTCCTTGCAATGATCTGGTTATTGGCAACAATGGCAATCACGCCGATAAGTGCCGCAACGGAAATGATAATTATAGCTGTCATACTTAAGTTTTATTCGGTTTTGTATTCCTCCCCATTGAATTTCAAGACTATGGTTTCGGTTGAAGTTGTTTCTGTGGCAACGCATTCCCCATTCTCATTCTCTTCATTTTTGGTTTTGGTGATCTTACTTTTCGCCAAAATATCAAACCAGCCATTAGTCCGCTCTTCGGACAAAATGAGGGTCCCCCCGGTACGCATAAATTCTCCCTGACAATTGGTATCCCATTCGCCACCATAATCGATAACACTATAATTGGTCAGGACTTTTTGTAGGCTACCCCCGGATTTCACAAAAAGCGATAGGGTCTCATTCTCATATGGATTTGCCCTTGACATCCCGTAATAGTGCACCCGTATGCCAAAAGCCATTTTCTCTTCGGAAAGTTGGTAAGGTGCTGTATCAATTTTTATTTCTTTAAGTACCACAGCATCAGAAACCCATTGGTTCGTTTTGACACTTTCAAAGAAACGGTGTGTAATATTTCCTGTTTGATTATCGACAATGGCGATATGAGTGTTGAGTTCAAAAAAGTGCTCCCCTTCATCTACGATCTCTGGAATCACCACAATTTCACTGCCCGGATATTGGTTCCAGGTCTTGGAGACAATCAAATCCGTTTTAACCTCCAAAGGATGAAGACCGAGCGTTTTCAAAACGGATAAAACCATGGTATAGTCCGTAAGAGTTTCACTTAGGGACCTGGAATCCAATGCTTCAATTTTCCCATTGTCCTTAATGCTGAATTCCTCTTGTTCAATCTCCTTTTTTTCTGTCCAAAAAATACGGTTCATTGTGATTTTGTTCCCACTGATCCTTGACTCGATTCTGGACATACCTTCGGCTACTTCGTCGTAAGCAATTAATTGATGGTCGATGATGTTACCCTCCAAATCATAGTTGATCAATGTGGATTCCATCTCAAAATCTCCTTTTCTAAAGGTCACCACCACCGTATGAAAGTCGGGGGACAATGCCACTTTGTACGAGTCCATTGCCCGATATCTGGAGGCCTCAGCGTAAAAATCAGGATATATCTTTTCGATGCTTAACGCTCTGGTATCGACCTTTTTGATATCCTCTTCCTCAATAAAACGGTCAAAATTTGTAGTATCGATATGGGGTAATTCCTTGGTTTTGGTAAGGGCAATTACCTCAACAAAGCTTAGCGTGGTTTCCTGATTGTTAATCATGGATTCCAAATGTGTGGCCTTTTTATCCTGCTCATTTTCAATAACCTCCGGTCTTTTTTCCTCTTTTGTCCTTTGATTACAGGACATCAATAAGATGATCACGACAGCATACGTTAATTTCATTGCGTTTATATTAGGTTAAAGGTTTTTTCCAACAGATAATGCAAAATGGCCACAACAGCCAGGATAAGTAACAAGGTCAGCATCCGCACCATCATTTTGCGCTTGCCGAAAATCTGTTTCTTATTTATGAGAAAGACATCGAACAGTATAAACAACACCGCTACAATACTCCCAATGGTAAGTCCAACACGGACGAGGCCGAAGAGGTACAGTTTACCAAAGAAAAAATCCCAAAGGTTGTTTGCTTCCGGCAATGGCCCCAAAACAAGGTACATATAGCCAATGCCCATAATTAGAGCAACTATTGTCCACAAGGTATATTCCAAAACTATTTTGGTTCGCCACGGCCGTGATCTGATTTTTCCCATGCTCATTTCGCTTGGGGATCATTGGATTGGTCTGGGGTTATATCCTTCATTATCAAGGAGTTTGAAATCTCTCCATTGTCAAAAAAAATCAGTTCGCCACAATATTGTCCAGGGTCATTTTCACAAAGGTCTCCATGGAACTGTGCCAACCGATATGCGCTGTACATGGACAATTCTTCCACGACAAAACCACTGGGATCTTCCTCGTTTTCTAAAAAATAGGCCGTTCCTGCATCTGCAAATAGGTGGATACTCCAACTTCTGGTATACTCATAAAAGCGCAAGGAATAAGTAGATGGGGATACACTTTTGGTCGAATCATTTAAACCGCTGAACTTTTCTTTCATATGATCAATAACAAACTCTTTTATAGCAGTATCCAATTCGTTTTTGTTCTTGAACGGATTTTTTATCAGGTATAGATCAGGGTACACCTTGGACGGAACGAATTCCATTTTTTTAAAAAAAACGTGGTAGGAGCCCATAATCAAAAGTCCAAGGACACACAATGAAAGCGAGACGACGGTATGCCCTTTACTTTTGAACATAAACCGTAGTAGTTTGTAGCCGAGGAATACCAAGACAACCAATAACAAAATCAGTACGGCGATGATGATTATCTCCATTTGAAAGATATTGGTTGTACAATCCTGGCACAAAAGCTATTGGTCATTGTAATGGTTTTTGATCTCGGTCAAGATGGCATACAGCATCTTGTCGTTCTTTTCGATCGCCCTTCTTTTCCAAAAAGTATATTTCCAATATTGAGCATGCAGATTTCGCATGTCCGCTTTATAATAAATGTCTTCAAAAAAGGCCTCTTTATTGGTTTGACGGGCTATCTCTTCATAAGCGGACAGACACTCAACAAGCTTTTTTTCAAAGATTTTCTGATAGAGACTTTTGGGAATACTTCCGAAAAGATTGTCCTTGTATCTATCAAATGCCCTTTGTAAACAGTCGGGGTTTCGATACCTGTTCAAAAAACCAAGTCTGAGCTTATCGGCCAGCGAGCTGCGTTCGGAAAACAGCTTTTCTAAAAAAGTATGGTCCAAAGCAAGATTCTCATAATCAATACTGGAGCCGATCACTGCCTTTATAAAACTATCTTCCCCAAAATCATCAACCACAGCGTCCAATACCTCATTTAAACACAAGGCATCCAATTTTCCTGTATGGTGAAATTTTTGCATACAAGGGTTGATAACAGCATATTCGGGTTTGGTGAGATCCATGTATTGATTGATGATGGTATTCCCATAGACCAATTCTTCCCTAGCAGATTCTTCCGCAATCATTTCGTTCTCAAGAATTACTTCGTTGAGATAATCGCCTTCTTGCTTCCTTTCGATCAACTTGAACGATTCCAAGGAGAAATAATAGGCCACGCCTACCAAGCCAAGACCGATGATCACCAAAATGACAATTGCGCTTTTCATTTCAATTTTTATAATGATTTTGAATTTCCTTTAAAATAGCATACACCTTGGAGGCGTTGTCTTCCGCAAAACGACGGTCCCAAAAACTGAAGGGCCATGAATATTCAAAGGAACTGGTATACTCCACTGATGGGAAATCCAGGAAAACGTCATCGGAAACATCGTACATCTTATAAAACTCTTCATAGTTTGATTTTGTGGTTATGCTATCATGTACTTCTATTAAATCGTCCACAACTTGTTTGCAGAGTTCGTCGTATTTGCTTTTGGAGAAAAAAGTATAGATATGGGATTTGTTGTGATTCCAGAGGTTACCGATATTTTCTGGCGATCGGTCAAACGATTTTATCTTTTGGCCTATGTATAATAGTTGGCTCATACGTTCAAAAAAGGCATAGTTTTCCGCATCGTTCAAATCACCGTAATCCGTCTCTTCCATATCCAGTGGTTCTAGATCAGCGGGCACAACATAGAATATCCCGTATTTTGACCTGTGAAACGCTTTGGTATTCTTTTCATATTCAAAGGTGATGTTAAACACAGTGTTCCAGTAGGTTTCCCCATATTCTTGGTTTTCCAGACCGGCCATTATTTCATCCCTTATGGTATTTTTATAGGAAACAGAGCCCATATAATTCATCCCCAAATCCAAAAGGAAGGCCTCGTACCCGTACAAAACATTTCGATATTCTTGAAAGGGCTTAAAATGGTCAAGCGAATTTTGGCTGGAACCATTCTCATTAGGTGCTTCAAGAATCCTCATTGCTTGAAGGGTATAGCGGTCCTTTCTTTTTTGATAGGCCGAATACTCTGAATAAGCAAAAAATGATGATGCCATAAGGAAAAGTACCGCCATTAAAAGCAATGTTACGGTAACCCATTTCCTTTTTGACAAAGTCAAAAGCCCCAATATCAGAGCGGTAAATATTGCGGATGCGGTAAGTATTATTTGGACCAGTGTCATTATGCTCTGTTTACCATACTATTGTACTCTCCATACTCTTCTTTTATTTACTAAGCAGAGTGATTCTAGAAGCAAATTCGGTTACAAACCACATAAGTCAACAAAACCTGTTTTGTGGTCGATTCCAAAGCACAAATACCTCCGACTATTTCAGCCGGAGGTGTTTGATTTACAATCAATTACCAAGGTCAAATTCTCTGATTGCCCTGACATGGAACGTAAGGTACTTTAGATCGCTGCCTTCAAACCCATTAAAACCTTTAAAAAGGGCAAAGCCAGGTTCAATATTGTCTTGAGTGGAGCTCCAATAGGTCGAATTGGTAAAAGCATTTCCTCCATTGGCGGTTATGGTCGCATTTACAATGCTTTTGTTTAGATACAATTCATTAAGCTCATCTGCACTTGGTAGAAACCAATCATCAAACCCATTTAGGGAAAGTTCTGCGGCGAGTTTTGCCGCAATTTGTACTTCGGGGCATGCGGATACTATCGCTTCGGTATTGATTTTACCAGTACCCAATGCGGTTCCTGTAGCACCATTTATAAAAACACTATCGCAACCCCACTGTGCTACCCCTTGGTCAGCAATTGAACTAACCAAACCATGGTCATTGTCTACAGGATCCACCCAGAAAATAACACCACCATGGTTAAAGTCACCAACCTCATTGATGTTTGTCAGGACAACAAATGCATTCGCCGATACTGAATATGTGCCATTATCCACAGAAATGGTCGCAAGCATATTGGGATTGGCCTCATAATCGAACAAGCTTTCATCAGCAACAGTCAGCTCACCTGTGTTTTGATCAATTGTAAAGGCGCCTGCAGGATTTTGAAACGTGATCGCATAGGTTAAACTACCATTACTTGTTGCCTGTACAGTACCCACAACATCTCCATTTGATGGGTTTTCATCGACGGTAAAGTTGGCTTGCTGAACCACGATTTCATCTACGTCGTTTAGATTGATGGTGGCGGTAGCAGTGTCCGTAAACACCCCATCATCGACAAGTATGGTTGCCGTGATTACCGGGTTGGTCTCATAATCGAACAAATTGGGGTCCAACACGGACAATGCTCCTGTGGTCGCATCTATACTTAATGCGCCTGCCGGGGTTTGGGAAGTAATGGAAAAACCAAAGGTGCCCCCACCACTAACTTGGATGGTCCCTACCACTTGCCCATCAGTTGGGTTTTCATCCAGGTCGGCGGTAAAATCTTGGGTACTCCATTCCATAACATCATTAAGATTGATGGTCACCGTAGCAGGGTTATCCGCATCATTTATGGAAATGGTCGCCGTAATGATCGGATTTGTTTCAAAATCGAACAATGAAGCATCTGCCACAGTCAATTCACCCGAATTTGCATCAATGCTCAAAGCTCCACTGGGAGATTGTGAGGATATACTAAAACCGGAAGCACTTCCACCCGCCTGAATAGCTCCAATAACTTGCCCATCTGCGGGGTTTTCGTCAATAGTGGCCTCAAAACTTTGGGCGGACACTTCACCTACATTGTTCAGGTTAACAGTAAGCGTTGCCGTATTTTCCGCATTGTTGGCTGTAACTGTTGCCGTAATGATCGGATTGGTCTCAAAGTCGAACAAGGATGCATCTGCAACGGTGATTTCACCTGAGCTGGCATCGATGTTCATAGCCCCGGAAGGACTTTGCGAAGTAATACTAAAATTCACCGCTGTACCACCAGTGGCCTCAATAGTACCCACCGTATAACCTTCGGCAGGGTTTTCATCCAAGGTAGTTTCCAAATTCTGGAGGTTAACTTCAATATTTGCATCATCACTGCTACAACCTAGGGCTGTTAACAATAGTGTCAAAATAAAAAAATAGCTTAGTCTGTTTTTGTTATTCATGATTTTGGGATTTATATATTTCATATTCAATTTTCAATAATCCATGTTTGTGAGTGTTCCATCCAACGCGTAATTGAATGTAAAAGTGGTTCCTCCGTTTTTGGGACGAAGCATCACTACGTATTCCATCTTGGAACGATCACCATTTTTTGGCATTTGTATAAGCGCCATATGCATTGAAGGATTTTCAATCTCCTTTTCGGCTATCAGCTTTTCTCTTGATTTTTCGACCAATCCCCCCAACTTTTCCAGATTGACCATATCTCCAAGTTGAAACATAAAGTCTGATGCATTACTGTTCTCCGGCACCTGAATGGTTACGTCCGAGGTTTGCGTCCAATTATCTTGGGAAAGGCTCCATTGCTCCATTTTTAAGGATTCGGGGGCTTTGGTCGCGGTAACCCCTACAATATTTCCAATGGTTTCATTATAGGTTATGGTCAACTCTGTATAATGGGCTTCGTCCCCAAATTTGCTCTTTAGCACGTCTTCAATGGCTTCAAATCCTTTGGCATTTGCCTCTTGTGTGCTTGCTCCCCCTCCACAGGAGAATAGGGTCAGCATAAATCCTAAAAGACTTATCTTCAGTTTTTTCATTATTTATGATTTTTGAATTGATTACTCGTTATCTCTTCCAAATTGAAAGAATAGAAGGCCTCCCACAAGTATCAAGAGTATCCTTATCACCCATCCTGCGGTACTTCCCCAAATGTCTATCCAGGCCAAAAGCCTTATGTTGTAGTTGAAAATTGACAATAGCATTGAAATAATGCCCATTGCAGCGGCCAAAAGGCCCACCTGGCCTAATCGCGATTTAATATTTTCCATGAATTTTAGGTTGATAGCATTTCAGACCAAAGGTTGTCCAAGGAAAAATGGAATTTTTCATAGGTTAGCTTGAGTAAGAAATGGTTATTGCATGCTAAAGGTGCAACAATGCAATTGACCAAAAAACAGGCAATTCATATCTGTGAACTGCCAACCTATATTTGTTGGGTTTAAATTTGTATGCGTATTTCGGAAAATGCCAAAACGATATCCGTGACGTATCCTCTACTGAAAATCCTAGAGGTTATTGTATTTGAGAAAGGTGGTCACAAAAGCTTCTTTTTTACGGGAAGAGACCGGTATTTTTCTTCCGTCCTTTAAGAAAATAATGCCCGATTTATCATATTTATCTATGAATTTCAGGTTAACCATAAAGGACTGGTGGGGTCTTGTAAAATTTACGTTTTCAAGTTGCTCCTCATATTCTTTTATGGGTTTGGACACCACATATTTTTTGCCATTGGCCAAATGGAAGGTGGTATAGCCCTTATCGGATTCGCAGAACAATAATTCTTGAAGATCTATCACCTGAAAGCTATCACTAAGTGACAATACCAATGTGGAGTCATTTTGAAGCCAGACTTGCTTTGCGGTTTTTATTTGTTTTTTCTGTTCACCAACCGGAAGTTTTTTGATTTTTTCCAAGGCCAATCGTAATTCTTCAACATCAACGGGTTTTAAGAGATAATCAACAGCCCCTATCTTTAGGGCCCTGAGGGCGTATTCTTCATAAGCGGTAATAAAGATGACCTTGAAATCGAGGTGCTCGGTCTGGTCTAAAAAATCAAAACCGGTACCATCCATAAGGTTGATATCCAAAAAAACAAGTTGTGGCTTACATGTGTTCGCGACCACAACGGCGTCTTGTACCGATCCGCACTCCCCCATGACCTCCACATCTGTTTCTATGGACTGTAACAAATGAAGCAGTCCTTTTCTAACATATACTTTGTCCTCTACCAATAACGCTTTCATGCCATTTTAAGTTTTTCGTGGGGTAAAACTAATGTTACAACCGTTCCTTTCTCATTATACTTGATCCTATCCTCAATGGTAACGGACCCTTTCATTTTGAAATATGTAGATAATATATTCAATCGCTCTGTAGTGATTTGGGTGGCCAGTGATTTCTTGCCGTTGCCATTATGCTCTTTTTGGGAATTGATACCAATACCATTATCCGTTATAATGCATATCAACTCTTCGTTAAAATATTTTAAGTGCATGTCAATTTTTCTATCCTCTTTTTGACTTGTAAAAGCATGTTCTATGGCATTCTCAATAAATGGCTGGATAAGCATGGGGGGAATTTTAAACAAAGAACCATCAATGTCTTCATCTATGGCAATCGAGAATTTATAGGCGTCATTTTCCAGATTCTGAAGGGCCATATAATTTTCTATGGCCGTTAATTCCTGTGAGAGCAAGACCATTTTGTCCCTTGAATTCTCGAGGGTTATACGCAGTAATCTTGAGAATTTCGACAGGTAATCGATTGATTTTTTCTCCTCTTTATTCAAAATCATTCCTTGTAAAACGGACAAGGAATTAAATACAAAATGGGGGTTCATTTGCGATCGCAGTAATTTTTGCTCGGTAATGATGTTTTGGTTTTTGGTCTTGATGTTAGTGAATTTCTGATAGAAAATCATGGACCCCAATAGTATGGAAACCATAAGAATACTTATTATGGCCCACAGGAGGTTTTGCCTGGACTTTGCCAGATCTTGGGAGGTTGCCAGAACTGTTTTTGTAAGTTTCAGTTCCCGGATGTTTGCAGAATCAAGGGCCTGTTTGTACTTATATTCATACTCGATCTGGGTTATTTTTTCAATGTTTTCTTTATTGAACAGGCTGTCGTTTAGGGTTTTGAACAATTGATGGTTCTCGAGTGCTTTTTTATATTGCCCCGTATTCCCATAAATGACGGAGAGTAGCTCCGACGCTTTTTTCTGTATTTCCAATAGCTTCAGTTCCTCTCCTATCTTTTTGGCCTCTTCGGTAAAGGAAAGTGCTTTGCGATAGTCCTTTTCATGAATGTGACTTTCGGCTATACCTAAAAGACTTTCGGGCAGGACATGCTTGTTGTTCGTTTGCTGACAAATATCTTTTGCCTTCACAAAATTATCTCGTGCTGCCAAAGGTTCATTGAGCAACAGATTGATTCCTCCAATGTTATTCAAGCATATGGCCATTTGTTTTAAGTTCCCGATCTCTTGACTCGATTTCAAGGATGTATTGTGGTATTCCAATGCTTTTAAATATTCTTTTTTAAGAAAGTATATCTTTCCAATATTGCCATTGATAATCGCCATGAGCCGATCATTCCCTTGTTTTGATGAAAACTCCAAGGATTTCTCATAATAATCCAATGCCTTGTCATATTTTTTCAGAAAACTATATACTTCGCCCAAGTCATTCATCTTAAAGGCCATCCCCATAGTGTCTTGGGTTTTTATGTCATAATCCAAGCTTTTGTTAAAGTTATCTATGGCCAAAGGGTAGTTGCCCTGCACTTTGTACACCACCCCCAAATTGGAATGAACATAAGAAATACCGTCCTCGTCATTCAGTGCTTTGCTCTCCTCCAATGCCCTTTTATAATTTGAGACTGCCTCATTCAACCTCCCCATCTCGGAGTAGGCATTGGCACTATTTATGAGAATGGTCACCTGCTCTCTTTTATTACCACTTTTTTTATAAATATCGAACGCTTTGCCATAGGAGTTTATAGCTTCGTCATATTTTGATTGGTCGTAAAAGGTAATCCCAAAAGCGGTATAACTCGAGGCAATTCCATCCTCATCCCCAATGGACCTATAATAGCCGAGGGAACGCTCAAAATATTCAAGACTTTTATCGTAGTTGGATTTGATGTTTTCCAGGATTCCTTTTAAATAAAATACTCGGGCCTTACCCCGGGTGTAGTCAAGTTCTTCGCTCAATAGCTCGGCTTCTTCAAGATAGGGATAGGTCGATTCCAAATCTCTTTGGAAATAGGAAAATGCCAAGTCATATAGTAAATTGAACCTAGTGGTATCTTTTTCAGAATGAACGGACAACGCATTTTTTAAACTATCGATTTTTTTGCCTTGCGATTTTACATTCCAAACAAAAAGGAAAAAACAAAACCAAAAAAGCGCTAAGTTACGGGTTAGGTTCATAAAGTTTGTCAGCAACTTTTTGGTTTGTTGTGGTCCATGGATGGTCAAGAAATGTATGGTGATATTCGTAAAATACCTACAATGGGATAGTTTATATTTCTTTCCAATGTATGGCAAATTACGTTTTTTCTGTTTTCTTAGAATGACATTATACCGGTTTTCTTAACCATGAAATGCTTTCAATGTATATCCGTAATGTTTGAATACATATTTGCAGAAGTACAGCATTTATTTGTTGATTAACATTATTGATTTGATGGGAAGTCTTTATTTGAAAAACCATGCGTCTTCAATTGCAGTTTTTTTTTGAGAAAGGATGCCCTTTGAAATAATTATTTCCAGTACTGGATCATTTAATTGATCTATCGTCTTGAAGGTCAACGAGCAAAACTTGTTTCGCACTGAAAGGGCCCAAAAAACCTTCAGATGAACTTTCCATTTTCAAGAATATCCTTTAAATCTCTTTGAAGTGAGGCTGCATTTCTTCCAAATGATCGTATTTGATCTTGGGAATCATTACCTCTTCTCAAAACAGGTGCTGGCTTTGGCAACCCCCTTCCAGCATTGATCGGTCTCTTGATTACTGGGAACAGATAACAATCCACCATACTTAGTTGACATCCATTGAATTTTCATCATCATGCTGCTGTATGCCTGTATGTTGTAATGTTATTAGTTGAACAATTAGTACTGGTTGGAGTACTCTTTCACCTCAATTGTCCATCCCTAAAATTACAACAATCACTACCACTAAAAATTGCGAAGACCTAGCATATCAAATGACCTGTTGTGATAGGTATTTTCACTAGGATCGAGATTTAACCAGTGACTCAAAATACCACAACGATTTGATATACAAATGGTTTAGTACGATTTTCATTGTTACACGTTCACGCCGAAGGGCATGGTAAAAATGAAAAGTTACCCCCCATCATGGCAATCAAGTTTTCCAGTCCGTCCATGCCGTTGATGACTCCCTGTGCTTCTCCTCTTCCCATTTTTCCGATAAAAGTCATGATGATGCTTTTATATACATTACAGGCCAATTCTTTCAAGGCCATGCTTACCTGTCCTTCCAGTTTATCGGGATTCATCACTATAATGGCCTCTGTGGCAAAGGCATATAATTTTACCAAGGTCATGCTGTACAATGCCACTATTGGGGCCGCCGAGGTAGCTGCACCAGGGATCATCATCATGAGTTGGATTCCGGCCAATACTTTTTGGTATTCGTCGATCACATTCTTTAGGGCTTTTAGTTGTTCCGCCGTGGAAGAACTTCCACCGCCGCTGCCATCGGGTAGGATTCCACGCAACTCACCTGAGTTCCGATCTACTTCAAAATAGGATGGAACATTCATTTCCTTATCAAAAAATGACAACTGGTTCTCCCTAAAAATCCGGTTCTGGAAGACTTTGTGCTTATTTTTCAATATGTTATACCCGTATTCGGGTTCGTTTCTGATATTGTGCAAACTTACCAAGTCATGCCCCTGCAATTGCCTAACCGCGCTGTCATCAAACTCCATCTCTTCCAAAAAGGCAAACTGGGCCGTCTTTTTAACCGTTTCGTACAGATTTTCCCTTTTGGTCCCCGATCGGCTCATGCTGGCATATTTTGCGGTCGGTAGATAATCGAACAGGATTTTAGTGCTGTCTTTATAATAGCCAGGCTTCATCCTTAACAGACAGGAACGGAATTGGGTAGGATAAGTAACTGATTTTTCTGTAACATGATGATTCAAAGGTTGCATCATGGTAAGCAACAAGGGTGGATAGCCAAGCGTGCCTTTTTCAAGTGCCTCCACTGCTTTTTTGGTATCGTTCATCTGCTGGGCCATAAACCACTCTTTATTGCTTACCAAGGAGCAGAGGTACTCGGTAAGTCTGACAGACAAGGTGGGAGCTTCCCGTTCAAAGGCCAGCATGGCACCGCCCAACATCATTTCGTGCACATCTTCAATATATTTTCTACTGGGCGTCAATCGGTCTCTGTCCAAGTAATTGTCCCACCCTGCCAAAGTGCGCTTTATTCGGTTACTTCTCCAACTGATCTCTACATATAAACCAATAATCCGTTCCCCTAAATAAAGATCATTTGGTTTGGGAAATACAATAGTTGCCTCATCCGAAAGCTCTTTCTCTTTAATGGACACATTGATCCTATGTTCGTTTTCTTCTTCAAAAGAATGGTAGGTAAGTACATACGGGGGAAATGACATCTGCGAAATGATGTTTCGAATCTCCTCTTTCGTTTTTAATTGGTCGTCGGCAGGAATCTCCTTGAACTCAAAATTTTCCCGCAAGTGTTTATAAAAGGTATCAACATTGAATACATTCAACAAAATGGCAGGTGGCCCCGTTTCGTATACATCTTTGTACTCGGTCTGGAATTGGTCGTCATTGTGGCCATCGGTAGCGTACAATATCAAGTCCGCACTACTTTGTTTGGCCTTTAAAAGCGACGTATACACATTGGAAGTGGTCGCCTTGCTCCTGACGCTCGCATTTGGGTACATTTCCTTTACCATTTCCTCAAGCGACGCCGCAAATTCTTTTGCACCATCTCCCCGATATTCTTGTGGCATACTCAGTGAGGTATCATAGAGCAGCATGATCTTTGGAGAAAATACATTTTGTTCCAACCATCCGGTAACGGCTTTACCATTATCGGTAATCTTAAAATTGGCAGCGGACAATCCTTCAACAATGGTTCCCGACCCATCTTTTGGGTATAGTTCCAATTTCACTTTCGGAAAAGCCATGGGGGTAGCCTTTATTTCAAAGGTCTTCACTTGTGAAACATCCCCAAACGCTCCATTGTTCTCTTTCACGACCACGTTTTTAAGAATTTCTTTGCCCTCCAAGGTAATGGGCTCGCCCACAAGTGAGCGTTCTTCCATGTAGGACAGGTCCTGATCAAATTTCTGATAGGCAAAGCAGGGTGTGAATGTGCTGATGTCGGAAATGGACTTTGTGGCCTGCTGGGCAAAATCCATATTCTTCATAAACAAGATCTGCATTGTGCTACCAATCAATTCGCTCAATTTCCAGGTTCCGGAAAGGAGCTCTTTTTCTTCCCAATAATCAATGGCGGTCCTATAGGTCAACGAAATCTTGATATCCTCCTCGCGTACCTCGGAAATTTTTGGAGCGTCCTTAAACGTATTGCCCTTATTGCTTGGATGCAATTGCCCCACCGTTACATTTGGATCAAAAACATGGGCATAATGTTCTTTTCCATTCAAGACATATACCACTGAAGGGACTTCGCTTTTGTGGAAACGGAAGGAATTGGGTTTAATAGCGGAATAGTGCTTTTCATTCAGATTTGAAATAAGGCCGTCTGCCAAATGGGTGCATTTTTCATCGAGATCCAACAATTGATCAACGCTTCCATTGCTATCATTCGCCCCTAACAATCTTTTCCATTTCTTGAGTTGTTTTTTACTGATGGGTGGTGCAAATACCGCATGATTTTCACGAAATACGATATTCTTCACCTCCTCTTCAGTAATTTCGGTTTCTTCCAAGACCACTTTTGCCTCAAAACCGGCCTCGCTCAGCATCTCCTTCAATATTTCAGCTTTTTCGCGCGGTGTGGCCAATCCACAACGCAGGGCCGCATCCGTACCATAAATGGACAAACGGTTGGCTTGGTGGAGAAACTGGCCAATTTCAGGGATCATTTGCAGGCCATCACGCACAAATTGAATCATGGCCTTAGGGTCTTTGGCAGCCACCAAAGCCTTTCTTCTGCCGGGGAGATGATCCGGACTTTGCTCCAATGCGGTTATCATTTCGTTCCAAACATCAAACGGCACCAATAAGTCATTGTTCTGACAGCTTGTGAACACTAACGGTGACAAATAGAGTCCAGCTGAACCAAGCCCTACCAATTCAATAAACTCCCTTCTGTCACATTTCGCTTCCATATTGAATCCCGTTATTCAGCAATTTCAAAGACCTTCAGCAGTCCTTTTTTCTTTGTATTGGGCACTTCGGAAATGAACACATATTTCCCAGGTTCTAAATCCACGGTAAAATACCCCGTGCTGCCTGCAGGCATATCGTTTACACCTCCCAGAAATGTGACTCCATCGGGAACTGGGGTGATGAGCCCTTTGGGGTGCGACCAATCCATCCATTTTTCCAAAGCTTCCAAATCGGCGTTCGGGGCCAATCGTGCAATATTGATATCGTGCCAGATAAAATTCTCGTGTGGCTTTTGGTCTTTCACATAGACAGAGAAGGTATGTTTGCCTTTGGTAATGGGCCTATCCCAACTGATACCGTCCTCACTCGAAAGCACTATATCCACCGACGGTTCTGGGGGTTCATGGCCGCTGTCCTCTTCGGTAACTATAAGTGGTTTGGCCATACCCATGAGGGTGTGGAACTTGCCATTCGGCATTTTCACATAGCATTCCATCACATAATACCCAGGATCTAATTTCAAGGTACTGACCGCTGTATGTTTGGGGGAGATCAATCCAGATCCTCCGCTAAAAACAATATCAAAGTACCAAGCGGGGAGTTTGCCAAAAGCGGCAAAACCTTCTTCTGCTCTTCCTGCGTTGATCAAGTCCATTCCTTCTGCAAAAACAGGGGCCACATCACTGAGCGTATTCTTAATGGTCTTGCCGTCAGGATATTTGTCCAATAGAAAAAAATGGGCTTCGTTGGACAGATTGTCGTATACAAAGGTGTTCCATCCTGAAGAAATGGTGTCCACCGATTGAAACTCCATGCTTCGGGTTATAATACGGATGGATTTTTCAACTTTAGCCACAGGTTGAGTCATTGCGGAAGGATCTTCCACCATCTTGGATTGCTTTTTATTCTGCTTACAATCTGTTGTTAAAAATAATAGGAGCAATAAGCTTAGTGTTTTTAAAGTTTTCTTCATCTGTCTTGGTTTTATGGATTAAGGGTCGCGTTTATTTGGCCCGAAATGGGAAAATTACCGCCCCACTCCGTCATTCCACTACCTTCGCCGGTAAAGATCATTTCCAGTTTGTTTTCTGTTAGTTTTTTAATTTCTATGGTTCCTTTTTTGAATACGACCCGTTTGTTTATCCTGCTGACATCCCTGTCGGCGTTGAAGAAATTCAGGTCCACCTTTATCTTCCCGGCATTGGTGTCCGGAATTATAAAGGTCGCCTTTTGCATATTCAAAATATCCGTATGGGTAAGGTTCAAGTTAAGTTGAAACGGGTTCTTATCCGCTCTGAACAAAAGCAAAATGCTGTCTTTTGTAAATGTTGACTTTACCGATAACAGGTTTTCTTGGCGTATGTGGAAGACCTGGTTTTCCATGGTAACTTCAACGGCATGGGTGCCCGTAGGCTTGTCAGTAAGGCCTGTAACATCCTTTTTCTCGATATTTTTACAGGAAACCAACAATGCTACTGCCATGAAAACTGATAAGAGGTAATTGTAGGGATTTAATCTTTTAAAATACATCATCTGATTTTTAGCTGGGGTTACCTTGCTTTTAAAACTACCATTTTCTGTTTCTCATCAAACATGACAAGAAACTGATTTCCTAGGGTAAAGTTGAGTTTTTCCAACACATAATCCCTAAATAAAAATGGACCACCCGGAGTGTAGCTTTTCGAAAGATCAAAAACCAGTATGGCGTCTTTTTGGGGCATGACCGAAAGCTTTTTGGTATCATTCAGGGTCATAAAATGTCTTTTTTCAACATCCGAAAACTCATAAGGAAGCACCGAGCGGGAACCCGATTCGGAACTAGTGACGGCGAATTTTCTCTTTTTTATATCCGAAAACTCATAAGGCCGTACCGAACGACTGGACTCACCGTATAACATGCCGGTAAAAAATGTGCTTCCGGGGTATTTTTTGGCCGCCGTGGCTTTGTCGGGCAAGGCTTCCACTGGTAGGACGTCCACAATGGTTTTTGTGTCATCATCAATGGCCAAAATTATTTTTTCACCATTTTTGAGTGGTGTCGACTTTGATTGCGCCTGTATAAATGTGTTGATAATCAGGCATGTGAATACGAATACAATGGTTTTTGTTTTCATGGGTGATTTAATTTAGTATATCAATTGGTTAAACCGTCAAGCTTGAATTCCTTGAAAATGTTCCAAATCTCATGTTGCTCAAACCCCGTTACTTTTAGTTTTATGGCAAAACGGTCGTTGTAGAAAAAGCCCAGGATATATCTGTTCTGGTTTTTGTCAAAATCTTCCCTTACCACAGTACCTTCATACTCTTTTATTTTATTGTAATCGCCATAACTTTCATTGTTGGTTTTATCATACTTGATGGCCCTGAAGACTCCTGTGGCTGCGGCTCCTTTATCTCCCGCCCCATCGATCATCTGCAAATTGATTTGCTTGTTGGTGTGTGTGCCATAAGTCACAAATGCAGTTACGGCACCAGCCATTGCTATGGCATCACTATTGGTTTTGGATAAGCCGCCAATAGATTCGGGAAACCATTTCTTAAGGTCCTCAATTGCAATTGGGTCGAGTTTTTTTAGGGCTTCCGATTCAGCTGCCAATTCACGTGCGCCTTTCACCAAATTATTGCCCGGTTTTACTTTTTCTACAACGGTGTTGGATTTTTGGTGGGTTTCCTTTTCGGCCTTATTGCCGCAGGATGCAACGGTCATCGCCACTAAAAGGGCAACAAAAAATTTCAAATTTTTCATGTTTACTATTTTTGGGATTTGATTGGCCATTAATACCCTGTGCAGGGTTTGAGCCTATCCATTTGTTGACTGATGGCCACGCCATCTTTCATAAGGGACAGTGGATGAAAATATTTTTCTAACAGGGCGTTCAGTTGGTATAAACGGAACTTATCCTCATTCCTAAGCTCGGGATATACCTGAAAGAACACAATCAATGTCCTTTCAAATTCTGTATACTTTTCCATCCTTTTGTCAAAATCTGTTTTGCTTTCGCGATTCATGTCCGGTACTAGTTGGATTACGGCATTCATTTCTTCCACGAACCGCTTGAGTTCCTCCGGTTTGTCCAATATTTCAACACCCGAATATTCCAGGTGGTTCACACTACTCATAGCATTGAATAATTCCTCCGTACAGAACATGATGGTGGTGCTGGACATCATCATCGTCAACTGCATCCCGTACAAATCGTAGGTCCTCCGACAGTCATTGTCGTTTGCCGTTTCCGCTTTCACCGCTTCCAATTCATTTATGTAGCGCACCATCAGGTAAAAGCATTTGGTATAGGGGGAGTAGTTGTCCAGATTGGTGATGTACTCGTTATATTTTTGGAATTTGTTTTTAAAAATGGATTTATAAATTGCAAATTCTTCCCTATTTCTATCTTCGAGAAAACCCTTATAAGGAAGCCTCCAACTATTGGTGTCATCGGAATCACCAAAAATGTCGTTGATGTCATCCATGGTGAGGTTCAGATCATCCATGGGGATGCCAAAATCATTGCCATGGTCCGTATCGGTGCCTCCGTCACCCAACTTCTTGTCCTGGGCATTTAGTGTAAGTGAACATATAAGAAGTAGTCCAATAATTATAAATACAGGTTGTTTCATTTTTTCTGTTGTTTACTATTACAGGGTAGTCTTAAAACCCACCCATGGTTGAATATTCTCCTTTAGTAATGGACATGCTCTCTGCTTTTAGCTCGGTACATACCATGCTGAAATTGTCCTTTTTCTTCTTGGCCGACTCAAACTTCATTTCCATGAACATAGTGTTCTCGCCAAGTGGCAATACACTGCTGGGCAAACTTTCTGTGTTGGCAATTCCACCTAAGTACCCCACAGGTGTTTCATTGGTAATCCAAACCTTGGATACTCCATCTTTAGAGGTGATTTGGTAGCCTTTGCAGTTGTAGCCCAGAATGGTCTTGTCTCCAATGGGAATCACCTTGATGTCCTCCATGGAGTTCTTGCCCTTTTCTTCCATTTTTTTGGTCAGCTTTTCAATGTTTTTTTTGCCTGCAGGGATTTTCATGGCCATTTTTTGTTTGCCATCGTCAGTGAACATCACCATGGCCTGGTTTTCCATATCCATGACCGTGATGCTATTTGTTCTGCCGTCGTTGTACCTGTTGCCAAAATAGCGTTGGCCCGGTTCCATCCAATAGTGTATCTCGGTCTCCTCTTTTTGGGTGGTGATCTTCATGGTGGCCCTGTATGAGAATTCATAGATGTCCGGAATGCCCTTCAGACCTCCGCCGCCCAGAAGTCCGGCCATTTTTTTCTGCATGGCAGCTTCCTTGGCTTGGTTCTGTTGTTTTGTTGAATCAAGGTTTTTCTCGGTTTCCCCTATTTCCTTGGTGTTGGCATTTTCGTTCTTCTTGCCCTTTTTCCCTTTTGTGATGGAATCGATGGTGTTGTCCGTTCCTTTGGAAACTTCTTCGTCCGTGCGGTTCAGGATGGTGCGCTCCGCAGCATTTTCAGCAGCTTTTTTGAGTTTTTTTAAGAACTGTGCCTGTGAAGACACAGCAAAACACAGCACCAGTAGGGTTGTTATCACTGTTTTTGTTTTCATTTTATTTGATTTTAGTATACTTGTGGGATTACTGTTTTCTTATTTTTATCAATTTGATGACTTTATCCTTTTCCAAAATATTAAGTGAATAGATGCCTTTTTTTAGGTGGTCTATGCTCATATAAATCTTATTGTCCTTAAAGGGTTCTTTTGGTCCGGTTGTATCCTCCATAATTGTCTCTATGATTTTGTTAAAACCAACAAAGGCCTTCCAATTCGTTGGGGATAAAAGTAGCGGCACTGGATTCGGACGAATACCACATATTTGCCAAAGGATGCAATAAAACGGACAATCCCTAAAAAGCGTAGTATTTTCAGACATCGTAAAATACGTGTCCGTAATTTTTACATTTGGTAAACTGGGTAAGGCTATAGGTTGGAAGAGAACTCACTCGGGGTATACCCATGGATTTCCTTGAAACATTTGATGAAGTAAGAAGGTGTATTAAAACCTACCTGATAGGCAATTTCAGAAACTGTTGCATCTGATTTTTTAAGGAGTTCCGCTGCCAATTTTAGGCGTTCGTTGCGGATGAATTCTGAGGGGGTCATCCCAATAATGGCCTTTAGTTTACGGTGCAATTGCCGTTCGCTCATATGCATCAAACCACAAAAGGATTCATTGTTGAATTCCGTGTCGGTGATGTGCTCGTCCAATATACTTTTCAAGCGCTTTAAAAATTCAGCTTCGGTATTGGTAATGGCCAAATCAGGATTGATGCTAAATGTGCTTTTGTAATGTTCGGCCAAGCGTTTTTGGGCATCAATGAGTTTTTCGGTTCTAATTTTTAGTTTTTCGGTATTGAATGGCTTGGTAATATAGGCATCGGCCCCTGTCTTAAATCCCTGTATCTCGTTTTCCTCTCCCACTTTGGCAGTCAACAAGATTACGGGAATGTGGCTGGTCAGTGCGTTTTGTTTGATTTCATCGCAAAGTTCAAACCCGTTTTTAATGGGCATCATCACATCACTGATTATTAGGCTGGGGAGATGTTTTTGCGCCAAATCAACGCCTGTCTTCCCGTTATCTGCTTCCAATATTTGATATTCATCTTCAAAATTTGAAGCAATAAACATCCGGACATCCGCCGTGTCATCAACAATCAACAATTGGGGCAGATTTTTGCTTTCTTTGACAGCCCGGGGCACCTTTGCAACGGTATCGGTTTGAAAATTATCTGTATTTGTCTGCATTGTTTGCCCAATATTCGGCACACTGCCTTCCATTGATGTAGATTGCTCCACGGGAATATGTAGCGTAAACTGTATTTTGGAATCTTCCATTGTATTGGCCGTAATGGTGCCTTGGGCCAATTCCACCAACTCCTTGACCAATGCCAGTCCAATACCTACACCTTCCGAGGTTTCATTGCCTTGGTAGAACCGCTCAAAAAACCTTGATGGATTTTTGCTGTTCAGATGCTCGGTTTCGTTTTCCACAATCAAGACCAAGTCTCCGTTATGTTTATTTGCACGGATGGACACATCACTGTTTTCAGGCGCATACTTGATGGCATTTGAAAGGAGGTTGGACACGGTTTTTTCCATCATATCCCTGTCAAACCAACAATCATCCAAACCCTGAATGGTACTTCGTATGGAAATTTTTCTGTCTTGGGCCTTGTATTGAAAAGCCTCCACAAGTTGCATCAATAGTGCCTTTAAATTGCCTTGGGTGAGATTGAGCCTTCGTTGTCCAGAATCCAATATGGAGATGTCCATCATCTGGTTGATCAGTTCCACAAGTCGGTCGGTATATTGCTTGACCAGGCCGAGTTCTTTTTTGTCGCTTTCTGTCAAGTTGGGTTTCTTCAATTGGTTTTCAACAGGGCCCGCAATCAGGGTAAGCGGTGTACGGAACTCGTGGGAGATGTTGGCATACAGATTGGTCTTGAGTTCATCCAATTTTTTGAGGCGATGTGTTTCTTCGTGTTCCAATCGCAATTGGTTTTTTAGGTTCCACCGCCATTTCAAGTAATAATATAAAAGATAACCGAGCAGTAAAATTAAAAGTGCATACATTGTCCTGGCAAGGTTGGTTGCGTACCAGGGTTTTAAAATGGTGAACGAATATGATGTAGGCTCAATGCCCCAAACACCATCATAATTGCTGGACAATACCTCAAATTTATAATCATTTGGTGGCAGGTTGGTATAATGTGCCTCGTTGTTGTTGCCAGCATCAATCCAGTTACCATCGTTGTTGACAAGTCGGTATTTGTATTGACTCAGCTCTGGCTGTGAAAACTGCAGGGATGCAAAAGTAAACGACACCGTATTTTGGTCGTGTTGTAATTTCAATCCATCCTCTAATGGACGTTCTTCATTGAAGACCTCCATTTTGGTAATGACCGTTTTGGGACGGGACGGATTTGTTTCAAGCTGTTTTGGGTCAAACCAATTAAGCCCCTTTATTCCCCCAAAATACAGGATGCCATTTGCATCTTTGTGATAAGCTCCTGCGTTGAATTCGTAGGACTGTAGTCCAAAGTAGTTGCTATAGTTTGCAATTGCCGATATGGTCCCGTTTTCAATGTTTAACTTGGTGATGCCCCTATTGGAGCTCAACCATAAATTTCCATCGGAATCTGATAAAATCCCATAAATGATATCATTGGGCAGACCATCTTTTTTGGTATAGGTGGTTACAGTACCTTTCTTTATATCGAATGCCTTTAATCCATTGCCGTTTGTCCCTACCCAAAGCACAGTATCATCGTAATGCAAAGAAAAAATTCTATCAGGTATTCCATCAATCTTGGAAAACTTGTTCTCTTTGGTGTCCAACTTGTATAATCCGTCAAATTCCGTCCCTACCCAAAGGGTATTTGTGTCACCCTGCGCAATGGTGTTGATATCTTGCTCAATGGTACTGATATAATAATTTGAAGCCAGGTTTGAATATTCAGAGGTAAATTGCTTAACAATGCCTTTGTGCTTATCAAACTGTAGCAGACCACGGTTGGTGCAAAGCCACATATTGTCGGTAGCATCTTTAAAGATCTTCAGGACTGTAAAGGGCGCCGTTTCTTCAAAAGAGGTTATTTTTCCGTTGGCATCCATCATTTGGAGTCCATTGTTTAGATGCCCTATCCATAAGTTTCCACTATCGTAAAACAAACTCGCAATCCTATCTCCCAAAAGATCGGAATTGGCAGTTGTATATGTGAAAAACTCTTGGTCGTATGGATTTATTTTCGTCAATCCTTTGCCTTCTGTACCTACCCATATAGCGTTTTTGTCATCTGTGGTTATAGCTCTTATGACATCAATATTGACATTATGAGGCACTTGGTCGTCAGTCAATACATTGAATTTTGTCAAATACGCATCGTAATAACACACACCGGCACCTTGCGTTCCTATCCAAATGGTCCCGGCACTGTCTTCATGTAAAAAATACAAAGAATTGGAACCCAAGGCATTTGGATCCTTCTTGCTATCGGTGAAATTTTGGATGGTTTTTAAATTGAAATCAACCAGGTACATGCCGTGCCTTTCTGTGGTAATCCATAGTCGATCCTGTTTATCAACCAACAAATCCTTAACGATTAAATCCCAGGGAATGGGAAAACCATCAAAACCTGCAAACGATTCAAATCCCTTATCATTTGGAGTTTTTAAATAGAGTCCTTTTTCATAGCTTCCAAGAAAAATAGTCCCCGCTTCGGACTTGGCAAATCGGCTGAATATGGTCTCTGGGGCGAGCTCAACAAACGTATAATCATTATCCTTTATCTCAATGATGCCGTCATCGGTAGTGGCCAAAATGGTCTTGTTGTCCGTTTCAACAAAGCTGCAAACTGCAAAATGCCGGTCTTCAGGTTTTAAAATTTGAATTGTATCCTTGGTTTGGTGGTCAATTTTGAAAAGTCCCTCGCCATAAGTGCCGATATAGTAATTGTGTTTTTTGTCCTGGGCAATTGTGATTACCTGCTCAAATTTTGAAACTTCTTGAAAACTATCTGTTTTTTGTTGGTAGCGATTCAATTTTCCAGAGCTTGCCACCACCCATAAAATGCCCGCTCTATCGACGAACACTTCCCCCGATATGTACTTTACTTCCCGCTTTGCATCACTGGTGGGAATATTGTAGTGTGTAAATTCCCGTCCGTCATATTTATTGAGGCCATCCTCCGTATTGAACCATATAAAACCGACACTGTCCTGGGCAATGCTCATCACACTGTTCTGGGACAGGCCATCCTCAACGGTCAATTGCTTAAACGTTACCTGTTTACTGACCTGTGAAAAAGCAGTCTGGAAAAAAATCCATATAAATAGTAATGTTAGCTTACGTTTCAATTTTTACTTTAGTCTAGTTAAATGGCTCGTTAAGGTAATCGATTTACATAAGAAATTTAAATCAGGTAAGTCTGATCTGTATTTGAAGGAACCAACCCAGTTTGCCGCAAACCATATCGCATCCCGATATTGTCGCTTTCAGTTGAAATTCTGGTTTCATCCATAAAATAAAGGGAGTACCGTCCGTGGTAGATACTGTTGGGGCCTCGCTATCCAAATGGTCTTTTAGCCAAAAAATTGTTTTGCTTTTTTACTGACCATCAGGACCAAAGCGCAAATCACCGTAACAAAAAACACGGATCCAAGAATAACTTGGTAAAGGGAAAGGGAGTGATGGTAATATCTGCTCAGGCCATACCCTGTGACACTACCGTAGAGTAAAATGGAGTGGAGAATATAGATGGCCAATGTATTCTGGCCAATTTTAAGCACAATTTTATGTCTAAAGAAATTTCTCAAGCAAATGAAGATTGCAAAAACCAAAAGGACCACACCCAAACGGGCAAAAAGGTAACTTTTTTCAAGAGCCCCGTGAAAAACCTCTATATCAACCAAGTTTCCAAGATCCTTTATGAATTCGTAGGATTGGAAGATCAGCAGCAAACCCATGGACAAGATGATCAGAAGGGCTTTCTGATAAAACCCCTGCTTAATGAGATTAGAATGGAAAAATCCAGAAATACAAGCACCTGCCGTTGCAAAGCCAAACCAGGGTGCCATTGTAAAGACCGAACCGTTTTCCCTTGTAAGGTAATTGGAAATGCCTATCGGCAGAAAGTTGTACTCCCCCTGGTTTATTGCTCCACTAAAAATGAAAAGGAAAATGGTAATCGACCCCAATAAAGTTTGGAAAATATACCTGTTGAGCCTGTAGGTCATCAAATATAGAACAACAATCAATATCATAGAGAGTCCTAAACATTGGAGAACATGGACGATATCGAAACTCGGGTTGATGGAACCTTTCCACAATAGTCCAAACTTGATCTGCAATATATACCCTATGACAATGAGCAGTCCTCCTCTTCTGATTCCTTTCTTTACACGGGGATTTGACCATCCCATTCCATAATTGCCGAAGAGCAAATATGTGAATATAAATCCCGATACGGTAAAGAACACGGGGGCGGTGACTCCCCTAAGGTAAGCCCATGCGTAATAAACAGGGCCTCCTTCTTCCCGATAGCTATTTACCAATAACGCGGACACAAAGTGTCCTTGAAGCATCATCAGAATGGCCCAAGCACGAAGTGCATCAATGAAATATAGCCGTTCAGAATTGGTTTTGCCCATTAAATTGTCGGCGGGGTCATTCTTTTGCTCCAATGTTTCTGCGTTGATCGGGTTGAAAGCACAATATGCGAAAAACGGTCATGGTATACCTCCAAAAATGGAAAAATGTGAGCAGTAAAATTTTGAATAGGCCCCTGCCCCCCTTTTATCTGTATATCGACCAGGCAAAAGTCAAAATCAAATTGTTGGCCTTTTTTGGTTACTTGCAGCATATTAATTTCCTGACCCCAATGTCATTCACAGACTTTGCATGACTTTGCTGAACTTTTACCCCAACACCCTCTCAGTAATAATTTTAGTGCGGTCCAAGAGTTTTTGGAACAGTTTCTATTGGAAACTGTTGGGTAACGTCAAAGAAGATGCATAGATGATTTATATCCACAAGTTGTTATCTTTTAAGTGAACAATACTGGTCGGACTGCCCTTTAACCTCAATCGTTCATACCTAAAATTACAACAATCTGTGCACCAGTGTGCACACCTTATTGTACACCAAAAACTTGGTTTCAAATGATATCAAATGGTATCATAAAAAATGAAAAGCACTGATAATCATTCAATTAACAGTGCTTTGTTTCTGCCTATATGGCGGTTCGTCGGGATGACTGGAAGAAATTTGAAAATTCAACATGCTAACAATCAATATTTTACACTAGCCTAAAAAACTGATTAACCGAACTCTAAACTGTAATCAAAACAGTACATTCAGTGGCAAAACTTATGGATGCTTTGCGGGTATAAATATATGAATTTTTGGACACGATCATTTTTTCAAATACAAAATGAATGTGTGTCACCCTCCCAGAACACTGCTCAATCGGAACATTGGCAGGTACATGGAAACCAAGATGACCCCTACAAAAAAACCGATGAGGACGATGATCAAGGGTTCCATCAAGGCGGAGAGCAGCTTTGATTTTTGCTGCACCTCAAGGGCATACTGCTGGTTGAGCTTTTCGAAGATATACTCCGTTTGATTGGTCTCCTCCGCCACCTTGATGAGTGCGGTCATCTTATTGTCGAATATTTTGCCCTCTTTCATACTCGCATGTAGGCTTACCCCTTGCATGATCCTTGTTTCCATGTGATCTAAGGCATCTTGCAGTGGATAGAACCGGATCATCCGTTTGACCATCTGGATACTGTTCAAAAGAGGTACCTTGGAGGAGGTCAACAACGCCACGGCCTGTGTAAACTGTGCCAAATAGATGGACCGCACAAAATTGCCCACATAGGGAAGCTTTAAAGTAATATAATCTTTTTTCCGTTTCAAACTTTCCCTATAGAAAATGGGCTTTCGGAGCAGGGTCAAAACAATCAGTACAATTATTGCGACCCCCCCATAATCACCGATAAAATTGGACACCGCAATGATCCATCGGGTGATGGTAGGCAGTTCCACTTTGTTCTGCCTAAAAATATCCTCGAACATGGGCACCACCATCCGCAGCATAAAGATGACCACAAGGATTGCCGTACAAAGGATGATCATCGGATAGGTAAGTGCGTTGATCAGGTTCCTGCGCTGTTCATTCTTCTGTGCAAAAAAAATGGACAGTTCATGAAAAATGGCCGTCAGGTTGCCACTCTCCTCCCCTATCTGTACCGAGTAATATTCGTATTCGGTAAACTCCTTCAACGACCTCAATATCTGGGAAAAGCTTCTACCGCCATCCAGAGCCTCCAGCATTTGGGCGTAGAAGGTCCTGAGCTTTTCTTTATTTTGGTTTTCCCTTAAAATATCCAATGCTTCCCGAAGCTGGACACCAGCCTTCAAAAGAATGGACAGTTCTCCATAAAAGTCCTCCTTGCGCTTATTGTTGAAAAATGTACCGAAAAGAACAATCTCTTTCTGCAGCCATTTTTCCACACCTTGTTTGGTATCGGTCGACGAAACTTTGGTATCCAGTGATTGTTCCAATTTAAATCCCATAGCCTATTGGTTTATGTAGCTGGTCGCTGCATTGCGTTTAAAAACAAAAACCCTTTTTCCACCTTCCTCTTCTTTTCCTATATATAGATCGATGGCATCGATTTCCCCCTTTCCGACGGTTTCCCCATTGAAATAAACCTCCCACCGGGAAACCGGGGCCCAAAATGTATCTTTTTCCTTTACAACAGCTTCCGGCAATATTTGATATGAGGACTTGGTTACTTCGTTCTCTAACACCATTCTCTGTTCGGCACCATCATACCAAATCCTGTCAAATCGATTAAAATCAACCCATAGGCTCTGGCGCAGTAGGTTCAGTTCGGTATTCTTTTCATAATTTGAAGAAATACCGTGCATCTGCACTTGGACCAACCGCAGTACACTAAAGGCCATACCGACCACTAAGACCGTGATCAATAAAACCACCAGCATTTCGTTGAGTGTAAAGGCTTTGATTTTTCTTATCCGTTTATTCATTGCCAATGCTATAGGATACTTTCTTTTCACTTGTGCCATTTACTGCAGAAAACTTGACCACATCGGAAACACTGGCCACCTGTTCCACTGCTATGCTCCATGGTCCCATTTCACCATAATAGGGCAAGGACAACCTTCTATTCTCATATTGGTACTGCAGATACAACAGCTCCTGCCTGATCTCATCATCATTCTGGGCAATGGTATTGGCGAACAACGAATTCAGGGTCATGCTGGCCATCATGAACACGACCACGATCAATACCGTGGCGACCAGGGTCTCCATCAGGGTCGATGCCCTCAATTTTTTCAGTACAGCCATTTCATGATACGGTTTGCGTTGCTGTTTTCATAACAAATCCCTCCATATTCAATGGGAAACAGACTTGCATCCACTCTTCCATGGAAGAGGTGGTTGAGATAAACATTACCATTCTCCTTGGCCACAAAGGCATTGGTGGTCACACTGCCGAGCACGCTTCCTTTGAGCTCCAGATTTTGGGTGCAATGGATTTCCCCTTTTATGGTCACTTCTTCTTCAATCTTGATATATGGACTGTTCCCTTTATACTCATTTTGGTCCATGTAAATGAGCATCCCAGAAACCCAACTCCCTCGTTCCACCAGTATCCTTGTGTCTTGCTCCGTGCTCATCTTTTCACCATATGTTCGGGAACGTTGCACGGCGAGCACAGTAGGATAATCCAATGTACAGTCACGGCCCACGGTGATCCATTCACTGGCAATGGCCTGAAAGCTGCCTGCAACACCATCGGTCACCTCGATTTTAGGGGCAATTAGGACCACATCCCTTAGTTGTGCCGATTGGTGGACCCTGATCGCATCTGTGGCCCATACCAATATGTTTCCCGACAGAGAAACTTCTGCCAGGTCGATAAAATCCCCTTGGACCACTTTGGGCTCCTCCAGAAAACTATTTGCCACCACCATATTCTTCTCCAAGTCCAGCCCGTCTCCTTTGGGCAACTCCCTAGAATTGGTCAACCTATCCAGTTGCCGTTGCATTCCATCGTTCAATTTTGGAAGGGCAGCATTGCTTTGTTTTGTTCTCCCATAGACCAATTGTGACCTCGTATATCCAAATCCTTGGATATTGCCCATTTTTATGCCCCGTTGGGGCAAAAGGGCATCCCCCGTGATCTTGGCACTCCCTGCAATGACCATAGGACGTTGGTTGTCCTTCAGGTAAAGGGCATAGCGGTCGTCATCTCCATGGCCCACAAAACTTGTTTTGGTGAACTGGATCTTTCCTTTTTGGGCCGTGACGCTCCTTTTTTCCAATACGCCCCAATATTCCTTTTGAACATTGGTCTGGATTCCGAGCTCATTTGTTTTTGATGGCTCCCAAGGATGGCCACGTTCTTCATTTTGATCAAAGGATCGGTACATGGCCCTGTCCACTGCTTGGATAAGATCTACCGTAATGTCCGTTTTCTTGTCAAAAAGGGCGTGGGTGTGGGAAAGTAGGACAAAGGCCAATAAAAGCACGGCAATGATGGCGCCTATAAAAAGTACGAACTGTAATGCCCCTGCCTTTATTTTCTTGGACCATATCATTGCGAACGTGCTATGGTTTCCGTGATCCCGTTGTACCGTACCCTGATGCTCTTTTCATTTCCCGATAAAAGGGAAACATCGTTGATCTTTTGGTTTTTGGACATGATGTGCTGCTGCCCATCGATGGATACAAAAAACATCACGTTGTCCGACTGCGAGACCAGCCCGGAATAGACAATATTTTTCTTGGGCACTGCCTTTTTGGGAGCTGGTCTGGGTGGGGTTTTTCTTTGTGCGGCGGGAAGGGTACCCAAAAAGGGGTCTCGATAATCCGACAGTAATGCAAAAGTATCCCTCTTCCCTACAGGTTCGGCAAAAAGGGTTGTTGGGGAAAAAGCAGCAACGGGTTCCGGCTGAGGTGACAGGGCCTTGACCACCTTAAAGCCGATAATTCCCCATACAATCAGTACGAGGCCCAAAAGTGCGTATGTCTTTACATTCTTGCTCAATTATTCAATGGTAAAGGAAAAGGTGTTGCTGGCATCACTTTCATTGCCCGCCGCATCGTAGGCACGCACGAACCAAAAATATTCCCCTGCGGCCACCGTGCCCGAGTAGGTCTTGTTGGCCCCCAGTGCCTTGGTGGCCAAATTTTCCAGATTCTCGTCCGAAAAAATGAATATGCTGTCCCTTTCCGCTGTCCCGGGGACATCGGTCCGACTCCATGAAAAATTCACTGTGGTATTGGCCTGTGATGTTCCATTGGCCGGAGCGATCAATTGCGGGGTGTTCGGGGGGACCAGGTCCAGGTCATCATCGCCGTTGACCTGAAAGGCACTGCTGGAATATCCTGTTTCAAAATCGCTGTTGAAAGCCTTTACCCGCCACTCGTAGTTGCCGTTGAAAAGGCTCATTTCCATACGCTTGGTCACATACCCAAGGGTGTCCAACTCCACAATACTGTCCAATACCAATTGTGCCGCATTCTCAAAATTGGGGGTGGCCACCTGCACGGCATAGCCCGTGGCCTCTTCCACGGTCTCCCAGTTAAAGTTCACGGTGTTGGTCTCCAGTACACTTCCGCTAGTCGGTGCCAAAAGGGTCACCTGTTGCTCTGAAATATCGGGTACCTCCAGAATATCCTCACAGGCAACCATCACCATCAATATGAGGGATGAGATCCATATCTTGGTTGTTTTCATGGCTTTAAATAATCAGGGGTTTTGTCCAGCTTTCTAGGGTCTTTTTCGGTCTCTCCCGGGCAGGTGCCACCATCCATCAGGATATGGGCAATTCTGGATCGGCCTCTTTGGTCCTTTTTCCAACAGAATCCTGCAGTCTCAAAGTCAAAAACCTGCAAGGTGGTCAAGTCTAGGGTCTGGGCCTTGGGACCGTTTCCCAATAGGAGCTCCAAAGTACCATGGGCATTTTCTGCCAAATACAAGGGCTTTCCGGAACTGAGTTTTTCGGCTGTCCCCTCATCAGTCATAAATGAAATCTGCGATATGAGTGCCAAGTCGGTGTCCTCGCTTAGGTATTCCAGCAAGTCTTTATTATTGGATTGGTTCAATTGGGCGGTCAAGCCGACCACATCACTGATTTTGGCCTCGAAATAGTATTGTTCTTTAGTGTTCGTGGTATCTTTCTCCGCGGGCATGGGTTCCAATCCTTGGTTTTCCCGATATTTTGCATAGTGGTTCCACTTTTTTTTGGAAAATGGGACAAATCGGACGGCCACTTCAACAGGGGTTCCCAAAACAGGTGCCCCGATTTTCTGCACGTCTTTTTTGAACAGCCCTGCATTGTGTTTTCCAATGGAACCTAAGCTTGGGATTCCCTGTTCCGGTTGCTGGAATTGCCGTAATGGGCCACAGGCCGTAAACAACAATACCATCAGCATTAATGGGATAGTAGGCTTCATGTATAAGATTCTGGTAAAGAAAAAACGTAATTATTGCAAAAGTGTTGTGTGGAAGCTCTAAAACTTATTGTTTCACCGTTTTAATGAAAAATGACCGGTCTGGACCATGCCATTTTCATCCTCATAGCGGAACCAATAATCGGCCGAGGGCATCAACTTTCCCAAAAATGTGCCGTCCCAACCCTGTGCCGTCGTGGACAGTTGGCGCAGTAGCTTTCCGTACCGATCGTAGATATAAAGCAGGGAATTGGGAGACGACTCCCCTCCTATAATGTTCCAATGGTCATTGACCCCATCGCCGTTCGGGGTAAAGAACTTTTGGTAGCCTATGGCCACAATTTCATTGGTCAATGTCCTGCAACCGTATGGGTCCCTCACATAAAGTGTGTATCGTCCTGGGAACACTTGAAATTGGTTGGCTGTTTGGTAGTTGTATCCGTCAATGGAGTATTCAAATTCCCCAATTCCCACTGCCTCAATGTTCAATGTGATCTGGTCTGAAAACCCATCCATGTTCACCGTAAAACTATCGGGTGCTCCGGAGGAAACCACTTCAAAAGCCAATGTATTCGAACAAGTGATCCCATTTTTGGTTTCGGTCACCGTCAATTCATAGGTCCCAAGCTCAGTGACCTCCAAAAATTGCTGGTTACCGATGACGTTCCCTTCCTCCGTACCCCATGAATAGGTCTCAAAAACCCCTCCATCCACAACTAGATCGGGACTGTCCGGACAAATTACATAGATTTCCTCCAAGTCAGGTCTGGGCAACTCATTTATGATGATATTGAAACTTGTGACATCGTAACAATCCATAAGTTGGCTGTGCTGTACCCTGGCATAAACAGTCTCTTGCAGTGTGCCATTGGCATATGCCTCTTTGGATAACGGATTGATGGAATTAAGCGCATCCTCTTCGGAAGCATAATAATCCACTTGATAGATGAGGGGATCTTGGCCATTGAGGACCTCACCGTCCTTGGTGGATAAAACAAATGCATAGCTACCTGTTTCCGCATCGTCACAGGCCACGATATCGGCCGGTCGGTATGCCGTTGGGACATCGAACACCTTTAATTGAAAGCTTCCTACCGAAAAACAATTGGAATTGTTGCTGTTGCTTGTCCGAAAATAAACGGTTTGGGGATTGGCAGTGTTCTGGTAATTGCCAAGAATCGGATCCTGGGCCAACTGTGCATCCTCCTCAGTGGTGTAAAAGGCTACAGCAACTGCACTCGCACCTCCAGAAATCTCACCTGCTTTTTCTTCAAGGTCAAACCAATAGCGGCCATCGTTATCATCATCGCAGACCCACCAATTGGAGACTTCTGGGACCACAGGGGTATCAAAAATGTTCAGTTGGTACGAAGTCGTGGCGTAACAGGAAACATCCAGCGCATTGGACACGCGTACGAAAATGGTTTGTTGGTACGTACTGCTTGTATAGTCAGTCGGCAACGGATTGCTATTGCTGTCCGCATCGGCTTGTGATGCATGATAGGTAATGGTCACCCCACTGGCACTCTGTGCCCCTAAAACTTCCGGTTCCACTTCGGTCAGGTCAAATTCGGCCACCCCATCATTGTCAGGGTCACAAATTTCCAAGTCGGAGGGCGGGTTGGCCACCACTTGGTCAATGACTCCTATGGCAAAATCGCCTGTTTCATAACAATTGGTATGGATTGTATTCTCTATTCGGTAAAATATGGTCTCGCTCGGAACGGAAACGCTATAATCCATATTGATCGAATTCGTCCCATTGTCCGCATCCGTTTGTGAGCGGTAGTAGGAAACATTGAAAACACTTTCATCCTGAGCGTTTAAAATTTCGCTGTCCTTTATGCCCAAATCAAAAAGGTAGGTCCCGTCCCCATCATCATCGCAGACAATCCAATCTGTCGGGACAAACAACTGGGGAGCTTGTTTTACCGTCACATCAAACCCTGTGGTATCGTAGCAACTTGGATTTTGAGTATTTGAAATCCGTGCGAAAATTGTTGTGGTACCTTCATTAAAAACCGTAACGGGATCAAGTGAATCTATATTGCCATCGGCATCTTGCTGAGTGGCAAAATAGCGTATGGAAAATTCAGAAGGGGATTGGGTTCCCAACACCTGGGCATCCAATGTTGTCAAATCCAAATCGAAAGTTGATCCTGCTTGGCAACGTTCAATATCGGAAACTGTATTCGCCACTGGGACTTCGGATATACTGATGATCTTAGTCTCTGTTTCGGTTCCCAGAGCTGTTGTCACCGCGCAAGTTATCGTATAAGTCCCGGGTGCAGCATAGGAATGGGTCGGGCTTACATCCGTAGAAGTATCGCCATCCCCAAAATTCCATAAAATGGAAGTAATGGGTTGGGACGAACTGATGTGGAATTCCGTGGTGTCCCCCAAACAAAGCTTGTCGGCCACTATTCCACTGATCAAGAAATAGGACTGTATAAATTGTGGAAGTCCTGAAACACTAATACCTGTACCTAGGTCTATGGCCGCATATTCATAATTGCAGGCTGCGCCCACTTCATCCGGGTCATGGACAACACTCAATGTGTTTCTGTAGCGATTGGTTATATAAATTTTTCCATCGATACCAACTTGCAAGGCATGTTCGCCAAAGTTGTTTTGGTTGATTGCAATTTCACTCCCTGGTATATCCGAAGCACTTAGATCATATTGATAGATAGGTCCATCAAGATCTGACATGTAGAGTACCTGACTTGATGGAGAAAATTCGACCCCATAGTTTGCACTATGCCTTGATAAAACCAAGGCGTTGCTGAGCCTTCCTGTTGAGGTGTCAAAATCCAGTAGTTCCAAAGCCCTAAATCTATGGCATATGGCCACTTTTTTTCCATTGGGAGATACTTTCAAATATCCTATTCCCTCAGTACCATTGGTTGAGTAAGTCATAAACAAACCTGCAGTACTGACCACCGGGGTGGTATTTACCCCAGCTGGTGTGACCAAGAATACCTTAAAATCCGCATTGAACCAATCGTGTGTCAACACCCAAACATCCCTACCATTGGCATGTTTCACAGCCGTCAATTTTTCCATGGAAGGGGTATATAAAGGAACGTTCTTTACAACTATATCCCCAAGACCGCCATCTAACCCCATATTGACCTCAGAAAAGTTGATTCCATGGGGACCCCGTTCTTCGTCCACAGTAAAAACATAATAGACATTCGAATCTTCTGGTTTGGGAACTATGATGGCAGATTGGCTGGAACTGGTATCGCCCAGTAGGCCTGAACCATTGGGCATGATTTGATGGTCTCGGTTCCAAATATTGCTGCCATCCGTATAAAACAAAAGTTTGCCCGAAGAATCTGAAATCGTGGCACATCCTTCTTTGGTTTCCATTTGTCCATCAGGGAGGGCTACCGGGGTTCCACTGCGAAAATCCAACCCAGCCTTATTACCAAAATACCATACAGATGCTTCCAACTGCGCTAGCGACAGGAAGGGAAAACAAAAGAAGACAAGAAAAAAGAAAAATGGTGGTCGTAGGTTCAAGTACTGGTGGTTTGTGTTTAGTTTACCATTAAAAATAGGATTTTTCTTTCATGTACTCAAAAGATTTCTATGTAATGTATTATGTGCAAGACCAATTTGAATCATTAATCCTTGGGACAGCAGTTAAATTTCTAAAAAAACCTATCACCTATTAACCCAAAGAAGCAAACGTTTCCAACTTAAAACATTGAAAGGGTTGAAAGTGCCAAAAACAAAACAGCAACCCAATAAGAGCTGCTGTTGATTATTATGTTAAGTTAAAAATCTATTTAGTTACAGTTTAAACCGAACTGCCATTGTGAAACATTCTATTAATATTGTTCCAATTCATTATTCAAATCTCTTATGAATTCATCTAGATTTACAACAAAGCCAGATTTCCCATCAACTGGAAAAATATTCAACAAGTAGTTATTATTCTCAATTAAAGGGATTAACGTATCTTCAAAATCGTCTAAGGTAACTTTAAATGGATTGTACTTTTCCCAATTGCCAAATAGATTACTTTTAATAAAATCTTCCGCAGTCCAAAATGACATAAGTGTATCATCTTCTATTTCAGATAAAGCTATCTCACCATTTTTGTCGACAATGGTCCAGAATTCCTCAAAATCAGCAATCTTTTTTAAAAAGTACTTATATCTCGCAAAAGACTCTAAATTTGATACTGTTTCAATTTCTTTTATGTTTAATTTCATAACTTTTTCCAACTATTTGAATTCATTACAAAAGTATTGCGGTATTATAAATTTTATTTGGGCTGGTTTGCATCATTAGTATTATTGCCATTTTCTTTCCTCTTTTTAGAATCTAGCCAGATTTCTGATAACCCAGGAGATGGATTTAATAAATCATCTACAGCATTACCAAGAGCATTATTTCCAAATATTTTCTTGCCAAAATTATCTATTGTTTCAATAGTTCCTAACGAAAACTGAAATACACCATCAATAGTTTCATTACCAGTACCTTCAGCCGCAACGGATGATATGGATTCTCCAAGAGACATTCCTTCACTAACAGTATCTGCATTTTTACTTCCAGTATTAGTATTGTCCGAATTTACTTCTAAACTTATTCCCGTAGATTCGGAAAAAGCTACAATTGCTTCTGCAATAGGTCTTTCTTTATTCTTTTTGCCATTATCATCAAATTTGTGTTGAATATCATGTAGCATTTTGTCATTTAATTTAGAATGCTCATAACTATAACCTTTAGCTGCTTCTCTGCCTCTTTCATGGGCCAACACTTTTCCCTTGGGGTTCCTAATTGATGTCCTTTTCCCTCTTTTTATTTGATTAATTTCCTGTCTTATCCATCCTTTGTCAGCTTTGCTAACATTATTATCACTTAACAGAGATCTTAATCTTGCCTGACTACCGCATCTTCCTTGTCTTTTCAGGCTTTTTGTTGCTTTTAATATGCCTTTTCCAGGACCGATTGGCATCATACCGTCAGGATCCTCAAAATACACCGGATTATCAAACGCATAATTGTACGGACTATGCCTCCTCATTACCTCGGCCAACGGATCAATATTCATCCACCTGCCCAATGCAGGGTCGTAGTTCCTTGCACCAAAGTCGTAGGTCTCCAATCCCAGTTCTTCCGATAGCTCCTTGCCACCAAACTTCAACTTCTGCGCCACATCGTTTCCAAGTGCTGAGGTGCCCTCATTATAGCCTTTATGCTTAAGGCCGAATGGGTAATAGTTGTTCTCCTCGATGATTTCCGTGGTCATGGGGTCGGCCGTGACATCAATGTCCCCGTCCCCATTGCCATCCGAATAGCTCAAGCGTACATTCCCCAAATGGTCCTTGTACTGGTACACATAATCATACCCTCCCATACCGTCCGGGGTCACATACCCTTCGGGAGTGGAGAAAAACTGTAGAGTCTGTGTTGTGGCGTTGCCCAAGTATATAAAGTTGCCCGCATAGACTGTCACAGAACTTCCCACAGACACCTCTTTTTCCAACTTGGTGCCCGCAGCATCGTAAACATACGAAATAGTTCCCGAACCTGTTGCAATGCTTGTAGGAAGATTCAGATGGTTATAGGCAATGGAGGTGATTCCTTTGTTATCATCTTTTGTCATATTGCCGTTTTGGTCATACCCTATGCAAAAAAGCATTTATCGACACCATTTTTTGGAACATCGGGCCGCCAAAAATGTAAAAGAACGTGGCATAAAGATAACCCTATTCCTGTTGTTGACGAACAGAGTGAACAGGGTTTTTGATAGCAAAAACATAGCTTGCTAAATGTGTTCATGGGATGGGTTCCCATTTCTGATTGCGGTGGTTCGACCGATTTTTACTATCATTGCAACCCATTTGTTTACAGCATATTATACCATAAAAATTTCACGCGTCGAGTTAGTCCCCGTTATACCTATCGGGGACTTTGTCGGTCTTTCAGACCCCTCATTATGGCCTCGGCCACCTTTGTAATGGGCAGTACGGCCAGCACTTTCTTCAAGAAGTTCCCGAACATGTCCAACCGCCATTTGGGCAATTGGGTCAGGTACACCACCAGCACCAGCGACCATATCAAGATGTATAAAACGTTGTTATCCATAAGCGATGTTTTAAAGATTCGCCCCCTTAAGCGATAAAACTTTTCAATCGGGCGGGTTTAAGCTATGTCTTTTAGTTCCACTTTAAAAGGACATTGCCTAGTAACACCCCTGCACACCCATGTTTATTGGGATTTCGCTAATCAACAAAGAGTTCTTGGATTCAGTTGTAACATGAAGGTTTTATTTCAAAAACATAAAAGTATTGTTTAAGGCACCTACATTACCAATGCCAGATTCCTTTCTATTTTTTTATGGCTACTTTGCCTTTATTAATTTTAAAACCAGAGTCATGGCAAAAAAAATTCACAACAATTTCAACGCTTTTGAACAAGATTTTAAGCGTGATACGGGACTTGATAAAAAAACCAATATTGAGGCTTACATCAACTATGTAAATGCACGCCTTAATGATCAAAACATGCAATTGAACCACTTCATTTATGGCGAGCTTATCAATTTACCGAAGGCAATCGCCCACTATATACACATGAAGTGATCTAACGCCCCCTCGACAGGCTCGGGGTTGTTGCATTTTAAAGACCGACAGGGCTCCGCCCGCCATCCACTTCCCCTGTCGTTCTTTAAAACGTTATCGAGCTTCTGGACGTTTTTAAAGTTGATGGACTGCAAGGGGTCGAGCGGTGGCGTCCGTCAGCTTTAAAAATGGTAGCCAAGCGGCGATTGAGCGTCATGCGAGAACGGGGTGTTTGTCATGACACGCACACATCTTGATATTGGTATTATTTCGGGTTTTGGAAGTGGAGGGAGCGGCTATTTTACATAGCGTTATTATGCGCCATTTTTGGAGGCATAATGCAACGTTATGTAAACATAGCTTGGGCGGTGTGGTGGCAAGTGGAAGGCCCTTAGTTTATCGGATGGAAGTTCTCCACGATGTCGTGCAGGTTTTCCAAGTCGTCCTGGACATATTTTTCTGTGCTGCTAATGTATCGGTGCCCCGCCATGTACTGGACCTTTCTAAGGCTGTGGTTCTTTAGCCAGTTGATGATGATGCTTGTCCGCAGTGAGGAACATCCCTTTACTTTTTGGTTGTTCCCTTTCATGGCCTTCAATATCCTACTGGTTATGCTGTGCATCTGGTCAATGCTGCCAAAGAACAGTTTCTCCGGATTGCCTCCCCTGTCCCTTTCCGATAGATAGGGACGGGCCTCCTGCATGTACTGCAACAGCTCCATCATTTGGCAGGGCTGTAGGTTCAAGGTACGTGCATTGCTCCTTCGGGTACTGGGAACATCCACTTTGCCCTTTTTCAACTGTAAGTGCTCTTCCTGCATATGGTGCAGTTCCATGACAGTGACACCTTGGAAGACCATTAGCCCGACCACGGTTTTGTCCCTCAATTTGCTTGCCCTAAAAAAAGTATCATGGTGCTCCGTTCCATAACTGTAGTACAGGTCTTCCAGTTCCTCTTCGTCCAATACATCACCGATGGCCTTGGTACGGGTTCCCCTTATGGACATATCGGTGGCGGGGTTCTCCATGGCCCTGTTTTCCTCTATCAGATGATCGTGGTAGAGTTTTACCGCCCGCAGCTCGTTGTTGATGGATTGCCTTTCGTAGCCCTTTTCCGTTTGTAGGTATTTGGTGTACTGCAACATTTGCGGATAGGTCATCCCGTTTTCTTTGATGCCCTGCTTTTTTAGCCAGTCCCCTAAACGTCCGATTCGTAACAGATGTACCCTGATGGTGCTTTCACTGTATCGGTTCTGCAATAAATATTCTCTAAAGTCCATATCATCTTAATTATCTCTTGGCATTGCCAAGTGGGTATATACTTGGGTGGATTCCAATGAGGTATGCCCTAGGAAGCGGCTGACCGTTTCGATGGCCACCCCGTTCTCCAATAAATGGGTGGCAATACTGTGCCTCATTTTATGGGGCGTGATACGCCGCTCCATCAGTTCGGGGTTCCCCGTGGCCCTTATGATGGCACGCAACCGTAGCTTAAAGCTCTGCCCTCCCATCCGTCCGCCCTGTTGGTTAACAAAGAGGGCATCCGTTTCGTTGGCCTTGTAGAAGACCGGGCGACCGTCATAGATATATTCCTCGAGGATTTCCATGTTGTGGTCGTTGAGCGGTACATGGCGTTCCTTTCCGTTCTTCGTCCATCGTGCCAGTATACGATTGCGTCCAAAGAGCACATCGCCAAGGTTCAAGTGCACGGCTTCATTTCTTCTAAGCCCACAACTGTACAGCACCACCAACATGGCCCTGTCACGCAGGCATACGTGGGGCATCACATAGCTGTGTTCGGCAGCGGCGAACATTTCCTTTATCTCTTCTTGGCTCACGATGTCGGTCGCATCCAGTTTGTCCGTCTTTTCGGAACGCAGGTGGATGGACAGCGGTCTGGCATTGTGTCTTTTCAGGTATTCGTTAAAACGTTTCAGGGCACTGATATGGTTGTTCAGGCTATGATTGCCCAGTGCCCCGCCATAGCTTTGGTTGGGACGTTGGCGCAGATAGACATAGTATTCGGTGATGTCCTGTTGCATTACCGTGTTCAGGTCGGTATGTCCGTTCTGTTCCAACCAGTGGAAGAACTCCCGTAGGTAAAGGGGCGAGTATTTTGTACAGCTCTTGCTATATCCGAGGATGCCCAGCCATTCCTTGAAGGAGAGCAGCAATGCTTTATAGGTACGATTGTGCAACGGTAATTTTTGCATGGGTATGTGTTTTTGGAGTTTTAGTGGAACAGATGGTTCAACTGGCTCTATTTCTGTGTTTTACCTGTTCCATTTTGGCAGTGGAACGCCTTGGAACGGTGGAACGGGCAGGGTCGCCGTTGACGGTTATCTTATCAAGGCAGGTCTTTAGGGCTTGGGATATGGTTTCCTCCAATGCCCTGTATTCGTCGGGGTCGGCCACTTCGTAGCTCACAAGGCCCTCCCCCTTCTTTTTTACTTTCTTGATATAACCGTTCTCCAACAGTTGTTGATGGTAACGCCATTGGGTCGTTTTCTTCACTTTCAGTTTCCGTCGCATTTCAAGGGCGGTGAAGCGGTCACCTTGTTTTTTGAGTTCCTCCAAGTAGTTCCTACAGGCCCCTGTGATGATGTCGGATTTTCGCAGCAGCACATCCATGATAAGTTCGTTGGCCTCCCTGATGTCCTCAATCGTAGTCTCAATATACATTTCCCCTGTTTGGGAATCGACCTTCGATTCCCGTTGGCATTGCTTGTAAAAGGTAATCGCCTCTATAAATTGTAAGTAGTGGCTGTTCGTCCGTCGTGGCTTGAACACCGATCCCGGTAGTTCCAAAAATTCCGCATAGGGGTTTATCACTTTGATGGGCCTCAATACCCGTTGCACGTTGCACAACAGTTCGGCAGCCTCTAGTTGTCCCTGTTCATCGATTTTGCCCGCACTTGCCAACCGCTGGTAGTCCATGATACGCTTGTCCTGCTCGGCGGATTCGTCAATGTACAAAAGGAAGCTTCGGTTGCTGTTGTCCTCGTAAACGGACTCTTGGGTGGTACAGCCCGCAACGCTCACCGGACCTTCTACCGTTAGGTGTATGGTCTTGGTGGTTCCTTTGGCATCCTTGTGGACGACCGTTTTCGTGATGCGCTTTTTGGATTGGAGTTCCCTGAGCGGATAGAGTACGGATTCCGCCCCGTCCAAGTCCTCGATGAGTATCAACTTATGTTGCAGTTCCGTTCTGTTGAAGTAATAAAAGGCATTGGCACTTAAAACGGTAATCTCCACTTTGTCCTCCTGTGGTATGAGTTCGGCCACCTTGGATTGTAGGTGGGTCTTTCCCGCCCCGCTGCTCCCTAGGCTGATGCAGTGCAACGGGTTGTTGGTCTTTCTGCTCGTGAATATCAGGTACATCAGCAATCGGTTGGTATGCTCCCCGATGACACCCGATTTTCCGATGAGTTCATTGGTGAGTTGTAACAGGTTCTTTTTCTTTAGGAAGGTTTCAGCCTCTTTGGTTTCCCTTGCGTTCAACTCCTTGGAGGGTGAGGCGACTTGCTGTTGCTCCAACAACAGGAAGCGGTGGTTTTCCAGTTCCTTGGTCAGTTCCTGCAAGGTGCGCCTTACGATGGTCGTACCAATCTCCAACCTTTCGGCCACCTTCCTCACCAACCTTTCGGTCTGGTTGTCGTTGTACAGGTCTATCGAGTGGCGCAGGATGTTGTGGGACTTTGGCTTCTGAACGCTTAGCGTCACTCGTAAGGTTTCGAGTTTGGTGGCCTTCATGCCCCCGAGGATATGGATTTCTAGGTGCTCTGTGGTGTATTCGTAATTGTTCGGGTCGGTGGTGTTCAGCATCGCAAAAATATTTTGATAGTACTTTTCAGTATCAAAAGTAACTAATCAATTCTAAATTGACAACACTTATACTATTTGATAAATACTTTTAGGTTCTGTACATTTGTTGAACACTAGGTTTATCCGTAACAAACAGTACTTATGAGTTTTGGCAAACGCCTATCGGAAGTAAGGAAGTCCAAGGGACTGTCGCAGGAAGAAGTCGCCAAGCACCTTGGCACCAAGGCACCCGTCATCGGCCGTTATGAACGTGATGAGATGAAGCCTTCGATAGAGACTGCCACTAAATTAGCAGACCTTTTAGAAGTCTCCCTCGATTATTTGGTGGGCAAGACCGATGTGGAACTGGACACCAAGACCTTGCAGCGCATCCTTGAAGTGCAGGAACTTCCACAAGAGGTTAGGGAGAAACTCTTCTACTTTATCGACATGTCCATTCGTGATTTTAAGGCAAAAAAAGCGTATGCTTAATCCATACAATGAGTTCAGATTTAAAAAACAAAAAACTAATAACTTATCGTGGTATATTGAGTTTTGAGATTCCAAAAAATTGGATTGAAGAATACGACGATAACGATGGTGGAACTTTCTACAAAAACTCCCCAAAGTCCGGCACATTAAGAGTAAAAATCATTTCAATTAAAGTTCCTGAGAGTTCCAATATCGTAAATACCGCTGATGTATTAAACGATTTGACCCTTAACAAAGGGTCAAAAACCATGGTGCTACCCAATAAAAACGCCTACAAAATGTTCTATGAAGAGGCAACGGATGATGGGTTAGATATAACCATCTATTATTGGTCTTTAGTCCAGTCTATCCAATTCAATAAAACCAGATTGGTCAACTTCTCCTATACCGTGCTTTCCGAAGAATTGGATTCGGAATGCGTAAGACAAGAGATAGATTTTATCACCTATCAAGTGGAAAATGCAATATTCGAACCGCTTTAGGCACTTATGTCATGAGTTTCTTCCAAGCGTGCGTCTTCCGTTAAACGGGTTCCCTCTTTTGCCATGATTAAGGCATCGGCACCAATGTAAAAACTCTCCACTTTTTTATTGTTAGCCTTTAAAAACTCATTAAGCTTTTTAAAGAAAAGATTAGTGAACGAAGTGTTGTTTTTAGTAGTTATTTTGCTCGCAATTATTGCATTCTCTGTTTTGTTATAACCTCCCAGACTGATAATCAAACTATCTGCATTCTTCATCTGGTCGATAGCATATTTGATGCCCCCCTTTTTTTGAGGAACTTCTCGAACATGTAACTCATCGTTTTGTTTTAAAATCAAATATTTCTCGTTAAAGTTCCAGTCTTTGTGATCCACAATCCCTAACTCTAATTTATCCGTTAAGGAATTTTTAGTTTTTGGGTGTTCATCTAATAAACCTGCCCTGATATATTTTATTTCAAAAGAAGACTCAATGAAATCTAATAGTTTCATCAAGCCTTCTTTTGTTTCCAACAAAAATATTTCCTTTCCCATTATTGGCTTTTCGGTATAATCAATAAGTGATCATATGGTCTTTGAGCTCTTATTCTTTCGGCATTCTCAGCCTCACGCTTTGTCATAGCTCCGCTTACTTTTGTATCTACGGTGTTAACTCTCAATGTTCGCCCATCCTTTGTTGCTGTAATATCAGGATAAGAACCTCCTGTGCTTCCGCCATCTAAAGGCTTTAGATATTCCTCCTTCGTTCTTCCCCCACCACCTGTAATTTCATATCCTCTTGATTCAAGTTCGTCAGCTATTGCACTATTTTGGGCTCTCGTCGTGGCATTCCCTAATCGACCCCTCATTTTTTTTGTGCTGGCATTTACAACATCATCAGCAGTGTTTTTGACCACGTCATCAGCAGCCCCACTTCCTTTAGGTCCCGGCTGGAACAAGAGTATAGCGTTCATTATCACTTGACCTTCGGCCCTGTCATCTCCGTCTATTGCCTTTGATATGGTCTCGCCCCCGGCTAAATTATAAACTACATCGCCAAAATAGTTCCCCGTCTTGTTCTTGGTCGGAGTGTTGGCCGTAAAAGTGTTGTCCAAATGGGTGTTGGTGTTCCCTCCCCGTGGTTGACCCAAAAGACCGTGCCAAACATTGTCCATGAACCATTCCGCCAACTCTAATCCCTCCAGTTCAACCCCCATGCCAAGCTTGTTCTCTTGGAAGGCATAGGTGGAGTTGTACATATAGTCCTCCGCCAATGGATCCACCTGCCAGAACCTGCCAATGGCCGGGTCTCCGATACGGTATCTCCATTCATGGGTGTTCAGCCCAAGGTCATCGGTGAACTCCTGTCCCTGATAGGTCTTCAAATTGTTTTCCACACCATACGAGGCCGAGTTGTACCCCTTGTGCTCCAATCCAAAGGGGTAGTAGTTCTGCTCCCTCCGTATCTCGGAAGCACCATCAATGGAACCGTTGCCATTGTCATCGGCATAGGTGACACGGGTATTGCCCCAGATGTCAACGTAACGGTACACATAGTCATAGCCGCCCTGTCCATCGGGTTCGATGTAGCCCCCGGGATGGGTTATCTGTTTCAGGTTACCGTTCTCATAAACGTAATTACCAACATAATCAGTGGTGGTACCGTTGCTGTTGACCTTTCTGAGCTTTACACCGGTGGCATCGTAAACATAGTCAAGCACTCCCGCATTGCCGCCACTACTCACCGTGATCTTGACTGGCATGTTCAGGTGGTTGTACTCGATACCGCCTGCTGCTATCCCCCGATTCAGGTCGGAAGTCATGTTGCCGTT
>NZ_QXFO01000007.1 GCF_003584105.1 Flagellimonas taeanensis
CGAAGCGGGCTCCGACCCACAGAACAACCTTCCTCTGATCAACGATCAGGAGTTCACCGTGGCGGAGGATATTGCCGATACCGATGTGATCGGCACCGTGGAGGCCACGGATGTCGATGGAGATGTTCTCGGTTTCGATATTACAGATGATGTCTCCGGCCTTTTTAAGATTGATATAACTACCGGGGAACTCTCCCTGAATGCGGGCAAGTCGCTAGACTTTGAGACTGCTACAGAACATGTCATTACCATAGGGGTAGTAGATGGCATCGGACCAGAGGTCCATGCCACCGTGACCATTACCGTGGAGGACGTGTACGAATCCTTGGCCAGCGATCCAAACGCCTTTGTCACCACTTGGAAGACCACTGTGGCCAATGAGGAGATCGTAATTGGCGTTAGGGACAACTTTACTTATGACTTTACCATTGATTGGGGGGATGGCACGGTGGAGGAGATCAGCACGAGCGAAAATCCCTCTCATGTCTACGTCTCGGCCGGCGACCACACTGTGGCCATTTTGGGCCAGTTTCCTGCTATTGCAATGGATGGGGATTTGGGAACTACACCAAGTAACTTGTTCTCTTTGGACCAATGGGGCAACATCCAATGGGAAAGCATGTTCTTTGCATTTGGTCATTGCGAAAACTTGACCTATAAAGCTACTGATATGCCAGACCTTTCCCAGATGACCGACATGTCCTATATGTTCTATGGGGCCACTGCCTTCAATGGGGATATCGGTGGCTGGGACACTTCCCATGTGACCAATATGTCCTTTATGTTCGTCTATGCCGCTCTCTTTAACCAAGACATCAGTGGTTGGGACACTTCGAGTGTGACCAATATGCAGAGTATGTTCGAATTGGCCACTTCGTTCAACCAGGACATCAATGATTGGGACACCTCGAGTGTGACCAACATGGGCAGTATGTTTAATGGTGCTGTTGAATTCAATGGTGCCATCTTAGATTGGGACACGGGCGAGGTAACCAATATGGCCAATATGTTCAAAGGGGCCACCTCCTTTAACGGTATCTTGGATACCTGGGACGTTTCCAATGTGACCAATATGGAAAACATGTTGGACAACTCGGGGATGAGTGCCTTGAGCTATGGTAGTACCTTAGTAGGCTGGTCCCAGCTTCCCAATCTTCCCTCAAACATTGTTTTGGGTGCTGTTGGCCTGTCCATAGATTGTAGCCATGCCCCGAGTGTTAACGCCTATACCTTTCTCCGTGCAAACAAGAGCTGGGATATCAATGACGATAGTGGCCATTGCTTCTAAGTACCTCGTGAGAAGATTATTTTTTTAAGACCAAGACCGGGAGGACCAAGTGTCCTTCCGGTTTTTTATTTTATTGCAAATTGGATTGTTGGATGTTTCGATTGTTGGGGTTTGGATTTTTTATTGGCGTTGCTTGTCATTCTGAAAACGCGGAGTGTTTGAAGAA
>NZ_QXFO01000008.1 GCF_003584105.1 Flagellimonas taeanensis
GGGCAGTCCGCACTCTTGCCCGTCAACGCCCTTTTCCATGTGCCGTCCGTCCCAAAGTCGCCGAACCTGCCCTCGCCCACTTCCACGAAGGGCTCTCGCCCTCCCGAACCCCCGCCATTGTCCGGGGCATAGGTGTTCCAATATTGGTAGTCGCTCCCCGGGTCGTGGTCCGTGCCCCCGTTGGAGCTCCCGCCACTGTTGTTTCCCCCGCTGCCACCGTTCCCGTTCCCGTCAGCGATCGCCTCGTAGCAGGGCTCGGGGGTGCCGCCCGTCCTGCCCTCCTGCATGTTCTGCAGGCCAAAGGTCTCCAGATTGTACAGACCAATCTTTCCCCTGAACGGCTTTTCCTGTCTTGGCCCTGCCGCGTACTCGGGCCAGTAGTCCTCGTCCACTTCGTAGCGTAGCACAAAGGGCTCGTTCTGCACCCCATCGTGGGTCTGTTTGCCCACCACGTTGTAGAACACGTTGTGGGGCGTTCCGGGCACGTACATCCTCAGGGAGTAGGTCCTGTTCCCCACGGAGTCCGTCACGGCCAGTACACGGCTGCCGTCCAGCACAATGTCCCCACCTTCGCTTTTGGAGGCCCATCCCATTTTGGAGCCCCGCTTTTCTATGGCCCCAACAAGTTGGGGCAGTTCGTCAATGGTCAGGGATTCTAGCCTGACGTTCCTGTCGTCCGTTTCCTGGTTTGGTTCCGGATAGGTGGCTTCCTGTTTTTCACAGGCCATGAGCAGGGCCAGTAGCATTACCGGTAGTAGGTTTTTCAATTGTTCCATACTTGTCAAGTCTTAAATTAATGATAAGATCTGGGGGAATCTTTAAACATCCACGCAACATGTTGTAAATGAACATGGTGCTCATATACGGTTCTGCTGCACTGGACAAGTATGGGGATTGTGTGTTGGCCCAAGATAACAACTTTGACCTAATCTGCATTGGACAAAAACCTTAAAAAAACTGGGGGTTTTGCGTAATTGCATTTTGGCCTGTGGAAAATGGGCCAAAAAAAGCCCTAAAAACAAAAAGGCCACCGAGGGGTGGCCTTTCATTATCTCTGATATGGGAATCTTAATTGTTCAACGCTTCTGCACCGCCAACAATCTCTAGGATTTCGTTGGTAATGGCAGCCTGCCTTGCCTTGTTGTAGGTCAGTTTCAACTGGTCCCTTAGGTCTTTGGCGTTATCGGTCGCTTTGTGCATGGCTGTCATACGGGCACCGTGCTCACTGGCAAAGGAATCCCTGATGGCCTTGTACAACTGTGTCTTGAGCGATTTGGGAATCAACTCTTTTACGATTTCCACTTTGGATGGCTCAAAAATGTAATCTGCCGCTTTGGATGCATCGCCTTCCATACTTACAATGGGAAGGAACTGTTCGGTCATCACCAGCTGGGTCGCTGCGTTCTTGAACTTGTTATAGACCAACTCGATCTTGTCATAGTTGCCCTTGATGAACTGATCCATCAAGAATTCAGCAATCTCTGCTACATTGTCAAATGTCAAATCATCATAGATGCTGCTGTGGTTGGCCACTATGGTGTTCTTCTTGCGGAGAATATCGTTCCCTTTCTTGCCGATGGCCACAAAATCGACCTGCTTGCCTGTGTATTTGCCGGAAAGCAAGTTGTTGCTCTGCTTGATGATGTTGGAATTGAACGCGCCACAAAGTCCACGGTTGGAGGTAATGGCCACCACCAGGACCTTGTTAACGGGTCTGTTATCTGCAAATTCGCTACCACCATCACCTTCCAAGCTGGCACTCAAGCTTTGCAAAAGCTCGGTAAGCTTGTCCGAATAAGGGCGCATGGCCGTGATGGCATCCTGGGCCTTCTTCAGCTTTGCAGCGGACACCATTTTCATGGCACTGGTAATCTGCATCGTTGAGCCGATGGATGATATCCTGTTCCGTATTTCCTTTAGATTCGCCATATTAACCTCTCCTAAATCCTCTCCTTAGGAGAGGACTTCATGTTTGTTACTATTAATAAGGATTGTCCGTTCTTCCCTTCAACCATGCTCAGGGAAAAGGAATGACAATTTATGATTTGTATTTTTCAGAAAGATCTTTGCAAACAGCCGTCAAAGTATCTGTTACCTCATCGGTCAATTTACCGGCTTTAAGGTCATCCAATACATTTCTGTGTTTGGCGTTCAAGAACTCCAAATATTCCTTTTCAAATTCTTTTACCTTGTCCACAGGCACATTGCGCAACAAGTTCTTGGAACCTGCAAAGATGATGGCCACCTGGTCTTCTACGGTAAATGGATCGTTCTGACCTTGTTTCAAGATTTCCACGTTCCTACGTCCTTTTTCGATCACGTTCAAGGTAGCGGCATCCAAATCGGAACCGAACTTGGCGAAAGCTTCCAATTCGCGGAACTGGGCTTGGTCCAATTTCAAGGTACCTGCTACTTTTTTCATGGACTTGATCTGTGCCGAACCACCTACACGGGATACGGAGATACCCACGTTGATCGCTGGACGGACCCCTTGGTTGAACAAATCCTGCTCCAAGAATATCTGACCATCGGTGATGGAAATCACGTTGGTTGGGATATAGGCAGAAACGTCACCCGCTTGTGTCTCGATGATGGGAAGAGCGGTCAATGAACCTCCACCTTTTACGATGGACTTCAAGGACTCGGGAAGATCGTTCATGTTTTTCGCGATCTCATCATCCGCAATCACTTTTGCAGCACGCTCCAACAATCTGGAGTGCAAGTAGAAAACGTCCCCAGGGTATGCTTCACGTCCTGGTGGCCTTCTCAACAACAAGGATACCTCACGGTAGGCAACCGCTTGCTTTGAAAGGTCATCATAGATGATCAAAGCAGGACGGCCCGTATCCCTAAAATATTCCCCGATAGCTGCACCGGCGAAAGGAGCATATACCTGCATTGGCGCAGGATCCGAAGCGTTGGCGGCAACGATGGTGGTATAGGCCAAGGCTCCTTTATCTTCCAAGGTCTTGGCAATGGCGGCCACTGTAGATGCTTTTTGGCCTACGGCCACATAGATACAGTAAACGGGTTTACCTGCATCGTAAAATTCTTTCTGGTTCAGAATGGTATCGATACAAACCGTGGTCTTTCCGGTCTGTTTGTCACCGATCACCAACTCCCTTTGTCCCCTTCCCACAGGAATCATGGCGTCGATTGCCTTGATACCGGTCTGCAAAGGTTCGTTTACAGGTTGTCTAAAAATAACTCCAGGAGCCTTGCGTTCCAAGGGCATTTCGTAGGTTTCTCCGGAGATAGGTCCTTTACCGTCGATTGGATTGCCCAAGGTGTCTATGACACGACCAACGATACCTTCACCAACATTGATAGATGCGATACGTTCGGTCCTCTTTACAGTGGTTCCCTCCACAATCTCTTTGGTTGGGCCCAACAATACCACACCGACATTGTCCTCTTCCAGGTTCAAAACGATTCCCTGCATGCCCCCATCGAACTCCACCAACTCCCCGTATTGGGCATTGGAAAGTCCATATACACGGGCAATACCGTCACCAACCTGTAGTACGGTACCCACTTCGTTCAAGGAAGCCGTAGCTTCGAAACCTGATAACTGTTTTTTCAAAATTGCTGAAACCTCAGCGGCTTTTACTCCTGCCATTTTTATAGACTATTTGTAAATTCTCTTTTTAAACCGTTCAATTTGTTGGCGATGCTGGCGTCAAATTGGGTATCGCCCACCCGAAGTACGAAACCACCTATGATGCTCTCGTCGATCTTGTTTTCGATGGTGACTTTGTTGCCTGTTGCCTTGGTGACCTCGGCAAGGATCTTTTTCTCCAATTCGGCCGTCAATGGAACAGCCGTCGTTACGTATGCCACTTCCTCACCTTTCCTTTTTTCATTAAGGATGATGTACTTGAACGCCACTTCCTGCAACATCACGATCCTTTTGTTGTCCAGCAACGTTTGAATCAATCCTCTGGTAATCTCATTGGAATCCTTGAAGATTTCAAACAAGGCACTTTTTTTGACCTCCGATTTTACAACGGGGCTTTCCAAAACTTGCTGTAGCTCCTCGCTCTCGGATATCACGGCTGCAATCTCCCGCAAATCTTTTTCCACGTCATCTGCCGCTTTTTTCTCGACTGCAAAATCCAAGGTTGCCTTGGCGTAACGTATGGCTGCCCTGTTCTGGTCCATAGTACTAGTTCAGTTTGATATCGCCCAACATATCTTCAACCAACTTGAGTTGCTTGTCCTTGTTGGATAGTTCTTCTTTGATCACTTTTTCGGCGATTTCCAAGGAAAGATTGGCCACTTGCGCCTTGATTTCGGCAACTGCCGCCTTTTTTTCACTTTCAATGGCTGCCTGTGCCTGCTTGATGATCTTGTCACCTTCGGCATTGGCCTGCTCCTTGGCTTCGGAAATAATGCTTTCCTTGATCTCCCTGGCCTCCTTCAAAAGCGCATCCCTTTCGGCTCTGGCTTCTTTCAAGAGTTTTTCGCTGTCGGCGGTCACGTTCTGCATTTCCTTTTTGGCGGCTTCGGCGGCGTCAAGGGCATCTTGTATGCCTTGTTCTCTTTCGTTGAGGGAATTCAAGATAGGCTTCCATGCAAATTTTACCAAGATGAAAATGAGCACAAGAAGGATAAGGGTCTGCATGAAAAACAGCCCCGGTGAAAAATCATTTAGTAATTGTTCCATAACTATAAATTTTTAAATACCGCCAATATATGACCAACCGTCATATATCGGCGGACAATGTTTTGCAGTTTGATTATTTTCCTAGGAAAAGTGCACCAAACGCCAAACCTTCCAATAGTGCTGCGATAATGATCATCGCGGTCTGGATCTTTCCAGTAGCTTCTGGCTGACGTGCAATACCTTCCATTGCACTACCACCGATCTTACCTAATCCGATACCGGCACCGATCACGATCAATCCTGCACCTACTAAATTTGGAACTGTCATAAAATTAAATTTATATAGTTAAAAATAAACTCAGGTTAAATATAGTTGCCCCTCACATCTTCAGCATCCACCTTGTCATGGCCATGTTCGTCATGTGCATGCTCGTGGTCGTGCTCTGCCACTGCCATGCCTATGAACAAAGCGGAGAGCATAGTGAAAATATATGCCTGAAGGAAGGCAACCAATACTTCTATCAATGTGATGAACAACGAAAGCACAAAGGAAAGAAGGGACGATCCCACAACTCCCATTTCGGCTTTCATGGTTATCAAAATGGCTATCAAGCTCATTACCACAATGTGTCCTGCGGATATGTTCGCGAACAATCGGACCAAAAGGGAAAAAGGTTTGATCAAAAATGCCCCGGCCAATTCAATAACAGCAAGAACGGGACGTATCAAGACCGGAACGCCTGGCATCCACAGCATGTGCTGCCAATAATCCTTGTTTCCTTTTACGGTGTAGATAATCAGTGTAAAAATGGCCAGTGCAGCAGTTACTGCAAGCTGTCCCGTGACGTTGAATCCCAGTGGGGTCAACCCCAAAAGATTGAGTATCCATATAAAAAAGAACACTGTCAACAAGTACCCTGTAAACTGACGGTATTTTTTATCTCCAATATTAGGTCTTGCTATCTCATCGCGGACATATATCACCAAAGGTTCCAGTACACGACCAAAACCGGTCGGCACCTTCTTGCTCTTGTACTGTTTTGCCAACGAGCCGAACAACAAAAGCATCAAAAGCCCTACCAACACGATCCCCAAAACACTTTTGGTGATTGAAAAGTCCAATACTTTGGTGGCATTGGTGGCATGGTGTTCTTCATCAAAGGCTATGCTTTCCGCTCCTGGCTGGAGTTCATATATCTTGCCATGGAGTTTCGCAAACCGTGTTCCGCCAGCTTCTACGATATGGTGTCCAGAATCATCGTGGTGGAATTTGGACGACATGAAAGAAACAAGTCCTTGACTGGACCATACAATCACTGGAAGTGGGAAACCAACGTGCTTTCTTTCGCCTTCTGAGCTTGTATAGGAAAAAAGGTGGAAGTCATGTGAATCCTTAATGTGGTGAAGTATGTACTCCTCCACTTCTTCCTTGGTGTTCACGGCACCTTCTTTTTTGTCTTCTTGGGATTTTGCGTTTATCCCATTGGAAAACAACAAAATAAATAATGTAGTCGCTAAAACAAAAGAGGTTTTAAGTACCCGCATTGCCATCTAGAAATTATCCGTTCGTCAAATTCGGCGCAAAGGTAGTACTAAATTGATAAAAAACGACTTTTTTTCAATTTTTCATTCCATCTTCTTTAAAGTTCGGGCCAAAAAAGTCACCTCACATGCCAAGCCTATAAATACAGGCACCAAAAAATTACCGTGAGGAACTGTGCTTGTGGCACTCTCGCCAAAAAAATAGCTGGAAAACAGGACAATGAACAATCCTAGTTTGGCCGCCATCACTGCCAAATAGATAAAACCCAACTGATCTTTTGCCTTCTGTGCCGTTGACAGCCATTGAAAAACTATGATCACTGCAAGGCTAAACACTAGATGGAATCCATAAACAGAAAACAGAGTGTCCTTTTTTAAATGGAACCCATTTCCTGTGACAGCAGCATGAAGCACGTAGACCAATATAAAGACTGCCACAGTGATCATGGCGGGCCACACTACTACTTTTCCTTTCATTTATTGGATTGAATGGCTTGTCTTATCATTAAGTACATGGCCATTATTATGGCAGCAAAGGTAACAAGTTCCTCCGCTGCGGAAAAGTTATATTTTTTTTCGAGCCATGAACCTAGAAGGTTTCCGAGATAGATGGTAGCGCCCATTTGTATGGCAAGCCCAGACAAACGGGCGGCAGTATGTAAGGTTTCTCTTTTTTTGTTAGGAGGCTTTTGCGGGCTCATTGCTCTTTGCGGTCTCCAGTTTGGGCGATACCGTGGTCGCCGGTACGCCCTTGCCCATTACACAGGATGCATTGAAGGTCGCTCCTGGTTCCACGGACAGTTTGGCCACGCTTACTGTGCCCTCTATAACAGCTGATGCTTTCAGGGAAAGCAGGTCCTTTACCAAAAGTTCGCCATTGAACTTGCCTTCGATATCTGCATTTACACATTCCACTTTTCCATTGATGTAGCCATCTTTGCCGATGACCACTTTTCCCGAGGTCTTTACATTGCCTTCGAGTTTGCCATCGATTCGGAAATCGGCCTCGGAGGTAATATCGCCTTTGATCTTCGTGTTCTTTTCAATTCGGTTGGGCTGTCCGCCAAATTCAGTCATAGGCCTTGGTTTTTTGTTGTCAGAAAACATTGTGTTCTAGGTTTTGGGGTTTAAAATTGTGCTTTGTATGATGCCAGGTTCTTATGGACCTGTATAATTTTATAGTTGTCCGATAAAACTACGAAATTCTCATCTTTAATGCGGTAGTCCTTGTTGTTTTTTATGAGTTCCGCAAAGCCCAGGGCAAAGTCCTTCGACCTGAAACCATGCACCACCACAAATTCGTCCTCCAATGTATAGATGTCCTTGGAAACCACATTTTTGTAGTTGAGTTCCTTTACAGCTTCCTCCAAACGGTTCTTCAGGGCCAGGGCCTTTTCGTTGTCCTTGATTTTGAAGGGGAACACTACTTTCCAGTTTCCCGATCCCGTTGACCCGGTTTCGGGCGAAAACTCCTTGGTCTCCAACTTGGGCAATTGCTCTTCCACCATTTGTTCCGCTTTTTTCCCTTCGGGGTTGTTGGGATAGGTGAGCGCCACATAGTTCAAAGCTTCCTTGAAAGGCTCAAAGCCTTGGAGGCGCCCAATGGCATTGGCCTTCAACATTTCGAACTTGGGCACGATGGGATCTCCTGTAAATTGGCCAATATAGCCCTCAGACTGGGTAATCACTTGAAGAAACTCTTGGTCCTCGTACAGTTTGTACAAAGCGGCATAGCGGGCATCTGGGCTGTCGGTATTACCTTCCAGAACGGCTTGTGGGTTCAATAAAATCTCGGCATATCGGGTGTCGGGATGGTTGATGATGATGTCCTGCTTCATGTTCTGGGCCAACGGACTCCCTGATTCCTCATAGATTTTGTACAGATTGTATTTGGATGGGAGCACCAACCGCTCCTCGGGGTTTGAGGCCAACACACGCTCCAGCTTGGCCGCAGCGAGCAAATTGTCCCTGAACTTTTCTTTATAAATCAGTCCCAATTGGTAATTGGCGAAGTTACGCTCGGTCTTCAAGCTGTCGATGACGGCAATGTCCGTCGGGATTTGGGACAGGTAGTACTCCACAGAGAACTTTTGGTCCTCTGCCAAGTTTTTGGGGTTTGCATTCTCCACGACCTCTTGTCCCGTGGCCTCGGAAACCAAAGTCTTGGACTTGTTGCTCCATCGCCAGTCATCTTCCAAGGTCCGCTCTCCCCACCGGGTCTTGAAGTCGTTTTTTCCATAGCCAAGACTGGTGATGTTGTAAAAATAGAACTTGCCTTGGTTTTGCTTCCCTCCTTTGCTCTTGGCAAAAGTGGCAAAACCGGCCTCTGTGCGTTTCAGTTCTTTCTCGGTAGCCTCTTCCTCTTTCCGTTTCAGTTCGGCAATGTGTTCCTCAAAATAGGTCTTGCGTTTGGCTTCGGGCATTTGGTAAAGGGTTATGACACTATCGGCATGCTGAACGATGTCCTCGTACTTGATGACATCCTCGAGGTTGTCCAGTTTCTTTTTGATGTTACGGTGCTGTCTGGTGTTTTCGGTCAGGTTGGTCAAGGTACTGTCATAATAGGCCCCGGAAACCTTGTACTCATCCTGGTCAAAATAATAGTCCGCCAAACTTTGATAGTTCAGGGCGTTCAGCTTGCGCTCACCCTGTGTGGCCCGCAGCGATTTGTTGTAATAGGCCAAGGCCAAGCTATCGGTGCCGTTCGCCAAATGATATTGGGCCACTTCCCGGTAGATCTTGTCCAAAAATGGGCGGTTTTCCCTGTTTTCTTCCAAATCGGTGAGGTATTCCAACAGCTCTTCCCGGTTGGCATCGGTAAGCTCTGTGTTCTGTATCTTCTTGAGGTGGGCATTGATCATATAGACCCTTGGCGATTTCCTGTTCAGGGCAATGACTTTGTCGTAGGCATAGTTGGCACTGTCCTGGTATCCCAATCGGTCATAAAGTTGCCCAATGATGAAAAGGTATCGCCCCTTTTCCGGGTTCTTTTTGGTATAGGCCTGTGATATTTTCAGTTTTTGGATGGCCGTGTCGGGAGCATTCAGGTTGATGTAGCATTGGGCCAGCACGGCATTGGCATCGGCATATTCCTGGTCTTTTAGTTCCTCAAACTTGAACAGGCGCTTCAAATTCTTGATGGCCACTTCGGGATTGTCCAGGCGCATGTTGGTCTTTTCACGCCAAATGGTGGCCTCGTTGAGCTTGTCGCTCTCCGCGTATTTTCTCAAAATATAGTTGAACGCCTCCAAGGCCGGAATATATCGTTGGTCAAAGTAACGGGATTTGCCCAAAAGAAGGAAAGCTTCGTCCGTTTGAGGGTTGCGCTCCTCATCCTTGATGTCCATGCTGTGCTTTTGGATGGCCTTGGTGGCCTTTTCCTCCGCAATGATGAAGTTGGGGTTGTTGTCCTCGGAGTCCAGCTTGACTTCATCGGTCACTTGTAGACGTTCTACGGGAAGGATCTCCCAATAATCGTCCCGATAACCAGTGTTAAGTTCCTCTCTGCCTTTTTCAAAAGCAATATTGCCATTGTACAGGGTGTTGTACTTGGTGTTCAGCGCATGCCAATTTCGGTTGACAAACTTGTCCTTTTGGGTGGAACAGGCACTAAAAATAAGTCCTCCCGCAACTAAGGCAATGATAAGTGTATGACGAAGATTCAAAATTACCGATGGTCTTGTGTAACCTAAACTCAAAAAAGTTGGGATTATTATAAGGCTCATCGACAAAATGCTGCCATCCGCCCTTAGGGTGTCACTTTTAGGTAGATCGTACCCTTCGTTCGTAAGAATCTCTTGGTACCGACAACTATTCTAGCAATAGTCTCCTTTATGGGAAGTATGTTTTTGTTTGGGACCACATGGAACAAATGGACCAAACTACGGGTTGTGTCATCATAGATCAACCCCAGATTGTTCAAAAGCCCAGATTGTTTCAAATGTCTTGCATCGTTTTCATCCGACACCTTGATACTGAGCATGATTTGATTACTCCCTTTCTTGATAAAATCGATAAGGAAATCCATCTCTACGCCCAAGTAAATTGTGAACCCTTTGATTTTGTCTTCCAGCAGAGAAAATAAGGCTTCATCCACGATTTGTGTTTCTTCGGAAGGGGTTTTCGGTTTCTCTCCCTTTAGTTTTTTCAACTCACTTTTGGCTTTTTCGAGGCTTGGGGCATAAACTTCCGAGAACCCAACATAGGGTTCTTCCTTTTTTGAAAAAAAGGCTATTTCGTTTTCCAGTCTTTTGATTTTGGGATAATTGGAGTCTTTCAATTCCAAAAGACAGTCCAATTCTCTTTGGATGTGGCCCAACTCATTATAATGATGATCTACGGCCAAATAATCCTGGTCCATTTTGTTTTCTTCAATGGAAAGCAACAGACGTTGCTTTTCCCATTGATAAAAATCGATCAGCAAATCCAAATCACTGGGCATCCTACTATAAAATTGTATCGTCCCAATATAGCAAACTAATCTCTTATTATTGTGGTTGGTATGGTGACCCCGCAAAGAAGGCTTCCAGTTCCTTCAAGGTCTCGGCAGAGGTATGGATGTCCTTGACGATCTCGCCCTTGTTGAGTACCACGATGCGCTCGCACACCTCGGTGACATGGATAAGATCATGACTGGACACGAGCACCGTTACCCCTTCTTTGGCCGCAAGGTCCTTGATAATACCTTTTAACCGAATCTGGGTGGTGGGGTCCAGGTTGGCAAAAGGTTCGTCCAAGATCACCACTTCAGGGTTGCCGATAAAACTGGCCACAATGCCCACTTTTTTCTGGTTTCCTTTGGAAAGGTCCCTCAGATATTTCTTTTGGCCCAGGATCTCCCCATGGAAAAAATCCTCAAAATTGGCCAGTAGGGCATCCACATCGGCCTTGTTCCGTCCACGTAGTTCCCCGATGAAGTAAAAATATTCCTCAGGGGTCAGGTAGCCGATCAAGAAGGATTCGTCGATAAAGGCGGAAGTGAACGGTTTCCAGGCCTCGCTTTGGTCCACCTGCACCTCGTTGTTGATGATATGTCCCGAACTGGGCTGGATCAAATCCAGTAACAGACTGAACAGCGTGGTCTTTCCTGCCCCATTGTTCCCTACCAGACCAAAGCTCTGCCCTTTTGGGATTTCCAGGTGGTCAACGTTCAAAACGGTGTTCGAGTTGTATGCCTTTGTCAAATTATGTACTGTGATCATATGATTTCTTTATAGTGATTGGTTATTTCTGTTTGTATGCCAACAATGTCTTGTATTTCTCCTTTTTATAGATGCCCTCTATCATTTTGAACGCCCGCTCCTTGAACACGAAGCCCATCAGTCCGAAGGCGGCCACAAAGAGATAGCCCGCCAAGGGACTGATCAGGAAATGGCCAATGGCATAGATGACCATGGGGAGCAGAAGCTTGGGCAAGGTCAGCAAAAGGGTCTTGGCATTGAAGGCCTGCTTGTCCCCAAACGCCTTTTTGTTGGAGGTGAGCTCAATGGGTGTCTTCACATAGGCCCCGCCCCAAAGCACCAAGTAACTGTTGATGCCGATATTATAAATGGCGCCCACCAGAACCGCCGCATAGGCCTCCCATCCAAAATACACATAAAATGTGGCCAAAATGGTGGAAATGACCGTGGCAATGATGATCAGGTACCATTTGGACGAAAGGTATTCCCTGTACTTGATGTTCTGGCTCATCATCAAAGGGTAATAGCTACTGTCCCAGCTAGGTACATATTGGCCAAAGCTGAACAGAAACCCGCCCGTGACAAAAATCCCGGCAAAGATTTTCCAAAAAGGACCGTCATAAGCCTCAATGGCCCCAGTAAAAAAGAGCAGTCCATAAAAAATAAAGAAGAACCCGGTAAGTACGGCCGTCCTGGACCGTTTGTTCCTTTTGATGAGTTTGATGTCGTTCTTCAAAAAGGTGCCAAGGTTCCCAAACCGGTTCAACCAATCCAGGTTTTCGGTACGGACCTCGGTATGTTTTTTGGCAAGGCCCCCATCCAAATACATGTGTTTTTTGAAATAGCCAAAGGCCGAAAAATAGAGCACCAACAACAAGGCCCAGGGAACGATGGCCGTCCACGGCATATCGTAGAAATAATCAAAAATGGGCTGTGCATACAGCGTAATGTCGAACCATTCGTAATATTGGGAAACCCCTGCCAATATGATCACTCCGGCAAAGATGTAGAATACCGCATCCTTGTTGTTCACCATCACATTGATAAAATTGTTGCAGTAGATGATCGCCATCATTGCCAAATGCCACCCCACGACCTGGGCAAACGGATAGTCCTTGGTGAGCAGCACCACACTGAACGGCACAAAAAAGAACGCATGGGACCAATTAAAGAACGATACCACTGTTTTTCCCAATGAGAAGTTCACCACCTGGCTTTTTTTGAAGGGCAGGTAAAGCAAGGGCTTGATGTTGGTGACCGGCATTTTTTGGAGCATGTATCTAAAGACGAGGTCAAATGTGAGGTAGTACACCATAAAACGGTTCACCACCCGAAGCGGATCGCCCCAACCAGCTTCGTCAATCATAAAATAGGCCCCAAAACCCAATCCCAAAAAAACCGCGATAAAATATAGTGCTCCGAGGGCCATCAATATCTTGAACCAGATCTCGGTCTTAAAACTTGCCGATCGGTAAAAGGATTTCCATTGGAGACCCAAAAAGTGTTTGAACATGGTCAGTCATTTTTTTAGTAAGTATCTAAATTATCAGATTTGTTACAAAACCCATCCTTTTTCTAAAATTTAAGGTCAAAAAGAGGTTGAATGCTTAGTTTTGCACCAAAATTTTGTAGATGAGCGATTTTCATGCTTTAAAATTGGCCTCGGTGGATCGGTTGACCCCAAACGCGGTGGCCCTTACTTTCGAAATTCCAGAACAACTGAAAGATGCCTATACCTTCAAGGCCGGACAATACATCACCATCAAACATACCGTGGACGGACAGGAGTTGCGTAGGGCCTATTCCATTTCATCCCCTCCTTCTTCCCACACATTGACCGTGGGCATCAAAAAAATGCCAGGCGGTACATTCTCTGTGTATGCCAATGAAAAGTTGAAGGCCGGTGATACCTTGGAAGTGATGCTGCCCGAGGGAAGGTTTATTTTTGAACCGAACGGTCCCAAAAACATAGCTGCTTTTGCTGCCGGAAGTGGAATAACCCCCATCATGAGCATCGCCCATACCGTATTGGAGAGCGACCCCGCTAGCATCTTTGTGCTCGTCTTTGGCAACCAGTCACCAGAAGAGACCATGTATTTCAAAGAAATACAGGAACTCAAAAAAAAACATACCAATAGGTTTTTTGTGCACTATGTATACAGTAGGTCCCATGAGGAGGATGCCCTTTTTGGACGCATAGAGAAGTCCACTGTCAATTTTGTACTGAAAAACAAGTTCAAGAAAACCCAATTTGATGGCTTTTACCTCTGCGGACCGGAAGACATGATCCATTTGGTCTCCGACACCTTAAAAGACAATGGCATTGCTAAGGAAAAGATCCATTTTGAACTCTTTACAAGCGATGACAGCGAGGATACCCTTGCAGAAGTGCTGGAGGGCAAGACCAAGGTGGAAGTGGTACTGGATGATGAAACCTTCTCCTTCATCATGGACAGAAAAGAGCGGGTGCTAGATGTAGTGCTCAAGGAAGATATAGATGCCCCCTATTCTTGTCAGGGAGGGGTTTGTAGCAGTTGTATCGCAAGGGTCAAGGAGGGTAAGGCCGAAATGGCCAAAAATCAGATATTGACGGACGGTGAGATTGCCGAAGGGTTGATATTGACCTGCCAGGCGCATCCGTTGACCGCTACATTAAAGGTGGATTATGATGATGTCTGATGTTGAAAGTATCAAGTCCAAACATCAAGCAGAAAAACATACACAATTCTGACACGAATTTCACCAATTGTCGCGATTGCACTTTACTATTGATGAAATCCCGGGATCAAACTTCAATAACTGAATAACAGAGCATGGCGGCTAGCGGGCTTCTGACAAAAGTTTTTCTATGGCCCTGCTACCGTGTTCATACCCGATACGGTAGGCGTTTTCGATTCCCTTTTTGTCCAGTACGCCTATTTTTTCCAATTCCGCTGGTTCAATGAACAGGTCGCACTCGTGCAGTTTTTCCTTGTTCGATGCGTGGATCATCAAACTGGTTACCCTACCCGCCAATTGTAGGGAATTCTTCAGGTCTTTCTTCTGTACGGGCACGGTGATGGAGACGTTGCTCCCGATGATGAACTCCATTCGGTTCTCCAGATATTCCTTTGGAAAATTGTTCATGATGCCTCCATCGGCATAGAGGATACCCCCAATGTCCACCGGACTAAAAACTGGAGGGAGCGCCGCGGATGCCAATAGGGGTCTGATCAGTTCCCCTTCGTGAAAGACCCTCTCATATCCACTCAACAGGTCCGTGGCCACTACGAACAAAGGTTTTTTCAGTTTCACAAAATCATCCTCTGGAAAGAAGACCTTGAAAATATTGATATAACGTTCCGTGTCGATAAAACCCGGTTTATTGATGGCAAAAAAACTGTACTGGAACAGTGGGGTCTCCCTAAAAAAGTTGAGCATGCTCTCCACTGAGTTTCCATTGGCATAAAGTGCCCCTACCAGTGCCCCGATACTGGTCCCAGCAACCATTCCGGCCTCGATACCGTGCTCCCGCATGGCCTTGATGAGCCCAATATGTGCCATGCCACGGACCCCACCTCCGGAGAGGACCAAACCTATGGTTTTCCCTTCAAGCATATTGGTTTATCGAATTTATGACCAACAAAGTTAACCTTTTGCACCTCAGATAGGGTTATCCCAATGATGTATTTGGATTAAAAAACCATCAATCTTTCCAAATTTCCAAACCCGCCTACCCATAACTCCGTAAGTGTAGATATAAACTAAAAATGAAATCATATGAAATCTTTTAAGACATTCACCCTTGTATCCGCGTTCATGGCATTTATGGTCTCCGCAACGGGAGTCTCTCAGACCAAAATGGTCGGGGGAGCCCCTATGTACCCCAATAAGGACATTGTTTCCAATGCCGTGAACTCCAAGGACCACACCACTTTGGTCACAGCGGTAAAAGCTGCGGATTTGGTGGAAACCCTACAGGGCGAAGGGCCCTTTACCGTATTTGCCCCTACCAATGATGCTTTTGGAAAACTCCCTGAAGGTACAGTGGAAATGCTACTGAAGCCAGAGAACAAACCTATGTTGCAAGGTGTGCTCACCTATCACGTGGTGGCAGGGAAGTACGGTTCCAAAGACTTGAAACGTTTGATCAAAAAAGGAAAGGGGATGGCCAAACTTACCACCGTAAACGGGGATAGCCTTACCGCTATGATGGATGGCAACTCCATTAAAATAAAGGACGGTGCCGGAAATATCTCATCGGTGACCATTGCCGATGTAAACCAGTCCAATGGTGTGATCCATGTGATCGATACTGTTGTGCTACCTTCTGCAAAATAGTTTTTTGGGTTTTTGGTTAGGAGGGAAAGGGTGGCAAATGCTGCCCTTTCCTTTTTCTGGGAAAACTTTTTACCGACCCTTCGGTCTGTTTTTGTGCATTATGGTCCTTTTTCGACCCTCTTGTCGAAAATTTCTTCGCCTCATCAGACTTTTTATAACCTCCTCATTTTCAAAACCGACCCGCCGGTCTGAATGTTAAATCTTGGTTTCAGTAATCAAAATTGTAATCTGGGTTGCATCGTTTCGACCAAAATCTATAGTGATAATTGTTGTATGTTTAGGTTCATCAACAATAGTATAACCGCTAAAAAAGGAAAACATGGCCAATTCATATTACGACCCTGCCGATCTTCGAAAATTTGGGAACATTACGGAATGGAGCGAAGAGCTCGGAACAAAATTCTTTGACTACTACGGTAAGGTCTTTGAGGAAGGGGCCTTGAGTGCCCGTGAAAAATCCTTGATCGCCCTAGCCGTGGCCCATGTGGTGAAATGTCCCTATTGCATCGATGCCTATACCAAGGACGGATTGCAAAGGGGTATCACCAAGGAGGAGATGATGGAGGCCGTACACGCCGGGGCAGCCATAGAAAGTGGGGCCACTTTGGTGCATGGGGTGATGATGATGAACAAGTACAACAAACTTTCCATGTGATTTGGATACACTTCGCTTTCAGAAACAAGACCGCTTCGCTATTAGATGTTAGAATTCAGACAAAAGCAAAACATACTCAGTATCAAAAGCTTTTGCTACAATCATAGAATTTGATAAATGGAACAAAGCATATTGACCGACATAAAAAACGCTGCAAAAAAATCCTTGAAGGCACGCCATAATGAGCTCGCCGACACCCACAGGCAGATGGATATCCTGAGCGGGGGGCTCTTTGCCGATGGGGAACTCCCCTATTTCAAGGACCAGATTGCCAAAACGGGCCAATTTCCGCTGAAGCCAAAAAAATTGGAGACTCTGCAGATCAATGTGGGGTATATGTGCAACCAGGTCTGTGAGCACTGCCACGTGGATGCTGGTCCCGACCGGAAGGAGATCATGACCCGGGACACCATGGAACTCTGCTTGGAGGTCATCCGAAATACAGGGGCACACACCTTGGACCTCACCGGCGGCGCGCCCGAAATGAACCCCGAATTTCGGTGGTTCGTGGAAGAGGCCTCCAAGGCGGGCATCCAGGATTTTATTGTCCGCTCCAACCTGACCATCATCTTGGCGAACAAAAAATACCACGACCTGCCCGAGTTCTTCAAAAAGCACAACGTGCATGTGGTTTCCTCCATGCCACACTACACTAAGGGTAAGACCGACAAGCAGCGGGGCGATGGGGTCTTTGACAAGTCCATCCAGGCGTTGCAAAAACTGAACGAGGTGGGTTACGGAATGCCGGACAGCAATCTGCGCTTGGATCTGGTCTACAATCCTTCGGGGGCATTTCTGCCTTCGGACCAGTCGGCCATGGAACGGGATTTCAAAAAGGCACTGAAAGCCGATTTCGGGATTGAGTTCCACAACCTTTTTGCCATCACCAACCTGCCCATTTCCCGTTTTTTGGACTATCTCATCGCATCGGACAATTACGAGGACTATATGTATGCCCTAGTGGAGGCCTATAACCCTGCAGCGGTGGAAAACGTGATGTGCACCAATACCATCTCCGTGAGTTGGGACGGCTGGCTGTACGATTGTGACTTTAACCAGATGCTCGACCTAAAGGTCGCCAGTAAGGTGAAGCACATCAAGGACTATAATGAGGACGTTCTTAAGGACCGAAACATTGTGATTTCCCAACACTGCTATGGCTGCACGGCCGGCGCGGGCAGTAGTTGCCAGGGAACGGTGGCTTAGTTTGTCCCAAGAGGTCTTATTCCAAAAGCCTTCATGTAATTGACACACATGGATTTCACTGTATTCTTTATTTCATCGTAGTCAATAGCTGCTCCAAATTCTTTACGGTCGCCTTATATCCTTCGATGAAGCCCATTTCAATCATTTTCTCCATCCGCTCCAATGATTCATTATATATGGTGATGCTTACCGTGGTGATCCCTTCTTCTTCACTGAAGGTATAATCCCAATCCGAGCCGGTGGGAGCAGGATTTTCATCTTTGTCCGCAAAGACATTGTACAGTTTGAAATTGGTCTTTGGGGTGATGGACCTGTACTCTTGAAGTATCCAACCCTCATGCCCCTCCGGGCTTACCATAGCATAAAACCTTTTTCCTCCTACTTCAAAATCCATGTATTTGGTCCTTGCCTTGAACGGGGCCGGTGCCACCCATTGATCCAACAATTCGGCCTTGGTAAAGGCATCCCAGACCAAATCCAGTCCTGCGTCGAACTCCCTTGTGATGTAAACCGTTTTAGCTGCCTTGTCCACGGTAAAATCAAATTTCAATTTATTGCTCATTTTTATCTTTTTTCATGGTTAACAATACTTGGTCAAGCTGATTGAACTTGGCTTCCCAAATCTTTCTAAACTGCTCCAGCCATAGATCCACCTCCTTCATTTTTTCAATTTCAAGCGAGTAATAAATTTCCCTGCCTTGCTGTTCCTGCTTTACCAGGTCACATTCGGACAAGGTGCGCAAGTGTTTGGAAACCGCTTGTCTGGTGATATTAAAATTTTCCGCAAGGGCATTGGGCGTCATGGCATGTACCGCGATCAACGTAATTATGGAACGTCTTGTGGGGTCTGCAATGGCCTGAAAAATGTCTCTCCTCATCTTGATTATTTAAATACGAAACCAATTGGTTGCTAATTTATGCGCAACCCTTCAGTTTCGCAAATTTAATTTGAAAAAAATCAAAGGAAAATATGTATTTGATTGATTTACAATGAACTAATAGAATAGTTCTTCAACGAACCCTACCCTTCATTTGACCAACCCAGAAATCGATTTGTTTTGGAGTTGGGCAGTAGTTGTCAGGGAACGGTGGCTTAGTCCACCACGGAAGGAAATACCCCCCTTGTGCCCATGTCCACAACGGTTTCTCCCAATAAAGGTTCGAATTTTCCATTGCCGTTGCCGTCCTCCCATTCAAAACTGTTGTTGATGGATATGACCACTTCAATATTGATGTCTTCGGTTGCATTGGCGGGTATCACCAAGGCCGATGGAAATTGTCCAGTGACCACGCATGAACCTTCAGGCACCGGAGAGGTATCGCTGATAGGATTGGGCACTGTGGTTTGAATAGCTTCTCCTTGGGTCAATTGGATAAAGGCAAAGCCTTGGATGTTTCCTTTGGTCTCCAATCCAAAATACCCTTGGGCCTTATTCCCGTTCACCGTAACGGTTTGGTCTTCGAGAACGTAGCTCCCGATATAGGTGTTGTACCCCAAAAAGGAAGCAACGATACCGTCCACATCAATATTATCGTCCACCCCTGCGGGCCAATCGGGAATCTCGGTCTCCGCTCCTTCTAGGTTATATATAATTTCATACTTCTGATACCCAACCGAAGCCCTAAAGTATTCATAGCTGCCTGCTTTGACATAACTCAATGGCACACTTAGGGTATTGATCTCTTCATTAAAAAACACCTCGCTATCAAAATCTATGGCGAGTGCTCCCCCGCTTCCCGTGGTTGCAGTGGAAGTAATGGTCACTCCATCATCATAGGGTGTAAATTGATCAGGGTATAAGCCAATAAAGTGCAATCCCAGGACCTTAAAATCGGGGCTTTGGGCAGCATTTCCTTCGGGAACGGATGCTGGATTGCCCAGATTGTCCAAACGTTCTGCCTCCACATCCATTATAAAAGTGATGTTCAATCGTGGTACTTCTTCCCCTGGGTTTCCAGTTGATGGATCATCGGAACAGGAAAGCAGCGAAATTCCCATCAACACGGAAAATAGCAAGCTTGTTCGTTTCATAGTTTGTTTTTTATGTGACTTGGGTTTTTATCATCCTAAACGGACAGTGTAAGTTAAGATATTTGACGTAACCAACAATATACAAAGCATTTGGAATTTTGCGTATCGGTTAATCTTGTTAGGATGCCCTATTACTTTACAATCGTCAGCTTTGAAAATTTCCCAGCCTTACTTATGACGGATGTTTTCTTCTCGAGTAACGGCAGTTTGTGCTTCCTTTTGTCCTAAAAAACATTCCTTAAACCGACCCACAAGTCGGTTTGATTCTGGAGTTGGGCGGTAGTTGGTCGATCTTCCAACATTTTACCGATTTTTCGTACCGCTACGTCCTTAATTCTTTGGGTTGGTCACTTTCCGTGGAATCTTTGCTACAGACCGAACAGTCCAAACCCAAGTCTTATGGAAATGACCCTCAAACGAAGAGAAACCATGCACCGCCTCTGTGGAAAAGGCCTAGAGATCTTCCATGCAAAAGGCTATTACAATACCAGTCTGGACGATATTTTGAATGAACTCTCCCTCTCCAAGGGTGCTTTTTACCATCACTTCAGATCGAAGGAGGACTATTTCATCAATATTGTACAGAATCTCATTGTGCAAAAGGTGTATGCCCTGCTGATAGAGCCCCTTAATACCAACGAAAACCCCTTGCCGGTCATCATCGAGAGTTTGGAGAACGCCTTGGACCCCGGTAAGAAGAACGAAATGGCCTACGGGTTCATGCTGAACGATTTTTTGACCGAATTCAACAAGCGGAACGAGGAGATCAGCGGACAGCTCAAGGAAATCCTCAATGTCTGGGAGGTTAATTTGGTGTCTTTATTGAAAAAAGGGAAGTTGGACGGCCATATTGCCCGCCATGTGGACTGCGAAGGGGTCGCTACCTATGTAATTGCTTCCTATCTGGGCATGCGCTCCTTATTAATGGACAGTTCCAACAAGCAATTGAGGTACCAGTACATCCAACAGTTAAAGCAATACTTTAAATCCATTGCTTCACACCACGTTGCGGCCTAAGCTTCCAAAATCGTCAACAGCTTGTCCACTATGCGTTGTGGAGGGATAGTTTCCATGGCCGATTCGTAACCTTTGGGCATTTTGTTTCCATAGACCGAAGTGGGAATCAGCGGATAGGTTTCCCTGTCAGCCAACAGTGCATTTTCCATGGGCTGGGCAAAAGGGTAAAATCCTGCAAAAGGATGTGTGACCCCCCAAATCGTGACCACGGGAATGCCATAATTTGCCGCCAAATGGGCATTGCCACTGTCCATGGACAACATGATATCCAAGTTGGAAATCAGCTCCAATTCCTCTGAGAGAGTCAGCTTGCCTGCCATGCAGAGCGCGTTTTCATGGGCGGCCGCCACGTTTTCCAACACAGTGACCTCCTTGGTTCCTCCTCCGAACAACAATATTTTACACTTATTGGTATTGTTTAGTTCCAAGATGACCTTATCCATGAGCTCTAAAGGGTACATTTTGCCCTCATGTGCCGCAAATGGTGCCACGCCGACCCATTTTTTGGTATCCTGTGCCACCAAACGCAATACTTTTTCCGATAATGGTAACCGTGGTAAGGGTTTAGCTTCGGAGATGTCGATGGGGTACCCCAATTGGGCCAAAACATCGGCATAGCGTTCGTGTGTGGTCCTCAACGGTTGGAAAACTTTGTTCCGACTTCGGGTCAGTGCCTTTTTTTCCTTTCTTCCCTTGTCTATCTGCACAAAAGGGATTCTTTCAAAAGCGAAGTATTTTTTGAGTATCCTGCTGCGTAGCACATTGTGAAGGTCGGCCACGGCATCGAACTGCAAGGGTTTCAATTCTTGGTAGAGCCGCCAGAGTCCCATCAAGCCCTTATGGCGTTTTTTTACATCGGCCTCCAGCACGGTGACCCTTTCCAAACCATCAAATATGGGCATGAAGGGTTTTTTGGTGAGCACTGTGATATGAAGGTGTGGGTATTTTTGGGTCAGTCCATTGATGATCGGGACCGTCATGGCCACATCGCCCATGGCCGATAAGCGAATCAACAAAATCCGGGTGATGTTACCCTTTTTGTCCACGGAGCACTGGGTTGAGTTCCTCGTCGTTGTACATTTTCATCTGTTTGTAGACCTTCATGTACTTGTTGCCCATTTCAATATCGTCCAACAATTGGTCAATGGCGGCGGAAAGGTCCTTTTTCTGTTCCAATAGCACGGCCAGTTTGTCCGCACATTTTTGGATGTGTTCCGGTGAGGCATCGCTGCGGTTCACCTCTTCCTGCATGTGATAGATCTTCAGGGCCAAAATGGAAAGCCTATCAATGGCCCAAGCGGGGCTTTCGGTATTGATGGTAGCTGTTTCCAAGGGCTGTACCGATTGGTATTTGCCCAGAAAGTAGCTGTCAATGTATTCCACGAGGTCGGTGCGGTCCTGATTGCTGGCATCTATTTTGCGTTTCAGGTCCAGCGCATCCACAGGGTCGATCTCGGGGTCACGGATGATGTCCTCATAATGCCACTGCACGGTGTCTATCCAGTTTTTTCGATACAAGAGGTGCTCTATCTTATCCTTTGGATAAGGGTTCGTAAATTCTTGGTACACGTCGTCCTTTATGTGGTAGGTGTCTATACTTTTTTGGAAGATCCCAAAGGCAAAATCGCTGAACATGGCGCATCATTTTGCGCAAAGATATTGCTTTATGGATTAATCGTTGATCTGGAGCACAAAAAGCAACAGGGACACTACGGTGAAAAGAATCAGCACGATCTCGCGGCGCTTGGGTTTTTTCATCGCCTCAAAATAATTGGCCATAAAGACGGATGCGGGGAAAAAGGTGATCAGAACGGGTGATTCGTCCGCCGGGGTAAGGAGCGTTATGACCACGCCCAGAACAAAGGCCAAAAAAATGACCCGGAGCTGCAGTAGCTTGCCCCCTCCCACGTTCCGCAACCTCAAGAAAACCACAAAGGCCACCACCAAAACAAAAAGGATATAGACCAGGGCCTTGACATTCAATACCTCAAAAAAGGAATCCGTTCTGAAAATCCCAAGTGAAAATTGATAGTGTTCCTGAAAAAAATCCAAGGAATCGTTCAGCTTCAAAATGGTGAAGGTCAGGATAAAGATGGTGGCCACCCCCACCAAGGGCACCAGCCAATTCTTGAACGTTTTCCGATCATACAAATTGATGACCACAAAGACCAAGAGCAAAAAAACGAGGGCCCAATCGTAGAAAAGGCTCGCCACAGCTATCAAAAGTGATGCATCAAAAATCTTGTGCTTTACGTTCCTTATGGATTTGATGGACAACAGCCGCCAAAGGGCCAAGAGTAAAAAAAAGTTAGTGAAAATGGCATTTTTTAATTGCAGGTTCTCCGAAAAGGCAGTCACCAAGAGTACAAAAAAGAGGATGGTATAGGAGTTGAAGTCCGTGATTTTTTCCGTCCTCACCATCTGGTTGATGATGAAAATGCCCAACAGCAATGTCACAAAGGTCAAGAGTTCGATGGGGACTACATCGTTGATCTTTTGCTCGCCGAGCCCCAGAAAAACATTGGTGAAATAAAAAAGGAACAAAAAGATGGCAAGGACAATGTAGTTTATGGGCTTTGTTTTTCCGAAAAAACTTGAAATCATCCTTTCTTTTGCTACTTTTGTAGCGTAAATATAGCCAAGATGAGCAAGTTTTTTTATGGTATTGAGGACTTATTTGTAAACTACCTTTTTGCCCCTTTGGATTTTTTCCGTTTCATGCACAGCTGGTGGGGTGCCAACACCATCAACTGGATCTTTTCCATCATCGGCTTCATCGCCATGGTCTATTGGATGAAACAGTTGAAGATTTTTAACGACAACAACGAGGAGGATAAGAGCATCAGCTCACACTCTTATCTATAGATCGAATCCTAGGTCTTTTCTGAAGTACATCCCATCAAAATGGATCTTTTCCATGTTTTGATAGGATTTTTGCAACGCATCCTTAAAATCCTTTCCAAAGGAAGTGACCGCGATGACGCGTCCGCCGTTGGTGACCACTTTTCCATCGGACAGCTTGGTGCCTGCATGGAACACGATGGAGCCTTCCACGTTTTCGGTCCCCGTAATCTGTTTTCCCTTTTCGTAGGCTTCGGGATATCCGCCTGAAACGGCCATTACCGTTGTGGCTGCCCTTTCATCGATTTGTAGGTCCACCTGGTCCAATGAGCCGTTGGCCATGGCCAAAAGTATCTCTACCAAGTCGCTCTTCAGCCTTGGGATCACCACTTCGGTCTCGGGATCGCCCATCCGGACGTTGTATTCGATCACTTTAGGCTCTCCCTTGACTTTGATCAAGCCGATGAAGATGAACCCCACATAGGGCAAATTATCCTTTTTAAGGCCCTCTACCGTCGGTTTTACGATTCTGGCCTCCACCATATCCATAAAAGCCGAATCGGCAAATGGAACCGGGGAAATAGCTCCCATGCCGCCCGTGTTGAGTCCGGTGTCACCCTCACCGATACGTTTGTAGTCCTTCGCGGTGGGCAAAATCTTATAGTTAGAACCGTCTGTCAACACAAAACAGCTCAATTCGATGCCGTCCAAGAACTCTTCAATCACCACTGTGGCACTGGCAGAACCGAATTTGGAATCCAACAGCATCGACTTCAATTCAGCCTTCGCTTCGTCCAAATCCTGAAGGATCAACACACCCTTGCCCGCGGCCAATCCATCCGCTTTGAGTACATAGGGTGGCTCCAGTGTTTCCAGAAAGGCATAGCCCGCTTCCACCGAATCCGACGTGAAGCTTTCATAGGCAGCCGTAGGGATTTGGTGCCGCATCATAAACTCCTTTGCAAACTCCTTGCTCCCCTCGAGGGCCGCCGCTGCTTTTTGGGGTCCGATCACGGGAACATCCTTTATTGCTGAGTCGTTCAGGAAAAAATCATGTACTCCATTCACCAAGGGGTCTTCCGGTCCCACTACCACCAAATCGATTTGCTCTTTGAGCACGAGCTCTTTTATGGCGGCAAAATCATTCACCCCCACCTCAACATTGGTGGCGATTTCGGATGTGCCTGCATTACCTGGGGCTACAAAAAGGTTTGCTGTTTTGGGGCTTTGTGAGATTTTAAGGGCCAAGGCGTGTTCTCTTCCGCCAGATCCCAGGACCAGAATGTTCATGAATCGATGTTTTGGCAAAAATAACCCAATTCAATTTGAATTGAGGCCCAAAGTGATTTTTCAGGGAGAATTTCAAAAATATTTGGGAAAGCATTTGACACGAATTGCACGAATCAGCACGAATTTATCCCCTATATAGTTGATGTTTTAAGCGAATGAAAAACTCATGCCTGTTGTGGTTCTAGATTTAATTTTGACAGGTCGAGGATTTTTCGAAAGAAAAATTGTATCGAGAACCCGAACTTCGAATGACCCGATTGACTTGCCTTTAGGGCAAAAAGTCCCTGTGTGCTTCCCATAGTTGGTCGTGTGGAAGGGATTTAAAGTAATCATATACTTTTTTGAGCCCTTCGGAGCGGTGTACCTTGGGTTCCCATCCCAAAATTTCCTTGGCACGTGTGATGTCGGGCTGTCGTTGCAGGGGGTCATCCTGCGGTAAAGGCTTGAAGACAATTTTTTGGTCCGTCCCTGTAAGTTTGATAATCTCCTCAGCAAATTCGAGGATGGTGGTCTCATCCGGGTTGCCTATGTTGATGGGTTCCACATAATCGCTCATCAACAAGCGATAGATTCCTTCAATCTGATCATCGATATAGGTGAAGGATCGGGTCTGGGAGCCGTCGCCAAAAACCGTCAGATCTTCGCCTCGTAAGGCCTGACCCATGAAGGCGGGTACCACACGCCCGTCGTTCAACCGCATGCGGGAACCGTAGGTGTTGAAAATCCGAACAATGCGGGTATCCAGTCCATGGTGCCTGTGGTAGGCCATGGTGATGGACTCCATAAAGCGTTTGGCCTCATCATACACTCCTCTGGGTCCGATCGGACTCACGTTGCCGTAATAGTCCTCGTTCTGTGGATGTACCAAGGGATCACCGTACACCTCGGAGGTGGAAGCCACCAAAATCCTTGCTTTATGGTCCCTTGCCAGCCCCAAAAGGTTCAGCGTGCCCAAAGAACCTACCTTGAGGGTTTCAATGGGAATTTTTAAGTAATCGATGGGGCTTGCGGGTGAGGCAAAGTGGAGGATATAGTCGATTTTACCGGGCACGTGCACAAACTTGGACACGTCGTGGTGGTAAAAATCGAACCGGTCCAAGTGGAACAGGTGCTCTATGTTTCTGAGGTCGCCCGTGATAAGGTTGTCCATCCCGATGACATGGTGGCCTTCGGCAATGAACCGGTCACAAAGGTGCGATCCCAAAAATCCTGCTGCTCCGGTGATGAGTGTTTTTTTCATAATGGCTTAATACGCTTTTGCTTCGCCTTTGATCGCGTTGAGCACGGTTTGTACGATAATCTTTATATCGAGGAACATGGACCAGTTTTCGATGTAAAAGATATCAAACTTGATACGGTTCTGAATGTCATTTTCGGTTTCAATCTCACCTCTGTACCCCCTTACCTGTGCCAATCCCGTGATCCCTGGTTTCACAAAATGCCGGACCATGTATTTGTCCACACTGGTCGCATATTCGTTAGTGTGCTTTACCATATGGGGCCTTGGCCCTACAACCGACATGGTTCCGAACAATACATTGTAAAACTGGGGGAGTTCGTCAATACTGGTTTTTCTGATGAACTTCCCGATTTTCGTGATCCGCATGTCATTCTTTGTGGCCTGTATGTCATCGGCATTGTTGTTAGGGGCCATAGATCGGAACTTGTAACAGTAAAACTCCCTATTGTCTATTCCGTTCCTGGTCTGTCTGAAAAAAACCGGGCCTTTGGATTCCAAAGTAATCAAAAGGGCCAACAAAGGGGTCAACCACGAGAGGATTCCCAATATCACAATCAGGGAAAAGACAATGTCAAAGGTCCTTTTCAAAAAAGCGTTTATGGAATCGTCCAATGGGATATCCCGTAGCGAAAGGACAGGGATGTAATCGTAATATTCAAACTTGAGTTTTTTGGAAAAGATGTTTTTGTTGTCCGGTATAAACTTGAGGGTCTTTAGGTTGTTGTCCGCAAAGTTGATGAATTGTGAGATTTCCTCGTTCTTCAACTCTGAGACCGAGCAGTAGATTTCATCAATGTTGTTTTCAAGAATATAATCGAAGCAGTACTGTATTTGAAACCCCACTGATTTGGGTGAAAACTGTTTTAGAAAATTATAACCATATTCCCTTCTTTCGGTGAAAACCATTCGCAACTGATCGGTCTTCTTGTTTTTGCCAATAATGACGACGTTCCTCAAATTGCCCTTGACCCTTTCCCTGTATTCCATCAACAGGAAATAGCTAAGCAATTTCATTATTGAAATTATGGCAAGGACAAAAATGAAATATTCCCCCAGAGCCAATCTACTTATGACGGGCTGCTTAAAAAAGCCGATAAAGGCATATAGGGTCAAAAAGAAAAAAGCAAACTGAACAAAAATCAACCTCACAATATAGGTCACCTTGGAAAACCTATATATGGTGTAAAATTCATTCTTTATCGAAATTACAATCCATACTATCGTAATATATGCATGAATCAATAAAGGTGTTTGGAAGTTGATAGGCAATAGATATAGGAACACATTTAGAACGGCCAAATCAATTACATATGAAATGGGTGTGATGATGTTTGAATATCTATGTTGTTTGAAAAACATTTGAAAATGGTTGTGCCGTCACGAAGTTTCAAAGGTATCAAAATTTGAATCGCTCTTTTAAGACCAAAAAAATAAACTTGGTGTTTCCAATCAAATATCTTTTCCACATTCTTCCTGGTTCCTGTATGAGTCTGTAAAACCATTCCAATCCTGACCGTTGCATCAATAATGGTGCTCTTTTAACTTTTCCCGCCACAACGTCAAAACTTCCCCCGACACCCATTATGAAGTTCACATTGGATAAAACATGCCTGTTTTCGTATAAAAAAATTTCTTTCATCGGAGAACTAATAGCAACAAAAAGAATGTGTGCACCACTTTTATGAATTTGTGAAGCGATTAACTCTTCCTCACCTTTTTCAAAATAACCGTTCCTATACCCTGCTATAATATCTTTAGAATATTGGTTGGAATATTTTTTCACAACATCCTTGACTATCTCTTCCTTAGCTCCAAAAAAGAAAATTTTATATCCCTTCACATGGGCCAACTCAACAAGTCTCTGCATTAAATCTATCCCTGCAACACGCTCCTTAATTGGTTTCCCCAATATTCTTGATGCCCATACAACTGCCTGACCATCTGCGTTAATCAAATCGGCACTGTTTACACTTGTTCTAAGTTCTTTATCAGATTGCATTGCAACAATCTTACCTGCATTGACCACTACATGGTGAATCTGTTCGTTGTTTGAAATAGTTTTGGAAATTCTGCTTAAAGTTTCAGACATATCCAAATTATCTATGGATGTTTGAAGGATTTTTACTCTAGACATTATTTCCTTGATTTTTGATATAAAAACTCATTGCATAGAGCATCCAAGATTGTGCCCATCTCATATAAGGGATTTTTGAGCTTATATTTTTCTTTTTCTGATAATAAAAAAACCCTTCGCCGTCCTGCATATTGTCAATGGTCCACTTTAGAACCCGGTCAACAAGTTCAATGTTTTCATAGGCAAGGTTCATTTTGCAAAGTGTTACGGTTAGTTGCGCGGGGGAATGAATGTCTATGGGATAAACCTTATTGTTATAATATTTGGCCCTTCCATCTGCCATAAAAAAATTGTCCAAATAGTATTTAAGCCCCTTATCAATGTTCTCCTGAAAAGTATTGTCACCTGATATTTTGGTATATGCATAGAGGCATTCCAGATTGAAACCCGTGTGAAAACTATCTACCCATTGATGGTACGGGAGCGTACTATATGCCCAGGACCCATCATCATTTTGTTTATTACAGACATAAGCGCATATTCTCTTGGCCTCCTTTATATTTTCCTCCTTGCCTCCGTACCTGTAACATAGCGCAAGAAGCTTGGCTCCCAATAAGCCAGCGTTAAAAACTTGAGTGTTGTCCAATGCAGAATAGGAGAGGGTGTAGTTGTTACTTTCGTCATATGTCCTATTTAGGTCTTTAAGAACAAACTTTGCGCTACTTAGTGCAACATCTTTGTATTCCAGTTTTCCAATTAAGTCAAAGGCCATAAATAATGATTCAACCACAAAACTTGTCGCGACTACTGTAGGTGTCCCTTTAGGTTGGTAAAAAGCTCTCGCTTGCCAATCAAAATTATATCCCCAACAAGCTCCTGAATAACCATTTGATCTCAGTTCGACCAATTTGTCAGCTAAAAATTCCACCTTGTCACGGAATTCTTTCTTATCGGGGTATAGTTTGGCCATGTTGCAATATGCAATCACAAATAGGCCGATCCCTTTGGGATTATATCCTTTTTTTACGCCAAAAATTTTCCTGAAATTAAAAGGACTTCGCTTAAAAAGTTGGATCCAGGCAAGTCTGAAATAACTTGATTTCCCCAAAAAGGTCCGTTGGATTACCCAGCTATTCAATCCATCATATGGGTCCCACCCCATGTAATTTTCAGCCTCGCAATACTCTTTTAATCCATTAAACGATTCAGTGACCATATCCATGTAGGAAAAATATCAATTTATGGTTTGGGGCAACCCGGTTACCAAGGAATCGAGGATCTTAAAGGTAACCAGAGTGGTATTATAAATAGACTCAAATGGTATTGGCTCTTTACCATTGTCTTTCAACGAGGCCAAAAAAGCCATGACCTCTTGTCTATGTCCCTTACCTGATTCCTTTAATTTAATTTCTTTGTTGTTCTTGTGAATGGAGCCATTTCTAAAATCAAAAATTCTACCAATCTTTCCACCCGAAAACACTTCGACCAGCTCTTTGGGCATTGATTTATCCCCGTTGCCCAAGTACAGTAAATTTCCTATAGAGCCATCACCAAAAGAAACCACAACAGAAATATTGTCCTCTGGTGTAATCTGTGTATTATTGGTCTTTATGCATTCTGCATAGACCTTAACCGGTTTTGCATCGACAAAAAACTGGAAAAGGTCAATAAAGTGACACATCTCCCCTATGACCCTACCTCCTCCCAGCTCAGGATTCTGAGTCCAGTGTTCCTTTGGTATGAACCCTGCATTGATCCTTATATTGATTACCTTGGGTTCTCCATTGTTCTCAAACTCAGCTTTTATTCTGCTCGCCAAAGGGGAAAACCTTCTATTGAAACCAACCATCAAAAGGCCTTGATTTGTTTCATAGGCGCTTTTTACTTTTATGAGTTCCTCGGTGTTCATTGCCAAAGGTTTTTCGACAAATACATTTTTTCCCGCTTCTAAACATTCAACCACATATTTGGCATGCGAATTATGCGGGGTGGCTATGAAGACCGTATTTATGCCATCATTGTTCAAAACATCTGCAGAAGAGGTAGATGCGTTGTTGAACAAAAACTTTGAGGCAACGTTTTTAGCGGAAATCCCCTTAGTAGTTACTACCGTATCCAAAGATGCTTCTCCCCAGGATTTAACATGTGGTATCAAGTAACTTTGGGCAAAACTTCCCGCTCCAATAAACCCAACATTCAATGCTCCCAACGGTTTGTTTCTTGACAATGGCACACTGGTAGAATCTTTTCCTTCAGAAGAATCCGGATAGGACAATAAAATTCCAATATGTGGTTCTGGGTTGGTTCCCATAACAATTTCGTATGCCTTTTCCGCTTCTGAAATATCAAAAACATGGGTAGTTAAATCATTTAAGCGAATTACTCCTTGGGACACCAAATCCAGAAAGGCCTCCATATTTCTTTGCTCCGTATATCGGACATAAGCAAGGGGATAGTCATTGCCGTTTTCCTCATAGTTCACATCATACCTTCCCGGTCCGTAAGAACACGACATTTTCAGTTCCAATTCCTTTCTGTAAAAATCCGGGTCTCTTGGAATATCCATTTTAACAGCTCCGACCACGATTACCTTTCCTTTTTTTCGACTTATGATTGCGGAAAGTTCTATGGGATCATTTGATGAAGTTGCTGCTGTTATTATTACACTGTCAAATCCGTGTCCATTGGTAAAGTTGTCCGTGGCGGTCAGTAAGTTTTCGTCACCTCTCAAAAGAGCTTCATCAGCACCGCTTCCTTTTGATATTTCAACCAACTTGGGAGATAAATCCACACCAAAGACCCTACAACCATTCGCCTTCAAAAGTTGAACGGTAATCTGGCCTAAAAGTCCTAAACCGATAACACAAACCTTATCCCCCAGTCTTGGTTCCGCTTGTCGAACCCCCTGCAAGGCAATTGCGCCAAGTGTGGTATAACTGGCTTCTTCAAAGCTTACATTGTCTGGGATTTTGGCGACCAAATTCTGTGGCACCCCCACAAATTCTGAATGTGATGCATAATCCTGCCCTGCACAGGCCACCCGATCTCCGGGTTTGAAAATACTATTGCTGTCAAGGGAAGCTTTTATGACGCCGGACGTACTATATCCAAGGGCTTTCAACGAATCCAGCTTTGTTCGAACCTTGTCCAATGTTGCCTTTATTCCTTCCTTCTTCATGTTTTGGAGAACCTGTGCCACCAAATCAGGTCTTTGCTTGGCTTTGCCAATTAGATTGGCTTTCGCCACTTTTACGGTTCCTCTCTCCGTACCAGAACTTATAAGCGAAAACTTGTTCTCAACCAAAACCATTCTATCGGTAATTGCAGGAACTGGAACCTCATCTATATATAAATCTCCGGTTTTAAAGTTTTGTATAACCTGTTTCATTAATCTAAAATTGGAATGTCAAAAATTGGTTTTCATTGGAACTCATGGACGTATTATGAATTCTTTTTTCAAGGAATTCTTTGGAGCTGAATTTTCCATTTAAATCACATAATCTCGCATTTTCTATGATAGAATGCGGATTTCTTTCAGCGACCTGAGCTTTTAAACTAAAATACATATCTATAAAACGATATGTATTTGTATCATATGGATTAAAATATTCTAATAATGTGTGTTTTCTTTTACCGTCTTTATAAAAGTTCACCTCGGTTCCATAAATGTTGAACATTGTTAGGATTTCCTTTAACAACAGTGATGATTTCAAATCGTATACGTCAATGTCCTTAGGTATAACATCAAAGACGCCATAATCATTCAGGTGGTTTTTCTTTAAAATGCTGATTAGATAATTCCTGTTTAAATCATTCTTTCCATGACCCTCCAAAACTGAGCTGTTCACAAATCTGGCCAATTTATAAATTGACCTATCAAACTCAAACAAATTGGAAAAATTCAAGTCCAGTTTTTTTGTTAGTTCATTGGCACTTTGGGAAACAAAGGTACTAGCTATTTTATACTCTTCCAATCTTATCGAACAAACTTTTAGGTTCCCACCATTGCCTTCCTTTATAAATCCAAGCCTTAATTCTATGCTATCCAATCCCTCATTCCAAAACAGCAATTGGATCTTCTTTTTCTTTCTGTTGTACACGGCCTGATACTTTGATATGATTTTTTCATTTGCCGGGTCAGAGACAAATAAACCTCCAGGAACCTTGTCCAAGTCCATTTTTAAATCAGCTGTTATTTTATAGTATTGTTTGCCTTTTACGGGTACCTTTTGTGAAATATACCTTGGTTCCTTTTTATTGTTAAAAATGGCTGCGCAATTTACCCCAACAATTGTGTCATAAGGAACCACATATCGGTCTGTATTGTTTGTGTTCAATACATTCCAGTTCTGAGGTTTCCAATATTCATCCCAATAATTGAATTTTCGATTTTTTACCAATTCGTCCGTACCTATAGCCTTGGGGGATCTCTCACATGAAATCAAAAGGATTGATGCCCAAAACATCTTTCCAATCATTACACTTAAATTCCCAGAAATCCCAAAACTCTTCATAGGTAATAGTATTTCCTTTTCAATTCTTGATTTTTGCGCGATTTGTATTTAAATGGAAGGTGTAAAAAAAGGTCCAGAGAAATATCCCCTGTTCTCGTTCCAATACATCTTCTGAGATAAAAAAAAGTGCGAAAATAGCAGTAAATAACATGAAATCAGTTTCATATTTCCAGTACAAGGGGAAAAAGAGGGCGGCAAAAAAAGGTGTGATTCCCAAAAGCCCAAAGGCAGTTAGCACATAAAGATATTGATTATGGGGCCCAAATTTATTTTCGGCACAGAACAAAAATTTATTATGGATGAATTTATTCATAATATCTTTTCTATTGTCCCCTGGAGAAGTTCCAAAAAATACATTCTCTTTGAACACATCAAGGCATGTTTTCCATTTCGCCAGTCTTAGGTTCAGACTGTTTTTATGATCTCTGTCCGTGACTTGAACCTCCATGCTCAACACTTTGTCCAGCTTTTCCTTACTGTTTTTACTAAACAAAACAATCAATATTGGAATGGTCAAAAAAAGAAGAATTTTATAGTTTCTGTCCAACAAAGAAAAATAAAGAATCAAGGATAAAAAAATAAAAACTCCCATTATCGAGTTCAATAAAACTATATTGATTCCAATGAAAATCAACAAAAAACTTGATAGCATTATTGGGAAAACAAGTTTTTTGCCCAGAATAAAGATTGTTGAGATCACTAACGAGATCACCACATATGTTGGATGCCAATTTTTAAAAGGGCTCGTTAACCCGTAACTGATCATTCTATGGTACGGGCTTTTTTCAAAAAAAACAGTATTGGCATTGTTCAGAACAATATCGTAAAGACCAAGCATATTTGCCAATAGGACAAAGGCAATTGTGGAAAACAAAAAAGTTTTCCGAATCTTGATTGCCATATCCAAAGAAACCCTATGTGTCAACAATACAGGAACCAACAAAAATGTTAAATGTTGCTCGATTTCCTTTAATCCATTTAACCTATCATCAGTATATAAAAGGCTTATGACAAATAAGAGAAAATAAACAAGAATGGGCAATGATAGAAATAATGTTTGTTTGTTAAAATGGAGATAGTACTTGTTCTTAAGCCATAATAGAAAATGGCAGATAAAAAGAAACAATGCAAAATGATAATATGGAGACGGCAACAATGCACTTATCAAAAGAACATTCCATGTACCCAATCTTTCGGCATTTATTCTCCGTAACAACATCTTTTGTCGGTTTAATGGCCTATGAGCCTATTTCTTCAAATAAACATCCATATCCCTTGCTATGTTCAAATTACGAATATTTTCCCTATACATTTTTGACATGAAAAAGGTCGTCAATCCTGTTTTTATCATATCTTCTTTTTCATAAAAGGCCCTTGCTCTATTTTTATACGTGCTCAACAGGTCTATATACATTTTATCATGCCCCTTGTTCCTAATACGCTTTTTGGAAATGCTTTTCTTTCCTGTTTTGTGATATGTTGTTACTGATACAAAATCTTTGATAAAATAGGTCTCATCCTTGGTCCTGATCTCTATAAACTCTTGAACCCCTCTTAAAGAATTTCCTTTGTCCGATACGGTTAAATTGACCAAGGATCCTTCGGAATAAAGAATTGACGCAGATAATGTTTCATCTTCTGAGTTGCTGTCGAGCAAGTTGATCTCGATTGGATGGCCTTTAATCCAATAGTTCGATAAATCTATCCAATGCGTCAAATTACCTGTAATTCTTGTTCCCTGGTTCTCCCAAAAATACCAATGGTTTTTGCTGATAAGTATTTCCTTGACAGAAATGGTTATCACCTTTTGGTGTTGGAATATTCTTTTCCTGATCGTCCTACATATTGGAATATACCTTCTGTTATACCCTATTTCCAGCTTTGCGCCAGAATTATATAGCCCAATCAAATCGTCAATGTCCGTTATGGTAACGCAGGGGGGCTTTTCAATAAATATTATTGTGTCCTCATTTTTTTTGAAAATCTCTTTTGCGATTCTGGTGTGGTCTGAATGGTAGGTCGCAATAATGGCCAAGGGATATACCGTGTTTTCTAAATACGGATAGCTGTCTTTGGGTACAAGCCCAAAATTTTTATAGCCAAACTTTTCAGCATAGTTCTTTGCCAGTTGATAACTATAATCCACACAGAACATCTTTGCTGATTTGGATAGATTTGGTGCTATGTAAACCCTTGAGTAGTCTCCTAGGCCATAGACAAACACTCCTTTGTCCTCCTTTACCGGTGCAGTCGTGCTTTCTTCAACAGCGAGTTCGTAGTATGTCCGCCCTGCAGTTTCTGCCCTACAGTACTGGTTATAATGTAAAGTCTCCCCAAAAATTTCCCCATCATACTTATAAAAACGGTTGTCCACCACAAAATGGTCCTTTTCCCTAGAGGTTTGTGTACTATAATTGACAAGGTTTTCTCCTTGATGGCTGACCACTATTTTTGTCAAATAATTTGAAGTGCTGAATTCCTTGTCCTTTTTTGATCGTATTTTGTCCAAGGTCCTCACAAGCCCTTCCCTAATCAAAAAAAAAAGAGCTTTCCTATATTTATGGGTTACGTCGGGCCTGTTTGTGCTCTCCACTTCGATCTGCTCAATCTCAACAACCTTGTCGTACCTAAGCTGATTAAATCGTACTATTGACATTTTTTTTATTTAAAACTTCATCGAGAATCTTCAAGAAATTATCTATGAATATTTCCTCTGTATACTTGTTTTTATATTCTTGTTTGTTGTTTGATCTCATCTTCTCCAACACCTCTCTGTTATTTATTAAATATAACATTTTGTCTGCCAATTCCTCTGGAGACTCTGTGCTCACCAAAAAACCATTGACCCCGTTTTCGACCATGTCGGGAATTGCCCCATTGTTGGAAGAAATAACGGCCAGCCCCGCTTGGAATGCCTCCAATATGGTGATTGGGAAGCACTCATTCTTATAAAAGGTAGGAAGCACGAACACATCAGATTTAAACAAAAAGTTGTGCTTATCAGGGCCATAAGCGGGCCCAATGACCCGGACATTGTTTATTTCATTTTTTATAAGATGGTCCTTGATATCCTCCAATTTGACATCTGCCGATGGCCCTATGATATAGACCTCAAACTGGTCCGAATACCCTTTAAGCTTTGTTATAGCTTCTACAAACAATAAAATACCCTTGTCCTTCATTAAATTGGAAAGATATACAAACCTCACTTTGTGGCGGCCTTTCCTTTGTGAGTCCATGCTAATTTTTGGAATCCCGTTTGCCAAAATATGGGGTTCTTTGGAATAAACCGGTTTTATGTCCATGGTTAGGGATTTGGCCAAATGAATGATTTCGGCGTTCTTAAAAACATACCGGTACATTTTCCTTTTAAAGGAAGAATTCAATTCATCCCTTATTCCCTTTCCGTGCAAGTGGAAAAGAATTTTTTGGTTAAACAATTTTAATATGGTTATCAGTATAACGTCTTTATAGAATGCGAAACCTAATGGGGATAGAGTTAAATATACCAGATCATACTTATTCAGAATCAATTTTCGAACAAGCTTGAGGACAATCATACCTGCATTGGCAATTTTGCCAAAAGAAAAGCTCCCCATGTCCTGCATGCTTTTGGCAAGCTGGATTTCCAACAGATCCAATTCATATTGGTTGTTGACCTTGGCGTTTTCATAAATCGTTTTGTTTACCATGGAGGCACCATGAATAGGGGGGGGGAGTTGAACGGCAAATAGAATTTTTGTCATTGTGTTCCAGGCTTGTTAAACTTTAGACTAAATGAAAGTGTAAAAAATACCAGCCAAAAATATAGGGAGGAATGGGGCAACTCCAAGATTACATTAAAAGAGGCCCAAACCATTAGTCCGAGAATGGATATCATCAAAAATTTCAGTTCTTTTGTTTTTTCTCTGTCCTGAAAAGACAGGGGCACTATCTTCCGAATAGGGTAGAATAGAAACAAAAAGGGGACCATTCCAATATGGAAGGCCAAGGTTAGAAAGGAATTATGAGGAGCGACCAACCACCTAGAGAGCGGGTTGTAATCATTCACAAGCACATTTGAGCCGTATTCATTATATATTGCCGTGCCAAATTCCAAAGTGGAATAAGGTACCCCAAATCCATTGCCAAATATCCCGTAATTGGAAACGATAACATTGTTAAGTACATGTCCCCAATATTCCAATCGCCATGATACGTTTACATCCCTAAATTGAGGGAAAACAAAAAGTATTATTGAGGACAATGTTATAAGGGCAAGTCCTATTATGCGTTGTTTGGTGCTGATCTTTAGGAACAGAAAATATAGCAATACAACCAACAAAGCCAAAAAGGCGGAGGCATGGCCAAAACTAAAGCTTATTAGGAAGGCAATAAGCATTAAAAATGCACTTTTCAGCTTACTGTCCATATAGACCAATGCATAGGCTCCAAAGGTAATGGTTCCTAAAATAGCTATTGGGGAGACATAATTGTGGCCCAAAATAACTTCATTGTTGGTATAGCCCGTAAAAAAAACAAATAATAAGAATATTACTTGAATAACAATTGATGATTTGGAAAATAGAACTATAAATCTTGTGGCCCTTTCCACGGACCCGCGAGAGCGGAAAAAATAATTTGCCAAAAAATAGGCAATCCATATATAAATAAAAATGGCATATTGCCTTATGGTGAGAGGCAAATATTCGGAGCCATATTGTTTTATAATTGAAATAACCAAGTAGCCCAAAGATAACACCAAGGGAAACAGCATATGCGCCAATTGGTATTTTCTCCTAACTTTCAATAAAGCCAGAGCACATATTGCAACAAGGGCCACATCATACAAATAAATACCTGAAGATACCGGCGTTTTGGTAAACCCTTTGCCAAAAACAAGCAAGCCCAAAAACAACAATGCCAACAATGTGCTTACCGTTATCCTTATTTTGCCATATGAATCAATTTTTCTCAAAGAATAATCTTAATATTTTCCTATTTGTCCAACATCCTATCGATATGGGTTTTGAGGGTACTCTCATACTCCTCAAGGAATTGCTTATTAAGTTGCTTTAGCTGCAGTTTTATTTTCTCTTTATTTTCAATTATATAATTTAATTTCTCTTTTAAAATTCCATAATCCAAATTCTTGATGTTGATTAGGTTTTCACCCAACCCCAACTTATTGTACAAATGGGTCACTTTTCCCTTAGGCAACACGTATTCAACCCCTACGGTGGGGATTGTCAAGGCATTGGCAAAAACACTTGAATGAAACCTCATTCCAATGAAATAGTGGCACGTGGCAAAGTGTTCCAAGGTCTCCTTTGGAGAATAATATCCACTTAACAGGCTTGCCTTTTCTTTATTTTCTATGCCTTGATATATTAAATATAAGGCCTTCCTGTCGTCTCCCCCTACATGATAGGAGTTCATGGGTACAAGAACAACATGCCCGTCATTTTCTTGAATGAACTCATTTGCGATTTTAATGTAGGCCTCAATTCTTCGGTTCAAAGATTCATGGATGGTACAGCCCAAAAAGTTGTCATTCGGAAACACTCTGAAGGAAATTCCCAGCGTGGGCACTTCTGTCTTTGGCCCTGCTGCTTTTTGGTTCATGGCCCATATATATGCGGGATCAATTATGTTGGTCCTTAACGATCTTTCTCCTCCCAATCCTTTATTCACGGTTTCCAGGCTTTCACTGTCCCTTAAAACCACAAGGTCATTTTGCTCTATCATTGACAGGGCAACTTTTTTATATAGGGCTTTTTTGATTGGACTGAAGCCTGCCCCATAGATCATGGTATATTTTCCCAATCGATTGGCTTTATTGACAATCTCATAATGATCGTATAAATCGGAATAACCCATGATTGGTCCGCCACAATAGACAAAAAGGTCATGATTGCCCACTTGTCCTTTTATTTCATCTATTGTCAATATTTTTATATCATTTTTTTCAAGGTTTAATTCTATGAGAGTGCGTTCGGTATATGCCCTCATATTACTTGCAATGGTAAAGTGGACATCTTGATCAAAATATTCCTTAAAATACCTGATAATTTCACCATAAATAGCTTTGTCCCCAATGGTTTCGGTCCCAAACCAACCGTACAATAAAATATTTTTAACCTTAACTTTCTTGTTTTCAAGATTGTTTTTTGAGTTAAATCTTCTGTAAATCTCACCTCGGAGAACTCTTTTGGCCTGGGGAAGGTTATATTGATTTATAAAATACCGATAAATGTCTTTTGAAGTAGGTTTGCTTTGATAGTCATGCATACATGAATTGCAATGCTTATCAATCATTTTCTGGCGAATCCCTATATCATTTCGTTTATCCAAAAATCTTTTTAACAGTGTTGGGTGATCAAACTTTTGGAGTTCTTTGTCATATACTCCACAATAGGAAATTTTTCCGCTATCACTGAGATAGACACCCTTGTTCTTTGCAACACAGCTAGCCTTTCTTTGTAGGCCATACAGCATTTGATAACTGAGCATATCATACCATATGCGTTTGTTTATCCCAAATCTTTTATCCCTGGATAAATTCTGATAGAACTCCCATATGTAATATCTATCCTTTTGGGAAATGGCAAACTGATCGTGTATGTGTTCATTTCCAAGCCTTTCAATAACAGTTGCCACACCAAAGTAGGGTACAATTCCGTTGCTTAGACTATAAGCGTAAACATTAAAAACATCTTGATAGTTCCTTTTATGAATTGTCATCAATATACTTGGGACCATCCCATTGCCCTTTATGTGGCCAAATGATGACTCCAATTGGCCCCATGCATTTGGTCTTCCCCTTACTTCATTGTGTATTTCTCCAACCCCATCCATGCTCAAAACCATATTGAACTGTACTTTGTTTTGCTCACAAAGTTTTTTTATTTCAGGTAACCATTCTTTAATCCGATTTGGAAGCTGGCCATTACTGTTTATCGAAAAATGTTGAAGGCTTTTTAGCTTTGATACCAAAACAGCTATTACCTCCACCAAATCCTTTTTCATGAAAGGCTCCCCACCACTTAGTCCTATGGATTCAATGTTATCAAATAGGGGGTCTGATAATATTTCATCCAAACCCTTAATCGAAACCTCATCCCGTTGTTTAATTTCGTGGATATTGCACATTACACATTTATGGTTGCACAATGTGGCAGTCGGGTAGTTTAGAAAATATGGTTTCCCACTGACAATGTATTTGGCTTCCCTAAGAAGGTATCTTGAAGTTTTTTTTATTAAATCAGTAGTTCTCATTTTAAAAATATTTTTTCATCGATCTCATAAATCTCAACAAAACCCATCCCAATAATACTATGTTCAAAAGTATTAACACGTATGCATTTTCAATGGCATTATGTAGTGCAAGCTCAATCAAAAGCAGCAAAAAGCACGTCAAAAAACTAAATCCTAACCCTTTATAATCTATCCTAACCCTTTGTTTAAGATAAATCAATCCAGTAGTCAAATGAACCAATAAAGCTATTCCCAAGGCGAATATTATCCCTGTTGGGGAGTGGCCTATGATTGGCAAAAGTAGGAATAGTACAACGGCTTCTAAAATTAAAATCCTATTATACGTTTTTTGCTCTGCCAAATTCCTATAGATAACACCCAAATTCGCAGTCACACCCCTAAGTACCCCATACACCAGAATATATTGTAACAGTTCCATTTCCAACAATTCTATGTGGTTTATCTTTTTAAGAAAAACAGGTGCGGTGAAATAAATCAGTAAAGAAAACAGTGTTAGCAAAACCCCTGTTTCCTGTACTATTTTGTTAAAAACCAACGATAGGCTTTCTTTCATTTCCTTTTGGGCCGCATACACGGGATAAATCAATTTATTCAAGGGATAAATCAAAAAATTTGTAGGTGAAATCCCTATTAAAAAAGTGAAGGCATAAACGGCAAAGGATTCTATACCAATCAGTTTTGGAACAACCAAATCCAATCCTTGTCTAATAAAATAAGTTAGCAAAATAAATCCTAGTATTTGCTTTGAGAAATGAATAAGATTCTTGGCGTATTTCTTGTCAAATCCCTTTAAATTATGAACAGGTATAAAAAAATAGCTGACAACGGTCTGAATCACAAAATATAAGATATAAGCAAAAACCAATGCCCAAATACTCTTAAAGTGAATCATTAATCCAATACCCGCCATCAGACCCAACAAATAACTGCCTTTCTCTATAAGAACGATTCTGGCCATCTGTCTTTTCTTGTACAATTCATAAACCATAGGGTTTTTTAATGGTTCAAGCACAAAAATTATGGAAGAAATTGCTATCGGACCAAACAAATCAGAGGTTCCATAGAATGGATCAAAAAAAAAGCTTGACAATAAAAGTCCTATTGATATTATGAGTCCTTTTATCAGATTGACCTTAAAGATTGTATTCAAAATCCGTACCTCTCCTTCAATAACATAATAGTCTCCTATTCCGACTTCCATAAATCTCATTCCAAACATTATAACAGCCAAAATGATATTATATAATCCATATTGAGCGATTTCCAATTCTTGCGATGAAATAAAATTCAATGCAAAAAAAGCCATTTGGCCAAGCCAAAAAAAGATAAAAGTTACTATTTGGTTTTTCAAAAAAAAATTGAAAAGAAGGGTTTTTAACTAATTTTTTTCCTTGTTGAATTCGAATTTCTAAATAAATGTCTATTCTTTTTTCCTTAGGATTTTATGTGACATCCATTTTGTTTTTCATATTACATGTATGTTTAACATTGTATTTTCAAATACAAAAACAAATCTAGAACAAATATCCTCCTTTGGGATAAAAATCAATGCTTATAATTAATTTTTGAACTCTTCTGTTTTTATCCTGACATAATATCCTTCATGTGGTGTCAATAAAATTTTCTCCTTATGACATTTTGACCATAGCTTATGAAAGCTGTTCCTTTTTCAAGAAAACTTTAAGTCTTTTTAAATATGCCACCATATAAAATCAAAAACAATCTCCACTCTTAAATAATTGTCGGGCAAACTCAAACCGCATAGTTTTTAAAACCCACTAATCCTTTGTCCTTTTCCGAAAGCATCAAACCATTAGGGCCTATTTCCCAATCAATTCCCAAGGAAACATCATCATATCGAATCCCACTCTCTGCCTCGGGATTATAGCAATTGTCACACTTATAAAACACTTGGGCAGATTCACTCAGCGTTAAAAAACCGTGGGCAAACCCCTTTGGAACAAAAAGCTGTTTTTTGTTTGTATCGCTTAATTCAATCGATATGTGCTGGCCAAAAGTGGGGGAATCTTTACGCATATCAACCGCCACATCTTGAATCTTTCCTTGAAACACTGAAACCAATTTTGCCTGTGCATGTTCTCCTTTTTGAAAATGGAGGCCGCGAAGCACTCCTTTCTTTGAAAAAGATTGATTGTCCTGTACAAAATTCACCTCTCTTCCAATGGCTTCGCAGAAATTCTTGTGGTTATAACTTTCAAAGAAATAACCCCTTTCGTCCTCGAATATGGTGGGCTCCAAAATAAAACAACCTTTAAGCTTAGTCTCCGTTGCCTTGATCATACCTCTTTGTTCAAAATGCCCAAAAGGCGGTTGCCATATCCACTTTTTAGCAGTGGTTGGGCCAATTCCTTAAATTGTTCTTTGCTGATGTAGCCCATCTCATAGGCTGCCACTTCTATTGCTCCTATGACCACGCCTTGGCGTTCCTCGATTACCTCAACAAATTGTGAGGCCTGCATCAGGGCCTGGAACGTGCCGGTATCCAACCAAGCCGTTCCTTGATCGAGAATACTCACATTAAGCTTGCCTCTTTTCAAGTATTCCTTGTTGACATCCGTTATTTCCAACTCTCCTCTTGCACTTGGTTGTATGCTTTTGGCTATGGAAACCACCTCGTTGTCATAAAAATAGATGCCTGGCACCACGTAATTGCTCTTAGGGCTTTCGGGTTTTTCCTCTATGCTGATGGCCTTTCCTTCGACATCAAACTCCACCACACCATATCGCTTGGGATCATTCACCCTATAGGCATAGATAATTCCTCCATCCGGATCATTGTTGGATTGTAACAGCTTGGACAGTCCGGTTCCATAAAAGATATTGTCACCAAGTACCAACGCCACTTTGTCGTGCCCGATAAACTTCTCACCAATGATAAAGGCCTCTGCCAATCCGTTTGGGTCTTCTTGGACAGCATAGGAAAACGAACAGCCATACTTTTGGCCATCGCCCAACAATTCTTGGAACAGTGGGAGGTCCTTTGGGGTGGAAATGATAAGTATTTCTTGGATTCCCGCATACATAAGGGTAGACAGCGGGTAATAAATCATAGGCTTGTCATAGATGGGCATCAATTGTTTGCTCACCGAAAGGGTCAATGGGTGCAGTCTGCTGCCGGTTCCCCCTGCCAAAATGATTCCTTTCATACTGCTCTACGGTTGATATTGTTTCTGATAGTACAATGTATAATCCCCAGAAGTGACATGGTCCAGCCATTCTTGGTTGTCCAAATACCAATCAATGGTGCGTTCCAAGCCTTCCTCGAAGGTCACGGACGGTTTCCAGCCCAATTCCCTATTGATCTTGGAAGCATCTATGGCATATCGCAAATCGTGTCCGGGACGATCTTTTACAAAAGTGATCAGTTTTTCCGATGTTCCCTTCATTCTATTGAGCTTTTTGTCCATCAAACGGCACAATAGTTTTGTCAGATCGATGTTCTTCCACTCGTTAAAACCTCCAATGTTGTAGGTTTCCCCATTTTTCCCTTTGTGGAATATCAAATCAATGGCCTCGGCGTGGTCTTTCACATACAACCAATCACGGGTATAGTTTCCATCGCCATATACGGGCAAAGGTCTATTATTGATGATGTTATTGATGAAAAGAGGAATCAGCTTCTCGGGAAAATGGTTGGGGCCATAATTGTTGGAGCAATTGGAAATCACAAAGGGCAAATCATAGGTTTCCCCATAGGCCCTCACAAAATGGTCCGAGCTTGCCTTGGAGGCAGAGTATGGGGAATTCGGACTATAAGGAGTCATTTCCGTAAAAAGACCTGTATCGCCCAAAGTGCCATACACTTCATCTGTGCTAATATGATAGAACTTGAAACTTGGGTTGTCCTTTGCGGCACTCAATGAAGCATTCAGCAAGTTTACGGTGCCAAGCACATTCGCCCTTACAAAGGACAATGGATTGGAAATGGAACGATCCACATGGGATTCTGCGGCCAAATGGATCACGCCATCAAACTTGGTTTGGGAAAAAAGGTGGTTGATGAAGTCGGTATCCACAATATCCCCTTTGACAAAGGAATAGTTTCGGGCCTCCTGCACGTCTTTTAAGTTTTCCAGATTGCCCGCATAGGTCAGGGCATCAAGGTTATAGGTATGGTAGTACGGATAGCTGTTTACAAAGCGCCTTACTACATGGGAGCCTATAAAGCCTGCTCCTCCTGTGATTAAAATGCTTTTGGGGGTGCTTTTTTTCATTTTCACCTCTTGTAAAATGGCCAAAAACATTCCGTAACTTTTGTGTGTTCAAGAAAGAACGCTGTTCCTTGGCCTTTTTGCGAAAGTACGATAATTCCTATCCAAAACAATGTTCACCTTGTCTGACAGGCCGTTTTCTTTCAGAATTAGCTCGGCGAAATCATACCAGGTCATGGGCTTGCCATCGGTGACATGATAGGTACCGAAAGACTTTTCGCCAGATAAGAGGTTTTTGATGATATAGCTAGCTAAGGATTCCGTATTTGTAGGGCACCCTATTTGTTCATCCGTGATATGAAGATCTTGCCCTTCCGATGCTTTTTTTACAATGGTCCTATAAAAATTATGACCGTACTTTTTACTATACAGCCAAGATGTCCGGATAATATAGTGGTTGGGCCATATCTGTCGGATATACTGTTCTCCTTTGAGTTTGGACTTTCCATATTCGTTGATTGGGTTGGTTTCATCTTCAACGGTATATGGGCCTTCTTTTGTGCCATCAAACACATAATCGCTTGAGACGTGGATTAAAACAACCCCATGCTCCTTACAAGCGCTCACCAAATTTTTGATCCCTTCAGCATTTACTGCAAAAGCGGGTTCTGGAGTCTTCTCCGCCTGTTCCACATTGGTGTAAGCGGCACAATTGATGCAATAGTCATAGTTCCCCGTTTGAAAAATGCTATTGATCACTTCTTGGTCGGTAATGTCCAACTCGGATGAATCCCTAAAATCAAAAAACGTATCCTTTACAAAAGGAGCAAGCTCCCTGAGGGTCTGGCCCATTTGGCCCGCCGATCCAGTTACAAGAATCCTTTTCATGAAGTGGCGCTTTCAAAATTCGGACCAAGGCTTTTTTGGTTCAAACAAATTATGGGCTATTCTTTGTTGTACGTTTTCAAAAATCGGTTCAGCTCAAGTATGCCAAGTATTCCCAAGGCCAAGGCCAATAACAAAATAGGCATTTTAAACTTGTAACTTTTCCAGATTCCCTTCTGTTGCACTCCTCTTGTGGGAAAATCACTGATCACATTAATGATTGTTGATTTATTGGCACGTTCTTCGTTCAACTCTACCAATTTTTCCTTCAAGATGTCCTTTTCTTGTACCAAGGCGAGCTCCCTATTGTTGCTTTTTCCACCCTCTCCCATATTGATGCTGGTCCCTTGCATGGGCTTGTCCGCCTCTTTGACAAGTACCGTTCGATATAAGCTTTGAAGTGAGTCTATTTCTGCCAATTGATTTCTATAGATGGTATCCTGAAGGGCAAGGTTTTCATCGTTGATTTTTTTCTGCAACTTAAAGTAGTCGTTTACCGAAATGGAGCCTATAACGGCGGGTTGCAATTTTTTGGCCACCCTATTATCTATACTGATGACCGATATTTGGTGAAACCTCGCGTCCAACGAATTGAAGTTTTTCAAATAGTTTTCAAGGTCTATGGTTTTTTGGGTGGTGGTGTCCAGTTCCCGGATAAATTCATCGAACAGTCTTATCTTTTGGTTTTCGTCCGAATAAGAATCAACAAAAATTTCTTTTATGCTGGCCGCTTCATGCTCTGTAATATTCAATGCCGTGGCCAATGCCACAGAATCCTTGGCATCTGCTAAATCATTGTAAAATGAAATATTGTTGTACAACTGTTGTACACTGTTGAAGTTTGGCTCGACCACCATTTTGGAAACATACCTGTCAGGAGTGATCATGTCCAGTAAATATCCTCCAATCCCTCCTACTATGATAGCGATGCCTAGTACTATGATGTTTTTTTGGATAAATAAGAGAAAGAGCAGCACCGCATGGAAAATACCCTTGAAAATACTCCCTATAAAATTGAAGAACTTCTGAAAGCCCCTACCGATCACCTGAAACAGTTGTCCCAAATCTATTTCGTCCGATGTGCTCTGTTTTGTGGGTTGGTCTGCCATATAGCTATGAATTGAATATTTGTTTTAAAATCCTGTCCGTGATCAAATATGTGGGTTTTACCCCTGTTGTTCCCAAACCTCCCGAGGCCAGGGTGCTACCTGTTTCCAAAGGGTTGTCCGAAGCATAGTACGCATACCTTACCTTCACTCCTTCTTTGATGCTCTTGCGTATCTGAGATGCAGATTGCACTGCCTTTTGGTAGTGCACCCCTTCCATTTCCAACCCTATCACATTCCATGTGGATTCGTAAAAGAACCGGAGGATGTCCTTGTTCTGCAAGGAGGTCCCTAAAACGGTCACCATGGTCCCCTCCATCACCTTAAGGCCTTGCCCTTGAAAATCAGCGGCACTTAGCTCATTGTTGAACGGATAGTTGTCCGCCGTACCCTCAAAAATATGGGCCGAAGGTATCATCAAATCCCCCTTGCCTCCTTCCAGAATACCTGCCTTGCCCATGATGGAGACCGAGTCCACGTTCAAGAAATACTTTTCCGCACCTTCCTCGAGTGGCTTCAACAGCTCATCTATGGTTTCATAGGCCTGTTCCCCAAAGGCATAGTCCATCACAAATATAACGGGTTTTTCTTCCTCTGGCATTCCTTTGGGCAGTTCATAACAGCAACTTCCATTTCCAAATTTGGCCGTGTCGAATATCTGTACGTCGATATTGGTCCCAGATTGGTCGTCCAAAAAAACCATTCCGTTTTTCTCGGCCAGATCCTTTACTTTTTTGTTGAGGTTTTTGTTCTTTTCCGAACTCAGGGCCTCATAGATCTTTAATGAATCGGCTTCGGGGAACTCCTTGGCCAATGCCTTTTTTGCGAACAGGGAGTTCATCACGCTGTGCATATTCGCACTTATGATATGCAATGGTCTTTGCAACAGATTGTTGTCCTTAAGGGTCTGCTTTATCTTATCGGCCCAGCGCTCCCCATGGATGTGGTGCCCCAATCGTTCACGCAATAATGGACTGAATGTAATGGTCCTTTTGTTTCCTGTAGTCTCTTCTTCTATGGCCAGTTTGCCCAACCAATAGATCACGTTCAAAAAACGGTCGGGATCTTCGGGGGTCTTGAGCTTTTCTTGGATGTCGCCTACCTCATCAAAGGTCCTTCCCAAAATGTTCGCCACATGAATCATGGCGACCTCTCGTTGGTCGTCCCCTTTTTCTTCCTTCAGCACAAACTCGGTCAACTTGTCCCAATCCCGTATCGTGGCATTGCCGTCTTCCACCAATACCCTTCGGCATATTTTTCCAGATTCGATGAACAAAAAGGTAAGGTGGGTAAGGATGTCGTAAATGTCGCTCCTGCCACGGGTTATCTCAATGTTCATCTGCTCATTGTCGATACGGTAGCAGTTTCTTCTCCGCTTGGGCGGTACAATGGGCTTTAAATGTGATTTGGAAAAACCTTCATCCGAAGTCAGATTGATGAAACGGCATTCTTCTATGCCTTCGGGCAATCGTTCCAACACATAGACCAAGCCGTTCAACTCGGCCTTGTCCTCGGCAACGGTGCCATAAATTTCTGGCCGTAAAAGGAGCAGAGCAGTCCTCAGCGCATTTCCGGAAACTCCCGAAGGTTTGTAGAACCCACGGTTGAGCAAATGGCGCATGGTGATGTACAGGCGCTCTATGGCGTTGGTGGACTCTTGTGCCCTTGTGGTCTGTTTTACTTGTGTAGCCATCATTCGTTCTGGCAAAAATACACGAATTCCCCTAATAGCAAGTCAATTCCTAACTATCTCATTTTAAACGGCTGTAATCCATCAGCAACCTTACGGTCGTTGGAGAGGCGCTGCACCTTGTTCTGGCCTCCCAATTTGCCCACTGTTTTCATGTATTCCTGAAAACCACCAGGCTGGATGGAAGTGATTACCAAGGGCTGGAGAATATTTCCTATAATCAAGTCGTAATAGTAGCTGTTCTGTTTTTTCATGCTTTCCTCCATGATGCTGGAAAACTTGGAAATGTCCGAAGGTGTCCTTTCAAATTCAATAAACCATTCATGATAGGGCAATTCACCATTTTCCGGATTGGTCTGGGGGGCAACAGTGAACTCGTTGACCAAAGCATCGGTCTGGTCCACGGCCAATTTCAGGGCTTCTTCCACTTCTTTGGCAATGACATGCTCGCCAAAGGCTGAAATAAAATGCTTGATCCTTCCCGAAACAATGATCCGATAAGGGTCTTTGGAAACAAACCGAACGGTATCCCCGATGTCATAGGCCCAAAGTCCCGCATTGGTGGAAATGACCATGGCGTAGTCCACATCGAGCTCCACTTCAGCGATGGTGAGTCTTTTTGGATTTTCGGTGAAAAATTCATCTGCTTTGACGAACTCATAGAAGATGCCCGAGTCCAAAAGCAAGAGCATGCCTTTTTCCTTTTGTGAATCCTGATAGGCAAAAAACCCTTCACTTGCCGGGAACAGCTCTATACTGTCCACTTTTCTGCCGATCAAGTTTTCAAATTTGGCACGGTAGGGTTCATAGTTGACCCCTCCGTAGATGAACAACTGGAACTCTTTGAACAGTTCGCCCACTTTTTGTCCGGTCTTGGCGTGGAGTTTTTCAAAATACATCTGTACCCAAGAGGGGATTCCTGCGATGACCGTCATGTTTTGTTGTTCGGTCTCTTCCACAATCTTGTCCACCTTCGTTTCCCAATCCTCTATGCAATTGGTCTCCCAACTGGGCAATCGGTTCTTTTGCAGATAATTGGGAACGTAATGGGCCGATATTCCCGAAAGTCGCCCCAGTTTGATGCCCCCTTTTTCTTCCAATACCGGACTGCCTTGCAAAAAAATCATCTTACCGTCCACAAAGTCGGCGTTGCCCGTCTCGTGGATATAGCTTAAAATGGCATTTCTAGAGGCCTGCACTTGGTATTTTATGGATTCCTTGGTAATGGGTATGTACTTGGCCCCGGAAGTGGTGCCCGAGGTCTTGCCAAAATAGATGGGCTTGCCGGGCCATAGCACATCGTTTTCACCGTCAATGATTTTCTGTACATATGTTTTCAGCGCCTCATAGTCCCTGATAGGTGCTTTTTTCACAAAGTCACTATGGGATTGTATGTGGTCAAAACCATGGTCCTTTCCAAATTGGGTCTGCTTGGCCGTGGCGATCAAGTCGAAGAATACTTTCTGTTGGGCCTGAATAGGTTTTTTGGTCCATTTTGCGGTCCTTCGGGCCACCCTTCTGGCAAAAATCTTTGCGGCTTGTGCTTTTAATGACATCTAATCAAAGTCGATATAGTTCTGGGGGTCTACTGGTTTTCCCTTTCTCCAAAGTTCAAAATGCAGGTGGGGACCCGTGGTGAGCTCTCCCGTGTTCCCGATGGATGCAATGACCTCCCCCGCTTTGACCAGGTCTCCCTGTGATTTGGTCAAGGAACCGTTGTGCTTGTACACCGAGGTAAAACCATCCTGATGTTCAATGATGATGACATATCCTGTTTCCGAGGTCCATTCGGCAAAGAGCACCGTGCCATCAGCAATGGATTTTACCGGAGTATCTTTTGGTGCCACCAGGTCAACTGCAAAGTGTTTCGTTTTTATGTCAAAGCCCTGTGACATGGTCCCTGTGATAGGCGAGAACATCAACGTACCCAAGTTTTCGATGTTCCGTTCAAACAGGTTGTACTTATCCTCCAACTCCACTTCTTCGCGCAGGAGCAGGTCTTCTCGAATAGGGGTGAGGTCTACTGTAGACGGATCCAGTTTATACTGCTCAAAAAGGGAGTCACGGTTCACTTGGTTGTTCTCGATGTCCCCTCTTAAAACCATCCGGACATTATCCAAATACCGATTGGTATAGTTTAGGACCGTGACCAAGGAATCGGTTTTGTAGGTGAGCTCGGTGGCCTGGCGTTTCAATTTGGTGGAAGAGTATCCAGGAATGTATTCCCTGAGCGGGGTAAAGGCAATGATCAGGGTGGTGAGCCCTATCAGTACAATAATGAACAAGGTTCCCGTGACAAAAACGTTGAGCCTGCTCAGCTTGAACGAAATCTTTTCCTCAAAGGTGCTCTCGTTGAGGATGACCAAGCGGTACTTGTGCAGTAGCTTGCGCCTTATTTCCTTTCTTTTCTTTTTGTCCTTTGCCATAAGAACAAAGATAATCTTAGATTTTAATATTGGTGTTAAGCTTTTTAAAAAGCCTTGTATCAATTTCCTACAGGCCTTCTTAATTGCTAATTTTCGTTAATCCGGTGCGCTCTTCCACTTCTTTTTAGTAATTTTACTTTTCATTTAAAGGTTTTGAAGTTATGATTGCTCAAACTATTTTGCTAGGTATGCTCGGCCCATGGCAGATCGTACTCATTGTCGTTGTGGTTCTTTTGCTCTTCGGGGGCAAAAAAATCCCTGAACTTATGAGAGGTCTAGGAAGTGGCATAAAGGAATTCAAGGATGCTTCCAAGGAAGAGGAAAAATTGGAAGGCGGAAGCAAAGAATCAAACTCCTAATTTTATTCTTGACTTATCGGGTTTTACATCAATAAAGCCCTCATATTTTGGGGGCTTGTCGATGAAGAACCACATTATATTGGATTACACGCCAAAAAACCATCCTTTCACAACAAAAAGTTATTCTCCCCCTTTTCTTGCTCTACTTTAGTGGTCAGAAACAAACGTTAAGCCCACTTGCTTAACCTCCAAATGGCGCCAATGCCATTTGTGCAGCTGGAGCGGTAATGAAAAGACATATCTTGCTTTTTCTTTTATTGATTTCCTTTGGGGCCATGTCCCAAGAGGCTACCCTCATGGACTATGCCAACGAAGGCCCATCCACTGTGGCCAGTTCCCACGCTCCATATAAGAGCAATGTTGACTCATCGGAAAGTAAACCCTTCCGTGATGTTGCTCCCAATGTCATCGAAAAGGGGATTACGGAAAAGTTGATCGCTCAGGGCAATGCCTACTATTCAAAAATGTGGTATGCGGAAGCGGCCAGGATATTTGACCTTGTCCTAGCGCAGCACGGTGCGGAACACAGTATGGAACTGCTTTCCAAGGCCGGGGATTCCCATTACTTCAGTGGAAATCTGGAAAAAGCCAATAAATGGTACAAGCAACTGTACAGCCGGTATGCCGAAAAGGTGCCTGACGACGTTCAGTTCCGATATAACGAGACCCTAAAAGGAACCGGAAGGCAACAAGTTACTAAAGCTGCCAACCCTACAACTTGGAAAGGTGCTTCTTTGACCAAGATCAAAAACCTGTCCATAAATTCCCCCTATTCCGATTTCTCCCCCATGTTCCACAAAACCTCAGAGCTTGTTTTTGCCTCGGCAAGGGACACCTCTTTTCTGACCACTAGAAGGTATCGTTGGAACAATCAACCCTTTCTGGACCTCTATGTGGCCCAAAAGAAAAATGATGAAGGGGAGCTCTTTGGCCCCAAAAAGTTTTCGCGAAAAATAAACACCAAGTACCATGAAGCCTCAGTGGCCTTCACTCCGGACCAGAAAACCATTTATTTCACCCGAAACAACTATGGTAAAAAACTGAAACGTGGAAAAGAGGGGGTGAACCATCTCAAAATCTATCGCTCCAAATGGGTGGATAATGAATGGACAGAGGCCGAGGAACTTCCGCTCAACAGTGAAAATTATTCCACAGGCCACCCGGCCATCAGCCCCGATGGCAAAAAAATGTATTTCGTTTCCGATAGACCGGGCGGTTATGGAGAAACGGACATCTATGTGGTCGACATCCTTGAAAACGGCGAGCTCTCCGAGCCCGAAAACTTGGGAAGGACCGTCAACACGGATGCCAAGGAGATGTTCCCTTATGTTACGGAGGATGCCCTTTATTTTTCATCGAACAGGCCCATGGGCCTTGGCGGACTGGACGTGTACCGTTCGGATGTTTCCAACAGCATTTTTAGTGTTGCCGTCAATTTGGGAGAACCTATCAATAGTATTCGGGACGATTTTTCCTATATCATCGACGCCTCTGGCCGGCAAGGCTATTTTGCTTCCAATCGAAAAGGGGGCAAGGGGGACGATGACATTTATTCCTTTGTCCAAACGGAGAACCTCAACGCCATTTCCGGTGAGGTAAAAGATGTACAGACCGGGGAGCTCCTTGAAAATGCGACCGTGCAGTTATTGGACAGTGAAGGAACATTGCTTGCAGAATATAGCAGCAATGCCGTTGGAGGTTATATATTCCCAAATCTGTCACCCAACACCAAGTACACCATAAAAACGGCTAAGCAGGGCTATTTTGACGATAGTAGGACCACCAGTACCAAGACCAATGAGGGCATTGTGGTCAATCCATCCCTCAAAGTACTGAACGATATCATTGATACGGAAAAAAATATGGTGTCCCTGGACCCCGAAGCCATTCATTTTGATTTTGACAGCTTTGGCATTAGGTACAGGGCCGCGCAAGAACTGGATAAATTGGTGGCCGTATTGAAGCAACATAAAAACCTAGTGATCAAAATTGAATCCCACACCGATGCCATAGGCAATGCGGCTTACAATAAATACCTTTCGGACAAACGGGCGAATTCCACAAAGGATTACCTTATTTCACAGGGCGTTGATTCTTCCCAGATTGAAAGTGCCATTGGTTATGGGGAAGAGCGTTTGTTGAACAACTGTTCGGATGGTCACCGGTGTGCACCTGAAAAACATCGCCTCAATCGTCGATCCGAGTTCATCATCGTGTCCCAATAATCGCTTTTCTAAATCGGGTTTCGTCATTTTTCAGACCTCTTTTTATCCTTTGTGCAATTTATCGGATGCTTCTCTCGCTAAACGGTACGTGGCGGTTCTGCATTATATCGATCATTATGTGTGCTTTACGGTGTTCTGACCTGTACCTATAACTTTGGTCTTTCTTTTTGGACATTTCATCCCTTAGTTTTTCATCCGAGTCGCTGAATTTGAAACTTTGCCTTGTCTTTAAATCTTAAAATCTGACTTATGAAAAAACTATTACTCGTTAAAGAAATTTATTTGGAAGGGTTCCGCAACTTGGGGCACATCGTTATAGAAAAATACTTTAAGGTATTTGCTTGGTTTAGCTTTGTCATGTTCTTCATCGTGCTTTATGCCTTTGTTTACAGGATGGCTACTGGCTTTGCCTTTGATTAACCAACCTTAAGCATTTAAAGAACAAAAAAGCCCGACACATAGCGTACGGGCTTTTTTGCTTTTGTATCTTGATGGTTATCTTACTTGGAAACAGGTTTGGGGTCAAAGTCAACCGTCCTTAGGATGGCCTCCAGTTCAAACATATAGTCCCTCTTTTCGGTGGATGGGGCAAAGGTGAAACCTTCCAAGACCATTTTCCGTTGGTTTTCCTCATCATTGATGATATAGGTAAGGAATGGGCCCGCCATCGGGTATCCGTGGATTTCCCACATCCCCTTGACCTCTACGGCTTTCTTCCCTCCTATTTCTGCGGGGAAAACATAGGGTGCAAAGGCCTTTTCCGTGATCATATAGGTGTTCTCGTAGGGGCCGGGAACATATTTCTGGCCAATGGAATCGCGCATCCTTACAATATCTTCTACAAAAGTGGAATCGTTCCTGAAACTGTCCCATGGCATTTCATAGGCAATGATGTTCATGGTCCCTTTGGGGATCTGTATGTCCATCCAAACGAAATTCTTTTCCCGCTTACCAACCTTATAGAGCGATGGAACCTTCAAGCGAATACCAAACTCTTCTTCCAATGCCTTGTCCTCGCTCAGGGAACGACCAAATCGTTTTTGTGCCTCGGCGATCTCCACTTGTTTGAAGGCCTTTATGGCCCTAGGTGCCAACGAATCCAGGTTTTGGATCAGTATCTCTTCCGTTGGTCCGGTGACCACGGCCACTTTTTGGGGTTTTGAATAGGCATCGTCCTTAATATGTGCCAAAGAGGTGGAGTCTTGTTCCACGAAGAGCACCGATCTGGAGTAGGTAGTAGTTCCCTTAAATACCTGTGGGGGCAATTGGGTGATGGTGAATATGGGCTCCCTTTGTGGAAGTCCCATGACTTGGGCGGCAAATTCGTCCCTGATCTTATCGCCGACGGGGCCCTTCCATAGTTCGGTGTCCATCACCACCATCAAACTGTTTACGCCTCCCGTGGATGGGGGAAGAAATCTTTCCTTGGGGCCTGTATCCTTACAGGCTCCCAATGCCAATAAAGCCATGGCGAAGCATAGTGTCCCTAATTTTCTCATCTTGTGTTAAATTTACGAAGAACAATCGCACAATTTAAGTTTTGTGCCTGGTTTTAGGTTATTGCCACTAATACCGTTCCATTCTCGTAAATTTTCAACAGAAACCCCAGGATATTTTTTTGAAATGGTCCAAAGAGAGTCCCCGGACTGTACCGTATGCACTTTTGACCCACTGGCCGCAGCACTTGTGGAAGAGGGTTTGGGAGTGCTACTGGCCACATAGGGCTTTCTGGGGAAGATGGTCAATCGTTGGCCTATCCTGAGATTGTTGCTGCGAAGTCCGTTCCAGCTTTTGATCTGACTGACCCCAACACCGTAGCGTTCGGCAATTTTGCCCAGATAATCCCCGCTTTTTACTTTGTAACGGATCTGATCCTGTGCTGTGACCATTTCGGGCATGGTTTCCTTTTGGGATTCCAATTCCTTTTTCACAAAGGCATAGATTTGTTCCTCATTGCTCACAAACTTGCCTATTTTTGAGGTTGGCAATCGCAACGTATAATTTTTCCCCTCTACCTTTGGGATGACATTGAGCTTATAGGCCGGATTCAGCATTTCGAGTTCCTCGGTGCTGATGTCCACCAATTTGGAGATTTGGTCAAAGGTGATCATGCTCTTGACATGCACCGTGTCCGTTTCAAAATAAGGTCTATCGGCTTTCTTATATTGAAGGCCGTGGTCTTCGGCATATTCAAAAATGTACATGGTGGCCAAGAACGCTGGAAGATAGCCCGCCGTTTCACGTGGAAGGAACGGGCGAATGTTCCAATAGTTCTCATACCCGCCAGACCTTCGAATGGCTTTGTTCACATTGCCGGGCCCGGAATTGTATGCGGCAAGTGCCAAGTCCCAGTCGTTGAAAATATCATAGAGCTTGGAAAGGTATTTACTGGCCGCCTTGGTCGCCATAATGGGATCATGACGTTCATCCACATAACTGCTCACGTCGAGGCCGTACATTTTTCCTGTGCCGTACATAAACTGCCAAAGTCCTTTGGCCCCCACTCGGGACTGCGCCCTAGGATTAAGGGCAGATTCTATAATGGCGAGGTATTTGATCTCCAATGGAATGTTCTGGTTGTCCAGTTCCTGCTCAAACAATGGGAAGTAGAACTGACTTGCCGTCATCATGCGCTGCATCAGGTCCCTTTTGCGGGTCAAAAAGGATTTGATGACACTCTCCAAAGAAGGATGGTAAACGATGTTGAACGGAGTCTTCTCGTTCATTCGTGCCAAGCGGGCCTTTAGTGTATCCGTAGGAAGGTCCACTACAAAAATGGAATCCTGTCCGGGGCCATTCTGTATTTCCAAGAGCATGTCGCTGAACAGGTCCGCACTATTGCGCAGTTCTTTCAGCCAAAGACTATCATACCTTCTGGCCTCTTTGAGATCCTGCAGTTGGAATTTTTCCTCACCATTCTGCTCAAGGGCAACAAACTCACCGTCAATCTTAATGTTGGACATCTTGATCGCTGGTGCCTCCTCATCAGGAAAGACAATGGAGTCCTGCTCTACCGATGGTATGGAATCCGACTCTTGGGCAAACAGAAATGGGGTCGCGGAAAGCAACGCTGCGCAGACAGCAATTTTCAATTTTTGGCTCATTTGGACAGGGTTTGATTTTCTTGGGACAAACGAAAATGGGCTTTTTTTCCGAAAAAATGAAATTCCAGACCAAAAAACCGATTTTGCTTGGGTTCTTCCCAATAATCCCTAACGAAAAATTTAGTCCAATATTGCAGCAATCCCTGGCAATGTTCTGCCCTCAAGGCTTTCCAACATCGCACCTCCGCCTGTGGACACATAACTGACCTTGTCCTCGAAACCGAATTGTTTCACAGCAGCAACGGAGTCACCACCGCCTACGAGGGAGAATGCCCCATTTTTGGTGGCCTCGTCTATGAAATTTCCAATGGCTATAGTCCCCTTGGCAAAGCTTTCCATTTCAAAAACGCCTACGGGACCGTTCCATAGAATGGTCTTGGAGTTTAGGATTACCTGCTTGAAAATATCCAAGGTTTTGGTTCCTGCATCCAGCCCTTGCCATCCATCAGGGATTTTGTCCACATCCACAAACTGGGTTTTGGCATTGTTGTCAAAGGCATCTGCTGCCAAAACATCAACGGGCAGGTACACTTTTACATTCTTGGCCTCGGCCTTTTTCAAGATGTCGAGGGCCAAGTCCATTTTGTCATCCTCACAAATGGAGTCTCCCACCTTTCCGCCGTTTGCCTTGACGAAGGTATAGGTCATTCCCCCACCAATGATGAGGTTGTCCACCTTGTCCAAAATATTTTCGATGATGGTGATTTTGGAAGATACCTTAGATCCTCCCAAAATGGCGGTTACCGGCTTTTCCCCAGTTGCCATCACCTTATCGATTGCCTTTATCTCTTTGGCCAACAGGTATCCGAAGCATTTGTGGTCCGGGAAAAATTTAGCCACAATAGTCGTGGATGCATGGGCGCGGTGTGCTGTTCCAAAGGCGTCGTTCACATAAATATCCCCCAATTGGGACAGTGCTTTGGAAAAGGCCTCGTCGCCAGCTTCTTCCTCATCGTGGAAACGAAGGTTTTCCAGCAGAAGCACCTCTCCATCTTGAAGATTTGCCACTGCTTCCTCGGCAACTTGGCCCACACAGTCCTTCGCGAACTTCACTTGGACACCGATGATTTCGGAAACCGTATCAGCAATATGGGAAAGGGACATGTCGGGGTTCACCTTGCCATTGGGTCGCCCCAAGTGGCTCATGAGCACTGCGGAACCACCATCTTCCAAAATCTTAACTATGGTTGGCTTTGCGGACTCTATCCTACTAGTGTCCGTGACATTGAAACTTCCGTCCAGCGGCACGTTGAAATCAACGCGGATCAATGCTTTTTTTCCTTCAAAATTAAAATCATCAATAGTCTTCATGTAGTGTGTCTTTATGAGAGTCCCAAAAGTAAAGATTTCCTGCTTTTTGATCGGGAAGCTTTTGTTATATTTTTCAGGATTTGATGCTTTGTTATTGGGTTAATGGGTTATTTGGTGATTGGAGTTTCCTGCCCCAACTCCATCAAAAGAATCAAGTATAGGTCCATTTGTGGCAATTCGTGGAATTTGTGTCAAACCATTATCATTGAGGTTTGGAGCTTCTTGCTTCTCACAGCATCTTTTTCGCCCTTCTAAAAAATGTATCTTTGGGACATGCTTTTCAAAAACGTTTTAGGACTGGAGCATATCAAGAACCACTTGGTCACCACGGCCGAGATGGGCCGTGTGGCCCACGCCCAACTTTTTGTGGGGCCTGAGGGTTCCGGTGTCCTGCCCATGGCCCTTGCCTATTCCCAGTATCTGCTCTGTGGCAATACCGGAGGCGAAAACGAGGGTGGGAATATGGCCTGCAACACCAAGTGCCATTCGCTGACGCATCCCGACCTGCATTTTACATTCCCCGTTTCCAATTCGGACAAGGTGAAGTCCCACGCAGTGAGCGACCATTTTTTGGACGAATGGCGGCAGTTTGTAAAGGAGCAGCCTTATGGCAATCTGTTCGATTGGTACCGATTGATCGGTATCGAAAAAAAACAGGGACAGATCGGCGTGGACGAGGCCCAGGACATGGTGAAAAAACTCTCGTTGAAATCGTACGAGGGCGGTTATAAGATCCTCATCGTCTGGATGGCCGAAAAAATGAACGTTTCCGCGGCCAACAAACTATTGAAACTTATTGAGGAGCCTCCACAAAAAACGGTCCTGCTCTTGTTGGCGGAAGAAGAGGAACAGATCATCAACACCATTCGGTCGCGCTGCCAAATACTGCACTTCCCCCCACTGGCCGAACAGGTAATCACCGATGAACTTATCCGACAAGGGGTGAACCAGACCGAGGCATTTGCCATTGCCCAAGAGGCCAACGGTAATTTCAACAAGGCAATGGACCTGATGAACAAGGATTCCGAAGACTTGGTCTTTGAACGATGGTTTGTTCAGTGGGTCCGTAGCGCATTCAAGGCCAAGGGCAACAAAGGGGCCATCCAGGAACTCATTTTGTGGAGCGATGAGGTGTCCAAAATGGGACGGGAGGTCCAAAAACAGTTCCTGAACTATTGCCTGAGTTTGATGCGACAGGCCCTATTGCTGAACTATGGCGCCAAGGAACTGGTGCACACCAAGATCCATGTGGAGGGTTTTGACCTGAACAAATTTGCCCCGTTTGTACACGAGAACAATATTTTGGATATTGTAAAAGAGTTGGAAACAGCTATTTTTCACGTGGAACGTAACGGAAACCCAAAGCTCATCTTTACGGACCTGTCCATAAAACTTACGCGTCTCTTGCATGCCAAGGCCGCATAAATATACTGACCCATGGATAATTTGATTTCAAATGCGACACAGGTTTTGTTGTTGCTTTTTTTGACCATTACTTTTTTGCAGAGCGGTATTGACAAAATGCTGGATTGGAAGGGAAATCTGGGCTGGCTCATCGACCATTTTTCCAAGTCTATTTTTAAAGGGTTTGTGCCTTTGCTCTTGGGGAGCCTATTGGTGTTGGAAATGCTTTCTGGCATCCTTTGCGGGGTGGGTGCCTTCCAGTTTGTGATAGACGGCGACAGCTCCATCGGATTTTTGGGTGCCGTGCTCTCTGCCATTACTCTTTTGATGTTGCTCTTGGGGCAGCGTGTGGCCAAGGATTATGCCGGGGCCCAGACCATTGTGGTCTACTTCATCCCCACCGTATTTTTGGTGTATTTGATGCAGGGATAGCATTTTCTGTTGATCTTTGCCGCTTTACCTTGAGTATTGCGTTATGCTTATAAAAAAGATCAGCAAGATTAAATTAGATCGTTTTGTGCTGGCCATCATCTTGGTAGTGGTGTTGGCCTATTTTTTTCCCGGATTGGGAAGTAGGGGCAGCCAAGTTCCTTTGGATAGCATTGTCAGTGTGGGCATATCCTTCATTTTCTTTTTCTATGGACTCAAGCTCAGTCCGGAGAAAATCAGGACCGGATTAAAAAATTGGCGATTGCACGTACTGGTACAGTTATCTGTCTTTTTGCTTTTCCCTTTGATCGTTTTGGCCTTTCATCCCCTCTTGGGTTCTGGAGAAAGCGGCGACATCTGGTTGGCCTTTTTGTTCATGGCGGCATTGCCCTCCACAGTTTCCTCGTCGGTGGTGATGGTCTCTTTGGCCAAGGGGAATGTTCCAGCGGCCATTTTCAATGCAAGTATCTCGGGGCTTATCGGTATTGTGGTCACACCTCTTTGGATGGGTGTTTTTTTGGAACAACAGGCGGGCGACTTTGACCTGCTGGATGTTTATACAAAACTCTTGACTGAAATCTTGCTCCCCTTGGTATTGGGCTTGTTGTTGAACAGATATCTGGGCAAATATGCAGCCCGTTATGGCTCTTATTTGACCCTGTTCGACAAATCGGTCATTTTGCTGATCATCTACAAGAGTTTCGTGCATTCCTTTGAAGACAAGGTCTTCAGCTCTGTAGATCTTAAGGATTTCGCACTGGTTTATATCGGGGTACTGGGACTGTTTTTTCTGGTCTATTTTATGATCGGATTTGTGGCGAACAAACTTCAGTTCAGTACCGAGGATAAAATAACTGCCCAATTTTGTGGCACTAAAAAATCCCTTGTACATGGAACAGTTTTTTCCAAAATTTTATTCCCAGCCTCTATACCCATGGGAATCATCTTGCTCCCCCTCATGCTGTTCCATGCTTCACAGATCCTTATCATTGGTGTTGTTGCTGGACGTTCTGCTTCAAGGGTTTCCACGGACAAGATTTGAGTCTGGGCCGATTGAATTCTTGATCTGTTTTGATTCAAGGATGAACCTTTTGTTAATGCTTTGTTGCCTTTGATGGTCCTATACACAAAACGATTTACATTTGCGCTGTGTTTATTCGCATCAGAAATAGCGTGTTCAGTAGGTTCTTTTGGGGGTTCATGTCCTTATACTTCTTGAATATTAGCGTGGATGCTCCCGATCAACTGCCCAGTCATTTTCCTGAAGACCTTTCTTTCAACGATCAGGAAAGCATTATTGAGCTCGTGGTAGAAAAGCTTCTCGGCTTTGATAACGCTATTGCCGAATGTGATGACAACGATGCTGAGGAACACAACAATCAAGGAGGTGAAAAAATCACCCTATATTTTACTTTTGACAAAAGTGGTTCCCAACCCATCTTCGGGGCCAAAAAAAAGCGACATCCGGACTTTGAACGCTTTTTGACCAACGGATTCCATCAACTCGATATTCCTCCACCCAAAACCTGATTTGTTTTTCCAAAGACCGGCTCCCAATGGTTCAAACTACCACTGGGCCATCATTTCATTATTAAAAAACAAATCAAATACAATGAAGTTCAAAAAAATATTGCTGCCAATCCTATTTTTGGCAGCACCATCCTGTTTGATTGCACAAATCAGCAACATAGAAAAAGACAGTTTATACCTTGTTGAGGTTGAAGACCAGAAAGAGCCTGACAAAGTTTTGCATGCAGAGCCCCTATACATTGACCTGATACGGGATCTTGGTGCAAGAAAAGGGGAAAAAGAATGGAACATAGGCCTTGGCCTGACCGATAATCTAAGTTTTGACTCCTATGAGGCCCTCATCGAGTACGAATGGGCCCCAATGGACAGGCTTGGCCTTGAAGTGGAATTGCCATTTACCTTTTATTCCTCTGTCAACGGTACCCCTAGGGAGGCCATACCTTCCAATAAATTGAACAGTATCAAAGTTGCCTTTCAATGGTCTTTTTTTGTCAACGAGCCCATGGCCACGTCAATGGCATTTGGATATATCAATGAATTTGAGTTGTCAGACTTTAAGGATTTTGGAAGGCCCCTCATCACGGGAAATGTATATAATCCCTTTTTTGTTGTTGCGAAACGATGGGGCAGCAATTTCCACTCCCTGATCTATACAGGGCCCATGTTCGAGCAGGTATTCGAAAACAATACGTTCCATACGTCCTATGACATCAACACCAGTTTCCACTACATGATTCCTGGAACCAGGAACTTTATCGGTGCTGAATTCAACAAGACCCTCGAAAAAGATGATTTTGACATGACGCTTCGGCCACAGATGCGAGTCGGGATTGCAGACAATCTGATCATCGGAATCATTGCGGGAATACCCATTGACAGGGAAAATGAGCGCATCAGTTCTTTCTTAAGATTGATTTGGGAACCCAAACACCATAATTAAACAGCAAAAAGCCCATCAGAAGATGGGCTTTTTGTTTTTGGATTCTAGAGAAAAGTTTTAATGTAAAGTATAACCTCCTCGTAAAAATTTTACTCTCCGTACTTATCGTTCAAGATTTTAAGGATAGCAGCGGTAAGGTCTTGGGTATCCTCCCCATAAAGTACGGCACCACCATCGCCACCTCCCAAGATATAAGTGTAGCCATTTTCCTTTCCATATTTTTGGATCTCCTTTTTCACTTTTTTCACCAAGGAATCCATTTGGGTCTGGCTGGTCTGTTGCAGCTGTTGTTCTTCTTGCTGCAATTGTTGTCCCACAAACTGTCCGCGTTGTTGTAGCTGGGCATATTCTTCCTGGGCATTCTTTTGCGACATTTTTTCCGCCCTGGCCTGAAAACCCTGAAGCTCCATCTGGAAGGCTTGGGAAATACTGTCCCTTTTCTTGCCCATGGCATCGGCCTTGGTCTTGAACCTTGCCTCAAGATCGATTCTCTCTTGGTAGTCATCCATCAGTTTCACGCTGTTCACGAAGCCGATCTTGTTCTGTTGGCACGCCATAGCGATCAAGGCAATGGCAAGTACTCCTAATTTTTTCATCTTTCACGTTTTATATGATGCGCAAAAATAGAAAAGCTTTTGGAATGCTTTCATCATCTTTACAAGAACTGAAAAATTTGTTCTTTTCCAGTCATAAGGAAAATTTATGGGACATTCACTTGAAAATCATTAATGATTATTGTTTTCGGGGCGTACAGCGGGGCTCTACGACTGTTTCTTTTGGAGGCAATGGTGTTGTGGGTGTTGGGGCCAAATCATGGAACAGCGGCCGCGACAACACTTATTTCTTGCGTTTGAGGATATAGATCAGGGAAGAATGTTCTTTACTGGAGACGGCTTTGATGTTGGACCACAATCCCACAAAAAATGCGTTGGGCAAATACCATTTGTTGCCTTTGTATTTTTCCGACAGCATGGATACATAAAATGCATCGAACCACATAGGCCGGATGGATGCCACTTCCATTCCGTGCCGATCAAAAAGTTTGGAGACGGAAGTTTTTGAAAAATGCCAAAGGTGTCGTGGTACATCATAACCCGCCCAATAAGATCCGTAATGTTTTGCATCGAAAGATTTGAAATTGGGCACGGCGATGATCAATGTTCCGTCTTCTTCCAAAAGCGAAGTGATGTCGCTTATCTGATCTTGGAGGTTGGGAAGGTGCTCCAACACATGCCAAAGGGTAATGGTTTGAAATTTTGTTCCAGAAAAGCCATCCAGTTTCGGTTCCAAAGCCACCCCTTTTTGAAGGGCAAGCTGCCTTGCTCCATCATTGGGTTCCACTCCGGCAACATCATATCCCTTGGATTGGGCCATGACCAGAAAATCCCCTGTTCCGGCACCGATATCCAATAAAGTCTTTGGATTATCATGCTGATTTTCAATGAGTTGAATCTTATTTCGGAGGTTTTTTTGTTTTACAGCCTGATAAAGTTTGTCTGTAAAGGATTTTTTGGAATCCGTATGGGAAATATAGTCCTCACTTTCATAATATGCGGCTATATCTTCGGGTTGGGGGTTTGTGACCAACATGTCCAGATCTTCATCCAGATGCAGTTCAAAGTCTTCTTTGGAAACAGAAAAGTCTTTAGTTTTTAAAAACAACTTCATTGTAATTGTCTGTGGCCAGATATTCGTTTTTCAGGTTTCGAAGATACGGTAAAACCAATTCCCTTGAAACTGATCCCTCCCGTAAGGCATCATCTTCCAAATCGTTAAAAACCTCCATGGCAATATACCAATTTCCTTTCCGGGACATGTGGATTTCTTCAAACACAGGTTCCATATCTGATGTTTGTGATAAAGCCCCATCAATCATCAATGGGATTAAATTGATGGTTTTGGTTGGGATTTCAACTTCATAAAATGAAAAGAAAAAAGAGCTGCCTTCAACTTCAAAAGGCACCTCCACATCTACATAGTGATTGTTGAGTTGAAATTTTGTATTGATGTAATGGTAAAATTCGTCGGCGTCCTTTGGGTCTTCAAAAACAAAAATGGTTTTCTTGGGCAATCCCCTTTTGAATTTTTTCCCATGTGTGATCTTATAATCTTTTATGTTTGGAGCTATTCGCAACGGAATGCAAGAACTTGTACAGAGGACGGATAAAATAATCAGAAATCTTTTCATGATGGTTTGGCTTGAACCAAATTTCATCAAAAATTAAGCCATACCGTAAAGGGAGGTAAAATCTTAAAACAGTGTTCCACGTGGAACAAACCTATTCTTATCTCCCTAAAAAGACCAAAAGCACACTAATATCCGCCGGAGAAACACCGCTGATTCGAGAGGCTTGCGAAATGGTCACAGGACGAATGGACTCCAACTTTTCCCTTGCCTCGTAGGAAAGCGATTTTAATTTGGAGTAATCAAAATCGTCGGGAATGCGGACATTCTCCAAACGATGCAATTTGTCGGCATTGCTCTTTTCTTTTTCGATATATCCCGAATATTTCACTTCAATTTCTGCCTGTTCCATCACCTCGGTATCCAAATCATGCTCTTTCACAAAACCGGAAACTGATTCCAATTGAAGCATGTGGTCCATGGTGACTTTAGGCCTTGAAAAAACCTTGAAAAGTTTGTCGGACTGTCGCACAGAAGCAGAATCAACGGACTCCAAAATAGGATTCATTTCTTCTGGATCGAAGCTGGTCTTCTTGAAAAAATCAACAAAATGTCTGGACTTTTCTTGCTTCTCTTCCATCCTTATCAACCGTTCCTCTTTGGCCAATCCAATTTCGTATCCTTTGGGTGTGAGCCTCAAATCTGCATTGTCCTGTCTTAATAAGGTCCTGTATTCTGCTCTTGAAGTAAACATTCGGTATGGCTCTTCGGTCCCTTTGGTGATCAAATCATCCACCAAAACACCTATGTAAGCTTCGTCCCTTTTGAGCACGAAGGGTTCTTTTTCGTTGATTTTAAGATGGGCATTGATGCCCGCCATAAGTCCTTGGGAAGCCGCCTCTTCATAGCCTGTTGTACCATTGATCTGTCCTGCAAAATACAGATTGTTTACCAACTTCGTCTCAAGCGTATGCTTCAATTGTGTGGGCGGAAAATAATCGTATTCAATGGCGTATCCAGGTCGAAAAAACTTAACGTGCTCAAATCCCTTTACAGATTTGAGGGCCTTATATTGAACATCTTCCGGCAAGGAAGTCGAAAAACCGTTCACATAAACCTCTACCGTATTCCACCCTTCGGGCTCTACAAAAATCTGGTGCGCATCCTTATCGGCAAAGCGGTTGATCTTATCCTCAATCGAGGGACAATATCGGGGTCCTATACTCTGTATCCGTCCATTGAACATGGGAGACCTATCAAACCCTTCTCGCAAAAGATCGTGCACCAAGGCACTGGTATGGGTCATGTGACAGTCTCTCTGGACTTTTAAAAACGGAGTGTTCAAATAAGAGAATTTCTCAGGTCTGTCATCTCCAGGCTGTGGTATCATTTTTTCATAATCCAGGGAACGTCCATCGACTCTTGGTGGAGTACCTGTTTTCATCCGACCACTATCAAAACCTAGTTCAACCAGCTGTTCCGTAATTCCCGTTGCTGCCTTTTCTCCTGCTCTACCTCCGCCAAATTGTTTCTCTCCAATGTGAATAAGGCCATTCAAAAATGTACCGTTGGTAAGGACAACCGCCTTACATCTGATCTCTATTCCCAAGGATGTCCTAACACCAACAACCTTGTCCTTTTCGACCAATAGCCCAGTGACCATCTCTTGATAGAAGTCGGCATTGGGTGTATTCTCCAAGGCCATTCGCCACTCTTCCGCAAAACGCATACGGTCGTTCTGTGCCCTAGGGCTCCACATGGCAGGGCCTTTGGATTTGTTGAGCATCTTAAACTGAATGGCGGATTTATCCGTAATGATTCCGCTATAGCCGCCAAGTGCATCAATCTCACGAACAATTTGACCCTTGGCAATTCCGCCCATAGCCGGATTACAGGACATCTGCCCTATGGTCTGCAGGTTCATGGTGACCAAAAGTGTACTAGAACCCATGTTGGCAGCCGCGGCCGTAGCCTCAGCTCCTGCATGTCCCCCCCCAACAACTATGACGTCATATTCCTTTTCAAACATACCTATTGTTCCACGTGGAACATTTTGATTTTCTCTTCTTCCTTTTGTCTCATTACCGCTTTGTGTTCGGCCACCTTATCCCCATATCCCATCAAATGTAGCAATCCGTGTGCCATCACCCTAAGCAGTTCGTTCTCGAAGGTTACACCAAAAGAGTTGGCGTTTTCTTCGACCCTCTCGGTTGAGATAAATACGTCGCCAGAAATGGTCTTTCCTTTCGTGTAGTCGAAAGTAATGATATCTGTGAGCGTATCGTGGTTTAAATATTGCATATTGAGATCCAACAAATAATCGTCTGTACAAAAAATGTAGTCAATCTGACCAGCAACAAAAGATTCGGATTCCAAAATTCTAGTTATCCAATCGGAATAATCGGTCTTTCCTTGCAGGACAAGATCAGATTTAAAGTGGAACTCGATCATTATTGAAATATACTTTTACCTTCTTCTCAAAATTTTGGCGCAAAGGTAGTGCTTGTCTATTTAATATTTCAATGTCGTTCTGGTAATCTTTAAGCAGTTCTGGCTTTGTGGTAATAGGATTAGTGTAGTCAATTTTATTGCCGGTGCTCTCCCTCTGTTCCTTCATCCCCTGCTCCATAGATGCATTCTCTAATTTCATCAACTGATGCTGAATGTTGTTGGCCTTGGTCCGATTTCGATCAGTAATCCCGTTTTCCAACAGGTCATTCTCAAAATCCTCCATCTGTAACAGCAGTTTTTTGGCCAAGTCCTGGTCTTCTTTTCGGATCATATCCTGCAATTGCTCTTCCAACTTTTCCCTGATATACTGTTGCTCTTTATAGATTTCATAAACTTCACTCATGCCCATTTCATCAGTTCCATTGCCTCGGCTACCTTCAGCACTTCCATTCTCATTGCCCTCGCCATTTTGTCCTTCTTGCCCATTTTGGTTTGCTTTACCGTCTTCGCCTTGCTCTTTGCCTTCTCCTTGCGATCCTTGCTGCTTACCTCCTTCTTCAGGATTGCTGCCCTGCTGCCCTTCTCCATTCATTTTTTCTTGTATGCTTTGTTGACCTTTGATGATATCCGGCAATTGAAAATCTTGGCCGTCACTGCCTCCTTGCCCAGAGCCCATGTTCTGTTGCATATTATCCAGGATGTTCGCCAAAAAATCGGCCAACGCATTAGTTGCATTGACCACGTATTGTTGGTAAGATGCCCCTTGATAGATTTGGTTCTCTGCAATACTTTCCAATGACTTGTCTATATTATAATATACTTCGGCAATCTGCTCGTTGACGAATTCCGAGAGTTCTACCCTTCGAAGCGACAGTGCAAACAAACTATCATCCACATGCTCAAAAAGTCGCCTAAGGTTTTGCTGGTCTTTGACCGTTTTCGAAAACTGGGAAATATCCACATCTGCACTTTGAAGATTATCAAAAAGGTTTTCCTGCTTGAACGAGAACGTGACCAAATTGTCCAAAATCTGTCGCAACATTTCTGCATCCTCAGAGTCACTTGAGCCACCCCCTCCACCAGCACTTTGCTGTAAGGCCTGGCTCATTTCTTTCATTTTCTGAGCAGCAGACTTTTGTTTTTTTGAGGCATTGTTTTGAGATTGCTGTTGCTGGTTGTTTTGGGAAGATTGCTCGTTTCCTTGCTGCTTGTTGATTTCGTCCAACGCATCCTTTTGATCTTGTTTGATGACATCCGTCTCTTTTTTGCTCGTGTTGATATCAACGGGCTTTTTGAGTTCTTCGTTGTCCTTCTCTACTTCCCTGATCTCTTTTTCTAGCTGATCGAAATCCTCGTTCAACTTTTGTTGCTCTTTGTCTGAAAAGTCTTGTCCAAGTTTTAGCTCGGAAAGCGTGTTTTGCTTTTCAGAAAGCTTATCGAGTTCCTTGGCAATCTGGGCTACTTTTTCGGTGACGTAATACAGTTTGGTAAGTTCCAAAATCTGTTCCAAGTTGCGGGTATTCTTCCCTTGGTTCTTGCCCAATTCCTCCAAGCGTTGTTGCAGTTCTTCTTTGTTGATCTTATCAGCCAACTTGTTGAGTTCATCCAGCAGTGCGGCATTTTTCTTGGCCTCCATCTCTTGGCGTTCCAAACGTTCTTGGAGCAATTTCTTCATCTCACTATTCTCGTTCTTGCCAATGCTCTCCTTGAGTTCATTGCTGAACTTCTTCATCAACTCCTCTTGTTGCTGCTGCTTTTGCAGAAAATCTTTGATCTGGTTCTTGTCCTCAAAACGCAATGCCTTTTCCTCTTTCTGGGTTTGGTTCAGTTTGGACAATGCCTGTTCCTGTTCCTTGAACTTTTCCAAAGAATTTCCCATTTTGGACAAAGTAGAATTTTGAAACTCCAATTCCTTGTTTTTCAATTGGTTATCATCATAAAAGGTGGTTGAAAATGTTTGGCTTTTAGTAATCTTTCCACCTCTAATTCCATCATTATCAACCACTTCAAAGTAAATCTTATAATTTCTTCCAGGCTCTAACTGTAATCCCGAGGGAAACGTGTAGTAAAACTGATGGACATTGCTACTTGGTCGTTCCAAAGTAATACGTTGTACATCCTCAGAATCATCACTTGGAAAGCAAACCAACCTAATGGATTGGATACCGTAATCGTCAGCAGCCTGTCCGGTATAGAATGACTGGTTGGGGTTCAAGGAGTCCAAAATCTGTTCCACGCGTACTGTGGCACTGGCATCTTTGACAATGTCCAACGAATAGGCCAAGCGCTCAAAGTTGGAAACATGCTCATTGGCAGTGCTCAGTTCATAATCAAAATCGCTGAACAATCTGTTCGTGAAGGAAAAGGTATCACCGTCCTTGCTGAATGCTTGGATGGTGTCGGTAGTGGTCAAATCGATTCTCCCTATATGTTGCCCCTCAATTTTCCAACTTACTTTAGTGCCTTCTGGAATGGTGGCATTACCGGTCCCAGTAACGGTTTCTGAAATCCTGTTGAGATACTTTGGAAAATCCAATTGCATTTCAAAATCCAACAGTGCAGGAGTTGCATAACTTTTGATGGTATAGCTTTGGGAATCCCACCCGTTTGCAGTGAGATAAAAATTGGTTTCGGCAACGGGTGCTTCAAACGTGTACGAATACACATCTCCCTCCTGCTTCAACAACAATTCCTTTCCATCAACGACCATATAAACGCTCTCAGGCCTGACATTTCCCTCAATTGCGACCTTGACCGTGAGAGGCTCGCTATCCAAAACTTCCAGGCGTTCATTCAAAATCTTGAAAGCGAATGGAGCTGGACGTTCATAGGCCAAATCATAATTGACCACCCTGTTGTATGAATTAAAGAAGGAAACAATATTGCCCGTCACCCAAATAAACCCGAGCAACACCAATGGGATGATGATGTATTTGGCATAACGGTAGCTCTCCTTAAAATTGATGGCCTCAGAAAAAGGAATGGTACCAAGGCTCATGGATCGTTGTTCGATGCCAGCCAGCAAAAGATCTGATCTATTGGGATTCTCCGAAAGCTCAAGCAGATTATACAACTTGTCATCCACTTCGGAAAAATGCTTCCCGATCAATTGGGACGCTTCCTTGTTTCCGATACCTTTACGGATCTTGAACAAATACATCAAGGGAACCACAATGAACCTATAGAGTAGGAACAATTCCGCCAATACAAATAGCCAAAACAGCGCCAATCGCCACCCCTGATTCAACCACAAGAGGAATTCCAAAGACATGACGGCAATCCAAAAAAGAAGTCCCAAACTCAAAAAAAGGAGTGTTCCTTTGATCAATTGCTTGGTATAAAACCTTTTTGTAAAGCTTTCCAGCTTGGCCAATATGTCCTGATAGGTATTCAAATTCTTTGTTATTTGCCACCAAATTACCTGATCCTGAATTAATCAGAAGAAATTTTTTGTTAAACATTGGAAGGATTGCCTCCAGAACAAGAGCAAAGGGTTCGTTCTATCGCTTCCCAAATCAGCTCCCACAATGTATCTTTGCAGCACAACTAATGTACCATGAGTGAGAAAGTAAGGGTTCGTTTTGCCCCTAGCCCCACAGGGCCATTGCATATTGGCGGCCTCCGCACCGCTTTGTTCAACTATCTGTTTGCCAAAAAGAACGGTGGTGATTTTCTGCTTCGCATCGAGGACACGGACCAGAACCGTTATGTAGAAGGTGCTGAGGAATACATTGTTCAGGCACTGAACTGGTGCGATATCCTTTTTGATGAAGGACCGGGCAAAGAAGGAACCTATGGTCCCTACCGCCAGAGTGAGCGCAAAAACCTGTATGAAGCCTATGCTTTGGAGCTCATCGAAAAAGGGAAGGCCTATTATGCCTTTGACTCTTCAGAAAGTCTGGACAACCACCGAAAGGACCATGAGGCCAAGGGCAAGACCTTCATCTATAATTGGCACAACAGATTAAAACTCGCCAATTCCCTTTCACTGTCCAAGGAAGAAGTACAAAAAAAACTGGATGCTGGACATGAGTATGTCATCCGTTTCAAATCTCCCGAAAATGAACAATTGTTGTTGAACGACATCATCCGCGGGGAAATCAAAATAGACACCAACATTTTGGACGACAAGGTCCTTTTCAAAAGTGATGGCATGCCAACCTACCACTTGGCCAATATTGTGGACGACCATTTGATGAAGATCACCCACGTGATCCGCGGGGAAGAATGGCTACCCTCTTTGGCGCTCCACCAACTGCTTTATGATGCCTTTGGATGGAAAGCTCCTCAGTTCGCCCACTTGCCCCTCATCATGAAGCCCGTTGGAAAGGGCAAGTTGAGCAAACGTGATGGGGAAAAGGGTGGATTTCCCGTTTTTCCATTGTCTTGGAATGAATCACAAGGGTATAAGGAGGCCGGTTTCTTTCCAGAGGCGGTGGTCAACTTTTTGGCCCTATTGGGTTGGAACCCAGGGACGGAGCAAGAAATCTTCACTTTGGAAGAACTGGTACAGAGCTTCAGTTTGGAGCGCGTGAACAAGTCCGGTGCCCGTTTTGACCCAGAAAAGAACAAATGGTATAATCAGCAGTGGATGCAACTGAAAAGCGATGCTGAACTGGCAGAAATGTTCTCAAAAGAGCTTACCAAACAATTGGGCGAAAAGGCAGAAAGCTTTAATACCGATTATGTGACCAAAGTAGTTTCGCTCATCAAAGAGCGGGCAAGTTTTGTGGCGGAGCTTTGGGCATTGGGGAATTACTTTTTTGAATCCCCATCCACTTATGATGAAAAAGCAGTGAGCAAGCAGTGGAAAGAGGACACCCCAGAAATCATGGAAGCAGTTGTGGGTATTTTGGAAGGCATTGACAACTTTGATTCTGCGACTGTAGAAGCCCAAGTGAAGGAATGGATCTCCGAAAAAGAACTTTCCTTTGGAAAAGTGATGCCTCCCTTACGATTGGTCATTGTCGGGGAAATGAAAGGGCCACACCTTTTCGACATTATGGAGCTCATTGGCAAGGAAGAAAGCATCCATCGAATAAAAAAAGCCGTTTCTAATTTGTAGAATTGATGGATGTGTAACAAAACTTGATGGATGGCTACTTATGATGTACCAGAGTTTTGTAATTTCCATTTCTAACATAAAATCCAAATACTATGGGCAACTATTTTTTGATTCCGATTATATTTTTTGCGCTTGTCATCCTGTTCAAGTTCTTTTTTATCGTAAAGCAACAGACCGCTGTGACCATAGAGCGCTTTGGTAGGTTCCACAGTATACGTAACTCTGGCCTACAGATGAAAATTCCACTTGTTGACCGTATCGCAGGCCGTTTGAGCTTAAAGATCCAACAGCTCGATGTCATTGTTGAGACCAAGACCCGTGACGATGTTTTCGTAAAACTGAAAATATCCGTTCAATATGTAGTCATCAAGGACAAGGTGTATGAAGCCTTCTATAAATTGGAATATCCACACGATCAGATCACTTCCTACGTATTTGACGTGGTACGTGCCGAAGTACCCAAAATGAAGCTGGATGATGTGTTCGTAAAAAAAGATGACATTGCTATCGCCGTGAAAGCCGAACTACAAGATGCCATGCTGGATTATGGATACGACATCATCAAAACCCTTGTGACCGATATCGACCCGGATGCACAAGTCAAAGCTGCCATGAACCGTATCAATGCTTCGGAGCGTGAAAAGATTGCTGCCCAATTTGAAGGGGATGCCGCAAGGATCCTCATCGTGGAAAAAGCAAAGGCCGAAGCAGAAAGCAAAAGACTGCAGGGACAAGGTATCGCCGATCAGCGCCGTGAAATTGCACGTGGCCTGGAAGAATCTGTAGAGGTGCTGAACAAGGTGGGCATCAATTCACAAGAGGCCTCAGCACTGATCGTGGTGACCCAACACTACGACACACTACAGGCCATTGGCGAAGAGACCAATACCAATCTCATCCTGCTGCCCAACTCTCCACAAGCGGGCAGTGATATGCTCAACAACATGGTGGCCTCGTTCACGGCGAGCAACCAAATCGGGGAAGCCATGAAAAAGCAACAAAATAAAAAGAAAGAGGAATAATATCCATTTGAATAAGAATAAAAAAGGCACCAAAATTGGTGCCTTTTCCATTTAAAGTATTAGGGTGGACTATTTAAAACTCTTAAGGATCTTGCTCGTCACAAACGATAGGGCCAGTTTTTTGGCTATTCCACTGAATCCCCCAAAAAGATTGGTAGGATTGAGTTCCTCCTTGGTACTCTGAAAGGCATACTTCAGTTTCTCCTCATCAATCTCTCGCTGTAGCTGCAGGATTTTCATGTCCTGCTCTATTTCCTCAAATGAACTGTACTTTCTTGCTTTCATATCAATCAAAATAAAATTCAGAAAATTTTCGCAACAACGGGGTTTCCAAGCGTTTCCTAAACATATAGATGAAAAGACCAATCAGTATATAGAAGCCGCCCACCACAAGGAAGCCTTTGGCATTGCTCTCCAATACATCCCCGATCCAAAAGGAAGCGGCTATGGAGAGTAACAACAAGGCCATGGCCGCCATGGCCCCGATCAACAGTACCTTTGCGGTTACCGTAATGCCTTGCATCATCGACTTAAAGCTCTTCAACCTATAGTATTGGATACTGCTATCCACATAGGATCGAGCACTGTCCTCCGCTTCGGTGATATGTTCCTTGATATCGAAGATTGACATGGATTACTTTTGAAGTTGTGCGTTCTTCTTCCTTAAATCTTCCAATTTCTTTTCAAGTGCGACAATGATATCATCAGCCTTGTAGCTCATATTGGACAGCGTGTCCTCCAATTTTTCTTCGAACTCCATTTTCTTGGCCTCTGCAGATTTGGTAAACTCGTCCTTGGCATTGGATATACTGGCCGAAATGTCCTCTTTGGCCTTAAGGGCGCTGTTCTTTATTTTTTTTCTGGTCTTCTTTCCCTTGTCGGGTGCATATAGGATTCCAACTCCGGCTCCAACCACGGCACCTGTCAACAAGGCCACCAATACATTTCCACTATTATTTGACATGATATAAATTTTTAGGGTTAATAAATCAGATTTCCATTCTGCAGCATGATGTGCAAAATGCTTGTTCCCCTAAATTAAGCCAACATGGAAACCCGGCTTGATGCTATCCATGCAAAGATTGACGCTGAAGCTAAAAATGTGCAAAAAAATGAAAATAACGCCCAATAATCCGTGATTCCATCTTTATTTAAGGAAATGGGTTGCCCGAAAACAAAAGCGCATGAAAAAGGCCCTGAACGGGCCATTTATGATAGTTAAATATTATTGTAGCGGCCGCTACAATAGTTAATTGTAATGCTAGTCCTGTTGGTCCAATTTGGCCCAAGTGTCACGCAACGGCACCGTTCTGTTGAATACCAAATGCTCTTTTGTAGAATCTTTGTCCACATTGAAATAACCCATCCGCTGAAATTGGAATTGGTCCCCAACCTGCGCGTCTTTTATACTGGGCTCCAAATATCCGGTGACCTTCTCCAAGGAATCCGGATTGATGAATTCCATAAAATCTTTGTCCTTGTGCGTCCCTGGTGTCGGGTCCGTGAAAAGCCGATCGTACAATCTCACTTCTGCCGTAATCGCATGTGGAATGGAAACCCAGTGTAGGGTGCCCTTCACTTTTTTCAAGCTTTCCTCTGTGCCGGAACCACTTCTACTTTTTGGATCGTAGGTGCATTGTACTTCTATCACTTTTCCGTCTGCATCTTTAGTGCAGCTTTCGGCCTTGATGATATAGCCATTCTTCAACCTGACCTCCCCGTCCAACTTCAACCTGAAGAATTTACGATTGCCCTCTTCCCTAAAGTCATCTTGTTCGATATACAATTCCCTAGAAAAAGGTACTTGTCGGTATCCAGCGGAATCATCTTCCGGATTGTTCTCTGCTTCCAACCACTCCTCCTTGCCCTCTTCATAATTGGTAATGACCAATTTCAAGGGATTGAGCACGGCCATAACTCGGGGAGCAATCTTGTTCAAATGCTCTCGCACATGGAACTCGAGAAGGGATACATCCACTACATTGTCTCGCTTGGCAATTCCAATGGTTTCCGCAAAATTCCGAATGGACTCAGGGGTATATCCCCTTCTCCGGAGGCCTGAAATCGTGGGCATCCTTGGGTCATCCCACCCTGCAACTACCCCGCTTTCCACCAACTGGAGCAATTTACGCTTGCTCACGATGGTGTGGCTTAGGTTCCTACGGGCAAATTCACGCTGTTTGGGACGTAGTCTATTCTTAGATACCAATTGGTCCAAAAACCAATCGTATAGTTCCCTATGAGGCAAAAACTCCAGTGTACACAAGGAATGTGAGACTTGCTCTATGTAATCGCTCTCTCCGTGAGTCCAATCGTACATCGGATAAATACACCAATCGGTATTCGTTCTGTGGTGGGGTTTGTGAAGAATTCTGTACATCACCGGATCCCGCATCAACATATTGGAAGAAGCCATATCTATCTTCGCTCTGAGCACATGTTCGCCTTCCTTGAAATCACCGTTCTTCATGCCCTCAAAAAGCTTGAGGTTCTCCTCAACCGATCGGCTCCTGAAAGGGCTGTTCTTGCCGGGCTCTGTGGGTGTTCCCTTTTGGGACGCCATTTCTTCGGAAGATTGGCTGTCCACATAGGCTTTTCCCTGTTTAATGAGCTCAACGGCCCAATCGTACAATTGCTGGAAATAATCCGAGGCATAGCATTCCGTGTCCCATTTATACCCCAACCAAGCAACGTCTTCCTTGATGGCCTCCACATACTCCTTTTCTTCCTTTGCCGGATTGGTGTCGTCGAACCGAAGGTTTACGGGTGCATTGTACCGTAGACCCAGACCAAAGTTCAGGCAAATGGAACTTGCGTGACCTACATGCAAATACCCGTTCGGCTCAGGAGGGAAGCGGAATCTAAGGCTTGTCGGAGCATACCCGTTTCTTAGGTCTTCTTCTATGATGTGTTCGATAAAATTCAGCGATCTAACTTCTTCCGCCATATCAAAAATTTGAAGCGCAAATGTAGCAAATCCACTCTTCATAGCTATGATTCACGCTGTAGAGTATACAAAGAAAGCCATTTCACAACACTTTTGGAGCCGCCTACAACAATATCTTTCCTTTCGATGAAAATAAAAACATCTTTGTTAATGGAATACTATACGATTAAGGCGGTCAAAAGCGGCCTTATGGACTAATTACATTAAGGGGCACAAACTAACTAGGGCATTATTGCCCATAACCTCTTAAAATCTAACGGAGATGAAAACAAATGGTTCAACGTATAGCATACTGGTTCTGGCCATGGCTTTTATGCTATTTGGTACCAGTACTCTACAGGCCCAGGTGCTGAACAAGCCCACACCTGCCCCCAACCCAAACATTGGAAGTTCTAGGCCTTGGGATGCTGCATGTGCATCAAGTGGGTTCAATGAATACTTCGTAAACTTTACATGGATGCCTCCAATGGTAAATTCCAACAACGTGTTCATCTTGGAGCTTTCAGATTCGGACGGTTATTTCGGTTCACCCACTGAGTTGGCCAGGGCGAGCGATAAAAACGCCGTTTTGGATTTTGAGTTCAAGTTCTCATTACCAGCAGATACCCGTGGTGAAAATTTCAAATTCAGGGTGCGAAGCACGAGTCCGGCTAAGACCAGTCCGGCTTCAGATGCCTATTCCATGTATTTCATTGATTATAATTCTCCGTTGTTGATCAGTGAAAACGGAAGCGGGTCTATCCCATCCGGAGGCGAGATCCAAATCTGTGGGGGAGGCTCTGTGACCTTAAAACCACACAATATCCCCAATGCCAGTACCTACCGCTACAATTGGTATAGAAGTGGGACATTATTGTCCGAAAAATCAGAAAGCATTACCGTTTCAGATCCTGGAATGTACTATGTGGAACTGGATTATGGTTCTGTTTGTTCAGGTGCGGCCAATACGCTATCCAATTACGTAACGGTAAATACAGGTAACAGCACTGGAATTGCAATTAATGGCGCAACTAATATTGAAGTCTGTCCAGGTGACCCCTACATGCTTGAGGCCAACATTTCAGGACAAGGATATTCCTATACTTGGTACAAGAACGGAAACGTGATAAGCGGCCCTACGGTCAATGGCAGCACCTACACCATAAACACAAGCACCTCAGGTTTTGAAGGTACTTATGCAGTTGAAATAGGCGGCTCGGGAATATGTAAAGAAAAATCAGCGGCCGTAACGGTCTCGGCCACAGGCTCCTTTGATGTGACCTTGGCGAACCAGGAAAACATTGTGCTATTGCCTTCACAGACCAAAACCCTATCTGTGAACACAACAGCGACATCTCCCACCTATCAATGGTATAAAAATGGCTCAGCCATTTCTGGAGCCACAAACAGTTCGTTGAATATCAATTCGATAGGCGAGTATTATGTAGAGGTTACCCAAAATGGTGGCCCTTGCTCCGCAGCACCCATTGCCTCGACGAAGACCACCGTAGTTTCTCCAGATTCGTTTGAAATTGAAATCGATTTTGTGGGAACTTATACCGCTTGCGAAAATACAGATGCAACCTTGAGCCTGACAGCCATCCATGCGGTCAGTGATAGTGGAGCGAAAACGGATGTCACTGCTGACCTGCAATCCTCCTTCTCCTACCAATGGAAATGGAACGGGAATTTGGTCAACGGGGAGACCTCAAAGACCATTACCCTTTCCAGCCATGAGAAAAACGGATCGTACGTACTGACCGGTACCATAGATGACTTCAACGCCACATCCAACACGAAAGAGGTGAAGTTGATGGTCAATCAGTCCCTACAAATAAGTGCCAATGGAACAGTGCTCTGCGAAGGTGGCGAGGCCATTGTCCTTACGAGCTCCATGGACCTTTCGGGCTTATCATTTGAATGGAAAAAAGACGGGGCGGTCATTGATACTTCCTCTGAAAGCTTGACCGCAAGTGAAACAGGTGCCTATGAATTGATCTTAAAAGAATACGATTGTCCACTGACTTCCAACAAAGTCAACGTCAGTGCCTTTGATGAGTCGCTATTGGTGCTGGACAAGCCCAAAGACCTCATCATCATAGAAGGGGAGACCAAAACGATTACCGCAAGCGGTGCCGACTCCTACGAATGGTATGATGCGGGCAACAACTTGATATCATCACAAGACTCATATAGCTTCCAAGAGGAAGGGGAATACCTTTTGGTCGCCAGCTTCGGAACTTGCACCGTAAGCAGGGTCATCACGGTCACCTATAGGGACATGTTTGCCATACCCAATGTCATCACTGCCAACGGGGACGGTATCAACGATCTCTGGGTACTGCCCAACACCTATTCCCGGGACCCCAATGTTCTCGTTACCATTTTCAATGAAAGGGGAGAACAAGTTTTCAGCCAAGCTGGCTATGAAAACAACTGGCCACAATCCACCACATCTTTCAACAAACAGAGCATGATTTTTTATTACAAGATCACAAGGGGTGGAAAAAGCCTGAAACAAGGAACCATAACTGTTATTAAATAAGCAGAAATGCACACCAAAAAACCTCTACTACTACTTACGTCAATCTTGCTACTTGTCTTTTCCGGAATGCGCGGACAGGAAGAGGACCCTTTTGTACCCTACAACGTCCCTTCCCAGAACCTGTTGAAATTCAATAGGTTCTTGATAAACCCAACGTTCTCGACAGTTCGCGAAGATAAGTCCTATATCAATTTGTTTCACAGAAACCAATCGGTATCTTTTGATGACAACAATCAGGTCTATTTCTTGAGCTATAGTGGTAGGGTGAGTGATAGAAGTGGTGTGGGTCTGAGCTTGTTCACCAATCGTGAAGGGCTTTTCAACAACTTTGGTGTACATGCCAACTACGCTTATGGAGTGCGTTTGGGACTTAAGAGCTCCTTTACTTTTGGGGCGAATGTAAGCTACTATCAAAGTGCTTTCAACCAGGATAGGGCCAACTCTATAGAGGACGACCCCTTCTTGAACACCTTGGAAAGTAGCTCTTTGGTAAGTTTTCAGCCTGGTTTCAACTTTTCTGTTGGTCGGTTCGATATTGGAGGATTTGCAGAAAACCTGTTCGATTATAATCTGAAAACCAGCGAATCTGTTACTGAATTCAACGAAAAAACATACTCTGGACACCTACAATACACCCATCCGTTTGAAAACGGTAGAGGTATCATGGAAAGCGCTCGTTTAATGCCATTGGCCAGAGTGCGAAAAGTGGGGGAAGAAAACATTACGCTAGGGGGTAACCTGATTCTCGATTTGCCGAAATTGGGTTGGTTGCAAGCGGGTTATGACGATTTCTACGGAGCATCTGCAGGACTTGGTTTCAACCTGACCAAAAACATTTCTCTGGGATATACCGTTGAAAAGGGGCTTTCCAACGAGTTTGAAAATTTTGGGGTCACCCACGAGATTTCTTTGGCCTATTCGTTCACTCCCAACCTGACCGAAGACCGTGTGATGTTGGAAAAAGAGAACGAATCCCTTGTGGAAAACGAGAATGTGCCACAGGACAGCCTGAACCTTACCGAAAAGGATTTTGAAATTGCCCAGCTCAAGGAAAAATTGGCAGAAAACGATGCCATCCTGGACGAGCTGTTGATGCGCCAAGACTCCATCGAGACCAATAGAAGACAAGACTTGGAAAGAAGGTTCGAGACCGTGATGAAAATGGTGAAACGGGAGACCAACGGCCAAAACCCCGCTTTGGAGGAAAAGGCCAAGCAACTGTACTTTAACAACATGGACACTGCGGATATTGTGGCCAGAAAGACGCAGCCCCTTTCCAACCATGGTCTGACCAATACCACGGCAGCCAAAAAGGTCATCCGTTTGAATGACAAGAAATCCGACCCACAATCAGATTCTGATGTGGCGGCAAATTCACCTGTAAAAAGGGATAATATCAATCAAACTTTGGCCGGCGCCAGCAACAAATCGCGTTTCAAATCACACAGTGTTCCCAATGTGCAAAGTGGCCACTACCTGATTGCCAATGTATTCCGGGATTCCGACAATGTCAGTGCGTTCATTGAAGAACTGCGCGCACAGGGCATAGAGGCCGACTATTTTGAAAATCCAAAGAACGGGCTCAACTACGTTTACATTGGCGATTTTGAGAACAAATCCGAAGCACTGACCGCCTATCGCACCAAAATGAACGGTGCATATAGCGGCGATGCTTGGATAATGAAGGTCAATGGGGGAGACTCAACCATAGGTGGCTATACCGCCATAGATAACAATGGTCCAAAATCCAAATATGGAAACAGTGTACTGCATAAAAATGTAGCCAACAAAGGAGTCAAAGGAGCTTCTGGGGTTTCATATAGTTCGGATTCCATTGATGGGCTTCCTTCAGGTTTTTACATTATTGCGAATGTCTTTGAAAGTTCATCGAGTGCAAAGCAATTTGTAAAAGAACTGAATTCCAAAGGACTGAATGCCAGTTATTTCATCAACCCAAAAGACAAGTTGAGATACGTGTACCTTAAAAAGCACGAGACCTGGGGCAATGCGCTTACCTCATATTATACTAGGCTGAACGCCTCGTATGATGATGAGATGTGGATCTTGAGAATTAAACCTAACCGAACCGTATAGACCAAACATATGGTAAAACTTCTACTTAGATGGTGTTCTGTCACCTGTCTTTTGCTATGCTCATTTTCTGGTTTCTCACAGGTAAAAAATGACTTTGATGTCCGTTATGAAAACAGAATAAAGGGAGACCTTACCTTTATTGCAAACAACATCGTCAACCGCGACACCAACGATACAGAGCCCGAAGACCCCTATAACTTAACAGGCTCTAGTTCCTCGTACAACGATGACCTCAACATGCAATATATTGATATTGATGGGGATGCATCCACATTTAGTTCAAGTAGTGCCACCTTGTCCATTCCTGACCCCAACTGTTCTAAAATCCGATATGCAGGTCTGTATTGGTCGGCAGTATATACTAGCAGTACAAGGAGTGATTTGAACCAAGTAAAATTTAGGGTTCCAGGTGGATCTTATGTGGATCTCACCGCTGATGAAGTTCTTTTTGATGGATACAATGATTCCGATTTTGGCTATTACGCCCCCTATGCCTGTTATAAAGATGTCACCTCCATTGTTTCAGGGCTTGCCAATCCCGACGGGGATTATGTTGTGGCCAATGTAAGGGCCAGTTCCGGCAGCTCTATCCAAGGTGGGGTTTCCGGAGGATGGTCGTTGGTCGTGGTCTATGAAAACCCCACGCTTCCAGGTAAATTCATCACGACTTTCGACGGGTATGCCGGTATCAAATCCGGGCAGACCGTTGATATTCCTGTCAGCGGCTTTACCACCTTGCCTGCACCTTTTCCAGTAAGGGCCAAACTGGGTGTGGCCACATTGGAAGGGGACAACAGAATTACTGGAGACCAATTGGCCATAAGGGCAGATAGTAACGCTTCATTCACCACGTTGTCCAACACGGCCAATCCTGCCACCAATTTCTTTAACAGTAACATTACCATTGAGGGCAGTATCATAAGCACACGCAACCCTAACAGTATCAATACTTTAGGTTGGGATGTGGATCTATTTACTATACCCAATCCCAACCAAACCGTGATTCCCAATGGGGAGACTGGGGCCACTCTGAGGGCCTCTTCTACCCAAGATAAATACGACATTTTCTTCACCTCTATGGATGTGGAGATCATTGAACCCAAGATCAACCTCGCTAAAACGGTGGAGGACATCGCTGGAAATGACATTACAGGACAGGGTGTCCACCTTGGACAATACCTGGATTACGTCCTTTCCTTTGAGAACGTGGGTAATGATGATGCCATAAACTATACCATTCGTGACGTTCTCCCCATCAACGTTACCTTGGATGAAAGCAGTATTGTGATGCCTCCTGGTGCCACCTATACTTTCGATCCCGCCACAAGGACGGTAGTTTTTAGCATCCCGGACGGTCTTGTGGAGGAAGGGGACCCCCTTGCCGTTATCCGTATGCGGGTACAGGTGGCCGAAAACTGTTTTGACTTTATTGATGCCTGTACGGACATCATCCAAAACTTGGCCTATTCCACTTATCGGGGAGAGATCAATACGGCAGAAATTACGGACGACCCCAGTGTATATGACTTTGATGGTTGTGGTTTTGGTTCCCCAGGTGCCACCAACTTTCTTCTGGACGACCTCAGCGCTTGTAACTTTAGCCGAACCGTTCAACTCTGCGGTGAGAACGTACTTTTGGATGCCGGGGACAATTTTGACAATTATATCTGGTATCGTGATGTGAACGGAAATGGCCAAATAGATGTGGGTGTTGATACAGTCATCACCGATGCCGATTCGGACAATGACCCCAGCACCATGTTGGTGACCGAAGTGGGTACTTATATCGTTGACAAACAGGTGGCCGACCCCTGCAAGGATTTCGAGGAAACCATTGTCGTGGAACTGTTCGGGACCACCCAGAGCAACCCCATTACGGCACTCATCAACGACACGTCGAATTCGATAGACGGGGACATCCTCATCTGCCCTAATGACGGTAGTGAACTGCCTGAAATCTTCCTTTGTGGACTTAATGACACCGAACTTATACAGGTAAACATTCCCGATGCACAAAGCATCGTCTGGGAACAACTGGACGAAGCCAGCTGCACCGCCGCAACAGATGGATGTGCCAATACAAATGGTTCTTGTACATGGAACACCGTGGATACTGGAAACGACTTTCTTGCCTCCGATGCCGGTCAGTACCGATTGGTGATCAATTACCAAAACGGTTGTTTCAGCAGGTTCTATTTCAATATCTATAAAAACCCGCTCAACCCACAATACACCTCCAGGGACATTATTTGCGACACCGAAGGAAACATTACGGTGACCAATATGCCCTTGAACTATGAGTACCAATTGGTGGATCAGACTACAGGTACCGTATTGGTGCCCTATGGCCCAAGCCCAAGTTTTGATATTGCCAACAACGGTGCCTATATGGTGGAAATGAGACAGCAAGGCGTGACCGATGGTTGTGTCTTTGTGCTGGACAATATCGGGATCTTGGATAGGGATTTTCAAGTGGATATCACAACAAAGGATCTAGACTGTAATGGATTGGGCGAAATTGCCATCTCCATTCTCAATGTAGAGCCCCAATATTATTATAGCATCTCTCGAGGAGGTGTCGAGGTGGACGATTTTGGTCCATCCACGGACAACAACTATACCTTTGAAAACCTAGCCGCCGGAGTGTACGACGTTTCCGTTTCAACGGATGATGGTTGTGTTTATACAGAACAGATTACCATTCTTGACCAACCAGACCTGGATTTGGAAGCAAGGGTTTCCCAGCACATTACCTGTAAAGAGGGGAACATACTCATGTCCTCCACAGGGGGCAAAACACCCCATTTGTATGCCATCTGGTCCTATGTGGATGAAGATGGAAACACCGTGATATCCTATCCAGACGTAACCGACATCCCTCCATCCGAATTCCAGACCAGTCAAATCTTTGACATCTACGATCCTGGAGATTACACCTTTGTGGTGGTGGACAGGAACAACTGTTATGACATATCCAACACGGTCAGCATTGAATTCAGGCCAGCGGCCGATTTTGATCCTACCACAGTGATCGACGTGCTTTGTAATGGGGAGTCTTCCGGTTCCATTGTCTTCAACCTTGTAAACAGCAATGGATATCAATTGACTTTTTACCTGTTCGATGCCACTGGTTTTGATGAAGAGGATTACAATCTTGCCGATGCTTTGGCCACCAATGCATCTGGAAACTTTCCTGGATTATCGAATGGTGATTATGTTATCGTTATCAACCAAAGAAAAGGAAGTGCCTCCTGCGACTATTTTGAATACCAGACCATTTCGGCTCCGGCCAATGCCCTTTCCGCGGAAGTTGAGCTGTACCAACCCTACACCTGTTTACAACTTGGTGCCGTTAGAGCGTTCAATGTTCAGGGAGGGACCGCCCCCTATCAATACAGTATTGATGGCGTGACCTTTGTTCCGGACAGTGCAACCTTGGGCGAGGAAATCTTTTCCAGCCTTACCGACGGAACCTACACGGTGACCATAAGGGATGACAACGGATGTACCTTTGTTACAGATCCTGTGACCATAGCGCCGCTAGATCCCCCAACGGATATTGACTTTACGGCCACTGATCCCAATTGTCCATCCTTTACTTCGGATGTCACGTTGAGCGTTACGGGCGGAACGCCAAATTATGTGTATGAGATCATTGCCCCCGCAGGAAGCGTGGTAAACAATGGAAACAATGCCACCTTTACCGGTTTGACCCCAGACACCTATTTGTTCCGCGTAACGGACAGTACGGGGTGCGTATATGAGGAAACCTATACCATTGCCCCTGTTTCTGAAATTTCAGTGAGCGGACAACTCATCCAAAACATTACCTGTATTGGTGAAGAAGATGGTGAGATCAGATACACGGTAAGCAATTTCAACACCGATTACAACTATACCGTAACGGGTCCTGCCACATTCTCCGGAACGGCTGAGACCAATGGTACCCTTTCATTCACTGGTTTGGCCGAGGGAACATATACCATTACGGTGACGGACAACCTTACCAATTGTACCGACACCGCCTCTGTTACCATTGCGGCACCTCCGTCCGCCATTACAGCTCCCGCTGTAGTGACCCAACCAACCTGCCTCGCCGATGGTTCAGTGAGCATTACGGCATCCGGCGGATGGGGAAGTTATACCTATGAAATTACTGCTGGGCCAGTGGGATATGTTCTTCCTGCGGCACAGAACAACGGCCTGTTCCCCAACTTGGATATTGCGGGAGATTATGACTATACCGTGACCGATGCCAATGGATGTGAATTCACGGGTAGCTTCACGTTGATCGAGGCCATTGCCCCAGAATTGCAAATCGTTCCCAACGATAGCTGTTATGACGATGCCATAGGTTTGACCCTGACCGCCAATGTAATTGCTGGCGGTGATGGAAATTACGAATACAGCCTGAACGGTGGTCCCTTTGTGTCAAGCAATGTGTTCACTGGTCTAGGACCTGGTTCCTATACCATCAATGTAAGGGATGGCAACGACTGTACGGATTCGGCCTCCATCACCATTGACCCAGAACTCAGTGTGGTCGCTTCTGCGCCTAACATTACCGCTTGTGCCACCGATACCGACATTACCATCTCTGCCGCTGGTGGGGATGGCAACTATGTCTATGCTGTTGTTGCCGATGGAGTGACTCCCGGTGCGGGTGATTTCTCCACCACCAACCCTGTTACCGTTACCGGTGCGGGCAATTATGATGTCTATGTAAGGGACAATGGAGGCGCTTCCGGATTTTGTGAGGCCGTTTACGATATCACCATTGTACAAGATCCCGCATTGACCATTACACCCAATGTCACTGACGTAACGTGTTTTGGCGGTTCTGATGGAAGCATCACTTTGACGGCTATGGGAGGCGAGGCACCTTATGTCTACAGCATCGACAATGGGGCAACCTATCAGCCTTTGAACACTTTTGTGAACCTACCAGCCGGCACTTATGACATCAGCATAAGGGACGCCAACAACTGTGTCGTGTCATCACAAGTTACCATTGCCCAACCCGACGAAATTATTGCAGAGGCAACTATTACACAAGATTATACCTGTAACCAACTGGGAGAAATCACGGTGGGAAGCATTACCCCCACTTCCGGTGGTTCAGGAAATTACCAATACAGCATCAATGGTGGGGCTTGGACCCCATCAACAACGGGAGGAGCTGTTTTCACCGACCTGATGGATGGTACCTATAGCATTCGTGTCCGTGATGCCAATCAAATCGATTGTTTCATCACCTTGTCGGATGTCATCATTCCGCCGCTGCCCGTAGAGCCCACATTGACAACTTCTTTCGTTTACAATTGTGATGGAACAGCTGATCTTACCGTACTTCCCAACGATCCGGGATACACCTATTCATTGGATGGGTCAACCCCGCAGTCCGGCAACCTATTTACGGACGTTGCTCCTGGGCTTCATACCATTGAGGTCAACTATGGAAGCGATTGTACCGTTCAAACCACAGTGAACATTGAGGCTGGACATGTCTTCGATGCTGCCATCACCGCACATACGGATATCAGTTGTTTTGGTGCCGCAGATGGTTCCATCACTTTTGAGGTTGAAAACTTTGATTCGGGAACTGGATTTACCTATCAGGTGAATGGCGGAACCGTTTCTGGACCCCAAACCACCAGTCCAATTACCATTTCAGGACTTACAGCGGGTGATTACGAAATTGTCCTAGTTGATCTACGAGATCCTGCTTGTTCCGTTACATTGAACCAAACATTGACACAACCCGATGCCGTAGATGTTACAGCGTCGGTGACCACAGAACTGACCTGTACCAATGGTGGCGGGGTTATAACCGCAGCTGCAACCGGTGGAACCCCTGCATACCAATACCAATTGGAGGACACTGTTGGTGGCGTAATCGTTGCCTATCAATCTTCCGGTGTGTTCTCTGGACTTCCTGCTGACGATTATGTCGTAAGGGCGAGGGACATCAATCTTTGTGAGGATGTTACAACGACCTTGACCATAGTACCTCCGGCCGATATCGACTTTGAAACAATTCCAACGGCTTGCTATAGTGGCAACAACGACGGAAGTATTTCGGTGAACGTGACCGATGGCAATGGCAACTATCAATTCAGCCTGAACGGTGGCGCATGGATGACCCCAACACCAACAAACGGTACAACATATACTTTTGGCAACCTGGCCGCAGGAAGCTATACCATCAATGTTAGGGACGGATATGGTTGTACAGGTGTTGTGGAAACCGTTACCATAAACCCCGCCTTGACCGCATCTGCTTTCCTTGTCAGTGATTTGACCTGTCCGGATGATGCTGAAATTACCATAAATGCCTCTGGAGGTTCCGGAACCTATACCTATGAATGGTCCAATGATGGCGGAGCTACTTATAACTCCACTGGATTTACTGGAAACGTGTTCAACACCGATACCGATGGAACTTATGTGTTCCGTGTGACGGATACCACAGCCCCAACAGCGTGTACCGCTACTACAAACGCTATTATAGTGACCCCCGCCACACCTCCGGTCATCACCAGTGTTACACCGACAGATATTCTTTGTTATGGAGAAATTACCGGAGCTTTGGATGTCGTGATCGACACCTCTGTGGGCGTTCCTCCCTATACCATCAATGTTTTTGAAACCATTACCGCTACCGATTATGGCACACAGACCACAGGACTTCCTGCCGGTTCGTATGAGGTGACCGTTACCGACAGCAAGGGGTGTGAGTCCGCTCCATTCCCTGCTGTTATCGCTCAACCTGATGCCATTACTTATACCACTACGGATGTTCCGATTACTTGTGATTCCAGTTCTATGGTCACTAACCCCGGTTCCATCACAGTTTCGGGAGTTTCGGGAGGTACCGCAGAGTATACATTCATACTAACGGCCAATAATGGTATTGCGCCACAAACCTATACCACCACTTCAGGTGCCAGAGACCATACCTTTACCGTATTGGAATTTGGTGTCTATCAAATTGATGTAGTGGACGCCAACGGATGTTCGTCCTATACTACAGAGATCATTGCATCTCCCCCAGACAACCTGGACATTGACGTGAGTACTACTACAGTTGACTGTGCTTCTGGAGGTACAGCCCTTGTTTCGGTAAGTACTATTGTGGGCAGTGGTGATTATGAGTTTGCCATTTTAGAGACCTATTCCGCCCCCTATTCCAGTAGTTATATACCCCCTACTACCCCAGGCGGAAACTCGGCTATTTTTAACAATCTAACCCCAGGTATTACCTATACTTTCGTGGTGTTTGACAATGTGACCAATTGCTATTACTTTGAAGAGGCAGAGGCACCCATCAATACACCTTCTTTGATGACAGCAACCTTGGATGCCGTGAACAATGTAAGCTGTACAGGTATGGACGATGGGAGCATCTCATTCACCTTCACAGGCTTTGATGCCTTGGCAACTGGTGTCACCTATCAAATTTTCAATAGACAATCCAATGTGCCAGCAGGAGCTGCGGTAACAGAACCTGTAAATCCCCCCACTTCTGTATCTGTGACCAATGTAGGTGTACTTCCTCCTGGTGAGTATTATGTGTTGCTTACCGAGGTAGGTGGTCCCAACAACGGTTGTTCCGTAAACGGCGGAGAATTTACCATTCGCCAATCTGCCAATCCATTGGATTTGGATGTGGCCAGCCCTCAGAACGATAATTGTAACCCCAATGCGGGTATCATCACCGCGGCGGGAAGATATGGTACCGCTCCTTACGAGTACCAATACCTGCCAAGTACCGATCCAGCTCCTACGGCTGCCAGCGCAGGTTGGACCAGCAGTACTTCTGCCAATGTGGAAGGAGGCGATTACATCGTCTATGTAATGGATGCTTATGGTTGTATCACCCAAAAACCCATTACGGTCGCGGAAGATCCAAGTCCGGATATTTCAGCAATCATAATTGATGAATGTGTGGAAGAAGGTCAGTTCCAGGTCTTGGTTACATTGGAGAACCCTTTAGCGGCCATGTCCCCATTCCAAATAAGTTTGAATGGTTCTGCATATCAGAACTTTACGTTCAATGGAAGTAATCAATACACCATTTCCGGTCTTAGTTCCGGAACAGGTCAAACTGTATCTGTCAGGGATTTGAATGGCTGTATCGATACTGAAACCTTTGATATTTATCCTCCGCTCGAATTCAATGTGATCCAAACCGTTGCCTTGGATTGTGAGCCTGGCACCGCTGCTTATGGAGAATTTGAAATTGAAGTGCTTTCTGGCTCTGGAAACTACGAATTCGAAATAGACGGTCCAGATCCATACGATGAACTAAGAACTGCTTTGGTACTCGATGCATCCAATAAATTCACATGGGCCGGAGCCGGGGCCGCTGGCAGCTATGTAGTGATGGTTTATGATATTGGCACTACTACGCCAAATTGCTTCAAAACAATTACGGTGGATGTTCCTGATGCACCACAGCCTTCATTTACATCAACGTTTACGGATGTTACCTGTAACGGTGCCGATGATGGAACCATTTCCGTGAGTGCGGTGGACAATGGTATAGGCCCTTATTCCTTTGAGATAATTGCCGCTTCCGGTGGTTCTGCGAGTTTCCCCATTTTGCCCACATCAAGTACGAACACCACGGCGAACTTTACAGGTCTTGAAGGTTCTGCCGCTGGAATTACCTACACCATAGAGGTCACTGCAGCCAACGGTTGTACCCACATCGAAACACAAACAATCACCGAGCCAGACGCTATCGTGGTTCCTGTTGTTGATGTCGTGGATTTTGCCTGTGTGTCCGGAAACAATATGAACAATGCCACCGTTACCGTGGATACAGGTTCCATTACCGGAGGTAGTGGAAACTATGTACGCTATGAGTTCCGTGACAATACAGGCGGCACTGTCCTACAAAATGGTCCCAATAATATCTATATAGAAACCGATACGAACGGTAGGGACATACGGGTGTATGTCTATGACGAAAATGGTTGTTCTGGATTTATGGATATCATAGTCGCCCCATTTGATGAAATCACCGATGCTGTGGCTGCGATTACCAACCCATTGAGCTGTACTCCAGGAATGGATGGTGAAATCACCATTACCGTTACCTCAACGGCCGGGGATCCGTCCCGTTTTGAATACAGTATCGACAATGGTACCTCATGGCAATCCTCCAATGTGTTTGGAGGTCTGGATGCGGGTACCCACAATTTCTTGGTGCGCCATATCGATACGGGTTGTACGGTATCAACGTCCGAAACCATCACCGACCCCAACACCTTCACTATTGATGTGGATGTGGTGAGCAATGTGGTCTGCTATGGAACCGCAAGCGGAGAAGTCACCTTTGAACTCTTGGATGCTACCTACGCTGGAGGGTTCAACTGGACCATTTACAATACAAACGGAACGCCGGTGAACACGGCAGATGATATCTTCGTGACCAGTGGTACCTCAGCAACTACCGGACCTACAGCTCCTATCGCTCTGCCAGCCGGAAGCTACTTGGTGGAAATTTCCCAAGATGCCTTCCCTGGATGTACCAATGTGGAGACCTTCACCATTGCAGAGCCCTCTGCGGCCATTTCTGCCGATGTTTTGGTGACCGATATTACCTGTGATCCCGGAAACGATGGCATCATTGAAATCTTTAATGTACAAGGTGGATGGGGCGGATATGCTTACTATGTGAGCACTACACCAAACCCAGCACCCAACAGTATAGCCAGTTATGTGTCCACCAGAAAGTTTGAAAACTTGGTGGCAGGCACCTATGAAGTCTGGGTCATTGACCAATACGGTTGTGCTTTGCAATTACCCGATGTAACCTTGGCCGACCCGCTGCCCATTCAGGCTGCTTTACAGGTCAACAATGAGAACTGTACCGATCTTCAAGGCGAAATTGAAGTGGTCGGCATTCCTGCGAGCGATCCTGTAACAGGTGGTCAAGGAAGCAATTACATGTATCAATTGGTCAGAAACGGAGTCGATGTAGGTTCGCCACAAACGAGCACTATTTTCTCCAATCTGGGTGCAGGTTCTTACGAGGTGAAAATCCTAGATCAGTGGGGGTGTGATGCCACTGTCGGGCCTGTGGTGTTGAATGCTGCCATGAGTGCCACTGCGGCCGTAGTGAAACCCATCGATTGTTCCCCTGACCCAGGAGGACATATCACCGTAACCGTTATGGGGGGTTCCACCAATTTGGAATACAGTGTTACCTTCCCTATTTCGGGAACTGTGGTGACCAATAACGATGGTATTTTCACCAACCTGACCGAGGCCGGGGAATATGTGTTCGTGATCACCGATTTGGCGACTACCACTCCATGTACCTATACGGTTACCCAAGCGTTGGATACACCCGTGGATCCCATCTTGTTGGATGCGACCATTCAAAATGTGAGCTGTTTTGGAGGAAGTGATGGAAGTATTTCGGCTGTCCTTGATCCCGCAACTGACGTGAATCCAATCTATCGATATGAATTGATCGGTTTGTTCGGTGCTCCAAGCAGACCGCTTCAGGACCATCCGCTTTTCGAAAACCTGCCTGCAGGTCAATATGAAGTACGGGTAGTTTCTGATAGGGGTTGTGAGGTCACCAAACCAGAAACCGTTACAGAACCAGCCGTATTGACGGCTTCTGCATCAGCTCCTGATTTTGTCTGTAGCGCCAACAATGTGGACGAAACCACCATAACAGTCACGGCTACCGGTGGTACTGCACCTTATTTCTATAGTTTTGATGGTAACGGTTTCTCCTCGATCGCTACGTATGATGTGGAGGACAACGGTAGCGTTCAGACCATCAACTATATGGTAAGGGATGCCAATGGTTGTGAATATGCTGACAGCATTGTGATACAGCCCATCAACACCTTTACGGCCAGTGTTTCCCTAATCACGCCCATCAGTTGTGTCACTGAAGAAGAAGTGCGGTTGACCGTTGCCGATAATGGTGATCCAACCAATACCTATACGTTTACATTGCTGCCCGTAGGAAATCCTTATGGATCGGCTCCGACCATCTTGAGCAGTACCTCTGCAAGCTTCCAATTGACCAACCCTGGGACCTATACCTTCAGGGTCACGGACGATGCGACAGGTTGTTATGTGGATACCGCTCCTTATGTCATCGCACCGTATGACACTATTGATGTAGTGGCCGTGGCCACATCACCTGCCGTCTGTTTTGATGATGCAGGCGAATTAACTATCGAAGTTACAGGATATACAGTGCCAGGAGCCTACACTTATGAAGTGTTCAGGACCGATGGTACTTCGATTACAACAGGAAGTGGCAACACTGCTGGTGGACCATTGTCCATAACACATGCAGATCTCATTGGAGGTAACTACTTTGTGCGTGTCACCGAAACGGATTACCCAAGGTGTGTTGAAGACTCCAACACCATCACCATCATGTCGCCGAGCGCGGAGCTGGAGGTTGTTCCCCAACAAGTGGCCAGCGTTACCTGTACCAATGATCAAGGAGAAATCCTCGTTGCTCCAACAGGAGGCTATGCCCCTTATGACATTATATTGACAAACAATACCACTACCCAAACCTACACCATGAACGATGTGCAGAGCTATCTGTTCACTGGCCTGTCTGCAGGTTCATATGAAGTAAGGGTAATCGACAGCCAAGGTTGTGAGATTGTGGACAATTCATTGACATTGGTAGAACCAGACCCAATAACAGCTACCATCGATGTCGCTCCGATAGACCTAATGTGCTACGGGGACAACAGCGGTTCTGTTTGGGTATCCTCTGTTTCCGGTGGTGAAGGTGTGTACCAATACCAATTGAACATCTACGAAGATGACTCTCCTGGTGCCAGTATTGTGTTCACTTCTGGTGAACAGGGAAGCAATACGTTCAACGGATTGGGTGCTGGCACCTACAGCATCACCGTTACCGATGGATGGAACTGTGGTGTGGAAACCCCAAGAGTGACCATCAACGAACCGACAGAGGTAATGGCCTCCTTGGTGCAAGTAAGTGGAATGACCTGTACCGATGATGCAGAGATTCTATTGACCGCTTTTGGAGGCACTGCGCCTTACCAATACAGTGTCGATGGTATTTCCTTTACCGATATGGATGGAGGAGATACCCATACCTTCGATGTTGGGGTTGGCGTATATCAGTACTACGTGCGTGATGCCAACGGTTGTGAGGCTCAGATATCCAACCAAGTGAGCATAGACCCAGTTCCTGAGCTTACATTGACCATTGACGATTCTGCGGCCATGATCAACTGTATGGGCGAAGCTTCGGCAACCATCATAGCGCAAGCAATAGGCGGTCTGGGCAATTATAGTTACGAACTGTTCAGCGATGCCGCATTGTCCAATTTGGTCAGTGGACCACAACCAAACGGTACCTTTAGTGGACTTCCTGCAGGAAATTACTATGTAAGGGTCACCAGTGAGGATTGTGTTGAGGTGTCACCTGTAATCACCATTATTGATCCCGCTCCGTTGCAGGTAGATCGTGCAGAATCTACCGATGTGACCTGTTCGGACATGAAAGATGGTAGCATCACCGTGGAGGTTTCTGGAGGTACTGGCGAGATCCAGTATGCGATTTCCCCCAACTTGGATCAGTTTGATACTGAAAATACCTTTACCGATCTGGCTCCTGGCATTTACGATGTCATTGCCCAAGATGTAAATGGATGTTTCATCACCTTCCAATTTGAAATAGAGCAGCCAGAACCTATCCAGGCAGAAGCCATCAACATCATGCATGAAGTATGCTACAACAGTGCTGATGGTTCCTTCGAAATTCAGGTTTCTGGAGGTATGGCACCCTATGAAACGGCCCTGAACTCCAATGCTGATGCAGATTTTGTACAAAATCGATTCTTGTTCCAAAACCTAGCTGCCGGTACCCATGCGGTATTCGTCAGGGATGCGCAAGGTTGTGATACCTATGTGATCGTGGAGATAGAGCCCGGTGTGAACTTAGCGGCCACAGTGACCCCAATGTATGAGTGTGTGGGCAATATCCCCAATAATTTCTTGGACATCGTATTTGAGGATCCTTCCGTTTCGGCAGACGTATTGTTTGCTTTGGATTCCACAGACCCCGCAGATATGCAACTGTCCGCAGACTTTACCAACATGACTCCTGGCGACCATTACGTAACCATTGCCCATGCCAACGGGTGTATGACCACTTATGACTTCACCATTGAAGGCTATGAACCGCTCACCCTAGTTTTGGAAAACAATACCATCAACCTGATCACGGCCATCGCTGAAGGGGGTGTTGAGGATTACACCTTCTACTTCAACGATATCAACAATGGAACCGACAATACCTTCTATATCAATAGAACAGGGACCTATACGGTAACCGTTATCGATCAGAACGGTTGTGAGGCCATCGCCGAAATCTACATGGAGTTTATGGAAATTGAGTTCCCTAACTTCTTTACCCCAGATGGCGACGGTATGAATGATAAGTGGATCCCGGACAATATTGAAGGGTTCCCCGACGTACTAATTAAAATTTATGATCGTTATGGTAGGGTAGTGGAAGAGATGACCCGAAATACCCAAGGTTGGGATGGAGACTATGATGGTAAGCCATTACCAACGGGTGATTACTGGTATGTTGTTCGTCTGAAAGGGGAACAGGATAATCGGGAGTTTGTGGGCCACTTTACATTATATCGACAATAACAACCTATGACCCAAACAGACCTCATGTTCAAAAAAGTATATTCAACTGCATTTCTGTTCCTATTGGTACTTTGTGCCAAAGGGCAGGAGTTGACCATACCACAACTTTCACAATATATCGCTGATAATCCCTTTATTATGTCCCCTACCTATGCCGGGATAGGGGACCATATAAAAGTGCGGTTGAACGGACTTACCCAATGGGTGGGCATCAAAGATGCTCCCGATACGCAGACCTTGGCGGCCGATGCCCGAATTGGCAACCGATCTGGGTTGGGGATGCTCCTTTATAATGACAGTAACGGTGAGACCAAACAAAGGGGGGCCAGGGTATCCTTTGCACACCACCTTACCTTGGACCGCTATGACGATATTTTCCTCTCCTTTGGAATCTCCTACAACTTTAACCAGTTTAGGATAGATGTGGAAAATTTTAGGGAAAACAACGGTCAGCTTCCCACAGACGACAAGGCAACCACCAACCACAACTTTGATCTGGGCGTGCTGTACCGGTACAACAAGTTCTTTTTCAGCTTGAACGCTTCCAATATCCTCAATAAAAACCTCGAAAGTTTCAACCCTGTTTTTGAACCAAACACCCTTAGGAATTATTATGCCTATACCGGATATAGTATTTCAAAGAACAAAAACAGCAAAATGGAGATAGAGCCCTCCATTTTCTTTCAATGGTTTGAAAGTGATGGTAGATCGGTAACGGACCTCAATGCCAAGTTTCGTTTTCACGATTTTGAGGATTACTATTATGTGGGCCTAACCTATCGTTTCCTGAACGATCAATTGGGTGAACCCCTGTACATAGCCCCTATTGCCGGGTTTAAAAAGAATAATTTCTATTTTGGGTATTCCTACCAGATCATCACCAACGAAATTCTGGGATATAGTACCGGTACCCACGTGTTGACTGTGGGGATGGATCTCTTCCAAGGGATAAGCAACTGTAGATGTATGTATTGATTTAGTCGATTTTGCCCTATTTTTGCCCTTCTTAATATAATATTTTGGGAAAAATCAAACTAAAGAACATCAGGATACATTCCAACCACGGGTGTCTAAAGGAAGAAATGCTCATTGGCAGCGATTATAGGGTAGACCTTGAAATAACCGCTGATCTATCCCAACCTTCCCTATCTGACAAGCTGCTCGAAACTGTGGACTATGTGCACCTCAATAATATTGTGAAAGAAGAAATGGCCATCCGTTCCAATCTTTTGGAGCATGTGGCAAAACGTATCATTGATCGTATTTTTTTAGAAATAGACGAAGTGACACAAGTGACGGTCGAGGTTTCAAAAATAAATCCGCCTATTGGTGGAGATGTGGAGAGTGTGTCCGTTATCCTAGAGATGGAAAGATCTTGACAATAATTTGAAAAAGCCAAAAAAATAGTACATTTGCACACCTAAATGGCATCGTGGCCGAGTGGCTAGGCACAGCTCTGCAAAAGCTTGTACAGCGGTTCGAATCCGCTCGATGCCTCTGAAAACCCAACACTTTGTGTTGGGTTTTTCATTTTAGGCTAACTTATCCTTTCTATTTCCTGTTTGATATCGAACTTTTCTTTGGGAAGGAATCCCTTGGTGATGAGTACGATGCCGCAAATGATAAGGACAATGCCAAGTCCTTTGGTGATGAGTACGATGCGTTCTATAGTCAAATATCGCTTCAACTGCTTGGCCAATAAAATCTTCATCAAATCTGTACCAAAATAGACCAAGATGACCGTGCTGAAGAATACCAACATCCTTTCCGGGTCGTTTTCCAAGCTTGGACCCACCACTATGATCAGGCCCAACCAAAATGCCAAAACACCAATGTTGATGAAGTTCAACAAAAAGCCTTTTATAAAAAGGGCTACATAACCACCTTTGGATGGCCTTGCAGCGGTTTTCTTCTTGGCCTTTTTGGCAAACAGATAAATGCCATAGACCAAAAGTATCATTCCACCAAAAACGAAGAGTCCAGGTTCGTTGCTCAGGTTTTCAAGCAATTGGTAACTACTAAAATAAGCAATCACCAAAAAAACAATATCAGCTATGATAACTCCGATATCAAAACACACACCTGCCCTGAACCCCTTGGTGGCACCGGTTTCCAAAAGCACAAAAAAGACAGGCCCAATCATGAAGCTCAATAATAGTCCCAAGGGGATTGCCGCCTGTATATCTTCAATCATAAAATGCTATTCCACTCTTTTTATTTTGCCACCGAACACGGTGTTCTCATCCATTTTCTTGGGGTCGCCATAGACCAATATCTCCCCTCCGGCCTTTACATTCGCCTTTACATAATCCGTTGCATAGATTTCCGCATTTCCCCCAGCGTTCACTGAAATTGTGGTAAACTTGGTCTTAAAGGTCTTGCCCGTATAGGATCCCCCGGTATTGATGATAATGTCTTGAGTATTGGAAAATCCTCCTGCAAATATTTCTCCTCCTGATACTGCTTTGATCAACAATTGGTCCACCTGGCAGTTGATTTCCAGTTTGCCACCTTCCTGTGCCTTGAGTTCCAATATGTCCTGTACGTAGGTTTCATCGGATGATATGCGGGCATCCTCGTTCACATCGATCACCTTCAGGTCCTCTGTGTGATAAACATCCACATAGGTCCTATAGCCGCTGAAAATCTTGTCTATTTCCATCCGTATCTTCAAGACCCCGTCGTTATTCACAATGGCCACCTTATCCGTATTGGCACCAGTAATCACGGCTTTGTTTTCCTTTCCTTTGATCAAACTTATGGAAAGGCCATCAAAAGCCTTGATCTCGGTAAACTTTTGAAGATTTTTGGTAATGTCCCCCTTTTGTGCGCTCAGTACTTGGAGCGAAAGGGACAGTAATAAAATCAATATAGGTTTCATGTTATAAAAATTTGGTTCCCAAAAGAATAACAAATTTTATTCCAAAAAAAACATCACTCCTTTTTTCCGATCAATGAAAAGTCAAGGTGCCTTTTTACCAGATCGGTGTCCTTTACCATCACATAGACCTCATCCCCCAACTGGTACACTCGTTTTCGTCTTTCCCCAATAATGGCATATTGTCGTTCATCGAATACATAATAATCGTCCTTGATGTCTCGTATCCTAACCATTCCCTCACATTTGTTTTCGATGATCTCCACATAGATGCCCCACTCGGTCACCCCTGAAATGACCCCAAGGAACTCTTGGTCCTTGTGGTCTTCCATGAACTTTATCTGCATGTATTTCACGGAATCCCTTTCGGCATTGGCGGCCAATACCTCCATATCGGAGGAATGCTTGCATTTTTCTTCGTACAAGACCGCACTTGGTTGTTTTTCCCCATCGAGATAATGCTGCAGCAAACGGTGCACCATCACATCGGGATATCTTCGGATGGGAGAGGTGAAATGGGTGTAATAATCAAATCCCAGACCATAGTGGCCAATATTTTCTGTGGTATAAATGGCCTTGCTCATACTGCGAATGGCCAAGGTATCCACCAAGTTCTGTTCTTTTTTCCCCTTCACATCCTCCAGAAGCTGGTTTAGGGACTTGTTGATGCTCTTTCTATCCTTAAGGTCTATACTATGTCCAAATCTGGAAATAACGCCGTTCAGGGCCATTAATTTCTCTTCATCGGGCTTGTCATGTATGCGGTATACAAAGGTCTTTTTCTGCTTGCCTATATATTCGGCCACTTTGCGGTTGGCCAGCAGCATAAATTCCTCTATAAGTTTGTTCGCATCCTTCGCTTCCTTGAAGTAAACCCCCAAGGGCACATTGTCCTCGGACAGGTTGAACTTCACCTCTATCTTGTCAAAAGATATGGCGCCGGCATTCATACGGGCCTGACGCATGATCTTTGCCAATCGGTCAAAAGTAAGAATGGCCTCCACAATGTCGCCGGAAACGGAATAGGCCGCATCCCTTATCGAAATGTCTTCCGGTATACTATCCTTCCCGGTCTCGATGATGTGCTGTGCTTCCTCATAGGCAAAACGCTCATTGGAATTGATAACTGTCCTGCCAAACCATTGGTTTACCAAGCGGGTCTTATCGTCCATTTCAAAAACAGCGGAAAAGGTATATTTTTCCTCGTTGGGTCTGAGCGAACAGGCCATATTGGAAAGTACTTCCGGTAACATGGGAACCACTCTGTCCACCAAATAAACAGAAGTGGCCCTGTCATAGGCTTCTTCTTCCAAAATGGTACCAGGTTCCACATAATGGGACACGTCGGCTATATGGATCCCTATCTCATAATTTCCGTTTTCCAACTTCCGGAAGGAAAGTGCATCATCAAAATCCTTGGCATCCTTTGGATCTATGGTAAAGGTGAGCACATCCCGCATATCCCTCCTTTTTGCAATTTCGGATGCTTTGATGGAGGTATCCAACGTTTTGGCGTACTGTTCCACTTCGTAAGGAAACTCATAGGGCAGCCCATATTCGGCCAAAATGGAATGTATTTCTGTGTTGTGCTCTCCCGGTTTTCCCAAAACCTCAACCACTTCTCCGTAGGGTGAATCTGCATCGGAAGGCCAATCGCCCAAGTTCACCAATACCTTGTCCCCATCGTTCGCTTTTTTGAGTTTGTCCAAGGGAATAAAGATGTCCGTGTACATCCTGGAATCGGAAGGCCTTACAAAGGCAAAGGTCTTCTGCTTGTCCACAATGCCCACATAGGAAGTCTTTTTGCGTTCCAAAACCTTAGAAATCTCCCCTTCCTGCTTTTTTCCTTTTCGCCTGGGCTTTAGGAAAACTTCAACGGTATCGCCGTGGAGGGCCCTGTTCAAACTGTTATAGGGTACAAAAATGTCATCCTCCAGTTCGTCCACCACAATATAGGCGTTGCCACTTGAGGTGAGATCCACCTTTCCTGTAAAGTAAGTGTACAATGATGGTTTCTTTTTGTACTTGCCCTTTTCTTCCTCCACAATCCGGTCACTGGCCTTTAATTGGCCCAAACGCTTGATGAGTTCGTTCCGGTCCTGTGTGTCGGTGACACCTAATTTTGCGGCTATCTGCTTGTAATTAAAGCTTTTTGATGGTTCTTTTTCAAGTACGGTAAAAATGCCCTTGGTCAACTCATTCTTCCTCTGACTCGTGGATCTCTTCTTCTTCTTCGACATTAAATGGACTTATTTTTTTGAAAAATACAAATTATAATCCTTGGACAGCAAGGAATGGTTGAAGTAATCGTAAAGACACTTGTTTTATCAACAATAACCATTATTCCTCTTTTCTTATTTTTTTTGAAATTTTAAAAAATGGTGATGATGATGGATTGTTGAAATGTGTAATAATTTGTTGGTCCAAATTTTGGTTTGAACAGTAAAATGATTTTATCCACAATTTGTAAGAAGAAAACAATTTTAAAAATCAAAGGATTAGATTTTTTATCCACGGTTTTTGATAACCGTTTTCAACATCAATTTATTGAAAAGTAAATGTAATTTTAATGTTAATTACAGGCAATTATTGTTTCATAGCGGTTGATTAATTTTTAATGGAATTTGGATCTTTCAATAAAAAAATAGTGTAATTGATCTATTTTCTGGAAAATCAAAATTTACTTACCGTTAGTTTTCTCAAAAAGATCAACAAAAAGGGGTAAACGATAAACAGCTGTTTTATAGGAAGATGTAAATATTCCGTAATTTTTGTGAACACCTTCGAACAAAAAGATATTGTACCTTTGTACAGTAGCCTCAAATAAACAAAAATCATGAAAATAGCCATTGGAAACGATCACGCGGGAACCGATTATAAACTGGCCATTGTGGGCCTTCTCAAATCAAAGGGAATAGAGGTGATCAACTATGGAACGGATGGTACCGACAGTGTGGACTATCCTGATTTTACGCACCCTGTGGCATCGGATGTGGAAGAAGGAAAAGTGGACATGGGCATCGTAATCTGCGGGAGCGGCAACGGGGCCACGATGACCATCAACAAACACCAGAACATCAGGGGCGCCCTCTGCTGGAACAAAGAGATAGTACAGCTGGCCAGGGAGCACAACGATGCCAATATTTTGAGTTTGCCCGCCAGGTTCATTGCCCTTCCACAGGCCTTGGATATGGTAGAGACCTTTTTGAACACAAAATTTGAAGGAGGAAGGCACGAAAGGAGAATAGAAAAAATACCCTGTAGATAAAAATGGGGCATCATCATCATCATGACCACTCACATTCACATGGGGATCTAAAAGGGAGGAATCTATTCATTTCCATCCTTTTGAACATTCTGATCACCTTGGCCCAAGTTGTTGGTGGACTCATTTCAGGAAGTTTGGCCCTGCTGTCGGACGCCCTGCACAACTTCAGCGATGTACTTTCCCTGATCATCAGTTATGTGGCCCAAAAATTGGGAAAAAAGCAGGCCAACAAGCACAAAACCTTTGGTTATAAACGTGCCGAAATTATGGCGGCCTTTGTCAATGCCGCTACCTTGGTGGTCGTGGCCATTTTTTTGATGAAAGAAGCTGTGGAACGGCTCTTTGATCCCCAGGAAATAGCATCCGATTTGGTCATCTGGCTTTCCATATTGGGCATACTGGCCAATGGGTTCAGTGTACTTCTGCTCAAAAAGGACTCCAAGGATAACATGAACATGAGATCTGCCTACCTTCACCTGTTGACGGACATGATGGCCTCTGTGGCCGTTTTGATAGGAGGGATATTGATGAGTTTGTTCCAGCTCTATTGGGTAGATGCTGTTTTGACCATGATCATTGGCATTTATCTCATCTATATGGGGTACGACCTTTTGAAGGAATCCACAAAAGTATTGATGCTCTTTACCCCAAAATCCATTGTCATTCAGGATATTGTGGAATCCATCTGCACCATAGAACCCGTGAAGAACGTACACCATGTCCACATTTGGCAGCTCAATGAAGATGAAGTGCACATGGAGGCCCATATCGATTTTAAAGAGGACATCAAACTATCCGAGTTCGATGCCATTTTGGGAGAAATCGAAGAACATGTCTATCACAAGCACGGCATCAACCATGTGAACATCCAACCCGAGTTTGACAAGTGCGATTCCAAGAGCATAATAGTGCAGGATTGATGGAAATAAAGGTCAAAAGTTTTGATGGGCTTACCAACACAGAGTTATACCAGGTTCTGCGCCTCCGCAGCGAGGTTTTTGTGGTGGAACAGGACTGTGCGTACCAGGATATGGACAACAAGGACCAAAAAGCACTCCATGTTTTGGGACTCAAAGAAGGCCAAATTGTGGCCTATACCCGGATGTTCAAGCCTGGGGACTATTTTGGGAATGCCAGTATAGGAAGGGTAGTGGTGGCGAAAGATCAGCGGCAATATGGATATGGAAAAATGATTATGGAAGCCTCTTTATCCACAATAGAAGAACGCTTTCCAGACACCGCCATTGAGATTTCGGCACAATCCTACCTTATCAAGTTTTACACGGAGCTCGGTTTTGAACGCTTTGGCGATGAATATTTGGAGGATGGGATTCCGCATGTGCGAATGTTGAAAAAGGGTTGAAATCAGACCAACCGTTTTGCCACCCCTATTTGTTCCAAATACGCCAATCTTAAGATCAGGTTTATCGGTTTTTCTGCTTTGTTTTGGGTCGAAAAATAAAGAAGCCCTTCCTTTTTTGGACATAACTTTTCCAGGATGAACTTTCCGTGGAGATTCGAGTTGTTCTGCACCAATTGTTCAAAGAATTCCCTCGACAAGCCCAGCGTGGACAAGTGCAGGATGAGTTTTTCTCGGTTCACAAAAGTGATGTTGCATGAAGTGTACACCTTGTCCACATCAGAAAAAATGCTGGTCACCAAGGCATAAAAATGGGTCTTTTTGGATACATCGAACAGCCAACCCTGCTTCTTCGTGCCCTCTTTTTCATAGAAAAGCTCAAAGGCAAATGTGGGCAAGCTCTCGTTCACATAATCCAATTGGGCCTTTTCATCCACATAATAGGGGACATTTGCAAGCTTGTCCTTTAGGACGAGGTCTATGCCCTGCAATTGCTGTCTTCTATCGGAAATCCGCTCAAAAGCATACTTTTTCAAGTGTTTTTGATAGTAGGAATCCAATAAGAAGGCGAGTTGTTTTTCTTTGGAAAGATCGGTTTTGAAATTACTCTTCAATTTGGGATATGTTCCGGAACAGGGCAGAACCTATCTGCTCCACAATGCCCACCACCAAGGCATTTCCCATAAAAAATGCTCGTTTGGCATCTGGGATTCCATCCAAGAGGGTGTGATTGTCCGGAAACATGTTCAACCGTTCCAATTCTACTGGGGAAAGTCTTCGCAGTCCCTTGGAGGTCTGGACCACGTGCTTGAACCGGGACGGGGACTTGCCGCCCTCTCCGGTTATGATAGTTCTGGAAGGTTGATCGAGTGCATCGGGAAACACCATGCTTCCCTCACTATAATGGTATTCAAAACCGGCCTTGGTTTGGCGGGTTTCTTTTTTGGAGCCTTTTAGATACTCCCATTTGTGTAATTCTTCCTGCTCAATGAACAAATCAGGACTGGCAGAACCATTTTCCAGAATATCCGAGAGCAATGTCCGTCTTCCATCATAGGAAGGAGCCGTTTTTAATGTGGAAACCTTTCCGTTGACACAAATTCCGGTATTCAGGAAAGGGGAAAGCCCTTTTTTGGCATTGAATTGTTCGGAAAGTTTTACCAAATCCGCATCCAAACTAAAGGATACGACTTTTTGCGAAGTTTTTTCCACGGGAAAAGCGGAAGCAATGGTCCCTTTTTTCAAGATCCAATCTTTGGGCCTTGTTTTTTTTAGTGATTTGAAAATAGGGGTCGATTTGTGGTATGCCAGAAAAAAAACGCGCCTTCGGCGCTGAGGCATCCCATACTCGGCCGCATTGATCACGCGCCATTCCACGGCATACCCCAATTGGGAAAGGCTGCTCAACATCACGGCAAAGTCACGGCCCCGTTGGGTGGACGGCGATTTCAACAATCGGTCCACATTTTCAAGAAAAAGGTATTTGGGCTTGTTCTTTTTTTCGGAAAGAATGCGGTGAATGGACCACCAAAGCACTCCTTTTTTACCGATAAGCCCTTTGGAATTTTTTAGGGAGGTGGCCACGGAATAGTCTTGGCACGGAAAACCGCCCACCAAAATATCATGGTCGGGAATCAAGGACGAAGGAATCGTCTCAATATTGGCATTGGAATGGTTGGAAGCCCCAAAACGGGCCTCATAGACCAAGGAGGCATGCTGCATTTTAGTGGAGGGTTCCCATTGGTTGCTCCACACTACTTTGTAGTGCCCTGTTTTTTCCAATCCCAGACGAAAACCGCCTACCCCGGCAAAAAGTTCACAGACCTTGAGTTCTTGCATGCCCAAAAATAGGATTTATTCCAACTTTTTTAAATTATCATCATACAAACCGACGAGGAGACTGTTTCCCTCATCATCCACCCGGATCCCCCCATACTTGGCATTCTCATATTTTTCTGCATCCCCTTCCTGAAAGAAATAGGATTCCGCCCCAATGTTTATGTCCCACCAATTCCCTTTGGTGTATCTGATGGGAAGCTCGTTCGGTTTCGCCTTTTCCCCCTCGGCCAAGAATCGGATATGCTGCACAACGCCCGAAGCATCGGGTTCAAGGGCACAATAGCCACGTTTGGGAATATTGTCAAGGGCCATTTCGCTGGGCAGTTTGTAGCGCAGGTCCATATAGTCGCCCTGCATCAGCGAACGAGGGTCCGCAGGGGCCAGCTCCATAAAGACGAGGGTTCCCTGCTCCAACAGCTTTTCCTTTTGCACTACGGAATAGTTGAAATATCCCAAAAATAGCAGTAGGTTGACCAGTATAATGATCCAGCTATACTTCTTCATCGGTCTTGGTCATTTGGGTGAAAAAAAAGTAAAAAACCAGGAACACTAGGCCGGACGAAAACAGGATGATGGATTTGGTGAGCAAGGTCATGGACAGGTCATAATAATATTGGATCACAAAGTAGATCAAGGCAATGATCCCGATGACGAAGCCCGTTTTGTAATTGACCCAAAAACTGAGCAGAACAATCAGCAAAGCTCCAGAAATGGCCGGTGCAAATAATGTGGGCAACAGGGTAAAAAAGCATAACGTCAGCGTCAAAACCTTCTTTTTGCCTACAACGCCAAACCTTTTCAACACCTTTGATGCCAAATACAGTATAAGGCCAATGGACACCACGGAGGATATCCAGAGAGAGCGACCAGAAATCGGGGCAAGCCCATTTTTTCCAACCGCCACAAGTCCAAAAAGCAGGCAAAAAACCAACCCGATGCGCAAAGGACCGCTCAGTTGGGCCAGTTTTCGAGAGTTTGTCAACAGTTTGGCTTCATTCAAAAAGCAAAAGGTAAGGAGGACCGTATAAAATAGCAGATAGCCATGGATGGCATCGGGAATGTTGTAGGACATGATCAAAAAGAGCATGGCCGCACCTATGGTGATGATGGAAATAAAGGAAATGACATAGTTTTGGGTGATGGCCAAACTGCCCAATGCCATTAGGATGACCAATAGGGCAACATGATTCTCATCCACCTCCAAAGAAGCCAATCCCAAAGCAAAGAGAATGACCCCGAGCACATAAAAACACACGCTGAACGTATCCAGGATGAAGCTGTTGTATGTCCTATCAATGACAATGGCCACGGCAGCAAGGACAATTCCCAAAAGCAGCATTCCCCATACAGAATCATAAATACCGAGTATAAAAAGGAACACCACAAAGGCCAAAGTGGCAAGTAGGCCTCCAAAAATGGAAAGAATTTTAATGATTACGTTCGAGTTTTTGCCCTCCTTTTCCCCATATTCGGAAAGGATGGCAGCTTCATCGTACTGGAACCGGTTCCCTTCAGTGATCCGAATGGCGTCCATTATTTTTTCGAGGTGCTTCATGTGTTCCATTTCTTTTGAAGGCCCAACAAAGTCTTGATCAACAGCGTGATGCTTGCAATTATGAACACCCCGATGGCAAAGAGCATGCCCGCGTCTTCAGAAATGTTAAGCAGGAAGGCACAGCAGATGATGATCAGGCCAAAGGGAATGATGGATAGGTAAAAGAGGCTTTTTATTTTCAGGCCATACCTTATCCCCACTCCGAACAATGCAATCGTGGAAATCAACAGGAGCACAAACGACGGGTTGGCCTTATCGAAGATTCCTCCGGAAACGCCCACCGTGCCAATGGTCACCACTGTCATTGCCAACAAGGAAGTGAACCAAGCGGGATAGTCCTTCTTTTGGGTGAATCTGGGAAGGATGAGAAAGACCAAAAGGAACAAACTATTGATGGCAAAAAGCAACAAAGAGAGCAACGCCCCGTCCCAGTCGTGGGCCACTTGTTCCGCATAAAGAATCAGGGTAATGTTGATAAGCACAATAAAAACCACCCATTGCGGGGAAAAATTGGAAATAAGGGTCCAAACAGCAATGGAAAGGGTCCACACCAGAAAAAAATCATAGGCATTGGCCCCAGTTTGGTACACTTGTCCAAAAACGGCCCAAAGAACGCCCACCAAAACCGATGCCCCAACAAGCATTGTTTTTTTGAACAAAGGGCTGGTCTTTATCAGAAAAAGGCACAAAAAGACGAGGACAACAAGCCCCTCGATAAGTCCAAGCTTTGCAAAACGGTGCAGTTGGGCCCAATTGTAGGCAAAAAAGAAAACAATGCCTGCGGTACTAAAAGAAATCCCGAGCCCCAAAAGCAGCAACGATAGAAACTTGCGCCATGAAGGTTTGTTGGAATAGACATGCTCCTCCAGGAACTTGGCGACCCCACCTTCGGACCAATTGCTGTTTTGAGCAATTACCTGTATGTCGTCCCGATTGATTTTTGGCATTAAGAATCAAATATGTAGTGGAAATGTATGAAAACCGAATGAAATAAAAATGTAAAATTGATGGATGCAGGTTTTCGGTTGATCAAAACTGCCATTCCATAAACCCAAACAGGGGCTCTGTCAATTGGCGGCCTCTCGATAGGACATTTTGAGCTACTTTTCGCGGAAACGATCCCCTAAAAAATAGTCGACCATGAAAACCACCGTTCTTATCATCATTTTACTTTTGGCCTTCCCATCGTGCCATAGCCCCAAAAAGGGTTCAAATACCCAGACAGAAGACAAAAAGGCTACCACGGCACAGTTGTCCCAAACCACCGCTCCTGAGAACTCAGGGCAAGACACTGTATCAAGCCAAGAAGAAGAGTACACGGAAACGGATGATGAGGGACGCATTTATAACCCCTATGACTTTCCTTTGGAAGTGGAGTCGATCAAAGCCCTTTTGGGCCACGATATTGTAATTGACACCAAATATTTTGAAGATGAGTACTATCCTGAAGGTTATACTTTTACAAAAATCACCCATAAGGATACACAAATAGCCTTTTACGATGTCTTGCAGGGAAAGCACCGGGCGCACATCACCACTCCAAAACTATCCGTTCTGGGAGGCATAAAAATTGGGACCCCGAAGCAGGAATTCCTCAAGGCCATGCATTTTCGTGATGCGAACGCCGAAAAGTTCAACATTTTCAATCTGATGGATGAATATGGTGCGATGACCTTTTCCTTTAGGAAAGACACCTTGTTCCTGATAGATGGATATTACGAAGAAGGCGATTAAAAAACCACAAAACCAACCCCAATCAGATTTATCCAAACAGAGGTTGGATAAAATTGGCAACCACGATTACAGAAAAAACAAATAGCGTAAAATAGAACAGGAGGTTGATGAATTTGGTCATGCCCTCGTTTTCCAAGTTTTCCGCAAGACGGGAGATGTTCGGGTTGGCCGGTAGGTACATGATCTCTAGTTTTTCCAGATCGGATAGTGCAGCTGTTTCCAGTTTCCCTACAATTTTTTTATCACTTCCCTCAAACAACTGTTTTGTGCTGTCCCTAAAAGTATATTCGAAGCCGACGACGGGATTGTCATTCACAAGGGTGCCGGTGTCCCAGTATCTTTTGATGGTTGCCGTTGCACCGAGACCTTGGTAGAGCAGGTCCCAGTTTTGGGCTTGGTTTCTTCCGCTCACCACCAATCCGATCCGTTTGAAGAGGAAATGAAGAAAGATGGCCGCTCCAAAAAAGATGGCCCACATTTGCCACAATTCAGATGCCCTAAAAAGGGACTCATACTTTTCCGGATCGACATTGATCCTGGAAATGGCTTCCCCGATCAAAAAGTAGCACCCAACGACATAAAGAACGGTCATTGAACAGCAAATGACCATATACGCAAAGGAAATGCGGCATGCTCCGGTAAAAAGGAGCACTGGCCCTTTGGGTCTTTTGGCCAAGTTCAACCCAATGGGAATCTTGCCATCGGGCTGAAACCGGTTCAAATGGGGCATACTGTCCCATATCCTGATTTTTCGATGTATGGGGTGGCCCGACAAATTTTCAAAGAGGACCAATAGCTCCAAAAGCGGTTTTTTTCCAGCCTTCAGAGTGGTCACCGATAGTATGGTCGCTTCTTTTTGGGTTATGGAACCGCTTTTTTGATTGTTCCAAATGCAAAACGATCTCACAAAGCATCTGGAAAGTAGTTTGTAAAACCAGAACAAGAGGACAAGGCCGACCAAGGACAAGGTGATCACGGTATGGGACATAGGCAAGTTTTCGGTTAAAATAGCAAACAAAGACTATGTGCAAACCGATAAATTGACGGTTACGGCTTATGAGTTGACGGAAGTGCCGTTTGGGTTATCCTGTGACGTTCAGGCTTTCAAAACAGATGTCCAGCTAACCTAGTTCAACAGGCTCTTATATTTCATGGCGTCGGCAAGAAGCCCTTGGGCGGTCAGTATGGCATCATCCTTCTGCAGATAATGCTTGTAGAGGCCTTCCCTGTAGAAATATCGGGTAATGATTTCGTCTTCCAGGCTTTTTTGGATTTCGGTCCTGTACGAATCCAGTGCAGAAATTTTCCCTCTGTTTACCGCCAAGAGGAGGTCTTTGTATTTTTCCTGCACATCTGGACCCAAAAGGGAATCGTCCGCATTGATGGACTGTTCCAAAAGTTCTTCGGTCTTGGTCTGGAAGGTGAAGTTCTGTTCCGCCACATATTTTTTGAACGCAGCATAGTCCGCATCGGAAAAGGTAAAGCCATCAACCTCATCAAAAGAATGGTCGTAGTAGTAATTGGTGGCAAAATCAAAGATGATGTTGTTGGCATGAAGCGCATCGATGAGGGAGTTGGTCCTCAACGAATTGATGCCCACATCGGGCATAACGCCGCCACCATCCCATACCTTTCGTCCATTTCGGGTGGTAAATTCCTTAAAATTGGTGTTGCGGACTGCATTTCCCCCCTCGTCCCTGTTCCAATAGTCCAGTGATTGGATGCAACGCCCCGATGGGGTATAGTATCTGGAAATGGTCACCTTCAGCTGTGTGCCATAAGTGAGCTTGAGCGGACGCTGCACGAGCCCCTTTCCAAAACTGCGGGCCCCCATGACCACGGCCCTATCGAGGTCCTGTAGGCTTCCCGAAACGATTTCACTTGCCGAGGCACTTTTGCCGTCAACCAGGACCACCAAGGGAATTTCCAGGTCTTCAGGCTGGTTTCTGGTCCGGTACTCTTGGTTGAATTTTTTGACCTTGGATTTTGTGGTCACGATCAATTCCCCTTTTGCCACAAACAGATTGGTCACGTTGATGGCCTCAGAAAGCAAGCCACCGGGATTTCCCCGAAGGTCCAGCACCAACCTTTCAGCCCCTCGTCCCTTCAGATCCTGCATTGCTGATTTGGTTTGGCTAGAAGCCTTTGCATTGAAACGTGAAAGGACGATGTAACCTGTTTTGTCATCGATCATATCGTAAAAAGGGACGGCATCCACTTCCACGCCCTCTCGGGTTATGGTAGCGGTCCTGGTTTCCCCTTGCCGCAGAAAGGTGACTTCGACCGCTGTGTTATTAGCTCCTTTCAGCAGTTCTCCAGCATCGTCGTCAAAGTCAGAGACCTTGGTCTCCCCGATCTTAACAATCTCATCTCCGGCCTTTAGGCCGGCCTTGTCCGCGGCATAGCCTTTATAAGGCTCCACGATGAGCAGTTTGCTTTCATAGGAACGGATAAGCGCGCCGATGCCCGAATATTCCCCGGAGTTGTTGATCTTGAAGGCCTCTACGTCCTGTTCGTTCAGAAAACGGGTATAGGGGTCCAGTTCGTCCAACATATTCTTGATGGCCGAATCCATGAGTTCCGCTGGATTGGTCTCGTCCACATAGTTCATGTTGAGTTCCTTGAAGAGCGTGGTGAAGATTTCTATCTGTTTGGCAATCTCGAAAAAATCGCTCTTGAAACTGAAACTGCTTGCCCCGACCAGGATCGCTGCCGCCAAAAAGGGAACAACAAGCTTTTTTTTAAGGATTCTTCTCATGGGATTCTTTTTTTAGAAAGGCCAGCAACAGCTGTTTCATGGCCTTTTCCACATCATTATAATCAGGCATCTTATGGCCAAGGTATAAAAATATGAACGCAAAATTTCCTTCAATGTTGTTAAAAATAAGGGGTTTGTTCAACCTATAGGCCTCCCGTAACAACCGTTTGATGCGGTTACGGTCAACGGCACGCTTGAACTTTTTTTTGGGGGCCACAACGGCAACTTTGACCGGGACATCCTGCTCGGTAGAGGTTTTGGCATAGATGAGCTTCAAAGGCGGTTCGCGCAGGCTCTTTCCTTCTGTAAAAAGGGTCTCGAAGAGCTTTTTGCTCTTTAAACGCTCTTTTTTTGCAAAGGTCAGTCTTTGGGTGTCCCCTTGAGGGGACCTTAGGGGTGTTTTCCCATTACTACTATCAGGGTTTTCATTTTGCATTTCAGAAACAATTTGCTGTAAGGTCAACAAAACACTGAACATATTGTTTTTTTACCTCACTATCCTGTAACCGAATCAAATGTACACTTACTTTTTCTAGATGGCGTTCCCTTTGTGCATCCTTTATCGTATTTAAATTCATGGGATGCCCCATCAATTTCAATAGCGAGTTGCAGTTCATGACAAAAAAATAATCAATTCAAACAAAAAAATAATGTGGTAAAGTACACCCCTAAGATCCCCTCAAGGGGACAATATCTGGGGTTGACCAACAAAAAAGGCGGCACAAATGGCCGCCCTTATTATGTTTTTATTGGGAAGAGAGGTTTTATTCCTCCGCTTGATATACATTGTTCTCACCATCCACGTCGGCCATAAGCTGCGAAGGATCTATAACGATGGCCTTTACATTCTCCAATGGCATGTCGAGTGTGAACTCATAAGAAGGGTATGCCCAGGGCCAATCATCTAATACGGTCCTTTTTAAATCGGGATAAGGATTGTCCTTTTCCCCGAACATCATCCGCAAGGGGATGTAAAAGGTTTCTTGGGAACCGTCTTCCCCGACCACCAAAATATCCAAGGGCATGGGCATTTCCCCGATACGCTCCAAAGAGACCTTGGTCTTTTCGCCATCGGCCTCAACGCTTTTTATGCCGTAATCGATGGTGTTGGTCGTTTGGGTCCAATCGGTGAGGTACCAGTTCAGCTCCATACCGGAGACCTTTTCCGCAGTCCTTTTGATGTCGTTGGGCACAGGGTGCTTGAACTTGAAATCATCATAATATTTTTTGATGGTCTCCATGAGCTTGTCCTGCCCAATGATGTAGCCCAGTTGGGAAAGGAAAATAGATCCCTTGCTATAGGCCGATATGCCATAGGCAAAATTGGTAGTATAGCGATCGGCATGGGTGCTCTGTGGCTTTTCCAGACCTGAGTTTACCAAGGCGTAGTAACCCCTGTACGAGCCTTCGAAGGGATTTTGCTTTTCCTGCTGCATGATCTCGTTCATGCAAAGGCTACTGATGAAGGTGGTAAAGCCCTCGTCCATCCACTCGTGCTCGGATTCGTTGGTGGCCAATACGTGCTGGAACCATGAATGCGCCATTTCGTGTACCATCACCCCAACCAGGCTTCCTAGTTCCCGTCCGCCGGTGACCAGTGTACTCATGGCATACTCCATTCCACCATCACCGCCCTGCACCACGGAATATTGCTCATAGGGATATTTTCCGATGTTCTTGCTGAAAAAGGCCATAGCCTCTGCGGTTTTGGGCTGGAGTTTTTTCCAGTTTTCTATGATCTCGGGGTTGTTCTTGTAGTAAAAATGAAGTGTAGGTCCGTCTTCCATTTCAAGGATGTCATGGATGTATTCCGGGTCGGCCGCCCACATGAAATCGTGCACGTTTGGGGCCTTAAAGTGCCATGTCAGGGTCTTGCCCTTGGTCTTCACCTTGGAGCCGGGGGTTTCATAACCATGCCCAATTTCTTGGGGGTTTTGTAAGTACCCCGTTCCACCCACGGTATATTCCTTGTCCAAAGTGATCTTTACGTCAAAATCACCCCACACTCCGTGGAACTCCCGGGCAATGTATGGGTTGGGATGCCACCCCTCAAAATCGTATTCCGAAAGTTTGGGGTACCACTGGCTCATAGAAAGCGCCACACCCTCACTGCTGTTCCTTCCGGCACGCCTTATCTGAAGGGGAACCTGCCCTTTGAAGGTCATTTCCAAGGTGGTCTTTCCTCCAGAGGGAATGGGTTTGGCGAGGTCTACAACAAGAATGGTCCCTTCTTCCTTGAAAGAAACAGGTTGCCCGTCCTGGGTAAGGGTCTCTGCATGCAGATAGCCCATTTCGCTTTCAGAAAGGGTAGAAATCCTGCTCTTGCCACCCTCCATCATCCGATTATCAGGGTCCTTTATGTTCTGTAGCCTGATGTCCATCTCGCTTCCGGGTTGGAAGGCATTGTAATACAGATGGTAGAATACACGGCCCAGCTCGTCAGGGGAATTGTTGGTATAGACCAATTTTTGTGTTCCTGTATATTGATAGGTTTTTACATCCATGTCCACATCCATGGTGTAATCCACATGCTGTTGCCATTGGCCACTTTCCTGTGCGGTCATTAAAGAGGCACTGGCCAGTACTGAAAAGAAGAAAAAGCGTAAACGTTTCATAGTTATTTGGTGTTACTGTCGAGGGTCATTTTGCCTTTAGAGATGTTATCCGCCAAAATTAGGGCATTGTAGGCATTGACCATTTTTCCTGATTTGGAGATTTTGTCAAAAGTAGTCGCTTTGGTTTCGTCTCCGGCCACGATGACAGAAGCCTTTGAGCGAAGTCCCGATTGCATGATGATGTTTTTGATCTGTGGCGCCGAAAGGTCAGGGTAGTGTGACCGTATGAGCGCTGCTACACCGGACACGGCTGGAGCTGCCATGGAAGTTCCGCCTTGGAACTCATATTCGTTGTTCGGCATAGTGGAGTAAATTTTATCACCAGGGGCAAAAACATCCACATTTTGCTTTCCATAATTGGAAAAAGTCGCTACCATTTCGGAACCATAGCTGCTGGTGAGCGCACCCACGGTAATCACATTGTCCACAAACTCGGTGCTACCGAACCTATGGTCGTTGGGATAGTTCGGGTTTTCGGGATCGTCAAGGTCCTCACCGTCGTTTCCAGCGGCATGTACAATCAATACATCCCTTGAGGACGCATATTTGATGGCGTCATAAACCCATTCCGATTCAGGCGAAAAGGACTTGCCAAAACTACAATTGATGATGGACGCCCCATTGTCCACAGCATATCGGATGCCCAAGGCAATGTCCTTGTCATATTCATCCCCATTGGGAACGGCCCTTATGCTCATGATCTCCACATTGTTGGCTACCCCATTGGCCCCTTTGCCATTGTTTCTCGATGCGGCGATGATTCCGGCCACATGGGTTCCATGGCTTTCGGTCTTGACCAGGTTTTTGGGGTTTCCGTTACCATATGGAATATCCGTGATGTCGTACGGGTCATCACCGACAGGGGTCCTTCCGTTAAAATCCTTATTGAGGTTATAATTTACCTGATCGGTGAAATAATTTATGCCTTCTGTAAGCTCATCGATTACTTTTGGGATGCTTTCACCATAGGTGAACATTTGTGTGAGCACGGCAACGCTTTGCTCCATTTGTGCGGTTTTTGGCTGAATGGCAACTAGATCCTCCTTCGTGTAGGAGTCCTTGCCCAATTCTTCCTTGACCGCAGCGTCCGCATTTTTCACCACTTGGAAAATCTGCTCGTACTGTTGCTTGTTCTGAAGGGCCTGTGGATATTCCTCATCCAGCAATAGCCTTGCCTTGGCCCTATCCGATGCATCGCCGATGTTCAAGCGCAGCATGCGGACGTATTCCAACTGCTCATTGTAGGCATCGCCCAAAAAGTTATATCCGTGGATGTCGTCCACATATCCGTTGCCATCATCGTCCTTGCCGTTATTGGGAATCTCGTCCCTGTTGGTCCAGAGCACGTCCTTCAGGTCCTCATGTTCAAGGTCCATACCGGAGTCCAGAACGGCCACCACTATGGTCTTGCCCTTTTTGTTCTTGATGATCTCGTTGTAGGCCTTGTCCACGCTCATCCCAGGAATAGTGTCCAAGATGAGATCTGCATGGCCCCAATTTTTTTCCTCAGCCTCGGTAAGCTCAGAAATCTTTAAGGGTACGGTGTCAATGTTTTCAATAGGGGTAGATACCAATGAAGTGGCCCCACAGCCCATCAAAAAGACAGAAGCCGAGGCAGATATGAATGATAATTTGCGATATGTGCGGTTCATAAAATATGTTTGTAAAAGTAAATCTCTATTGTGTTTTAAACAGTTCATCAAATGAAAACGACTCGTTCAGCCTTGCCCCTTTTTCGGTTTGTTGAAGGGTACAGAGCTGGTTGTGGGCATCATGTTCAAAGAACAAAATCCAATCGTTTTCCACGGCATTTTCCAAAAATTTGAGCTTTTCCTGCAGCGTAAGCAAGGGCCGGGTGTCGTATCCCATTACATAGGGAAGGGGAATATGGCCAACAGTGGGTATCAGGTCCGCAACGAAGACCACGGTCTTTCCTTTATAGGAGATATGTGGAAGCATTTGCTTATCGGTATGGCCATCCACAAAGTGGATACCGAAGCCGAGTTCGGAGTTTTTCAAAAAAAAGGCTTCGCCCCGATCTATAAAATGGAGCTGGCCACTTTCCTCCATGGGCAGCAGGTTTTCTTTTAAAAAGGAGGCCTTTTCACGGGCGTTGGGCTTGGTGGCCCATTCCCAGTGGGCTTTGTTGGTCCAGAATCGGGCATTCCTGAATGCCGGTTCGTATCCCGTCCTGTCCTTGTTCCACTGGATGCTCCCCCCACAATGGTCAAAATGGAGGTGGGTCAGGAAAACATCGGTAATATCATCCCTGTGGAACCCTGCTTTTTCCAAAGAACGGTCCAAGGAATGGTCTCCCCAGAGGTAATAGTAACTGAAAAATTTTTCCGATTGCTTGTTCCCGAGACCATTGTCTATCAATATGAGTTTGTCCCCATCTTCGACCAAAAGACATCTGGCCGCCAGGTCTATCATGTTGTTGTCATCAGCGGGGTTGGTCTTGTTCCAAATGGATTTGGGCACCACGCCGAACATGGCCCCACCATCCAACTTGAAATTACCGGTCTCTATGGGATAAATCGTCATTTAGAAAACAAATGGCATGCAAAATAAGAAAAGCGCCATCCAAAAGAACCATAAAAACAATTTTATTGGCCGTATTTTAACAAAATAGCAGTTGAGGGCTTTCTTGGGACGGCACTAAGAAGTGCAGTTCGGACCATAATGGCCCGACAGTCAATAAAAATCCAGAGGTTCTGCGGGGCCGGGTGGCTATGTAAAAGAAAAGCAGTAAATTTCAAGAAAACTTAAACAATGCTGGAACTTGCGGGAATCATTATTCTTGGCATTATTGCACAATGGGTGGCCTGGCGATTCAAATTGCCGGCCATTTTGCCTTTGATATTGATTGGGTTGTTGGTGGGGCCAATCGCCACTTTGTACACGGACGACGGGTCAAAACTCATAGAGCCGATATGGAACGGGAAAAAAGGGCTTTTTCCCGGAGAGGGGCTGTATTATTTTGTTTCCCTCGCCATCAGTGTCATTCTTTTTGAAGGAGGCCTGACCCTAAAACGTGCGGAGATTTCAAATGTGGGCCCCGTGATCACCAAATTGATCACCATTGGCTCTGTGGTCACCTTTTTTGGTGCTGGAGTGGCCGCACACTATATTTTTGGGCTTTCATGGCAGATTTCCTTCTTGTTTTCCGCATTGATCATCGTTACGGGGCCAACGGTCATTACACCGATATTAAGGAACATTCCCTTGAAAAAGGACGTGTCGGCCATCTTGAAATGGGAAGGGATCCTCATAGACCCCATTGGGGCCCTTGTGGCCGTATTGGTGTTTGAGTTCATCAGTGTGGGAGGGGGGCAGGCCTTTACCATCACAGCGTTGGTGGAATTTGGAAAAATCATTCTTTTTGGGACCACTTTTGGGTTCACTTTTGCACATGCCCTTGGCTTTGCCATAAAAAAGAACTTTATCCCCCACTATCTTTTGAATGTGGTATCACTATCCACGGTGCTGCTTGTTTTTGTGGAATCGGACATTTTTGCGCATGAATCGGGACTGTTGGCCGTTGTGGTCATGGGGATGGTGCTGGGCAACATGAACCTGCCCAACCTAAAGGAACTGCTCTATTTCAAGGAATCGTTGAGCGTGTTGTTGATATCCATCCTTTTTATTTTATTGGCCGCGAACATCGACATTGCAGACCTGGAACTGATCTACAACTGGAACACCGTGGCATTGTTTGCAGTGGTCGTTTTTCTGATCAGGCCGCTGGGCGTTTTTTTGAGCGCACAGGGATCCAACCTTAAACTCAACGAGAAACTTTTTATCGGGTGGGTAGGCCCACGAGGTATCGTTGCTGCCGGTATCGCTTCCCTTTTTGGATCTAAACTGTTGGCCAATGGAGAGCCGGGTGCGGAGTATATTACCCCGCTGGTGTTCATGATCGTGTTGGGAACGGTACTCTTGAACGCCACCACGGCAAGATTGTTCGCCAAGGTCATCGGGGTCTTTTTGAAAAAATCGGAAGGCATCATCATTATTGGGGCATCGCTTCCCTCCAGATTGATCGGAGGCTATCTACAAAAGAACAAACGGCACGTGGTCCTCGTGGACAATAACAGGACCAATGTGGAAAAAGCACAAAAGCATGGGCTTGAGGCAATAGTTTCCAACATTTATTCGGACAATCTCACCGATTATATTGAATTGAGTGATGTGGGCTATTTGATGGCCCTCACGGGAAACTCGGACATCAACCAATATGCCATAGACTCCTTCAAGGACCAGTTCGGAGAAAACGGTTCGTTCAGACTGGTAAACTCCGAGGAGATGAGCAATCCGGAGAGCAATCCGAAGGAAGGCCTCTTTTCGCATACGGATGATTATATCACATTGACAGAGGCCGCCAGAAAAAATCCGGTTGTACATGAGATTGCTTTAAAGGACAACGAGCACTATGAAGGGTTGATAGAGATCACGAAGGCAGACAGGGACATTGTGCCCATTTTCCTCAAAACCCCTGAGGGAGACTTGCAGATCATCTCTTCCAACAGCTTGGATTTTACAGACATAAAAGAGGGGTACAAATTGGTCTATCTAGGAAAGGAACTGGAGGTGGCCAAAGAGAACAGGACCCCTGAAACTGCTTAACTTTTTTTCATGGAAAGTCCAAGCTCAAAGAACAGTTGCCTGGGGCTGCCTTTCCCCAAATTGAAAACAAAGGGGCGTTTAAAAACGGAACCGTAATGGAGTAGACTCTATGGGCAGCGATCTGATCATCACCATTGTTATTATTTGTATTGGCATTGTACTCTTCATCAAGGACTACTTTTCCATAGACACCACGTCAATTATCATCATGGCGCTGTTCATAGTGGCAGGTGTCCTGAGCCCCAAAGAAGGCTTTTCTGGTTTTAACCATCCGGCCACCTTGACGTTGGGGTGCATGTTCGTGGTAAGTGCCGGGGTGTTCAATTCGGGAATCTTGGACGGGCTCAGCCAAAAGATCATCAAACTTGCCAAGATACATTATAGCATAGCCCTGATCACTTTTTGTTTGATTGCAGGCATGTTCTCTGCCTTTGTGAACGATTCTGCCGTTGTGGCCCTGCTATTGCCCATTGCGCTTACGGTATGCAGAGAGACCAAGATTGCCCCGGGCATGCTGCTGATTCCCATTTCCTTTTCCGCACTTTTTGGGGGCACCTGCACCTTGATCGGAACGTCCACCAATATTCTCGTGAGCAGTTATGCCGAGGAATATGGACTGGAAGGTTTTGGCATGTTCGAGTTCAGCTTGGCCGCCCTGTGTTTGGCGACGATAGGGTTTGCCTATATTTTTTTTGTGGCACCACTTCTCTTGCCCAAGGCCAAAAAAGAACAGGACGTACTTACCAAAGAAGCGGAAAAGTACATTACGGAACTGTTGGTGGAAGAGGGCTGTCCCGATATCAAGAAACCGTTGTACAAGTCCAAATTGGTCAACGACCATAATGTACAGGTGTTGGCCATATTGAGAGAAGGCTCGCTCAAGAACAATATTGGTCCCGAAACATTTATACTGGAAGGGGATGTGATGAAGGTGATAATGCCCCCAAGAACGCTGAACAGTATCCGGGATTTAAAAGGCTATAGGATCAAAGGGAACAAACAAATGGGTGAAGTCGAGTCTGAAAAGCACATCTACGAGGTGATTGTGCCCTTTGGCTCACGACTGACAGAAGGCTCGCTCCGCACGCTCAATTTTAGAAGGCGATACAACTGTTCCGTCCTTGCCATTAGGCAAAGGGGCGAAATTTTGTACGAGAAATTGCCCGATGTGAAACTGATGGAAGGGGACATGTTGCTGATACTGGGCTCAGAGGCCGATATGGAGGAATTGGTCGCCCAAAACCTTGTGGTGGCCCTTTCTGAGCACAAACAGGGAAAAACCGATTACAAGAAGGCCATTCCCGCACTCATTATTGCTGTTGGGGTCGTATTGGCTGCTTCCTTGAACCTGACTTCCATTTTGATCAGTAGTATGGTGGGCGCCCTATTGTTGGTCGCGACCTCCACCTTAAAGCCGAAAGAGGCCTACGAAGCCGTGGAATGGAAAGTGATCTTTATGATGGCCGGGGTACTTTCTATGGGCACGGCCCTTGAAAAAACAGGGGGCGCCGAAAAAATAGCCGCTTTTATACAACAGACCTTGGGAAGCTATGACGCCCAGATCACACTCAGTATTCTGTACCTGATCACTTTTTTGAGCACCAATGTGCTCTCCAGTAAGGCCACTGCGGCCCTTATGTCCCCGATAGTGATCAGTCTTGCTGCGGCCATGGGGGTCAGTGAACGGCCTTTTTTGGTGGCGGTAATGTTTGCCTGTTCCCTAACGTTCATGACACCCGTGAGCTACCCCACGAATACCATGGTCTATGCGCCCGGGAATTACAGGTTCAATGATTTCTTGAGGGTGGGTACCCCATTGAACATCATCATCTGGATCGCGGCCACATTTGTGATTCCCTATTTCTTTCCGTTCAAATAGAGCTGAACTATCAGGGGGAACAACCTCATAAACCATCAAAAAAAAAATCAGCCATCAATTTATATTGGGGATCCGTCAAATGGTTTGGGGCATCCATCAATTTACCGATTAAGGAAATAAGGGTTTCAGGTATTTTTAGACATCAAACAAATTGAATCTAAAAAAATGAAGAAAATTCTACTTCCATTATTGGTGTCCACCTGTTTGTCCATAGGCTGTTCCAATGAAGATGATGGCACAAAATGTGAGTCGTGTACCTCTCAGGCGGGCACAACATTTAGAATTTGTGAAAACAGCAATGGAGACTATAAATTGGTCACAGGGGACGAGTCCAGGACTATTACTAAGGAAGAAATGGAAGGCACCACCCCAACTGCTGTTGTCCAAGAGGCATGTGCAGCAGACCGCCCCTTATAAGCTAAAAAAGAGAAAGTAGGAACAACAGCTTAGTCGTTCAATTTGAGCACGGCCATGAATGCTTGTTGTGGAATCTCCACATTGCCTACTTGGCGCATACGTTTTTTCCCTTTTTTCTGTTTTTCCAACAGTTTTCGCTTACGGGAAATGTCCCCACCATAACATTTGGCGGTAACATCTTTCCGAAGTGCTTTTATGGTCTCCCTTGAAATGACTTTGGATCCGATGGCCGCTTGAATAGGGATATCGAACTGTTGTCTTGGGATGAGTTCCTTCAGTTTTTCGCACATTTTTTTCCCGATATTGTGTGCGTTGTCAAAGTGGATGAGCGCAGAGAGGGCATCCACAGGCTGGGCATTCAGAAGGATATCCACACGTACCAATTTGGATATCCGCATCCCAATCGGTGTATAATCGAATGAGGCATAACCTTTAGAAACGGTCTTCAATCGATCGTAAAAATCAAATACGATTTCGGCCAAGGGCATGTCAAAAATGAGCTCCACCCGTTCTGGGGTCAAATAGGTCTGGTTCTTGATCTGGCCGCGCTTTTCAATACAAAGGGACATCACGTTCCCCACAAAATCCGATTTTGTGATGATGGTCGCCTTGATGTAAGGTTCTTCCACTCGGTCCAAGGTGGATGGGTCGGGAAGGTCCGATGGGTTGTTTACAATGACAGGGGTCTCCCTATCCTTGGTAGTGAAGGCATGGTAGCTTACGTTGGGGACTGTGGTGATAACGGTCATGTCGAATTCGCGTTCCAACCGCTCTTGGATAATCTCCATGTGCAGCATTCCCAAAAATCCGCATCGAAAGCCAAAGCCCAAAGCCGCACTACTTTCGGGTGTAAAGACCAGGGAGGCGTCGTTCAATTGCAATTTTTCCATGGAAGACCGGAGCTCCTCAAAATCTTCAGTGTCCACGGGATAAATCCCCGCGAAAACCATCGGCTTCACGTCCTCGAAACCTTCAATGGCATTTTTGGTGGGATTGGCGGCATCGGTAATGGTATCACCCACCTTCACTTCGCGCGCGTCCTTGATCCCGGTGATCAAATAGCCCACGTCTCCCGCCGAAATTTTGTTCTTGGGCACTTGTTTCAACTTTAGTGTACCAATTTCATCAGCTTCATAGGCCCTTCCAGTGGCCACAAACTTGATTTTTTGCCCTTTTTTGATTTCTCCGTTGATGACCCTAAAATAGGTTTCGACCCCTCTGAACGGATTATAAACGGAATCGAACACCAAGGCCTGGAGCGGCTCGGAAACATTGCCCTTGGGCGCAGGAATCCTTTCAATAATCGCTGTCAATATTTCTTGGATACCGATACCTGTTTTGGCACTGGCAGGGATTACCTCCTCGGCCTTGCATCCCAAAAGATCCACGATGTCGTCCGTGACCTCTTCCGGATTGGCACTGGGAAGATCCACTTTGTTGAGCACAGGGATGATCTCCAAATCATTTTCGAGGGCCAAGTAAAGGTTCGAAATGGTCTGTGCCTGTATGCTCTGTGCCGCATCCACCACCAAAAGGGCCCCTTCGCAGGCTGCGATGGACCGGGACACTTCGTATGAAAAATCCACGTGGCCGGGAGTGTCGATCAAGTTAAGGATATAGGTTTCCCCTTCGTGCACATACTCCATTTGGATGGCGTGGCTTTTGATCGTAATGCCGCGTTCGCGTTCAAGGTCCATGCTGTCCAACAATTGATCCTGTTTTTCGCGTTCGGTTACAGAGCCCGTAAAGTCCAACAAACGGTCGGCCAAGGTGCTTTTACCATGATCTATATGTGCAATGATGCAAAAATTCCTAATCTTCTCCATATCAACAATAACCCGCCAAAAAGGCTGATGAGCAACTGCAAATATAATTGTTTTAAGTACCTGCCGATGGTTTTTTGCAAATAAGAAAAAAGGGGGCTTATATCGCTCAAGAATAATTTCTTAGATTTGAGGTCCAACCCTAGCCTTAAATGAAAAACCTCACCTTTGTATTTTTATCGGTGTCTTTGATCAGCGGTTGCCTCACTGGGCAAACGTTCAAGATTACCGGAAAGGTGGTGGACGAACAAAACCAGATAATCCCGTACGCCAATATTCTGCTGTTACAGGCCTCCGACTCCACTTTTGTGAAGGGCACCTCTGCGGACGATAATGGTTTTTTTGAACTGATGGAAGTGGCCCCCGATCTGTATTTATTGCAAGCGAGCTATGTGGGGAGGGGTTCGGAGCCAAGGGCATTGGACATTGCCAAGGATGTTTCCCTTGGGGCTCTCATCATACCATTGGAAAGCAATGAACTGGATGAGGTCGTGGTCACCGCACAACGCCCGAAGCTACAAAAACTTCCAGACAGACTGGTCTTTTCGGTTGAAAATACTGTGATTTCACAAGGAAATTCGTGGGACATCCTCAAGAGCACACCAGGAGTGATCGTTGCCGAGGACAGATTGCTGGTCAGGGGACAGAGCGCAACCGTTTACCTGAACGATAGGAAAGTTCAGTTGTCGGGACAAGAGGTGCAAGATCTGTTGCAAGGACTTTCGGGAACGAACATCAAGTCCGTTGAGGTGATCGGCAATCCACCGGCAAGTTACGATGCGGGAGGAGGTCCCATTTTGAACATTGTGACCTCGAAAAGCATTGTTCCGGGATACAAGGGAAGCATCAACGGGAGCTACACGCAGGCTGTTTTTCCAAAGTATAGCCTGGGGACCAGCCATTACTATAAAACGGACAAGCTCCATTTGTTTGCCAATTACACCATCAACCCACAAAAGGAACTTAGAAAAACGGACAAGGGCATCCATTTTATGGATGACACCAATTCGGTGTTTTCCCAATGGGACACCCACTACGAAAGGAACAATAGCTCCCAATCACAGAATGCGAACTTTATCATGGACTATGACTTTGATGACAGGAACAGTGTGGGTCTTACCTCCAACGTGTTGTTCAATCTGGGGGAAGACCAAGAAACCCGTTTGACCAATACGATGAGAAACGGGTTGGGGCAATTGGATTCCACGTTTACCACGCGGAACAATGCGGTCCTGGACAATACCAATCTCGCTTTTGACCTTACCTATGTGCACCGCTTGAAGAAGGAGGGAGCCAAGTTAAGTGTGAATGGGCACTATACCCATTACAACGGACAGACACTGCAAAACCTTTCTTCCGAATATTTCGATGCAAGCGGCGCTTTCCTGCGTGATTTTGGTTTCGATTCCGATTCCGAGCAAGATATTGACATTTTCACGGGTCAGGTGGATTATGCCACTCCAATTGGAAATGCCTCTTTGGAAACAGGGGCCAAGATTTCCTCCATTGCCTCAGAGAGCAATGTGGATTTTTTCAATTTCAATGGTTCCAGTAACACGGTGGGCCCATCCCAATCCGACAATTATACCTATGACGAAAAAGTATATGCGGCCTATTTCAGTTTGGTGAAAAACTGGGAAAAATGGTCGGTTAAATTAGGGGTGAGAGGTGAGCTTACCGAGGCCAAAGGGATTTCGGAGACCCTTGGCGAGACCAATACACAGGACTTTTTTGAACCCTTCCCCTCTTTATATGTGCTCTATTCGCCATCGGAAAAGCACAGTATATCGTTCGACTACGGAAGAAATGTGGACAGGCCCAAGTACAATGATCTCAATCCCTTCCGGTTTTTCTTCAATGAAAATGATTATGAAGAGGGAAACCCAGGGCTTGTTCCCAGTTTCAGCAACAATTTTAACCTGAACTACACGATAAACAGCGAATATTTCTTTGATGTCTATTATCGGGACAATGGAAGAAACATTTCCTATTTGGTCTTTCAGGACAACACAAACCAGACACTTGTGGAACTGAAACAGAATGTACTGGAGAGCAAGTCCTATGGACTGGACTTTACCCTGAGCAAAACCGTTTTGTCCGCTTGGGTGCTGTATGCCTACACCTCTTTTTTCCACGAAGAGGCAACCTTTTTGGCCGCGGAGAGTGGAAATGTGCCCTACACCAACGAAGTGGACGGGTTTTATGGTTACCTGTCCAACTACCTCACCCTGTCCAAGGACGGAACCTTCACGGGAGAGGTCACGGCCACATACCTATCCAAGTTTTTGTTCGGGTCCTATATCTCCGACGATCAGTTTAACCTGACTTTGGGCCTTCGAAAGACACTTTTTGACAACAGGATAACCCTGTCCTTGTCAGCGGAGGACATTCTGGAAAAGTATGTACCCACCTACCGTTCGCAGTACCTCGACCAGGACAATTTTTACCGAAGACGCCCTGAAACACAGTTCATCCGGTTTGGCTTCACCTATAATTTTGGCAATTTCCGATTGGAGGACAACCAACGTGGGATCGATAAAAAGGAGCGGGACAGACTACAATCCAAAGACTAATATGCTGATTCTGGGGTATTTTGTATTTTTGCAGTCCAAAAAATAGGATTTGCCAAAAATAGGAAACATAGAACTGCCTGATTTTCCATTGCTTCTTGCCCCGATGGAAGACGTGAGCGACCCTCCTTTCCGTGCACTCTGCAAGGAACAAGGGGCAGATGTGGTATATACCGAGTTCATTTCTTCGGAAGGTTTGATCAGGGATGCGGCCAAAAGTGTCCTTAAACTGGACATTTATGAAAAGGAACGCCCAGTGGGCATCCAGATTTTTGGTGCGGAGCTGGACTCCATGCTCCAGGCCGTGGATATTGTGGAGCAATCCAATCCGGATATCATCGATATCAATTTTGGCTGCCCCGTAAAAAAAGTGGTCTGCAAAAATGCAGGAGCGGGAATCTTACGGGATATTCCCCTCATGGTAAAATTGACCGAGGAAATCGTCAAGCGGACCAAACTTCCCGTTACCGTCAAGACGCGATTGGGCTGGGATTCCGATTCCATCAAAATTGTTGAGGTAGCAGAACGTTTGCAGGATGTGGGCATACAGGCCATTTCCATCCACGGACGCACGCGCGTGCAGATGTACAAGGGTGAGGCAGACTGGAAGCCCATTGCTGAGGTGAAGAACAACCAACGCATGCAAATCCCCGTATTTGGAAATGGCGATGTGGACACCCCCGAAGCCGCAGTGAGGATGCGTGACGATTTTGGTCTGGATGGAGCCATGATCGGTAGGGCCAGTATCGGATATCCCTGGTTTTTCAAGGAGGTAAAACATTTCTTCAAGACAGGGGAGCACATGGCACCGCCATCCATGCAAGAACGTGTGGACGCTGCGCGCAGGCACCTACAGATGTCCATCGACTGGAAAGGCGAAAAATTGGGCGTGTTCGAGACCCGAAGGCACTACACCAACTATTTTAAGGGCATACCCCACTTCAAGGAACACCGTATGAAAATGGTGACCAGCGACGATGCGGTGGATGTATTTGCTGCGTTTGACGAAGTGCTCGAGAAATTTGAGGACTTTCAGTTCGCCTAGGCAGCGATCATTTTTTTGGAAATGCGGCTACTGGCTATTTTTGACGAAATAAAGCCCAAAACCACAATGGTGGCCATCACAATCAATAGGTTCATGGCATCGAACTCCACTGGATAGGCCAGCGAAGGGGTTATTTTCAACCAGCCAAAGACCAATTGGGAGACAATCAGCAAGGTGCCGATCAACACCCCGATAAGCCCGCCCAGAGAAGTTACCAAAAGCCCTTGGATAAAATAGATCCTCCGTAATTCTTTAATGGTGGTGCCCAAACTGAACAAGGTCTTTGAATTTTGCTGTTTGTCCAAGATCATCATGATGATGGCCCCGACGACATTGAACAAGGCAATGATCAACACCAATGTGAAGATGAGATAAGTGGCAAGGTTTTCCGTTTTCAGCATGCGGTGGAGCGTGCTGTTCTGCTCCTGTCGGGTCAGCAACTGCACTTTGTCGCCCAAAACGGCCTGAATGGAACTTTTCACTTCATCAATTTTTGATAGGTCGTTCAGTTTAAAATTGATGCCAGAAACCATGGTGCTGTCCTTTTCCAATAATTTCTGGATAAGGGGGAGTTGGGCGAACACATATTTTTTGTCGAGGCCCTCTTCCACGGCATATACGCCACTGACCACCAACGGAAGTTCGTTGTAGGGTTTTGAATTGGTGAGCCCCTGTTGCGTGAAAGAACCTTTTCCGGGCTTTGGGACAAGGACCATCATGGGCGTTCGGTTGTTCGTGGGGACGCCTAGCAGATTATAGATGCCAATGCCAATGACCCCGTTGTACTCCATGTTGCCCCAATTACCAAATTGTAAGGTGCTGTCCACCCCGGTCACCGATCGGTATCGCTCATCCACTCCTTTTATATAGGCAATGGTGCTTTTCTCCTTAAAGGTCAAATAGGCCCTTTCCTCCAGTTCCTTGGAAAAATTGGCCAACTCGGGAATGTCCTGCAAAGCAGCTTCTTCACTGGGCATCAGGGAAAAATATTTCCCGGTTGTGGGCGTGGCCTTCAAGTCGGGATCAAAAGTATTGGAAAAAGACAGACTGAACGTTTTTAGCCCAGCAAAGGCCGAAAGCACAATGAAAAGTGCCGCAGAACCAATCACGATGACCAAAAAAGTAACAAAATTGATGATGTTCACCGCATTTTGACTGCTTTTGGACCGTAGATAGCGCTTGGCGATATAAAACGGGAAGTTCAAGGTCAGGATTTCTTTCGTTTGTCGAGCAGGTCCCTGTTCTCTATGGGGTTTTCCTCCCCTTTGAGCGATTGTTCAATTCTATCGATATATTCCAAGGAATCATCCAGATAAAAAACAAGCTCGGGCACTCTTCTCAACTGGTTTTTGGTACGAAGGGCCAGTTCATGGCGAATGGTCACTTGGCTGGCCTTGATCCCGGCCAACAACTCTTTGGCGTCCTTGTTGGGAAAAATGCTCACATAGACCTTGGCCAATGACAGATCCACCGTTACAGATACTTTGGAAACAGAGATCAAAGTTCCCCTGAGCCCGCCATCAGTGGCCGCTCGTTGCAGGATGTCCGCCAGATCTTTTTGGATGATTCCTGCTATTTTCTTTTGCCGTTGTGTTTCCTCCATGGTGCAAAAATAAAGGAAATCCTGACTAACCCCGCACTTTGAATGGATTACAGTCCGTAATTTTGGAAAAACCGTGCATTGCAGAACATAAAATCAGGTAGGTCCATGGATAAAATTGAACACATCGGCATTGCCGTAAAGAATTTGGAAGCGTCCAACCAGTTATTCGCCAAATTGCTGGGAGTGCCCCCCTATAAAATGGAAGAGGTGGCCTCGGAAGGCGTGAGGACCTCTTTTTTTGAATCGGGACCCAACAAAGTGGAATTGTTGGAAGCCACAAGTGCTGACAGCCCAATTGCGAAGTTTTTGGAAAAAAGGGGAGAGGGCATCCACCACATCGCCTTTGCTGTGGAGGATATTGTTTCGGAGTTGGCCCGACTGAAGAAGGAAGGGTTCCAGCTATTGAACGAAATACCCAAAAAGGGGGCCGATAACAAACTGGTGGCATTCCTGCACCCGAAGGGCACAAACGGTGTGCTGGTGGAGCTTTGCCAAGAAATAAAAGCAAAGGAGGGGCGTTAAAACCTTGCGGTGTAGAAAAATAAACACTAATATTGCATCCGCAAATTGCGGGTCCTATAGCTCAGTTGGTTAGAGCACCTGACTCATAATCAGGTGGTCCCTGGTTCGAGCCCAGGTGGGACCACTTCAACAAAGATAAGCCTTTCAAGCAATTGGGAGGTTTTTCCTTTTTATGCGGGTACAACATAGGTACAACATTTTAAAAAAGATCATTATATCTATCATAAAAGGGTGTTTTATTTTATTAAGGCACTGGGAGACCGGCCAAATTGCTTTTTAAAACATTTGCTAAAATAAAAAGGGTCCTTAAAACCAACCATATCTGCCACTTCGGAAACATTGTAATTTCTTGTCCTTAACAAATGTGCGGATTTTTTCAACCGTATGGTCTTAATAAATTCATTTGGGGAAAGATCCGTAAGTTCAGTGATTTTACGATAAAGTTTAGAAGAACTTATGCCCAACTCCTTGCAAATGAAGCTAGAGGAAAGTTCTGCGTCATCAATATTCTTCTCGATTAGATTTTTGATTTTTGTAATCAATTCAATATCTATCTGTGAGTGGGCCAAAGTCAACACATCACTTTCTACCTCACCTGAAAATTTTTGTTTTAGATCGAAATGATTCTTAAGGATATTGTCAATACGCGTCTTTAAAAGAGAAGGGTCAAAAGGCTTTACCAAATATCCGTCAACACCAAGCTTATATCCATTGATCCTGTTTTCATTCTCCGCTAGGGCCGTGAGTAGTATTACTGGAATATGGCTAAGGTTTTCATCCTTTTTCAGTTCTTTTACAAATTCAAAGCCATCCATTTTGGGCATCATCACATCCGCAACACAGAGGGTCGGCTTTATTTTTCTACAGATCTTTAAACCTTCTTTGCCATTTTCGGCTTCGTACACCTTATAAAAATCAGAAAGATATTCCACTACATACTTTCTTAGTTCCGAATTGTCCTCAATAATCAATATCTTTTGTTTGACCTCAACATTGTTCTTGTTGGATGGAATGCTATTGAACGAAGCCTCCAGTTTTTTTATAGGGATTAAGGCATCATCGATAATATCCTTGTTTTGGGGAAAATCGCCCAACTCCTTCTTGGAAAAGGCCGATTTGTGCACGGGCAATACCACTGTGAATATACTACCTTTCCCTGGCTGGCTCTCTACTTTTATCTCTCCTTTGTGAATTTCCACCAACGATTTTACCAGGGATAGGCCAATGCCGGTGCCCGTAGAGTTTCCCATGTTGTTCTGGACTTGGTAAAATCTGGAAAAGATACGCTCTTGGCTTTCCGAAGGTATCCCGATCCCGTCGTCACTTACTTCAATGACCAATTTTTTGTTGGTCTCGTTTTCCTTGAATCCGATGAACAGATCAACATTTCCATATTCATTGGTAAATTTTAGGGCGTTTGACAATAGGTTGAAGAGAATCTTATTGTACTTGTCAATGTCTATCCAACATTTCATGGACTGCTCTTCAACATTAAGGTTCAAGGTGATGTTTTTGGCATGGGCCACTTCCACAAAGGAGTTCAATATGTTTTCCGTTCGGACCAGAATGTCTGTTTTGAAGACTTTTAGGGCCAATTCCCCTGTTTCTGCCCTTCTAAAGTCCAAGATCTGGTTCACCAAGCGAAGCAATCTTTCTGCATTTTGCTGGATAAGATTTCCCCTGCCTTTTGAATAGGGACTGAGCTCATCTTGCTCCAAGAGCTGTTTTACCGGTCCAAGGATCAAGGTCAGTGGCGTTCTTAGTTCATGGGATATGTTGGTGAAAAACCTCAATTTCTCATTGTTCAACTTTTCATCTCGTTCTCGCTGTACCTTTTCCATCAAAAGCTCCCTTTTCAATTTTAGACGAGAACGGATCTGCTTTCTGGCAAAGAAGATGATCAATCCCAGAGCCAGTGCTATCAATCCCAGACCCTTGCCTGTCAACCAAAAAATAGGTGAGACCGTAATCTCATAGGTTGACGTTTCACTCCAGTTGCCATCACTGTTCCTTGAGCGTACCTCAAAGGTATAATCCTTTGAAGGTAGGTTGGTGTATTGTACGGTCCTTGAATCACTAGTAGTCTCTATCCAATTTTCATCAAAACCTAAAAGTCTGTATTGGAATCTGTTCAATCTTTCATTGGTATATGATGGGGATGAGAATTGAAAGGAAATGTTTCTGTTCTTATAGTCCAAAACCATACGTTTGGAATAGTTCAGGTCCATTTTCAAAGGGACCTGCCCGTTGATGTCCAATCCCGGAAATACTTCATTATTCTGAATTTTAAAGCTCGTGATCACCGGAGGCGGCACATAGGTGTTTTCCTTGATCTTATTTGGTTCAAAGTAAATAATCCCGTTTTGGGCACCCACATAAATCCGGGAATCATTGAATTCGAAAAAACCATTCATGCTAAAAACATCCAGCCTGTTTCCACTTTCGATATGGTAGAAATACACCTCATTGGAATGTGGTTCGTATCTGGCCAGACCATTATTGTTCATGTTGAGCCAAAACGTCCTTGAACTATCGATTTCGATATCAGTAATCCACTTACCCAATAACTCTTCCGGTTGGGAGATCCTATCAAAATTGTCTTTCTCCGCATTGTATTTTGCAATTCCGTTGCGAGTGGAGACCCAAACACTGGATTCATCATCCACCAAAATATCGGTGATGTAATTATGGGGAAGCCCCTCATTGTTTTCGGCATCACTTCGGTACTGTTTGCTAATCCTTGTTTCCACATCATAATGGATCACACCATCCTTGGTGGATAGCCAAAGTGTATTTCCCTGTCGTTTGATTTTATCAATTTCGGCATCGGGCAGTATGGCCTTTGGTCCAATGGGTACCATTGTTTTGTCATCCAAAAATTGGACACCCTCACCAAAGGAACCAACAATCAGTGTGTTGAGGTCATATTTCAAGAAAGCCAGCACCGGGGAACTTATAAAGCCGATGTCCTTTATTGTTGAGCTATCGGTTACATAATCATAGATGAGCACCTTTCCGTTCCAAAGACCACAGTAGAAGATTTTTCCGTCGTCGGAATAAATACTGGTAATATTGTTCGTTTTATAGTGCAGGGGCACAAAATGTTCACCTTTTGAAATGAACAATCCATTATTTTTGGTGGCCACTATAAGTCTGTTATCATAGGTTTTGGAAAATCCTTTGATGGTCGGCGCCTTATTGTCTATATACAAGGAAATGTCCTTGTTGATCTTGAACTGATTTTCATACGGATCATATTTGTCCAGACCATTTTCCGTTCCGATCCAGAGTACCCCGGAACCGTCAAAGTAAAGGGCGGAAATCAAGTTATCGACCAAAGAGGTATCATCGGACAATATGGAAAAGTGTCGTTCAAAATCACCTTTGGCAATGTCCTCCAGATTATTGCACACAATAAGTCCGCCCAGTGTGCCAAGCCAGAACTTACCATCCGGAGCTCTTGCGATTGATAGAAAATAGGGGCCGAGATCTTCCCGGACCACATCATCTTCTATATACAGGTTCTCAAAAGTGTCCGACTGCCTGTCCAACTTGAAGAGGCCTTTTCGGGTCCCTGCAAAGATGTCCGACTTATGGTCTTGGTAAATAAAATGGATGTATGGGTATTTTTCATCTGAATGGGGTACGGACAGGATATAATTGGTGTATTGTGAAATCGTCCCTTGGGTGTTCAAGATAATTTTGGCGATGGAAACGCCATTATAACTTCCGATCCAAATATTGCCTTCATTATCTTCAAAAATTTCCTTAATGTAGTCATAGTTGGGAAGATCGACCTTTGTGAAAACTTTCTCCAAGGCATCGTATCTATAAAGCCCATTATATTTGGTACCTACCCATACCCTTTTATGGCGATCGATATGAACGGCTCGGATTTCCGCATAGGGAAAACTGTCCTGACCATTCTTATTCTGCAAAAAGTCAACAAGTTCATGGGTTGCAGTATTAAAACGTAATAGTCCCTTATTGGTACCTATCCACATATTGTTGGTGGTCGGGTCTAGCTCCATACCAGTTACATCTGCTTTGTAAATGTCACTGTTCAAAGATGAAGACAATAGATCGGGCTTAAACTGGTACCCATCAAATCGATTCACCCCGGAAAAAGTGCCCAGCCACAAGAAACCTTGCTGATCTTGTATGATGTGTCGCACCGAATTATGGGACAGCCCATTTTTATCATTATAATGGTTGAATTTTAAATGCTGCGCATCAAGATAAAAGAAGGAAACTAAAACAAGTATGATTGCGAAGTACGTTTTCATTAATGCAGGATTTACAATAGGATACTTGTTTCAAATTACCAGAAACACCCCAAACCTAAACGGACATGCCTTTGTCAAGAATCCTGATGTTATGCGCAAGCCCTTTGGCAAAGGAAAAGTGTTCAGTCAAATATATTTCTTTTGGCAGGCATTAAGGTAGTTTGGATGGGCCAATAGATGGAATATTTAACCAAATTCCTGTAAATAAGCTTCTAAATTTCGGTTTTTATTCTCCGACCAATGGGATGTAATTCCTTGGGGGGGATGGTAATTGTTTCAAGCTCCATAATGAATCAAGGACCAGACAGACACTATCGTCACCACATTTAATTGGTTACATCCGCTTCATCCCATTTAGTCAAAATTCAGGCATATAAGGTGAAAATTTACATGATTTTGATTGAAAATCACATTTTCATTAAGGGTAAAGAATTGTAAAATTGCTAGCAAATTAACCAAACAAACTTTAAATGAATAAGATTAAATTAGTTTTATCGACTTTCTTTCTGATTTTATCATTTACGACATGGGCACAATCCATAACTGTGTCCGGTGTTGTGTTGGACAACAACAATACACCTCTGCCAGGTGTAAATGTCCTTCAGAAAGCAACCACCAATGGTGTGGTGACCGATTTCGATGGAAAGTTCTCCATTGATGTACCAGAACAGAACGCCACTTTGGTATTTTCGTACATTGGATTCTTGACGCAGGAAATTGAAGTGGACGGAAATCAATCCAATTTGAAAATTCAAATGGTTGAAGATGCCGCCTTGTTGGATGAGGTCGTGATCATAGGATATGGTCAGGCCAAGAAAAGTGACCTCACAGGCGCCGTCGCATCCCTGAAATCTTCGGATATAGCAAGGGCCAACCCTGTTTCCGCCGCACAAGGTATCCAAGGTCAAATGGCAGGGGTGAACATCATTAAAAGAAACAATAGACCAGGTTCAGGTCTTGACATTAGGATCAGGGGACTTAGTTCCATCGATTTCAGCAATGAACCTTTGGTTGTTATTGATGGTATTCAAGGTGCCGATTTGAACACGGTGAACCCCGCCGATATTGAAACCATCGATATTCTAAAAGATGCTTCTTCCACGGCCATTTATGGATCACGTGGTGCTAATGGTGTGGTCATTGTCACCACCAAACGTGGTACCAAGGGAAAAATGTCCTTGACCTACAATGGATATTCCGGGCTCAAAATGCCATCCTATTTGCCAGAAATGCAAAATGCCCAACAATTTTATCAGGCAAGCACTATTGCCAGGGAACAAAATGGGTACGCCGCCAAAACCTTTACATCCACCGAGATGGAAGTGTTGGCTTCCGGGAATGGCATTGATTGGGTGGACGAAGTGACCCGTTCTGCTTTGCAGACCAGCCATAATGTTTCTTTGAGTGGAGGCAGCGATAATGTCAACTATTATTTTTCCCTTGGCTACTTAAATGAAGGAGGTACCCTAAAAGACACTGATTTTAAGCGATACACCATCAATGGTGGATTGGATGGCGATGTCACGGACCATGTGAAGGTTGGGTTCACCATGAACTACACCAATTCCCTGATCAATTTAGGTTCCAGGGAGTCGCTCCGCGGAGCGTATCGGGCACGACCCACGGGGGTAGTCTATTTTGATGAGATACTTAATCCCAGCGAAAACAACGATGTGGAGCATGATGGATATGCCGTATGGATGGGCATCAATGACAAACAAGTGTTGAACCCAATAGTAGAGGCCGATAGAAGAAATTTCCAGTTGGAGACGCTCAGTTCTGATTTTAGGGGCAACGCCTATATAGAAGTGACCCCTTTAGAAGGACTGAGTCTGAAATCATCCCTCTCTGCAAGAAAATATGATGCACGGGATGGAATGTACCGTGGTACTTTCACAAAAGATCAAAGGGCAAGTTTGCCTCCAAGGGCCAACAGCAGCAACCAAATATTGACCAATTATACGCTTGATAACATCATCAACTACCAAAAAACATTTGGTAAAAGCAGTATAAATGCGACCGTGGCACAAAGTGCCTTCAAAGAAAGAGTGGAGGTAATGGGCCTCGATGTGGAAAATCTACCCTATGATTCATCGTGGTATGCCGTCAATACTGCTGGCACCATCAACTCGGTCAATTCCAATTTGACCGAAAGGACCATTTCTTCCTATATGGGCAGGCTCGTATATGGGTTCAACGATAACCGGTATCTGCTGACCGTGACTGGAAGATGGGACGGTGCGTCGCAATTGGGTGACGGGAACAAATGGGATTTTTTCCCATCGGCAGCCTTGGCCTGGAAAATCAGCGATGAGAACTTCCTAAATGACAGCGAGACCATATCGAACATGAAGATTCGGGTAAGTTATGGTACCGTGGGCAACAGCGCGGTTGACCCCTACAGTACCTTGACCAGATTGTTGCAGACACCATACGCCTTTGGCGAAGCTCCGGCATACGGTTTTGCCCCTGCCGCCTTGGTCGATAAGGATTTGGGATGGGAAAAAAGCAAGGAATTGAACATAGGGCTTGATCTCGCCCTGTTCAATAATAGGATCTCTTCCACCATTGAGGTTTATGACAGGGAGACCGTGGACCTGATTTATAGGGAACGCATCCCGACCTCACAAGGCTTTGGAGAGTTCATCACCAATATTGGTTCGGTATCCAATAAGGGAATCGAGGTGGCCCTCAACACCAGAAACATTGTAAAGGATAAAATTACTTGGTCCACTTCTGTAAATTTCGCCAAGAACATCAATGAAGTGTTGTCCATTGGCAATAATGGAACCCTTGAAGATATTGGGTCCAACCTTTTTGTGGGGCAACCCTTGAATTCCAATTATTTCTATGAGTTTGATGGCATTTGGCAATTGGATGAAGCCGAAGAAGCCGCAGTGTATGGACAGGTTCCCGGTTCTGTGAAAGTAGTGGACCAAAACCAGGACGGCAAGATCTCATCGGCCCCAGGGGAGGATGATAGGATCATCTTGGGTTCCGAACAGCCCGACTGGACCATGGGTATCACCAACAAATTTACCTTTGGTAACATTGACCTTTCCTTTTTGGCCTATACCGTCCAGGGCGTCCAATTTAGAAACAACTTTTTAAGCGGTACTATGGGAGAAGTGGGTAACGGTAGGTACAATGCCCTAAACCTGAACTATTGGACTCCGGACAACCCGACCAATGACTATTTCGGGGCTGGAGTACCCAATCCCTATAGACAGGCCATCCAATATCAGGACGCTAGCTTCATACGTATTTCCGATATTACTTTGGGCTATACCCTACCGTCCGAATTGGCATCCGATGTATTGGGAGTCCAGAATTTGCGGATATACGCCCAAGTGATCAACCCATTCATTTTTCATGATTTTGATGGGATAGATCCTGAATTCAATTCCAGCGCCTATAACGATGATGTGTCCTCGACCACGATACTATTGGGCGTGAAATGTACTTTTTAATTTAAAATAACAAGACATGTTTAGCAATAACAAATGTTTGTTCGTAGCCGGTATTTTTTCTTTGATAGTAACATTGTCCGGTTGTAACGAAGACTTTTTGAATGAAAACACAGTTTCCATTCAAACCACCGACACCTATTATACCACGTCACAAGGATATGAAGACCTTGTAAAATCATGCTATACCCTCCTAAGGGATATCCACCAGCAAAGGGAACTTGTACTTTCCGGTACCGACATCTTCACAAATGCAAATTGGACAGATGATGCGGGAGACCCATTCAACACCTATGATGTAAGGCTAAATTCCTCCATGGTCGAACTCCAGGATTTATGGGATTTGTTGTATAGGGAGATTTATAGGACAAATACCGTTATCTCCCGTCAGGAAAATGTAGAAGGCATCGACCCAGGAACATTGTCCATACGTGTGGCCGAAGCCAAATTTCTTCGGGCCTTAAGTTATTTCTATTTGGTGCAACAATGGGGCGATATACCCATGCCCATCGAAGAGGTTGTTACCTCATCCCGTGAGGTAATCAAAATAGGTTCCAGTGAAGTGTATGATCAGATCATTTCCGACTTGGAGGAAGCTGAATCGGTTTTGCCCCCAAGTAGTCTCGATTATGGACGTGCAACCAAAGGCGCTGCACAGTTTTTATTGGCCCGGGTCCATTTGACCAGAGGTTGGAATTTCAATAATGCACTGGGAGGTACTCCTACCGATTTTGAAAAGGCTCGGGAATATGCCGATCAGGTCATTTCCGCCTATCCCTTGGCAACAGAGTATTCCGATTTATTCCCACAACGATCGGAAAACCCTTTGTTCGAAACATTTCCGGCACAGGATGATCAAAATCCTGAAATTGTTTTTGCCGTGCAGTTCGTGGATGATCCCATCACCAATTTTGGAGACCCGTCAAATAGCGCTCGATTGGAAGGGAACGACTACCATTCCATATTCGGAGGATCTCCGGATATCGTAGGTTCTGAAGGAAGGACAAGTACCTATAACAGATTTCTGCAAATACACTTGGCCACACCGACCATGTATCGATTATACGATCCAACCCTTGACAGAAGGTACCACCATAATTTCGTGGATGTTCAATACGCCCTTGTGAACGTGAACAATTTTGTGCCAAATCCAGCCAACCCATCAGAGACCATCAACATTATGAGAGGGGATTCCGTGCTCTATTTTAGACCATGGAACGACCCAGCCTCGCTTTCAGAAAAAGGGTTGGATGTTGGAGGGACCAAACCCTACGCCGTGCTGAATACCGATGAATACGGTGATAACGCCCTAACCCCTTTCCATGGTATGGATATTACACCATTGATGTGGAAGTTTTGGCAACCAGGCATTGAGTATGGCGATGCCTTCGGCACCTTCGATTTTGCTTTGTTCCGTTCGGCCGAAGCCTATCTCATTGCTTCGGAAGCCATCTTGAAAGGCGCATCCAACGGAAATTTAGGAGGAGCTGAAAATTATTACAACAGCATTGTGGACAGGGCCTTGGGGACCGATAGTGGCATGACTCCCTTGCAAGCTTTGCATCCAGAAGATGTCACCTCTCTGGAAACAGTCTCTTACCGTGCCGCGGGCAACCTAACCATAGATATGATCTTGGATGAAAGGGCTAGGGAACTGATGGGCGAATACTGTAGGTGGTTCGATCTTAAAAGGACCGGAAAACTCATTGAGAAAACCCAATTGAGAAATCCAATAGCACGTCGATCGGGAACCATGGATGAAAAGCACTACCTGCGCCCATTTCCACAGGCGGAGATAGATCGTTCCGTGCCCAGGATCGACAATAACCCAGGGTATTGAGAAATCTGAGACACATCAGCCATAAACAATTCAAATCAATGAAGAATAGAGTTGGAATCACCTTTTTTGTAGTACTGTTTCTGGGCATGAACTTGCTTTGGGCACAGGAGTATATGATCACCGATTTTGGTGCCAAACCTGATGGAACCACATTGAACACCAAGGCAATTCAATCGGCCATCGACAAAGTCAGTAAAAAAGGTGGGGGAAAGATCATTTTTCCAAGTGGGGAATTCCTTTCCGGATCCATCAGCCTGAAGAGCAATATAGAATTGCATCTTCAAAAAGGATCGGTCTTGTTGGGCAGCACCAACCCTGATGATTATGGCCAGGGTGATCCCAATGGGCCGGATCTTGATAAAATCAAAGTGACTCCCTCAAGAATGGCCCTCATCGTTGCAAATAACGTCAATAATATTGCGTTAACGGGCCAAGGTACCATTGATGGACAGGGAATGGCTTTGGCCGTGACCATAGATAGTCTGCACCACTTGGGCGTTCGGCGGGTCCATAATTACAATTACCGAAGAATGCGTCCAAATGAAGGTTCGCGGCCCATGCTCTTTGCATTTACCGAATCCAAGGAAATCACCGTAACGGGCCTGCATCTCAAAAATAGCGCCTGCTGGGGTCTGTTCTTTGAACGCTGCTCGGACATGGTGCTGGACAGTCTTAAGGTCACCAACCGTGCGTTTTGGAACAATGATGGAATGGACATCACCGACTGTAAAAATGTAAAGGTCACCAATTGTGACTTGGATACCGCTGACGATGGAATCTGTTTGAAATCCCATACGCCGGGCTATTTCAACGATAACATCTATGTGGCCAACTGCACCATTCGAAGTAGTGCCAGTGCCGTCAAATTTGGCACGGCATCACATGGGGGATTCAAGAACATCACCATAAAGAACATCAAGGTCTTTGATACCTTTCGTTCGGCCATTGCCATTGAAAGCGTGGATGGAGGGGATATTGAGAATATACAAGTTTCCAACGTCATTGCAGAGAATACAGGGAATGCCATTTTTATACGACTGGGGCACCGTGCTGGAGAAAAGCCGGGGACCATCAAGAATGTGCATATCAAGGACGTAAAGGTGCAGATGCCCTTTGGAAGACCGGATATCGATTATGATCTCCGTGGTCCTGAAGTGGATTTTTTTCACAACCCATTTCCATCATCCATAGTCGGTATTCCAGGCCACAATGTCCAGGATGTGACCTTGGAGAATATCGATATCAGTTTTCCGGGACGGGCTTCAAAAGCTATGGGCTATATCCCTTTGAACGACTTGGACCGAGTGCCGGAGAAAATCAATGATTATCCTGAATTTTCCATGTTCGGCGAATTGCCCGCTTGGGGATTCTATGTTCGCCATGCTGAAGGAGTGACGTTTAAAAATGTGACCATCAATGCCCGGAATATTGATTTTCGTCCTGCCTATGTTTTTGACGATGTGCAAAATATTTCGATCACGGACAGTGATGTGGTCCCCGTATCCACCACAGACCAATTGGTCCTGAAGGATGCCAAAAACATTTCGATTTCCAATGTAAAGGTAGATGGAAGATCCATTGCCAAAATACCGGTCTATGGGATCACCCTCGGTTTAGAGGGAATTGAACCCCTTGATTAAACACAAACAAATTGGCATTTTCAGACTTCATCGGTTGAAGAAGTGCACCAGAAAAGAGATTTCCAAAGAATGAACAAATTAGGTAGTTTAAAACCCTTTTTCAGATTTTTTTTGATTGTACCATTCCTTGTTTCTGTTCAACTCGCAAAAGGGCAAAACAGCAAGGAAAAAACACCGGTAGATTTGGTGTATCCGCAATTGGATACGGAGAATTCCCGATGGTTTTTCTTCTCTTCTGCAAGCAGGCCTTTTGGAATGGTCAATTTGAGCCCCGATACGGAAACCGACGGTGCTTGGGGCAGTGGCTATCGTTACAAGGTTGATAGCATAAGGGGATTCAGTCATATCCACGCCTGGCAGCTTTCCGGGCTTTCGGTGATGCCCATCGATTTGGGGAAAATCGATATGGCAAAGACGCAGAAAGATTATTCCTCTTCCTTTGACCATGCCAAAGAAAAAGTCTCCCCAGGATACCACAAACTCCATTTGGACCGGTACGATATCGATGTGGAACTGACCAGCACCAAGAGGGTGGGATTCCATCAGTATGATTTCAATATGGAAGACGGAGCAGTCCTTATCAACCTGAGTGGCCAATTGGGGCCATCAAAAATAACGGATGGGTCATTGGAGCAAGTTGGGCCAGGGGTTTTTGAAGGAGAGCTCACCAATGCGCCGACCATTAGGAGGCCCAAACCCACAAAGGTGTTTTTTAGGATTGTCTTGGACAGGGATGTCGAGGAAGTATCGAATCCATGGGGCAATGGTAAGTTCATCCTAAAACTTAAGGGAGGTACAGGAAAGGTAAAAATGAAAGTTGCCCTTTCCTACACTTCGAAGGAAAATGCAAAATTCAACCTTGAACACGAATTGCCACACTGGGATTTTGATCGGATCGTGCAAGATTCACGACTGGAGTGGAACCAATTATTGGGAAGGATAAAGATAGAAGGGGGTTCCGAAGAGCAACAACGTAGATTTTATACGGACCTATGGCATGCACTGCAAGGTCGCCGGACCATCAGCGATGCCAATGGCCAATATCCGGACAATACCGGGGATGTCTTTAAGATTGGACAGCTTCCCCTTTCCAAAAGTGGTAAGCCCCTGTTTGATCATTTCAACTCCGATTCCTTTTGGGGTGCACAATGGACCATAAATACCTTATGGCAACTTGCCTATCCGGAAATAGCGGAATCCTTTGTCAATTCCTTGCTCCAATATTACAAGGATGGAGGTTTGGTGCCGAGAGGACCCGCAGGTGGGAACTACACCTATGTGATGACCGGGGCGAGCAGCACTCCTTTTATAGTAGGAGCGTACCAAAAAGGCATCCGTGGTTTTGATCTCGAAATGGCCTATGAAGCGCTCAAGAAGAACCATATGCCCGGTGGCATGATGGACAAGGCCGGCTATGAGCACAATACTTCGCTTGGAGGTGGCCTGGCCCATTACACAAAGGATGGCTATGTGCCCTATCCGATACCAGAAGGTAATTTTGGCTATCATCAGAACGGTCCGACCCTGACTTTGGAGTATGCTTATCAGGATTGGTGCCTTGCACAGTTTGCCAAGGCATTGGACAAAAAGGAAGATCATGGGTATTTTATGGCCCGGTCCAAAAACTATCAAAACGTATTTGACACAGCCACTGGATGGGTCCGTCCCAAAAACAAAACTGGGGAATGGCTTGAACCGTATGATCCCTTCAATCACGGAATCGGATTTTCTGAAGCCAATGGCGCACAGAACACATGGTTTGTGCCCCACGACTTAGAGGGACTCTCCGAACTCATGGGAGGAAAGGCCAAGGCGGTCGCCAAACTCAACCAACAGTTTGAGGAGGCCAAAAAACTGGGGTTCACCTCTGGCACCTCGCATGCCCAAGAGCTACATCCCGAATATTCACGAATCCCGATCAATTATGGGAACCAGCCTTCCATACAGACGGCATTCATATTCCAGCATTTGGGTAGACCTGATCTTACACAGTATTGGGCGAAAGAGGTCGCGAATACGGTGTACCAAGGATTGACCCCTGCCCGTGGATACAATGGGGATGAAGACCAAGGATTGATGGGCTCCCTTGCGGTTTTGATGAAAATTGGATTGTTTCAAATGACGGGCGGCACCGAAATGGAGCCGATGTATCAAATTACGGGACCCATCTTTGACAGGGTCGAGATTGAACTGAACCCTGACTACTATGAAGGGAAATCAATCGTGATTCAGGCAGAAAACAACGAAAAACAAAATCCCTATATCAAAACGGCAAGTTTCAATGGAAAAAAGGTGAAGGACTTCGCCTTGAGCCATGGCCTGCTGGTGCGTGGAGGTACACTTCAACTCAAGATGTCCCCTCAGCCGCCAAATCATAAAAATCATTCCAGTAATTAAAAAGGAACACATTGAAAATAAGCAATCAAAGCATGTGGTCGTTTACGGCCTCACTGGCAGGGTTTTTATTCGGATTTGACACAGTGGTCATTTCCGGGGCCAACCTGCCCATCAAAGAACTTTGGGACACTAGTCCCTGGTTCCACGGAACCTTCATCATGTCCATGGCACTTTGGGGTACGGTATTGGGATCCTTGTTGGGAGGAATCCCAAGTCAACGATTGGGGCGAAAGAAAACACTCATATGGATCGGGGCACTGTATTTTATTTCTGCACTTGGATCTGGGCTCGCCCCAGACCCGTATTCCTTCTCATTTTTCAGGTTCATTGGAGGATTGGGAGTAGGTGCATCCACAGTGGCAGGACCGATGTACATATCGGAGATATCCACGGCAAAGAATAGGGGAAGGTTGGTAGCATTGTATCAATTCAATCTGGTTTTGGGTATTTTGATTGCTTTCTTTTCCAATTACCTGTTGAAGGGTTTTGATGGGGATAATGATTGGCGTTGGATGATGGGCGTGGAAGGGATACCGGCAGCCATTTATTTCGTATCGGTCTTTTTCATACCCAATAGTCCGCGGTGGTTGGTCACGGAAAAACAGAATAAAGATCGTGCGCGGGAAGTGTTGGAAAAGATGGGGGTCGATAATGTGGAAGAAGAGCTTCAAAGGATTGAGGATGCGGAATCCATCGAGGAAAAACAGGAAGGGAGCATTTTTAAAAAGTATAGAAAATCTTTGCTGTTGGCCTTTCTTATCGCGTTCTTCAACCAACTGTCCGGAATCAATTTTGTGTTGTACTATGCTCCGGAAATTTTAGAGATTGCCGGGCTAGCCACAAAGGAATCCCTCTTCAATTCGATTGCGATTGGGGGTATAAACTTGATATTCACTTTTGTTGGGATCAGCCTCATCGATCGCATTGGAAGGCGACAACTTCTGATCATCGGTTCAGTTGGCTACATTTCCAGTCTGTTGATGATAGCCTTTTCGTTTTATGCGGATCTCGGTGCAGGCGTGCTCTTGGCTTCCATCATGGCTTTCATTGCATCACATGCCATAGGCCAGGGTGCGGTCATTTGGGTGTTCATAGCCGAAATATTTCCGAACCATGCCAGGGCATATGGCACCTCGTGGGGTACTGGGACACATTGGGTCTTTGCGGCCTTGATCACTTTGCTCGGCCCCGTGGTCATTGCTGTTTTCAAAGAAAACCCTTGGCCCATTTTTGTCATTTTCGCGGTCATGATGGTGTTCCAATTGCTGTTTGCCCTCTTCATGATGCCTGAGACCAAAGGGGTTTCCCTTGAGGATATTCAAAAAAAATTGGACATGTAAGGGTCACAACCCCCAAACCCCTTAACAATATTCAAAAAAAACAAAAATGAACAGTCCCAAATATAAAGAGTTGAAAGACAAAGTTGTGGCCATAACGGGAGGTGGTGGCATTTTAGGCAGTACTCTAGGCGCTGCTTTTGCCAGTCAGGGCGCAAAAGTCTGCATTCTGGATTTGAATATTGGATCAGCCCAAACTGTTTCGGAAAAAATCAATAATGATGGGGGCAGTGCGATGGCCTTCAAAGTGGATGTACTTGATCGGGAAAGCCTAGAAGAGGCCAAAAAGGAGATTACGAGAATATTTGGTCCTTGTGACATTTTGGTTAATGGTGCGGGGGGGAACCACCCTTTGGGGACCACTAGTGGTTCATATTTGCTTAAGGAAGACCTACTCCAAACAACAAAGGACTTTAAGACATTCTTTGACTTGGATATGGAGGGAATTCAATTTGTGTTCAATTTGAATTTCATAGGGACCCTTTTGCCTACACAGATTTTTTCAAGGGAAATGGTTGGGCGCACAGGGTGCAGTGTTTTAAATATTTCTTCAATGAACGCCTTTACCCCACTTACGAAAATTCCGGCCTATAGCGGAGCAAAAGCAGCTGTATCAAATTTTACCCAATGGCTTGCCATACATTTTTCAAAAGTAGGCATTAGGGTCAATGCGTTGGCCCCTGGTTTTTTTCTGACCGAACAAAACCGAAATTTATTGACTAAACCTGAAGGAGGTTTGACCTCTAGGGGGGCCAAAATAATAGATCAAACACCCATGGGCCGTTTCGGTGAACCAGAGGATTTGGTTGGCACGACATTGTGGTTGATCAGCGAACAGTCAAAATTTATAACCGGTATAGTGGTTCCCATAGATGGTGGGTTCAGTGCTTTCAGTGGTGTATAAAAAATCAAGTAGAAATTAAAAAAAATAAATGTTTATGGCCTTAGAACAAACATGGCGATGGTATGGACCAAAAGACCCTGTCCCCCTTGCCGATATTAAGCAGACCGGGTCAACCGGCATTGTAACTGCATTGCATCATATTCCAAATGGAGCTGTTTGGACCATATCGGAAATTGATAAAAGAAAAAGGGAAGTCGAAGCCTTTGGACTCACTTGGTCTGTAGTAGAGAGCATACCTGTGCATGAGGATATTAAAAGGAGAAAGGGGAAGTATGGAGAGTACATAGCGAATTACAAGCAGAGTATTGAAAACCTTGGGGCATGTGGGGTGGATACGGTATGTTATAACTTTATGCCCATCCTGGATTGGACCCGAACCGATTTGTCCTATAAAATGCCCGATGGTTCCTTTGCCCTCCGTTTTGATGCCATTGAATTTGCGGCCTTTGAACTTTTCATCCTGGGCCGGGAAAAAGCCTTTTCCCATTATCCTGATGTTGTGGTTGTGCAGGCTATGGACAAATTCAATACCATGGATGAAGAGGCCAAGGACAGCTTGGTCCGGAACATCATTGCTGGATTGCCTGGTGCCGAGGAGGGCTATACCTTGGAGCGGTTCCAGCAAGCTTTGGACAGCTATCGGGACATCGGTGAAGCGGAACTCAGGCATAACCTGTACAGCTTTGTCAAGGACATAGGTGTGTCGGCGGAAAAGGCCGGGGTGTTTTTGGCAATCCATCCCGATGATCCCCCATACCCCATTTTGGGATTACCGCGAGTGGTGAGTACAGAGGAAGATGCCAGGGAGCTACTGGCGGCATATGATAGCCCCCACAATGGACTGTGTTTTTGTACGGGTTCATATGGCGTGAGGCCAGACAACGATTTGGTGGGGATGGTTGAGCGCTTGTCGGAAAGAATCAACTTCATACATCTGAGAAGTACCAAAAGGGATGCACTGGGTAATTTCTTTGAAGCCGACCATTTGGACGGCGATGTGGACATGTACGGTGTAATGCGCCAATTGCTCAAAGAACAATGGGTGCGTAAAGAAAATGATGCAAGGAATCAACGCATGCCAATGCGTCCAGATCATGGGCATCAAATGTTGGACGACATCCATAAGAAAACGAATCCAGGGTATTCTGCCATAGGACGACTTCGGGGGCTGGCCGAACTAAGGGGGCTGATGTATGGTATAGAAAAAACCGCAGGGCAATGACATTCATAAAAGAGCGTTTTTTGCTGGAGACCCCACAGGCGGAGGAATTGTACTATGGCTATGCCAAGGAAATGCCCATCATCGATTACCATAACCACCTGTCACCCGAGCATGTGGCCAAGGATCACCAGTTCAAAAATCTCACCGAGGCTTGGTTAGCAGGCGATCACTATAAGTGGAGAGCCATGCGGGCTTGCGGTGTTGATGAGGCTTTTATAACAGGGGAGGCATCGGATGGAGAAAAGTTTCAAAAATGGGCCGAGACCGTTCCCCATACCCTCAGAAACCCCTTGTACCATTGGACCCATCTGGAGTTACTGCGTTACTTTGGGATCGAAGATTTACTTACCGGATCCAACTCAGGCAGAATTTTCCAGTTGACCAAAGCACAATTGCAGGAAAAAAGCCATGGTGCCATTGGACTTTTACAACAATTCAATGTGGAGGTGATCTGCACTACCGACGATCCCATAGATAATTTGGATCACCATCGTAGCATATCGGAAATGGCCATTTCGCCAAAAATGCTGCCGACCTTCCGTCCGGACAAGGTATATGCCATTGGGGACCATAACGCCTACAGGAAGTACTTGGAACGGTTGGGGGATGTTTCCGGAATCCAAATAGCAACTTATCAGGATTTGATTATGGCCCTTAAGTCAAGAGTGGCTTATTTTCATGAAAATGGTTGCCGACTTGCCGATCATGGTCTGGAGCAATTGTACCATTTTCAGATGAACACCTATGATATCGAGACCCTTTTTCAAAAGGTGATGAAGGGAACACCCTTGGAAGCGGAAGAGATACGATACTTTACATTTGAGACCTTGGTCCATTTGTGCCGGGAATACCATGGACGGGAATGGGTGCAGCAATTCCATTTGGGTGCGCTGCGCAATACCAATGGGTCAAAATTGGTCCAGCTGGGACCTGATGCCGGATATGACTCCATCGGAGATTTCCCGCAGGCCTGTACCCTTGCCCGATTTTTAGACACTTTGGAAAATACAGGACAACTTGGTAAGACGATCCTCTATAACCTTAACCCTGCTTTAAACGAAATTTTTGCCACAATGGCGGGCAATTTCAGTGAGGGAGGTGTACGTGGAAAAATACAAATGGGTGCGGGATGGTGGTACAATGATCAATTGGACGGCATGGAAAGACAACTGAACGCAGTATCGAACATGGGGCTGCTGAGCTGTTTTGTGGGCATGCTCACGGATTCCCGAAGTTTCCTCTCCTTTCCCAGGCACGAATACTTTAGGAGATTGTTGTGCAATATCCTGGGCAATGACCTAAAAAAAGGGTTGTTGCCAAACGATATCGACTTTATGGGCGGCTTGGTGCAGGACATCTGTTACCGCAATGCTAAGAATTATTTTAAAGTATAGGATGACTAAAAATAACAGTCTGAAAAGAGTGGTAACGTTCGGGGAGATCATGCTGCGCCTTTCGCCAGAAGGCTTCTTGCGCTTCTCCCAGGCCAACAGTTTTGAAGTGGTCTATGGAGGGGGGGAGTCCAATGTGGCGGTCTCCCTGGCCAATTATGGGGTCCCGGTGGACTTTGTGACCCGCCTTCCGAAGAACGACATCGGGGAATGCGCCCTGATGGAGCTGCGCAAGCGGGGAGTGGGCACGGACAAGATTATCTATGGCGGCGACCGTTTGGGCATCTACTTTTTGGAGACCGGGGCAGTGAGCCGCGGCAGCAAAGTGGTCTATGACCGGGCACACTCTGCCATGGCGGAGATCGGCCCGGGCATGGTGGACTGGGACAAGGTATTCGAAGGGGCCGGATGGTTCCACTGGACGGGGATCACCCCCGCGATATCCCAAGGAGCTGCGGATGCCTGCCTGGAAGCCGTGAAGGCGGCCAGCCAGAAGGGGATTACCATCTCCACGGACCTGAACTACCGGGCCAAGCTCTGGAAGTACTGCAACGATGCGAAGCGAGAAGAAATCATGTCGGAGCTTACCTCGTACTGCGATGTGATACTGGGCAACGAGGAAGATGCGGAGAAACACTTTGGCATCAAGCCGGAAGGGCTTGATATCACCACCCAAGGGGAACATGTGGAAGCAGCGGCGTTCCTATCGGTCTGCAAGCAGATGATGGAAAAATTTCCCAAGGCAAAGAAGGTAATCACCACCCTGAGGGGTTCCATAAGTGCCTCGCACAACACTTGGGCAGGCGTACTGTACGATGGCAAGAAGATGTACGAGACCCGTCAGTACCAGATCACGGACATCGTGGACCGTGTGGGCGGAGGGGACAGCTTCATGGGCGGCCTCATCTATGGGTTGATGAAATACGAAGGGGACGACCAAAAGGCACTCGACTTTGCCGTGGCTGCCTCTTGCCTGAAGCATACCATCAAGGGGGATGCGAACCTTGTAACGGTGGACGAAGTCGAAAAATTGATGGGAGGGGATGCCTCGGGAAGAGTGGCAAGATGAAAAAAATAGGTTGTTCAGTTAGTTTTTTAATTGGTGCCAGGGCGGGAAATTTCCTTGTCCTGGTGCCTAAAAAAAGTAAAGTATGGCACAATATTCAAGAATTGAAGTGCTGAACACAATGATCAGTACCGGAATGGTACCCTTGTTCTATAATAAAGACATTGATTTGGGCAAAAAAGTAATCAAAGCTTGTTATGAAGGGGGAGCACGGCTTATGGAGTTTACGGCCAGGGGAGATTTTGCTTTTGAGGTTTTTTCAGAACTAAACAAATATGCTGTCAAAGAACTACCTGGAATGATCATGGGGGTTGGGTCGATAACCGATGCGGGTGCCGCAAGTCTTTTTATGCAGATGGGAGCAAATTTTATAGTTACACCTTCATTACGGGAAGACATTGCAAGGGTCTGTAACCGCAGAAAAATATTATGGTCCCCAGGTTGTGGCTCTTTGACTGAAATCAATAGAGCGGAAGAATTGGGATGTGAAGTGATCAAACTATTTCCAGGCGACACATATGGGCCAGGATTTGTCAAGGCCATTAAGGGTCCCCAACCTTGGACCAGTATCATGCCGACTGGTGGGGTGGGAATCGATGAACCAAACCTGAAAATGTGGTTTGATGCCGGTGTCACCTGTGTCGGTATGGGCTCCAAATTGATTTCCAAAGAAGTTTTGGAGCAAAAGGATTTTGGAGGTTTACGGCAAAGTGTGGCTGACATACTGAAATTGATAGCAACAATAAGGAAAGAACGACAATGAGGAAGACCCCTATCATTTTTGTATGGTGGGCCTTGCTTTTTTCAATGGGCTGTAACCAGGAGAGTGGAGTAAAGACCATCCGGTTGGCCCACGGTCTGGATGTGAACCACTCCGTACACAGGGCCATGGTGCAAATGGGCGAGGACCTCAACAATCTCTCAAACGGAAAGCTGCGAATCGAAATTTATCCCAATCAACAACTCGGCACCGAACGCGAGATTTTGGAACTGATACAGTTGGGTAGCCTAGATATGACCAAAGTATCGGTGGCCACTTTGGAGAATTTCGCGCCAAAAACTCGGATTTTGGGACTTCCCTATCTGTTTGAAAACAGGAAACATGCCTTTGAGGTGTTGGACGGCCCCATCGGTCAATCACTTTTGGATAATGCAAAGCAGTTTCGATTGAAAGGACTTGGGTATTATGATGCCGGTTTCCGAAGTTTTTATACCGAACATGAACCCATAAAAAGCCCTGATGACTTAAAAGGTCTAAAAGTTAGGGTGATGGAAAGCATTACCGCCATGGATATGGTCAAGAGTTTGGGCGGTTCCCCGACTCCAATTTCGTGGGGAGAGCTTTATACATCACTCCAGCAAGGCGTTGTGGATGGCGCCGAGAACAATCCCCCCAGTTTTTACCTTTCAAGACATTATGAAGTCTGTCCATACTACTCATTGGACGAGCATACGTTTTCTCCTGATGTGTTGATTGTGGGTACCCAGTTTTGGGACAAATTGTCCGAAGAAGAACAAGGTTGGGTCGACGAAGCGGTTAAAAAATCATTGAAACATCAACGGGAGTTATGGGCCGAGTCGGAGGCGGAAGCTTTGGAGGAGGTGAAAAAGGCAGGTGTGGAGATTTCGTACCCAGACAAAAAACCTTTCAAGGAGCTGACAAAGGATATGTACAAAGCATATGAAGATGATCCTGAGATGAACAAAATGATACAACAAATCAAATCCCTTGCAAACTGATGGAACTCAAGAAAAAAGTGGATACCGTTTTGGGGCACATCCTTGTGCTGTTGATGAGCCTTATGGTATTGAATGTGCTATGGCAAGTGTTCAGCAGATATGTTTTGGGACAGCCAAGCGCATTCACCGATGAGTTGGCAAGATATCTTATGATATGGTTGGGACTGCTTGGCGCGGCCTACGTATCCGGGAAAAGTGGCCATGTTGCCATCGATATTCTCGCCAAACGCTCCAGTGATAAAAGGCAGAAGTTATTGAAAAGAATAGTCTGTAGCTGTATCATTCTTTTTTGCCTAACGGCAATGGTCATTGGAGGCAGCTGGTTGGTATTTACCACCTATGAATTGAAACAACTTTCACCGGCTTTGGGACTACCTCTTGCATACGTGTACATGGTGATTCCGATCAGTGGGCTTTTGGTGATGTACAACAAAACATGGGAAATATTGGAAGCATGAGCATTATGGAATACATACCACTCCTTGTTTTGATCATCAGTTTTATCGGGCTCTTGGCTATGGGAACCCCAGTGGCCTGGAGTATTGCCATTTCATCCTTGTTGACCTTGTTGGTCAGCGTGCCGATGCTACCTGCATTTGCCACAATTTCACAACGTATGGCTACGGGATTGGACAGTTTTGCCCTCCTGGCCATACCATTCTTTGTGTTGTCGGGTGAATTGATGAACCAAGGCGGTATTGCCCACCGTTTGATTGCCTTTGCAAAGACCTTGGTGGGAGCCCTGCCAGGAGGTCTTGCCTTGATCAATGTGATATCTGCCATGCTCATGGGGGCCATTGCAGGTTCTGCCTTGGCATCTGCATCGGCCATGGGAAGCATCCTTGGCCCTGAAATGGAAAAAGAAGGCTATAGTAAAGAGTTTGGTGCCGCCGTCAATATCACTTCGGCAACCACGGGGTTGGTCATTCCACCCAGCAATATTTTGATTGTGTATTCCTTGGCAAGTGGAGGTGCATCCATAGCGGCACTTTTTTTGGCGGGATATATCCCCGGGTTACTCACTGGTCTGTTACTGATGGTGGTCGCTATGCTATGGGCCAAGAAAAAGGGCTATGGCAAGGGAGAGCGTAGCACTCCAAAGCAAGTTTTAAAGACCTTTATTGATGCTGTTCCCAGCCTGTTTCTATTGGTCTTGGTCATTGGGGGCATTGTGGCCGGTATTTTTACGGCTACAGAGGCTTCAGCCATTGCAGTGCTCTATAGCCTGCTCTTGGGATCTATATATAAACAAATTACCTTCAATAAACTTCCCAACATCTTTTTGAATGCATCGGCAACCACTGCTATTGTCATGTTATTGATCGGGGCCTCAATGAGCATGTCCTGGGTATTATCCTTTGAACATATTCCCCAAGAGATCAGTTCTGGACTTTTGTCCATCACCGATAACAAAATAGCGCTGTTGCTCATCATAAACCTGATATTGTTATTTGTGGGTATCTTTATGGATATCACCCCCGCGGTGCTCATATTCACCCCCATATTTTTACCCATTGTTACAAAATTGGGAATAGATCCGGTTCATTTTGGGATCATCATGATCTTGAACCTTTGTATTGGGTTGTGCACACCTCCGGTGGGTTCTGTGCTTTTTGTTGGAGTAGGCATTGCGAGGACGTCCATTGAAAAGGTCATAAAGCCCCTTTTACCGCTGTTCGTGGCCATGATCGTGGCGTTGTTTCTGATTACCTACATCCCCGAATTGGCCCTTTGGCTCCCAAGGTTGTTCGGATTATAATCGATATAAAATGATAAAAATTAACCAATGATTTATAAAATGAAAAACTTAAAATATGGCATTGTAGCCCTTCTTCTCGGATGGGCCTGTACCGATGCTCCCAAGGATGACACCCCTTGGATTGATTTATTCGACGGAACGCTTAATGGATGGACGCAAAAAGGAGGGGAGGCCAATTACACCATTAAAGAGGATATGATCGTGGGCTCAACCGTACACGACACCCCGAATTCCTTTTTGACCACGGATAAAATGTATGATGACTTTATTCTGGAGTTGGATTACAAAGTGGATCCCACCATGAACTCTGGCATCCAGATTCGGAGCAATAGCTTTCCGTACTACCAAAATGGTAGGGTACATGGCTATCAGATTGAGATTGATCCTTCGGACAGGGCTTGGAGTGCCGGGATTTACGAGGAGGCCAAAAGGGGATGGTTGGTTCCTTTGACCAATAACAAAAGGGCGCAAGAGGCCTTTATGCAAAATGAATGGAACCATTATCGCATTGAAGCCATTGGCGATACCTTAAAAACATGGATCAATGGTGTTCCGGCATCGTACTTGATCGACGAAGGGGCGGATTCCGGTTTCATCGCCTTGCAAGTGCACAGTATTGGTGACGAACAAAAAGAAGGCACCGAAATTGCTTGGAAAAACATCAAGATTTTGACCGATAGCCTGCAAAAATATACTACGGAAATGTCCTTGGAACCGGTGATTACAAAGAACAACCTCACCCAACATGAAAAAGAAGAAGGTTGGAAACTACTTTGGGATGGCGAAACTACGGAAGGTTGGCGCGGTGCCCGTTTGGATGAGTTTCCGGATAAAGGCTGGGAAATGGAAGATGGTGTACTCACCGTTCTATCCACCGGAGGTGAAGAATCAGCAGCTGGGGGAGATATTGTGACCACCGAGCAATATGGCGATTTTGAACTAAAAGTGGACTTTAAATTGACGGAAGGAGCCAACAGCGGCATCAAATACTACGTAAACACCGATTTGAACAAAGGACCCGGCTCATCCATTGGACTGGAATACCAAATCCTGGATGATGCCGTCCATCCCGATGCAAAATTGGGGAATCATGAAGGTAGTCGTACCGTGGCATCTTTGTACGATTTGATTCAAGCTGATATCACAATAAGCCCATCAATCCGATTGGAGAATGGAACACCGCCCGTATCGTGTCCAAGGACAATCATGTGGAGCATTGGCTCAACGGTATGAAGGTTTTGGAATACGAAAGAGGGAGCGGGGAATACAAAAAACTGGTATTCGAAAGCAAGTATAAGGTATGGCCCAATTTTGGAGAAGCGGCTACCGGCCCAATCTTATTGCAAGACCACGGGGACAGGGTAAGCTTTAAGAACATCAAGATAAAACCATTGGATTAAATATAAATATATGGGAGCGCGAAGAGACTTTATCAAGAAAACAACGATCGCTGCCATTGGCGTGGGACTACCCGGTAGTATCAATGCCATGACGGCCAAGAGTTACAACAGTATTTTAGGAGCAAATGATAGGATTCATGTGGCCATTCAGGGTTTGGGCAGGCGCTATGGGGCCTATATCCCTTCTATAGCGGCCAAGCAGAACAATGTGCGCTTGGACTATCTATGCGATGTTCGGGACAGCCAATTGGAAAAGGCAGTACAACATGTGTCCAAACAAATAACGTATGATCCCAAACAGGAAAAAGACATCAGAAAGATTTTGGAGGACAAGGATGTGGATGCGATTTTTATGGCCACGCCAGACCATTGGCACACGCCCGGAGCCTGTATGGCCATGGAGGCAGGGAAGCATGTTTATTTGGAAAAACCATGCAGCCATAATCCCCATGAAAATGAAATCGTGGTCGCGTGTCAAAAGAAATATGATAAGGTGGTCCAAATGGGGAATCAGCAACGATCCTCTCCACAAAGTATCGAAATCATCAACGATATCCACAACGGCATTATCGGGAAGGCCTATAAAGCAATAGCTTTCTATACTAACGGAAGGGGAGAAGTGCCACTTCCCGTACAAACTACACCACCAGAGGACTTGGATTGGGAACTGTTCCAAGGGCCGGCCCCAAGAAAAGCATATGAACACGATATCTGGGACTATAACTGGCATTGGTACGGTTGGGATTATGGAACTGCTGAAATGGGCAACAATGCAACACATGAACTGGATATGGCCCGATGGGCATTGGACGTGAATTATCCAGAATACGTGGATGTCTTGGCGGGAAAACACCAGTTTGTAGATGATGGTTGGGAAATGTATGACACCATGGAGGCAACCTTTAAATTTGCCGATGATAAGGTTATTAAATGGGACGGTAGTAGCCGGAACGCTTATTCTAAGTATGGACGAGACCGAGGGACCCTTATTTATGGTTCCGAAGCGGCGGTAATGGTGGACAGGGACGGATATGAACTGTATGACAAAAAAGGAAAATTGATCAAGGAGGAAAAATCTGGGGGCAACGAAGGAGGAACAGCTTTAGGAGGCGGAGGCGATTTGTCAACGATGCATGCAGTAAATTTCTTAAATGCCATTAGGGGGGAAGAGGATTTGACCTCACCCATAGAGATTGGGGCTGTTTCACAAATGCTGACACATTATGCCAATATATCCTATAGGATTAACAAAGGTTTCAATGTGGATGGGAATACAGGTAGGACATTTGATAGAGAAGCAATGGAGCATTGGAAGAGGGATTACGAGCCAGGGTGGGAACCTAAACTTTAAGCATAATTGGATGTTGGACCTGAAATTAAATCTACGCCTCATTGGCTAATTCAGCATTTGCTTTTAAGTCTTTATTATATTTTAAGAATCTTTTTCTTTCAGTTCCCTATCTGATTAAGAGTCTTTTTATTACGTCCGAAAAAGATATAATGATTACAAGTATGTATATTGGGTCTGGAGGTACAACTTCACCGAATCAGTAGTTTTATTCCTATCTTGGGACATGGAAAAATTGGGCAACATATTGGCAATCTGGTTTCATCGTCAAAGGTCCATGTTTAAAAAGATGAATTCTAAGTTGGGCCATCTTTCTCTTAACCAGCTTTCATTCTTAATTATAATCCTTTTTGGGTTATTACCACTGACCACCTTTTTTATCATTGCCCATGATAATTTTTATTGGACACAGGTTGTGGCAAGCTATCTTTTAGTAGTACTGCTTTTTGTCTTAGTCCTTGTGGTAGTAATTGGGTGGTTCAAGGCCAAAGAAATGGCGAATGCAGATGTAGAAGGCTTCTCATTTGTAAGACTATCGTTTAAGAAGGTAGACAAGGAATATTTTGGATTTGATGACTCCGATATGGAAAATGTAGAGCTTTTGACAACCCTTTTGCCTTCCAAAGAAAAGATAGTCATTAGGGAAGTGCCAAAGAACAAGCAATCGGGTAATCTTAGGTTTCTTTTTTCGTTTTTGGACCATATTATTGAAGGGGGCATTCAAGGACTTGGAAAAGAATCGAGAGACTCACTTTCCAGTTTAGTTCAAAAAAGATTTTCCTTCGATGGCTCCGAAATCAACCAAAATACTTTTGCATCAAGTTACTCAAAATGGTCACAGAAGACCAAAGAAGGGGATTATGATGATACCCGAAAAGCTATAACCAAAGCCCTGGGCCTCTCCTAAGTACTATAGAATTTTATCCTAACTCCGAAAACAAAGGGCAATTAAAGCGCAATCTTCATTTCTCTATTTTTCACTTGCATCAGGTGATATATGTTTGTCCCGTACAAAAAAGTAGGCGGCCGTTTACATATTCTCAAATTCCAAAAATCAGAAGTTATGGAAGAACAACAGAATGTGTTGACATTATTGAAAGAAATCAAAACCATCCTTGGCCATCAGAAGAAGGTCATGAACGTGGAAGATCTTGCCGCATACACAGGACTTTCCAAAAGCAAGATTTACAAGCTTACTTCCTTAAAGCTCATCCCTATGAGCAATAATAAACATATCCGTCAAATATTTTTTGATAAGGATACCATCGACAAATGGTTGATGGGCGATCCAAACCTATCCGATGAGTTTCTTGAAGAGAAGTTCAACCAACAGCTTCAAAGGAACAAAAACCGTTGAGTTTATTGATGCCCTTTACTTCAAAGAATAGTATTTCGGTTTTCACGCTTGCGTGAAAAAAGGAATAGCAAGAGGGTGATGCGCAAAATGCGCCATCACGGTTGCTTTCGGGTCTTCAACAAGTTGAAAACCAGTGAATTGAAATGATTTTGGAATACTGTGCAAAATCAGGGTATACTGTAGACTTTTCCGAAATCTACAGTAAACCCTTTGGGAAGCCCTGTAAACACTGGAGATTTTTGACGAAAAAATTGACCCAATTTCACTAAAAAACAAAATCGACCTATGGAAAAGCAAGAAAGCAATAATAGAACAAAGAAAGGAAGCGGTGGTTATTCCAACATCACGGTAAAGAAGGAAACGGCCACACGCTTTCGCAGTTATTCAAAGAAGTTCAACAAATCCCATAGTGAGGTATTGGATGGAATGATGCAATACTTCAAGGAGAACAACCTTGACCCTTTTGGTGAGGGAACAAAGATCATTCTTGAAAGTATCAAAAAGTTGGAGGTGAAGATTATGAAAAAATTCGATAGGCTCATCGCCATTATCAAGAACATGGAAAAGACCAGTATCCGGCCCACCTATGAAATGATGTTGATACTTTACGAGGCCTATGTAAAGGATGGGAGGAGACCGAGAAGAGAGCCAATCCAAATACAGGAAGAGCGGAAGGACTTTTTGGAGCCTAGGAATACCGTTCCGAAAACAGAGCACGATAGAATACTAAAAGAATTTGAAAGCTATAAAAAACGTTGCAATGAAATCCTCCATAATGTGGAGAAGGTAGAACCCATGATGGGAAAGCCGTATTTAAAGATCAATATGGGCATCGGGGATTTTGAAAGTTTGAAATACCAATTAAAATAACGCTCATGTACCTTACCATATCAGCACAGAAAATGGGCAGTACCTATAACTCCAGTGTAGGGAACTATGTGGACTATCTGGAAAAAGAGAACGAGGACAGATTGCCCGAACAAAGGGAGGAATTCTTTGACCAAGAGAACGACAACATAAGCCCTCAAACGGTCATCGATGAAATAGATGCCAACACCGCCAAACTGAGACAGAAAGACCCGAAATTCTATTCCATAGTGGTCAGTCCCAACCAAAGGGAACTGAAGTCCATCGGCAATGACCCCAATATGCTAAGGGAATACACTAGGAAACTCATGGAGGACTATGCCAAGAGTTTCCATCGCAACCAAGAGATTAAGGCCGAGAACCTGAAGTATTATGCCAAGATAGAGCATGAGAGAACCTATCGGGGCTTTGACATGCAGGTTCAGGAGAATGCCCCCTATCGAGGAGAAATAGCAAGGCTGAGGAACGAGATACGGAAAGTGGAAAGGGGCGAATCCATCGGAAATGTCAAAGAGCTTGAAAAAAGAATCAAAGAGCAAGAAAGATTGGCCCCACACAAACAGAACGGACAATTGGTGGCAGCCGGAATGCAAAAGGAGGGGCCACAGACCCATATCCATATCATAGTCAGCAGAAGGGACGTAACGAACACCTACACACTTTCACCAATGGCCAAGCACAAGGCATCCGAAGTGGAACTAAACGGAAAAATGGTCAAAAGAGGGTTTGATCGGGACAGCTTTTACCAAGCAGCAGAGAAGACCTTTGACAGGACAACGGGCTTTAAAAGGAACTATGTGGAATCCTATGTAGGGAGAAAGGCGCATGCCAAGGAACCGGGGAAGTTCTTTGCCAAGGTGATGGGATTGCCCACCAAGGAAAAGGACATGGCTTTTAAACTACTTAAGACAATGGGGGTCAAGGCCCCCAGTATACCGGCCAATAAAGTGCAGATGGCTGTCAAGATCATAAAGGCTCTTGGGAGGGGTATCGATAAAGCAAGGGGCACAGGTGAGGATATGGGCTACTGAAATCCAAAAAGTAGGTTGCGCCCTATCGTGTTTTTGCTTCACGCTTATCTACCGGAACACTACAAAAACCCGATAGGATCCATGCGCAAAAGTTGGGGGTAAGGATTTGGGACTTTCTGGCAAATTGGATTATAAGTTTATCATGAAGGGATTGTTAAACCTATGCAAGTTGCAAGTATCTTACTTTATAAGTACATTTAAAATTTATGTTTTTCGGCAAATTTTAAATACCATATGCCAAGTACTGAGATTAGATTAGAAAATAAATTGGGAGGGTGGAAAAGTAGCGTAGTTTCTACAGAATGTACCTTACACCAACTTTCACCATATATTGGAAAAATGAAATCTTCGATGGCCAAGGGATTGGTTGAAAATTTTTCACATTATGGAGACACAGTTTATGATCCATTTGCTGGCTGTGGAACAATTGCCTTGGAAAGTTGGATTCTCGGCAGAAAAGTCATAGCTAACGACTTAAGCCCTTACGCGCATATTCTAACTATGGGCAAAATGAACCCGCTTAATACAGAAAATAAAATTTTAGAGACTATTGAAGAACTATCCAACGAGATTAAGGAGGAAGGATTAAAAACCGATTTAAGGCAAATTCCGGATTGGGTAAAAGAGTTTTTTGATGAGAGAACTTTACATGAAATCATTGTTTGGAAGGATAAACTTACTTCAAAAAATCAATGGTTTCTTCTCTCTTGCTTAATGGGGATATTACATCACCAAAGACCAGGATTCTTATCCTATCCATGCAGCCACACAGTTCCTTATTTGAGGACTAAGAAATTTCCCCCAAAAGACTTTCCGGACCTTTATAAATATAGGCCACTAGAACCTCGATTGCAAAGCAAAGCTCTCCGTGCAATAAGACGATTACCTAAATTGGATTATGGATTGGCAAGAAACTGTTTTCAGAATAATTCTGAGCACTTAACTCCCCCTGTTAAAGTTAACTCTATCATTTCCAGCCCTCCTTATATGAGACGCCTTGATTATGGTAGGGACAATAGGCTTCGGTTATGGCTATTGGGAGAAAATAATTGGAAAGAATTGGACAATGTAATTTCCCCTAGTGAAAGTAACTTTTTGGATAGTATGAGAATTTGTTTTAGAACATGGTTGGACGTTTTGGTTGAGAATGGTAAGTGTGTGCTAGTCTTGGATGATAGCTATAGTAAAAAATACGAATTATCATTAATTGATACTATTATCAAGATTGCATGTGAAGAAGTAGGAGGATATAGGCATCTAGGCAATTTTGAAGACAAAATTCCAAATGAAAGAAGAGTCCGAAGAAACCATTCAGGAAGTAAATCGGAAATAATTGTTGTCCTCGAAAAGGAAAAAATATAACTTTTAAAATTAAGATGACAGCAGACAATTCAGACTATAATATAGGAATAAGCCCATGGAAAGATTATGTGCTGACTGAGTATAAAGGAAAAGGCAAAACAGGAAGAGTTTACAAAGCTGTTCGAAAAGGAGATAGTCAAGATATTTTAGCGTGTAAAATAATATCTCCTAAAAAACTAAGGCCTGGATGGGAAAATGAGTTAGAAAAACTTTCAAAGCTTAGAGGAGTTCCTAATGTAGTGCCATACTTCCACCACGGAGAATGTAAAAATCAAAATGACGAGCCAGTAGTTTTTATACTTTATCAATTCATAGATGGGTGGAATTTAAAAGAGTATGTAAAAATACATGGAGATCTTGAGCTTGTATTGATTGAACAAATTATCAAAACTGTGGCATCGGTTTTATATGCTTGCAATGGTGTAAATATTGAGCATGGAGATTTACATGAGGGAAATATCATGATTAGCAGGCCCGATATTAGAATGATAGGCAACCCGCCGATTATTTGGATAACAGATTTTGGATATGGAGGCTCTCATAATGACCTGAAGCCCAAAAATGATTTCAAACAGCTTTTTACAATTTTCACTGCACTTTTAAAAGGAATAGAAAGAAGCAGTCTAAACCCAAGAGATCGTATAGTTTTTGATAAAATGATTGAATTCAAAAACACAAAGGTCCTGGAATATGATCCAACTCAGGGAAGATTTGCGGGTCTAGAAGCGTTGGTGAACGAAATCGACGAAATTGGTAGAAATGCTGAAATAGAGGTTGCGATTGAAAAAAGGGGCGAAACTTCCATGGCCCCAGGGGATTATCTATATGCGGAGGCTTTAGGTATAGATAAGAACGAATGGCAAATATTATTTGTTCCCGAAATACTGGGTTCAAAGAACTTACTAAGTAAGAATATAACTATACTTACAGGAGCGAGAGGATGCGGGAAAACAATGACCTTTAGAAGGCTTACAGCATTTATGGATGGTCTAATCGGTCAAAGTTCCGGCGTTGAGGGGTCAGAACAGTTTGTTGGGTTTTATGTTAACTGCCGAGATTTGGTTGAAGCATTTCCTTATATTCCGTTTAAGACAAAGGTGCCAATCGATGATCAAATTATTCATTTTTTTCATCTATTATGGTTTGCAGAATTATGCAAGTCACTTGCTATACAGAGAAAAAAAGAAGATTCATTTAAATGGTTAGATGATTTTACTTCTAAAATATTCCCGGACTACGAAACCCCTCCTAAAGGAACTGATATTTTGTCCTATGTTAGAACACATATTGAAGAGGCCAAAGAGAATTGCCGTTTAGTTAGGCTAGGGTTAAAAGATGGGTTTGAAAACTGGCCGGCATCTCGAATGGATTTTCTAGATTTAATGGTTCAAGAAACTCAAAAGAATGTTATTTGGATTACAAAAAGACCTTTTTACTTTTTTTTAGACGATTACACCCTGCCTCTTATAAGTGGTCAAACACAGAGAATCTTGAATCCAATTCTTTTCAAAAGAAGGAGCACTCTTTTTTTTAAAATTTCTACCGAGTCTTCAAATAGCTTCGACATAACGGGTGTAAGAGGCAAACCATTGGAATTAACTCAAGATTTTGAGTTAATTGATATGGCAAATGAAAGCCTTCATCTTTCTAAATCTAGTAAGAGGGAATTATTAAACAAAATTTTTATTCCAAGAATAAAAAGACACCATTTACTGAAAGAAGAAAATTTCAGTTTAGACGACATACTTGGTAAAACCCCCTTATCAAATAACGAGTTGTCAAAAAAAATGAGGGAGGCTTCACAGGAAGGAAAGCAGCGTAAAATTTTATATCAGGGTGTAGACACATTTGTAGGGATGTGGTCAAGCGATACAAGAACTATGATTCAAATGTTTGTCGACATTCTCAAAGAAGCTGAAAACGATGTAGCTTTGGAGGCTACTTTAACACCTATTAAACCATCCATCCAAGATAGGGTATTTAGGTCTGCAGGCGGAGAATTTTTAAAATTTATGGAGGCCGTTACTGACCCGATGGACTGGGAAGATACGAAAGCAACAAAATTTAATAATGGAAAGTTTGGTATACATCTTAAAGATATAGTTGAAGCTTTTGTTAATGTTTCAAGATTTGAGATGACCCAGGGGCCTTTGATTTCAAATCAAGGGCGACAGCATCCTAAACAAGCATTTAGAATTGAAATATTGGATAAATTTGAATTATCTCCGGAAAGTAAGATGTTTTATAATGGCTTGACAAGGTGGCATATTTTTCTCCAAGATTGGAGAGGTAAAAGTGTTCGTGGAATGCTTACCCCAAGACTTTTTATAAATCGCCTGTTAATTCCCTATACAAATCTTTCTTTTTCCTCTCATGACAGTATCTCTTTGAACAATGAAGAGTTTATGAGTTTGCTGACAAATCCTAAGGGGTTCTATATCTATTGGAAAGATAAGAAAAAGGATAAACTAGCGGATCCAAAGCAAACTAACCTATTTGAAAAAAATGAATTTACCTAATTTACAAAGGGCGGAAAAATTAATAGCCTTAAAAAAAAGGTTATTCATTGGCGCATATGGATTTGAAGATAGAACAATAGGATGGTTACAATATCAATCTGAATTGACAAAGGGAGCGATATTAGATTCGGCCCTTATGTTTAATTATGATTTAAGTAATGATTTGCACCCAAGCCCGAATAAAACGACGCTAATACAAACATTACTTAAACGATTGGGTTGTATTAACGGTATACAAGAAATAGGATATAATTGGGAAATGCCAAATAATATTGAGGATGAAATCGAAGATTTTTTTTCAAGGAAACTTAAATCTTATGAAGAAATCATAGTCGACATTTCAACTATGAGCAAGTATCTAATCTTGATATGTCTTCTTAAGTTAACGGAGTATAATGGCAGTATACGGATTGTTTATTCAGAAGCATCTAAATATAGCCCCTCTTATAAGGAATATTTGAAATCAAAAGACAACATGGCCTTTCTCGCAAAATATCCAAGTCAAGGGGTCGCGGCAATAGCTAGAGCACGTTGTCTTAGTAGTATTCGTATGCAGGGTCAACCAGTTACTTTAATAGCTTTCACATCATTTAATGAACAGCTTGTAAGACATCTTTTAGGAACTATGAATCCTCATAGATTGATTTTAATTAATGGACGACCTCCAGATCCTAAATTGAAATGGAGGGAAAGCGCCACTCAGGAAATACATAAAAAACTAATAGAAACTTTTTCTATATATAATCCTCTTGACAAGGACAATTTTATGACCAACAGTATCAGCACTCTTGATTATAAGGAAACAATAGATGTTGTAAATAAAATTTATAATGAAGTTGGTAATTATGAAAGAATTATTTGCGGGGTGACAGGAAGTAAAATGCAAACCGTAGGATTATACTTCAGCAAGATTCTTCATCCCGATATTCATTTGGAGTATCCAACTCCTAGTAGTTACTACGTTGAAGGTCTTAGTCAAGGGGTAAAGAAAATACATGAATTGATTATAAATTAATTTGGCCTAGTGTAGATACCCCAAAAATTAGGGCAGGATTTCTACAGATCTAACATATTGATTTAAGTCTTGATGCTAGTTGTCTATATTGGATTATCAGGCATAAAATCCTTCATACTACATTCAAGGTATTTCGCCAGTTCGTTCAACTGATCAAAAGAATACATGCTAGGCGAACTATCCATTTCGATTTGACCAATGTAGCCACGTGTGACCCCGAATAGTTCACCAATATCTGATTGACTACGATTTAATTTATTCCTTCTAGCCTTCACAAGCCTCACAATCTTCAATTCTATTTTTGTCTTTGGAGTAACTTTTTTTGCCATTCTTAAAAAAATATTCAAAAACATTTGCTTAGTTATCGCTAACACATTATGTTTGCATAGTCATAACTAAGCATTTGTTGTGCTGTTCAACTTGACTATTACATCTATCAAATAGATTGTGAGTTTAATGAGCCTCAGCGTCCGAAGCTAGCATTTCGACACAACACGAGGCGGTAGAGTTAAACCCACGTCTAAAGCTATTATGTATCTTTACATAATTCTTTAGGCTGGGTTCTACTGAAAACCGTGTTGTAGGCTTGCTAGCGCCTGGACAAAGGTTGGATGTGGAATTCCAGCCTTTTCGCTTTTTAAACTCGTTCATCATAAGCTACTAGGGTATATGAAAACGAGTAGAGCAAATCCATTAAAGCACCTCCGCAGCAAATCATTTGCAGCTAATATCTCTATTTGCGGTAACAAACAGGTGCAATCCCAATCCCTTCAATTTAATCTTAAAAACATCAAATGCGCCTCGAATGAGCACCAAAAACTTCTAGCACCAAAAGCAAGGACGTGGCTCCATGCAGGCCAAGGGGGCAAACCCTTTGACTACTGTCCGCCAATACAAACCCCATGCCCACAGAAAATATGGGTTTACCGAGCTAAAGGCGGTTTTATTTTTTCAACATCAATTACAATGACTATAAAAGTAGCTTCTTTTCCTTTAACTGCAAATGGACATAGCGGGCTGTTTTTGAAATCTGATTTTCTTTGACCATTTATGACCAACTAAAACTCTAAAATAATGCTTTACTATTTAAGGAATGTTCCAATAACTACATTTCATCTATTATTTAGGAAGAAGCCTAGAAACCCAATCTAATCCAAAGACTAAAGCTATGGGATAGACGCAACATTTTCCGGTTCACGATATCATCTTTTGTCCCTTGGCTGATACATACACTTTTGGGGTATCCGGCCCTAGGACATTTTCATAGTCATTATTCATTAAGGAACCCTATTTCCAACTGCATTTGGTACTTGGACGGGATGGCCTATGTCCGAACCTTGATGTCCTTCTTGGAGTTTTGCCTTTATGCTGACTTTTTGGACAGTGGAATACAAACTAACGCTTTACTCAAACGAACTCAACATTATGAATAAATCACCAAAATGCTTTTGCAGGACATCATGGTTCCTGCTACTATATATCTTTTTAGTGCCCCTTTTCACACACAAAATGCAGGCGGGCCATATCTTGGAACCACCACAGTCCACCATTTCCGGCACCGTGACCGATACTTCGGGGAATCTCCTGGCCGGGGTGAACCTTGTGGTGGAGTCCAAGCATATCGGGACTATATCCGCCTTGGACGGTTCCTTTGCAATAAATGCGGGTCCTGACGATGTGCTTGTCTTTTCCATGGTCGGCTTCAAGACACTTTCCGTGCCCATTTCGGGTAGGGACGAAATTGCTGTCATGCTGAAGGAGGATGTGACCCAGTTGGGGGAAGTGGTGCTCAATGCGGGCTACTATACCGTTACCGAAAAGGAACGTACGGGGAACATCAGCAAGGTAACGGCTTCCGAATTCGAAAAACAGCCTGTCTCCAATCCACTGGCCGCCCTACAGGGACGGATGCCAGGGGTAAGCGTCACCCAGACCTCGGGCCTGCCAGGGGCAGGGTTCGACATACAGATCAGGGGACGGAACAGTATCGGTGCAGGAAACGACCCGCTCTATATTGTGGATGGGGTGCCCTTTGCCTCGGATCCCATCAATTACTCCCAGACCTCGGGTATACTTGGAGGGACCATTAGCCCGCTCAACGGCATCAACCCCGCGGATATAGAAAAGATCGAGGTGCTGAAGGATGCCGATGCCACGGCCATCTATGGATCCCGTGGCGCCAACGGGGTGGTGCTGGTCACCACAAAGAAGGGCCGGTCGGGCAAGGCGGAGCTCAACATCCATCTCAATACCAGTCTAGGCAGGGTCACCCGGTTCATGGACCTGTTGAGCACACCACAGTACTTGGAGATGAGAAGGGAGGCCTTTGCCAATGATGGCATTGGGGACTACCCCGCCAATGTCTATGATGTGAACGGGACTTGGGATCAGGACCGGTACACCGATTGGCAAAAGGAACTGATCGGGGGAACCGTGCACAGGACCATGGCACAGGCATCCGTATCCGGTGGCAGCAATGGTACCCGTTACCTGATGAGCGGGACTTACCAAAAGGAGAATACCGTATTTCCCGGTGAATCAGGATATCAAAAGGGAAGTGTATCGTTGAACCTGGACCATGTTTCGGAGGATGGACGTTTCAAACTCCACTTCTCTGGAAACTACGTTGTCGACCACAACAATCTCCCCGCAGCAGATCTTACCCGTATTTCAAGAAGCTTGGCACCCAATGCCCCTGCCCTTTATGACGACGATGGGGAACTGAACTGGGCCGACAATACCTGGAACAATCCGCTTGCCGATCTGGAGAGCCGTTTTTCCTCCAATTCCAAGACCCTGACCACAAATGGGACCGCTTCCTATGCTGTCTTCCAACGGATCACCGCCAAGGTAAACCTGGGTTATACGGATACACGTGTGAACGATAGTAGGATCCTGCCCTCGACAAGATACAACCCCGCCTTTGGTGCCGATAGCAGATACTCCTCGATTTACAGTGGAACATCGTCCCGTAGCTCATGGATCGTGGAGCCCCAATTGCAATGGCAAGGGGATATGGGCCCATTACAATTGGATGTATTGTTGGGAAGTACTTTCCAACAACAGGATCAGCAGCAATTGGGGCTTTATGCCCAAGGTTTTCCAAGCAACGAACTCCTTGGGGACATATCAGCGGCCACCACCCTGAACATTAATTTGGATTCCGGGACGGAGTATAGGTACCAGGCCATTTTTGGCAGGATCAATCTGAACTATCAACAAAAATATATCCTTAACCTAACGGCCAGACGGGACGGTTCCTCCCGGTTTGGTCCAGGAAACCAGTTTGCCAACTTTGGGGCCGTTGGGGCCGCTTGGCTGTTCTCTGAGGAGGATTTTATAAAAGAGGCCCTTCCGGTGATCAGCTATGGTAAATTGAGGGGAAGCTACGGCACCACGGGGAACGATCAGATCGGGGACTATCAATTTTGGGAGACCTATAGTTTGGGAGGCACCAATTATGATGGGGTCAGTGTCCTACAGCCTACCCGTCTGTTCAATCCCGATTTTGGATGGGAACGCAACGATAAATTGGAGGTCGGTCTGGAATTCGGTCTCTGGAAGGACCGCATCCTGTTGGCGGGCAATTATTATCGCAACCGATCCTCCAATCAACTGGTGGGTATTCCCATGCCGGGAACTTCAGGTTTCACCAGTCTTCAGGCCAATTTGGATGCCATTGTCCAGAACAAGGGGGTGGAGCTGGAAGTCACTTCCCGTTTGGTACATACCCCAAGGGTAAAGTGGCAGCTCTCCCTGAACCTGAGTCTTCCCGAGAACGAATTGATTTCCTTTCCGGGACTGGAGGCCTCTTCCTACGCCAATAGTCTTGTGGTGGGAAAATCCCTTGGGATACGTAAACTGTATTACAGTACGGGTGTGGACCCCACCACGGGAGTGTATCAATTCAGAGATTTTGACGGGGACGGTGTTATTTCATCGCCCAACGACCAACAATGGACAGTGGATATGGATCCTGATCTTTATGGGGGTTTGGCGAACAATATCGGCATTGGCCGATTTGAATTGGATTTTCTATTCCAGTTCACCAAGCAAAGACAGTGGAACTATCTCTACAATGGTGGTTTCCCTGGTTCGATGATGAACCAGCCAGTGGATGTTCTGGATCGATGGAGGCAGGCAGGTGATAGTGCGAACGAACAACGGTATACCACGGGAAACAATGCTGATGCCGTATCTGCCTTTTACCGATACAGTAGCAGTAACAGGGCTGTGTCCGATGCTTCTTTTGTACGGTTGAAAACGGCCTCGATCAGTTATAGGATCCCTGCCAAGTTGACCAAGGGTATGGACTGTAGGGTCTACCTCCAGGGACAGAACCTATGGACATGGACCTCCTATAGGTGGGGCGATCCCGAATTCATCGGGGTGGGGCGGTTGCCCCCGCTACGGCAGATCACATTGGGCGCACAACTTACTTTCTAATTCAAAATAGCATTCAGATGAAAATACAACGAATAGTATATCAACTTTATCTTTTGGTGTGGTCATTGCTGATACCGGGCTGCACGGATTTTGTGGAAACGGACCTGCCACCCTCCCAGTTGACGGGTGGGGCCGTATTTACCGATAGGGCCACGGCAACGGCGGCCTTGGCCAACATCTACGCAGGACTGCGAAATCAGACCCTGATCACGGGTGGTTCCCGGGGCATCGGAAATCTCTTGGGACATTACGCGGATGAACTGGACTATTATGGTGACGGCATTGGAACGATCTACAATTTTAACATCCATTCCGTATTGGCCACGGAACTGGAGCTGGCTACGTTATGGAACAAAAGTTACAACCTTATCTATGCCTGTAATTCTATTTTGGAAGGCTTGGAAGGGAATACCATTCTTACTGAATTGGATAGGGAACAACTACAGGGAGAAGCCCTTTTTCTAAGAGGTTTTATTCATTTTTACCTGTCCCAACTTTTTGGGGACATACCCTATGTGACCCGAACGGATTATCGTGATAATGCCCAGATTGGGAAATTGGGAGGTTCCGAGACCTATGAACAGTTGGTCGCGGATCTGGAAAGGGCCATTGATCTGCTCCCAGAATTGTATGTGACGCCAGATAGGGTCAGGGTGAACCGATATGTGACCATGGCCTTTTTGGCCAGGGTGGCCCTATATTCTGGTGATTGGGAAAGGGCACTGACCCTTTCAAATGATGTACTGGACAGGACAGATCTTTATTCGTGGGAGGAAGATCTGGGCCAAGTTTTTTTGAAAGGGAGCAAGGGAACCTTATGGCAGTTGAAACCAGTATCGTCCGGAGGGAATACCCTGGAGGCCCAGACCTTTGTTTTTGAATCGGGACCTCCCATCAACCAAGGTGCCCTTACCCGATCCTTTATGGACGGGTTCGCTCCCGGAGATCAACGGGCCGTTCATTGGACCAGAGGCATAGCAAATGGTACCACGGTTTGGTACCATCCCTACAAATACAAGGCCAATGCACCTACTGGAAGCTCCGTGGAGCACTCGGTGGTATTGCGATTGGGGGAACTTTATTTGATCAGGGCAGAGGCCAGGATGCAATTGGGAGATCTTGATGGGGCCATGGCGGACCTGAACAAGATCCGCGGCCGTGCAGGCCTTTCGGATCTGGAAGGTCTCGATAGGATGGATCTGGAGGTTGCCCTTTTGAAAGAAAGGAGGTACGAATTCTTTACCGAGTTCGGCCATCGATGGTTCGATCTGAAACGCTTTCAAAAAGCAGGGGAGGTACTTGGACCGCTAAAGCCGAACTGGCAGGAGTACCATCTGCTGTTCCCCATACCACAATCCGAGCTTTTGGCCAACCCGAACCTAAACCCCCAAAACGATGGTTATTAGAACAGAGCAAAACAAGGGAATATTGACTCTTATTCCAGGAAACGGAGAAAGGGAACCAAAGGTAAACCGAGAGGTTTTGTTTTCATTTATTTTATTGATGTTAGCCGCCTGCCCCTTATGGGGGCAGGTAACCTCGAAAAAGTCCCTGACCCCAAAGGACTACCATCGGTGGAGCACCCTTTTCCTGCCCCAAATTTCCGATAATGGCCAATGGGTCTCCTACACAAAGCAGTACGATTATGGGCAGGATACCCTTTTTATCCAATCTACGGAAGGAGATACCCAGTATGTCCATCCGGGCGGGGGACAATTGGAATTCACGGCCGATGGCGATAAAGCGGTCATATCCAAGGAAGGGGCATTACAATTACAGAATCTCGGCAATGGGGATGTAGAGGACATTGGCACCATATTGGGACATGAAATGGTATTGAATGGTACGGGGCTCCTGATAAATAAAATGGGAGCAGAAAAAGGCGGATATGATCTTGAATTCAGGTCCCTGAAAACAGAAAGGACATTTGATCTAAAGGAAGTGGATTACCATCTTATTTCCCCTAAGGGAGACAAGCTCCTTTATATCACAAGGGAAAAAGGAACATATGCACTTCAACTTTTGGATTTGGGACCCGGTGAATGGAAACCCGTTGAATTACGGGAATCCAGATTTCCCTTTCAACGATTGGTGTGGGGTCCTTCCGGCAACAGTATTGCATTCCTTCAGAAGGATGGTGAAACCAAAGATGGCCTAGGACTTTATTTCCTTATCATTGGTTCCAAAATGAATTGGTTCCGGTTGGATGGCGAGCAATTCTTAGGTAAGGTGGAACTGCAATTGGCCGATCATCGTATGCTGGTAGCCCCCGACGATTCCAAGGTTTTATTTGGACTGGAGCCCCAAAAAGGCTCCTTGGACTCCAAAGGACCAACCTATGGCGAAATAGTGGAACTCTGGCACGCCCAGGATCCATTGATCTACCCACGGAGACAACTGTTGGGGTTGTTCCCGGACAAAGCTCGTGTTTGGGCATGGTGGCCTAAGACCCAGAAAACATTGCAACTGTCCACATCAGAGCATCCCTATGCGATTCCCACCCCAAAGTTTGATCATGCCCTGATATATAATTCGTGGGACAATGAGCCACAATTCAAACGGGATGCCGATAAGGACTTTTACCTAAAGGAACTGGCCACCGGAGAACAGCAACTGTTGCAAGAAAAGCTGCCCTATTGGGGCAAGTATGTGGGCATGTCGGAGGACGGGAGCTACCTCAAGTATTTCAAGAACGGGGATTGGTGGGTGTACCATGTTAAAAAGGGAGTCCATGTCAACCTCACCGAAAACCTGAAATCGGAATGGTCTTTTTTGGACTATGGGCGGGAGGAGGATGAAGTGCCCTACGGCAGTCCCGGATGGGACAAGGAAGGGAACATGATTTTGGTCTATGACCGATTTGACATTTGGCAGATTTCGCCTGATGGCAAACGACACAAACGGCTGACTCGGGGAAAGGAAAAAAGCATACAATATCGGATTGATAGGAATGCCTCCTTCGAACATGACAACACATATTATTTTTCCAACTTTATGGACGGTATTTTTGATGGAGGAGAAGGGTTGATCTTGAAAGGGTCTGGGGATGACCTGGGTTCCGGTTATTTTTTTTGGAACAAGAAAAAGGGCCTGCAGACCTTGGTTTACAAACCAAAGCGGATATATGGATTGAAAAAGGCAAAGGATACCCAGGATTATATTTATCTTGAAGAAACTTTTGAAGACCCGACCCGACTGGTTCACTTAAAAATAGGCCAAAATCCCAAGATCTTGGTTGACCCCAATGCCTTTCAATCGGACTATAAATGGGGCAGGTCTTCATTGATCGGTTATAAGAACAAGGAGGGTGAAGAAATTGAAGGGGTATTGGTGTATCCTTCGGGTTATGAACCAGGGAAAAGATACCCCATGATGGTGCACATCTATGAGGAGCAACAGTATAGATTCAATGAGGCAGTGCCTCCATCGGAGTATCAAATAATGAATACTTCGGCCCTTGCCTCCAATGGGTATTTGGTGCTCTACCCGGATATCCGGTACAAGATCGGCGAGCCTGGGGAGAGTGCGTTGGATTGTGTGGTCTCTGCCGTCAATAAGGTGGTTGATATGGGCCTTGCCGACCCTGAAAGGATCGGATTGTATGGGGCATCCTTCGGTGGTTTTGAGACCACCTATATTATTTCCCAAACGGACATTTTTGCAACAGCCATTGCAGGGGTTGCGATTACCGATCTGGTCAGTAGTTACCTTTCCATTGGCGAGGCGAGAGGACTTGATGAGGCATGGCGGTACGAGCACCATCAATTACGGATGGGTGATAGCTTTACGGATAACTTTCAAGGTTTTATCGAGAACTCTCCGGTTTACCAAGCTCATTCCATCAACACACCCTTGTTGGGATGGGTCGGGAAGGATGATCGTAATGTACATTGGACACAGAGTGTGGAACTCTATTTGGCATTGAGACGTTTGAAAAAGGACCATGTGCTTTTGGTCTATCCCGGGGAAAAACATGCTATACGGAACAAGGAAAAGCGAAAAGATCTCAGTAGTCGCATCAATGCATGGATAGGCCATTATCTAAAGGACCAACCCAAAGGGGAATGGATGCTCAAAGAAGAGCCATAAAATGCTTGCAAAAAGGGAGCACCGATTTCCCGGTGCTCCCCTACTGCACAGCCAAATTACCAGTTCATAGCTGTTTAATCCCTATAGAGATTTACACTACAACTGGTCACATCATCTTCATTCGCCAATCCAAAGGCCTGTTGTCCTTGGTAGGTACAAATGTTGGCTTTCAATGATGTGTCACATTGGATAGGGGTGCTCTGACAAGGTTGCCCTGGCCCCATGGGGATGTACGCATCCACAAGGGCGGAACTGCTTTCAGTCTTTGCCTGTGTGGCAAAGGCGGCCGCCACGGCAAAAACGATTGCTATAGCGGGCATGATTGTTTTTAAAAGATTTTTTCTCATAATAATAGAATTAAAAATTAAGACCCATGCTTTTGTTCAGCTCCAACAACAAGGTGATAGGCCTTGGACCTTGATGCGGAGCATCCGGATATTTTTACCCGACACTTTGGGTTGTCTGCCCGAGCTGTGCCGGTTTTTCTGTCTAATCCTGCATTATTGCAAGTGTATCGTTTTGGGCATTTGCCCTTATGTTATCAAAAGGCGGCCCTTCCAGTTTATAGGTGACCAAGGTCTGGTCAAAGATCCCGATGAAATTTCCCTCGGAGACCAAGAAATCCTTAAGGGGTTCGCCCCGTATATGGTGCACATAAAAACTTAGGACATAACTTGAGTCCATTAGGTCGTACACGTCTATGACCGAGGCCCTTTTCCACATATATTTGGATTCGTTCCTGCCCAGAAGATTTCCTTGGACAAAAAGAAGGCCGTTGTTGACCGCGGCCCTTTTGTTGACGATCAAGGGAGGGGCCGCCATTTTTCGTTCATTGCTCTTTTGAAGCGCGGCCACTTTTATCTGGGGAAAGCTGATGGTGTCGATGGTCCGGCCATAGCGTGTTCTTTGCAATAGGGTATCGGCCAAAATGATTTTGTTATGATAATAATGCACATATACCACTTGGTTCGATACCGGGTCGTGCAACAATACCCCATCAGTATCAAAGACGCCGTCAACCTGTTTTTGTAGGAGGTCGGGTTTCAACGATAATGGGATGCTGTCCCCCAACCGGACCAACCCAAGTTCATTTTCGTTGTTTTGGGTACTGCGTACCCGTATGGCAAAAGTGTTGGGGGACAGGGGAACCGCCAATGAAAAATAGGCTTTGCCCCTTAATTTGGGATTGGCGGCCCATGTATCGGTCCTGCCCCTGAATATGATGGGTACCGTGCCGTCCATGAAATAGAAATAGGGAGGGTGTACAATGGTCTTGATGGACCGAAAACCTATGTTTTCATGGGGGATGTTCATTTGGATGTGTAGCGTGTCTCTTAATGTGGTATCACTGGCCACCATATGGAGCGGGGAAGTGGGATTGGCCAAAAATATCCTACCCTGGCCAGCTCCGGCCAGATAATAGGAATTGAAGCCCAGATCCAGTTCATGGGTACGTTTTATGGGGTGGTGGGGATAACGTCGGGTGAAATTGTTCCGATGGTGGACCATATTCTCGCTCCATAGAAATAGGCCCGTCACCAGGGCCATACTTCCCAAGGCAAGTGCCCCTATGATTACAAGCGGTTTGCCCATCAATTTTTTTGGTTCCGAAGGATGGTTCCGCTGTTGGTTTTGGGTCCCCTTGTCCTTGACCTGTATATTCAATAAAAGGATTCCGATGAGTGCCAAAAGCACATAAAGGAGATTGAAGACCAAATGTTCGGTCCATCCCAAATCCTCCAGAACACCACCACAGGAGCAGGGGATGAAGTCGGTAAAGTTTAGGATAATGACAATATAGGTGGTGAACATGACCATTAAAAAAAAGGCGGCATTCAGCCCCCAAAACCGTAGCCGAGGGACAAAAAGCATTCCTGCCACGATCAGTTCTGAAAGGGGAACCGTCCAGGCCACCCAATCTGCATGTGCGGTAAGAAGGGGGGATTGGGCCAATTGAATGCGAAAACTTTCAAAATCCAACAGTTTGCTGACAGCGGCATAAGCAAAAAGGAGGATGTACAACAGACATATGATCTCCAAAATAATCCTGCTATGTTTTGCGCTCCATTTCATTTTATTTGTAACCATTTGATTTACAATGGTAAATTTAAATAGGATGATGGATCTGTAAGGGATTACTTTGTATCTGAGAAGGATTATTTGTTGACTGAGAGGGAGTATTTTCGCTTTTTTTCTTAAAAAAATGTGAAAATCTTTGTGCTTCTACATCAGCAATTAGAAATGTGACCCTTTTTATTATACTTTTTTGCCAGGAAATTTAACCCTTGTTATAGTTGGTAGCTGAAGCTGATTTATCAGTGTTGTTGATCAACTCGCCCCAAGTAAATGAGTATACTTCTCTTGATTGGCAGATTATTATGTATTCGGATAAATCAAGGTTTAGTATTTTTTTGAGGAAATCACCTTTTTTTGGGGATAAACTCGAATTTTAACTAAGAAATTTTGCCAGAGTTGAATTATATGGCTTTGATACATAAATATCTCATACGGTGTCTTTCCCTTAAATGCTCCATGCCGTCTGTAAAAGTTATAAATTCCCATTGCTTTGTTGCCTTATCCTTTATGCTTTGAAATCAGCAATTTCAATAGATAGAGAACCAAAACAAAATTCTTATTTGGAAATTTCTGCTTTAGAAATGTCTAAGAAAATGTCTAGGAATAGGTTTAGACATTTTCCATGAGACTCGATTTTTCTTTGTTTCCCCAATGCCTAAAGGTTGTTCTTTTATTGTCTTGTTTTTGAGCAATGTTTAAAACATCGGGAAGTTTGTCTAAAAGGATGTTTTCAAAATCAGCTCTTTTTCCCTCCTCAGGCTTTTTAAATAATCCAAAAGAACGTCAATCTAGTGATAATAATATTAACCTATAAAAGTTGCTTTTTTGGTACAATAAGCATAACTTCGCATCGTTATCTCATATATGAGATAACGAATAAAACTTCACGTTTTTCTATTCCGAGCTTCTACAAAACAAACAACATTTGACTTTTTCAAAAAAAATGCATACCTTTGTAGCATAGTATCATATATGATACTATGCTTTTGAATAATATGCCAAAGGAATCATTTGACAGAGCGGCTTCCGATATTGCTACTTTCTTTGAAAAACACCCTTTCAAGGCTTATACAACTCATGACATCCAACAGATATTTGATTCAGAAAAAGATAAATGGAGAATAGCTAATTATCGCAACTACAAACACTTCATCACTTTCTTGAACGATCGTAAAATACTATTGTTGGATGTTCAAAATCATGAGGGCCATACCTCTGAAAAACGAATCTTAAGGAAGAAAGAGGCAACACCTTTCCATGTGGGTTTGACCGTTAAAAAGGATGGATACTTAAGCTATTATTCTGCCATGCAAATCCACCAACTTACCCTTCAGTTACCAAAAACAGTTTATGTCAGTGAGGAAAAATATGAGGATGCCTATGCATTGAAACCAGAAAATGTCGAGTTGGAGCAGGATGCGGTAGATAGGGCATTTTCCAAACCACAGCGTGTGGCGAGGGAATCCTATAAATCAACTTTTGATGGCTTTCGCTATGTCTATCTTCAGCGAAAGCATACGTCTATCAATATCGGGATAACAAAAAGACAGAATTTGACCGTCACAGATCTTGAACGTACTTTAATTGACATTGCCGTCCGTCCCGTGTATTCCGGCGGAGCCTTTGAGGTGCTTGAAGCATTCAAAAATGCAAAGTCAAATATTGATGTGACAAAACTGAACGAATATCTTATTCAACTGGACTATATATATCCTTACCACCAACTCATTGGATTTTACTTGGACCTAATAGGTTTTTCAAAAAAAGACCTACAATTATTTTTGGATAAAAAGACAAATATCAACTTCTATCAGGCCTATAATCTATCCAATAAAAAGCTGAATGAAAAATGGGGCATATATCACCCTATCGGGATTGAAGCTCTTTGATTCGTTCCTGTACGAAATCAAAGTAAAAATCATACTCCTCACTTTTAGCAGTGATGGTATCCTTTACATTTATCCAGTCTTGGGCGTGGGTATCTTTATATTTTTCTATTAAATCCAAAAACTTTAATGGCACCTTCTTCGCATCGAAGATATGTTGAAGCATTTCTTTATTTTCAGAAGAGGTACAATCAATCTGAAAATTTTGAAACAAGTTCCAAATGTCATAAAAATCCCGTGGCCTAAGCTTCATTTTGGCAGTGGGAACAATATCCCTGTACTCGGGCATTGACTGACATAGCGCCCTCAATTTCTCAAATACAATCATTTCTGGGGTATACACATAAAAAATGGTACCTTCTACATCCACCAACCTTTTAGGTTCTGTATATTCATAGGAACTGATGTCGACCGTAAAAACTGTAGAATTATTTTCTAGGATTACATGAGCCTCCCTTCTATTCTTATCCTTGTCTTCAGGATTGTAGTTTTCGTAATCGATTACTTTGAAAGCTAGCTGATATCCCTTCCATTCCTTCACCTTGTTCTGCCTTGGCTTTTCGTAAAATTTTACATCAAAAACCACCAAATCGTGTTTTTCAAATTCCTGGGTCAATAGTCCCTGCATTTTGCCATTGATTCTTTTGTATTCCTCATTGGTGAAATCTCCGGAAATTGAAAAGTCCACGTCTTTGGAAGCTCTGTCCGTTATCTTATAAGCCAACTCCAAAGCGTTTCCACCTTTAAGGACAAGACCGTACATGAGTTCTTCATCACTTACTAAAGCGCGAAGGGTCAACATTTTTATAGTTTCGAGAATGGAACCCATAATTTAAAAAGTAGTCGTTTTGCCTTGAAAAAAATTAAAATAAAGATATTTATTGAGAAACGAAATGTGATTCACATTATAAAAGAACTTCTATGGCTTTATCAACAACAGATGTATCCAATTCCTTCAAATAGGCCTGGGTTATGGCCATATTTTGATGGCCCAATGATTCGCTGATCACATCTGTCGCAACACCTTTTTGCTTAAGGCAATTGGCAAAGCTGTGACGTGCCACATAACTTGTCACCGATTTTTCGATTTCAGCTAATTGGGCGATGGTTCTCAAGTCTATGTTATAATTTTTTAGCACTTTGGTCTTGCGGTTTTCTATCTGGTTTGGGGTAAGCTCATTATGGAGCAAAATCGGAAAGACATATTTCGTGCCCAATGAATTTTTACGATAATGATCCAAGATTTTCTGAACCGGGGGCAGGATTTTAATAGTAAAGTTTCCCTTGGTCTTGGACCGGGTATAGTAAATGTTTCCCCCTATGATATCCTTCCATTTCAATTTCATCATATCGGCAAAGTTCATTCCTCGGGTGTAGAAGCTGAAAACAAAATAGTTCTTGCTGTTCAAAAGCTCAGGATTTTCAGAAAGGTCAACGTTGATAATTTGCTTTACCTCTTCAAAGGTAAGTGCCCTTTTGGCTCCCCTTCCTTTTAATCTGGACACTTTGTATGTCCGAAAGGGATATAGGGATTCTTTTACGATATTCCTTCTGATGGCCTGGTTGTAGAGAGCCCTTATGGATCGCATCCTTACACCAATACCTCCATCTGTTCCACCACGTGAGCGCAGATAGGCCTCATACTTTTCAAGAAAGGCAGGGGTAATGTCCGTAAAGGAAAGGTCTTTGTCAAATTTTAAATATCTCTGGACGGATTTACTGGTATCGTTGTGAAAACGGGCATTGCCCATTCTGCCAGCGAGCTTCAATTCCTCAATTATTTCATCCCAAAAGTCAAAAACGTTTCTTCTGATCGGATTGAAAGCTAGTCTAAAATTATGTTCGAATTCCCTCAAAGAGAAATCGTCTTTCTCCATTTCCAACTCTGCAATCACTTTTAAAGCCCTGTCCCTAAACTTTAATAACAACCGGTTGTCCTGAATAAAATTGCTATGGTTTTTATTAAAGGAGCCAGTACGTTCATCCCACTCCTTTGGAAATGCATTGTAAATGGTCTTGAAGTATTTAGATCGCCTATCTTTGGTTACACGAAGGCACACCGGATAACTTCCATCGGAAAGCTGTTTTTTTCTTAAAACCGTTCGTACATTGATCATTTTCAGCGGTGTTTTGGGTACAACATAGGTACAACAAATGGTCATTTAAAGGTAGTATTGATGCTTCTAAATGAAAAATAAAATTTCATAAAACATTGATAATCAACACAAAAGAAGCCAAATGAAAATTTATGACAACTAAAAAAAGCTGCTCATAATCAGGTGGTCCCTGGTTCGAGCCCAGGTGGGACCACAGAAAACCCTTTCAAGTCACAAATTTGGAAGGGTTTTGAATTTTAACATAAAACATTATAAGTGTTGGAACAACCCTTATATCCCTTCAAATCCCTACTCCCAACAAGGCTTTCATAAATTCTTTTCACCCCTCCCCATTTAATTTTTACGGATAAAGGTTTGTTATTCAGCGAAACATCGCTCAAGCATTAATTATTTATTGGTAAATTGAGCCAACTAAGAATATACTAAATGAGCAAATTTTATTTCAACGAGGAACAGGAATCCTATGATGCTATCGTGGTGGGCACGGGCATCAGTGGCGGTTGGGCAGCCAAGGAACTCTGCGAGAAAGGTCTCAAGACCTTGGTCTTGGAACGTGGCCCTATGAAAAAACACCGCGAGGATTACCCAACAGCCAATTTGGATCCTTGGGACCTTCCACATCGCGGACAATTGACCAGGGAACAAAAAGCCAGACAAGAAAAACAATTACGAACTGGCTATTTGGGCAACTCAGCCCATAACTTCTGGTTCGTGGACGATGTGGACCACCCCTACAACGAAACCAAGCGTTTCGATTGGCAGCGGGGTTATCACGTAGGAGGCCGTTCCATCATGTGGGGCCGCCAAAGCTATCGCTGGAGCGACATCGATTTCAGTGCCAACAAAAATGATGGGATTGCAGTGGACTGGCCCGTGCGTTATAAAGATATTGCCCCTTGGTATGATAAGGTGGAAAGCTATATCGGCGTTTCCGGTGAAGCCTTGGGACTTCCCCAGTTGCCGGATGGTATTTTTGAGCCCATGATGGAGCTCAATTGCGTGGAGCAACATTTCCGCGAAAAAGTGGCCGAAAATTTTGATGGCCGTGTGGTCACCGCAGGACGTACGGCACACATCAACAGTGATAAAAAATTTGAGGGTGATGGCCGTGTGCGTTGCCAATATAGGAACCGTTGTATCCGAGGGTGTCCTTTCGGGGCCTACTTTAGCAGTTTGTCATCTACCTTGCCCGCAGCGGAGAAAACAGGAAACCTTACCCTAAGACCGGACAGTATCGTACACGAGGTCATCTACGACCCCAACACCCAAAAGGCAACGGGTGTAAAGGTGATCGACAGGGAAACCAAAGAGGAGTTCGAGTTCAAGGCCAAGGTCATCTTCCTTTGTGCCTCGGCGATAGCTTCGACCTCCATCTTGATGCAGTCCAGATCCGATAGGTTCCCCAACGGTCTTGGAAACGATTCGGACCAATTGGGAAGAAACATCATGGACCATCACCTTGGTGTTGGGGCCAGTGGCAAGTTCGACGGCTACGAGGACAAATACTACAAGGGAAGAAAGCCCAATGGTATTTATATCCCAAGGTTCAGGAATTTGGGCGATGGTTCCAATTCCGACAAGTTCATCCGTGGTTATGGATACCAAGGAGGTGCCGGAAGAGGCAACTGGGAACAGACTGTAGCGGAACTTTCACATGGAAAGGAATATAAGGACGCCATGCTGAATGCTGGTGGTTGGACTTTTGGAATGGGAGGTTTTGGCGAGGTTCTTCCTTATGAGGACAACCGAATGACCCTTGATTATGACAAAAAAGACCAATGGGGACTTCCCACCGTCACTTTCGATGCCGAATTCAGGGACAACGAATGGAAGATGAGGGAAGATATGAAGGAACAGGCCGTTCAAATGCTTACCAAAGCAGGGTTGAGGGATGTTCAGCCGTTTGACAATCCAGGGGCACTCGGCTTGGGGATCCACGAGATGGGTACGGCGCGGATGGGCCTAGACCCGAAAACCTCCGTGGTCAACGGAAACAACCAAGTTCACACCTGCAAGAACGTGTATGTGACCGATGGCGCCTTTATGGCCTCAGCCAGTTGTGTAAACCCCTCGCTCACCTACATGGCATTCACCGCAAGGGCTGCCGACCATGCTGCCCAAGAACTTAAAAAAGGAAACATATAATGGAAAGAAGATCAGCACTCAAGAACATGGGGATGGCCTTCGGCTATGCCGTGGCGACCCCTACACTGTTAAGTCTGCTCCAAAGCTGTAAGGACAAGCCATCCTATGCCGAATGGGTCCCCAGCTTTCTTAGCAAGGAACAAGGTCAGGCCTTGGCCCTGACCTTGGACGTAATCCTTCCCAAGACCGATACACCATCGGCTACAGAGGTAAACGTGCACACCTTTATCGATTCCTACATGGATGAGGTGATGCCCTTGGAACAAAGGGAATTCACCATGATGAAGATGGAGAAGTTCTACGACAAGATACTGGAGAGCTCTGGCAAGGAGAACCTAGCAGACCTGGAAGTGGAGGACATCGACCCCGTACTGACGACGTATCTTAGGAAGCGCACCGACGAAGAAGAGGATGCGCACAGGGAAGCCGTGATGAACTATTTTCAGACCATACAGCAAGGTGGCGAGGCCACTCTGGATTCGGAAGTGGCTTGCTATACTTTTGCCAACGAACTTAGGGATTTGGCCATATGGGCCTACAAGTCATCCGAGATGGTCGGTGAAGAAGTGCTGGCCTATCTGCCCATCCCCGGGGAATTTGTTCCCTGTGGTGATCTGCAGGAACTCACAGGCGGAAAGGCTTGGTCCGAATAGACCTGGCCAGATAACAATAAAAGGGCCTCCTGTTCGGGAGGCTCTTTGCATTTAACCCATCAAAAAAAGCGAGGGTATGGGGAATTCAAACTACAATCGTTCAATTTCCTCCCTACAAATCCTTAATTTTCAACAAAATTCAAACTAATTCAAAAAATGATATCAAAAAGCAAGATGCCAAAAGCACTGTTGGCCGCAGTACTTTTTCTAGCCTGCGCTTCTTTGGCCATGGCGCAGAAAGTCCCATCCCCCAAAGATGTGTATGGATTTAGGGTGGGAGACGATTACAAACTGGCGGATTATGCCCAGATAGAAGATTACCTGACCCAATTGGACAATACCTCCAACCGTGTCAAAAAAATCGAAATAGGGGAAACTGTTCTGGGGCGAAAAATGTACCTGTTGTTCATTTCCTCCGAGAAAAACCTTGCCCAATTGGACAAGTGGAAGGACATCAGCACCAAATTGGCCAGGGCATCGGTGAGCGACCAAGAGGCCGCAAGACTCTCGCAAGAAGGAAAAGCCATTGTTTGGATCGATGGAGGAATGCACTCCACCGAACTCGCACATGGACAGATGACCTCCGAACTGGCCTATACTTTGGCCACTTCAGAAACTGCGGAAATGAAGAACATCCGTGAAAATGTGATCACATTACTTATGCCCGTGATGAATCCCGATGGTTTGGACATTGTGGTGGACTGGTACCGAAAGAACATGGGCACACCCTATGAAACCTCCCGCCCCCCGGTACTGTACCATTACTATATGGGGCACGACAACAATAGGGACTGGTTCATGAACAATATGCCGGAAACCTACAATGTCACCAAAATCCTCTACAACGAATGGTACCCACAGATTGTGTACAACCATCACCAATCTTCCCCAGCTTGGACGAAGATTTCCCTTCCGCCCTATGCAGACCCGGTAAACCCCAAGATACACCCGGCGGTCACTGCTGCAGTAAGCGAGGTGGGTTCGGCGATGACCAAGCGTTTTTCATTGGAAAACATGCCAGGGGCCATTGCGGACAATGTGTACACCATGTTCTGGAATGGGGGTGGACGCACCGTTCCCTATTACCACAACATGATCGGAATCCTCACCGAAACCGGACACACCACTCCCACACCAAGGTTTTACGACCCAGAAAAATTGCCCAAGACCGTTGCCGGAGGCACCCCCACGGACGGTACGGACATTATGTACCCAGACCCATGGAAGGGCGGTGAGTCGCACTTCAGGGATGCCGTGGACTATATGTTGACAGCCACTTGGGCCACGTTGGACCTGGCTGCGGACCGAAAAGAGAATTACCTGCACAACATCTATAAAATGGGCAAATCCGCTATTGAGAAAAGCAAGACGGAGGGCCCCTTTGCCTATATCATCGACAAGAACCAATGGGACTCCTTTGAGGCCGTAAATTTGGTGAACGTGTTGTTGCGTGGGGGTATCGAAATCGAAAAGGCCACCAAAGATTTCACGGTAAATGGCAAAAAATATGAAAAAGGCACCTATGTGATCTATGCAGGCCAAGCCTTCAGACCTTATCTTTTGGATCTGATGGAAAAGCAGGACTACCCAACACGCTTCCAATATCCTGGAGGGCCTCCGGACACCCCTTATGATTTGGCCGGATGGACCTTGCCCATGCAGATGGGGGTCGATGTGGACAAGATCAAGGAAGCCTTCGAGGCCCCGACAGAAAAGATTTCTACCCCACAAGTCGACCACTATGAAGGAAGTATTTCAAAGAGCGGCTCCTTCGGATATGCCCTTAGCGTGAACACCAACGCCTCAGTGGCCGCTACCAATAAAATACTGAAAGCAGGGGGAACGGCCTTCAAGGCCATGACCGAGTTCAAGGCTGGGAAATTGACATTCCCGGCAGGGTCTTTTGTCGTTTCTGGGGATGATGTGCTAGTGGAGTCCCTTGCCAAAGAATATGGTCTGGAGTTTACCGGATTGGCTGCCAGACCAGAGGTCCAGTTGACCAAGATCCATCTGCCCAAAGTAGGGCTCTACAAATCTTGGGTGTCCAATATGGATGAAGGGTGGACCCGCTTTGTCATGGATGAATACGCCTTTGACATGGACACCTTGCATGATGTTGATATCAAGACCGTAGATCTGTCCAAATATGACGCCATCATTTTACCGTCCCAACGACCTAAATCCATGCTCCATGGGAACAGTGTTTTGGACATGCCCGAAAAATTTACGGGAGGAATGGGCTTGGATGGCTCCATGGCCCTGAGCAATTATGTGAAGGACGGGGGCACCCTGATCGCTTTTGACGAGGCCAGTGATTTTGTCATCGAGCAGTTTGGACTGCCCTTGCGGGATGCCACGGAAGGTGCAGATAGCAAGGATTTCTTTATTCCGGGATCGCTCATCAAAACGGGGATAGACACGTCGCATCCCATTGCTTTTGGCATGAAGGACACTGTTGCCGTTTCTTTTAATAGGAGTAGGGCATTTACCATAGACAAGCAAAGCAAGACCGGTGAAGGAGGAAAAGAGGACATCAAGGATGCCCCGGCCCCCGAAGTCGAGGTGATCGCCACCTATGCCGCCAAGGACCTGCTCATGAGCGGATGGGCCTTGGGAGAACAAAGGTACATTGCGAAAAAGCCAGCCTTGGTGAAGACCAAATATGGCAAGGGCTCTTGTGTGCTGTTTGCCTTCAGGCCGCAGTTTAGGGCACAACCCCGTGGTACGTACAAGCTCATTTTCAATGCGATTTACGAAGCTGCTTCGGAATAAGGAAAAGAAACCCAAAAGGTAAAGGCTGTCCAAAAAGTGATCGAATTGTCATTTTGAGCTGTTACCCTGAGCGAAGTCGAAGGGCCAGTCGAAAATCTTAATTGATGAATGTCGAATAGCTAAAAGATTCTTCATTACATTCAGAATGACATTTTGGACAGCCTTTTTTATAATTGAAGATTACCTAAAAAGAATTGCTATGGCACCAATTGCCGTCACCACCAAAATAAATCGCTTGTAATTTTTTTCGTTGATTTTTTTCACCAGGAAAACACCTAGAAAAAGCCCAACAAAAATGGCGGGGAGCAATTTTAGGTTGATCAATAGGCTTTCCGCGGAAATGGTGTTCCAGACGAAAATGTGAAAGGGCAGCTTAAATAGGTTGGTGATGAAAAACAGCCAGGCCGCAGTGCCCACAAATTCGTTCTTGGGCAGGCGCATTGCCAAAAAGAAAATATTGGTAAAGGCCCCTGCGAGATTTCCGATCATGGTGCAAATACCCGCCATAACCCCCATGGAGCCTGCAAACACCCAGTGGGAAGGTACGCTTTCAGACTTTCGCCTGTCCCACCACAACAACAGGCCCAAACTGAGGAAAATGACCACCACCATGCCCCATTTGAATTCCCTTTCGGGCAAATCCTTTCCGATAAGCACCCCGATGAGGATGCCCGCGATCATCCAGGGAATGAATTTAAGGATGTATTTCCATTGCGTGTGCCGGTTGTAATAGACCACGGCAAACATATCGCCCACAATGAGCAAAGGAATAAAAAGACCTGTAGATGCCCTAGATCCAAAAGCAAGGGCCATTAGTGTCACATTGAAGATGGACATGCCCTTGAGCCCTGCTTTGGAAATACCCATCAGGAAAACGGCTGTGGCGGCCATGACCCAAGCGGCCACGGAAATTTCGGTGAAAGCGGAAAGAAACATGCAGATTTTTTGATCGTTCACAAAAGTAACCCAAAAAAACAAGTCGTGATTCCATCTACATTTTGAAGACTTCTTGGGTCAAAACCGTCAGTTCGAGTGAAATTCCAGACAGTCGGCCGAGGGAATGATAGGTGATGGGATTGGGAAAAGAGCCCCGATCAATTTCGAAGTTCCAGAAGCCTCGCCACATATTTGCCCACCACATCAAACTCCAGGTTCACGGTGGTACCTACTTTATAGGTATGGAACCGGGTGTGTTCATATGTATAAGGAATGATGGCCACACTGAAATGGTCTTTCTCGGAATCCACCACGGTAAGGCTCACGCCATCCACGGTTATGGATCCTTTTTCAATGGTGACGTTGTTCAATTTGGGGTCATATTGAAAGGTGAATACCCAGCTGCCGTCCTTCTGATCGATAGAAGTGCACACAGCGGTCTGGTCCACATGGCCCTGGACGATATGGCCGTCCAAACGGGCGCCGAGCACCATGGCGCGTTCCAAGTTCACCTCATTTTCCAAGGTAAGTTCCTCAAGATTGGTCTTGTTCAGGGTCTCCTCTATGGCCGTCACCGTATATTGGTCGTTGTTAAGGGAAACCACGGTCAAGCACACCCCGTTATGGGACACGCTCTGGTCTATTTTCAGTTCCGATGTAATATCCGAAGAAATGGTGAGGTGCAAATTGCCCCCTTCTTTTTCAAGCTTTTCAACTTTCCCCAAAGTCTCTATGATCCCTGTGAACATGTGTCTTATTAATTGACTAGTTTTGTAATGCAAAAATAGCCATAACGGCAATGATTTTATGGAAGAAAGTCAAAAAATAAGATTGGGGATCTCCATTGGGGACATCAACGGAATTGGATGCGAAGTGGTGTTGAAAACCTTTGAGGATGCAAGGATGTTGGATTTTTGCACCCCGATCATATTCGCGTCGAACAAGACCATAACCCAGCAAAAGAACGATTTGGGGATAGACCTTACCTTCAACGGGGTAAGGGATGCCTCGCAGGCCGTAGAGGGAAAGATCAACATTGTGAACGTGTGGAAGGAAATCCCCCAGATCGAATATGGCCAGGCCACCAAAGAAGGGGGCGCCTACGCCATACAATCGCTGAGGGCCGCTGTGCAGGCGCTGAAAGAGGACGCCATAGATGTTTTGGTGACGGCCCCTATCAACAAGAACAACATCCAGGCCGAGGACTTCAAGTTTCCCGGCCATACCGATTTTTTGGCCCAAGAGCTCAAAGGCGAGAGTCTGATGTTCATGGTGGCCGATTCGCTGCGCGTAGGATTGTTGACGGACCATATAGCAGTGAAGGATGTGGCGCAGGCCATAACCCCAAAATTGATCCGCAATAAAGTGGTGACCATGGAAAAATCCCTAAAGATGGATTTTGGCATCCGAAGACCCAAGATTGCACTATTGGGCATCAACCCACATAGTGGCGACAATGGCACCATTGGGGAAGAGGACGACAAGATCCTGAAACCGGCCATCCAAGAACTGTTCAACAAGGGTACGCTGGTCTATGGGCCCTATTCCGCGGACAGTTTCTTTGGCTCCAACACCCATAGGAACTTTGATGCGATCTTGGCCGCGTACCACGATCAAGGGTTGATCCCGTTCAAGACCCTTTCCTTTGGAAAAGGGGTCAATTACACGGCAGGACTTGACAAGGTACGCACATCGCCCGACCACGGGACCGCCTATGAAATTGCAGGAAAGGGACAGGCCGACGAGAGTTCGTTCAAGGAAGCCGTGTTCACCGCGATACAGGTATTCAGGAACAGGACCGAATATCTGGAATTGACCAAAAACCCATTGCAAAAGCAAAAGACAAGACGGGCAAGCTAAAAAGTTGGCCCTGAAGTGATATTTGTTTGCTATGGAATTGCAGTTTTGCAAATAAGTAGTATCTTTGCACCCGCCTTTAGAGGCTGGTACACAAACCTTAAGTGTAGAAATGATGAAGCTGAAAGAGTTTAATATCCCTTTTTCAGGTCTGAAGCTGGGAAAACATGAATTTGTGTACGAGATTGAAAATGCGTTCTTTGAATCTTTTGACTACCAAGAGTTTAACGGAGCTTCAATCCAGGTAAAAGCCATCTTGGAAAAGATGAGCACCATGATGGAGCTCAAGATCAAGGCCAAGGGAACGGTGAATGTGGATTGCGACCTGACGGGAGAGCCCTATGACCAGCCCATCAGCTCAGATTTGCACCTCGTTGTCAAGTTTGGGGAAGAATATAATGATGAGGACGATGAAATCCTGATCATACCCCATGGAGAATACCAGATCAATGTTGCACAGTATATCTATGAAATGTTGGTTTTGGCCGTTCCACAGAAACGGGTACATCCCGGTATTGTGGATGGAACGTTGAAGTCTGACATCTTGGAAAAGCTCGAAGAGCTGCAGCCAAAAGAGAAAAAAGAACCAACGGACAAAACAGATCCCAGATGGGACGATTTAAAAAAGTTACTAACGGACAAATAGGTTTATAATGGCACATCCTAAAAGAAAAACATCGAAGACCAGAAGGGACAAGAGAAGAACCCACTACAAAGCAGTGGCACCGACCATCGCCAAAGATTCTGTAACAGGTGAAATGCACTTGTACCACAGAGCCCACTGGCATGAGGGCAAATTGTACTACAGAGGTCAGGTATTGATTGACAAAACGGAGGAAGAAACTGCGGCCTAATCGCAAACTCCACCAAATAAACCAACTCCCGTTTCAAGACAGCGGGAGTTTTTTTATGGTCCATTATTAACACCAAAAACGGGGCATTTTTGACGGGAAAGTCATATAAAATGACTAATTTTCACCGCTTTTGGGTCAAATACCATTGTTTTTGACAAAAAAAGAGAGGCTACAATGAAAAAAACAACAGCAGCAATTACAGCTGTAGGAGGATATGTTCCAGAATTCGTTCTTTCCAATAAAGTGTTGGAAACCATGGTAGATACCAACGATGAATGGATCACTACGAGAACAGGGATCAAAGAGAGGAGAATCTTAAAAGAGGAGAATGCAGGCACATCGTACATGGCCATCAAGGCCGCGGAAGATCTGCTCCAAAAAAGGGGGATAGATGCGTCCGAGATTGATTTTGTACTGGTGGCAACGGCAACTCCCGATCTTCCGGTCGCGTCCACGGCAGCATATGTGGCCTCGGAGATAGGAGCGGTAAACGCTTTCGCCTACGACCTGCAAGCGGCCTGCTCCAGTTTTTTGTACGGAATGTCAACAGCGGCCAGTTATATCGAGTCCGGCAGGTATAAAAAAGTATTGGTGATAGGGGCGGACAAAATGTCCTCCATTATTGATTATACGGACCGTACCACCTGTATCATTTTTGGGGACGGTGCGGGCGCAGCACTTTTTGAACCCAATGAAGAAGGTTTGGGCCTTCAGGACGAATACCTTCGTTCGGACGGGATAGGACGACAGTTTTTGAAGATAGATGCAGGCGGTTCCATATTGCCAGCTTCCGAAGAGACCGTGAAGAACAAACAACATTATGTGTACCAGGACGGAAAGTCCGTTTTCAAGTTTGCCGTTTCCAACATGGCCGATGTTTCCGCATTGATCATGGAGCGCAACAACTTAACCCACGAAGATGTGCAATGGTTGGTGCCGCACCAGGCCAATAAGAGGATCATAGATGCCACGGCCAATAGGATGGGTGTTGAGCCCAAAAAGGTCATGATCAACATTGACCGTTATGGAAACACGACATCGGCCACCCTGCCCTTGTTGCTGTATGATTACGAAAAGCAATTAAAAAAAGGGGACAACCTTATATTTGCCGCCTTTGGAGGAGGATTCACTTGGGGATCCATTTATTTGAAATGGGCCTATAATTCATAAATCACGCAACTAACAAATTCATATTCGATGGACATTAAGGAAATTCAGAATTTAATCAAGTTTGTGGCCAAATCGGGTGCCAGTGAGGTAAAGTTGGAAATGGAAGATTTTAAGATCACCATCCGCACCGGAGGAGACTCAAATTATCCCGAAACCACCATTGTACAGCAAATTCCAATGGCACAGGCCCCAGCAGCAGCTCCAATGGCCGCAGCCCCTGCGGCAAGTACTCCAGCCCCCGCTTCGGAAGCCGCACCCAAGTCAGATGATTCAAAATACATTACCATAAAATCCCCCATCATAGGGACCTTCTATAGAAAACCATCCCCTGATAAACCTGCTTTCGTTGAGGTAGGTACATCCATTAAAAAGGGAGATGTGCTTTGTGTCATCGAGGCCATGAAACTCTTCAATGATATTGAATCCGAGGTTTCAGGTAAGATTGTCAAAATATTGGTTGATGATTCTTCCCCAGTGGAGTTTGACCAACCATTGTTCCTAGTGGACCCATCATAGATAATTTTAAATGCTAAATTTTAAGTGACTAATTGTTAGTTATTTAAAACCATTTAAAATTTAGAATCCAGAATTTAAAATTGTATTCTATGTTCAAGAAAATATTGATTGCAAACAGGGGGGAAATAGCACTACGGATCATACGTACCTGCAAGGAAATGGGCATCAAGACCGTGGCGGTATATTCCAAGGCCGATGAGGAGAGCCTTCATGTGCGCTTTGCGGATGAGGCCGTATGCATCGGTCCCGCGCCAAGTAGCGAGTCCTATTTGAAGATCCCCAACATTATAGCTGCAGCGGAAATCACCAATGCCGATGCCATCCACCCGGGATATGGCTTCCTTTCCGAAAACTCCAAGTTCTCCAAGATCTGTGCCGAGCACGATATCAAGTTCATCGGGGCATCTGGAGAGCAGATAGACAAAATGGGCGACAAGGCCACGGCCAAGGAAACCATGAAAAAAGCCGGTGTACCCACCGTACCAGGCTCCCAAGGACTGCTGAAAGATGTGGACCATGCCAAGAAAGAGGCCAAAAAAATGGGATACCCCGTAATGATCAAGGCCACTGCCGGCGGTGGAGGAAAAGGAATGCGTGCCATTTGGTCTGAGGACGAAATGGAGAAAAACTTCGAGAGTGCCGTAAAAGAAGCCACTGCTGCCTTTGGCAATGGGGGCATGTACATGGAAAAACTCATCGAAGAACCCAGACACATCGAGATTCAAGTGGTGGGAGACCAGTACGGAAAAGCATGTCATTTGTCCGAAAGGGACTGTTCCGTACAGCGTAGGCACCAAAAATTGACCGAGGAGACCCCTTCACCCTTTATGACCGATTCCCTAAGGGAAGAAATGGGAAAAGCAGCAGTAAAGGCCGCGGAATACATCAAATATGAAGGTGCGGGAACCATTGAGTTCTTGGTGGACAAACATCGGAACTTCTACTTTATGGAGATGAACACCCGTATCCAAGTAGAGCACCCGATCACAGAGCAAGTTGTGGACTATGATTTGATCCGGGAGCAGATCTTGGTAGCGGGAGGTGTGCCGATTTCAGGAAAAAATTACTATCCAAAATTGCATTCCATCGAGTGTAGGATCAATGCGGAGGATCCCTATAACGACTTTAGGCCATCCCCGGGAAAAATCACGACCCTACACACTCCAGGTGGGCATGGGGTACGTTTGGACACCCACGTATATAGCGGTTATATGATTCCGCCCAACTACGATTCCATGATCGCCAAGTTGATTACCACGGCCCAAACTAGGGAAGAGGCCATCAACAAGATGCGCAGGGCCCTGGACGAGTTTGTGATAGAAGGGATAAAGACCACGATTCCGTTCCATCGCCAGTTGATGGACCACCCGGATTATTTGGCGGGTAATTACACCACCAAATTCATGGAAGGGTTCAAGATGGATCCAAAATATCAAGACAATCATTAATAATACAAGCCCCGATCTGATCGGGGTTTTTACTTTATGGAACTGAGCTATTGGGAATATAAGACCTGGTTCTCCAATGTGGATTTCACCATCATTGGTAGTGGCATCGTCGGCCTGAGCTGTGCCCTTCAACTCAAGGAAAAATACCCCAAGAGCAAGATTTTGGTGTTGGAAAAGGGCAGTTTGCCCCAAGGGGCAAGTACCAAAAATGCAGGGTTTGCCTGTTTCGGGAGCATTTCCGAAGTATTGTCCGACCTGAGGTCACATTCCAAGGAAGAGGTGGTGAACCTCGTACAGAAACGCTGGGAGGGCATTCATAACCTTCGGCAACTTTTGGGAGATAAGACCATCGGTTTCGAGCAAAGGGGAGGGCATGAACTTTTTGCGGAAAACAATCCTGAACTCTACGAAAACTGTTTGGAACAAATGGAGCATTTGAACCGACTGCTCCAACCCGTTTTTGGGAAAAACCCGTTTGTGGTCACTGGGAATATCTTTGGATTTGGGCATATTCGCGAAAAATATATCACCCATCAGTTTGAGGGACAATTGGATACGGGCAAGATGATGCATGCACTCATCCAAAAGTGCCTTTCCAAAGGGATTCCCATTTTAAATGGGATACAAGTGGAGGAGTTGTTGGAACAGGGCAATGGAGCCACTCTTGTAACCCCCGATTTTCAGTTCACGACCAGAAAGGTTTTTGTGGCCACCAATGGTTTTGCTTCCAAATTGTTGAAGACCGAAACCGTAAGGCCGGCACGTGCCCAAGTTTTGATCACGGAACCGATCAAAGATCTAAAGATCAAGGGTACGTTCCATTTTGACGAAGGGTACTACTACTTTAGGAACATTGATGACCGGGTTCTCTTTGGTGGGGGCCGCAACCTCGATTTCAAAACGGAAGAAACCATGGAATTTGGACAGACCCAGACCATTCAGGCCAAACTGGAGGAACTGCTCCACAACATGATTTTGCCCCATCAGCCGGTAAAAATAGACCGCAGATGGAGCGGCATCATGGGAGTTGGGGGCCACAAGACCCCAATAGTCAAGCAAATTTCCAATTCCGTTTTCTGCGGGGTGCGTCTTGGCGGCATGGGAGTGGCCCTGGGTAGCCTTGTGGGCAAGGAACTGGCTGATTTGGCTCGGTAAGTTCAAGTCCAAAAATCAATGCCCTTTTTTGAACTTGAACTTTTTTAATCAAATCATCCTTCCATCCAAAAGATTGATGACCCTGCTGCCATATTCCGCATTTTTCTCCGAGTGGGTCACTTGGATTATGGTCACCCCGTCATCGTTCAATTGCTTGAAGATGTCCATGATCTCCTCACCCTGTTTGGAGTTAAGGTTTCCGGTTGGTTCATCGGCTAAAATCAACTTTGGATTGGAAATGAGCGCCCGTGCAATGCCCACCAATTGCTGCTGGCCACCGCTCAGTTGGGAGGGGAAAAGGTCTTTTTTGCCCACAATGCTGAAACGGTCCAGCATATCGGCCACCATGGCCTTTCGCTCCGAACCCTTGAAATTTTTGTAGATCAAGGGCATTTCTAGGTTTTCCTTTACCGTAAGCTCATCCAACAGATGATAGGACTGGAACACAAAACCAATGTATTCCTTGTACAGGTTGGCCCTATGCTTTTCCTTCAGCGTGTGGACGGATTCATCCAGAAAGTGGTATTCGCCCTCATCAAAGGCATCCAACATCCCGATGACGTTGAGCAAAGTGGATTTCCCGGAACCCGAAGGGCCCATGATGGAAATGAACTCTCCTTCCTCCACTTCGAGGTTGATGTCCTTCAATAAAAAAATACGTTGGCCACCGGAGTTGACCCATTTGAACAAGTTGTTGAGTTGTAAAAGCATAGTATGTTGTATTTATTCATCTTTTAATGATTCTACCGGATTGGCGATAGCAGCTTTAAAGCTTTGCCAGCTTACGGTCAGAAAAGTGATCAGAAGCGCAGTCGTTCCCGCTAAGGCGAATATCCACCAACTGAAATTTGTTCTATAGGTAAATCCTTCCAACCATTGGTTCATCACATATAATGAGCATGGTATGGCAATAAGGAAGGCCAACCCCAACAATTTCGCAAAATCCTTGTTCAATAAGGTTAGTACTTGTGTTATTGTGGCACCATTCACCTTTCTTATGCCTATTTCCTTTTTTCGCAGAACAACGGTATAGGCCGTAAGACCAAAAAGACCCAATGATGCTATGAGAATGGAAAGTATGGTGAAAATCTGAAAGGCTTTCCCAAATGCCTTGTCCTGCTCATATTGAGCCTCAAACTTTTCGTCCAAGAAGGTATAGTCGAATGTGCTTTGGGGAAAAACTTCATGCCATTTGTTTTCAACTTGGTCCAACGCAGATTCCAGACCGGCAATCGATGTCGCGGACTTATCAAGTTTTATCAATAGGTTGCTCATGTTGTCCTGATATCTGATGATCATTGGCAATATCGGGCTTTTCAACCCGAAGTGATAATAGTCCTTGATAATCCCCACAACTTTCCATTCATTGTTCCCCCAGAACCTGACTGTTTTGTTCAATACTTCCTCTGGGGATGAAATTCCCATGGTTTTTAAAAATGTCTCGTTTACTACAATCTGATTTCCCTCGAAACTGGAATTCCGGACAAAGGTCCCCCCCGCCAAAAACTCAATGTCCATCAAGTCAAAATAATCCGGTTGGGCATGATAGGTGTAGAAAATATTTGCTCTGTCATTTTTTCCGTCTGGCAAAAAAACTCCACGGGTCGAGGACAGATTGTCAAAACTGTCCCCAGGATACGTTTCGGAAATGGCCGTCTTCTCAATAAAAGGAAAACCCTCCAATTGCTCTTTCAAAACCCTAAAATCATTGTTGACCAAAGAATCCGACTTGGTCGAAACCACTGTGCCGTGCAGGGCTATGACTTGGCCAACATCGGCACCAATGGGTTGATTGTCCAAAAAATTGATTTGTTTGGTGATAATGAATGTCCCTGTCAACAGGACGATGGTAGCAAAAAACTGTGTAACGATAAGTCCTTTCCGCAACCCAATGCCCTCTGTCGAAGCCTTCACCTTCCCTTTCAATGCTTTGGCCGGCGAATATCTACTGAGCAAGAAGGCAGGGTAAAGTCCAGCCAGGATTATGCCGCACAAAATAAAAATAAAATAGGGGGCAAATTTCAGAAGAGCTTCCCAATCAAGGTTGAGCTCATTTCCGGTAATGCTGTTATATAGGGGCAGTGTACCAAAAACCAATGATAGGGCAATGGTCATGGCAAAAAAGTTGAGGAGTATGGATTCCATTAAAGATTGGACGATGAGCTGCGACCTTTTTGCACCGGCAACTTTTCTAATGCCCGCTTCCTTTGCCCTTTCCATAGACTTTGTCGTCGAAAGATTGACATAGTTCAACCAAGAAAGGACAAGGATTATAAATGCGATGGCCGTTAAGAACTTTATTCTAAGAATGCTACCGTTGACAGCGACTTCATAGGGCTTATCGGAATACAAGTGAATATCTTGGATCGGTTCTATATTATGCCTTTCGGTTTCACTTTTTTCAATATCACTGTCAATTATTTTCTGACGTAGCACATCAATATTGGTATTGGGGGCCAACTTCAGATACGTATAATAGTTGTTCATGTTCCAATTCAGCTCATGGGCTGTTGGTCCAAAATCTGTCAACGTTTTTTCGGTCTCAAAGGAAATGAGGAACGAATTTCTATAATGCGTGGCCTCGAGAACATCTTCCATGACACCAGTCACCATAAGCTGTGTCTCTTTGCCATCCTCAAAGACAGAAACTGTTCTTCTCAAGGGGTTTTCATCCCCAAAAAGTTTTTGGGCAAATGGTTTTGAAAGCACAATGGAATTGGGCTCTGCTAAAGCTGTTTTAGTATTTCCCTTTAACAACGGATAATTAAATATCTCGAAATAGGAAGGGTCCACCAAAGAGCCCAATGGCTGCTCCAATATTTTTTCCCCTACTTTAAAAGTCAATTTTTCAAAATAGTAAAACCGTACATAGTTCTCTACTTCAGGAAACATTTCCTTTAAAGCGGGACCGGATGCATTATAAGTTGCTGCATCACCCGGCACATACGTGTTACCTTCAAGGTAATCCATATATGTCCTATACACATTTTCAGAACCTTCAAATGTATCATAGCTCTTTTCATAATTCACATAGAGCATTATAAGAACAAATGAAGCTATACCCACGGCCAGACCGAAGATGTTGATAATAGAATACAGTTTGTTCTTAAGAAGATACCTTACAGCAATTTTCAGATAGTTCTTAAGCATGGTTTTCTTTTTTTGATTTGTTGGTATATCTCTTCAATTCAGTTTGACCTATTCGGTCCGTAAACTTTTTACGGGATTGGCCGACGCGGCCTTTACAGTTCGGGTACCCACAGTGATGAATGCAATGAGGGTTGCCAAAAAACCAGCGCCCATAAAGAACAAGGGACTCAATGTAACATGGAAAGCATAGTTCTGTAACCATTCATTCAAAAAGTACCAGGCAATGGGGGTGGCGATCACAAAGGCAATGCCCACCAACTTTAAAAAATCTTTGGTGAGCAATAGGGCCACGGAGGAAACACTGGCTCCTACCACTTTGCGTACCCCAATTTCCTTGGTACGCTGTGCCACCACCAACATGGAAATGGCAAAGAGGCCGATGCAACTCAATAAAATGCCAAGGACACTTCCACTGGAGACAATGGTTGCCATGGTTTTTTCACGCCTGAAGGTACGGTCCACGTTCTCATCAAGGAAAGACCCTAGAAATTCGGCCTGGGGTTCAATTTTCCCCCAAGCGGTTTTTATGGCATCAAAGGATTTGGCCACATTTTTAGGGGCTACTTTCACATAGGCATAGTATAGGTCCCAATCTTTGTTCATGAACAAGGTCAAGGGTTCTATCTGCTTGCTGATATCTTGAAAATGATAATCCTTGATGACCCCGATCACCGAATAGGTTACCGCACCATCATCCATGGGAATGCGAATGGAAAGCGGGTCCTCGTCCCCAAGTTGTTTTGCCATGGTTTCGTTGATGACCAAACTGAGGCTGTCCGTGGCAAAATCCCTATCGAACGCACGCCCGGAAACCAGTTGTAGGTCCAAGGTCTTTGTATAGTCATAGTCCACGGTCAGGGCATTTGTGATCACTCCCCTTCCCTTGTAATCAAAACCCATCATGCTACTGGATTGGCTCCCGTCACGTCCACGCCCCAAGTTGTTATCGGCGCCGGAAACGCCCAGGATATCTGGATTGCCCTTGAGCTCGTCGCGAAGGAGGTTGACCACACTGTAACTGTTCTTTTTTCCGTTCAGAGGGATGGAGACCACCTGTTCCTTGTTATAACCCAGATCCTTATTGCGCATGAACTCAATCTGGCTATGTAGCACCAAGGTCCCACTGATGAGGATGATGGCTATGACAAATTGAAGAACGATCAAACTGTTGCGCAGACGGTTCTTACCCACCTCCAATTTTCCCTTAAGGGCCTTTAATGTGCCCAATTTGCTCATCAAAAGGGCGGGATACCCTCCTGCAATGAACGTGATGATGAAGAGCGCTAGCATGAAAAGCAGAATCACACTGGGTTGGGTAACATCTGAAAATGAAGCCTTGGTGTTAAAAAGGGTCTTGAATGGATTCAAGAGCAGATTGCTCGCCACCAATCCCAATACCACGGATACGACAAAGACCAAGACACTTTCCATCCAAAACTGGAAGAAGAGTTGTTTTTTTATGGCGCCCAAGGTCTTGCGCATCCCGATTTCCTTCAATCGTTTTTCGCTGAGGGCAATGCTCATGTTGATGAAATTGGCACTTACAATGAAAATGATCACGAAGGCTATCCCCAAGATCATATAAGGGAAAATGCGGTCCACTTTGGCGACCCCGGTCATGTACGAGGCAAAATGCCTGTCGGTAATGGGCATCAGATGGAATTGTTTATACCTTCCTTCGGCATCCGGAACGGCACCATCGCGGATTTCACTTTCTATACTTCCCTTATAGTGAAGGGCCGTGAAGGGAATCGTATTTTTTTCAAATTGCGCCACAGAGACCCCTTTTTCCAGTTGGAGGTATATCGGATGGAACTGGGAGTCCCACACGTCTTTGTTGGACAGGTAATCGGGATGGCTCTCGAACGGCACCACAATTTCAAAGTCAACGCTGCTGTTCTTTGGGGTCTCGGCCAGTATCGAGGCAATGGTAAAGGGCTGTTCGTCCCTTCCCATTTTAAGGGAAATGATCTTGCCGATCACATTGTCGGTGGTTCCAAATATTTTTTGGGCCGTTTCCTCTGAAATTCCGACAGTGTTCTTTTCCGGCAACGGGTTCTTGGCGTTTCCAAAAAGGGTCGGATAGGTAAAGATCTCAAAGTATGCAGGATCCACATATTCGGCATCCAGGCTCAGTTCCTTGGCATTGTAGGTCACCAGTACATCCTCGCTCACGGCCCGTGCAATATGCTTGATGCCCGATACCTCTTCTAAAAGGGCCGGGGCCAAGGGAACCGGGTTTGAAACACTGATCTCGGGGCCTCTTGGGGTTTGATTGGAAAGGTATAGCTGATACGCAGAATCCTTGTTTTCGTGAAATTGATCAAAGGAAAGCTCAAAAAGGGCAGTCATGGTCAAGAGAATGGCCACGGCAAAGGCGCAGCTAAGGCCTAGGATATTGGCGAGGGAAAAGATCCTGTTCTTAATGAGGTTTCGCCAAGCAATTTTAAAATAGTTCTTTAACATGATTTCCGTTTTTTTACTTTATCTATTTTTGAACAATTTACTGTGTTTTCAATGAGTCCGATGGATTGGCCACAGCGGCCCTGATGGACTGAAAGCTGATGGTGGACAACGCTATGAGAATGACCAATAGGGAGGCAATGGCGAACACCTGCCAGCCCAGTTGGATCCGATAAGGGTAGTTTTCCAGCCATTTATTGGCGATGGTCCATGCGACAGGTATGGATATCAAAAGGGCGACCAACACTAATTTTATAAAATCCTTGGAAAGGATGGCGACCACATTGTTTATGGAAGCACCCAAAACTTTTCGGATCCCGATTTCCCTGGTCCGCTTTTCGGCGGAGAGCACAGATAGACCGAACAGGCCAATGCAGGAAATAAAGATGGTGAGAATGGCACTGAACAGCATGATCTGTTTCCATTTCGCTTCGGCCTCATAGCTTTGATAGTTCTGGTCTTCCAGAAAATGGTAGCTGTACGGATCAAAAGGGAACATGTCCTTGAACACTTTTTCAATGTCCGCTATGGATGATGTGGCACTTCCCGGGGCAATTTTTATGTACAGCATCCCCAGGTCATAGGATGGTTTCATGGTAAAGAGCTGTGGCCGGATGGTCTGGCCGAGCGACTCGTAATGATAATCCTTTACCACACCGATCACGGTATATTTTTCATCATTGTACCAGAAATCCACTGTTTGGCCGATGGGATCGCTCCACCCAGCTTCCTTCACAAAGGCCTCGTTCACCAAAACGGATTGTGTGGCATCCGAGGGATGGTCCTCGGAAAAGTTCCTGCCTTCCTTTAGTTGTATGCCCAAAGTGGGGATGTAGGACTGGTTTACCGTTTCATTGGCAAAATCTATCTGTTTGTCCGTTCCCACTTTGGCAACCGTAAACCAATAACCGGCATTTTTACCTGCAACGTCCAATATGTTTCCATGGGAGGCAAGACGGGCTTTGAAAGTGTCAAATTCATCAGGTGTCAAATTATTTTTTTGCAACAACACCAGATCAGTATCATCATAACCCAGTTCTTGGGTGGTCAAAAAGTTGAACTGTTCATAAATCACAAAAGTGCATATGATCAACAAAGAGGCCAAGGTAAACTGAAGCACCACCAAGGATTTTTGAAGGTAGTTTTTTCCGGAGAGGATAAAACGGCTGTACAAGGTATCCACAGGACTATACCTTGAAAGGACAAGGGCAGGGTAGAACCCGGCCAATACGCCTGTAATCACAAACAGTGCTACATATCCCAGTACCAATTTGACATCGAACAAAAAGGAGAGCGATAATTGTTTGTTGGCCAAACCATTAAAAATGGGCAAGGCCAGTTGCACCAAAAGAATGGCCATTGTAAAAGCAAAAAAGCACAGCAAGAAGGATTCTCCCAAGAACTGGAACACGAGTTGTTTTCTTTTCCCTCCAACCACTTTTCGGATACCGATTTCTTGTGACCGTCTTACGGAACGGGCCACGGTCAGGTTCACAAAATTGATGCAGGCAATCAACAGAATGAACAGTGCAATGCCCGATAAAATATAGGAAAAAGTGGGATTGCTGGCATCCGTCAACCCATTTTGGGCAGGGAGCTCCTTGTTGAGGTGCATGTCCGTAAAAGGCTGTAGGAAGTGTTTCGGGGGCAATCTGTTGTTCCCATATTGCTCTTTGATGATTTTTGCCGATTTGGCAGAGTGCGCCAAATATAAGTCCTGCATTTTGTCATTGACCAAGCTCACATTGGCCCCGGGCCTCAAGGAAACAAAGGTGTTCAAGAAAGAATTGAACCAATTGAAATTGTTGGCAAGGTCCTTTTCGCTAACCTGCAATGGCAGGAGCATGTCAAATTTTATGGAGGAGTTTTGTGGACTTTTTTGGGATACGGCCGTCACGGTATAGGGAACAAAATCCTCATTGTCGCGGAACATCATGGTCTTGCCCACCACATTGGTAGTGCCGAATTGGGTAAGGGCAAGCTCTTCCGAAATGACCACGGAAAAGGGCTCGGCCAAGCAGGTCTTGGGATTTCCTGAGATTACCGGGAAAGTGAACATGGAAAAGAAATTGGGATCAACATAATGCAGATCTCGGGAAACGACCTCCGCCCCAATCTTTACATCCCTTCTGGCACTTTGTATCCTCACATATTCCTTGATGTCCGGAATGTCCTCTGCAAACCTTGGCCCTTGTAGAAAGCCGGTACTGGAGTTCATACCATCCGGGACACCACTTTCATTAAAGTTTTGGCTTACAATCCGATAAATATGTTCTCCATCCTTATGGAACCTGTCATAACTCACCTCATCTTTGACATAGAGAATGATCAACATCGCACAGGCCAGGCCCAAACTCAGCCCCGAAATATTGATGAAGGAATACACCTTGTTCTTCACAAGGTTTCGCCAAGCGATCTTAAAATAGTTCTTCAACATGATTTTTCCATTTTTTAGATTGATGTTTTCTTTATTCGCTTCTCAATGATTCCACTGGATTGGCACTGGCCGCCCTCCAACTTTGCCAACTCACGGTAAGCAAGGCCACAAATAAGGTCAGCATTCCCGCAAAGAGAAATATCCACCAGTCCATATTGGTCTGATAGGCAAAGCTCTCCAACCATCTGTTCATGGCGTACCAAGAGAGCGGCACGGAGATCACGAAGGCCAATGCCACCCACTTCACAAAATCTTTGTTCAGGAGTACCATCACCTTGCCAATGGTGGCCCCGTTCACTTTACGCACCCCGATTTCCTTTTTCCGCTGCTGCATATAGAAAGTGGCCATGGCCAAAATGCCCATGGAAGAGATGACGACTGCCAAAAAGGTAAAGTAGCTGATAATTTTTCCGGTGCGCTCCTCTTTTTTGTACCACTGGTCTATGGTCTCGTCCACAAATCGGACATCAAATTCCACATCGCCCACAATCCCGGCATAAGTGGACTTGATCTGGTCGATGGTGCTTACAATTCCTTTTCCGTCAATCTTCAAGAAGATGTTGTCAACAAAGCGCTCTGGAGATTGTTGGTGCATCATCAGGGGGCCAATATTGCTGCGCAATTGCTTAAAATTGAAATCCTTGACCACCCCCAAAATGGGAATGTCCCTTTCTTCCATTTTAAAGGAAACAGGCTTGTCCGTGAGCCCCAACTCTTTTAGGGCGGCTTCGTTGAGGACGACCCCATTGGGAGCGTAGGCCACATCGGTGGGCATCACTTCGATGTTGAAGACATCATAGAACGCGGAATCCACTGCAAATTCCTGAAAGCTGACAGATTTCCCTTCGTAATCGAACGTTTGGTTGCTGCCCCCGCTCAAAGGACTTTGCCAGGTCAAGGAAGCCCCCTTTACACCAGGAATTTTTAGGAGCTCGTCCGCAATGGCCTTTTTTTGGGTGGTACCGCCCAAATATTCCAGATGGACGATATTGTCCTTGTTAAACCCTAAATCCTTGCTTCTGAGATAATCGGTCTGTTTTAGAATGATCCAGCTACAGGCCAAAAGGGAAATGGCCACGGTATATTGGAAGGTGATGAAGGCTTTGGCATAAACACTTTTGGCCTTGGTCCGCAATTCACCCTTGACCACTTCAATGGGTTTGAAGCTCGAAATTTTCAAAGCAGGGACAATACCCGAGATAAAACCGATCAAAAGCAGCATGCCCAGGGCCATAAGCACATTGGAAATGGTTAGGGCCTGGTTGAGGTCCAAATGGGTCTCCAAAAGGGAATTCAAGGCAGGCTCCAACAATTTGGCGAGCAAAAGGGCGAGCAAAACAGCAACAAAACACAAGGCGAAGGATTCCGCCACTAGCTGGCGGATCAGTTTTTTCTTGGACCCTCCCAACAGTTTTTTCACGGCCACTTCCTTCCCCCTAAAGGTAGCCTGGGCGATGGTGAGGTTGATATAGTTGCCAATCGCCAACAACAAAATGATCAATACAATGGCCGATAGAATGATGATCATGGTCTTGCTGTTGCTCTTTGTTGCATTGCCGGCCTTGTTGCTAAAATACAGTTCTTTCAGAGGGGTGAACTCCACCGTGCTTGCCCAGCCCTCTTTGTAGAGCCAAAAATCTTTTTTGAAATTTTTCAGTATCTGTGGGGCTTTTGCGGGAAGATTGGCATTGGGTTGGGCCATGAAATAAATACTGATAGAGCACCAACCATATTCCTCCATGATGTTCTCAAAGCCCCAAATGGTTTTTAATGCCTTTAGGTTGACCAGCGCATCTTGCTCAATGAAATGGGTATTCTCCGTAAAGTTTTCCATGACACCCGTGACCGTGAACTTATGCTGCGTATTGATGAAAACCGATTGGCCAATGACATCGATGGAGCCGAACAGTCGTAGGGCGGTCGATCGGGACAGGACAATACCGTCCTCGGTCTGGAGTACATTATCAGCTTCACCCTTGATCAAGGGAAAGGAGAACATCTTGAAGAAGCCCGGATCAACAGCCAGATAATCAAACTTTACTTTTTGGCCATCGGTTTGGGAGATTCGTCCAGAGACATTACATACCCTTGTAAAATCCTCGATTTCAGCATAACTGTTCTTAAGATCCGTGGCAATGGGGGGTGAAAAGTCCACCGTTTCATTTTCCAGGCGATAGATCCTATCCCTATTTTCATGAAAATTGTCAACGGACAGTTCATTTTGGATATAAACACCAAGGAGCAATACAAAGGTGAGCGACAGGGCGAACCCCAAAACGGTAACCGCCGTGTACATTTTGTTCCTGGAGAGGTGTCGGAGATATGTTTTTAGACCCAACATTTTTATATCGTTTAGTTTTTGATGAATGTCATTCTGTTCTTAGGCTTTCCACAGGATTGATATTGGCCGCTCTATAGGTCCTTGTGCCAATGACGGCCAGGGCCACTACCACCATTCCCAGTCCGCTGGAAAGGAATACCCACCAACTGATGGAGGTCTTATAGGCAAAACTTTGCATCCAATCCTGGATGAGGTACCACGAAATGGGCACGGAAATAACGAAGGCGATACCGACCAAGAGCAAGAATTCCTTGCACAACAATAGGTTCAGTTGGGCCAAATTGGCACCCAGGACCTTGCGTACCCCGATTTCCTTTACCCTTCGTTCCGTGGTATAGACAGCCAATCCCAAAAGTCCGAGACAACTGATGATAATGGCGAGGCCCGTGGCCCATTTTAGCAATTGCATGGTGCTGCGTTCCCTTCTGTAAAAACCTTCCACGGTCTCATCCATAAATTCAATTTCCACCTCTTCATCGGGAAACACAGAGGCCCATGTTTTTTCAATCTCCCCAATGGATTTTGCCCACTGTCCCGTATCCTTGCCCAGATCAAAATGGATGCTTCGGAAATTCGAGTATCCGCCATTGCCCCAATCACCCGTAAGCGCCATAGGTTTGATAGTGGACCGTAGGGAGCGTTGGTTAAAATCCCTCATCAAGCCCACAATGGGAATGCTCATGGTGTCCAATTTAACAGTGGCCCCTACCACTTCTGGAGCATTTTGAAACCCCAAGGCCTTTGCAAAGGCTTCGTTCACCACATACTCCATTATAGTGTCATTTAAGCGGTCCCTTCCCGCCAATAATGGAATTTGGTATGTTTTTAAATAGGAAAGATCACCCCACAAGAATTCAGTTTCTTGATGCATTTCCGCCCCATCCTTGTAATAGGTAAGTATCGAAGAGGAAATATTATTGGAAGTAGGCGGGTTGTTGCCCCAGCTTACATTGGAAACGCCCTTGATGTCTTTAATTTGATGGAACAAGCGTTCTTTTTTTACATCAGAATTATTGCTCCAAGGCAGGTACACGTAGGCCACTGCATCGGTTTTGATGCCCATGTCCTTGTTCATTACAAAGTAAAGCTGTTTGCCGACCAATACGGTGGCAATGACAAAGACCTGTGCCACGACAAATTGGAAAATGGTCAGTGTCTTTCTAAGGCGAACCCCTTTGTCTCCCTTACTGAACTGCCCTTTCAAGACCAAAACCGGCCTGAACTTGGACATTACAAAGGCTGGATAAAAACCAGAAAGAAGACTCACCACGACAATCAGCGCCAATATGCCCACAGCACCCTTTGTGCTATAGAGTACCGAGAGATCGATACCTTCGGGCAGGAAGTCCATGAACTGTCGCAATAGCATGGGTGCCAAGACCAGGGAGAGCACCGCGGCCAACAACGTCAGGATGAATGTCTCCACCAAGAACTGCCGTACCACTTGCTTCTTTGAACTCCCCAAAGTTTTGCGGATACCAATTTCCTTGGCCCTGGTCAATGCTTGGGCGGAGGTCAAATTGATGAAGTTGGCACAACCCAGCAACAGCAGGAAGAGGGCCACGAAGGCAAGGCTCTTCAGAACGGTCATGCTGGCCACATGATCTGAATTGTTGAAAGGATAATCACCATGTTTTCCACCAAAGTGGATATCGGCCAAGGGCTGGAGAACGAACAACCGTTCATCATTGACGGCCCAGGGCTCCGTGTTTTTGTGTTCCAACGCCAAAGCATCCAATCTGGATTGGATTGCCGGGAGACTGGCCCCATTGGTTACCTTAATAAAGAGCTGGTCTCCAGAGCTTGTGCTGTTCCAAGCATCATTGGTGGCCACGTCTTTTCTATCGAACATCTTGGCAGAGGCTAGGGACATGAACTCAGTGAACGTCAAGTCACTTTTCTTTTCGAAGTCGGCTACCACCCCGGTCACTTTTACGGGAATGGAATCATTATAGATCAGTGTGCGCCCGATAATGTTCGCCATTTGGGTGTGCGGAAAATATCTTTGGGCCTTTTCTTGGGAGAGGACCACTTGACCCGGTTCAGACAGGGCGGATTTACTTTCCCCTGCCAGCCATTCGTATTGGAACAACTCAAAATAGGCATCATCGGCAAGAATGGCGTTTTCGGGGTTCCTAAAACTCAGGTCGGCCTCCCTGTTCTCAACCTTGTAAAATGAAGTATTGAAGAAGGGGGCGGTCAGTTCTACCCCAGGCACACCTTCTTGAAAGGTACGCATCAGGGGAACGGCCACCCCACGGTTGGAAAACTCCGCATCATTGGATTTGAACAAGGAGGTGATCCTATAGATCCGATCACTGTCGGGATGGAACCGATCAAATGAAAAATCATAGTACACAATGGACCCAATGACCATGGCGGCGCAAAGTCCAATGGAAAGCCCTATCACATTGATGGTCGAGAACAGTTTGTTCTTGAGAATGCATCTCCAGGCGAGTTTTAGGTTGTTCTTGAACATATGTCTTCTTTTTTATTCCGTACGCAGACTTTTAACGGGGTTGGACCTTGCGGCTTTTATGGCTTGAAAACTCACGGTAATGACTGTGACGAGCATGGCCCCGAGCATGGCAAGACCAAAGATCCACCACTTCAAGATGACACGATAGGGATACTCCTGTAACCATCCGTTCATAATGTAATAGGCTATGGGGACGGCGATGAAACAGGAGATGATCACCAGTTTCAAAAAGTCTTTGGAAAGCATGTTCCAGACATTGAAAACAGAGGCTCCCAATACTTTTCGGACACCGATTTCCTTGGTGCGTTGTTCGGCCACAAAGGAAGTAAGCCCAAAAAGGCCCAGACAACTGATCAATATGGCAAGGGCCGTGAAGATGCCGGAAAGGGTGCCGATGCGCACCTCGGAAGCAAATTTCTCCCCATATTCCTCGTCCACAAAATCATATTGAAAGGGGATGTTGGGAAAATGCTCCTTGAACACGCGCTCAATGATGGCAATGTTTTGACTGGCGCTTTGGTTGGGGTTCAAACGGAGGTTATAAAAGGATCCATTGTTGTACTTGTCGAAAACGTACATGCCCTGCTTTATGGGCTCGTAGGGCGATTGGGCAATCATGTCCTGTACTACCCCAATGATTTTCAAGGGAGGTCTGGGATCTTCCTCATCATCATCTTTGATGAATTGGCCCACAGGATTTTTCAGCCCCATATATTTGACCGCGGTCTCATTGATCAATACGGCATTGGAGTCAGATGGGAACTCCCTGGAGAAATCCCTTCCCTGAACAATCTTCAAGTTAAGGCTTTTGGCATATTCAGGGGAGACCTCGGTCCACGCAAGGTCCTCTTGGAAACCCTCCGGTTTGCCTTCCCAGACAAAGCCACTTCGGTTGGACCAAATATTGGTGGTCGGGGCACTGGACGTGGACATTTCCATGACCGCACCCGAAGCGATGAACTCATCCCGCATCAGTTCAAATTTGCCTGTGAAATCTTGGCTCATGGTCGGAATCTGGATCAGGCCTTCCTTATCATATCCAATGGGTCTGTTCTTGGCGTAATTGATCTGTTGCATCACGATTACGGTGCCGATGATAAAGGCCACCGATACCGTAAATTGGACTACCACTAGGATCTTTCTGGGCAATCCGGAATGTTTCCCGGCCTTGAAGGTGCCTTTCAGCACGTCCACGGGCCTGAAGGACGACAGATAAAGGGCGGGATAACTGCCTGCAAGCATGGCCGTGAACAAGATGAAGACCAAGGATATTCCCCAAAAACCTGCGGAGCTCCAAGGGAACGTCATTTCTTTCTTGGCGAGGTTGTTGAATCCGTTCAAGGACAGGATAACAATGAGCACGGCGATGCCAAAAGCGAAAAGCACCACCAAAAAGGATTCGCCCAAGAACTGGTTGATCAATTGACGGCGCTGGGAACCAATGGATTTTCGGATGCCCACTTCCTTCGCCCTTTTTTCGGAACGGGCCGTGCTGAGGTTCATAAAGTTGATGCAGGCCAATAAGAGTACAAAAGCACCGATGATGGCAAAAAGCCAAACATATTTGATGCGGCCACCAACCTGTTTCCCGTTTTCAAAATTGCTGCGGAGGTACCAATCCTTCATGGGGAAGAGAAACAATTGTGGGTTGAATTCCTCCGTATTTTTGTTGAGCGTCTTCTTTACATCTTTTATGGTGGACGTTACCCGCTCCATGGTGGTGTTGTCGGCAATCTGTACGAACATTTGGAAGGAGTTGTTCCCCCATTGGTCCTCGGCATTTTTTATCCATTCGTTCACCGAGACATATTTATCCCAGGGCATGATGAATTGAGCATCGTTAAAAGAGTTGTTGAAGGGAATGTCCTCATACACGGCAGTCACCATCATATCATATTGGCTATTGACCTCTATGGTTTTTCCAATGGGGTCTTCATCACCGAACAGGGCATTGGCAGTGGATTCGTCCAACATGATGGAATTGATTTCCCTCACCCCGTCCTTTTCCCCTTTCAGGATTTTCAGGTCGAGCATTTCTGGGGCATCACGCTGCATAAAATTGCCATCCCGGGAAATACTGGTTTCCTTATATTTTAAATATTGGGAGGTGTTCCAGGAGGACATCACCAGATGCTTGAAATTGTCCATATACCCATCCCTGAAAGCTTTTTCCAGCGGTCGGGGAATGGCAGGCCCGGTCCCGGTCTGTCCATTAAAGGTTTGCGACTGGAAAATTTGCGCGATCTGGTCCTTGTGGGAAAAATAGTTGTTGTGGCTCAGCTCGTCCCTCACCCACAGACCGATGATGAGGGTCACGGCCATGCCCAGTGCAAGCCCCCCTACATTGATGACGGTATAGGCCTTGTTCTTGGTAAGGTTCCTCCACGCAATTTTTAGATAGTTCTTAAACATGATTTTTCGTTTTTTGATTGATGGCTTATTCGGTTCTTAGGCTTTTTATGGGATTGGCCACAGCCGCTTTTATACTTTGGTAGCTGACCGTCAAGAGGGCAACGCCCACGGCCATGAGTGCCGACAGGGCAAAGATCCACCATGGGATGTTGATGCGGTAGGAAAAATCCTGTAGCCAGCGGTCCATGGCATACCATCCCAAAGGTAGGGCGATGATGACCGACAGCCCCACAAGCTTTAGGAAATCCATGGAAAGTCGGTAAACGATTTGTCCTACACCTGCACCCAATACTTTCCGCACCCCGATTTCCTTCACCCTTTTTTGTGCATTGAAGGCCGCAAGGCCAAGAAGTCCCAAACAGGCAATGATGATGGAAAGCACCGTAAAAATCATGAAGATCTGGCCCAAACGTTGCTCCGCGTCATAACTGGTGTTGAAGGAGTCATCCATAAAATAATGCTCAAAAGGCTGAGCAGGGGCCAAGTCGTTCCAAATCCTCTCTATTTCCGAAAGGGTCCGGGAAACATCCCCACCATTCAGCTTTATGGCCAAATTGCTGGCAAAATCTGTACCGTAGAATAGGCCAAGGGCACTTACTTCGTCCCTGAGGCTCTCGAAATGGAAATCCTTCACGACACCTATGACAGTACCGATGGAGCCATTGTCAAAATCATCGACAAACTGTGAGCCCAGCACTTCTTCGGGGGTTTTCCCCAAAGTGGCAACGGCCTTTTCATTGAGCAAGATGGCAGAGGAATCGGTGGCAAAATGGTCAATGTCAAAATTTCTTCCGGCAACCATGTCCAGTCCAATAGTGGTCAAATAATCCTCATCCACGCGCCATTGCTGCATGTTCAGGGCTTTTTCCATGCTTTGGTCCTCTGCACGCAAAAAAGTTCCGCTGCTCCTTGACGAAGGGGTTGGCAAATAGCTGCTCAAAGTGGCTGTGTTGACTTGACTGAGTTGGGAGACTGCATTTTTGAAAGCTTGCTTTTTTCCTTCAAGGGCATTGACACCTTGAACGATCAGCACTTGATTTTTGGCATACCCCAGGTCCTTTCCTTGAATATATCGCAATTGTTGGAAAACCGTGAGGGTCCCCATAATCAAAAATACCGAAATGGAAAACTGCAGGATTACGAGCACATTTCGCACGCGCCCCCCACCCACAGATTGGTCTCCCTGCCCCTTGAGCACCTTTGCGGCCACAAACCGGGACATGAAAAGAGCTGGATAGCTTCCGGACAGGAATCCCAATGCCAAGGCCGCCAATAAGAGAATCAACCAAAACAAGGGGTTTGATATGGGTAGGGACAGCTCTTTGCCGCTCAGGTCATTGTACAAGGGCAGAACAGCCCAGGCAATGATCACTGCGACCACCAGGGACCCTAGGGCAATCAATGCCGATTCTGTTAAAAATTGCCCGACCAAACTCTTCCGTTGGGACCCCAAGGTTTTTCGGATTCCCACTTCCTTTGCCCTTTTAAGGGAATGTGCCGTGGAAAGGTTCATAAAGTTGACGCTTGCCAGAACCAATAGGATAAGGGCAATGGCCCCGAGGATGTAAACGTTCTTGATGTCGCTTACGGCACTGAACTCCGGACTTCTTCTGGAATACAAATGGATGTCCTCCAATGGGATCGTGGAGTAGCGCATGTAATTCCCCGAATCTATGAACTGCTGTTCCGTGATGCCTGGGAAAAATGCCTGGGCGTAGGGGATTACATATTTGCCCACCATTTCCTGCAATCGATCATGGATATCTTCGGCCTTGGTCCCTGGCAGCATTTTGATAAGGGTGTAATAGTTGTGACTTCCCCATTCGGCCAATTGGGCATCCTCATATCCGGCCATGGAAAGAAAAAGGCCCCGATCTTTGAGAAATGAATTCTTTGGGAGGTCTTCCAGAACACCTGTTACCCTATAGGTTTCATTATCGTTCAACACCACGGTTTTTCCTATGGCCTGTTCGATTGGAAAGTGTTTTTCGGCAGCGGTCCTTGTCATCACCAAGGTGTTGGGCTCCGTCAAAGCGGTCCTTTCATCACCATGCAACAATTCCAGCCCCAGCATCTTAAAAAAAGTAGAGTCGGCATAGGTCACCGAGGCTTCACGCACATTGCTGAGCGCTTCTTGCGTACGTATGAATATGCTCCCTACACCCCTGAACCGGGTAGTGAGTTCCACTTCAGGGATGTCGTTCAGTATAGCTTGGGCCATAGGAGCGGAAACTTCGGCAAGTGTTTCTTCCTTGCCGCCAAATTTCATATCGGCATTGAGTCGATAGATGCGCTCCGAATCGGAAAACATGCTATCATGGCTAAGTTCGTCGTGGATATAAAGCCCCAGCAAAAGTCCACCGGCCATTCCTATGGCCAGCCCAAATGTGTTCAGGAAAGTGAAGAAAGGTTGTTTCTTCAGGCTTCTCCAGGCTATTTTTAGATTGTTCTTGAACATGGTTCTCGTTTTTTTTGATTGCTGTTTATTCCGCCTTCAATGTTTTGACGGGGTTGGTCAATGCGGCACGTATGGATTGAAAGCTTACCGTCAATAATGCTATCAACAGGGACAAAAGCCCGGCCAATAGAAAAGTTCCCCATGAGATATGGATCCTGTAAGCAAAATCCTCCAACCATCGATCCATCATGTACCAACCTATGGGGATGGCAATGATGATCGACAGCATGATCAATTTCATGAAATCCATGGTGAGCAGTTGGTAAATGCTTTTGAACGGGGCCCCAAGGACCAAGCGGATGCTGATTTCCTTTTTCCGTTGCTCCACCAAGAATGCGGACAGGGCAAAGAGCCCCAGACAGGCCACAAAAATGGCAAACAGCGCAAAACTGTTGAATATCTTGCCCATTCGTTGTACATCGTCGTGCATGTGGGCAAATTCCTGGTCCAGAAAGGTGTACTCAAAAGCCTGTTGTGGCACATATTGTTGCCAGATGGTTTGTATGTCACGGATGGCGTTTTTGGCTTCGCTACTGCTCAGTTTGACGGATACCATGCTGGGGCTGTTGCCAATGACCAGGGAAACAGGGGCAATATCCTCTTTAAGGTTCTTGAAATGAAAATCCTCGAGCACCCCGATGATGGTCCAGTCTTCACCATTGTTGATCCGTTTTCCTATGGGGTCGTCGAACCCTAGTTCCTTGGCCATGGTGGAATTGATCACAATGGCGGATGAATCGCTGGCAAAATCCTTCGAAAAGCCACGGCCCTCCTTCAATTGCAGCCCAAGGGTATTGATGTAATCGTGGTCCACACGCCATATTTGCGCGGGAACGGAAATTTCCTGCCTTCCGTTGGCGATGGCCCCGAAAGTGTTCCCGTTTCGCTTGGTGCCTTCAATGGGGAGGTAATCGCTTATGGAAACTGCCTTTACATCGGACAGTCCAAGAAGCCTTTCTTTGAAGGACTGCGAGTTGTCCTTTAGAAGATTGGTCCCTTTTATGACCAGCACTTGATCTTTATTGAAGCCCAGTTTCTTGTCCAGAATGAAATTCATTTGGTTATAGATGATTAGGGTGCCAATGATCAATACCACAGAGGTGGTGAATTGGACAACGACCAGACCACTACGGAGTTTGCCACTTTTGCTGCCGGTACTCAGGGTGCCCTTGAGCACGTTCACTGGTTTGAAGGCAGAGAGATAAAAGGCAGGGTAAAGACCGGCCATGATTCCAACGAGCAGGGCCGCCACCGCAATGGTGGGCAGGAACCACCAGGCCGACCACGGCATGACGATGTTTTTGGCTGCAATGACATTGAAAGTAGGAAGCAACAGCCAAGCCAGAAAAACTCCGATAACAAAGGAAATGAGGCTATAGATGACAGACTCGGTCAGGAACTGGCTTACCAAATGGCTCCTAAAGGCACCAACAGTTTTTTTCAATCCTACCTCTTTGGCCCTATTGGCGGATTTGGCTGTGGATAGATTGATGAAATTGATGACCGCCAACAATAGAACAAACCCGGCAATGGCAGCAAACAGCCAAACAAACCGGATGTCGCCATGTTTCAAACCATCGCCCATTTTTGCATCGGACCTTAGGTGGATGTCCCCAACAGGCTGTAGTTTGTATTCCAACGTTTTTAAAACTTCCATGAATTCCTCCCCCCTCATTCGTTCCCTATAAGCAGGGATGACGTATTGCTCGAGAATGGAACCCATTTTCTTTTCCAGGGCTGCAACTTCCGCTTTGTCATCGAGCAGCAAATAGGTGAAGTAATTGCTGTTGGACCAGCTCATGTTGGTGTCCTCGATGGCCAGAAGAAAATCGAAATCGAGGTGGGATTTCTTTGAAAGATCTTCCTGTATGACTCCGGTCACCGTGTAGGGCCTGTTGGAATTGTCGTCCAAATAGACCGTTTTTCCCACGGCATTGCCCTCTGGGAAATACTTGGCCGCTTTTTGGGCCGTCATCACAATGCTCCCTGGATTGGTCAAGAGGTTCTCCGGAGTGCCCTCCACCAGCTCAAGTTCCAAAATGTCAAAAACCTGTTGGTCCGCATAGATGAAGCCGTCCTCAAAATTGTTTTGGGAGGTTCCTGCGGCCCGCAATGGTCTTCTTCCCGCACCAAAAAGTTCGCTGGTATTTATTTTGCCTGCTTTCAGCACTTGGGGAAAGGTAGCTTCCAAGGTCTCAGCGAACGGGAGTTGAAAATGGACGCTCTTCAACTGCTCGCCCCCCATAGTGCCCTGCATCACCACACGGTAAATCCGGTTTTTGTTCTGGTAATGGGTGTCATAGCTCAGCTCATTCCCAATAAAAAGGGCAATCAAAAGGCAAGCGGCTATACCAACGGCAAAACCACCAATTTTAATGGTGGTAAACAGCTTATCTTTTTTGATGTTGCGCCAAGCGATTCGTAAATGGTTTTTAAACATGATGTTTTTCTTTGATTGATGATGACAGTGTTATTTCATTCCGTGCGCAAACTTTTAATAGGGTTGGCACTGGCTGCTTTAATGGCCTGAAAACTTACGGTTGCCAATGCAATGAGAATGGTCAATATGCCGGCAATCACGAATACGGCCCATCCAATGTTTGTTCTATAGGCAAACTGTTGGAGCCAGCCACTCATAAGGTACCATGCAATGGGGGATGCGATCAATATGGCAATTAAAACAAGTTTTAGAAAATCGAGGAAAAGTAATTCGAGTATTGCATAGGTGGAGGAACCCAATACCTTTCGCACACCAATCTCTTTGATCCGCATTTCATTGTTGAAAGCTGCCAATCCGAACAAGCCAAGGCACGAAATGAAAACGGCTAGAACGGCAAAGTACTTGGAAAGCGATAATATACGCTCTTCCGAAGAATATTGTGCGTTGAACATTTGATCCTGAAATGTGAAATTAAAATTGTAACCAGGATTGTAATCTGTATACAATCGTTTTAGGTTTTCAATGGTCTTCATTTCCGATCCAGAATGGATCCGCACCATTGCCAAGGCCAAATTGTTCGGGGAATATTTAAAAACCAAAGGTGAAATGGGTTGCATGACCGAGGCAGTATGAAAATCCTTCATGACCCCAAGAATGGTCTTGTCCTCTCCCCAAAGGTTTATCTTTTTTCCAACGGGATTCTCCAACCCCATTATCCGTATGGCCTCCTCATTAAACAATACGTAAGATTCGGGAGAACCAAGTTTTTCGTTAAAAGATTCCCCCTCCACCATTTCTATATTAAGGGTCTGTGTCAGGTTTTCATCCACATCGCGAACAATAAAATCTACCTCAAGATCCGCTGGCTTACCGGCCCAGTCAATGCCATAGGTGGAAGACCCGCCGTCTTCCCGCACAATACTTTGGCCAAGTCCACCAACACGTTCCACTCCCTCTATTTTTTCAATCTCGTCGAAGAAAAACGGGATGTTGTCATAGGCCTTGCCTTCAAGATCGATCTGGATTATGTTATCTTTTTGGTAACCAATGGGTTTTGTGAGCGCAAAGTTGAGTTGGTTGTTTATGATCAATACCGATATGATCAAAACTAGGGACGCCATAAATTGAAAGACGACCAGGCCCTTTCGGGTAAAAAGTTCTCCACCATGGCTCTTAAAGGTGCCTTTTAATGTTGCCAAGGGGCTGAATCCGGACAAATAAAAGGCAGGATAACTTCCGGAGATCAATCCGGTAAGCAATGTGGCCAAAATCAATACAGGGGCATTTTGGGAAATAAGTTGAAGATCCAGCTCCTTGCCCGAAACATAATTGAACACAGGAATCAACAAAAAGACCAATAACAGGGCCAATATCAAGGAAAGGCATGTTAGGAAAACCGACTCGGTCAAAAATTGGACCACCAATGTTTTTTTGGTACTCCCTACCGTTTTCTTGATGCCGATTTCCTTAAACCTCCTGCTAACGCGGGCCGTGGAAAGATTCATGAAATTGATACAGGCAATGAGCAGGACCAAAATGGCAATGAAAGAAAAGAGCCTAACGTAGGTAATTCTGCCACCACTTTGAATACCATCCACATAATTGCCCTTTAAGTATGCATCTGAATATTTTCTCGTGAAAAGACTGAACATGTTGCCATCAAGATACTTGTCTACAAACCGGTCGATTTTTTTATTAAAGGCAGCCTGGTCCGTGTTGGGCTTAAGGACAAGGTATGTTTGTGGGCCAGTATTGTACCATTCTTTTCCGTTTGTCCAAATGTCTTCAAGCAATTTCTTTTTGGTCCCTACGAAACTGAACTTCATGGTAGAGTTTGAAGGAACATCTTCAAAAACACCTGTAATCTTTCCGGTCTGTTCTTTGCCAAAGAAGCTATATTTTATTTGGTGGTTTAGGGCTTTGTCAACAGAACCGAACAGTTTTAAGGCAAAGTTTTCGGAGATAACAATGGCATCCTTATCCTGAAGCACTTGATCTATGGAGCCTCGTATCAGGGGAAAGGAAAACACATTGAAAAAGTTTTTACTGGCAAAGAGCCCTTCTGTTTTAAAAGTATTCTCCTCATTAGAGAAAGTGATTGCCATTCCCTCTCTCTCAAGGTTCATAACACTAACCGCGTCTTCAACCTCGGGCAAATCTTTTTCCAAGGCTTCTGCAAGGGGGCCTTGTGTACCTTCATGAACTCTGATCGTTCCATTTTCCTCGCTCTTCATCAATATTTGATAAAGGTTTGGGTCATTTTCATGAAACGTATCGACCGTCATTTCATCCGTCACCCAAAAAAATATGAGAAAAGCACTGGCCAGTCCTGTGGAAAGCCCTAAAATGTTTATCAGTGAAAACAAAGGATTTCTCCTAAGGTTTCGCCAGGCTATTTTAAGATGTGTCTTGATCATGATGGTTTGTTTTTATGATGATGTTTTTTATGTCATTCGGCGCGTAAACTTTTAGTGGGATTGGTCAGGGCGGCCCTGATGGATTGGAAACTTACCGTTAATAGTGCAATGCCCAGTGCAATGGTGCCAGACAGTGCAAAAACCCACCATTGGATATCAATCCTGTAGGCAAAACCTTCGAGCCAGTTTTCCATGGAAAAGTAGGCCACTGGAAAACCGATGAGCAAGGCGATAAGGACCAACCGGGCAAAATCCATGGAAAGCATTTGGCTGATCTTGCCTACGGAAGCCCCCAATACTTTTCGAATGCCGATTTCCTTTCTGCGTTGTTCCGCGGTATATGCAGCCAGACCAAAAAGGCCCAATGCAGCCACAAAAATGGCCAGCATACAGAACACAATGCTGATCTGTCCAGCCCGTTTTTCACGAGCATACATCCGTGCAATATTTTGATCTAAGAAGGAATAGTTGAAATCTAGATTGGGAACAATTCTGGTGAACGTACTTTTAAGATCGGCAACCGTATTGGTCAAATTCCCAGTTTTAAAACGCACCAACATGAACGATTTGCCTTCACTGGTGCTATTATGGAACGCATAGGCACCAATAGGTTGGTGCAACGATTCGTAGTTGAAATCATCCACCACCCCAACAATGGTATTGGGAACCCCGATATAAACTTCCTTGCCGATGGCCTCCTCTGGGGTGAACCCCAAATAATCGATGGCCTTTTTGTTCAATACGACTTCCACCAATGTATCCTTTTCACTTTTGAACTTGGGCAAACTACTGCCCGCCAAAAGATGTAGCTTAAGGGCATCCACGATACCAGCATCGGTCACATTGGTCTGAATGTTCAGACCTTGTTCTTCCGAGTCTTTTCTCCGAAGGGTTCGTCCGCTTACATCCATGCCGGGATACCCCTGTGCCATGGATACTGCGGTTACTTCCGAGAGGTTTTTGAACTCCTGCTCCAGGGCATTACGATTTTCGTCACCACGCAGTCCACCTATGGAAATGGCCATGACATTATCCGCAGCAAAACCAAGATTTTTGTTTTGGATGTATTGGGTTTGTTGGTAGATGACCATTACCCCAACAATCAGTGCAGTCGACGCGGCAAACTGCATTACTACTAAACCCTTACGGATGGCCACATTCCCTTTTCCCCTTTTTAAGGAGGGGGATAGAATTTCCTTCGGTAGAAATCTGGACAGGTACATGGAAGGGTACAATCCAGAGAACAAAGTTGTTACAAGCCAAACCCCCAGCGCGGCCATTACAAAGGTTGGGTTAAGCAACAGGTCCATGGTCAGTTGCTGATCGGTCAAATTGTTAAAACTGGGTAACAGTAACAGGGTCAACGCAACTCCTAGGATAATGGAAATAGCGGTGATCAATCCGGTTTCCACATAAAACCGGCCCACCAAAGACTGCGAAGAGGCGCCCAAGGTTTTACTGATGCCCACTTCCTTGGAACGCTTTTGGGAACGTGCCGTGGTAAGGTTCATATAGTTGACACAGGCGATCAAAAGGATCAAAATAGCCAAATAGGTCAGGTTGCGTACTTCATTGATGTCTCCAATCCGTGATGCATAGGAATTTCCGTAAGAAGCGGAATACAGGTGTACCTTGCTCAATGGCTGTAAACCGAAGGAGTACCATTGGTTTTCTTTTTGGAGGTTTGCATCGAGCATTTGGTCTATCTGTGTTTGGGTGGCATCCACAGAAACGTTTTCCTTTAATAAGCAATAGGTTTCAAAACTGGCATTACTCCAAGATTTTCGATCATAAAACCAGTACCCGTTGCTTGATGCCATGATTTCTGCATCAAGTGTGCTGTTTTCAGGAAAATCCTTGTACACCCCTGTCACCTCAAGTTCACGATCGTTATCCACCAAAATGGTTTGGCCGATTGGGTTTGCTTGGTTGAAATAGGTTTTGGCTGCAGTTTCGGAAAGAATGACCGTGCCCGGCCTGTCCAAAGCCGTGGCCGCCTCCCCCTTTACCAGTTCAATATCGAAAATGGTCAACAACTCCTTATCCACCCAATAAAAAAGGTCCTCGGTAAAGTTTTGGTTGTTGATGCGTAAGGATGCGGGTCTGCCAAAATTATGTTTTAACAACCTTGCCGCACTTTCCACATTGGTCACTTCTTCCTTCATGGCCAAAGCGGTTACCGGGGGTACCGTGGCCCAGGTTTCAAAACCAAAGTCACCATTGGTTTTCAAGAGAACCCGTTGGATCCGGTCTCTTTTGGGAAACATGGAGTCAAAACTCCTCTCATGGGAAATGAACAGAAAAAGGAGCATGACGATGGTCAGCCCCATGGAAAGCCCAATGATGTTGATTCCTGAAAACAATTTGTTCGATTTCAGGTTTCTCCAGGCGACTTTTAGGTTGTTTTTGAACATAACGGGTTTTTGATTTTTTTGATTGATGAATAAACCCCTAGACCATGGCTTTCATAGGTTTGTTTTGGCTCTCGGTCACAATTTGCCCATCGAACAGGTTGATGACCCTGTGGGCATAGTGCGAATCGCGATCGGAGTGGGTTACCATTACAATGGTGGTACCTTCTTGATTGAGTTCTGTAAGCAGGTTCATTACCTCGATCCCGTTTTTGGAATCCAGGTTACCCGTGGGCTCATCCGCCAAGATCAGTTTGGGGTTGGTCACAACGGCACGGGCTATGGCCACCCTTTGTTGCTGACCTCCGGAAAGCTGTTGCGGAAAGTGTTTTTCCCTGTGGGCGATCTTCATGCGCTCCAACACTTTCTGGACTTTTTCCTTTCGTTCCGCCTTGCTCATTTTAAGGTAGATCAACGGAAGTTCCACATTTTCAAAAACGGTAAGCTCATCAATAAGGTTAAAGCTCTGGAAAACGAACCCGAGGTTCCCCTTTCTCAATTGGGTACGTTGGCTTTCTTTCAGTCCACCTACTTCATGACCGGCAAATTTGTAGCTACCGTCAGTAGGGTTGTCCAACATGCCGATAATATTCAACAAAGTTGATTTTCCGCATCCGGAAGGACCCATGATGGCCACAAATTCCCCCTCGGCCACTTTTAGGTTGACCCCGTTCAGGGCCAAGGTTTCCACTTCTTCTGTTCTGAAGCTCTTTTTAAGGTTCTGTATCTGTATCATTTTTAGATGGTTGTTTTTTAAAGACTGATATAATTTGATCGGTGTTACACTTTGCGTTTATTTTAAAACAATCCGTTCAGCATCGCCAAAACTGTCATAGTTGCTGGTAATGACCTGCTCCCCGGGCTGAAGCCCTTCAAGGACCTCATAGTATCTTGAATTTTGTTTGCCCAACCGAACGTTCCGCCTAATGGCTTCCTCTCCATTGGGGGATACCACAAACACCCATTGTCCACCGGTACTCTGGAAAAATCCGCCCTTGGGCAGTAGCAGGGCATCGTTTGATTCGCCCAATTGCAATCGGATGTTATAGCTCTGTCCGGCACGGATGGTTTCGGGTTTTTCTCCGGTGAACACTAGGTCCACACGGAACCTTCCATTTCTTACTTCGGGATACACCTTACGCAATCGGAGACCATATTCATTCCCGTTGCGTTCCAGTATTGCGGAAAGGTCTCGCTTCACACGGTCGATGTAATGCTCGTCGATGTCGGCCTCGATCTTAAAATCGGTGAGGACATTGATCTGTCCGATCCGTTGCCCCTGTGCAATGTTTTGGCCGATCTCTGCGTCCAGAAAGCCCAATTGTCCATCTGCAGGTGCGCGCACGTTGAGGTGGTCCAATCGTTCATATACCATGGAAAGGGTCTTGTGCATGCGGGAAAGGTCCGTATCCAATCCTTTTAGGGAAGTCTCACGCATTTGGTCGTCCTGCTCTGTTTGCAACTTTACGATCTCAAACTGTTTTTGGGCAAGCTCATAGTCCGCCTTGGAGAGGAGGTATGTTTCCTTGGAGATCAATTCATCATCAAACAGGGCCTTGTTCTGCTCATAATTACGTTTGAGCCGTTCGAGGTCATATTCTGCATTGGCGAGGGATTTTTTGCCCTCGACCTGTCTGGAATCGAAAGTAAGTTTGGTGGAGCGGAGATCGTTCTGCTTTAGGGCCAGGTTACTTTCGCTGGCCAAGATCTGCTCATAAAGGTTCATGTTCTCCAATTTGAGGATGATATCCCCCTTTTTCACCATGGATCCTTCCTCGATCAACTTTTCGGAGACCCGACCGCCTTCGTAGGCATCCATATAGATGGTAGCAATGGGGGCCACGCTCCCGTTGATGGTAATGTAATCATCGAACTTGCCCGCGGTAACGGCTGAAACGGAAAGACGTTCCTTTTCGGTTCTGAAGGTGGACATGGAACTGGCAAAGATCAATTTCCAGCCCACGAACAATAGGAGTACGCCCAAGGCAATGTATCCGTAATGTTTTGGTTTGAGTCCCTTCTTTTTTTCTAATTGTATATCCATGGTTCGTTTTAGTTGATGTTAAAAATGGGCAGTCCGCTGTAGAAGTCTATGGTACTTTGGTTGACCTTCAATTTCAGCCCCACCTGTAGGTTTTCATTTTGTGCAACGGCAAAAAGGTTTTTGGCCTGGAAGAGATCCAAGGCATTGATCAATCCCTTCTCGTACCTTTTTTGCGCAATGTCAAAGGCCAGTTGTTGTGCTTTCACCTTTTGGTTGCTCTGTTCATATTCGACAGTGAACGAAAGGTTGTCCTGAACAAGCTGTTGCAACAATCTGAACAGTTCCTGCTCCTGGATCTCAAGGTTGTTCTTTTCCTGGAGATAGGCAATTTTTTGCTGCTTTACCCTTGAATGGGCAGACCATCCATTGCTGATGGGAATGTTCAACTGGGCGCCCATGTACTTTGAGGCATTGTCGTTGAACTGGGTCTTGAAAGGGATGATGTTGCCGTTCTCATCCACATTGGTCTCAAAATAACTGGTTCCATACCCGGCGGTCAGCGAAAGCGAAGGATAGAGGAAGCCCCGAGAAGCCTGCAATTGTTTCTTGGCGGCACTGACCCGATATTCCTGTGATTTTACAAGTGGGACAAAGCTCCTGGCCGTTTGGTAAAGTGTGTCAAGGGAGATACTGTCTTGGCTCTCTTCGGCAATGGGGTCCAAGGTCTCTTGGAGCGCAATGTCGTTTTGATCGATAAGGTTCATTTCCTGCAACAAGACCAGTTTGGCATTGGCCAAATTGTTCCTGTTCTGGGTCACCAACAGTTTGTCGGCCAATAGGCCAGACTCCGCCTCATATAGGTCGGCTCCGGCCATCATTCCCAGATCCACCTGTTTTTTGACAAGGTCGTAGTTGGCCTGCGATATTTTCAACTGCTCCAGGCTATTGGCCACAAGGCCCTCGTTGAACTTGATATCATAAAAGGCGTTCATTACCCTAAAGGCCAAAAGGAACTTTTGCTGTAGGACATCCTCTTGGGTAGCCTTGTAGATAAATTTGGAGGCCCTGATGGTGTTCATTTTTTGAAAGCCTTGGAACAGATCCAGACTGGCACCCAAGGAATAGTTGTTGCTAAAAAACTCCGTGTTCACATAATCGTTGGTGTTGGGATCCGCAGACCTACCATAATTGATGGTATAGTTGGTGGATCCGCTTACCGATGGGAGAAGGTCCCTAATGGATTGACGATAGCTTTCTTTGCTCGAGTCTTTGTCATAATTGGTGTTCTTCACCTGGAGATTGTGCTCAATGGCATAGGCCACGCATTCATCCAAGGTCCAGGTTTCTTGTGAAAACCCGACCAAGTAGGCCAAGAAGAACAGACTGACAATGTATGTTTTAAGGTTCATAGTTTTATCCTGTGCCAAAATTAGAGACCATTCTCGTGCCAAATATTTAATGTACTGAAAATCAACAATATAAATGTATCAAAAAATATTTCCCCATGAATTGGTGTAAAAAAATTGTACAAAAAACGTCCAAATATTTTACACTCCGTCGGAGTGTATGGTTCCAATTTGTAGCTTTGGATGCTATAAAAGAATCCAAATGGTTGATGCCAAGATCTTGGTCATAGACGACAATAGGAGCGTGTTGAGCGCTTTGGAGATTTTGTTACAGTTCGAGTACAAAAGTGTCCAGACACTTTTCAACCCAAACCAGATTTCATCTTTCCCAAATATGGAAGAGATCGATATTGTGCTTTTGGACATGAATTTTTCGGCAGGGGTGAACACGGGCAACGAAGGGCTGTTTTGGCTGAACGAAATCAAAAAGAAATCACAGAACACATCCGTAATCATGATGACTGCCTACGGAGCAGTGGACCTCGCCGTGACAGCGATAAAGCAAGGGGCCTCTGACTTTGTGTTGAAGCCGTGGAACAACGAAAGGTTGATGACCACGGTAAGATCGGCCTACGAACTTAGGAAGTCGAAGCAGGAAATCCACAGCCTCAAAAAGAAGGAGAGCAGCCTGAAGCAGGTGATCAATGAGGGAAAGAATCTCATTATAGGGCAATCCAAGGCCCTGAGCTCCGTGTTGGATCTGGCGGCCAAAGTGGCCAAAACGGACGTCAACGTATTGATCACAGGGGAAAACGGTACCGGAAAGGAACTCATCGCCCGCGAACTGCACCGTTTGTCCGCCAGAAAGGACGAGGTCTTCATTGGGGTGGACATGGGCTCCATTGCGGAAAACCTTTTTGAAAGTGAGTTGTTCGGGCATACCAAGGGATCGTTCACCGATGCCAAGGAAGACCGTTCGGGCAAGTTTGAGGCAGCGCACCAGGGCACCCTTTTTCTGGACGAGATAGGTAACCTTTCCTTGCAGATGCAGGCAAAGCTTTTGTCTTCCATACAGAACCGATCGGTGGTCAGGGTGGGTTCCAACAAACCCGTTAATGTGGACATCAGATTGATATGCGCCACGAACTGCAATTTGGAACAAATGGTGGTGGACGGACTTTTCAGGGAAGACCTGCTCTACAGGATCAACACCATCCACATAGAGGTCCCTCCCTTAAGGGAGCGGGGCGAGGACATTTTGGTGCTGGCCGAATTTTTCCTCAAAAAGTTTGCCCACAAATACGATAAACCTGGGTTGAAGATCAACAACCTGGCACAGGAAAAGTTGATGGAATACCTTTGGCCGGGCAACGTCCGCGAACTGCAGCACACCATGGAACGGGCCGTGATCTTGTCCGATGGCAATGTGCTCAAACCTACGGATTTTCTATTGCATGCCAAACCCGCACAGTCTTTTGACGGGCAACTATTGACCTTGAACGAGATGGAACAGCAGATGATCTCCAGGGCATTGGACCAGAACGAGGGAAACTATAGTGCAGCTGCCGAGCAATTGGGCATTTCGCGACAGACCCTCTACAACAAGTTGAAGAAAAAGAACCTCTAATGGCCAGCCGCAATTTTTATTTCCAGCTTATCATAAGGGTCGCCCTGATTGCGCTGACCGCATTGGGATTGGCTTTTTCGGTGGCATGGCAAAAATATCTCGCCCTATCGTTTTGCGCCATCCTTTTCGGGGCGCAGGTCTATGCATTGATAACTTTTATCAACAGCACCAACAGGAAGATCGCGTATTTTTTTGACGCCATCAGAAATGAGGATTTCACACTCCGTTTTCCGGAGAGGGTAGCCATAAAGTCTTTCAAAGAGCTCAACCAGAGTCTGAACCGGGTGAACGGGCTCATCCAAGAAGTGCACCTTCAGCTACAGATCAGGGAACAGTATTATCAAGAGATCTTGAAGCAGGCCAGCATAGGGATCATGACCTATAATGAAAAGGGGCACATCCTTTTCTCCAACCCCACGCTGGAAAGACTATTGGACCATTCGCCATTGAACCACATCAAACAATTGATGCAGGTAGACGAAAAACTGTATCAGGTTTTCAAGGATTTCCAACCTTTTGAACGGAAACTGTTCCAACTTTCCAATGAACGGGAACAGACCCAACTGGCACTGAAATCGACACCATTGACATTGGACGGAAAGTCGCTGTTGTTGGTAGTGGTGCAGGACATCCATAAGGAATTGGACGAAAAGGAAACGGAATCCTGGGTGCGGCTGATCCGTGTGCTTACCCACGAAATCATGAACACCATAACACCCATTGCCTCCATTTCGGATTCCATCATCAGGTATTATCGCAACCATGGTAGGATAACCCCATTGGAAGAACTCGAGGAAAGCCAGATCAAGAACACCCTCAAAGGATTGGAGGTGATCAAGGAACAAGGGGGCAATCTCATGGATTTTGTGCAATCGTACCGAAGCCTGCTGCATGTGCCGGAACCCAACAAGACCATTGTGAAGGGCAAGGAACTTTTGGACAAGATAGATGTGCTCATGTCCGCAAGGCTCCACGATACCGATGTGGATTTCGAAGTGGACTGCCATCCGGAGGACCTGGAGTTCTTCATCGACGAAAAGCAGATTGCCCAAGTGCTGATCAACCTCGCCAAGAACGCCCTCCAATCCGTGGAAGGCATCCAAAAAGGAAAGGTGCGCATCGTGGCAGGACAGGATGGCAACGGCACCAAGTATATTGAGGTACAGGACAATGGCCCGGGCATCCCGCCAGAGGTGATGGATGAGATCTTCGTGCCTTTTTTTACCACCAAAAGCGAGGGAACCGGTATTGGGTTGAGCCTCTCCAAAAGGGTGGTGCAATTGCATGGAGGGGGCATCCAAGTACGTTCCATACCTGACCAAGAAACTATTTTTAGATTGACATTTGTGTGATCATATTTGCAGATTGTGATAAAAGAACAACTTTTGAAATTCTGTTGGGACTACGTTGGTGAAAAGACCCAAAGATTAAAGAGCAGCAATGCAGACCTTCAGGAATCCCTGGACTCTGAGACCAAGAACTCCACAGGGGACAAGCACGAGACGGGCAGGGCCATGGTGCAGTTGGAACAGGAAAAACTGGCCCAGCAGTTTATGGAACTGGAAAAGACCAAGAATATTCTGCAACGAGTGGATGTGCGTAAAAAATCGGAAACTATTGGCCTAGGTAGTTTGGCAAGGACCAGTACGGCCGATTATTTCATTGCCATATCAGCGGGGGCTTTCAAGCAAGAGGGGAAGCCCATTTACTGCATTTCCCAGGAAGCTCCCATTGCACAACTGTTGATGGGCAAGAAAAAGGGCGAAACCTTTGTGTTCAATAGCAATTCCCTTACCGTTTTGGAGGTGGGGTGAGGTTTTTAATGTCCGAAACCCTTTCTTTTTGCCTTGGGTCCAGCTCAATATGAATCCGCTATTTTAAAATAATCGAAGTCGGCGTGGCCGCCTATTTTCTTGGTTGCATAATTGAAGAGTCCAAAGCGATATCCCATAAAATGGGGCAAGGTGTAGGACATTTTTAATTGGCTTCCCAGTTGGATCCACTTTTTCCCATCTAAACTGTAGTAAAAATGGGCCGTATCCTTGAGTTCGGTGAAATCACAATCTGCCCTTAAGTAAACCACATTTTGCTGTAAGGGCAGGCTTTCCATTTCTTTGGGTTGGTCGTTCTCAGCACTCACCATCACCAATTTTTTTGCGCCATTTTCAATTTTCACCCCAATCTGTCCGTATTTCTTTTGAAGCAATGCCAATCCGGCAAAATCACCCTCTTTCATGTTTGATACATCCAAAGCGGTGGTTCCTGAACAGACCGGGCCAATGGTTCTTTGGGTCAACGTGTTTCTTGCTTGCACAAGATCTTCATCGATGCGCCCTGTGGTCAACCTTAGATATCCTTTCCTATCGGTCAAGGACCACAGACTGTCCACAGGGTTATGGTTCCATTGCCAGACCAAGGGCAATTTGGGATTTTTTTCAGTTCTGTTGAATTCATCACTGGCCACAATATAGGGAATGGGGCCCTTACCCGCCGGGAGATCCAAAGTATCGGGAACTTTGCCTTCAACCCCTAAGATAGGCCAACCATTTTCCCATGTCACCGGAGCGAGATAAGGTATTCTTCCCACAGAGCCATAATCCCTGAAAAGATAGGCGAACCATTCACCATCGGAGGTGTCAATCAACCCACCCTGGGCAATTCCCCTATGCTGTAGTGCCACCTTGCCTTCATACGGGCCGGTAATGGCATTGGCCCTATGGGTCAAAACGGTGCGCATGCCGTTGCGGGGCCAGGTGATGTTGAACAGGTAATATTTACCATTGACCTTGAACAATTGTGAACCTTCCGCACCCAACATGATATCGTCACCTGCCGGGGCACTGGCGTTTTCGATGAGTATCCTTTCCGTGCCCTCCTTTACTCCTGATAGATCGGGTTTTAGCTCGGCCATCATCAGCTTTCCATTGCCCCAGATCATATAAACCCTGCCATCATCATCAAAATGTACTGTAAGATCATGGTAAGAGGGTTCAAAGGATTTTACCTCCCACGGACCCTTTTCGATGTTCTTTGTAGAATACACGTAGGTTTTTCCTGTGGTTGCAGCAAAGGTGAACACGTAAAAAGTGCCCTTGTGATACCGGATACAACTGGCCCAAGCCCCTCTTCCATACGCATTTTTTCCATTCTCCAAAGTAAGGGCATCCACATCGGCCAAGGTATTGTAGGCATAGTTCACCAATTGCCAATTGACCAAATCCGTGGATTTCATAATGGGAACCCCGGGGCTCATGTGCATGGTGGTACTGCTCATATAGTAGTTGTTCCCGACACGGACCATGGACATATCGGGTACATCAGCGAAAATGATGGGATTGTGCACCTTCTTGTTTTGCGCGCTTCCACAACAAAGGATGGAAAGCATTAAAAAAATGGACATCACCCCTTTTTTGGGAGCTGTTTGAAGAAGGGAACCCATCCAATTCCAGAGAAATAACGCTAGGGACATGATTTGAAACATTAGGCCAAAATGTATTTCTTCAACATCTTTGGACAACCAATATAAGTGTTTATTCAACACGTGGATGCTCAATATAGAATAAATAGGATGACTTTTGCCCGGCCAGTCTTTTTAAACAGTGTACCCAAGTTCCTGAATTCCGAGTGGATTGGGATACTTCGCCAATATCAACTCTCTTATTGAAATCATATAACAACTACCCCAAATCAGGGGGTTTTCGGCCCTCCTTTTTCTCTGAGGCCTTCTTTTTGGACTGCAGCCGCTTTTCAATGGAAGATTTGCTGGGCTTGGTGGGTTTCCGCTTTTTGGGCACCTCCAAGGCTTTTTTCAGCACATCGAAAAAACGCTTTACCACCAGTTCCTTGTTCTTGTGTTGGCTCCGTGCCTCGTCACATTGCAGCAATAGCGTGCCATCATTGGTCAATCGGGAGGAAAGTTTTAGCATCAAGCGTTCCTTTTCGCCATCGGAGAGTCCTTCGGAGGAAGGGACATTAAAGGTAAGCTCCACTTTGGAGGAAACCTTGTTCACGTGCTGTCCGCCAGATCCGCCGCTCCGAACCGCCTTGAATGCCAGTTCGCTATGTACTTGCTGTTTGTTCAACGTGAAGGCGCTTATTGATGGTATTCAAAGATACGTTAAGGAAAACAGACTGTCCCTTAGTTTGCTTTTTGGGCGTGTTGAAGTAGAGAAGGGTCCCATCTTCTGCCCTTCCTTCATTGAGGTAATGCTCCCCCTTAAAAAAGGAATGTTTCACCTCTACCCGTACCCCACTCGTATTTGAAACCTTGAACTCGTGGGGATAGACCAGCACCGACCGTTCTATTTTGGCATAGGACTTCAAAAGTTGGATGGGCACCTCGCTCACTTCGCCAAAGAGGGACGCCACATAATGGTTGGGAGGGGTTTTGTATAGTTTTCTGGTCTTTTGATTCGCGATTACCTCTCCTTTTTCCAGAACGATGGTCCGTTCCGCATAGGGAAGCACATCGTCGAGGTCATGGCTGGCCGTGAGCACCGTGATCCCTTTTTCCTTCAGGTAGGGGAAAAGTTTCCTGCGTAGTGCGTTTCGCTTGAAATTGTCGATATGGCCAAAGGGTTCGTCCAATAATAGAATTTCGGGTTCTTGTGCCAATACACGGGCGAGGGCTACCCGCTGCTGTTGTCCGCCACTGAGCTGTTGCACCTTGGTCTTGGCAAAAGCCTCCATTTCGATGAGGGCCAAAAGTGCATCGATACGTTGTCGGTGTGTCTCCCTTTCAAAAACGGACAGGAACTGCCCAATGTTCTCCTCCACGGTAATGTAGGGCATCAGGTCAAAATCCTGGGCCAGGTATTTCATGTAAGGCTCGCCAGGAACCAGATTGAAGTTGGGCCCAAGCGCTTGTTGGTCTCCCCAAAAAATGGAACCGTCCTCCACGTGCAGCATTCCATAGATAACCTTCAGCAAGGTGCTCTTGCCCGAGCCGCTTTCGCCCATCAATGCCACATGCTCGCCTTTGGCGACTTCAAAGGAAATATTTTTTAATATGCCCCGGTTGTTATAACCAAAGGACCCGATATGGACTTTCAACATACATTTAAATGAAGGCTTTCCAACATTTTTTGGTCAGGTCGGGCGCAATCGAAAACCGGATATTCCCATTAAAAGTTCTCGACTGCGCTCGAACGGACAATTTTGTCCAAATACTTATTGGACAGCCTTTTAATCAATTCTCTAATCCTTAAATTCTTTGAGCACCGCTTGGTTGGGGAGCTCATCATACCCCATGTTAAAGAAAGTAAAGCCGTAAATATCGGCATACTGTTCAATGGTCTTGCTCACAGGGGTCCCTGCTCCATGCCCGGCATTGGTCTCAATGCGGATCAAGGTCGGGTTGGTCCCTGCTTGTTTTTCCTGGAGTTCAGCAGCAAATTTGAAGCTGTGCGCGGGTACTACCCTGTCATCATGATCGCCCGTGGTGACCAAAGTAGCGGGATATTCTGTTCCTTCCTTCACATTGTGCACTGGGGAGTAGCCTTTCAAATAGTTGAACATTTCGGCATTGTCCTCGGAGGTGCCATAATCGTAGGCCCAACCTGCACCGGCTGTAAAGGTGTGGTAGCGGAGCATGTCCATTACGCCCACAGCGGGCAGTGCCACCTGCATCAAATCGGGACGCTGGGTCATCGTGGCGCCCACCAACAGACCTCCGTTGGATCCACCACGGATGGCGAGGTATTCCTTGGAGGTATAGTTGTTCGCGATCAAATATTCGGCAGCGGCGATAAAATCGTCAAAAACGTTCTGTTTTTGGAGCTTGGTCCCCGCTATGTGCCATTCCTTGCCATATTCGCCCCCACCTCTTAGATTGGGAACGGCATATACACCGCCCTGTTCCATCCAAACGGCATTCACGATGCTGAAAGATGGGGTAAGGCTAATGTTGAACCCGCCATAACCATAAAGCATGGTGGGATTTTTACCGTTGAGCTCCAACCCTTTCTTATAAGTGATGATCATGGGCACTTTGGTGCCGTCCTTAGAGTTGTAGAACACTTGCTTGGACTCATAATCGTCTGGGTTGAAATCGATTTGGGGCTTCCAATATAGTTCGTATTCACCTGTCTCCACATTGTATTTGTAGAGGGAACCGGGCGTATTGTAATTGGTGAAGGAGAAGTAGAATTCCTTGTCCTCTTTTTTGCCGCCAAAGCCACCGGCACTTCCCACACCGGGAAGTTGTACTTCGCGGACCAGTTTTCCGTCATAATCGTACTGCATGACCTTGGAAATGGCATCCACCATGTATTCGGTGAAGAAATAACCTCCGCCGGTGCCTGGGGTGAGCACGTTCTCGGTCTCGGGAATCAAGTCCTCCCATTGGTCAGGGGTTGGGTTGGCGGCATCCACCAATACCACTTTTCTATTGGGGGCATCCCTATCGGTGACCAGATATAGTTTTGAGCCCACATTGTCGATGACGTAGGTATCGGAATCCGTATCATCCAGAATGGTGACCAGTTTGGCATTGGGGTCGGTCAGGTCCAATAGGAACAATTTATTGCCCGAAGTGGACACAGAGGCCGAAATGAACAGGTATTTTTCATCCTCGGAAACAGAACCACCCACATAGCGGTGCTTTTCTTCTGGAGTACCGCCAAAGATGATTTTGTCCTCGGATTGTGGGGTGCCCAATTGGTGATAGTACAGCTTGTGCTGGTCCGTTTTGGCAGAAAGTTCACTGCCTTCGGGCTTGTCGTAGCTCGAATAGAAGAACCCTTCGTTGCCTTTCCAGGAAATACCGCTGAACTTGATATCGACCAAGGTGTCTTCCACAATTTCCTTTGTTTCGGCATTGATCACGATTCCTTTCCTCCAATCACTTCCCCCTTCGGAGATGAGATAGGCAGCCAGGGAACCGTCCTTGGTGAAGCTGAGTCCCATCAACGAAGTGGTACCATCTTCGGAGAAGGTATTGGGGTCCAAAAAGACCTCTTCCTTACCCTCGCCCTTTTTCCGATAGACCACATATTGGTTCTGCAGTCCGTCGTTCTTGTAGTAATAGGTATAGTCACCTTCCTTGAACGGGGAACCCACTTTTTCGTAGTTCCAGAGTTTTTCCAAACGGTTTTTGAGATCTTCCCGAAATGGAATTTGATCAAAATACCCAAAAGTGGCGGCATTTTGTTGTTTCACCCAAGCCTCGGTCTCGGCACTTCGGTCATCTTCCAGCCAACGGTAAGGGTCTGGTACATCGGTACCGAAGTAGTTGGTCACGGTATCGACTTTCTTGGTAGTGGGATAGTTCACCACAATAGGTTCTCTTTTTGGTGTTTCTTGACAGGCTGCAAACAAAATGGCAACAGCCAAAAGACTTACGTTTTTCATTTTTTTCAGATTGATTCTGATAAAAATACCATAAAAACCGACAATCTCTTGTCTGGGGCCTAAGCTTTAACGTATTTTATGAAACGACCTTGGAGGCGTTGGAAACCAGATGGTTCTCCACCAAATACTCCGCAATCTGCACGGCATTGGTAGCCGCCCCTTTCCGTAGGTTGTCCGCAACGATCCACATGTTCAAGGTGTTGGGTTGGGTCTCGTCCCTTCGGATGCGTCCCACGAACACTTCATCCTTGCCATTGGCGAACATGGGCATGGGGTAAGTGTTGGTTTCAGGATTGTCCTGCACCACTACGCCAGGAGTTTCACTCAGGAGTTTACGTACCTCAGCAAGGTCAAAATCGTTGTGGAACTCCACGTTCACGGATTCCGAGTGTCCGCCCGCAGTTGGGATACGCACCGCGGTGGCGGTAACGGAAAACGTACGGTCGTCCAATATTTTTTGTGGCTCACGGGCCAATTTCATCTCTTCCTTGGTGTAGCCGTTGTCCAAGAACACATCGCAATGGGGCAGTGCGTTACGGTTGATGGGGTATGGATAGGCCATTTCACCCTCAATGCCGGCAGCCTCGTTCTCCATTTGCTGTACGGCCTTCACACCGGTACCCGAAACGGATTGGTAGGTGGAGACGATCACCCTCCTCATTTGGTATTTTTTGTGCAATGGGTTCAGTGCCATCACCAATTGGATGGTGGAACAGTTGGGGTTGGCAATGATCTTGTCCTCCGGGGTCAAAGTGTCCGCATTGATTTCGGGGACCACTAATTTTTTGGTGGGGTCCATGCGCCAAGCGGATGAATTGTCGATCACAGTGGTACCGACCTCCGCAAATTTTGGGGCCCATTCCAAAGAAGTGTCCCCTCCAGCTGAAAATATGGCAATATCCGGTTGGGCGGCCACGGCATCGGCCAAGCCAATTATGGTGTGTTCCTCGTTCTTATAGTTAAGCTTTTTGCCCACGGAACGCTCCGAGGCGACCAACAACAATTCGGTGATGGGGAAGTTGCGTTCCTCCAACACGTTCAACATGACCTCGCCTACCATTCCGGTGGCTCCAACTACTGCTACTTTCATTTTTAAAAAAATTTCTTGGGGCAAAGGTACTCCAGTCAAGGAGTTATGCAAGCATTTTCATCGTCAATAATTAAAAAATAACAAAATGTTATAAATAAAACAACCATCAACTTGTCAGCGAAAACAGATTGATGGTTTTTAGGATTATTGTGGTGTAGCGGCAGTGCCTAATGTTGGCACCAACGATTATTGTTTCTTCAACAGGTCGCGGATCTCTGCCAATAACTCCTCCTGGGTCGGACCTTTTGGAGCTTCTGGGGCAGGTTCCTCTTTTTTCTTCATACGGTTCACTCCTTTTACAATCATGAACATCACAAAGGCAACGATCAAAAAGTCGATGACATTGGTGAGGAATTCTCCGTACATCACTGTGATTTCCCCGACTGTTTCCCCTGCATCGTTCACGGTACCTTCCTTGATGGTATATTTAAGATCGTTGAAATCCGATTGGAACAAAAGTCCCACCAAAGGGGAAACGATTCCCCCGGTAAATGAGGAGACCACTTTGTTGAAAGCAGCACCCATAACGAAACCTACGGCGATATCCACCAGGTTTCCCTTCATTGCAAAATCCTTAAATTCTTTTATAAATCCCATTTTTATAGTGTAGTATTGGTTAATCGGAAACAAATTAAGTAAAAAAGGGCTGTGTTCCATCAAAAAGGAGAAAAATCAGCGGTCTATAACGACCCTTTTTACCCGCTGCGATATGGCGGTCAGGATTTCGTAGGAAATGGTGCCCGCACCTGAGGCAAAGTTTTCGGCCGATCGTTGGGGTCCAAAAACAAGGACCTCGTCCCCTTCCTTGCAATCCACTCCGGTCACATCTACCATGATCATATCCATACAGACATTGCCAATGAGGGGGGCTTCTTTTCCATTGATGAGGACAGAGGCCTTTCCCCTACCGTATTGCCTGCCTATGCCATCGGCATGGCCAATGGGCAATGTTGCCGTCTTTGTTGTACTGCCGGATGTGAAGGTCCTATTATATCCAACGGTTTCCCCATCGCCTATCTCATGGATTTGGGAGATGATGGTCTTTAGTGTGGCCACAGGCCTTAGATTTGGGTCAATCAGGGCATCGTTTCCATATCCATAAAGTCCGATACCGCTCCGGACCATTTCAAACTGGGCCTCACTGGCATAATTAATGATGCCGGACGTGTTCAGCATGTGCCTCATGGGAGCATGTCCCAGTTTTTGGGCCAATGCGGAACTGCATTTTTTAAAAGTATCGATCTGGCCCAAACTGAACATGCGTTCATTGGGGTCTTCCGAGGCAGCCAAGTGGGAAAAGACCGAGATGACTTTTGCCTCATCGTGTGCCTTGAACTGCTCGGCGATGAACCCAATGTCGTGCTCCCTAAACCCAAGACGGTTGAGCCCTGTGTTGAATTTGATGTGGACCGGGTAGGCCACTTGTTTTTTGGCTCGGGCCGCATCAAGAAACTGGGTCAGGATGTTCTGGGAATATAGGCTGGGCTCCAAGCAACAATCGATCATTTCCTCAAAATTGGAAGCCAAGGGATGAAGGACGAGAATGGGGGTTTTTATTCCTGCATTGCGGAGGAGGGCCCCCTCGCTGACATAGGCCACGGCCAGGTAATCGACCCCAAGTGTCTCCAGTTTTTTGGCAATGGCGACCATATCACTTCCGTAGGCAAATGCCTTTACAACGCCCAAAAACTTGGTGTTGGGGGCTATTTTGGATCGTAAATAGCGGTAATTGTGCTCCATGGCGGATAGATCCAGCACCAGAGTGGTCTCACCTACCTTGTCCATTGGCATTTTTCTTTTTGGCATCCACTTCCTCGGACTCTACGTCCATCTGGTTGATTTTTTCCCGCAGCATGGCCTTGTAGAAAGCGGCCCTGCTCAACGGTTCGTATTCCTCGGTTTCGCCCAAGAGCACGAGCTTGTCGTTGCTGGATTTCCGAAAACTGTAATTGGCAAGGTTCCCGGTTCGGGTGCAGACGGCGTGTACTTTGGTGACATATTCCGCGGTGGCCATCAAGGCAGGCATGGGACCAAAGGGGTTGCCCTTGAAATCCATGTCCAGTCCGGCCACTACCACACGCACACCTCGGTTAGCGAGATCATTGCATACTGTAACAATCTCATCATCAAAGAATTGGGCTTCATCAATGCCCACTACATCACAGTCATCTGCCAAAAGGCGGATGTTCGCAGCGGCGGGAACAGGCGTGGAACGTATTTCGTTGGCATCGTGGGAGACCACCATTTCCTCATGGTAACGGGTGTCCACTATCGGTTTGAAGATCTCCACCTTCTGTTTGGCAAACTGCGCCCGTTTTAGCCTACGGATGAGCTCTTCTGTCTTTCCCGAAAACATGGAGCCGCAGATGACCTCTATCCATCCAAACTGTTCTTTAGGGTTGACCGTATTTTCGAGAAACATACCGTATTTTTGAACGAAACTTTGTGTTTTTCCGTTATATTGGGACGAGGCACAAAGCTACTAAAAAAATGTGCCCCCGACCTTGGGTCGAAATTTAACCTTTTGTAAGCAATAGAATTTACAAAATGGCCTTATTTTTATAGTAAAGAGTATAGCTATGATGAAGAAATTAAGAGAGGAACTGATAAAACTGTCTACAGAGATCATAACGGCGAAGGAAGATGTGGAGCTTGTGGAGCTGTACAACAAGGCCAGGATCATCTATGAGAAATTGGCCGTGCTGAAGTTCATAGAGGAAAAATTGAACGATGTCCAGGTGGATGTGTCGAAGAACGTAGTCGCATCACGGTTCGAAAAAGTGGCAAATGCCGTGTTGAGCGGTAATACATCGGTACCGGAGAGCAACCCGCATGAGGAAGATATCATGACCCCTGGAATGGACACCATCAAGGACATTGTGTCCGAAATGCCAACGGAAATGGCCTTGGACCAAATATTTGCTGAATTTGTGGCAAAGCCCGATCTCATGAAGAACGACAAGGAAAACCTCGCTCCATTGAAAGAAGACATCAAGCAGGGACAGGCCAACCTCCCAAAATCGTTGAACGATAAGTTGGGCAAGGACTTTCAGATAGGACTGAACGACAAACTGGCTTTTGTAAAGCATCTTTTCAACAACAGCATGGAAGATTATACCCGGGTTTTGTCGCAGCTCAATACCATTGACACCGAGGAACGCTCCATAGCTTTCATCAACAACATGGTAAAGCCAGAATACAACAATTGGGAGGGCAAGGAGGAGTATGAGACCCGTCTCATCACCTTGATTGAAAGAAGGTTCGCGTAAATCCCATTTTTCCAATTTCATTTTGACAGGAAGACCGTAACTTTGGTTTATGGGAAAGTTATATCTGGTACCGACACCAATAGGAAATCTTGAGGACATCACGCTCCGCGCCATAAAAGTACTGAAAGAGGTCGATGTGGTTTTGGCCGAGGACACTCGCACCAGTGGCAAACTCCTAAAACATTTTGATATTGCGACCCCCTTGCAGAGCCACCACATGCACAATGAGCACAAACAAGTCGATGCACTTGTGCAGAAGCTAAAAGGAGGGGCCGTTTATGCCCTCATTTCGGATGCGGGCACCCCGGCGATCTCAGACCCTGGTTTTTTGCTCACGCGCGCCTGCGTGGAAAGCGGCATCGAGGTGGAATGCCTTCCCGGGGCCACCGCTTTTGTACCTGCTTTGGTGAACAGTGGCCTGCCCAATGACCGTTTTGTGTTCGAAGGATTTCTCCCCATAAAAAAGGGTCGCCAGACCAAACTGCAAGAACTGGCCGAAGAAACCCGGACCATGGTCTTTTATGAATCTCCCCATAAGCTTTTGAAAACATTGGTGCAGTTTGTGGAGTATTTTGGGGGGGACAGGCCGGCTTCGGTATCGCGTGAACTCACCAAATTGTACGAGGAAACCGTTCGCGGTACTCTTTCCGAAGTTTTGGAGCATTTCAACCAAAAAGCCCCCAAAGGAGAATTTGTGGTCATCGTGGGCGGGAAGAAATAATCCTGTTAGTTGCCTCTTTATTTTTCGACCAAAAAACCATGGAACAATTGCTTTCCCAAATCCGAAGCTGTACACATTGCAAGGAACATTTGCCTTTGGGACCAAGGCCCATCGTAGCGGCCCATCCGGAATCCAAAATTGCCATTATTGGACAAGCCCCGGGCACCAAGGTACACCAAACGGGAATTCCTTGGGACGACCCCAGTGGAAGACAGCTCAGAAACTGGCTGGGCGTTTCGGACGGACAATTTTATGACGACCGTTTGTTTGCACTGGTGCCGATGGGATTCTGCTATCCAGGAAAGGGTAAATCGGGCGATCTGCCCCCAAGGCCCGAGTGCGCCCCACAATGGCATGCCCCGCTCATGGACCAAATGCCCAACCTCAAACTGACCATTCTGATCGGGCAGTATGCCCAAAAACATTACTTGGGAGATGGCATGAAAAACAACCTAACCGAAACGGTGAAGAATTACAGGGAACTTTTGCCCCATTATTTTGTATTGCCCCATCCGTCCCCCAGAAACCGGTTTTGGTTGAGCAAGAATCCTTGGTTTGAAGAGGAGGTGTTGCCTGAATTAAGAAAAAGAGTTTTAAGCAGTCTTACCCCTTAGGTGCGATACTTAATATTCTGACCCATCATGCTTGCCTTTTTCCCAACCATGTTTCCCTAAATACAGTTCGGCACTGTCCACGGCCCCTTCTTCAATGGAAGTGCCCATGGAGTCGTTCCATCGGTTGAGGTAACCGAACAGGGAGATTACACCCAACATCTCGACGATTTCCCCTTGGTTCCAATAGCGATAGAGCCGTTCCTTGATTTGAGCATCCACGGCATTGGGCACCTGTGAGGCTGCCAGAGAAAAATCGAGGGCGGCACGTTCCGCTTCCGAAAAGGCCGGATGTGTTCGGTACTCCCAAATATGGTCCAGTTGGTCCAGTTCAGCACCATAGCGTTCCGCGGCCCTAATGGCATGGGCCTGGCAATAGCGGCATCCCGTAGCATTACTGCTCACCCATGCAATCATCCGCTTTAGGGCAGATGTCACCTTACCTTCATTGGCCATGACCGCTTTATTTAGGTTGATGAACGCCTTGGAAATGGCGGGTCTGTGCTGCATGGTCAATACGGAATTGGGACAAAACCCAAGGGTTTCATTGAAGAATTCCGCAAGCTTTTTAGTTTCAAGGTCGTGATTGGGATCAAGAGGTGGTACGAGGGCCATGATAAGAGCTATATAAATTGTATTTTTGAATTATACAAGAAACGAAAAATTGAGTTCATGACAAATCATATCACTACCAAATGGTTGGGCGAAATGGCTTTTGAAAGCAACAATCCCTCCGGACATACCGTGCGGATCGATGCAGGACCGGAAGACGGCGGTTCAGGAGCCGGATTGCGGCCCAAGGCATTGATGCTTTCCGCTTTGGCCGGTTGTTCCGGACTGGACGTGGCCTCGCTCATCAAAAAAATGAAACTCGAGGTGGACGACTTCAAGATTGATACTATAGCCAATCTTACGGAAGAGCATCCCAAATATTATGATGCCGTTACCATTGAATACCACTTTTCAGGCTCCAACCTCAATGAGGACAAGCTAAAAAAGGCAGTGGACCTTTCGGTGGAAAAATACTGTGGAGTGATGGAAATGTTCCGAAAATTTGCCAAATTGGAGGTTAGAATACTGTACCATAACAAGTAGGTATTTATTTTAAGGACAATAACCCCTTGTTCCTTTTTTATTCATCAACATTTAATTGATTTGTAAAATGTGGCTTAGAAAAAATTGGGTTTATGGGTTATTGCTGATTTCCGTTTTGTTTGCTGTATTGGGAGTGGCAACGTCCAACTTTGTCTTTAAATCAGGGACGGCAGGAATGGGCATCATCATTTTAACGATGCTCCAGTTACAAAAGGCTAAAATGTCCAAGGATGTTTGGATGCTAGTGGCCGCTTTTCTGTTTTCCATTATCGGGGATTGGTTCCTTTCTAACATGAATGGAGATGGAATGTTGTTCGTCAAGGGGATTGCCCTCTTTTTCATGGCCCATATAGGGTATTTAGCCTATGCGCTGCTGAACGGAAAAATCCAATGGGCGCTTACAGCAATGGTGTTGGTAGGATATTTGGCTTTCTTTTTTGTGCTGTTGTATCCCACCTTTACCGATATGGTTTTGATGATGGCCTCTTTGATCTACCTTTTGATTTCCTGTTTTTCACTAGGTACATCTGTTGGAATGAAAATGAACGGTATGGCCAAATGGAGCTATGTTTTTGGAATCATCATGATTTTGTTTTCGGACACTATTATTTCTTTCAAGGAATTTATGGATTACCACACATTTGATGTCTTGATTACGCCAACCTACTATCTTGCCCATATTTGCATCATTTTTTCGGTAATCAAAAGATTTGAAAATCAAGAAATGCCCCAATCCGTCATTAGCTAACCAAGTAAAACATGCGCTGGACCCTAAAACCAAGATCTGCCCAGGAGGATATCGACAGGCTCTCCGAGGAACTCAATGTTGAAAAGTTGATTGCCCAGTTGCTATTGCAAAGGGGGATTTCCAATTACGACGAAGCCAAGGCATTCTTCCGGCCAGAACTGGACCATCTGCACGATCCCTTTTTGATGAAGGATATGGGCAAGGCCGTGGAACGTATCGAAAGAGCCATGGCCAATGAGGAAAACATTTTGGTCTATGGCGATTATGATGTGGATGGCACTACTTCTGTCGCCTTAATGTCTTCATTTTTAATGGAGTTTTACCCCAATGTGGCCACGTATATTCCCGATCGTTATGCCGAAGGTTATGGTATCTCCTTTCAGGGAATCGATTATGCAGAGGACAACGATATTTCCTTGATCATCGCCTTGGACTGTGGCATAAAGGCAGTGGACAAGGTAGCCTATGCGAAGGAGAAGGGAATAGACATCATCGTTTGTGACCATCACAGGCCAGGGGATATTTTGCCTGAAGCAGTGGCCATTCTGGATCCCAAACAAGAAGATTGTGGTTATCCGTACAAGGAGCTTTGCGGTTGTGGCGTAGGGTTTAAATTGATCCAAGCCTTGGCCTCAAAACAGGGCAGGACCATCGAAGACCTGGTTCCTTATTTGGATTTGGTGGCGACGGCCATTGCAGCGGACATTGTCCCGATCACCGGAGAGAACAGGGTGCTTGCCCATTATGGCTTGCAGGTGATCAATTCCTCACCAAGGATTGGGATCAAGGCCCTCATTGACCAGACCAAGAAGCAGGAACTCACCATCACCGATGTGGTTTTTATCATAGCACCACGGATCAATGCGGCGGGCAGGATGAAGCATGGGCAACATGCCGTTGCACTGCTCTCCGAAACGGATTTTACCACGGCACAGCAGTTTGCTTCTGAAATTGAACTGTTCAACACAGAGCGGAGGGGACTGGATCAAGAAATCACGGAAGAAGCTTTGGTGCAGATTCGGGAAAATGAGGAAGAAGGACGGTTTACCTCCGTGGTCTATAAGGAGAACTGGCACAAAGGCGTCATAGGCATCGTGGCCTCCCGGCTCACTGAAACCTATTACCGACCCACACTGGTCTTCACCAAGAGTGGGGACAAACTGGCTGCCTCAGCCCGATCGGTAAAAGGATTTGACATCTACAATGCGCTGGAAGGCTGTTCGGATTGTTTGGAACAGTTTGGCGGACACATGTATGCTGCCGGACTCACCCTTTTGGAAGAACAGTATGAAACCTTCAAGCAGCAATTCGAAAAAGTGGTCAAGGAGACCATCGATCCAGACCTCCTACAACCCGAAATAAGTATCGATGCCCAGATAGCTTTGGAAGAGATCACCCCAAAATTGATGCGCATACTCAAACAGTTTGCACCATTCGGACCCGGGAACATGACCCCAGTTTTTAGGGCCGAGGGACTAAAGGATTCAGGATATGCCAGGGGAGTAGGAGAGGGGGAAAAACATTTAAAGGCGGCTCTATATCAAAATGGGACAAACCCCATTGGAGCCATTGGCTTTAATTTGGGAAATAAATTGGATGTGGTCAAACGGATAAAACCTTTCGATGCCGTATTTTCGTTGGATGAAAATGAATGGAACGGAACGGTGAGCCTACAACTGAAACTAAGAGATATTCGCTAGACATTTATGGATCCCTACGCAGCACTCCGATATAGGGAGTTCAACATTTTTTTATTGGTTCGTTTTGCCATGGTATTCGCATGGTCCATGCAGTTCATTGTGATCGAGTGGCAGGTCTATTCGTTGACCAAAGACCCCCTGTCCTTGGGAATCATCGGCTTGATGGAGGTGATCCCCGCTGTGGGGATGGCTCTTTTTGCTGGACATATCGTGGACCAAAAAGAAAAGCGGAACCTTTTGGTCACCTGTATCGCAGGGTTTTCGGTGATCAGCTTGGGTCTGTTTTTGTTGAGTTGGCCCGGACTTGAAGATTCTTGGCCTTCCAAAACCCTCCTGTATTCTATTTATGCCCTGGTATTTTTGGGAGGGTTTGTCCGTTCGTTTTTAGGTCCGACGATTTTCTCGCTGATTGCATTGATCGTACCCAAGAAAATTTATCCCAATGCGGCCACCTGGAGCAGCTCCACTTGGCAATTGGCCGCGGTTTTGGGTCCTGCCTTGGCAGGGTTTTCCATTAGTTGGATAGGAGTACACTGGAGCATGTGCGTCATTTTTGGGTTCTCATTGATGGCTTTGGTCTTTTTACTCCAGATACCCAAAAAGCCCATTTTGAACCCCAAAATTGGTGAACCGGTATTTCAAAGTTTAAGGGATGGACTCCGATTCGTATTTGGAAGCAAAGCTATTTTTGGGGCACTTACTTTGGATATGATTGCAGTCCTTTTCGGTGGCGCCGTTGCGCTTTTACCCGTTTATGCCCAGGATATTTTGCACGTGGGTTCCGAAGGGTTCGGTATTCTCCGGGCGGCACCGTCAGTGGGCGCATCCATAACCATGTTGGGGTCGACCCGTTTTCCGTTGCACAAGAATGCAGGTAAAAAGTTGTTACTGGCCGTGTTTGCCTTCGGTATCTGTATCATCGTGTTTGGAATTTCTGAACTGTTTTGGCTTTCGGTAGCGGCCCTGTTCCTTAGTGGAGCGGTGGATGGGGTTTCCATGATCATCCGTCAGACCATCCTGCAATTAAAAACACCGGACAATATGCGTGGCAGGGTGGCTTCGGTAAATTCCATGTTCGTGGGTTCTTCCAATGAGTTGGGCGCTTTTGAAAGTGGACTAGCCGCGAAATTGATGGGAACCGTGACGGCAGTGGTGTTCGGGGGTTGTATGACCTTGCTCACCGTAAGCGCAACGGCCATTGCTTCACCTACGTTTAGAAGGCTGGACCTTCAGAAGGATATTGATGAGCATGAAAAGGATTAACCCTCCAGTTTCTCCAAACTCAAATTTTTTCCATTAAAAACGGCATAGGTAAAATAGGAAATCCAATCCCCAAGGTTGGTATACGTGGATGTTTCATTGAGTTGGATCTCCAACGGAAGATGTCGGTGTCCGAAGATAAAATGATCGTAATGCTGTTGTTCCAACTTCCGCTTGGCATATAGGATGAGCCATTCCTTATCCTCTCCCAAGAATTTGGCGTCGGCCTCCCCTGAAATGATCCTGTTGTTCACGGACAGGTGCTGTCCCAGACGAACGCCCCAATCAGGATGTAGCCATTTAAAAAACCATTGGGCCACAGGATTGGTGAACACCTTTTTCATCCGCTTGAAACCTTTGTCGTGGGGTCCAAGTCCATCTCCATGCCCAATAAAGAAAGAGGTGTTGTTGATCAAAAACTGTTGTGGTTTATGATAAACAGGAATGTTGAGTTCTTCCTCAAAATAACCGTTCATCCAAAGATCATGGTTGCCCACAAAGTAGGTGATTTGGATACCCATATCCGACAGTTCGGCCAATTTGCCTAAGGTGCGTGTAAAACCTTTGGGCACAACGGTCCTGTATTCGAACCAAAAGTCGAACAGATCGCCCATCAAGAAAATGGCATGTGCATCGTGTTTGATGGAATCCAACCAGGCCACGAACTTTTTTTCCCGTGGCAGACTGTCCTTTCGGGTGGGTGCCCCAAGGTGGTTATCACTTGCGAAATAGACTTTTTTGCCCTCGGGCAGGGTAATATCCTTCATCTATCGTTTGAACTTCCTGTTGTTTCGCATTTTGTTGACCACGTAGATTACGGCTACGACCAAGGCCAAAATGGGGAATATACTTCTCATCTTTTCGACATTTATTTTTTGAACTTTTCCAGTGCCTGTTTGGTGTTTGGGGACAGGGCCAATTTTCCGGAAGCTTCGGCTCGCTCCAAAAGAAGTTTGCCCCAATGCTCCGTACCTTCCCAAAGTACTTTTTTCATTTGTGATAGGGCCTCAGGGTTATAGGTGGCCAATTTTTGAAGGTGGATGTCCAATTCCTTGTCCATTTCCGAAATGGAGTCATACACCTTGGCATACAGCCCTTTTTCCTTGGCCCAATAGGCATTTTTCCACTCCGTGGGATAGAGGGAGAGCTCGGCCAGTGCGGCCTTGCCCATCTTGCGCTCCACGGCCGGTGCGATCACAAAAGGACCTATCCCAATGGAAATCTCGGACAGTTTGATGGCGGCCTCCACGGTGGCGTGGACATAATCGCAGGCAGCGGCCAGACCAACGCCTCCACCAACGGTTTTGCCCTGTACCCGACCGATGATGGGCTTGGGGCAATTGCGCATGGCGTTGATCACGTTGGCAAACCCGCTAAAAAACTGTTTGCCTTCTTCCAAATTGGAAATAGCCACCAATTCATCAAAGGAAGCACCGGCACAAAAGGCACGATCGCCTTCTGATTTTAGGACAACTATGGATACCTCATCGTTTGCGGCCAATTTTGCAAATTCCTTGGCCAAACGGTCCAACAATTCAGAAACAAAGGAATTGCTGGCAGGATGGCAAAACTCCACGGTGGCAATCCCGTTTTCTATTTTGGTGTATAAACTTCCGTTGACTCTATCTGTGGACATGTTTCAATTTACAATGAACAATAAGCAATTTACAATTATCTGAAATCTGATGTCCGACTTCTGATACTGCTAAATTAAGGGTTTTGGACCAAGGGCCTGAATTTTCGATCAAATTTCCAGAGCAGGGCAAATCCACGGATCAGCATCCAGACCACAAAGGCCACCCAGATGGCATAAAAGCCCCATCCCATAAACTTACCAAGATAGAGGCAGGGCACAAATCCCAAAAAGGTTGCGGTGAGCAGCACGTTCCGTAAATATTTCATTTCGCCCAACCCTTTGAAAAGACCATCGAACACAAAGGCCAACGTATTCATCGGCAGACCCAAAATCACAATATAGAATATGCCGTAAAACGTATCCAGTACCAAGGTGTCATTGGAAAACAGATATCCGATAGGGCGGTAGAACAGAAAACCACCCATCATCAAGACCAGGCTGACCACCATTCCGTAGAGCACTATTTTTTTGGCCAGTTTCCAAAGTCCTTCATAATCGCCTGCACCCAATAGTTTTCCACCCATACTGTTGCCCGCGGCGGCAAATCCATCTATAAAGAAAGCCGCGAACAACCATAGGTTGATGGCGATGGTGTGTGCCCCTATGAAACGATCACCCAACGAAGTGGCTTCGCGAACGGCCAAGATGAGGGCAACATTGAGGGAAATGGCCCGTACAAAAAGATTGAGGCTCATAAAAACCACCCGTTTTAGCTCTTTGTTGAGCGGAAAGATCAACCTCATACTGATTTCCGTCTTTTTCAGCAATAGGATGAAGGCCAATACGGCCATGATGGCCTGGGAAATCAAACTGGCCCATGCGGCGCCTTCCAGATACATGGCGGGAATCCATCCGTCAATCCCATAAACAAGGACAAAGTCGAACAAAACATTGAGCCCTGCCCCAAGCATGGCGATGACCATAGGGTAGAAGGTATTCTGCAGGCCCCTGAAAATACCGAAAACCGCAAAGGTGAACAGGGTGAGCGGAAAGCCCCAGACCCGGATGGAGTAGTACGAGATGCAATAGTCTAGGATTTTCCCAGAGGCGTTGAATAGTGTAAAGATTTCCTCGACCACAAAAACAGTGGACAACAGTACCACGATACTGAGCAAAATATTGAAGAAAATGGCCTGGGCGGGCAGGTTTTTCACTTCTTCCAGTTTTCCGGCGCCCAAATATTGCGAGATAATGGCCGATATGGAGCTTCGGGTCTGCCCCAATACCCAAATCAACATGGATAAAAAAGAACCCACGATGCCAGCGGCAGCCAAGGATTCCAAGCTATCCGTTGGGATGTTGCCCACAATGGCGGTATCCGTGATGGAGAGCAGGGGTTCCGCGATGCCCGATATGGTCGCTGGGATGGCGAGGCGGTTGATGCTCTTGAAGTTTACCTGAGTACTCAAATCGGCTGCAAGTTACAGCACCAATTCGTAACAATAAAAAGGATGGGGGCTTTGTTTGGGGAAGAAAATGTCCCCAAGTCTTTGATAGCCCCTTTTCTCATAAAATCTTTGGTTGCGATGGTTTTGCGAAAAGGTGTCCAAGCGAACAGAAACAAAATGTTGGTCTTTGGAATATGCTTCGGCAAAGTCCATCAATTGTTGCGCCAAGCCTTTACCCTGATGGTCGGGGTGTACGGAAAGCCGGTGGATGTAAGTGCTGTTGCCATTTGGGGTGAGCCATTGGATGGGGCGGTATTCGTCGTCCATGAACGTGGAAACTACAATGGTGCCCAAAATAGAACCATTATCCAGAATAACATAAAGTTCTCCCCGTTCCACATCATTTATGAAAGCGGCCTCGGAAGGGTAATGTTCGTTCCATTGATATATGCCATTTTGCTCCATTTTTATGGCACATGCCCGGGTAATGGACAAGATATTGGGGATTTCAGATATCTTTGCGGGTCGTATCATTGATTGATTTCAATTTAATTGTAAATTTAAGATTTAATCATAATCACCAAACCATGAACAACATCCTTGTACCTATTGGAACTTCTCCTGATTCATCACAAACTTTGCAATATGCCATAGACTTTGCCTCACATTTTGGCGCCAAGATTTTTGTGATGGATGTTTTTTCGGTCACTTCTGCGGTAGGAAGCTTGGCCAATGTGGAGGAGAAGGTAGCGAAGAGCAGCAAGGAGCACTTGAAGGAGGTGATAGATAAAGTGGACACCAAAGGAATCGACATCAAGATAGCCACCTATAACGGGGACATTGTGGATGGCGTGAACAGCATCAACAAGGAGCTTGGCATCGATTTGATCATCATTTCCCCTAAGAGCAATGACATCCAAGAAGAACTTTATTTGGGCAACACTTCCGGAAGGATCATCAAGCAGACCGATGTTCCTGCATTGATCGTCCCCAAAGGGACACAGTTCCAACCCATCAATAAAATATTGACCGCTTTTGGATCGGGAATTTTGAAGCGAAGAAGCATTTTGAACCCCTTGATCACCATAAAGAACAAGTTCAAGTCGGAGGTAAGCCTGCTATTGGTCAAAAGACCGGGCTATTCCGAAGCCGATCTGAAGGTGAACACAGCCCTTATGGATTTGAGCAAACAACTGACCATTACCGAGAATGCCACGACCTATTTGGGTGTCATGGAGCACTTCCAGAAAGAGCATCCCGATGTGCTGTGCGTGTTCCGAAGAAAAAGAGGATTCTTCAAAAAGCTATGGGAAAAGAACACCATCCGGAAATCCGAGTTTTATGTGCCGATTCCCGTACTGGTCCTGAGCGTTAAAAAAGACTAAGGAAGTCCCATAAATTTTGATACTTTTGGAAAAAGTGTTTCCTTTGCGCACGCTTTGGGGGATTAGCTCAGTTGGCTAGAGCGCTTGCATGGCATGCAAGAGGCCACCGGTTCGAATCCGGTATTCTCCACCAAAACAAAAAAAGCACCTCAAACGGGGTGCTTTTTTTATGGGTTTTTGTCAAATGGGGAATAGGATTGTTCGAATTTTTGTACTGTTAATTGGCTAGGGCGTTCCGAAGGCTTTCGGAAAGGCCACCGATGTTAAAGAGACGGCATTCTCCTCCAAGACGACAGACCTCTCGAACGAAGGTACTTTTTATGGAATTTGTTGTTTACTGTGTATTCACAATTTCTTCCCATAAGCACTACGGGGTAGTCCTTTTACAAAGGCATTTAGAGTGTAAAGCTGAACTGTTTCTTCCGTAAGTTCAGTCATACCTGGTAATTACCAATTCATTTTCTTTTAGATTGTTGTCTGATTCCAGAATCTCAGAATATTTTAGCTCCAAAGCAAAATTTTTGTTGTTGAACTCAAAAAGAAGGGGACCTATATCACCTGATCCGGAACTCCATGATATTTTTTTGTTGATGTCATCATTTAGGACTTGAAAATGATAAATAGTCATTTTCCACTTTGCTTGGTTTGGGCCTTGAACAGTTTCTTTTCCCATATACTGAATGGAAAAATCTGGAAAAAGGATTTCCTGTTTTAACTTGAACTTTACCTTAGAGTTGTAGTTGTTCATTTTTCCATTTTTAGGAGCAATACATGAACAAATGAATAAAATCACCAAAAATACAGTACACCGTTTAAGCATCTATTTACACCAATTTGACAACGATAAACTCCCGCACCCAATTCTCAATAAATTAAATATAGCATTTTTATTAGGGTGATAGGTCTACGCACAAAGAAGAGCTTTTCTCTTACTTTATCCTTTCCACTAGGATCTTGCTCAAGCCTTTGATATGCCTTCGTCCCGTTTTGAAGTCGGTTGGGGTCAGGATCAATATACTCTCCGGCATATCCTTGATGTCTTTCCCGTCCCTTGAGGTAATCACGAACAACTGGTCACCCGTCGGGGAATTGAATATTTCATTCCAAGAGTAGACCACTTTGTAATTGTCGATGGCAACAAAGGTCAGATAGAATTCGCTGAACCGCTTTGGGCTTTCTTCTTGCAGTTCCATATCGTCCAACAATTCCTTTACCAATATTCCCTTCAATTGTTTGGCTGTCCCTCGGGGCTCTCCCATGTGGTTGGTGATCACTACGTCCCCAATGGGTTTTGAAGGATGCTTTTCAATGTCGGTCATGGTGAACTTCAGTTCTTTTTTTACCAGCCCGCTAACGACGAATTCGGTGGTCGTTTCACTTTTTTGTCCCCAAACGGACATGGAAACGACAAATAAAAGTAGTAGGGACAGGTTTTTCATTTTCATTCCATTACAAATTTGGTTCTATAGATCTTGCTCAGGCCATTGTTGCTCCCGTAGATGTATTCCTGGAATTCTGAAATCGAACCAAAAGCTCTGGGTGCCATATTGTTCCTTCTGCTCGTGAAATACAAAAGTTGGTTTTTCTCATCATAAAATGGGCAGTATTCCATGTATTTGGTGTTGATGGGCGCCCCAATGTTTTCCGCTTTTGCCCAGTTGCCATTGGCATCTTTTCTGGAGATATAAAGGTCTCCACTTCCAAGGCCTCCTTCTTCATTGTATTTGGAAAACAGGAGATAATCTTCTTTTCTAGAGATAAACGCATTGAACTCATAACCAGGGCTGTTGATGTTTTCATCCAACAAAGCGGGGGTGGAATAGGTGCCATTTTCCCAACGAGAAAAATAAATATCATCTTTCCCTAGTCCATTGGGGGATTCCAAGGTGAAGTACAGGTTGTTGTTCTCACTGAGCGTCGGATAAAATTCGTTCAGATCTGAGTTGATGGGAGCCCCCAGATTCTTTGGTTTTGACCATTCCTCCCCTAAGCCATTTCGTTCCACGTACCAAATATCGAAATCTTTTTTTTCTTGTGCGGAATCGTCCAAAGGCCTATCGGAAACAAAATACAGACGTTTTCCGTCCATGGATAAGAAAGGCTCCAAATCCATATAGACATCAGAAAAAGGCAATAGTTCGGGTGTCGTCCATTCATTGTTCTTCTTTATGATACGGGCAATTTGGGAAATTTCCTGGAATGGGCTCTGGAGGGTAAAATAGGCCTCGTCCCCGCTTTCGGAAATGCAAAAATCACGAACATTGAGGAATTGGTTGAGTGTGCTACTAAACTGGACGATTTCATTATCGCCCTGTGCCGATATCCTGTTGGCCATCAAGACGAACAGTACCCATATTCCGATTCTTTTGATCATAATTTTAGATTTGTTTTTCCAGTAAATACTGATAATCAATACGGCTCTTCAATTTTTATCAATCCCTAGGAGCTTTATAAATGTAGCACTTTTCGACAGTATACCGATGCACTGTGTGCCTACCCTAAAATTAACCATCCTTTAGGATGGTTTTTTTGCTTTGAGCCATTTCATTTCCCAACTTTGGTATATAAAAACAATGATCATGGAATTGAAAGATAAAGTGGCCTACATCACGGGAGGCACTAAAGGAATAGGATACGGAATCGCAGAAAGTCTTCTGGCACAGGGCATGAAAGTGGCCATTAGCGGAAGGAGCAAACAAAGTGTTGACGCAGCCATCAAGAAGCTTGGTGATAGGGACCGAGTGCTTGGACTTGTGTCGGACGTGTCCCGATTGGAGGATGAGAAAAAGGCGGTCGAGGCCATTCTTGCTGCTTGGGGACAATTGGACGTGGTGATGGCCAATGCTGGGGTAGGCCACTTTGCGCCGATTGATGAAATGACGGAACAAGATTGGCACCAAATGATCGACACCAATCTCAATGGGGTTTTCCACACCCTGAAGGCTTCTGTTGAGGCGCTAAAAAAATCGGAAGGGTACTATATGACCTTGGCCAGTTTGGCCGGCACCAATTTTTTTGCCACTGCATCGGGCTATAATGCCACCAAGTTTGGCGTGGTCGGCTTCACCCAGGCGGCCATGTTGGACCTCAGACAATACAATATCAAGGTAACGACCATAATGCCCGGTTCCGTGGCCAGTCATTTCAACGACCATGAGCCATCGGAAAAAGATGCCTGGAAAATTCAGCCGGAAGACATTGGAAAACTTGTGGTGGATCTGCTGTTGATGCACCCTCGAACATTGCCCAGCAAAATTGAAGTGAGGCCTACGCGCCCGGACCTCAAATGATCAGTCCCTCTTCTCGGTGAACGGGATCTTGGGATCTAGAATGTCGTATATCAACTGATGGAGCTTGGCCTCAAAGGAAACAAGCGTGTTTTCTTCAATGAGCGGGTTTTTGTCCTCAACAAAGGAGAATAGCCCCTGTCCTAGATTCTTAAAGGAATAGATGCCTGCCAACAGTGAGGTTGCCCCATGCTTTTTGCGGTACATATGGGCGTAACAAAGCAGTTGAAAGGCCTTGCTCTTGTCATATTCGGTGATAAGTTCTTCCCAGTCCGTAATTTTGACGTTCTTGGGTTCTACCTTGCCTGTTTTGTAGTCAATGATCCTAATGGTCCCATCGATTTCATCCACACGGTCCAAAGTGCCTTTCAGCACTATGGGAAAGTCCAGCCCAGGAATGTTGAGGGGCACCTCATACTTTTCCTCCAAGGCCAATATTTTGATTGTGTGCCCTTTCAAGTTTTGCAGTTCCATGTCGATGAAATTCTGCAGATATTTTATGATGACATTGTACACCAAAAGGAACTTTCCTTTGGAAATGTCCACACCCGCAAGGCTTTTTTGAAAGTTTTGGGACACGGTTTCAGCAATCTGGGCCTTAAGGGCCGACATATTTTCTGTAGTCAGGATGGAATTGATCAGAGGGGTGTACAATTGTTCCAAACTGTCATGCACGATAGTACCAAAGGTATTTGCCGCAATGTTTTCCTCAACTTCTTCCAGGTCATTGATTTTCAGTATGTTCCTTTTATAGAAATCTATTGGATTCTTGATGTAATTGGTCAAGGAGGTGGGAGAAAATCCCTTTGCTGCAAAGGTCTTTAGGTCTTCCATCAACACGGTATCCTTGTCGATGTGCAAAAGTGGCCTGGCTTCTATTTTGATTTCAGGGGACGCAATGGCATGTTCCACATAGGGCCGTATGTTCGCATCCGTCAGCAATTGGGTGATGAGCCTGCTCTTTTCCCCTCCTTCCAATACATCTGGCTCCGTATTATAGATGATGTGCACATTCTTTGCGCGTTGTATGAGTCGATAAAAGTGATAGGTGTAAATGGCGTCCTTTTCCTTATAGGTGGGCAGACCATAATCCCGTTTTACATCAAAAGGGATGAAAGAATTGTTGGATTTACCCGATGGAAGGATGCCCTCATTGACGGAGGTGATGATGACAGTTTCAAAATCGAGGTTCCTACTTTCCAACATCCCCATCAGCTGAAGCCCAGTAAGTGGTTCGCCGATAAAATCCAAGATTTCTACGGATGACAGCTGTTTGAAGAGATTTTTGATGGACTTCAGTTCTGCCATAAAGTCCACTTTTTCCAAGTATTGCCCCAATTGGTTGAAAAGGGTATGGAAGCGGTAGAGATATTCCAGCTCAAGAGCATTTTCTTGGGATTGAAAGATAGCTTTCAAGTGCTGGATAAGCAATAGGCAATGATCTACCCATTCTTTGGGCGAAATGGATTTCTTGGGAAAGAGTAGTGCCAAGAGCTCTTTTGAGCCATCATAAGCGGAAAGCATATCCGGGGCCACATACAGCCAATTACCTTCCTTGATGTCCTTGGCCAACGTTTTGGCAAAATCTGTTTCTTCGGAAGCCGAAAGTACCGATACATATGGATTGGATATGAATTCCAGCACGTTTTTATAGAACCATCCTCTTTCAGAAACATTCAGGCAGAGTTCCAGATAGGTTAGGAAGAATGAATGCAGTACGGTTTTGTTCAGCGGATAGCCCATGGTGATGTTCACCTCGCCAATGGATGCTGGAACAGCTTTGAGCATGGGGTCCAGCAAGGTTTCGTCTGCCAGTACAAGGGCCGTGTTCTTTAGACCGTTCTTGTCTTTTGCCGCCAGTTCTTGTAGCAATTGGCCCACATATTTGGTCTGTGAGATATTTTTGGGAACCCCGGTAATGGCTATTTTTTTGGGCGACAGAAAACTATCCTGTGTCGTTATTTGGTCCTGGTTTTTGAGATAGGGCCATTCACGCTGATAGTTTCGGATAAAGAGCCCGGCATCATGGATGGGGTCGTTTAGGAAATAGGCGTCGATGTCCCAATAGATGTACGCATTCCCCTGTTCCAGATAATGCTGAATGATTTGGGACTCTGCATTGTTGAGCGCATTGAAACCAACAAAAATAACAGGATTGGCACTTGAGGCTTTTGACTGTTCGGACAAGCTTTGAACGGCAATCCTTTGGATAAGACCTTGATAGCCTGTTTTTTGGTTTAAAAGGGCAGAAGTGAATTTCCCATACATGCTCTCCAATTTGCCCCAAAGCTGAAGATAATTCTCAACGAGTTCCGTTTTTTCCTTTTGAAGGGACCAGTGGTTCAGTTCCTTTATGGCGGAAAGGTAGTTGAGGATGTCCTTGGCAGGAATCAGATAACCATCGATCTCATTGAAATCATGGAGAAGCGTCTGTCCCCATTTGATAAAGGATGAAAAATCCTCATGTTGATGGATATCGGCATCTTTATAAACGGCATATAGGTTGAACAACAGATCCACATTGCTCGATTGTGAAAGTCCGGTGAGGGCTTCTATGAATTCCTGTATGGATAGGGTCTGTGGGCTGAACACACTCTTGGACAGTCTTTTTGAAATGTGTTTTTTCAAGAAGGTCCCCGAACGTTTGCTGGGTAGCACGAAGATGCATGAAGCAATGTCCAGTTGCTTTTTTTCCAGATCGTCCAGGACATGTTCAAGGAATGTTGTGTGCATATATAAAAATAAAAAAGGCTCCCGGAACGGGAGCCTTTTGAAAAGAAAACTTTAGGTTTCCTTATTATTTTACCAAGTTGATTTCAACTCGTCTGTTTTGCTTTCTACCAGCAGCTGTATTGTTGGTGGCGATAGGCTTAGCCTCACCGTAACCGATAGCTGTCAATCTGCTTGAAGAGATTCCTTTGTCAATCAAGAAGCTTCTTACTGAGTTGGCTCTTTCTTCAGATAGTTTTTGGTTCAAGCTCTCGCTACCAACGCTATCAGTGTGACCTTCTACAGTGAACTTGGCATTAGGATACTCGTTCAAGATTTGGATGATGTCAACCATTACAGAAGTAGATTCTGCCTTGATGGAAGATTTACCAGTATCGAACAAGATAGTCCTTGCGTAGTCGTTCAATTGCTTCTGAACTTCTTCAGTTACTTCTGGACAACCTTTGTTGGCAACAGTACCAGCAACTTCTGGACACTGATCGTCTTTGTCAAGTACACCATCACCATCAGTATCAGGCCATGGGCAACCTTTGTTGGCAGAAGGACCAGCTTCGTTAGGACAAGCATCGTCCTTATCGGCAACACCATCACCGTCAGCATCAGGACATCCGCCTAGGGCAGGAAGACCAGCTTCGTTAGGACAAGCATCATCTTTATCGGCAACACCGTCACCGTCAGAATCAGGACATCCGTTCATTTCTTTGGAACCAGCTTCGTTAGGACAAGCATCTTTGGAATCCTCGATACCATCACCGTCAGAATCAGGACATCCGTTGAAAGCTTCCAAACCAGCTACTTCTGGACAAGCATCGTCTTTGTCATAGATACCGTCACCATCAGTGTCAGTACCACCAAACTTGATGCTAAGACCAGCCAAATGTTGGAAATGTTTAACCAAGTAATCTTCGAAAGCGTGCTTGTACTGTGTTTGAAGGGTCAAACCGATGTTTTCAGAAAACCAGATGTTCAAACCAACACCTCCGTTTGCAGTACCAGCTCCAATTTCATCAACCCAAGTGTAACCACCGCCGATTTCAACGAAAGGATCAAGGGTTGTGTTCTTAAGGAAGTTATATTTGATGGTACCATCTATAGCGTAGTGTGAAAGGTCATCTACAGAAACATCACCGATTTTTTCGATTCTGTTCAAGGAACCTCTAGCTCCAACAGAGAATCCATCACCGATGTACTTGGACACACCAACGTAAGATACAGAAGGCAAGATGTTCCAGTGGTCAGAGACGTTGAAGTACTCATCGAACAATGTAGTACTTGAAAACGGGTTGTTTTCATCATTGGTAGGGTAAGCATCTATTGCATTCACTCCAATGCTCACTTGCCATGGATTATTCTCGTCTTGCGCTTGTATGTTGTTAAACCCTACAAATACTAGGGCAACAACCAATAATTTGCTAAGATGTTTCATGCTCAAAATTTTAAGTTTAAGTGTTTATCAGCTGCAAATGTAAGTTGTTAAAAACTATTAACAAAATCAAATTTTCTTTTTTTTTAACGCATTACATGGAACTTTTGCAGCATTTAAACGATTTTTAGAGATTTTCCAACTTTCGTAAATGCATTTATTGCATGGTCTAAATGGTGCTTTTCGTGGGCGGCCGATAATTGCACCCGGATTCGCGCCCTGCCTTTGGGCACCACTGGATAGAAGAAACCGATGACATAAATCCCTTCATCCAAGAGCATATCGGCCATTTTTTGGGAGAGTTTGGCATCGTAGAGCATTACCGGTACAATGGCGGAATCCCCATCAATAATGTCAAAACCAGCTTCCTTCATCCCTTTTTTGAAATATTCCGTATTGCTCTGGAGTTTGTCGCGTAATGAAGTGTCCTTGTCCAACATCTCAAAGACCTTGATGGACGCCCCTACAATGGCCGGAGCCAACGAATTGGAGAACAAATAGGGCCTGGAACGCTGGCGAAGTATCTCGATAATCTCCTTTTTCCCAGTGGTGTAGCCACCCATAGCCCCGCCCAAGGCCTTGCCCAAGGTTCCGGTAATGATGTCGATGCGGTCCATGACGCCCTTTTCTTCCAAGGTTCCACGCCCTGTTTGGCCAATGAAACCTGCAGCATGGCATTCATCGATCATGACCATGGCATCATATGTATCGGCAAGGTCACAGATCTTGTCCAATGGTGCCACAAGTCCGTCCATGGAAAAGACCCCGTCGGTCACAATGATCTTGAACCGTGCACCGTCTTTCACACTTTGCTTCAACTGCTCCTCCAGATCGGCCATGTCATTGTTGGCATACCTGTAGCGCATGGCCTTGCACAAACGTACCCCATCTATGATGGAAGCATGGTTCAGCGAATCGGAAATGATGGCATCCTCAGCGGTCAACAAGGGTTCGAACACCCCACCATTGGCATCGAATGCCGCCGCATATAATATGGTATCCTCCGTGCCATAAAAATCAGCGATCTTTTGTTCCAGTTCCTTGTGGATGTTCTGTGTGCCGCAGATGAACCTTACGGATGACATCCCGAAGCCGTGTGTGTCCATGGCATCCTTGGCCGCTTGGATCACATCGGGGTGGGAGGACAGTCCCAAATAATTGTTGGCGCAGAAGTTGATGACCTCCTGCCCTGTGGAGATTTTTATCACGGCCCCTTGGGGAGAGGTAATGATCCGTTCTTTTTTATACAGGCCCGCTTCTTCAATTTCTTTCAACTCTTGGGCCAAATGTTCTTTGATGTTACCGTACATATCTTTAATTCGTTTTACACAAAAATAGGTTCTATTTGCTGGTCAATATAAACAATAATGGAATGTTTGATGGTATGGCCCATTTCCTTTAGGATATCCCCATATTGGCTGATCTGTTCTTTGTGGGATGGAGAGGGCTTGCCCGTTTTGTAGTCGATGATGGTGGCCTCGTTTCCGGAAATGACCATCCTGTCCGGGCGAAGCGAAGGGCCGTTTGCCGTCAGGATCTCCTGCTCGTTCCATATTTGGGGGCCTTCCTGAAAGAAAGCCTGTAATTTGGGATGGTCCACCACGGCCATGATTTTTTGTTTGATATCAACCGCCGCCCCTTTTGAACAATGCCCTTCCCGCTCCAATCGCTCTAAAACAGGGTCAACATCGGCTACCGTTCGGATTTGACTCAATGCAAAATGGACGAGGTTTCCCAGTTCAATGGCCTCCATACGCCCATCGTCCCACATACGGCCCGATTTGGTGGAAATGGTGAATGCCGTATCCGCTTTGGGCCGGGTAATGTAGGGGATATGGTTATCCTTGGAACTGGCAGGGGTACTGCCCTGTTCTTTTTTGGGGAACGTCCCGACGGTATATACACCGGAGTCGTTTTCAGGAATACCCTTTTGCTGGATGTACCACAGAAAAAGGTCGGTGTATGAAGTGGCAGAATCAATGGAGGAAAGGGTCTTGGTCGTTTCCGAGATCACGAACAGGCCTTTTACCGGCCGGGTCAGGGCCACGTAGAGCACGTTCATCGAATCCAGCAAGGTTTTCTGCTCTTCTTCCATATATTTCAGTTGGGCAATCTCATTGTACTCCAACATATCCTTATTGTTGTTGATGAGAAATTCATCCAGACCCAAATCCGTTTCATTTTGGGGAACGGGCACCCATGATTTCTTTTTCTTTCGCTTATCGTCCAGTAAGGCATTGGCAAAGGGAAAGATCACAAAGGGAAATTCCAGGCCTTTGGCCTTGTGGATGGTCATGATCTTCACTGCATCCACACCATCGGGTGCAGCTATGGACAACGATTCTTTTTTTACCTCCCAATAAGTAAGGAAAGCATAGATGCTGGGGCCTTCCCTTTTTTCAAGATCCAGGACCTCGTCCATCAAGAACGAAATGTGCGCCACTGAGCCCTCGGCAAGGCCAAAATGTATTATGGCTCGCTCCAGAATGTTGAAAACGGACTCTCCTTTCAGTCGGTCAATATGGAAGTCATACCCGTTGGCCAGAAAGCGGGCCACATGCTCCAAGTTTTTGGAGATGATCTGGTGCCTTTCCGTACTTTCTTTGGACAGGTACAATAGAATATGGTATGCCGCGTCCCGGTCCAGTATGTTTTCAAAGATCCGGAGGATGGAAATCAGGAAGGTTACCTTTTCATTGTTGTCCAGCAATAGGGCATCCGAAGAAATAATGGGAATGTTTTGCTGCGCCAAGAAATCGGCCAACACCATCCCTTTTTTATTGTCCCGCACCAGCACACAAATGTCCGAGAACGAATGGCCTTCCAAGGTGATCTTCTGGATGGTTTCCAATACCTTGGTGCAATAGGCCTCATCCTTGTTCTCCACATCCTTGTCCAAAAAGGACAGTTCCACATACCCTCCGGGCCTATGGTTCGTTTTTTGGTGGGAGTCGTTCAAGAATAGGTTTCGATAATCCTCATTGCCAAGGACAGGGGCCACTTCTGTAAAAAAGCCATTGTTGAAACTCACGATTTCATCACAGCTCCTCCAGTTGGTGTCCAGGGAATGGATACTGGGCTCCACTGTAAAAGGATGTGCCTTTCCAGTGAGCAGGTCAAGGAACTGTTCGGCCCGCCCGCCCCGCCATCGGTAAATGGCCTGTTTCACATCGCCTACCAAAAAAAGAGAACCCCGTTCCTGTCTTTCGGTCTCGCTCTCCAAAGCGTTGCCGATCAGTGGCACCAAATTGTCCCATTGCATTTTGGAGGTGTCCTGGAACTCATCAATGAAATAATGACGGTACTTTTCGCCCATCCGTTCATAAATGAAAGGCACGGGCTGGTCCTTGATCTCTTTGGAGAGGATGGAATTGAGGGAGGAAATGGGAACAATGTCCCGATCCAACTCTATGTTTTTGATTTCTTTGGCAATTTCGTTCAAGACGGTCATCGGTACGATATTGCCATATACATTTTTCAGATAGCTGTGCCGATAGACGAGTTGCTTGATGGCCAGATAGTGCTCCAAAATAAAAGCGGCCAGACCGGACACATCCCTTTTATCTGCGGCTTTGAGCAACTTGCCATCAACAAGTTTGGTTTCCAGTGTTTTACTGGTATAGATGTTTTTGGGGTTGCATTCCCCATCCATCATTCTTTGGAAATGATTGGGCAGCGTTTGTCGGGGAAAATCACCCATATCGAACCCTTGGCGTTCTATTTCCTGAAGTACATTTTGGGCGCGTTGTTTTATCTTTTCCTCGAGGGCCTTACTTTCCGATGCCAATCGTTGTTGGATGTCCTGAAAGTCCCCAATGGTCTTGGTGCGCAGTGGCCCTATATGTTCCGCATGGTTTTCCTGGAACAGCAGTTTCCCGATTTCCACAAGGTCATAGGCAATGTTCCAGCTTTTGTCGTCATCGATTTTCTCGAGGGAGAAGGCGATGAGGACTTCGGTCAGTTTTTCATCATCACCGGCCCGTTCCAGCAATCTTCCCACAGCTTCTTCCAAAAGCAGGTCCAGATTCAGCTCTACCTCGAAATTTTGCGACAGTTGCAGGTCACGGGCAAAGGTCTTGATGATCTTATGGTTGAACTTGTCAATGGTCGATATCTCAAAAAAAGAGTAATTGTGGAGGATACGTTTTAAGATCAGCGAGGCCTTTTTTCGCAATTGCTCCTCGTTCAAAGAAAGCTCATCACAAAGTGACAAGAACAGGCCTTGCTGTTTTTCGGGTACGGGGTCCTGCCCAAAAGCATAGAGATTGTCCAAGATCCGGGTCTTCATTTCGTCCACGGCCTTGTTGGTAAAGGTAATGGCCAAAATTTGGCGGAACTTCGAGGGGGAATCGTTGGACAGTAACAATTTGATATACTCCTTGGCCAAGGCATAGGTTTTGCCCGAACCTGCCGACGCACTGTATATTTTAAAATGTGATGCCTCCAAGGAGATTTTTGTTGCAAAATACGGATTCCGAGCTTTAACTTAACAGGGATTTAGCGGAATATGTTTGTTAAAACCCGTATTTTTACAGGAATTAAGTACTAACATAAAAACACAAATATTATGGCTTTTGAATTACCAAAGTTACCGTATGCGTACGATGCGCTGGAACCACATATAGACGCTAGGACCATGGAGATCCACCATACCAAGCACCACAATGGCTACACGACCAATTTGAACAATGCCATTGCTGGCACCGATTTAGAAGGAAAGGACATCATGGATATCCTGTCCAACTTGGATATGAACAACGGTGCCGTGCGAAACAATGGTGGAGGTTTTTACAACCACTCACTTTTCTGGGAAGTAATGTCCCCCAATGGAGGTGGTACGCCAAGCGGAGACCTTGCAACGGCCATTAACGATGCTTTTGGCTCTTTTGATGCTTTCAAGGAAAAATTTGCCGCAGCTGCCGCAACCCGTTTTGGTTCTGGATGGGCATGGTTATGTGTGCACAAGGGTGGAAAATTGGAAATCTGTTCCACGCCCAACCAAGATAACCCCATCATGCCCAATGTAGGCTGTGGAGGACAACCCATTTTGGGATTGGATGTTTGGGAGCATGCCTATTATTTGAACTACCAGAACAGGAGACCCGATTATATTTCGGCCTTCTTCAATGTGGTGAACTGGGACAAGGTTTCAGAAAACTACAAGGCCGCCAAATAGCGGAAAAGCATTCCTTAAAAAGAAAAGCCGTGCACTTGTGCACGGCTTTTTTGTTTCCAAACCATTGATAAATAGAAAAGGGCGAGGAAGCCCCCGCCCTTTTCGTCCCAAATCTTACCATAAACTTAACCTACTTATGCTATGGCGGGACTAAAATACTGGTATTGTGTAAAATAACAAAGGCTTTTGGGGAAATTTTTGCTTTTTGTAGAAAAAAGAAAACGTGCAGTTCGTCGATAAAATGGATAAATCCTTGGTAGTCAAACATAAAGAAGGCGGAGCATGCTCCGCCTTCTTTCCCCAAATCTTACCATGAACTTAACCTACTTATGCTATGGTCCTCCAAATGTACACCAAGGGGCAGCAGGCCTGATAAATTTTTGGATGAAACTCGCTTAAATGCGTTGAAGTGTACAACTTGGGCCAATAATTGACATTTGTCAAGAAAAGAAGTGATTTTCCAGATTGGGTATGGTAGAAAATAAAAAAGGTGGAAGAGATTCCACCTTTTTTGCCTTTTGCTCCTGCTACTTTCAAAAATGGATTTGTGAACGACATGAAGATGGTGCTAGCAGGGACGTTCCAGGTTCAATCCTCCAAATCATCCAGAGAAAAAACAATTCGCAATTCTCGGTCATGACTCTCAAAATTTAAACCTTTTACTGGATGATTGTAAATTTTCAATGTAGCATTATCCGCCCCAGTACTCCTTTCAATTTTTAAATACCAACTGATAGTCCTCGTGTCCTTATATTCTTCAACTGTAGGTATTGGAAGATTTGCAATTATTTTTTCTGCCTCTTCACTGTACTCTTTGGGTAAGGATATCCCATGTTTTTCGAAAAAAAATACGCTAGGACTTGATACAGAAAAAGAACCATATGTTTCCTTTACTTTCTGATAAAACAAAGTAGCGTTATCCGTAAGTATTTGCATGCCAAAACTTTTAATTTTCTCGTCATGGGTCAGATAAAATGAGGCAAACGAAACTGGATAGCCCAAAAATGTCATAGGAGGTTCATTTTTAGGCTCATAATAATAATCACTTTTATATTCAATGTCCAGATTATCATAATCCTCTTCATTCACTGATCTAAAATCAATATTTTTAATCATAATGAAATCCTTAGATAATATGCTTTCATTCAATTGTGCATACCCCATCATATGTGAAACAATTAGAAATAAGTAAAAAATCAATCTATTCATCAAAGCGATTTAAACAAAGACTAACAATCTGGTCTTGTTAAACGGTACATACACCTTGTCTTTAGGACAGTTTTTTCACAAAACATATTATTTCCAGCCGCTCACTTAAATAGATCAATGGGACTTTATTGGGTATCCCCAGCGTATCCCTTAAGAAATCCAATCGCTGAGAATATAATTGGCCTTCCATCTTTTATCAATCTTTTTGAAAATTATCAAATCTCCACCCCCTACGCTTTCTACATACATTAGAGCATACTTTCCATCTTTTGATAAAATGGGGACAGAGAGAGTCAAAGTATTAAAATCATGTTTTTTGGAGATTGTAATGTCACCGAGCGCTCCTTTATTAAAATTTATTCTCTTAACTGATTGGGCTTTTGATTTAAGTCGTATCATCTCCTCTTCATCAAAAATTTTTTTAAATTCAACTCCAAATTTTTTTTCAATGATATCATGGGAACTGTTCAATTCACTGTAGTTGATCAAATCAACTAAAGTTGAACTACTGGAAGGTTTGACCAAAGGTTTAAAGAACAATTTTTTCTCCTTTTTGTTTTCAAAATAGGTATAGATAACCTCGTATTGCTCCAAGGTTATTTCTTGAATACCATGGGTGCTTTTACAGTTCAAGCCAAAGAGAATTGCAACAGAACAGATTAAATATTTTATTTCTTTCATATTCTTATGTTTCAAGATTATGGACATTTGATTCCTTTTGCATTGCTATTGGCAGGATAAGCAGCATTTCCTTCATTTTTATTGGCATTCTTAATTGAGCTTTGTCTTGATAAAGATAATTTGTTAAAGGCAGTTGTATTTAGCATATCACCTGACCATGCCAAGTTTTTATAATATTCAATGCTCTGTTTATTATTATCCCAAACTGATAACGAATGTCCAATGGCATCGGCAAATTGTGTCATTATGTTATGTTGTGCAGTATTTGTGGTATACCCCTTGGTTGAGACATAATCGTAGAATAATTGACTGAAAGGAGCTGAGCTATAATTTTGAACAGAATAACTCAAATATGCATGTAAAGATTCGTGTATTATTGTTCTTGCTATCGCCAATTGAGTTGCATTTTTTACAAAGTCTTCATCCAAAACTATATCAAATGTAACTTCACCTTTATTAGGTGTATTTGGATTTGGATCAGTATATGCATTCCTTTTTAAACCTCCAGAGGTAGTGGCATCAGCAACCTTAAAATTCAAATGGTAGTTTGTGCTACCATCAAACATATCTATGATGGTTTGCGATAAATGTCCCGTACCTGCAAGTTGGCCAATATTGGGTACAGTAAGGTTTTGCATATCCTTTGTTTTTAATTTGTTAATAATGCCTTTTACACATGGGTCCACAGATACATCTACACCAATTTTTTCATCATCCTCATTAATGGGCAGCAGCGTCTCCTCCTCAGGGCAGTCCGCACTCTTGCCCGTCAACGCCCTTTTCCATGTGCCGTCCGTCCCAAAGTCGCCGAACCTGCCCTCGCCCACTTCCACGAAGGGCTCTCGCCCTCCCGAACCCCCGCCATTGTCCGGGGCATAGGTGTTCCAATATTGGTAGTCGCTCCCCGGGTCGTGGTCCGTGCCCCCGTTGGAGCTCCCGCCACTGTTGTTTCCCCCGCTGCCACCGTTCCCGTTCCCGTCAGCGATCGCCTCGTAGCAGGGCTCGGGGGTGCCGCCCGTCCTGCCCTCCTGCATGTTCTGCAGGCCAAAGGTCTCCAGATTGTACAGACCAATCTTTCCCCTGAACGGCTTTTCCTGTCTTGGCCCTGCCGCGTACTCGGGCCAGTAGTCCTCGTCCACTTCGTAGCGTAGCACAAAGGGCTCGTTCTGCACCCCATCGTGGGTCTGTTTGCCCACCACGTTGTAGAACACGTTGTGGGGCGTTCCGGGCACGTACATCCTCAGGGAGTAGGTCCTGTTCCCCACGGAGTCCGTCACGGCCAGTACACGGCTGCCGTCCAGCACAATGTCCCCACCTTCGCTTTTGGAGGCCCATCCCATTTTGGAGCCCCGCTTTTCTATGGCCCCAACAAGTTGGGGCAGTTCGTCAATGGTCAGGGATTCTAGCCTGACGTTCCTGTCGTCCGTTTCCTGGTTTGGTTCCGGATAGGTGGCTTCCTGTTTTTCACAGGCCATGAGCAGGGCCAGTAGCATTACCGGTAGTAGGTTTTTCAAT
>NZ_QXFO01000009.1 GCF_003584105.1 Flagellimonas taeanensis
GGGCAGTCCGCACTCTTGCCCGTCAACGCCCTTTTCCATGTGCCGTCCGTCCCAAAGTCGCCGAACCTGCCCTCGCCCACTTCCACGAAGGGCTCTCGCCCTCCCGAACCCCCGCCATTGTCCGGGGCATAGGTGTTCCAATATTGGTAGTCGCTCCCCGGGTCGTGGTCCGTGCCCCCGTTGGAGCTCCCGCCACTGTTGTTTCCCCCGCTGCCACCGTTCCCGTTCCCGTCAGCGATCGCCTCGTAGCAGGGCTCGGGGGTGCCGCCCGTCCTGCCCTCCTGCATGTTCTGCAGGCCAAAGGTCTCCAGATTGTACAGACCAATCTTTCCCCTGAACGGCTTTTCCTGTCTTGGCCCTGCCGCGTACTCGGGCCAGTAGTCCTCGTCCACTTCGTAGCGTAGCACAAAGGGCTCGTTCTGCACCCCATCGTGGGTCTGTTTGCCCACCACGTTGTAGAACACGTTGTGGGGCGTTCCGGGCACGTACATCCTCAGGGAGTAGGTCCTGTTCCCCACGGAGTCCGTCACGGCCAGTACACGGCTGCCGTCCAGCACAATGTCCCCACCTTCGCTTTTGGAGGCCCATCCCATTTTGGAGCCCCGCTTTTCTATGGCCCCAACAAGTTGGGGCAGTTCGTCAATGGTCAGGGATTCTAGCCTGACGTTCCTGTCGTCCGTTTCCTGGTTTGGTTCCGGATAGGTGGCTTCCTGTTTTTCACAGGCCATGAGCAGGGCCAGTAGCATTACCGGTAGTAGGTTTTTCAATGGTTTCATACTTGTCAAGTTTTAAATTGATAATAAGATTTGGGGGAATCTTTAAAATACGACGCAACATGGTGTATATGAACATTGTGCTCATATACGGTTTTGCTGCACTGTACAAGTATGGGGGTTGTGTGTTGGCCCAAGATAACAACTTTGACCTATAATCTGCATTGGACAAAAACCTTAAAAAAACCGGGGTTTTTCCGCAATGTTATAGTGAAAATTGAATTGGAATAGGAGGAAACAGAACTGATTGGGAAGGGTAGAAAATAAAAAAGGTGGAAGAAATTCCACCTTTTTTGCCCCAAATCTTACCATGAACTTAACCTACTTATGCTATGGCAATACTAAAGTAGGATTGTGTCCTGCCCATTGTATAAAAAGCCGCTAATCTACTCGTTTCATCGATGAAATGCACACTCTTATATGGGCCGATGGATATATAGAATCAATAAGCCCTTTCGTTCTTCCCTTCAAAGAAGTTGATGAAGGCCCGGTTCACTACGCGGTTACCGCCAGGAGTGGGATAATCCCCCGTGAAATACCAGTCACCCAAATTTTTGGGGCAGGCCTCGTGCAGACTTTCCACGGTCTGGTATATGATGTCCACTTCTGCCTTTATGCCTTCAGGGCTCAATATCTCGGCAATCTTTTTGGAGATCTGCTCCGGTGTGAACGGTTCATAGAACTCTTTCACATAGTTGACAACGTCCTTGTCCTTGGATTTCAACTGCGTAAGGCATTTTTCGTAGATCTCCTTGATCTTGTGTGTGGTCCCTTGCTCTTCGTGCAGGGCCTGGGCGGCCTTAAAGGCCACAAAGTCCTCCAACTTGGCCATGTCGATACCGTAGCAATCCGGATAACGGATCTGCGGTGCGGAGGAGACCACGATGATTTTCTTGGGTGAGAGCCTATCCAATATTTTTAGGATACTTCTTTTTAAGGTGGTCCCTCTTACGATACTGTCATCTATGATGACAAGGTTGTCGGTCTCCTTCACAGAGCCGTACGAAATATCATAAACGTGGGTCACCAGATCGTCACGGTTGCTATCTTGGGTGATAAAGGTGCGCAGCTTGGCATCTTTTATGGCCACTTTCTCGATCCGTGGCCGTACATCCAAGATTTCATGGAGCTGTTCCCCGGTTATATTGGGCCCCAAGGCCAAAATCTGTTCCTCTTTCTTTTTGTTGAGATAGCTCTGGGCCTCTTTTACCATACCAAAAAAGGAAGTCTCGGCGGTATTGGGGATATAGGAGAACACCGTGTTGGCCAGATCATCATTTATCGACTTCAAGATCTGCGGGAAGACCAATTTTCCGAGCATTTTCCGTTCCTGATAGATTTCCTTGTCGCTACCACGGGAAAAATAGATGCGCTCAAAGGAGCAGGCCTTGCGCTCCAAGGGCTCCAAAATCTCCTTGATGGATACGGAGCCGTTTTTCTTTACAATGATGGCGTGCCCTGGATCCAATTCCATGACATCTTCAAATTTTACATTGAAAACGGTTTGGATCACGGGCCGTTCCGAAGCGACCACTACCACTTCGTCGTCCTTATAATAATAGGCGGGTCGGATTCCCGCAGGGTCACGGACCACAAAACCATCTCCATGGCCCAAAAGACCACCCATGGTATAGCCACCGTCCCAGTTTTTGGATGCTTTTTTCAATATTTTGGCCACGTTCAGGCGTTCTGCGATCAAAGGGGAGGCCTCCCTTTTGTTGTATCCTTCCTTTTTGATCTGTTTGTAGAGTTTGGCCACGGCATCGTCCAAAAAGTGCCCGATCTTTTCCATAACGGTCACGGTATCGGCCATTTCCTTGGGGTGCTGACCCAATTCCACCAGATTGCCAAAAAGCTCGTCAACATTGGTGAGGTTAAAGTTGCCCGCTACGATAAGGTTACGGTGCATCCAGTTGTTCTGCCTCAAAAACGGGTGAACGCTCTCTATGCTGTTTTTGCCAAATGTGCCATAGCGCACGTGCCCCATCAAAAGCTCACCGATGTAGGGAATGTTCTTTTTCTGCCAGGCAACATCATCATCGTGTCCCGGATTTTCGGCAAGGGTGGTATTTATGCGCGAATTGATCTGATCAAAAATATCCTGAATGGGCTGCTGTTGGGCAGATCGCACCCGGCTCATGTAACGCTCTCCCGGTTTCATGTCCAGCTTTATGCTCGCAAACCCGGCACCGTCCTGTCCGCGGTTGTGCTGCTTTTCCATCATCAGGTACATTTTGTTCACTCCATAGAAAGCCGTACCGTACTTCTCCTTGTAGTATTCCAGGGGTTTAAGCAAACGGATCAGTGATATTCCGCATTCGTGCTTAATGGCATCACTCATAACAAACCAAATAAAAAAAGCCCCGAAAATTTCAGGGCGGGTATTTATGTTAATTCAATATTGAACTGTGTCAATTCCTTAAACTGTATCAAACGGGCCTCCACCTCATGCTTTTTCAGTTCCACCATGCGTTCGGTGCCAAAACGCTCCACACAAAAGGAAGCCAAATTGGAACCGTGTATGATGGCATTTTTCATGCTCTCGAACGAAATGTTCCTGGTCATGGTGAGATAGCCCGCAAAACCACCGGCAAAGGTGTCCCCTGCACCTGTCGGATCAAAAACCTCTTCCAAAGGAAGAGCGGGCGCAAAGAAAATATTGTTTTCGTGGAACAAAAGTGCTCCATGTTCCCCTTTTTTGATGACCACATACTTGGGCCCCATCTCCTGGATCTTGGCAGCGGCCTTCACCAAGGAATATTCCTTGGTCATTTGTCGGGCCTCTTCGTCATTTATGGTGATGACATCTATCTTCCCGATAACGTCCATAAGCTCGTCCCAGGTATGGTTCATCCAAAAGTTCATGGTGTCCAGTATGATGAGCTTTGGTCGTTCTTCCATTTGATTAATTACACTCATTTGGATATTGGGATGCAGATTTCCCAACATGACCACGTCCGCATCGGCAAAACCATCGGGGACAATAGGGTTGAAGTCGGCCAAGGTGTTGAGCTCCGTTGCCAAAGTATCCCTTGAGTTGAGATCATTATGGTATTTGCCCTGCCAAAAGAACGTCTTGCCCCCTTTTACCACCTCGACACCGGAAAGGTCAATGTCCCTATCCTTCAAAATGTCCATATATGCTTTGGGAAAATCTTCACCCACCACGGAGACGATGGCAGACCTTAGCTTGAACTGGGTCGCGGCCAGGCCAATGAACGTTGCGGCGCCTCCCAAGATCTTGCCTGTTTTTCCAAATGGGGTCTCAATGGCATCAAAGGCCATGCTTCCCACGATCAGCAATTTGCCCATTCGTTAAAATTTGGTGCAAATATACGGTTTAGCAATGCATTTGGTACTATGCTCGCTCCAATTGTCAAAATTTTGGAAAATGGGCCGCGGCACGATTATTTTCTGCCAAAATCTGCGGGGATTTCACCCCATGCCTTGGTCTCCCATTTCACGATGGGGGTGGTGTACCTGTTCTTTTTCAACCAGTCCTCGGCCCTTTGGATAAGCTCAAAAAGGTTTTCGTTTTTGGCGGTCTTGTCCAGTTTGGTGCCACATTTGCCCTTTCGGACCCAACCGATGGCAATCCTGGAATCGGAATACAAGATCCGATCGCTTTTTTTCTGCTTTAAAAAAGCAAGACCGTGCACCAATGCCAAGAACTCGCCCACATTGCTGGTCCCTTGCTCAAAAGGCCCTTGGTGGAACAGTACTTTTTTGGTCTTGGTGTCCACGCCCCGGTATTCCATTTTGCCCGGATTGCCACTGGAAGCTGCATCCACTGCGATGGAGTTATAGTTGGGGTCACCTATTTTGAGCAGCTCTTGTTGCGAAAGTTCCGATTTGCCTTTTGTGGTGCCCTTGTAATCCGAGTAGTTGCCATTATAGGCCTTTTTGGCTTCGGCGAAGGTGGGAAACGATTTGTATTGGGCGCCCTTGAACCCCTCGATCTGTGCCTTGCAATCGGCCCAAGACTCAAAAATGCCAGGGTGCTTGCCTTTCCAGACCACATAAAACTTCTTTTTTGCCATTATAAAAGGAGTTTTTCTATCTCTTTTGGAAAATGCTCATATTCCAATTGGTGCACTTTTTGTGCAATGCTATCGGGGTTGTCGGAAGGTTCCACGGCAGTTTTTGCCTGGAAGATGATCGCGCCTTCGTCATAATGTTCATTTACATAATGTATGGTAATGCCCGTTTCCGTCTCCCCCTGTTCCTTTACCGCTTGGTGCACCTTTTCCCCATACATGCCCTTTCCCCCATATTTGGGCAATAGTGCAGGGTGTATGTTGATGATTTGATTGGGATAGGCATCTATGATATTTTGGGGAATCTTCCAAAGGAAGCCGGCAAGAACGATAAGGTCAGCACCAAGCCCTTTGAGCAACCGGACCACCGCATCCGATGCCGTAAAAGCGGGCCTGTTGAAGTAAAAAGCTGGGACCTGTAGTCTATCGCAGCGTTCCAGTACCTTTGCGGAGCTCTTGTTGGTGAGTACCGCAACGACCTCAACCTGTGGATTTTCCTTGAAATGGACAATGATATTCTCTGCATTTGAGCCACTGCCCGATGCCAAGATAACAATTCGTTTCATGGGTTAGGAATTGACGTGATTTTGGATTAACTTCAGGCGGCTAAAGTAATGTACTGAGCCTTAAGATGTTTAATTTGGACACAATTTATCGACAAATAGTGTATTTAATCCAAAGTTTTATATTTTTGCCAACGATTAAATTTTTAAAACCACAATAATTATGTCAGACATTGCATCAAGAGTAAAGGCTATTATCGTTGATAAACTGGGTGTTGATGAGAATGAGGTTGTAGCTGAGGCTAGCTTTACCAACGATCTAGGTGCGGATTCCTTGGACACTGTTGAACTTATCATGGAGTTTGAGAAAGAATTTGATATCCAAATACCAGATGACCAAGCAGAAAACATTGCCACTGTTGGTCAGGCCATTAGCTATATAGAAGAAGCTAAATAATTTTATGATATATCGCTAAAGATTTTAAATTATCCATGTGGTGATTATCGCATGGATAATTTTTTTTATAATTTAGGTCTAAAGGGTAAAAAAATAGTTCAATGCAGTTAAAGCGAGTTGTGGTTACCGGAATGGGGGCGCTTACTCCAATTGGCAACAATCTGGAAGCCTATTGGGAAGGACTACGGACCGGCAAAAGCGGTTCTGCACCCATCACATATTTCGATACCGAGAAGTTCAAGACAAAATTTGCCTGTGAGCTGAAAGGGTACAACCCCGAAGATTATTTTGATCGCAAGGAGGCGAGAAAACTGGACAGGTTCGCACAGTATGCCCTTGTCTCTTCAGATGAGGCCATTGCAGACTCTGGGATTGACCTCAATGTTGTGGATAAATTCAGGGTCGGTGTTGTCTGGGGAGCCGGAATCGGCGGATTGGAAACCTTCCAAAACGAGGTGATCGGATTTGCCGAGGGAGACGGGACACCTCGTTTCAACCCCTTCTTCATCCCAAAAATGATTGCGGACATCGCACCAGGGAACATTTCCATCAAGCATGGGTTCATGGGACCAAACTATACCACCGTTTCGGCCTGTGCATCAGCAGCCAACGCCATGATAGATGCGCTCAATTATATCCGTTTGGGCCATTGCGACGTCATCGTGACCGGAGGAAGTGAGGCCGCCGTTACCATGGCGGGTATGGGGGGATTCAATGCCATGCATGCCCTTTCCACACGGAACGAAAGCCCTGAAACGGCATCCAGACCTTTTGATGCCACACGTGACGGGTTTGTTCTTGGAGAAGGTGCAGGTGCATTGATTCTGGAAGAATACGAACACGCCAAGGCAAGAGGGGCGAAGATCTATGCCGAAGTACTCGGCGGAGGCCTTTCCAGTGATGCCTATCATATGACAGCACCACATCCAGAAGGAATAGGGGTGGTCAAAGTGATGGAAAACTGTCTGCAGAATGCAGGTCTGAAACCTGAGGATGTAGATGCTATCAATACGCACGGAACATCTACCCCATTGGGCGATGTGGCCGAGCTCAAGGCCATTTCCAAAGTTTTTGGGGAACATGCACCTAAGATCAACATCAATTCCACCAAATCCATGACCGGACACTTGCTCGGTGCAGCAGGGGCCATTGAGGCCATTGCCTCCATTTTGGCCATGGAACACGGGATGGTGCCACCGACCATCAACCATAGTGTGGTGGACGATCAGATAGACCCTTCGCTCAACCTGACACTGAACCAGGCGCAGAAGAGAGAAGTAAACGTGGCCATGAGCAATACGTTTGGCTTTGGCGGGCACAATGCGTGTCTCGTATTCAAAAAATTGGGGTAGTTTTATAACATGAAATTCACCTCCAAAATATTCAATTCCCATCCTAGCTCGGATGGGGATTTTTTTTTGGGAATGAAAAAGATTCTAGGGTTTAAGCCCAAGAACCTAGAAATCTACAAAAAGGCATTTCTTCACCGTTCCGTCAACAAAAAAGACGCCGACGGAAACCCAATGAACTATGAACGCTTGGAGTTTTTGGGGGATTCCATGTTGGGCACCATCATATCAAAACACCTCTACAATGAGGTGCCCGAAGGGGACGAGGGTTACCTCACCAAAATGCGCTCCAAGGTGGTGAGCCGCAAACATCTGAACGAACTGGGAAAAGATTTGGGACTTTTACGTTTTGTGGAGAGCAGGATACCCAAGACCCATTTTGGGGAGAACATCCATGGCAACGTGTTCGAGGCGCTCATCGGGGCCATTTATCTGGACAGGGGCTACGCCTATTGTGAAAAGTTCATCAATGAAAGGGTCATAGAACCTTATGTGGACATCGAACAACTGGAAGGTAAGGTCATCAGTTACAAGAGTTTGGTGATCGAGTGGTGTCAAAAACAAAAGACCCCTTTCAGTTATAATGTCTATGAGGACACGGGCAATGACGAGCTGAAACATTTTGCGGTAAAACTGACAATCGGAGGCCGGATTTTGGCCAAGGCAAGGGCCACATCCAAAAAGAAAGCCGAGGAAAAAGCATCGAAGCGAGCCTATTTTGCCCTACAGAACAGAATGGAGAACCAATGACATTAAATAAAGGTAAACTCAATCGTTTTCGAAGGGTTTAACAAGTGTATTGTTTTGTATTGACTAGGCATTCAATTGGATTAAGAGTATATTTACAGTTCGTGTTAAGGGCATGATGACAACACATAGGATATCGGCAGACTTATATGACGATAGTTTCAGGCTCATCGCCATTCACAGTGATTTGGAAGATTATGCCATGACCTATGCCATAAATTCCCAATGCGGATTGTATTTGAAAAGGATGAAAATAGACCTTCATCTGGATGAAAATCTATCTTTTTCTGTGTTTGACTGGGATGATGGGATGAACGACATTTATTGGACACTGATCTCGAACAAATGTGTGGTCGAGGAAGTTATACCTTCAGGAGGTCTGTTTGAGAACAACATTTCCGCAAGGACCGATCATCTGATCAAAGAACGAAAAGAGATCGATTATTTCCTAAAAGTGGAAGCGGCCGACGAGGCCACACTTTCCCAAAAGCTAAGGGATATCAAAAGGATAGACAAAGTCATAACAGCATACCCTTTGGAAACACAGACATTAAAATCAAAAAGAAACTTAATCTTTTAACAATGCCAACTAGAAAGAAGACTAAAATTGTAGCAACCTTGGGACCTGCCACCAGTAAAAAGGAAACCCTCAAGGCGATGATCGAGGCAGGGGTGGATGTTTTTAGGATAAACTTTTCCCATGCCTCATATGACGATGTGGCGGAAAGGATCAAAATGATAAGGGAACTGAATGAGGAGTTGGAGGTGAACACATCCATCCTTGCAGACCTTCAGGGACCCAAGCTGAGAGTGGGTGTAATGGGCGAGGAAGCCGTAGTTGCCCCAGGTGATGAAGTGACCTTTGCCACAGGGGAGCCCTTCGAAGGCAATGCACAAAGGGTCTACATGAACTACCAAAACTTCCCCAAGGACGTAAAACCAGGGGAGCGTGTTCTTCTGGACGATGGCAAACTCATATTTGAGGTGAAGTCCACCAATGGGGAGAACGAGGTGAAGGCGACCGTGATCCAGGGAGGCCCCTTGAAATCCAAAAAGGGAGTAAATCTGCCCAATACTGACATTTCCCTTCCTGCACTGACCAAGAAGGACATTAAGGACGCCATTTTTGCCATAGAACACAAGGTGGATTGGATGGCACTTTCCTTTGTGCGTCACGGTCAGGATCTTATCGACCTTCAAGAACTCATCAAGGAGCACTCCGACCATAAAATTCCGATCATTGCCAAGATAGAGAAACCTGAGGCGGTGGAGAACATTGACAAAATCGTCACACACTGCGACGGTCTTATGGTGGCCCGCGGGGATTTGGGAGTGGAAGTGCCTGCCCATGAGGTTCCGTTGATACAGAAAAAGCTTGTGTTGAGGGCCAAAAAAGGTAGGATACCCGTAATCATTGCTACCCAGATGATGGAGACCATGATTACCAGCCTTACGCCCACCCGCGCCGAGGTGAACGACGTGGCCAACTCGGTGATGGACGGGGCTGACGCCGTGATGTTGTCCGGAGAGACTTCGGTAGGGAATTATCCTGTACAAGTGATCGAAAGAATGTCCAGCATTCTGACCAGTGTTGAAAACTCAAGCTTGATCAAGGTACCACAGACACCACCACACATCAGGACCAATAGGTTCATTACCAAATCGGTATGTTATCACGCTGCCCTGATGGCGAACGAAATCGAGGCCAAGGCCATTTCCACACTTACGAACAGTGGCTATACGGCCTTTCAGATATCAGCTTGGAGACCCAGCGCCCACATTTTGGTGTTCACTTCCAACAAAAGAATATTGACCCAGCTGAATCTGCTTTGGGGGGTCAAGGCCTTTTACTATGATAAGTTTGTGTCCACCGACCAAACCATAGAAGATGTGAACCAGATGGCCTGCAAGAAAGGTTTCTTGGAGGTTGGGGATATGTTGGTCAGCTTGGCGGCCATGCCCATCAAGGCGAAAGGAATGGTGAACACCCTTCGGGTGACCGAGATTACGAGCTGCAACTTTTAAGGGTACAGTATACCATACATAACAGCGGGACCATAAGTTCTTTGGGGAACTTGGGTCCCGTTTTTTTGTACTCGGTGTAGCTGTAAGTTTAGCAGGGACGGCTAGACTAAATTTTCAACTGATACCAAACCACACATGAGGTACGAGTACACCGATCAAAAATTAGGGGCCATTCTGGGGCTGACCGAAGACTTTAAAAGTGACGAAGACCGTTTTTCCGACACCTCGAAGACCATCAAGTTTTTATGGAACAGAAATGAGCAGGCACTGACCATTGATGTGGACGGAGTACCCTTGGAACTCTTGCCCAACCAGTTGATCACGGTCACCTACTTGCAGCATGTGTCCCTTGCCAAGACAACCTTGCCGCTTTCGGCAATTCTTTTCAACAGGGAATTTTATTGTGTTTTTGACCATGACAGTGAGGTTTCTTGTAATGGGATTTTGTTCTTTGGCACGCAGGATGTCCCCATCATCACTTTGTCGAAGGAACATCAGTCCAAGTTCAACTTGTTGTACGATATGTTCGTGGAAGAATTTTCCACCCCGGACAATATCCAGGGCGATATGCTCCAGATGCTCTTGAAACGCCTCATCATCATGGGCACCCGATTGGCCAAGGAACAACTCATCGTCCAAACACTGGACAATGAACAGATAGATACCATCCGGAGGTTCAATTTTTTGGTGGACCTGCACTATAAGACCAAAAGAAGGGTCAGCGATTATGCCGATATGCTCTTCAAGTCGCCCAAAACACTCTCCAACCTGTTTGCCATCTACAATCAAAAATCCCCACAACAGATCATCTTGGACCGTATTGCCTTGGAAGCAAAGCGGCTGATCAACTACACCGATAAGCAAAACCAAGAAATTGCCTTTGAACTGGGGTTCAACGATCCGGCCCATTTTAGCCGGTTTTTTAAGAAAATGACCCAAATGACCCCCTCCGAATACCGTGGAAACCCCGTTTTGGGCACTTAAGGGAAAATTGGGCAAGCCATCGGGAAATCGTTCCTAACCCTTACCTCTTCTTTCGCAGCATCTTTGCCATGTAATTCAAATCAAGGTAAAAGATGAAAGCAATGGACAAACCCATTTTTAATCTCATTGAGATTTTTCGGCAGATGCGGAGAACCGCACCACCGGTTGTAAGCGTTGCAGAACACTGCAAGCAAAAGTACCATCACGATTACTACTGTGATGCAGAAAAACCCTTTGTACAAAAATCATAATCAGTATAACATCTAAAATTTGAAAATCATGAGCACATTCAATGTACCCACAAGAGAAGAAGTAAGTCCGGCCAACCAGGCCATTTTTGACAACCTTAAAAAAGCGTTGGGATTTGTCCCCAACCTGTATGCGACTTTTGCCCATTCGGAAAATGCATTGGGGAACTATTTGACCTTTGCCAATGCCAAGACTTCCCTCAAGGCCAAAGAAAAGGAAGTGGTGAACTTGGCGGTGAGCCAGGTCAATGACTGTCTGTATTGTTTGGCAGCACACACGGCCATTGGCAAATTGAACGGATTTACCGACAGCCAGATTTTGGAACTAAGGGCAGGCAAAGCCTCCTTTGACAACAGATTGGACGCTTTGGCAAAACTGGCCAAGAACATCACAGAGAATAGGGGAATTGCCAGTCCTGAAGTTGTGGATAATTTCTTCGCAGCAGGATGGACCAAAGAAAACCTCATTGACACCATAGTATTGGTGGGGGACAAGACCATCTCCAACTATATCAACAACGTGGTGGACACCCCTATCGACTTTCCCGAAGTGCAAGCTTTGGAAGAAGTGGAAGCCTAAGAATAGGTAGGACAGCTAAAAAGAAAGCCCTTTCAGTATTGTGAAAGGGCTTTTTTATTCCAGCTCCGTGAACAATGAGGGAGCGATGCTCTTGGCCATATAGATGGGCCAATCGTTCTTGAACAGATGGCTTTCAGTGATGGCGCTCTCGTACAGCAAGTAGAGTCCTCCCGAGGTCTTTTCCATTTCGGCACGGGACAGGTTGGGAATGTTTTCCCCAACGACCTCGCCCAAGAACAACAACAGGTCTTTTTTTTGTTTCTGGATGACGCCGAGTATCTTTTTTTGATCGGGCGACAGCTCCCCTAGGGTTTTCAGGGCCCAACAACCTTGGAAGTTTTCTTCGCGGTACATGTCCTGCAAGAGGTCAAAAATACCCAACAACTGGTTTTTCCCCCGACTTCTTCTACCCACAAAACTCTTTAGTGAATGCATAAAGGCATCGTGCCGTTGCTCCAGATAGGCCACACAGATATCTTCCTTGGACTTGAAGTGTCCATAGAGCGTGGCCTTGGCTATGCCACACTTCTCTATGATTTCATTGATCCCCGTTGAATTGTAACCCTGTACATAGAACAGGTTGCCCGCTGTGGTAATGATATGTTGGTGCAATTCAGGACGCTGCATGCTTACAAATTTAACAAAAAGGAAGATACCAAAAGAGTTGATACATGTTTGCCGGGGAGATTGTGCCATAAAAGAGGTTTCTGAGGGCATTCACTTCATTTATAGGTAAGCTAACTGATTAAAATCGTGTGGATTGTAAACTATTTCATATCTTGTTGTATTCAATTTTATCAATCAAATAATTAAAACTTTTTCAATGAAAAAATTACTTCTGGCCTTGATCATAGGCCTATTGTTCTGTCCTGTAAACTATGGACAGAGTTTTCAGTTCAAAGCGGATGACATAGACATCGCTTACAAAAAGTACACTTTGGAGAATGGGCTTACACTTTTGGTGTATGAAGACCACAAAGCGCCCATAGCAGCCGTGAACGTATGGTACCACGTAGGGTCCAAAAATGAAAAGCCCGGCAAAAGTGGATTTGCCCACCTATTTGAGCATTTGATGTTCAATGGAAGTGAGAACTACAACACCGATTATTTCCAGGCCTTGGAGAGCATCGGGGGAACTGACCTTAATGGTACCACGAACACGGACAGGACCAACTACTTCCAAAATGTGCCGGTGTCCGCACTTGACCAGGTATTGTTTTTGGAGTCTGACCGAATGGGACATTTGTTGGGAGCCATTGACCAAGCGAAACTGGATGAGCAACGAGGGGTGGTGCAAAACGAAAAAAGACAAGGAGAGAACCAACCCTACGGGATGCAGTGGGACTATTTGACCAAGGCGATGTACCCCAAGGGCCACCCCTATTCCTGGACAGTGATCGGGGAAATGGAGGACCTGAACGCTGCTTCCTTGGAAGATGTGCAAGACTGGTTCAAATCCTATTATGGAGCGGCCAATGCCGTGGTTGCCGTGGCAGGTGACATCGATGCGGAGGAAGTCCATCAAAAAGTGATCAAATATTTCGGGGACATCCCTTCCGGCCCTACCGTGGAAAGGCAAGAAGTGAACATTCCCAACAAGGTCAATGATTCCAGACAGGTATATGAGGACCGTGTTCCGGAAACCAGGGTGCTGTTTGCATGGAACACTCCCCAGTTTGGGTCCAGGGAAGACCTTCATTTTGACCTGATATCCTCCATACTCACCAGCGGGAAAAATTCAAGATTGTACCAAAAGTTCATATATCAGGACCAGTCTGCCAGTGCAGCGGTCTCTTTCCAATCCTCCAGCGAAATAGCCAGTGAGTTCATCACGTGGGTGAACGTAAAACAGGGTCAAGACCCCGCAAAATTGGAAAAGGAACTTTGGGCTGAAATTGACAAGTTCATCAAGGAAGGCCCTACCGAGGAAGAACTCAAAAGGGCAAAGGCCAGTTATTTTTCGGGTTTCATCAAAGGTATGGAGCGTATAGGAGGATTTGGAGGAATTTCTGACATCCTAGCCTCTAACCAAACCTATCACAAAGACCCGGCCTACTATAAAACAACCTTGAAATATGTTGAAGAGGCCACCATCGCCGATCTGAAGAACACGGCAGCCAAATGGCTTTCCAAAGGAAAACATATCCTGATCTGCAATCCATTCCCTGAATATGGCATTGTGGAATCCTCGGTGGATAGGAGCAAATTACCGGAACTGGGCCCCCAGAAAAATTCAAAATTCCCGGAGCTGCAACGTACCCAACTTTCCAATGGGCTCAATGTTATCTTGGCCCAACGCAAGGGAGTGCCCACCATTGTGATCAATTTGGTCGCAGATGCAGGGTACAAGACCGATTATCTGTCCAGTCCCGGAACGGCCAAGTTGGCCATGAACTTGATGGATGAGGGCACCAAGGACAAAGATGCCCTGGAGATCAACGAACAGCTCCAATTGTTGGGCGCATCGTTGAACACCTTTTCCAGCCAGGATGAATCGAATGTGTACATGACCACCCTGAAACCAAGCTTGGATGCCAGTTTGGATCTCTTTTTAGATGTAGTCCTCAACCCCGTATTTCCTGAAAAGGAATTTGAACGGTTGCGTGACGAACAGATTAACGACATCAAACAGGAAAAATCACAACCCATCACCATGGCATTGAGGGTCATGAACAAATATCTCTACGGGGAGAACCATCCGTACAGCAGCCCCTATACTGGAACGGGATATGAGGACACTGTTTCAAAACTGACCAGGGACGATGTCGTGGATTTTTACAACACCTGGTTCAAACCGAACAACTCCACTATTATTGTAACGGGGGATGTGGAAATGAACGAGTTGAAGTCAAAATTGGAAAAAACACTGGGTAAATGGAAGAAAGGTGATGTGCCCAAGATTACCTTCAACGCACCAAAAACGGACTCCAAGAACACCCTTTATTTGATGAACAGGCCAGAGTCGCAACAATCGGTAATCTTGGCAGGACATTTGACCGAAAAGTATGGGGACGTTTCCGAGATAGCCTTGGAGCAAATGGTGAACATTCTCGGAGGGGATTTCACTTCAAGGATCAATATGAACCTGCGGGAAGACAAGCACTGGTCCTATGGGGCTGGAGGTTTTGTGATAGGTTCCAAAGAAGCACGTCCTTTCATAGTGTATGCTCCCGTGCAGACCGATAAGACCGCAGAATCCGTGACGGAGATCAGAAAGGAAATCTCAGAGTTTACCTCCACACGGCCCGCAACCAAGGAAGAGCTTGAAAAAGTGAAGACCAATCAAGTGCTAAAACTCCCCGGCCAGTGGGAGACCAATAGCTCTGTGAACAGCTCGGTTAGAAATTTGGTCCGATATAACCTGCCTGATGATTATTACCAAACGTATGATCAAAGCGTGAGGAATCTTTCAGTGGATGACATCAAGCAAGTGAGCAACCAAGTGGTGAAACCGGAAAAGATCAACTGGTTCATGGTGGGCGATAGGGCCGAGATCATCAACAAACTGGATGCACTCGGTTTTGACAACATCGTGGAAATCGATGCGGATGGGAACCCTAAGAACCCAGCGGTGAAACCGATAGAAACGGATATTAAAAATTAAAGACTGGAAACCTCCCAAACGGGAGGTTTTCTTTTTTTAGAAATCAAACTTGAGCTGTACCGAGACGGTCTCTTTTTGGGTTTCTTCCTTCTTCTTTTTTTCAGTGTTGAGGTTGGCCAGCGAAATACCCAACAGCCGCACCGAGTTTTCCAAAGCGGATTGGTAGAGGAGTTCTTTGGCCGTTTCGAGGATGAGGTCCTTGCTCGCCACATAGTATGGGAGTGTTTTGCTTCGGGTCTGCAGGCTGAAGTCGCTGTATTTAATCTTCAAGGTGACCGTTTTGCCCGCTATTTTGGACTTTTGGAGTCTTCTTTCCAGTTCTTGGGCAATGTGGTCAAGCTTTTCCAACATGAACACTTCGCTGCTCAGGTTTTCGAAAAAAGTGCGCTCGGCCCCTACCGATTTTGGAATGCGGTGCGGTTTCACGGCACTGTGATGAATACCGCGGACCACATTGTAGTAGAACTTGCCACTCTTCCCAAAATGCCCGTCCAGAAACTCCAAGGACTTTTCCTTGAGGTCCTTTCCTGTGAAAATGCCCAGTTTGTACATTTTTTCGGCCGTTACCTTTCCCACCCCATAGAACTTTCGGATATCGAGCTCCTCCAAAAACTGGATCACTTCTTCCGGGTTCACGGTCTTTTGGCCGTTGGGTTTATTGTAATCACTGGCAACTTTGGCGATAAACTTGTTGATGGAAATTCCGGCAGATGCCGTCAAACCTGTCCTATCCCATATTTTTTGCCTTATTTCTTTGGCGATGAGGGTCGCGGAGGGATTCCCAACCTTGTTCTCGGTGACATCCAGATAGGCCTCATCCAGGGAAAGCGGTTCCACGAGGTCGGTATATTCCAAAAAAATGCGCCGAATCTGTTTGGAAACCTCTTTGTAGCGGTCAAAACGGGGTTTGACAAAGATGAGCTCCGGACAATTTCTTTGGGCCAAATATCCCGACATGGCGCTCCGAACCCCAAATTTTCTGGCCTCATAACTGGCAGCTGAGACCACTCCACGCGGCGAACCCCCACCAACGGCAACAGGTTTTCCCTTCAGTTCTGGATTGTCCAGCTGTTCCACGGAAGCATAGAACGCATCCATGTCCACATGAATGATTTTTCTGAAGGGAAAATCGAAATCCATACCCAAATTTAGGGTATATTTAGTTTGATGGAACATCTGGAAATAGAACGGAAATTTTTGGTCAGCTCGGATGCCTATAAGCAATCGGCCACATCCCAGACCCGTATTGCACAGGGATTTTTGAACACTGATCCAAGCCGTACCGTACGGGTCAGGATCATGGGGGAAAAGGGTTTTTTGACGGTAAAGGGCGCTTCCAACGATTCGGGCACGACCCGTTTTGAATGGGAAATAGAGATCAGTACGGCTGAGGCCGCCAATTTGATCGACCTATGTGAAACAGGGATACTGGAAAAATACCGTTTTGAGGTGCCCTGCGGAAAGCACATTTTTGAAGTGGATGAGTTTTTGGGCGAGAACAAAGGCCTCGTTGTGGCCGAAGTGGAACTCGAACACGAGGACGAACCTTTTGAAAGACCCGATTGGCTTGGGGAAGAGGTCACGGGCCAAAGAAAATATTACAACTCCCAATTGAGCAAAACACCTTTCAAGGAATGGTAACACCACTCAAAAGACCGGTTTTCATCAATCTATTGTGTCTGGTCTCGGCCAGTTTGGCCATTTATTTTGAGATGTCGGGAAAAAGGGAAATCTATATTTTTCTGAAGCCCCTGACCACCATATTGATCATGTCCCATCTCTTTTTTCTTTCCAATGCTTCATTCAGGAATGGGATTTTGGCAGCGCTGTTTTTCTGCCTGGTGGGTGATGTGCTGTTGCTCTTTGAGGCATACTTTGTATATGGTTTGGCCGCTTTTCTGGTGGGGCATGTACTTTTTGCCCTTGCATTCATCAGGCACAAGGGTTTTTATCTACATTGGGGTTCGTTCGTGGCCCTGTTCGGAATAGCAACGGCCCTGTTTTTTTGGTTGAAACCTGATTTGGGCACGTTCATGGTGCCTGTAGCACTGTATGTTCTTGTGATTTCGTTCATGGCATGGCAGGGTATAGGAACTTTTTTAAGGGATAAGGGAAAGGCCTACCAATGGATTGCCTTGGCGGTCCTATTGTTTATGTTTTCCGACACCATGATAGCCATAGCAAAGTTCAAATCACCCTTTTATCTGTCCGGATTGGTCATTTTAGGGACCTATTGGCTCAGCATAGCCCTGATTTCCAATGCCACTTATCACATTGTTGCCAAACAGAAGGGGTAAAGATCAAGCATTCTCAGTGGCTGACTTTAATTTGTACCCGACTATCCTTTGGATAGACCATTTTTTGTTCAATCCGATGCATAGGGGAATGGACAATCCGATGGCGAGCAACAAAAGAGCAACCAATAAGATGGTGTAGGAATGCTCAAAAAAGGAACCACTGTTCAAAACGGCCAGGATGAGCATGGTGGACAAGGGGAATGATAATGCAAGAACAGCTACCCCAAAGCTGCTGCTAAAAGTTTTTTTCTGGGGTTCCACCTCCATTTCCATACTGTCCACCGCAGCGATGTGGGCATAGGGCCAAAAACTGCAGGCACTTAGGCCAAAGGCCAAGATGAGCAATATTTCGTTTTGGGCCTGTATGCCAGAAATCAAAATAAAGATTCCACTGATCAGAAGAACCAATCCAGCTCTTGTGCAAAGCAGGGAGAAAATCTGAAAGAACTGTTTTCTTTTGATCTTTACGGCCAAGCCAATGAAAAGCAACACCAAAGGGGTCATGATCAAACTGAGTTTCTCCAATGTTTCACTGAGGAAAAAGGGCAGTGAATCCATGGACATGCCAAAAGAGAGCAATACCAATGCCACTCCAATAAAGATGTTCACCGGTTCGGAAACCATGGCCCTGATCAGGGGGCCAAGTTTTTTCCCCTCATTTTTTTTGCCATTGGATTGAAGTCCATAGTGCCAGTTCATGGCAACCAGATATAGGAAGAAGAGCACAAATACCTTGTTTCCCAAATCGGACATGGCTGCTTTGGCCAGATAGTCTTCTCCCAAAAATTCCAAGATGAACGGAAAGGAGGACAAACCGGGTGCAAGCGATGGGACCAACAATTTTGCCGTCCGGAATTCAGGGGTCCCCCTACCAATCCCCATTACAGGCAATATGAAGGGCATGGCCAAGAACAATAATAGGTTGAGCCCAAGGGCCAACAAGGGCAATATCAAAAGATGTGGCTCGACCTTTATGCCCAAGAGCGCAATAAAAATAGTGGCGGGCAGGGCCAGGTTGAGGATTATTTTTTTGATGCCCGAAATCTCTTCCTTGGATTTGAACTTGCTCTTGAGCAAGATGCCAATGAAGATGAAAAAAAGAAATACGATGGTTTTTTGAAATCCAATATCCACTATACCAACACTTTATTGAGCGCGGCAGTGAACATTTTCATTTCGTCCATAGTACCCATGCTCACCCTACACCAATTTTTTCCCATAAACTCAAAGGCCCTTACACCTACTTGGAGTTCCGTCATCTTTTCGAGGAAAGCCTTGCCCTCCATCTCTATAGGGAAAATCAAGAAACTGGTGTGCGAGGGAACATATTCAATGCCCATCTGATTCAAACTTTTGTAAACATATTCCCTGCACTCTGCGTTAAGGGTACGGGACTTGTCGATAAAAGCGGAATCGTCCATGGCAGCGATAGCGGCATAGACTGAAGGATAGGAAATACCCATCCCCCCACGGGTGATATTTTGGAGTTTGTCCAAGGTAGACTCCTGTGCAACGATATAGCCTACGCGAAGACCGGCCATACCGTGGATCTTGGAAAATGTGCGGGCAATGATAACATCCTTGCCCTCGTTGATAAGGGACACCATGCTTTTTTTGGCATTGTCCTCCAAGAACCACAGATAGGCCTCATCGACAAATACAGGGACTTTCTCGGAAACCCGGGAACAGAAATCCACAAGTTCTTGATGTTCCGTGATGGTCCCGGTAGGGTTGTTGGGGTTACAGATATAGACCAATTTGGTGTCAGCATCAATGGCCTCTTCCATGGCCTTCAAGTCATGCGACCAATCATTTTTGAGCGGAACAGGCTTCCAAGTGGCACCAACAGACTCGGCCACCCTGATGAGGGACATATAGGCAGGATCTGCCGAAACGATATTGCCACCGTTCATGAACAGTACCATGGCCGTTTTCTCCAAAAGATCGGAGGATCCAGGGCCCATCATGATATTTTTGCTTTGAACACCTTCAAAATCAGCAATCTTGCCCACGAGTTGGAAGAGTTCTTTCCAAGCATACCTATTTCCTCCTGAAGCAGCATTTTTAAAAGCTTCCAAGGCCATAGGGGAAGGGCCGTAAGGGTTTTCGTTTGCATTCAGTTTTGCAACCAAATCAGGCAGTCCTGAATCCAAATTTGGTAGGTATTCCTTGAAAAAAGGACTATAAACCGCATTTCCCTGAATGTCCAATTGCAATGGCATCCTCGGTGTCTCGGCAAGGCCAAAATAGGGTAGGGCCATGGCCCCACCTGCGGTGAGCATACTTTTTCGTATCCAGTCTCTTCGGTTGATGTTGGTTGTTCCCATGTTAGATCAGTTTTTAGCAGAACTTAAATTTATATGATTATTCCGCTAAAACCAATGCTAAAAACATAAAAATCAGCACCTTAAAATATGGCTATTGAAAAATAAACCCCTTCTTTTTTTCATTTTGCCACCATATGGAGTGTTTCAGGAGTTATTTTTCCAGAGGACAGGTCTTGAGGTAATCCAAGGTCAGGATTCCCCTTAGGTTGTTGATGATGATATGCTCCAAGAGTTCTTGGATGCTATATTCATCAAACAGGCTGCTGTTGGAGTAAACCGTATCCTCCATTCGGGAAAGAAAGAGCATACAGACCAGTTTAACCTTGACACCCTGCCGGACCTGTCCCATTGTTTGTGCTTTGTTCAGCAGAGGGCATACAATGTTCCAAACAATGTCCTTTTTAAATTCTGAATACAGTTCGGATGCTTTGGGGTAATATTTGTCCAATCCATAAAGAAAGGAGGGGCTCATTTCCTGAAGGACCATCAACCCTTGTTTATAAATGAAGATGATGGTGGACAGCGGTTGGTCCTCGTTGGGGTTTTCAAGCATGTAGTTGTCCACATTGCTCCTTATTTTCTCCAAAAAGAACCGGAGGCTTTCCGTAACCAATTCTTCCTTGCTACCGAAATGTTTATAGAGGGTCTTTTTGGAAATGCCCAAGCTTTGGGCCAGTTCATCCATCGAAAAACGCTTGCTCCCAAACTTGGTAAAGTTTTCTATGGCAAATTCCAACAATTCTTCCCTAGTGTCCACAATGCAATGTTTTTACTTCCATCCACCACCAAGAGCCCTGTACAGTTCCACCATGGCATTCAGTTGACCGTACTGGGAATCCACGTAGCTGAGTTCTGAGTTCAGTGCATTTTGCCTTGCGGTCAATACTTCCAGATAATTGGCAAGACCGTTGTTCAGCAATTCCTCGGAGTAGTCTTCCGCAGTCGCATAGGCATCGAGTTCTTTGGAACGGGCCTCCAATTTTTCCGTTTCAGCACTATAGGTGTAGAGCGCATCGCTCACTTCCCTGCCCGCAGTGAGCAAGGTTTTTTTGTACGATAATAGCGCCTGCTCTTGCTGGGCCTTCGCCACTTCCATTTGGGTGCGTAGCCTCCGTCCGTTGAAGATGGGCTGTGTGAGGGAACCCACCAATTGGGAAAACAGCGAGCTGGCATCCAGCCAATTTTCAAATTCCAGACTTTGGAACCCTCCATTTGCTGAAAGGCTTAGGGATGGGTATAGGCTGCTCTTGGCCACATTGGTCAGCTCAAAGGCATTGATGAGACCATATTCCGCCTGCATGACATCAGGGCGATTGGTGAGGAGCAGGTAGGGTACGCCAGTTTTCAGGTCGGTCCCGATGGTCTGGTTGTCCAAACTGCCTCTTTCCACTTTGTGGGAAGGCTCACCCATCAAGATACAGAAGGCATTTTCCAACAACTTGATGTTGTTTTCCAAGTCGATGAGGATGATCTCTGTGGTATGTACTTGGGCCTCGGTCTGTTTGACGGCCACTTCGGTAACCTGTCCTGCTTCCTTTAGGGCCAAAGTGGTTTCCAGACTGCTTTTTCGGGCCTCAAGGGTCTGCTCGGCTATCTGGCGTTGTTTGTCCAAGGCCATAAGTTGATAATAAGTACTTGCGATGGAAGCCACCAAATTGGTCTTTACCGCTTGGTGTGCCGAAACACTTTGCAAGTAGGAGGCGCCAAAGGCCCTTTTGTTGCTTCGGATTTTCCCCCAAATGTCGGCCTCCCATGAAAGCGAACCGGAAAGCTCATATTGCTCCAATGGACGTGTAAAGAAACTTCCGAACTGGCTGTTTTCGGAGTTTTTGGTCCTAGTGAAACTGGCCGTTCCGGAAAGGGTTGGATAGTAGCCCGCTTTGCCCTGTTTCACATAGGCCTCAGCGGCAACTACATTTTGAAGGGCAATCCTAATATCAAGGTTGTTCTCCAATCCTTGGGCGATGTAGGATTTCAATTGTTCGTCATTGAACAGTTCTCTCCACGACACGTTGGCCATGGAAATACTGTCTTGGGGCAAATTGTCTGTTCTGTACAAATTTTCGGTCTCCAATTCGGGACGGGAATAGTTTTTCGCCACAAAGCAGGATTGCAAGAGCAAAGGAGCCGAAAGGATGAGGAACAGTTTATATGTGGGTTTTATTTTCATGAGTACTAGTACTAAGTTGTGGTTATGCATTTATTTCTGAGGGTTTGCCCGAAATCCGTTCCTGCAACGCTTGGAACACGACAAAGAGTACCGGTACGACAAAGACACCCAAAATGGTCCCAATGAGCATTCCGCCCACGGCGCTCAATCCTATGGATTGATTTCCGATAGCCCCAATGCCTGATGAAAGTGCCAAGGGCAGCAGACCAAAGATGAAAGCGAAAGAGGTCATCAAAATAGGTCGTAACCTCGCACGTGCACCATCGGCAGCGGCATCGAACAGGGATAGTCCGGCCCTTCTACGTTGAAGGGCGAACTCCACGATCAAAATGGCATTCTTGGCCAATAACCCTATGAGCATGATGAGTGCAATCTGGAAATAAATGTTGTTCTGGAGCCCGGCCAAGTTGATAAAGAGAATGGCGCCTGCAATTCCCACGGGGAGCGACAGCAAAATGGAGAAGGGCAGGATATAACTTTCGTATTGGGCACTGAGCAAAAAGTATACGAACACCAAACTCAAAATAAAGATGAGGATGGTCTGCGACCCAGCATTGGTCTCTTCTCGGGTAAGCCCTGAGTAGTCATAGGTATACGAGTTGGGCAACACTTGTGCGGCCACCTCCTCGATGGCATTGATGGCGTCACCGGTACTGTAGCCTGCGTTGGGCACCCCAGTGATCTTCACGGAGCTCAACAGATTGAAGCGTTCCACCACTTCCGGTCCATAGATTTTCTTCAGCTCCACAAACTGGCTTACTGCTACGGATTCGCCATTGGCGTTCCTCACAAAAACATGGTTCAAAGAATTTTCATTGGCGCGATCTTCGGGTTTGGCCTGGATCATGACACGATATTGTTTCCCAAACTTGTTAAAGTCCGTAGCATAGATTCCTCCATAGTAGCCTTGTAGCGCATTGAAGATATCTGTAGCGGAGAACCCTGACATTTTTGCCTTTTCGATATCAATATCCAGATCATATTGGGGGAATCCTGGATCGAACTGGGAAATGGCATACTGGATTTCAGGTCTTGCGTTAAGAGCTCCCAAAAATTGGTTCTTCACATCGTTGATGGAAAGCCAATCATCACCTCCCTTGCTCTGCAATTGTACCTCAAAACCAGAACTGGTACCAAAACCTTGTATGCTGGGTGGAGTAAAATAGATGATTTGGGCATCCTTGAACTGTGCCGACATACCATATAGTTTCTGCAAAGTGGCCTCAACGGATAGGGAATCTGCCTTTCTTTCGCTCCAATCCTTCAACTTCATAATGGAGAATGCATAGGAACCTGCACTTACACGGCTCAGTAAGCTAAATCCTGCCACACTCATCCGGGCATCAATGATGTCCATGGATGCATAAATGGAATCGAGCTTCATGATGGTCTCTTCTGTCTTCTCTATGGTGGTTCCGGGAGGCATGCTCACATTGGCAAAAATGATGCCCCTATCCTCATCGGGAACAAAACCTGATGGAGTGGATTTGAACAGAAATATGGCAAGTCCGGTAAAGGCCAACAAGAGGACAACAGTGATCCATTTCCTCTTGACCATGCGGCCAACGGCATTGGTGTATTTATTGGTGATGGCAGTGAAACCAACATTGAAAGCCTTGAAAAAGCGCGTCATAAAATTGGACTTATGGCCTTTTTCGGGATCATGCGGCTTCAGGAACAGTGCGGCCAAAGCCGGGCTGAGTGTCAAAGCATTGATGGCGGAGATAAGAATGGCCACGGCCAGTGTGATACCGAATTGCTGGTAAAATACTCCGGATGACCCTTGGATAAAGGATACTGGGATAAACACGGCAGACATCACCAAGGTGATGGAGATGATGGCCCCAGAAATTTCGCTCATAGCTTTTTTGGATGCAGATTTTGCCGAGGTGGCACCTTCCTCAAGTTTGGCGTGGACCGCTTCCACCACTACGATCGCATCATCAACCACAATCCCAATGGCCAGGATCATGGCAAAAAGGGTAAGCATGTTGATGGAGTACCCAAACAACTGGAGGAAGAAAAAGGTTCCCACAATGGCGACGGGCACGGCAATGGCCGGGATCAAGGTTGACCTGAAATCCTGAAGGAACAGGAACACCACGATGAACACCAAGATAAAGGCCTCGATCAACGTCTGGACCACGTGGTCTATGGAAGCGTCCAAGAAATCCTTGGAGTTGAATGGAATCACATAATCCAACCCTTTTGGAAATTCAGCTTTGCTCTCTTCCAAAATGAGCTCTATCTGGTCGATGATCTCTTTGGCATTGGAACCTGAGGTCTGATATACCCCAACAGCAACACCAGGGTTGCCCATCCCCGAGTTTTTCCTGACATAGCTGAATGCCCCGAGTTCAACCTCGGCTACATCTTTTAAACGGAGAAAGCCCCCATCCTCAGTGGTCTTTAGAATGATGTTTTGGTATTCCTCGACCTCGGAAAGACGGCCCTTGTACTTCATCACATATTCGAAGATCCCATCTGCATTTTCTCCGATCTTACCAGTAGCGGCCTCGCGGTTCTGTTCCCGGAGTGCCGCTTGTATATCGGCAGGAACTAGATTGTAGGCAGCCATTTTATCGGGGGAGATCCAAATCCGCATGGAATAGTCCTTGGCCCCGAACACGTTTACGTTACCAACCCCCTTGATCCTTTGGAGTTTGGGCACCAGATTGATTTTCGCATAGTTCTCCACAAAGGTTCCGTCGTAGTTTTCATTTTTGGAGAAAATGGAGAAGAAGAGCAGGGCACTGTTCTGTGCCTTCTGCGTATTCACACCCGTTTGGATCACTTCTTGGGGCAATAGGCTGTTCGCCCGCGACACTCTGTTCTGTACGTTAACAGCCGCGATGTCTGGATCAACGCCCAATTCAAAATATACGCTGATGTTGGCAGCACCATCATTACTGGCGGAAGAGGTCATGTAGGTCATGCCTTCCACACCGTTGATCTGCTCTTCGAGTGGGATGACCACACTTTTTAAAACGGTTTCTGCACTTGCACCCGTATAGTTGGCGGTGACCTGAACGGTGGGCGGTGCAATTTCAGGATATTGTTCTACGGGGAGCACACTGAGTCCCAGAATACCCAAGATCAAAATGATGACGGATATTACTGTGGACAGTACGGGACGGTCTATAAATTTTTGGAACATGGATTGTTTGTTCTAATAGGGTTGACGGTACAATTATTTGATAGGGTTGATGGTCTGTCCATCCCTTAATTTGGATACACCTTCGGTCACGATGGTTGTTCCCTCCTCAAGGCCTTCGGATACAATAAACTCCGTATCGGTCTGTGCAACAATATTGATAGGCTTTGTGTTCACGGTCTCGCCATTGAGCACATAGACCATTTTGGTCCCTTGAAGGTCGACCGTGGCGAATTGGGGGATTACCCACACATCTTTGTAGGTGGAAGGAACCCTGATTGTTCCGGTACTCCCAGAACTCAACAAAAGATCGGGATTCTCAAAATCGGCCCTAAGGGAAACACTTCCGGTGGTTGGGTTGATGATGTTATTGATCATGGCTATTTTCCCTTTATAAGGATATGTATCACCATTGATCATGACCAATTCCACCTCTGGTGCAGTACTTTCATTGGTCTTTGCTGCCATTTGCGTTTTCATCTGGAGCAGTTCTTTTTCGTTCATGGAAAAATAGGCCCTGATGCCGCTGATGTCCGAGACTACGGTCAGGGGCTGCGCCATAGTGCTGCTCACGAGGGCCCCTACTTTGTAGGGAATCACACCGATATAGCCGTTCACAGGGCTCGCGATGTTGGAGTAGCCAATGTTTGCGGTGATGCTGTTGTAGTTGCTCTTGGCCTGTTCCAATTGGGCTTTGGCGGTTTCCAGCTGTACATTGCTGATGATGCCTTTCTCTACCAAGGGCACCAATTTGTCCACTTCCACTTGGGCCACGTTCACCGAAGCTTTGGCTGCATTGGCGTCTTGGGATAGGGTCTGGGTCTCCAACTTGAAAAGCAACTGTCCTTTTTTCACTTTTTGTCCTTCTTCTACATAAATGTTTTGGACAAATCCTGAAACCTTGGGCCAGATCTGCACGTTTTGTACACCCTCCATCGAGGTGGAGAAGGTATTGTATATGGTGATGTCCTGCTTTTTCAGGGCAGTGGTTTTTAGAGATGGCGGTGGTGGAGCGGATTGCTGCTGGGTTTTGCCGCCACAGGACATTAAAAGGACTATTCCTGCCAATACAAAGGGTATCTTGATTGTTTTCATGTACGAACTTAAGGTGTTTAGGTTTTGATAGTTGGACATTGAATTTTTTAATCCAATATGATTTCTAGTTTTTTGATGGATTCTTTTAAAAGGGTCTCGTTTTTATGGATGTAGTCAAGGTAAATATTCGTTTTGGCCTTGCCCTCCTCAAATTTTTTCGGACTGTTTGTTTCATGATAGTCCATCACCGAGATGATGATGTTTTTTTCTTTTTCAAGGCGTTTCAGGTTTTCTTGTAGCTTGGTGAGGAAGAATGTCTTTTTCTTGGCAAGGGTAAAGTATCTTCTTCTGTCGCCCGGCTTGGTAAAATAGGTGACGATGCCCATGTTGAGCAACAGGTTCAGGGAGGTGGAGGTTGAACTTTTGCTTGCTCCACGTTTTTCCAGACAATCCTCAAAGGTTAAGCCGTCTTCATTGGTCATGACCAAAATGGCATAGATACGGGCCGCCAATGGGGGGAGATTATGTTCGCCTTCCAGGTGGAGCCCCAAGGTTTCTATCAACTCATCCTTCGTTTTTGCCATAGTATCCAATATATTTTGAAGGCGCAAAATTAATATTGGTTCGGAACAAACAAAACCAAACGAACTTAAAGTTGTGTTAAAAGTTCAATGCTTGTTGCCAAATGCCATATGCTAGAAACTGGACAATAGAAAATAGAAAAAAGATGTTTAGGGGTGCAGTTGCTCGATTACTTTGTTGATTTTCATTGGATTTAATGTGGGCTTGGACAACTGCAAACTGCAGCTGCATACTAAAAACTGATTCCCAATTCCCGACCTCCGGTCCTTGGCCCCGCGATTTGCTGGCAGTCGATTTAAGCAGGTATTTCGTGACTAAAGGGCGCTTTTGAACTGTTCCAAAAAGCGGACGTCGTTCTCGCTCAGCAGTCTGATATCAGAAATTTGGTGGAGAAGGAGTGCTATTCGGTCAATACCCATTCCGAAGGCAAAACCGGAATAGACTTCTGGGTCTATGCCACAATTTTTAAGGACATTGGGGTCCACCATACCGCAACCCATGATTTCCAACCAACCGGTGCCCTTGGTCATGCGATAGTCCGTTTCGGTTTCCAACCCCCAATACACATCCACTTCGGCACTGGGCTCGGTGAAAGGGAAGTAGGATGGACGCAACCTGATCTTGGATTTTCCGAACATTTCCGAAGTAAAGTACTGTAGGGTCTGCTTCAGATCGGCAAAGGATACATTCTTGTCCACGTACAGTCCTTCCACTTGGTGGAAAAAGCAGTGGGAGCGTGCTGAAATGGCCTCGTTTCGATATACCCTCCCAGGGGAAATGGTACGGATGGGCGGTTTATGGCTTTCCATATACCTCACTTGCACGGAAGAAGTATGGGTACGCAGTAGGATATCTGGATCGGTCTGGATGAAAAAGGTATCCTGCATGTCACGTGCAGGGTGGTATTCCGGTAGGTTCAATGCCGTAAAATTATGCCAGTCGTCCTCTATCTCGGGCCCTTCGGAAACATTGAAGCCAATCCTTGAAAAGATATCGATGATCTGGTTTTTTACGATGGATATAGGATGTCTTGCCCCAATTTCTATGGGTTCTCCAGGCCGGGTGAGGTCACCGAACTTCCCTTTGGTGTCAGCTTGATTTTCCAAGGCCTCCTTGAGTGCGTTCACCTTTTCGGTCGCTGCACTCTTCAATTGGTTGATGACCTGCCCAAATTCTTTCTTTTCCCCATTGGGCACATTCTTGAACTCGGCAAAGAAAGTGTTCAAAAGTCCTTTTTTTCCCAAATATTTGATTCGGAAAGTTTCAATTTCTTCTGTTGAGGTTGAAGAGAATTTTTCTACTTCGGCCAAGTGTTCCTTTATGGTCTCGATCATGTTCAGCACTATTCGCGGACAAATTTAGCAAATTGTACAAGAATTATGGGGAGAATAAAGAAATGTACTGTACTTGTTCAAAAAACGGCCCGATAAAAACAGTTAATGGTCAGGATGCACCTTGTGGTCCTTTAACCAATTTAGGCACGACTTGAAATTTTCAAAAACGTGCTCGTTTGGAACGAGGCCTGGAACGATATCTATTTTGCCCAACATGTATTTTGGTTGCTCCAAAACCTTGGAGAGCAGAACTGTGATGTTTTTTTGTTTCAGATCATGGATGACTTCCTCCATGGCATAAAGCCCCGATTGGTCCAAATAGGGCATTCGCCCCATTCGGATGATCACAATGGATGCATTTTTTGGAATCTGGTCGCCCAATAGCTGGAATTCACTGGTGGACCCAAAGAAAAGAGGACCGTTGATGTGTTTTATAAAGACCCCATCTTTCAACTTTTCGGGAATATCCTTTTCATCTGGCCAATCTTCCTCTTTCAAAGAGGTGACATTTGACCTTTTGGAAGTAATATCACCAATTTTTTTCATGAACATCAATGAGGCAATGATCAGACCGATTCCTACAGCATATACAAGGTTCCATACCGAAGAAAGTACCATGACCACCAGCATGACTATTACTTCGGAGCTTAATCGGAAAGGACCGAACTTGATGTCCTTGGGCATATTGGGAATGGCCTTTAACCCTTTATAATCCATAACGCCGATCCCGACGGTGACGAGTAGGCCCGCCAATACCGCTGCAGGAATTTGTGAGGCTACGGGACCCAGGGCAAGCAGAATGATGAGCAAGAGCAATCCTGCGATCATACCTGAAAGCCGAGTTTTGCCCCCAGAATTGATGTTCACCACCGTTCTAATGGTGGCACCGGCACCTGGGATTCCACCGAAGAGGGAGGCTATGCTGTTCCCGATTCCCTGTCCCATGAGTTCTTTATTGGGGTTGTGCTTGGTTTGGGTCATATTGTCCGCAACCACAGATGTGAGCAGGGAATCAATGGCCCCGAGCAGGGCAAGCGTAAGCGCTGTGAATATATACGGAGCAATCGAGCCAAGACTGAAATCGGTGAAAATTTCCAGATGGGGGGTCGGGAGTCCACTGGGAATCTGCTCAATAGGACGGTAGTCCAAGCCAAGTCCATAGGCAATTCCAGATACGGCGACCAAGGCCACCAAGGTGCTGGGTACGGCAGTTGTGATGCGCCTAAACCCATATACAATGAGGATGGTGCCCAAAGCCAAAGCGAGTTCCAGTCCATCAATGTTTTCGATGGCCCTAGGCAATACCTTAAAAGTACCGATGACGCCGGACGATTCTTTTCCGGCGAAGGCCTTGGCTTCTTTGTCCATGTCGGCAGCAGTAATGTTTTTGGCCCTTTTGATGGTCTCTTCAAAATCCTCAAGAACCGAAATGCCCTGTTCGGTTTCTTGTTCCAAAATCCTGTTCAATATCCTTTCTTCAGCTTTTGGCCTAAAACTGTTCACGAATGAAATGTCTTCCTTTGGATAATACCCAACAGCCGGAAGGGTCTGGGTAATTAGGATAATGATACCGATTGCGGTCATGAACCCAGAGACGACAGGATAAGGAATGTATTTTATGTATTTCCCCAAACCGATGAGCCCAAGGCCAATCTGCATGAGTCCTGCAAGTAAGAAAACGGTCAAAATGACTGGGAGTGCCTTGCCTAGATCTCCATTGTTGATGGCCAAGATGCTTGAGACCATGACCATGCTCACTGCGGTCATGGGGGCTGTAGGACCTGAAATTTGGGTGTTCGTGCCACCAAACAGGGCAGCAAAAAAACCAATGAAGATGGCACCGTACAATCCTGCACTTGGCCCCAATCCCGAACTCACGCCGAACGCAAGCGCCAAAGGTAGGGCGACGATCCCGGCAGTGATTCCTCCAAAAAGGTCTCCTTTAAGGTTTCTGAACATGGCTTTCGGTTGTACGGGTGAAGGTAACAATTCTGGAACAAAAAAAGGTCGATGGATATTATAACCCATCGACCCTTTGTATATATGGAACGGTATTTTACAAAAAGACCACCTTACCGTCAGAGAGATCGTACATGGCCCCGACAATGGCTATTTCTCCTTCTTCTTCCATCTCTTTCAGGATAGGGCTTTGTGCTTTGATATTTTCCAGTGCAATCTCCACGTTCTTTACCGCAACGGCGTCCACAAAGTCCAAGTTTTTGGAATTCCTCAACGATTCGTCCTTCGGCTCTTTAACGGCTTCGACGGCAGGCTCTATCTTGTTGATCAATGTGGTGAGGTTGCCCAAACGGGCATGGTCACATGCCCCCTTTACCGCGCCACAACTGGTATGGCCCAAAACCACGATCAGTTTGGTCCCGGCAAGCTTACAGGCAAACTCCATGCTTCCCAAGATATCCTCGTTCACAAAGTTGCCCGCTATCCTGATACTGAAGATATCTCCAAGTCCTTGATCGAAGACCAACTCTGCGGATACCCTTGAATCGATACAGCTAAGGATAGTGGCAAAGGGGAACTGGCCATCTTTGGTTTCGTTGACCTGCTGCAACAGGTTTCTATTGGCCTTTAGGTTATTTTGGAAACGCTCGTTGCCCTCTTTCAAAAATTGGAGCGCCTTTTCCGGCGTCATGGTGGCCTGTGTTTCTTTTGTGTGTGCTTTCATACGATATTGTTATGCCGTTTGTTTCGGTCTTAGATTAAAAAATTTGATGTAACTCTCGGGGTTCTCGACCACACCTCTTTCAGAAATCAACTTTATGTTGATGTTCTTGCTCTTGGCCTTGCCCGAAAAATCTTCCAAGATCTCAATGATGTCGTTATCAAGATATCTGGTCTTGCGGACATCCAGTTCCAGATAGGAATTTTCAGGAAGTCGGTCCAACTCTTTTAGGATAGCCCCTTTGTTGATGAAGGTCACCTCTTCCGCTAGGGTCATTTTGATCATGTTCTGCCCATTGCCCTTATCCTCAATATGGAGGAAGTGTGAATTTTGATAACTCTTGATGAGAATGACCACAATACCCACTGCCAGACCAAGTGCAATGCCTATAAGAAGGTCGGTGAGAACAAGTCCTACTACTGTGACAATGAAGGGGACGAATTGCTTCCACCCCAATTGGTACATGGTCTTGAACAAGCTGGGCTTGGCCAGTTTGAAACCGACGATAAACAGCACAGCGGCAAGAACGGACAAGGGAATCATGTTGAGCAGTTTCGGGATCAACATGACCGAGATGAACAAAAGAAGGCCGTGGATAATGGCCGACAGTTTGGTGCGTCCCCCCGATTGGATGTTTGCTGAACTTCGCACGATCACTTGGGTCACGGGCAGTCCACCAAGTAGGCCGGATATGGAATTACCGACACCTTGCGCAAACAATTCCCTATTGGCGGGCGTGGTCCTTTTATAAGGATCCAATTTGTCGGTGGCCTCAACGCACAATAAGGTCTCCAGACTGGCCACCAATGCAATGGTAAAGGCCGTGATCCAAATCTCCGTGTTACCAATGACTGAAAAATTGGGAAACTGGAACAGGCTTCCAAAATTGGCAAAGCTATCCAAGACCGGGACCTGTACAAGGTGCTCCCCAGAAATGCCCCAAGTCGCATCGCCCTGAGTAAATACAAAATAAAGAATGCCCAGTACAACAGCCACCAACGGGCCTTGGATCAACTGGAATATTTTTGATTTTTTGGTCAGTACCTTGTCCCATAGGATAAGGATGGCAAGTGCCGCTACAGCAATCAATGTAGCCCCAGGACTTATATTGTTGAGTGCGACAAGGATTTCACTGAAGGTATTTTCCCCATCGACCTGAAAAAAGGCTTGATCACCCTCAGGATCGGCGTCATAGCCAAAAAAGTGGGGAATCTGTTTCAAGATGATGATGATTCCTATTCCGGTCAGCATGCCTTTGATTACCGACGAAGGAAAATAGTAGGCAATGATACCTCCTTTGAGGACAGCGAACAGGATCTGTATGATACCGCCGAGTACCACAGCCACCAAAAAGTTTTCGAAACCTCCCAAGCTGCCTATGGCAGTGAGCACAATGGCGGCAAGTCCGGCTGCAGGACCACTGACCCCTAATTGGGAGCCACTCAACGCGCCTACAACAACGCCCCCGACAATTCCGGCAATCAGCCCAGAAAAAAGAGGGGCGCCACTGGCCAATGCAATGCCCAAACAAAGGGGCAATGCTACAAAGAAGACCACAACACTGGCTGGCAGGTCATTTTTGAGATACTTGAACATATATAAAAATAGTTTTGCCTTCAACCCATATTTGGTTAAAGACAGTTAGAAATTGATTTGAATGTTATCTGTGACGTTTCAAACCAATTTTCTGGGAGGAGGGTCAAGAATCTCAATCGTATGCTCCATGAGCTGGAAGACATACCCTAAAGAGGTAAGATTTTGTTCTTGATAGAAGGATGGGTCAACAGGGAAGAAATTCCGGAACACAAAAAATTTGCTCTCAAAGTTTTTGCCGTTCGCTGTTTCGTTACTGTTGTTTTCCTCTTCCGAGGCCCCAAGGATAAGTGCCGTACTGTATTCCCGCCCCAGTAGGGGAACAAATGGTGATGCCATCAAAATGGAGACGAGCATCACGGAGACAATGGGAAAGGCCAGTAGTTTAAGCACTATACTTGATTTTCCCCAAAAATAAGGCGAACAGAGGGATTTTGTGTTAAAGAATGTCTAAAAATCCTTGATGTGTTTGATGTTCTCACCCAAAAGCCAGCCAGTTTGCCCATCGGCAATCCTTATTTTCTCCCAACCATCCAACTCCTCCAGTACATTTACCTTGGTGCCTTCGTGCAATGTGAAGATAACATCGCTGCTCCCATTGGGTTCGGAAGAAACCCTGACTTCTTTACCGAAAACAATGGCGGGATTATCCTTTCTGTACTGTTCATGTTGGAGATAGGAAAGCAAAATACTCAGTAGTCCAAGTGTCAATGAGAAAATTCCTGTGATCAAGGCAATGCGTTTTTGGTTTGCCGAGCGAAGGAAATAATAAGCCAAATAGGCCACCACAAAAAGCATGACCAACACGACCGCGAGGTAGGCCCATTGATTGCAGGTGAAAAGGTTGATGGTTTTGTCATAGGCCTGGGCAATCTCTGTCTTTGGGACTTCTTCTATGGCATCCAACCTCATGTTCTGGGCATACCCCAAATTGTTCTTTATTTCGCTATCATTGGGGGACAAGAGTAGTGCCTTCTCATAATAGTAAATACTGGGACCAATGGAGTTGGTCTTATAATAGCAATTGCCCAGATTGAAGTAGACTGCAGCAGAATGTTGGCCAGTCTCCAAAATTTGCTCATAGTTTTCTATGGCCTTTGCATATTCCCCCTTATTGTAAAGTTCCGTTGCTTCGGAGAAGAGGGCCTCGTTTTGGGAGAATCCAAGGGACAAGGATAACAGGCATATCAAAAAAACAATCTTTTTCACGGTCATAGCTGTTTGTCCAATTTAGAAATCACCTCACTGGCCTTATCATAATCGTTCTGCATCTGTACATTGGAAAACGGACTGTAACGGGCCATCTCGCAGTTTTTCAAAAGCTCTATGAAGGCATTGATATCCTCTACGGCAACTCCTTTGTTCGTAAGGATATCGGTTATTTTTTCCTTGCTGAACTCCGAGGTCTCTATTTTCAGTTTTGCCTTCAAATAGTTGTGCAGTCCTTTTTCCAAAGCCACATAGAAAGCTTCTTTATTGCCCAGTTCCTTTTTGGCCGTGGACAGGTATTTTTTTGCCAACCTATTGGCCTGCTTTATCTTATTGCCCACCACATCACTGGCGATGGCCTCTCTTTTCTTGAAGAAAAAGATGGCAATGGGAATGAGCAAAAGAGGAATGAAAAGCAGCAGATAGAAGGCACGTGAGCCCAAAAAACAGCTTGTTTCCTTCGGAGCTAGATTAGGGTCCAATTTTATAAAATGAAACTGTTTGCCCGTGGCCACGACGGCTTGTTTGTTGACCGAAGGACCTGAAACGGCATTGTCCGAGGAGGCTGTAGGGCCTTCCAATACCTCAATGTTGATTTCTTCCGAATGGAGCGTCACATATTTTTCCGTGCCGGGGTTGAAATAACTGAAAGAGATGCTCGGGATTGGGTACTTTCCTCTAAATGAGGGAACTATGGTGTAATTGTTGGACACTTTGCCTTCCATTCCAGAACTATAGGTCTGGATGTTCTCTTCATATTCGGGGTCATAGACTTCCAAAGAACTGGGAAGTTCGGGCTCGGGAAGTTGGAACAACTTAAGGTTGCCCTTTCCAGAAACCTCTACGGTTGCTTGGAGCGATTCGGAAGCATTCAATTCTTTTTTACTGGTGGTCACCGAAAAGTCAAAATCACCTACGGCTCCGCCAAAATCAGCCGGTTTTCCCGCTTCGGGAAGAGGCTTCACATTTAAGGTCCTTTTCCCTGCCGAAACCGTTTTGCTGGTCTGGGTATATATCCTGCCCCCAAAGAAATCACGTTTGTTGGTGGGCACGTCCACAAAAATTTCCAAGGAAAGGGGCTCTATTTCCAATTCCCCGGATTTTTGGGGATACAGTACCACCCTTTTCAGGACAACGAACCTATAGGGCTTGCCCTCATAGGTGCCGTTTTGGGCCGTGTGCTTGGTAACTGGAATGTCTTGGCTCCAGAAATTGTTGTATGTGGGGTTGTCCAACGGTCGGTAGTTGGTGACACTGATATTTGGGCTTACATATAGTTTATAGACGACGGTTACGGCCTCGTTCAGGTATGGGTTGCCCTTGGAAACTTCCGCAACGAGGTGAAGGCTTTCGTCTGCAACATCGTCCACGGTCTTTTGGTCATTGGGTTTGTCCACAGCTGCGGTTACTTCAACTTCCTTGGGCAAGGTTTTGTAGGTTTGCCCACTGATCTCTATGGTTGCCTGTCCAATGGTGAAGTTGCCCCTGCCCGTGGGCACCAATATATAGGTATAGGTTTTGGAAAAGCTCCGCTTTCCATTTATCCAAGAAGAACTGATGGATTGCGAGGGTCCCATGACCACATTGAAACCTTCAAAGGGAGGGGGGGTAAAATTGTCCCCGTCCTTGTTCATGGTAAAATCTACCCTGAGTCTCTCGTTGATGCCCAGTTTTTCCTTGCTGAGGCTCATGTCGAAAGTGACCCCTTCCTCTTCTTGGGCATGGACAATGGGACCCCAAAAAAGGACTGCGATCCACAAAAACACAATGTTGCCCCTCAACGCCTTCATCACCAATCCTTTTCGTTCCTGATTTTTTTACCTCGGACCTTTCTGGCCTCCATCTTTTCCTGTACTTTTTTCTCTTCGTTTTCCATGGCCTCCAATAGGTTCTGGATCTGTTGCTCAGAGAGTTGGTTGGGTCGGGGCTGTTGCTTTTGGTCATTGGGCTGGTCACCCTCGTTGGGCTTTTTCTCCTGCTCCTTTTTCTTGTCCCCGTCCCCTTCTTGGTTTTCCTCGGGCTTGTCCTCTCCTTTATCCCCTTGGTCGCCCTTGTCCTTGTTCTCGTCCTGTTCTCCTTCGTCCTTCTTCTCGTTGTCGCCCCCTTGGTTGTTCTGGTCCTTGTTCTGGTCCTGTTCCTGATCTTTCTGTTCCTGTTTGTCCTCGTTGTCCTTGTTCTGGTCGTTCTTTTGCTCGTCCTGTTGCTTCTCCAGCATTTTTTTCGCTAGGGCAAGGTTATATCGGGTCTCGTCGTCATCCGGATTGCTACGAAGGGACTGTTTGTAGGCCTCAACGGCCTTTTCATATTCCTTGTTCTTCATGAACACATTGCCCATATTATGGTAGGCCTTGTGTTTTTCAGGTTTCTCAGTGGCTGCTTCGCCTGCCTGTTTGAACCGGCCAAAGGCCTCCCCATAGCTTTCACGGTTATAGTAGGCGTTGCCCAGATTAAAGGGTGCCGCTACGTTCTGTTTGCTTTTGGATATGGCCTTCCTGTACTTGGCCTCCGAGTTGACAAAATCGTTGGCGGTAAGTTCGTTGTTGGCCTCCCAGGTCATGTTGGTGGATGACCGGAGTGCTTTTTCAGCTTCCTTGTTCTCTTTTTCCGTTGTCTCGTCCTGTGCCTGTGCAAAACCAAAACAAAGCAGCAGGGCAAACATCAATCTTACCTTATTCATCGTCATGCTCATTAAAAAGATTCAGTTTTTTCAGCCATTGTGTTTTTCTGTCCAAAACGAAAATGTCCAAAAATAAAAATAAAAAGCCAGCAGCAAGGAACCATTGGAACTGGTCCTTGTATTCAGCAAATTGCTTGGCCTCAAACTCGGTCTTGTCCATCCGATCCAACTGTTCCTTGATGTATTCCACAGCTTTTTCGGTATTGGAACCATCAATGTACTCTCCATTGCCCCTATCCGCAATCTCGGTGAGTATGGGTTCGTTCAATTTCGTGATGACCACTTCGCCCTCATTGTCTTTTTTGAGACTTTCCACAATTCCGTTCCTTTTGATGGGAATGGGCGCTCCTTTGGCCTTGCCCACACCAATGGTGAAGATGCGTATGCCGTTCTGCGTGGCCTTCTCCACTGAGACGGCCGTGGAACTTTCGGAATGGTCTTCCCCGTCAGAAACAATAAAAAGGATCCTGTTGGTCTGTTGGGAATCATCGTAATAGGTGCTGGCCAAGTCAATGGCGGCATCTATAGCTGTTCCTTGGGAAGACAGCATATCGGTGTTCATGCTCTGCAGGAACATTTTTGCCGCACCATAGTCCGTGGTGATGGGAAGTTGCGGATAGGCCTGTCCTGCATAGGCGATGATGCCGATACGGTCACTGGCCAATTGGTTGATGATTTCCGATACAATGCGCTTGCCCTTTTCCAATCGGTTGGGGGCAATGTCCTCGGCCAACATACTTTTGGAAACGTCCAGGGCAAATACAATGTCCACCCCTTCCCGTTTTACGGTCTCCAGTTTGGTTCCGATTTTGGGATTGACCAGTCCAAGCACAAGGAACGAAAGTCCGAGCAAAAGAAAGATGAGCTTTAGGGTAGATTTAAAACTGGACCTATCCGGGGCCAAACGTTTCAACAGTTTGGAGTCTGCAAACCGGCGCTGTGTCTTCTTCTTCCAGATTTGGAGCATAAGGAAAGCCAGGACCATTACGGGAACAATGGCCAACAGATAGAAATATATTTTCTGGTCAAACTGAATCATTTCCTAAATAAAACTTTTAAATATGGAATTGCGCAATACCCATTCCAACAACAGCAAAGCCCCTGCCAAAAATATCAAAGGCCTGAACTTCTCACCATACTTGTAATATTTGAATTCCTCTATTTCCGTTTTTTCCAATTTATTGATTTCATCATAGATTTCTTCCAAAGATTCGTTGTTCGTGGCCCTGAAGTATTTTCCGCCAGTGACTTCCGCAATTTCCTTTAGAAGGTTTTCATCTATTTCCACTTGCCTCATGCCATATCTGAAGGAACCATCTCGGTTGTATGTAATGGGTGTGAGTGCGTTTCCGTTTGTGCCCAGTCCGATGGTGTAGGTCTTTATGTCAAATTCCACGGCAAGGTCGGCAGCTGTTTTGGGCTCGATGAACCCAGAATTGTTCACCCCGTCCGTCAATAAAATGATGACCTTGCTAATGGCCTTGCTTTCCTTGAGGCGGTTTACCGCGGTGGCAAGCCCCATCCCGATGGCAGTACCATCTTCCAGTTCACCATAGGTGATTTCGTTGAGCGCGTTCAGCACGATGGTCTTATCGCTGGTGATCGGGGTCTTGGTATAGCTTTCCCCGGCATAACCCACGATGCCGATGCGGTCGTTGGGGCGCTGTTCGATAAAGTTGGCCGCCACTTCTTTGAGGGCTATAAGACGGTTGGGTTTCAGGTCGCGGGCCAGCATACTTGATGATACGTCAATGGCCATGACAATGTCGATACCCTTTGTGGTCTTGGTCCTCGTGGAAATGTCCTCGGTCTGCGGTCGTGCCAGTGCGGTGATGATGGCCGCCAAGGTCAAGATGCGCAACGTAAAAAGCACGGGCCTTGCCTTTGAGGCCCAACTGCTTACAGTGAACCCCTTGATGCTTGAAATGCGAAGGGAAGCGGTTTCCTTTTTCCGTTTGAAAAAATACCATAGCAAAGCCAATGGCAGCAACAGGAGCAGCCAAAAAAATTCAGGATTTGCAAATTCTATATTCTCAAACATTTATGCCTGTGTTTTTACGTCCAAACTGTTCAATATACGGTCCACGATCTGTTCTGCATATTCGTCCCCCTCTTCCCAAGTGATGACCACCTGTTGCATGAAGCCTTTTCCGCCAAAGGAAAGGATATTGTACTTGGCCCTTTTGGAATCACCGCTGGCTGGATTTTCAAAAGTTCCGGTTCCGAAGGTCTTGATGCCCTTTACGCCTGAAGTGGTTGCAAACTCTTCCTGCTTGGTGATGATGTTCTTCAGCCCCAATTTTTCAAAACCGGCCAAAATGGAACCTACTGCGGCCTCAAAATTGGGGTCGGACTCTTCTTTATAGGTCACCGAACTGGCGCTTACCGAAAAAACACCCACATAACTGCCATACGAGAAGGCCTGTAACTCCTTGATGAGTTCCTGGGTCTCCTTGGGCAGTTCCACATCCTGTCGGACCAAGACGTCCGGGGTTTCCAATTGTATTGGGGGAAAGCCATAGGAACTGGACACCCATTCGTTTTCCAAAAGCTCTTTGGTGGGATAGCCAAAAACGGTATCCCTTACTTGCTTGAAACCAAAATAGACTACGGAGAAAACACCTCCGAGAAACAATATCCCGACGAATATGGCGGCAGCCCAATAGATTCGCTTTCGTTGTTTTTTCTTGGCCAGTTCCTCTAGGTATTCTTCGTCCCGCAAAAGTTCCTCCTCGGTAGGTTCGGGCATGGCCTCATGGGTCTTCACCACGATTTGCTCCACCAGTTTTCTATCCTGTTCCGCGACAGAAGTTGCCGGTTTTGATTTGGCGAACTTCACCAAATCGGCCGTTTCCAGAATTTTTTTGAACTGCTGGATGGTATCGTCATCCAGCTTGAGCTCACCGGCATCCTTCAACAGTTCCAGTTTGGTGATCAACTGTCCCGTGGTACTTTCCATAGCGGTCACATGCACCTCGTCTTCCAGGTACGAACGCACAATATCGGTAAGCTCAGAGTAGTATTCCTTGTATTGGTCTTGGATGAGGTATTTGGAATTTTCCAGGTTTTTCAGTTCCAAAAGGGCACGGTCATAGGGTGGCAACAAGGCTACTTTCTCTTCCTCGGTCAAAGGTTTCTTCCTAAGGAAAAACCAATAGACCAGTCCACCCACGACAACAAGGCCCAATAGGACCCAAAGCACTATTTTTAAGAGCTTGGCACGGCTACGTTCCACTTGCATGAGCGGCTTGATGTCGTACATCTTTTGTTTGGTGGTGTCCACGGCCACATCTGCCACTTTGATTCGGAAGGAATCCGTGAAAAATTGCTTCTCGTTGACCGTGACAATCTGTGGGGGTACGGTGTAGGCACCGCTGTCAAATTGGGTCAGGGCATAGATCCGTTGCAGGGTGACCCTGTTTTTGTTCTTGATGGTGTCGGCCATGATGGCCTCCACGGTTTCCAAGGGGGAGAAGGTCTGCCCTTCGGGAAAATGGACCACATCTGTGGAATCCGTTTCAACGGTGATCGTGTAATGGATCTGTTCCCCAATTTTGATGGAAAAGGTATCCACTTCCGTGGAGATTTTGGGTTCCGTTTGGGAAAATAGGGTGTTGGGCAAAAGAAAAAGGAACAGCAGCGCCATCAACACAAATGGTGTTGGGACATTTTGAATTTTCAATTTTGAATTTTCAACTTGCATTATCCCCTTCGTTTAAAATATCCCAATAGTTTTCTTACGTAGCTTTCGTCAACCCGGCAATTGATGACCCCGCATCCTGATTTGGTGAACGAATCCATGAAATAGGCCACCTTTTGTTTGTGGAACTCGCCATAGGCGTAGCGTACCTTTTTGGATTGTGTGTTCACCAGTTGCAAGGCACCGGTCTCAGCATCCTGCATCTGCACCATGCCCAAATTGGGGATGGATTCTTCCTTCTCGTCGAATATCCTTATGCCCGTAACGTCGTGCTTGTTGCCCACGATTCGCAGCGTGTTGTCGTAATCATCGGCAATGAAATCCGAGAGTACAAAAACGATGGCTTTTTTCTTCATCACATTGGTGAGGAACTTCAATGCCTCTGCAATGTTGGTCTTGCTGCTCTTTGGAGTGAATTCCAACAGTTCCCGGATGATACGCAGCACGTGGCTCTTTCCTTTTTTGGGCGGGATGTAGAGTTCCACTTCATCGGAAAAAAGGATGACGCCCACTTTGTCGTTGTTCTGCATGGCCGAGAAGGCAAGTGTGGCCGAGATTTCCGTGATGACCTCTTTCTTGAACTGATCGGCGGTGCCAAAAAGCTCCGATCCACTCACGTCAACCATCAGCATCATGGTGAGTTCCCGTTCCTCCTCGAACACCTTTACAAAAGGTTCGTTGTACCGGGCGGTCACGTTCCAGTCGATGCTCCTTACATCGTCCCCGAACTGGTATTGCCGTACCTCACTGAAGGTCATACCCCTACCCTTGAACGTAGAATGGTATTCCCCACCAAAAATATGGTCGGAAAGACGCCGGGTCTTTATTTCAATCTTACGTACTTTTTTAAGTAGTTCTTTTGTATCCATTTGGTTCAGGAGATAGGTTTTCGGGTTGGCTAAAAAGTATTGCTACTTTGACCGAGAAACATTGAACCGTTACGGCACTTCTACCTCGTTGACAATCTTGTTGATGATCTCTTCGGAAGTGATGTTTTCCGCTTCGGCCTCGTAAGTGATCCCGATCCTGTGTCGGAGAACATCGTGTACCACGGCCCTTACATCCTCTGGCACCACGTAGCCCCTTCGTTTGATGAAGGCATAGCATTTGGAGGCATTGGCCAAATTGATACTTCCCCTGGGGGATGCTCCAAAACTGATCAGGGGCTTGAGGCCCCCCAAATTATATTTTTCGGGATACCTGGTGGCAAAGATGAGATCCAGGATGTATTTCTCTATTTTTTCGTCCATATAGACCGCACGGACCGCATCTTGTGCGCTCAAGATCTGGTTAATGGAGACAACTGGTTTTACTTCCTCAACATCACCCCTGAGATTTTGTCTGATGATGAGTTGCTCTTCGTTGAGTTTTGGGTAGTCGATCACTGTTTTCAACATGAAACGGTCCACTTGCGCTTCGGGAAGCGGGTAAGTACCTTCCTGTTCCACGGGGTTCTGGGTGGCCATGACCAAAAAGGGAGGCGCCAGTTTAAAGGTCTCGTCCCCAATGGTAACCTGCTTTTCCTGCATGGCCTCAAGTAGGGCGGACTGTACTTTGGCGGGCGCACGGTTGATCTCGTCCGCCAATACGAAATTGGCAAAAATGGGCCCTTTCTTGATGGAAAAATCGTTTTCCTTGATGTTGTATATGAGGGTTCCGACCACATCGGCGGGCAAAAGATCGGGAGTAAACTGTATCCGGCTAAAACTTCCTTTGACGGCTTTTGCCAAAGTGTTGATGGCCAGTGTCTTTGCGAGTCCGGGAACCCCTTCGAGCAGGATGTGTCCCTTTCCCAATAGGCCGATGAGCAAACGCTCCACCATATGGTTCTGGCCCACAATGGCCTTGTTCATCTCAACCTTTAGAAGATCAATAAAAGCACTCTCTTGGGCGATTTTCTCATTCACAGCACTAATATCGATAGTAGTGTTTTCTTCCATTATAACTTCTATTGTTAGGTATTACTGTCAGTGATTTTGCTAGGGTGTGCAAAATGAAAATTTATTTAAAATCCACCTGTTAATTAATGGTTAAAATAAAAGCCAAACCCCTAGTTTTATGAAGGATTTAAGGGTTTAATTTTATACTTTCATCCCATATGCGAAAGATAGACAAATTTTCCAGAATCGTATCTGGAACCATGACATGGGGAAGTTGGGGCAAGCAACTTTCACAAAAAGAAATGGTGGAATTGATGCACCATTGTATTGAAAATGGATTGACCACCTTTGACCACGCCGACATTTATGGCAGCTATTCCACCGAAGCGGATTTTGGCAATGCCTTTGCCGACAGCGGTATAAATAGGGAGGACATCCAATTGGTCTCCAAGTGTGGAATCCAGCTGACACGGGGTAGGGACAACAAGATCAACCATTACCAATACGATAAAGATTACATCATCTGGTCGGCCGAGCAAAGCCTGAAAAAGCTTCGGACAGATTACTTGGACCTGCTCTTGATGCACCGTCCAAGCCCATTGATGGAACCTTTTGAAATGGCCGAAGCGCTACAACATCTGCTCGATAGCGGAAAGGTAAAACAGGTTGGGGTCTCTAATTTCACGCCCTCGCAAACTGCCATGTTGGAAAAGGCCATTCCGGTTACCGCAAACCAAGTGGAGTTTTCACTGACGCATGATGAGCCCATGTACGATGGCACTTTTGACGATTGTATTGCCGGCAAGAGGTTGGCCATGGCGTGGAGCCCTTTGGGTGATTTCTTCCGTGAAAAGGATGGGCGAACGAAGCGTATTGCAAAGGTGATGGGTCCATTGATGGAAAAATATGGGGCAGATGAAAGCCAATTGCTCCTGGCGTGGATCTTAAGGCACCCGGCCAACATCTATCCGGTGATAGGGACCACGAGCAAAGAGAGGATAACACTGTCGGCAAAAGCCGCTCAGATTGAACTGGAACTTCAGGATTGGTTTGCCCTTTTAGTGGCCAGCCAAGGCCACGATGTTCCTTAAAGAGTAAAAGAGATGGCAACAACAGCATTGATCACTGGGGCCACCAGTGGAATAGGAAAGGCAACGGCCGAACTTTTTGCAAAGCAAGGGTTCAACCTTGTTCTCTGTGGCCGTAGGAAAGAACGATTGGATGAGATCAAAAAGGACCTGGAAAAATGGACTGGGGTACACCTTCTCCATTTTGATGTGAGGGACAGAAAAGCGGTTTTCGCCGCCATTGAAGGCTTGCCCATGGGATATTCCCAAATCGATATTTTGGTGAACAATGCCGGAAATGCCCATGGACTGGACCCCATTGACAAGGGAAACCCGGATGATTGGGATGCCATGCTGGACATCAATGTGAAGGGACTCTTATATATATCTAAAGCCATTTTGCCCCAGATGGTGGAACGCAAGTCCGGACATATCATCAATATTGGGTCTACAGCAGGCAAGGAAGTTTATCCCAACGGAAATGTGTATTGTGCCAGCAAACATGCCGTGGATGCCATCAACCAGGGCATGCGCATGGATCTGAATGCCTACGGTATCCGCGTTGGGGCGGTAAACCCGGGACTGGTGGAAACGGAATTCAGCAATGTTCGGTTCAAAGGGGATAAGGAAAGGGCTTCCAATGTTTACAAAGGGTTTCAGCCCCTGAAACCGGAAGATATCGCCGACATCATTCATTTTGTGGTCACAAGGCCGTATCACGTCAACATTGCGGACCTGGTGGTCATGCCCACGGCCCAGGCAAGCAGCACAATTGTGAACAAAACATAGTTGCGGGATTCGTGTTCCGGGTTTAACGTTTAAAACAAGCAAGATGAACAGTTTTGAAGAATTGGAAATCTGGAAATTGGCAAGGGAGATTTGCAACGATGTCTGGCATTTCATGGAAAAGACTTCCTTAGGCAAGGATTATAGCCTCAAGAACCAAATGAACGCCTCATCAGGGTCCATTATGGATAATGTTGCTGAAGGATTTGAACGAAACGGAAATAAGGAATTTACTCAGTTTTTGAGTATAGCAAAGGCATCCTGCGGTGAGCTGAGATTACAATTATATCGCTGTTTGGACAGAGAACACATTTCACAAGAAGAGTTTGACCGGGTTTTTTCAAAGACCATCACAGAAGGCAAAAAAATAGGGGCGTTTATGGCATATCTCAAGAAATCTGAAAGAAAAGGGGCAAAATATGATTAAAAAACAAGCCTTTCACCCTCAACCCGAATCCCGAAACCTGATGTCATGATCAACAAACGCCTACTGGTAAAAAATCTTTTAGCGCATAATGATGAGAACAGTTTTTATGACAAAAAGCGTTTTATATCCATAGGTGAAAAAGAAGGAAAGGCAAAGTTTCTAAAACATGTCTGTGCCTTGGCCAACAGCAACCCCAAGAACAACTCTTTTATCGTGATCGGAGTGGAGGATGCGGACAATGACATCGTAGGGGTCGATTTCTTCGATGACAGCAAGATCCAAAACTTGGTCAATGCCTATTTGGACAATCCGCCCATCATTTCGTACGAGAACATCCCCTTTCCGCACCTGCCAGAAGGGAAAGTGGTCGGGTTGGTCACCATTCGTTCCAATGGAAAAGTATGTGCCCTGCGGAAAAACATCTGGAAATACTATGGCGGTTCAGTGTTTTTCAGGGAAGGGAGCATCAGTCTTCCCAAGGCGTATGGCATAGAGTTGAAAGACATCAACTCCGAAAAAGTCGCCACGATTGAGCAACATGCCAGGAACAACATTGAGCTCACCCTGGATGCCGTGATCAATTTCATGAATACCCGACACCCCGATCTCACCAGCAATTATAAAGTCTTCAAGGAACAGTTCGTGGTCTGCTGGGCGGGCATCAAAAAGAAAATCAAGAACAAGACCTATTATTCCCGGGTGGACATTGAGCTCATCAATGAGCAGGTGAAACTGTTTTATTCCGCCTTGGACGAGATCACCATCGACTATGACAATGATTCCTTTGCCACCTTGGAGTATGTGCAACTGGGATTAGGGTCCGAACAGAAATATTATCCTTTGGAAGAAATGGTGATCACGTTTTCGGAGAACGGAAAATATACCATCAATAGCAAACTGGTGTTTGAGCCGCCACAGTACGACAAAAAAACGCTCTACCATGTGTACAATACGAACAATGCACTCCTGAAAAAAGTGGAGAACAGGATTCCCCTGACCGAATCGGAACAAAGGGACCTGACCCATCTTCCCGCCACCTATCTCATCTGTTACCTAAACGGCTTTGAAGAGGCCAAGGAGCAGATGGACCGTTCCAGATCCATCCTTAAGTCCTATGATAGTGGCATTTATCAATCCCTGAAGGAATCGCAGCGTGTATTAAGGAAAGTTCGGTACAGCTAGCCCTTTTTTAACCAGATCATTTGATAGGGCAAGATTTCCAATAGTCCACTTTTCACGGAGATTTGCTGGTCCGACACCAGATCCAGAGGGTCACCTTTGGTGAAATAGCCCATTTTTTTGATCCAGCCCGTTTCGATCACTTGAGGCTTTTCGTCAAAATTGCAGAGGACCAATAGCCCTTGTCTGTCACCATTGCTCCGTCCAAAGGCAAGGATGTGGTCGTTGCCCGTATGGTAAAGCTCCATATCATTGTTGTCCGCGAACAAGGGGTTCTTCTTTCGGATCTGGATCAGTTTTTGTAGGGTGTGGAAAATCTGGGCTTGGGGAGAGGTTTCTTCCCCAAGCCGTGAAACGGCATCCCAATCCTGGAGCGGTCGGTTCACCCATCGGCTGTCCCCTTTTTTGGCATTATCATTTCGGAAAGAATAATCGTTGAGGGTGCCGATTTCATCCCCAGCATAGATCAGAGGAATACCACCAAAGGCAAATACAATGCCGTGCAGCATGATGATTTTGGCAATAGATCGATCTATGAGCTCCTTATCCTTGAGCATTACGCCTTTTTCCAGCCCTAAAAGCGATGCGGCACTTCCAGTGATGCGCCCATCGCCCGTTTTTGGGTTGTACATGAAAAGCAATCCCATGGCTGGCGACCAGTCCAGTTTTTGGCAATAGTAATCCAACAAAAACTTGCGGTGGAGTTCGGGTGACCAGCCCAGTTCCCATATCAATTGGTTCTCGTAACCCAGGCCAATATCGTCATGGCAGCGGATGTAGTTGATCCAGGTACAGTCTTTTGGCTTTCCGGGCACGTGCGCCAGACTTTTGTAGAGTAGATTGGTTTTTTTGGTGGCGATGGAGTTCCAGAGTAGGGCCATCAACGATGCATTATAGGCCACCTCACATTCATTGCCCAACGTTTGTCCCTCTCCAAAATATTTTACGATATCTGTTGGGGCCACAATGGCCTCGGCCAAAAGGATAACACCTGGAGCCACCACCTGGAGGCACATCCGGAACAAGGAAACAAGGGTATGGGCCTCGGGAAGGTTTTGGGAGATGGACCCTATCTTCTTCCAAAGGAAAGCGAGTGCATCAAACCGTACCACGTCCACGCCCATATCCGCCAACTTTGCCAAGTTGATCAGCATTTCCAAAAACACTTCCGGGTTGGTGTAGTTGAGGTCCCATTGGTAGCTGTTGAAGACCGTCATCACCCATTTTTCCATTTCGGGAATGTAGGTAAAGTTGCCGGGCGAGGTTTCCGGAAACACCTCAGGAAGAGTCTTTTCAAATTCATCCGGAACGGTGCGGTCGTCAAACGTATAGTAGTACCCCTGGTATTTTTTATCGCCCTTGATGGCCTTTTTGGCCCATGGGAATTCGTCAGAAGTGTGGTTTACCACAAAATCCAACATCAAATAGATGCCCTCCTTTCTGAATTCGGAAGTGAGTGCGAGCAGGTCTTCCTTGGTTCCATACCTTTTGTCCACCTGAAGGTAGCTGTTCACGGCATAGCCCCCATCATTTTCGCCCTTGGGTCTGGAGGTGATCGGCATCAAATGCAGAAAGTTCACCCCCAGTTCTTTCAGATAAGGGATTTTTTGGCGCAGCCCGTTCAGGTCTTTGTTGAAATGCTCCACATACATCTGCATCCCCAACATTTTTTCGGATTGGTACCAGTTCCCGGCGTTCAATCGGAGAAGGTCCTGTTCCTTTAGGTCCGAGGGTCTGGAAGCAAAAACTTTGGGGAGCAAATCCAACAATTTGTTGAAATATGCTCCATGTTGATTTTCAGGATAAAGCGAAAAAAACAACTGTTGGATGAGGGTAAGATTGGTGGCCAACCGAAGCTCGAAGAGTGCTGTGCTGTCCTTTTCCTTTGACTGTTGGGCCACGAGCCGATGTAACTGAGCCTGGTTCATTTAGATTCCGATCTGGTCTTTTGTGGGAAGGGCGACGATGGCCCCGTAGTTGGTCGTGGTAATGGCCCCGGCCACATTGGCCTTGGCGACCATATTTTCCAGAAGTGTAAAGTCTTCAAAAACGGGGTCAAAATTGCCTAGGCCCGAAATCTGGTAGAGCAGACATCCGATAAAGGCATCTCCTGCCCCAGTGGTATCAACAGGGGAAACCTCGATGCTCGGGATGGTTTTTTTGGTCCCGGCCATGCTCAGCAGGGTCCCTTCACTACCCATGGTTACGGTGATGATTTTGGTACCTACCTCATGGAGAACGTCGCAAGCCTCGTTCGGATCTTTTTTTCCTGACAAAAGCTGTGCTTCCTCCAAACTGAACTTGCACAAATGCGATTTTTCAATGAAGGGGGTGCATTTTTTTATAAAGGTGTCCTCATCATCTTTCCAAAGGTCCCTCCTAAAATTGGGGTCAAAGCTGATGAACATTTCCTTGGTGAGCGCATCAAACAGATATTTGCCATAGGCCTTTTCCAACGAACCGCCCAACAGTGCGGTGGCAGCTCCCAGATGAAGAATGTTGCCGTGGAGAATTTTTCGTAGGTTGGGGTCATATTCCAACGCCTTGTCGGCCCCGCGGCAGAACACAAAATCGCGTTCCCCGTCCTCGGCCAGTGAGACAAAGGCGAGTGTGGTGAACGTTTTGGACCGTTGTACCAAGGAAATATCTACCCCCTCCTTTTTGAGGGTGTCCAAGAGGAATGTTCCGAAGGGATCGTTGCCCACACAGCCCAAAAAGATGCCCCTGCCTCCCAACTTGGCGATGGCACAGGCCACATTGGCCGGAGCTCCGCCCGCTTTCTTGGTAAAATCCGTGGCCTGGACCAGATTGCTCCCCTGTCTTTCAGCAACAAAATCGATCAACAGTTCACCGACACAGAATACTTTTTTCATAGTTTTCGAAATATCCTAAGGTACATAGAAAATCATACCACGACCAAAAATGGGTATTCCTTTTTTGCATCAAGGTCTTCGTTCCGGTTGATAAACTTTGCCTCAATTTCATAGGTGCCCGGTCATTTGTGTGTAATATTGCGAAAAACTTTTCTATGCGCACGCTGGTTGTGGGAGATGTCCATTCCGGAGTAAGGGCCTTGGAGCAACTCATGGACAAGGCCAATGTTTCATCAGAGGACCACATTATTTTTTTGGGGGATTATGTGGATGGCTGGAGCACGGCCGTTGAGACCATCGACTTTTTGATACGGATAAAGGACACCCACAATTGTACTTTCATACGGGGCAACCACGATGAGCTTTGCAGGGAATGGCTGCTCACCCAAAGGGAGAATCCCCAATGGCTGATACATGGGGGAACGGCGACTAGAGATTCGTATTTAGGCGCCAATAGGCAGAAGTGGGAGCTTCACCTGGACTTTTATGCGGGGCTGGAGAACTATTATTTGGCCAAGGATAACAGACTGTACCTCCATGCCGGGTACACCAACCTCAAGGGTATCGATTTTGAGTATTTTGAACAATCCTTCTATTGGGACAGGACGTTATGGGAATTGGCAACTGCGCTAAGCCCTGATCTGGAACCCACAGACCCTAAATTTCCCAAACGATTGACCCACTACAAAGAAGTCTTCATTGGGCATACCCCCATTTCCAAACTCAGAGTGGTTCCACCGCAAAATGCCGCCAATGTTTGGAACGTGGACACCGGTGCTGCATTTATGGGAAAGCTGACCATGCTGGACGTGGACACCAAGGAATTTTGGCAGAGTGATCCTGTTCACACCCTTTATCCCGGCGAGCGGGGAAGAAATTAGCATTATTCCATCCATAATAGAATTTTAATCGAGACCTTTGCAAAAAGCAGCTATATGTCGATTAAAAATGTACGATTGGAGGTGATGCAGGCCATAGAACCTAAGGTTGAGGGGTTTATGGAAGAATTTTTGGTGCCCATCGAAAAAATATGGCAACCTACGGATTTTTTGCCGGATTCCCAGAGTGATGATTTTTTTGATGAAGTGCAACAGATTCGGGGAGAAGCAAAGGAACTCGGTTATGATTTTTGGGTGACGCTAGTGGCGGACACCATTACCGAAGAAGCACTTCCCACCTACGAATCTTGGTTGATGGACGTTGAGGGAATAGATCAGCACAGTGGAAAGGACAACGGGTGGAGCAAATGGGTAAGGGCATGGACCGCCGAAGAGAACAGGCACGGGGACGTACTGAACAAATACCTCTACCTTTCTGGACGCGTGAATATGCGTGAGGTGGAGATCACCACCCAACATTTGATCGCTGATGGCTTCGACATTGGAACGGACAGGGACCCCTATAAGAATTTCGTGTATACCACTTTCCAAGAGCTGGCCACCAACATCTCGCACAAAAGGGTCGGAAAAATGGCGAAACAGAAGGGCAACGGATTGTTGGCAAAGATGTGTACCATAATTGCAGGTGATGAGATGAGGCACCATTTGGCCTATCGCGAGTTTGTAAAGACCATTATGGGACAGGACCCCAATGGTATGGTTTTGGCCTTCGCCGATATGATGAAGAAAAAAATCGTGATGCCCGCACACTTTTTGAGGGAATCGGGAGGCTCCATTGGTGAAGCGTTCGAGCAGTTCTCCAACTGTGCGCAACGATTGGGGGTCTATACTGCACAGGACTACATCGAAATTTTGAAAAAGCTGAACGAATATTGGGAAATAGGACGTTTGGGAGGTCTCTCCGATCAAGCGGAAAAGGCCAGGGATTACCTGATGAAACTTCCCGACAGATTACAGCGCATAGCCGAACGGATGCAGTTTTCCCAAAAGCAGCAGACCTTCAAATGGGTTGAGGCCAATGGGAAGATATAGAAAGACTGGTCAGTCTATCTAGTATTTGCCTGCACGGTGTTTTTCCTGCCATTCTGCAAGTTGTTTCCAGTGCCCTTCATAGGCCATTTTTGCCTGCATGGGCCATGAGGCCGGGTCATGGATTCGGTATCTTTTGCCTCCGGAATTGAGCACTTCTTGACAGGTGTCTGCAGAGGTCTCCGAAAGTGCTTTCCAGGTTTTGATGTCGAATTTGTGGAAAAGTTCCTCGATTTTTGGACCAATGCCCTCCACTATTTTAAGATCATTCTCTTTGATGTTCTTCCCGAAGGCCGTTTTTGCCTCATTGGCATGGAATGTCGGCGCAAGTTTTGAAATCGGAACAGGAGGATCAATCACATTTTCCTTGGAAGGTTTTGCGGCAGACAACCTCTTTTTACACGTGTCCAGGTCCGCTTTCAATTTAGCATTTTCGATTTCCAACAAATTGATCTGAAATGAATTGTCCGAGTCGGAACCAGCATTGACCTTGCCAAAAAGATAGCCAACTACCCCTGAGATTATCCCGGTGACACCCAAGATGATCCAAAACCAAATTGTTGAAATTTCTAGGTTCATTTTGAGGTTGATTAGGTTGATGAAACTGTATATCCAAAATATTAAAAAAATCTTAAAATTTTAAATATAATTCATAGAATTTGAGCTATTTAGAAAATGGTCGAAGAGGGTTTGTAAAAAATAGGAGCAGGAAATATATCAAAAAGAACCAACCATACACTTTTTGGGACCACTTGTATGATACCCCATGGAAACCTGTCAAAATAGTGAGAAATTAGGGTCGAATATTAGGTAAACAACCCTATTTCTCCCGACAAAGATCCGGCATTGGAGTAGGGTTTTAAATTAAGTTTGAGTTAGTTAAGTTGGTTTTAAAGACTGCCCATTTAGTGTTCATCCTAAATGGGCGGCTTTTTTATAGATCAAACTTTATTCCTTGCGCCAAAGGAAGTTTCGTGGTGTAGTTGATGGTGTTGGTCTGTCTGCGCATATATATTTTCCAGGCATCTGAGCCACTTTCACGACCGCCCCCAGTTTCTTTTTCGCCACCAAAGGCACCACCAATTTCGGCCCCCGAGGTTCCAATGTTCACGTTGGCGATTCCGCAGTCGCTGCCAGCGGCCGACAAAAAGTGTTCGGCCTCCCGTAAACTGTTCGTCATTATCGCAGAGGAAAGTCCCTGTACCACTCCGTTCTGTTGCTCAATGGCATTTTCGACCCCACCGGAATATTTTAGCAGGTACAATATGGGGGCAAAGGTCTCTTCCTGTACGATCTTGAAACTGTTCTGGGCTTCCACGATGGCGGGTTTCACATAGCAACCACTGCCATATCCTTCACCTTCCAGCACACCACCTTCGACCAATATTTTCCCTCCTTCCGTTTTCGCCTTTTCCAGGGCACTGAGGTACATTTTGACGGCATCGGTATCGATCAAGGGGCCAACGTGGTTGGATTGGTCTAACGGATTGCCGATTTTCAGTTGTTTGTAGGCTTCTGTGATGGCATCCTTCACCTTATCGTAAACAGATTCATGCACAATCAATCTTCTGGTAGAGGTGCAGCGTTGGCCAGCGGTGCCGACGGCCCCGAACACGGCCCCGATCACCGTCATTTTAATGTCGGCATCAGGCGAAACGATGATGGCATTGTTGCCCCCCAGCTCCAAAAGCGATTTGCCCAATCTGGCCGCTACGGCCTGGGCCACAATTTTTCCCATTCGGATAGATCCCGTAGCCGAAACCAATGGAATACGTTTGTCCCGCGTCATGAGTTCGCCCACCTTATAATCTCCATTGATGAGGCAGGAAATGCCTTCGGGAAGGTTGTTCTTCTTCAAGACCTCGGCTATGATATTTTGACAGGCAATGCCACAAAGAGGTGTCTTTTCTGAGGGTTTCCATACGCAGACATCCCCGCAGACCCAAGCAAGGGCTGTGTTCCATGCCCAAACGGCTACAGGAAAGTTAAAGGCGGATATGATACCCACTACGCCAAGTGGATGGTATTGCTCGTACATGCGGTGCCCGGGCCTTTCCGAATGCATGGTCAATCCGTGCAATTGTCGGGACAGTCCCACGGCAAAATCACAGATATCGATCATTTCCTGAACCTCGCCCAAACCTTCCTGATAGGATTTCCCCATTTCGTAGGATACCAATTTGCCCAGAGGTTCCTTGAGTTCGCGTAACCTATCTCCAAACTGTCTTACAATTTCCCCACGTTGCGGTGCGGGAACCATACGCCATTCCTTGAAAGCGGATGTGGCGGAGACCATCACCTTTTCATAATCGGCAGGAGAGGTGGTCTTTATTTTTCCGATGAGTGCCCCATCGACTGGGGAAAAAGAGGAGATGATATTCCCTGAACCAAAATTTTGCGAGCCTGTCGATGTTCCATAGTTGGCTTCTTGAAGGCCAAGTTGTTCCAAGGCCTCGTCCATTCCAAAAGCAGTAGCTGTTTTTGACATTTATAACTTTTTACGTGTGAATTGTTATATTTTGACGAAAATACAAATAATACTTCACAAGAAAAATGATGATTTTCAAAGCATTTGATGGGCCAAGAGCAATGCAATCCCCAAGAGGGCGGGCAAGGCTTGGACGGTAAAGATCTTTTTGGAAGCGGTCAGTGCCCCATATATCCCGGCAACGGCTACGCAGCCCAGAAAGAACAAAGCGACATATATCTGCCACTGAGGGTCTTGGATGATGAGGGACCACACTAGCCCTGCGGCCAAAAAGCCATTGTACAGCCCTTGGTTTGCCGCCAAGGTCTTGGTGGGCTCGAAAAGGTCTTCAGGAAAATTGCGGAACACCTTTTTTGCCTTGGTAGTCCATGCGAACATCTCCAACCATAAAAAGTAGAAATGGAGCAAGGCCACAACGGCTATAATGATTTTTGAAACGAACAGTATCATTCTTCCTTGGCTACAAAACGTTCATCAACAGGCATAACCGTTCCGCAATTGTCGCAGGTGCGCAGTTCTTCGGAACCATAAAAGTGCTTGAAGTGGGCCAAAAAGTCCTTCTCGATGTCGTTGAGGGTAAAATAGGCCTCATAGAGTTTGTGGTTGCAGTTGTCACAAAACCACAACAGTCCATCATCTACGTCCATATCGGCTCTTTTGCGTTCCACCACCAACCCTATGGAGCCTTCGTGGCGTACAGGGGAATGGGGAACCTTGGCAGGATGCAGGTACATATCACCGGGGCCCAATTTCATCGTCCTTTTCTTTCCATCTTCTTGGATGTGTACCTCAATATTCCCTTCCAACTGATAGAACAGTTCCTCGGTCTCATTGTAGTGATAGTCTTTTCGGGCATTGGGCCCGGCAACGACCATAACAATGTAGTCCCCGGACTCTTTATAAAGGTTTCTGTTGCCCACCGGGGGTTTAAGGGTGTCTCGGTTTTCCTCGAGCCATTTATTGAGGTTAAAAGGAGCCTGTATTGCCATGATCAAAGATTTTACGAAAGGTAAAAAAAACCTAGATGGCAACATAGGGAATAACAAAAAAGACCTGCAATGGGTGCAGGTCTTTTATATGTGAGTAGAAGGTTCGTTATTCCACTTTTATAAAAATCTGGGTAAAGTATGGCCTGCCCTCCTTGTCCAGTTGGATGCTCAGGGTGGTGTGGGTATAATCCCCTTCCAGGGCCTCTTTGTGCGATGTGCTCTCCAACCAGGCATCCACGGTCAGCTTTGCTGAAGTGTAGTATCTGGCCACATTTTCTGAAACGCCCACGGCATGTGACTCCTCGGCTATTTTGGATGCACGGGACTCAAAATTGTCGTGGCTCAACCTGTTTTTGGAAATCATGTAATCGTTGTGTTCCTCGGCATATTTATATGAAGCGGGATTGTCTTGAAGAGGATTCAACCCAATCGAATTTCGATGTTGGTTCACCATGTCCACGATCTCATCTTCCAAGGCTACGGGATCTATGGTCACCTTTTCATTTCCGAGTTGGGCCTCGGTGTATTTCTCTTCTTCTTCGGGAGATGTTGTACTGCATTGACCAAATACGAATAGCAATGCCATGGCCATCAATGCGACATATATTTTTTTCATTCTCGGGGTGTTTTCAGGAGTGTTCTAAGCTCCGTAGTGTTCTGTTTGCTAAGCTAGTGGAGTACGGCTCCTTTGCCATAAAATTTCCACAGGAGGGCAGATTCTTACGTTGAATGGCAAAAAAGTGGGATTTGATGTCTTTTGGACCGGTGACCCAAGCTCCTTTAATCGGAAAAAAGGAACCTTTTAAATGGTCTCTGTCTGTGGTTCTACAGGTACTTCGGGGTCCTTTTCTTCATCATCCAATACATAGGAGAATACAAGGGCGCCGATTTCCTTTATTGGTTCGTAGAAAATGGATTCCTGTTTGGTCTCTTCATTGATCAGTCCCAATGGAGCAGCAAACCGTTCGAAGAAAATCAACAAGGCCCCTAGGATAACAGCCACTTTCAACATGCCGAAGATGGCCCCGGCAATCTTGTTCAGAAGGCCCAACATGGCAAAATCCGCAATCTTCGTCAAGAATTTGCCTGCAAGGTTCACCACGACGATGATGGCAAAAAAAGTGATGAGGAATGCGGCGAGCTTGAGGTACTGCTCACTCCAATCGAACTGTTGGGCAAGGTATTCCCCGGTAATGTGCGAAAAGTGGATGGCTCCATATATCCCGGCAATGAGCGCGACCAATGAGGCCACTTCCACAAAAAGACCATTCTTGAGGCCTTTGTAGAGGCCCCAGACCAAAAGAATCCCGATAATGATGTCCAAAATGCTCATATCCGATCTTAACAAATATAGCATATTGATTTGTACCTTTGGGTTATTAGTTAGAACAGATGTCCAGAGACGAAAAATTAAAGGAACGTTGGGAGTACTTGGTGAGTAAACTGTCGGGACAGTTTTCCGACGGTGACCCCTTGGAATTGGATGGTATCATCTATTTGGTGGGTGTGCAGGAACTTGGCAATTACCATCGAAAGTTTAAAAAAGACGAAAAGGTAAACCTGATGCACATTGCCATCTGCAGGTTGTTGGAACCCTACGGTTATTACGACTTTGATTTTTTTGATGATGAAGGATGGCCACACTATAAGGTAAAGGAACAATTGCCACCGCTAAAGGCCGGGGAACAGACCGTTTTGATGAAGGAGGCCCTGGTCAATTATTTTTTGGAGAAAGAATATATCACCTGAAAAAATGGAACTGGACAAACCGTATTATGCCGTAATTTTTACCAACCTAAGGACCGAAGGGGACGATGGTTATGCCCAAATGGCTCTTGAAATGGAAGAACTGGCCCAACAGCAGCCGGGGTTCTTGGGAGTGGAAAGTGCCCGTGACGGTCTGGGCATCACTGTAAGCTATTGGGACAGTTTGGAGGCCATTGCCAATTGGAAAGCGAACATGGACCACATACAGGCACAAAGGAACGGGATCAAAAAATGGTATTCCTGGTATAAAACAAGGATCTGCCGGGTGGAACGGGAATACGAGTTCAACAAGTAGACACTATGGGTGAGAGCATAGCTTTTTCAAACACGGACCGAAAAAACAGCCTTCAAACTTTGGCACAGGAGGCTTACGACCTCGTGGTGATCGGTGGGGGCATTACAGGGGCTGGCATAGCCTTGGATGCATCTGCCCGTGGGCTGAAGGTCCTCTTGCTCGAAAAGGGCGATTTTGCGTCAGGCACCAGTAGCAAATCCACCAAGCTCATCCATGGGGGGCTCCGATATTTGAAGCAGTTCGATTTTTGGTTGGTGAAGGAAGTGGGTTCCGAAAGGGCCATTGTGCACAAGTTGGCACCCCATTTGGTGATTCCCGAGAAAATGCTGCTCCCCTTGATCGAAGGGGGGTCCTATGGAAAGTGGCTCACCTCCATCGGGTTGAAAGTGTACGACATCCTTGCCCAAGTGGAAGGGGATGACAAAAGACAGATGTTGGAAAAAAAGGAGGCCCTGAAACTGGAGCCCCTTCTACCCAAGAAAATATTGAACGGAGCGGGCTATTATGCCGAATACCGGACCGATGATGCCCGGCTTACCCTGGAAAACATAAAGACCAGTCTCCAATTTGGGGCAAAGGCAGTGAACTATGCCAAGGTCATCGATTTTGTATATGAAAATGAACGCGTGGCCGGAGTCACGTTCAGGGACGAGGTATTTGGGGGCGAATACCATATCTCCTCCAAATATGTCATCAATGCCGCGGGACCTTGGGTAGATGAACTTCGTAGCGTGAACCAGTCCAAAAAAGGAAAACGCCTGCATTTGACCAAGGGCGTGCATTTGGTCTTCCCAAGGGAAAAGTTACCGGTACAACAGTCGGTGTATTTTGATATTCCGGACGGCAGGATGATGTTCGCCATTCCCCGCGGAAAGGTCACTTACATTGGCACCACCGATACCAATTTCAATGCGGACAAGGACCATGTCACCACGGACATCGCCGATGCCATCTATCTGATCTCGGCAGTGAACCATATGTTCCCGGACATCCATCTGGAACTGTCGGATATCATATCCTCATGGGCCGGTTTGCGCCCCTTGATCCATGAAGAGGGAAAATCCGCATCGGAGCTTTCCCGAAAGGACGAGATCTTTACTTCGGATACGGGATTGGTGAGCATTGCCGGGGGCAAGCTCACGGGGTACAGAAAAATGGCGGAGCGGGTGGTGAACCGCATTGCCAGAAACATGGAGGAAGACCATGACATCCACCTAAAACCGTGCACTACGGACAAGATCCCACTTTGTGGCAACGATTTCAAGAAATTCAAACACGTCCAGAAATACATTGCCACGGTCTTTGACCGATTGCACGACAGTGGCTTTTCCGAGTACGATGCGTGGTACCTCGTGACCACTTATGGCAAACAGACCGAGACCATTTTGGAGCTATATGCCCAGACCAAATCTGGGGATTCCTTGGAAAGAATGGTCCGTGCGGAGGCCCAGTTCACCATAGCGTATGAAATGGCGTTGACCCCATTGGACTTTTTTATCCGAAGGACGGGACGGCTGTATTTTGATATTGACAGCGTCCGTAACCATATGGTCCCTGTTTTGGAAGAGTTCCAAAAAGCATTCGGCCATTCCGCTGAGGAAGTGGATGCTTTTCAAAAGGAACTGGAACAAGAGTTGGACCACCATTCCAATTTTTCGTTGGACCGAGAATAAAGTCATTTTCCACCACCAGAACGGGTTGTTCTTCCAGACTTCTTATGCCAAAGGCAATCAAGGGGCACAACACGCACTTTGCATAAATTTCAACGACAATTTGCTTTCATTTCACAGGTGAATTTGTCCATTCCTCAATTCAAACAGGGCATCCATCAACCCAAAAGGGGCATCCATCAATTTAATACAAATTGTACGATGAGTTTTACATAGTTTGCGGACAATCTTACAATTCACTAACCAAAAGCCTACATCATGCGATTTTCTATAATGAAATCTTCAATCACATGTAATGCATTTTTTCGACTTTGTGCATTTGTTTTGACCATGTTTTTAGCTTCATGTCAAAATGAAGAAGAACATAGTTTGCCTTTGGAACAAAACCAATCCATTTCATTGTTTTTTGACAAAAAAGGTATTGAAAAAGCAGAATTGGAAGAAAAATTAACCTACAAGAATTATCACCTTACCTATTTAATGGAAAAAACGCTTCAGGCAAGTCCTGATTTTAATGAACAAGTATCGAAGAAATCTGGAAAAGAGAGAAATCCAGGCATTTTTTATTTTGATGATCTCTTGAGTGGGGATATTGTAGGTAAAGGACAAACAACAATTAATGATAACATTCGATTTTCCTTAAACGCTTTTATTGATTTGGATGGGGAGTCTTGGTATCCATACATGCATAAGATTAAAGAGGGAAAAGGTACAGCGTCCTTGTTTTTGATCAATAGTTATGACCCAGATACAGAGAATGAAATTGTTCAGGGCTATAAACTAGATGCTACTGGACAATTGAAACTGAAATATAGGGATTTGTCCGAAGAAGATATTTTCGGAACTAATCCCAAACCAGAAGCATTGGAAAATGATGTTTTTGTGCTTGGGATTTCTCCCGAAGACCAAGAATACAGATTACCAGATCCCATATTAGAAGAAGGATTTGGAGGCGGCGGAGGGATTAGTAATAATTACGTAAAAATGGAGTATGTCAAAATAAAAGACAAAAAAGAATCATGGGTCGAAAAAGCTGATGTTAAATTTGAAGTTGTTGATGTGACCGCCTCCTCATTGACTCCAGGAGATTTTAGTACACATTGTGGGCCGAATGCTGGATTGGGATGTTATTGGGATGGAAGTTTCTTGGTTCACTGCAACAACGGTGAAGTAGGTGACAAAAGGCTTATAAACAGAGATATGGGAATTCTTCAAACAGGTGAACTGGCTAAAATAGCAGCGTTTGTAATCTTCGAATATGACTCTTGGCCTGCACCAACGCATGTTTATGAAAAAATATTGAATGGAGAGACACTAAAGGTTGGTTATCGATCATATCAGTCGCCATACGATGAATTAACAGCCAATTTTCACAACCAAAATCCATATAACCTTATCAATGGAAGAAATTTATCGCGCAACAACAGTGATATTGAATATAACTTAAAATGATTTTAATGAAGACAGTCAAATTAACATTGTTGTTGATTGTTCCTTTCTTTTTGACTGCTCAAGAGCCTATTGGTGATGCTAAAAACAGCTTGCAGTTTCTTATTGGAACGGAATATAGAATAACACCCGTTTATGGTTCAACCATTTACCATGAAAACGCAAATTTAACTAATATTGACAAACAAAATGCTGGAATCACTTTGAACCTTGGGCTAGAATATGGAATCACAAAAAATTTAGCCGTTGGTTTCTTGAATAGTTTTAGATACGACATGGTAATAGCTCAGCGACCTGAAAGCAACAATGCGATAAATGTGGGGGCGATAGATTATAAGCTTATTGTTGATTACCACCTATATTTTACCTATTACTTTAAAGCCTTTTCTAAAGGAGATATTTTTGTTAGTGCTGGAGTGTCATTGCTTAATACAAATACAGATTTTTCAATCAAAAAGGTTGATGAATATGGTGAAGGGTTTTACATTTCCGATTTTAGTTTCTTCTCCAATAGAATTTCCATTGGGTTTCAATCTTCGAAAAGTAGGGTTTACTTGGGCATGAACTTGTCAAGAACAACCGACTATTTTGAGGAAACAACATCTTTTATAATACCCCATATTGGTTTTAGCTACAGCCTTGCAAGCCTGTAACCCACCCATATTATTTTAGAGTAAGGAAAAATCCATAAAATCAGGAATCAAAATCAATCCAACCTCTCCGTAAGCTTCTCAAAGACTTTCTTCGGATTTTTTTCCTTGTAGAGTATTTGGTACACCGCATTGATGATGGGTGTTTTGGATTTTTTTTCCAGTTTTTCCATCAGCAAATGGGCACTTTTGGTCGCATAATACCCTTCGGCCACCATATTCATCTCCATCATGGCACTTTTTACGGTATAGCCCTTCCCGATCATGTTACCGAACATCCGGTTTCTACTGAAGGTCGAATATCCTGTTACCAGAAGATCGCCCAAATAGGCGGAGGCGTTGATGTTCCGTTTCATTTTGTACACCCGGTCAATGAACCGTTTCATCTCACGGATGGCATTGCTCATCAAAACGCTCTGGAAATTGTCACCATAGCCAAGGCCATGAGCAATACCTGCGGCAATGGCATAGATGTTTTTCAGCATGGCCGCATATTCCGTACCGATGATATCGTCCGAGATCTTGGTGCGGATGTATTCGCTTTTCACATGTTTGGCCACCATTTTTGCCTTTTCGGCATCCGCACAGGCAATGGTAAGGTAGGACAGACGCTCCAGGGCAACCTCTTCCGCATGGCAGGGTCCCGTCAGTACACCTATGTTCTCGAATGGAATGTCATAATGTTCATGGAAATGCTCCCCGACAATCAATCCGGTCTCGGGGACAATGCCCTTGATGGCCGAAAAAACAATTTTGTCCTTCAAGGAAAGGTTGAGTTTACTGAGTTCGCTCTCCAAAAAAGCAGAGGGAATGGCGAATATGAGCACATCCGAAGATTGTGCAATCTCATTGATATCATGGCTGAGGTGCAATTGTTCCACCTCAAATTCAACAGAGCTCAAATAGTTAGGGTTATGGCCCTCTTTTTTGATGTATCGTATGGCCGAATCACTTCGCATGTACCAACCCACACTGTCCAAATTTTCCAACAACATCTTCACAATGGCGGTCCCCCAGCTTCCCCCTCCAAAAACTCCAAATCTCAATTTTTCTTCCATGCAGCGAAATTACGCCGTAAAACCGAATAATAAAATCGGTCGTTCGTTAAATACTGATTGTCAATTGATTAAAAAATTTGGCACAGAGATTGGTCTGTCATCATTGAACCTTAAAATCCACGATTATGAAAAAAAGAAAACTACTCTTGGGAATTTTGATGATAGGTCTTTTGGCCAGCTCTTGCTACACCGAGGTTATCGTGGAAGATGATTTCATTGAGGAATCGCCCATCAATACGGCCTTGGTGTTGGAAAACTACGACATCTGGTATGTGGATATCAATGCAACGAAGGGAAATGGCGAAGTACCGTTTCTGCAACGTGCATTCACCATATCTTTTGACCGGGGCGTCGTGTATGCCAACAATAATTTGGTGGGAATCGGCAAAACGGGCAACGGATTGGGAGTGGATGTGGGCACGTATGGCACCTATAACGATGCGGTGGAAGTGGACCATGATGTGGACGGTCTTTGGCTTTTGGATGTGTATGCCGTCAACAACAATACTTTGGAACTCTACGACCCCAACTCCAACACGTCCTATGTGTTGAGGGGATATTACAGGAGCTCTTTCGATTATGATATGGTCTTTTATGACAACATCCACTATTTCCTGCAGGAATATCAAGTTTGGGAAAAGACCTATACCAGTGAATATGGTGCCCTGAATGAGTTTGATGAGGAAAATTACCTTCAGTTCTTTTCTGATGGCGGTGGATATTTTAGATCTTCCATTGATGGACAGGGCATACCGCTTTCCAACATCCAATGGGACTATCAGGGTGATTATGAGGTGTATGATGTGGCCAATGATGCTTCCCTGAAAACTTTAACACTGGATTATGACTTCTTGGGCAATGATTATTTTGAATTGTACGTTATCAATGACAGTACAATAGAGTTGTACCATGTGTCCAGCGGAACGGTCTATGAGTTTACAGGAAGAGGATACAAGCAGTTTTTGAAGTCTGGAGATACGGGCAAAAAACGTTCAAAGGTGACCAACCCACAAATGAACGTGACCCGACAACGAGATATGTAAGGAAGAACCTTAACGTTCGACTATACAGACAAGTTTTTTTGGTTGGTTATTTAGTTAAGAACCGCCTTGGGCAGCAAAGTCCAGGGCGGTTTTTTTGATGGCTATCCGTTGTCATCTATCAGGCCCATTAGGGGAAACGGTGACAGATTTTCAATGATATAGCATGTGATTGCCATATTCCCAATTCTTTTTCAGGATGGGGACAAACCCATAATTAGTGGTACTTTTGCCCCCTTAAAAATCGAAAGATGAAGAAATACCTCAACCTTTTTGATTTTTCCCAAAAGGTAAACTACCGAACCGAGATCTTATCGGGCCTTACCGTGGCCCTGGCTCTCGTGCCCGAAGCCATTGCATTTGCGTTCATTGCGGGCCTGTCCCCATTGACCGGATTGTACGCCGCCTTTGTGATGGGATTGGTCACTTCCATTTTGGGAGGAAGACCGGGAATGATCTCTGGTGCTACAGGGGCTGTTGCGGTGGTGATCGTGAGCCTTGCCCAGCAATATGGAGTGGAGTACGTGTTTGCCACGGTGGTCTTGGCAGGTATTTTGCAGCTATTGGCGGGCATTCTTCGGTTGGGTAAATTGATGCGCTTGGTACCCCATCCGGTGATTTTCGGATTTGTGAACGGCTTAGCCATCATCATTTTTATGTCGCAATTGACACAGTTCAAAACCCAGGATGGGGAATGGTTGAGTGGCAGCACACTGTTCATTTTCTTGGGATTGGTGTTGTTGACGATGTTGATGATTTGGGGATTGCCCAAATTGACCAAAGTGGTCCCCGCATCCTTGGCCGCTATTTTGGTGGTCTTCGGGATTGTGTTTTTCTTGGGATTGGACACCCGTACCATTGGCGATATTGCTTCCATTCAGGGAACGTTTCCTCCATTTCATATTCCCGATCTTCCTTTGACTTGGGAGACGTTGCAGATCATTTTTCCCTTTGCGGCGATTGTGGCCGGAGTTGGTTTGATAGAGAGTTTGCTGACGCTCAACATTGTGGATGAAATTACCGAAACCCGAGGTAGGGGCAACAAGGAAGCTGTGGCCCAGGGAACGGCCAATATCTTATCCGGATTTTTCTCGGGGATGGGTGGTTGTGCCATGATCGGGCAAAGTCTGATCAATACCTCCAACGGGGCAAGGGCCAGACTTTCAGGGATTTTTGCAGCCTTGATGCTCTTGGTGTTCATCATGTTCGGTTCCAGCTTGATTGAAAAAGTACCCATGGCAGCTCTCACCGGGTTGATGATCATGGTGGCTTTGGGCACCTTTGAGTGGGCCAGTTTAAAAACCTTCCGCCGGATGCCCAAATCGGATGTGTTGGTGATGGTACTCGTTACCTTGGTGACCGTGTTCCTCCACAATCTGGCCTTGGCCGTTTTGGTAGGGGTGATCATTTCTGCCTTGGTGTTCGCTTGGGACAATGCAAAACGGATCAGAGCCAGAAAGTATGTGGATGAAGAAGGCGTAAAGCATTATGAAATCTATGGCCCGCTCTTCTTTGGGAGCACCACCCTTTTTGCTGAAAAGTTTGATGTGCTGAACGACCCCGAAGAGGTTATCATCGACTTTAAGGAAAGCCGTTTGGTGGATATGTCCGCCATTGAAGCCGTGAACAAGATCACGGAGCGCTACCGAAAAGTGGGCAAAAAACTCCACCTGAAGCATTTGAGCAAGGACTGTCAGCGCCTGTTGGCCAATGCCGATGATATTATCGAAGTGAACGTTTTGGAAGACCCAACCTATAAGGTTGTGGTCGATAAGATTGAGTAAGTGCTGCTAACTCGAAAAAAGAGAATAAAGACCAACCCCCAGAACAATTAGGATAACGAGCGCAATACAATAGTTTTGGATTTCTTCCAATCTATCCCTTTTTGCTTGTTGAATGATCTTGTCGCGGATTTTCTTTTGCTCAAAGGGAGTTAGGTCCTTGAACTTCAATTCGGTATTGCTAACATAGCCTTCGTAAGCTTCTCGAATTTCTTTGAAACTACGCCGCTTATGCAACAAAGCACGATTGGCCTTGACTACTTTTACTGCGTGACTTGCGAAACCCATAGACCATCATCTTTATTTATTGGTAATGGATTTTCAAGAAATGTTACAGCGATGGGGTTTAATCGCCCTTGGTCTGTCCCAAAAATGGGTTGACGTTGGGGTTTTGCGGGTTGCCGCTGGCCCTTCGCATCAAGGTGATCTGCCCGGTGTGGTAGATGCAGTCGGAAATCATCCCGTTGATGAGGTTCCAAAACGCAAATTCCGATTCTTGCTCCCCTCTTTTAAAAATCACTTTGAATTTTTCCAGATCCTCGGCACTTTTCCCCAACACTTTGCCACTGGCCGCTTTCAAATTTTGAAGGGTATTGGCCCGTAGCTCCTCATACGAAGCAGGGGTTGGATATTGGGATTTTTCAAAAGGGAGGGCATCCGGGGCCAACAAAATGTTGTTGGACATGGTATTGATATGCGCTATGGTTTCCAAAATGGTTCTGCCGTCCTCGGAAGGCTTGTAGGCGAGGTCTTTTTCGGTAAGGCCTTCGGTGGCCCAATAGAACCGGTAGCCAAGACCGTCAATCATTCGGGCCACTAAATTTCCAGAGGTATATGCTTCGGGATGGGCGGGTATCTCTTTATAGGGAAGTTCCATGTTTTGTGCTTGAAGGGTTACTACGGATAGCAAAAGAAAAAATAAGGAAATGGGATGTAGAAAAGTCTTTTTCATAGGTCGTAAAGGTATGGCAGAATGGGTTTTTAAACTGAAAATTCGCGAGGATTTTCAGAGGTCTGTCCTAGGAACAGTTGGAGGGTGGCAAGAATAAACAATTTTATGCAGAGATTGTTACAACCAGCGTTTACTCATTTTCAGACCTTTTTTTTTCGACCCGCAAAATATTATTTTGTATATCTTTCATTATCCATTTTCCCCACCAACCTGCATAAAAGTTAAAAGTCGTGCTCATTTTAAAACTACTATATAAATGTAAACGATTCAGACCATTTGGTAACTCCTCAAGCTCATAAGTTCCATTCAAAACATCAAAATAATCACCTCCAATTACTACGTGTTCATCTAAGGTGGTTGAAGGGATTTCGTGCGGATATGCTTTTATTGTGAAAACCATTTTCTCATTGTCTTTATATTCCGTTACAGTTTCGTGAAACACAAGACCTTTTGTGAAAATAGCTTCTCTATATGCTCCTACTCCTTCAAAATTTAGTTCTGCTTTTACAGGTCGTGGAAAACCAAGCATTCTTGTTAAATATCCTTTATCTTGTTCAATGGGAATTTCTTTTACACGAGTCACATTGTCCCAAATTTTTTCGGCTGGTGCATTGATGTCAATATAAGTATAGGCTTTATAAGTTCCAGGAATTGTCTCAACCATACTTTCTATAGGTCCAATTAAAAATGGCAATAGAATCAAAATCGAAATTTTTAGACGGTCGTTTTTTTTGCGAGCTTTTAAGTATCCCCCAAATAGTCCACCAATTGATGCAGTTAACAGAAAAACAGGTAAAATCATAATCCAGCAAGCCCAACCTTCAATTCCCCAAGCTAAAGTCAGAATTAAGAACAGGAAAACTGGAATCCAAGGGGTAAATATTCTATATGTAATTCTTTTTGCTTTTTCTTCACTTGATAAATAGACTGTCAAAGATCCAATTATTGTTGGAAGCAAAAACAAAAATGTTACTGACATGACTTGAAAAAAATCATCCCAAGTTTTCAATTTCATTCCAAATATAATTCGGACGAGAATAGCATAAACAACGGGGATCCCAATTACTATTAGAATGTTTTTAAGTTTTTCGTTCATTTTTCTTCTTGATGGCAATAGATTTATGCATGATTAGTCATGGACCTTTGGGCGAAAAAATGTCCTCTTGGTTTAAAGATAATCGATTATGGGTTTTCCGACAGGAAAATCACTTTCATTTGACTTAGCAAGTTGTTAGATCTATTGTTTTTTCCAATGTTCCATCCCATAGGTCAAGTCTCCTTGGGCCTCCATTTCGTTCACCTGTTCTCCCAATCCCAAAAAGTCATTGAACAATGCCATGTTTATCGAGCAATTTTCCTTGTCCAAATGAAGTATTTCAAGTCCGTTTATGATGGTTTGTCCCATACTGAAAGGCACCAGACAATACTCCTTGAATTCTTCGGTGATATAGTTTTCCATTTTCTCAAAATAATCTTTGTACACTCCTAAGGGAGAAACAATGATTTCTTTAAGATTTTGGACTTGATAGGGGATCAAGTCATTTTCATAACTCAAAACCGATTTTTCGAGGCCATACACCTGAAAATACTTTCCCAAATGGCTGACCGCAAAATGGAGCTCCTTGTAATTCCATCTATTTCCAGAGCCATAGGAGTCCAATGTCAAATAGCCGCTATAACTGGGCACGAAACCAAAAGTTGTTCCTTGGGTATTTTTCCCCAATGCAGCACTGATTTTCTTTAAAAATGCCACCCAATTTTTTTCATACGTCTTCTTGTCGGCAATTTTTTCATCAAGTAATTTTTCCAGTTCCTGTATGCCTGGGTACTGTCGGTAAATATCAAAGTCCTGGTGTTTTTTGATCCCGATGGGGTAATACTTTATGATGGAATGGTATAAGGGCCAAAAATCATATTCGTCATAATTGAATGAAAAATTATTGTCCATCGAATAAACTGATTTTTAGGGTCATCATTTTACCGGTTCAACTCCTTTATTTTTAGTGAAGCGTTGGTATTGTCCGGGTCCAGCCCAAGAACTTTTTTATAGTTTTCGATTGCTTTTTGGGTGTTTCCCAGCGTCTCATAGGCCTCTGCCAAGCTATCGTATGCATTGGGCGACTTGGGGAAGTTTTCCACATTCAACAGGAAAAACTCCAATGCTTTGGGTCTGTCCTCCGCATTTCTGCTTTGTAGTAGGGCATAACCCAGTTGGTTCACAAGGTGTTCGGGGGGTGCAAAATCCCAGGAGAGCCGTTCCGAAAGTTCCTGAAAATGCTCGGTGAGCTGCTCTTTGGCAGCGATGTCCCGATAGGAAATCCCGTAGCCTTCAAAAATTGCCGAGATTCCGTTGTGAAAGGCAATGATGGGGACCGAGCTATGGTTTTCATGCTCGAAGTATTCCAATTTGGCGGGCAGCGTACCGCTGTATTTGCTGTTCAATGACTCATAGAACCTTACATGGCGATCCCGGTTCCGGATATTTCTTTTGCCCCAATTTGCCGTGGCCATGTAAAGGAACCTTTTAAAGGAACCATCGGTCAATGCATCCAGTTTATGGTCCATGGTTTCTGAATCCCAAGTTCCAAAACTCGGGTCGACCGCAATGAATGCATTGAAAAGTGTTTTTTCTTTCAGATAGGCATGGGCGGCCAAGAGACCCCCTAACGAATGTCCAAAAAGGATTCGATAGGGCACTGTTCTATACTTCTGGTCCAAGTCTGGCAAAAGTTCATCCTCCAAAAATTGAAGAAAGCGGTCCCCTCCGCCGGAAGTGTTCGCCCTTGTGGTAATGATTTTGTCCGGGGTGTAGTCCCTTCTTCGGTCCACATTCTGGATGGCGACCACGATCATCTCCGGGATTTTTTGGTTTCTGTAAGCGTCGGCGCTCATGTAGTTTACCATCCCCGCTATGGGCTTGAAGTGCACATTTCCATCGAGTACGATGAGCACCGGATACCGCTTATAGGACGATCCTTTATCGTGATAGGACTCGGGAAGGCTGATCCAATAGTCCCTGTCTTCCTCCAAAACGGTGGACCTAAGGGTGTGTTTTGTGCCGAGGACAATTTGTTCCTCAACTTGTGATTGCATCGGACGGACCCCTATCACCAAAAATAGGATGGCCATAAAAGGTGTGTGGATAAAGTTGATTTTCATAGGATTGGTAACAGTTTCGGTTATGGTTTCGTGGTGGCTGGGGGGTTGGCAGTCGGCAACATGGGCCGCAGTACGAAATCATTCTTTTGATTGTTTACTTTTATTAAAAATAGGGAATTTAGTTAAAGGGAAGGGAGTGCAATGAATTATAGACAGTGTTAGCTACAGTTTTTCATATTTTAATTTTTCTTTGCGCAACATTTTTTCCACTTTCGAAATCAAATTTTTAGTGGTTCCATTGGCTAATATTTTTATAAGATAGTAATAGCCGAATCCGAATATAGGCAAGAATAAAACTTCAATTTTTTCAACCCCATTTTCTATCAATAAATAGACCCCTAATCCAAAAGTTAGAAGCGCAAAAATTAGAGAAAACCAATAATGCAAAAGGAACGTAAGTCCATTTTTTCGTTCCAATATTAGTTTGCTTTCAGTTCCATTTGTATTAGAGTTATGGCATTTTACATTCAATTTTACCATAGGGCCTAGATAAGGCCAAAAAGTAAATAATGAAGCTTCTTTGAATACTTCTATTCCATTATCATAGGAAACTTTGCCCGATAAATTATGGTGATTTACAAGCGTATTTTCCCTTATTCTTTCCGCAATAATTTGATTCAGTTTGCTGGCAGGGTGGTAAAGTTTGTATTTAAATATTTTTTCTCTCAATAAATACTCACATTAAAATTGTAGCTAACGGTCTCGTATAACCAGTCACGGGTTAATATTCGGTTTGGCACAGGCGTTAGCAATTATGAGTGGATTCGGACGTAGTCGAATCTGCCGTAATTGTGGTTATACATTGTTAGCTTTAGCAATTTTTGTTTGATTATTTAATTCTTAAATCCTCTATTTTGTTTACAACTATTTGAATTTTGTCCAAATCCTCTTCTTTAATGTTTGTCAATTCAAGAAGAGTATAGAGCTCATTACCCAATGGGCTTATTTTAAATGTTGATATTGACATTCCAATTGCCGCTCCTGCTTGCTTTAAAAGTTGGTGGTTGTATAAATTCAATAATTCTGAGTAAAAGTCTTGATATTCAAATAATTCTTTTGCGTTTTCATCATGGAATGATTCCATCCATCTACTTGCTTTTAAAACATTTACTTTCTTGACATACGCTAAAATTGTAAGTTGACGGAAACTCAATTGCTCAATTATTCTTAAAAGAGTATTTCCTTTTTCAAAACTTATTGAAGAATCAAAATTGATGTTGGCTAAAAAATTTGCATAAAACTCAATTTTCTTTTCTTCATATTCATTTCTTGCCTTTAAGAGTGTTCCTTCCAATATGGATTCAGCAGCAGGTCTATCGTTCAATTGCGGCTCAAAGAAATCATCATTCCGCATAACGCCTCCTAAACTTAAACGTTTTTCAATTTTTTTGAAGGCAATTGATAAGGTTGCCCCTAGACGAATTTGTTCCCTATCGCTTAAGTAACGAGTTGAAATTTCATTCCCAACTTTTTTAAATATTTCTGATAATACTGGACCTACAATGGCTCCACCAATTGCACCAGCAGGCCCTGCAACAGCCAAACCAATTAGTGCGGCTGAGACATTTCCTCCAATTTCCGAACCCTTTTGAAGGATATATTTTAATCTATTTTTTTCTTGGTCAATTATTAAAGCTAACTTGTCTATCTAGATGCATTTCACATCCATATATCCCAAAATCGAGATATCATCGGTGTATTTGGGCCTTCTCTAAGTTGTATTACAGTTTAATCACGGTTCACAATCCGTTTTGGTCAACGGCATGGACGAGCTAAAACTAAGGGAAGTTGGGTCCTGGAATTCGGTTCCGGTCTCGTCCAGTGCGCCAAATCCTTCAATCAACTGGACCCCCTTCACTAAAAAGGCCACTTGGCGGGTGCTTTCCATACCTTCGGACATAAAGGTGTAACTCCCGAGGAGCACACTGTCCATCAAGACGCCGGCAAAGGTTCCCTTGTTGGCATCTTTTTCCTTAAGCGCATAGTCCAGATTGCCCAATACGGCACTGTTGATCTCGGTGATCTCCAATACAATGCGGTTACCGTTGGCGTCATAGGTATAGCAACCTTCTTCCAAAGTAGGCATAGATTGGGGCGGGGCCACGATTTCGGATGCTTCGGGAACGCTGTCCACTTCTTTGGTCTCCTTGGTCTTGCAACTGGCCACTACGGAGAGGGCAAAGCAGGCAAAAAGTAGTTTTTTCATGATCAGTCTATTTTTTTGAATATGAGTAGGTTTTCTTGGCTTCCATTGGAAAGGTACAATCTGTTGTTTTCCACTTTGTAGGTGGTGCCGCTTTGCAGGGCCTTCAAAAACTCGGATTCCCTGTCCATTTTAGAGCAGGCCATTTGGGTGGAGGCAATCTGGGCAAAACGCAGCAGGTCTTTTTCGTAGAACAGGCTTCCGGTCATCCGGTTGCAGCCCGAAAAACCTGAAAATCGGTTGTCGTTGGTATAGATTTCCATATAGGGCACATCCTTCCCGTTGAATTCCTCTTTGGATACTTTTTGGGACATCATTTCCTCCAGCACCCAGATATCATTGAGCCTGTAATCGGTCACATAGGAGCCGCAGCCTTCGAGGGCATGGGTTTCTTCCTCCCCTGTTTTTTTATAGGAAATCGTCACGGAGTAGGGCGATACTTCGCCGGACATGGCATTGGTGCATTCTTTTTGGGAGATGATGACGTCCATGGACGTGGCCTCGGTCTGTGCGCGGTACATCTTTATGTTGGCATCCTGCACCCTGATAGGTTCGGTATGGGGCACAATGATGGTGTCCCCTTCAATCGTGCTGAGTTCCACCTTGTCCCCATAGATCTTGAGCCCCCAGAAAGGTTCTGTTCCCGTGGCCTTGAAATAGTTCTCAGCGTATTCTATCGGTAGGTCTCCGGTATTTTCTTCGGCTTTGATGGTGTCTGTCGTTTCTTCAGTGGCTTCTGTCTGTTCGCTATTTTGTTTTTTCATTTCCACGCAATGGGTAAGGAACACTAGAAAACAGACGGCCATTATGGATTTTTTCATGACCCTATCTTTTTGAAGCGCATCATGGGGACCTCGCCCATCAACAGATTGAGTTTTCCATCCTCATCGAAGGAAAAGCCGTCGATTTTCTTCATCATTTCCAAAAATTGGCGCTCACTGCCACCACAGAACATCATGGTAGTGGGGCCAGGTTCGCCAAAGGAAATGGAGCTTCCTTCCAAAACGTATTCGGCGGAATAGCCATTGCAGCTATCCGTGCCTGAAACTTTTGAGGATTCCTTGTCAAAGGTGATCTGTGGTTTTTTGTCAGGGAAGAGCCCTTCAAAGGCAATCCTTGGGCCAGTGATGTAATCCAGTTCCCAAGTGGGGCCATAGAGCGCCTCGGCACTGGATTTGGAATTGCTACAGGAATCTGCCAGGACTATGGCAAAGAAAAACAATAGGATAGAGGTTTTCATTTTGTACAGAAATTAATGGTTAATGTTTAGGAAAAATACTAAAAAAATAAATCAAACATTGCCCCCTGTAACCTGAAACGACTTTTACTCCGTTCGTTTGCTCCAGACCTCATATATGGGCTGTCCTTTGCTGCTCAACCCTGAATGGTGCCAATCCCCGTCTTCCAAGCTATAATCAAATTGCAAACTGGCGCCCACCCTGGAGTCGTCCCGGGAAAAGAAGCCGATGTTCTCCGTGTATTTTCCATCCGCGGTGGTGTAGGTCCCCCCACCTGTGCCCATGAACCCCTTGGTCTCGGTATTGTAGGCGATCCATTGGAAACGGGTGCCGGACATGATTTTCATGGTCTTGCGAGGGCCCGACGTATCTCGCTTTACGACCTCGCCATCCTGCTTTCTGCCGGATATGAGCCAAGCACCGGACAAATTGCCGGGAGTCCCATCATCGATCTTGGTCCAGGCCACATCGCCCAAATGGAGTTTGCCGTCCACAAACTCGTACGGGACGCTTTTTTGTGTCCCCACCAGTTCGGGATCCACTGAGGCATACTCGAACAGATAGGTGAAATTTTGGCCATCGGCCTTGTAGCTTCCACCTTTTGTGCCGATAAATTTTCCAGTGCCCTTTTCAAAAAAGGCCTTGGAGATGTAATCCCCGGCTATGATGGCAATGTATTGTACCTCGGTCCCTTGCTCATTGGTCTGGGTCATTTCCCAGGCACCTTGCAGGTCTTGCGAGGGCACTGCGGTCACAGATAGGCAACCGAGCAATGCAAAAAGAAGGTGTTTCATGTTTGTTTTAGTTTATAAAATGCAAAATGCTGTTGCTTTACTTAAAAAACAACAGCATTTCAAAGAAATTTATGGACTGATTTTTATAGTGTCCTCAGATATTCCGCCAGGTCCCTGGCCTCTTCCTCGGTCAGGTTCTGGTTCAGCATAATGGCATTGTTGTATTCTTTCAACAGAGCTTTGGCGATGGGGTCTTCCTTGAGCATCCCATCAGGGTTCAGGATCATGTTCATGACCCATTCCGGACTTCTTCTTTCATAGACTCCTTTCATCGCAGGTCCTATCATACGTTGGTCCACCATGTGGCAAGCCACACATACGGCATCGAACTTGGCTTGTCCGCGAGCGGCCATTTCTTGGTCTATCTCATCGGGGAAATCCACATTTTTGATGGGCCCTACGCCTTTGTTGTCCAAATCCACGGGAACTCCCCCGCCAGTTTCGGCTTTTTTCTCTTCTGTTTTCGTACGGCTTACTTCAAAACCGTCCTTTTTCTCTTCTTTCTTTCCGCCACAACTTGCCATAAAGGCTCCCAAGGCCAAGAACAGGATTGCTTTTTTCATTGTTTACGTTCTATTGAAGTTTGTTTGTGCAAATAGAGCTACTAAGATAGGCAATTAGGGGCTAATAATTCAGTGGTTTTTTGTTTTCCATCCCAGGAAATACCACTACAACGTTTTCTTTTGGAACGAATCAAAAAAATGCAAGGCCCTATTTTCCGTGTAGGTGATGTTGTTTTTGCCCCAAAAGCCGACATGCCCGCCATGATCTGGAGTTTCCAGAAAAAGATGGGGGTTTTTCTCGGTTTCCACAAAAGGATAGCATTCGGGACTCAGGAACGAGTCATTTTTGGCATTGATGATGAGACTGGGTACATTGATGTTCGGCAAGAACTGAAGGGAACTGCATTTGGCATAATAGTCCTCGGCATCCGTAAAATGGTGTGCACGGCTTGTATAGATATCATCAAAATCCTTCAATGTTTTGATCCGCTTGATGTCGGCGTCCGAGATGAGGTCGGGAAAAAGGAGTTGTTTCTGCCGCAGTTTGTCCAACAAGTTCTTTTTAAAACGTTGGGCATACAGGATGTTCTTCGTGCTGAGCAGTTGTCTGCACGAGCTATGAAGGTCGCAGGGCACCGATACGGCCACCGCGCCTTTGATTTCCTTTGGGACCACATTTCCTTCCCCGAGGTACTTCAGCAAGAGGTTGCCTCCTAGACTGAATCCTTTAAGATAGATTTCCGCATAGTCCCTTGTGTTGAGAATATGGTCGATGAGTTCAATGAGGTCCTCCGTGGCCCCGGAATGATAGGAGCGATAGAGTTTATTGGGTTCTCCACTGCAACTTCTAAAGTTTATGGCGCAGGCATCATAGCCATTTTGGTTCAGGATCTTGGCACTGCCGGTAATATAGGGGCGTTGGGCATCTCCCTCCAGGCCATGGAGTAGTACGACCAGTTTTTGGGTCGGGGAATTGGCCTCACTCCAGTCCAAGTCCAAAAAATCACCATCCAAAAGTGTAATGCGCTCCCTTTTTTGTACCACCCCATTTACCGAACGGATAATACCTGAGTAAATGGTGGACAAATGACCGCTTTTGAAGAACAGTGGGGGGCTATAATTGGATGCAACTTGGGGCATGGGTCTTGAAGTTGATGATCAATCCTTTGGGAAAATCGCCAAAAGTTTGGCCTGTTCCTCAACGGCAGATTTAAATTCACTTTTTAAGGTCTGTACCAATTCGGAAACCGAAAGTACATTGTCAATGGAAGTCACTCCCTGACCCGCCGACCAAATGGTCTTCCAGGCCTTGGCCTCGGTGTTGAGCTCTTTGCCAAAATCGATCTTCGTGTCCTTTTTCAGGTCTTCTTCGGTGATTCCGGCAGCCTTGAGGCTGGCAGCCAAGAAATTGGCATGCACCCCGGAAATGGCAGCCGTATAGACCACATCACTGGCCCCGGCGTCAACGATCATTTTTCGATATTCGTCAGTGGCCTGGCTTTCTTCCGTATTGATGAAACGGGTGCCCATATAGGCAAGGTCGGCCCCCATCTGCATGGCGGCTGCAATATCCCTTCCGGTGCTGATACAGCCCGAAAGGATAATGGTCTTGTCAAAGAATTTTTTGATCTCGGTGATGAGGCTCATGGGGTTGATGGTGCCACCGTGCCCACCAGCTCCTGCCGATACCAGGATGAGCCCATCCACGCCTGCCTCTGCAGCTTTTTCCGCATGGCGTTTTTTGATGATATCGTGGAACACCAAACCGCCATAGTTGTGAATGGCATCGACTACCATGCTCACGGCACCAAGGGAGGTGATCACCAAGGGCACTTTGTGCTTCATGCAAAGCTTCACATCCGCCTCCAACCTCGGATTGGTGGGGTGCACCACAAGGTTGACCCCGAAAGGTGCCGGTTTTTTCCCCGTTTCCTTTTCAAATTGTTCCAGTTCCGACTTTATTTGGACGAGCCATTCCTCAAAACCTTCACTGGTGCGTTGGTTCAATGCGGGAAACGTTCCGACAATACCGTTCTTGCAGCATTCAATGACCAATTTGGGTCCGGAGATCAAGAACATGGGAGCGGCGATGACAGGCAGGGAAAGGTTTTTGGTGAATTCGGCTTTTTGGCTCATGAGATCGGTGTTAAACTATGTTTAAAAATAGGATTAATTCTGTTGCCCCATTGGGCCCAGTTTTCAAAACTATGGTATTTTTACAACTATTATGCATGCATAACAAAATAACCCGCTATGTTTTTTAAGGAATTTGAGATTCGTTGGAGCGATCTGGATGCCAATAGGCACATGGCCAACTCGGCCTATATCAATTTTATGAGCCATACCCGAATGGCCTATTTGGGACAGTTGGGGTTCAACCAGACGAGCATGGCCATCCACAATATTGGCCCAGTGGTATTTTATGAGCACGTCTATTATTTCAAAGAGGCCTTTCCTGGCAGACCGGTGAAAGTTTCCCTAGAGTTTGTGGGGATGAGCGAGGACGGAATGTTCTTTGAGTTCCGCCACAATTTTTATGATATCAAGGGCAAGAATTTTGCCCGTTGCGAGATGATGGGTGCTTGGATCGATTTGAAGGAACGAAAATTGATCGGTCTCCCCACTGAATTTTTGGAAGCGTTCCAAGCCATGGAGCAATCCAAGGATTTCAAGACGTTGACCAAGGAAGACACCCGAAAGTTTGTGCAGGTTCCGAAGGACTTGGAGGGTTAACGATTGCTTGGTCCTGCCTTCTGCCTTTTACTTGCCAGGTACACGCCCACCAACACAAAGGCCGTGGCCACGATCTTCACCAAGGTAAGATGGTCCTTCCCCGACAAAAGGGCATATATAATCCCTACCAAGGGCTGCATATACATAAAGGCGCTAATGGTGGATGCCTTGAGCTCCGTAAGGGCAAATACATTGAACAAGTAGGTCAAAAAGGTAGTGCCGATAACCACAAAGACCACAGAACCATAAGCCCAGAGCGGCATAGTGGACCACTCAATTTCCAGGACCTCGGGCAAGGTAATGGGCAGGTTGATGATTACGGCAATGGTGAATAGCCATTTCATCAATGTAAAGGGATGGTACTTCTCAATCAGTGTTTTGACCACAATGAGGTATGCCCCATAAGATGTGGCATTGACAACAAACAAAAAATTGCCCAAGGGAATGTTGGGGGCATCTTGTCTAATTTCTGCTCCAAAAAGGATAAGTCCCAATGCCCCGGCAAAACCCAAAAAAACACCAAGACCCTTGTTAAGGGTAATCCGTTCGCTCAAAAAGAGAGCGGATAGGATCACCACAAAGATCGGGGTAATGGTTACCAATACCGCACTGTTTATCGGGGTGGAAAGTTGCAGTCCCTTGAAAAAGGAAAGCATGTTGATGACCATGCCCAAAATGGAACAAGCCAAAACTCGCAACCAGTCCCTCTTCTCAATTTTTTCCTTGGGACCGAATAGGGAAATGATCCAAAATAGCAACGCTGCTCCCGTTACGCGCAACATAATGAACCCAAAAGGCTTCACATAGGTAGGCATAACGCCTTTTGCAACGGTATGGTTGATGCCATAAATGGTGGTGGCACCAATGGCAGCCAATATCGCCAAGGTTCTTTTGCTCATTTGTGCAAGGCCTCTTTTGCGGCCTGGACCACTTTTTTGGAGTTTCCAACAAACACCTGTCCATCCACAAGGATCACAGGTCTTTTTAAAAAGGTATACTGTTCCAAGATCAAATTTTTATAGTCGGTCTCGGAGAGTTCCTTTTCGTGCAATCCTCTTTGGCGGAACAGCATGGCCCTCTTGCTGAAGAGCGACTCATAATCGCCGGAAAGGGCAGCCATTTCTTCCAATTGTTTGGGGGTAATGGGTTCCGATTTGATCTCTTGTAGTTGGACCCCGTCCAATGGAGCCAATTCTTTGAGGATCCGCTGGCAAGTGGAACAGGTGCCCAAATGGTATATTTTTTTCATGATAAATGCTGCTGTGTCGACAAAGGAAGGCAAAAATCAATCAAAACGCATGAAGAAACTGTAAATTCAACAGCTTTATGAAAGGTTGTTCAAATTGTAAGAAAGGAGTGATTTTATGTATTTTTCATAGATCTGTCTCATATTTTAAAACTAGATTTACGTCAGAAAAAGATTGCTTTTTGAAAAATAAGGTTATGGAAAAGCTGTTTGACATACTCCTAAAGAACAGGAAAATACTGCACGACCATTTGCAGAATACCCCAAAAGAGGACCTGTTCAGGATCCCAAAGGGATTCAACAACAATATTTGGTGGAACATAGCCCATGTGGTGGTAACCCCGCAATTGTTGCTGTACGGTCTTAGTGGCCTGGACTTTACCATTGAAAAGGAATTGATCGACAAGTACCGAAAGGGGACCTTTCCAGATGGGGAGCCGTCCAAGCTGGAGATGGAAAAAATATCGGCCTACCTGTTCAGCACGGTAAAGCTCATCCAATTGGATTACTCACATGGAAAGTTCAAGAACTTCAAGGAGTACATGACAAGCCCTAAAATAGCCTTGGCGAGCCCAGAGGATGCCATTGCGTTCAACGTCTTTCATGAAGGGCTCCACCTGGGGGCCATCGGGGCATTGAAAAAGGCCCTCGAGTTGGATCGTTAGGGTTCTACTTTCAGTTTGAGGTATTTGTTGGCCTCGACATAAGGCAGGGTCAGTACAATGGGTCCATCGGCATACGACGCCACTTCGTATTGGTTATAGATCAGCTGGATACCGTCCGGGGTATAGCCCATATTATAGGGCAAATGAAAAGCATCCCCCTCGAACATAAAGCCCGTAGCGTTGATGTTCTTGTCTTCCGGGACCTTTTCCTGGGTACGGAATTGGGCCTCCGCCAATTTTTCAAACCCTTCGATGTCATCAAAAAGGTCAGGAGTGTCCAGTTCTACCCCTCTTTTCTTGTCAAAGTTCAAAAAGGAAGTGGAGGCATAGCCATGGGCACCACCGGTATAGGAATAGGAATTGACGGACACGGTCACCATGTTGGCATCTTCATAGATCACATCTCCGTTTATTTTTGCTTCCCATGCCATTTCATCGGGAAATTTGGACTTCAGTTCCTTATAGCTATTGGTAAAAGAGGCGATGGCCTTTTCGGCCGTATCGATATCGCCCTGTCCCTCACTAAAGGAAAGAAGACTGATGATTTCTTCGCTCAATGACCGGTTGATGGCCGTTGCCACCGATGACCCATCGATTGCGTTGGGTACATTGATCTCGATGCTAGGGCAGGTTGCGCAAGTCTCCCCGTTGAGCAATAGTGGCTCAAAAGTCAATTGCGATTCGCTCTCACAGCCCACAATGAACCATAGGAATAAGACGGGGGCAAGGATTTTTTTCATAAAAGAGGTTTTTGGGTCTTCAAAAATAAGACTTCATTGATTACTCCGAAAGATAGCGATACATTTGTATGCAGATTGGAACAGGATGAAAAAAGACCTAAAGTTCAACAGCAAGACCATCCATGGAGGTCAGCACCCCGATAAGGCCTATGGTGCCGTGATGCCCCCCATATACCAAACCTCCACTTATGCCCAATCCACCCCCGGTGGACACAAAGGGTATGAATATTCCAGAAGTGCCAACCCGACAAGGACGGCACTGGAGCAAGCCTTGGCCAGCATAGAGAATGGGAACTATGGTATGGCGTTTGCCAGTGGGCTGGCTGCCATCGATGCCGTTCTCAAGCTATTGGGCCCAGGGGATGAGGTCATCTCCACCATTGACCTGTATGGGGGCAGTTATCGGCTTTTCAAAAAAGTGTATGAAAACTATGGGATACGCTTTCGGTTTGTGGAAATGGACAATGTAGAAGCCATAGAGTCCTGCATCAACCAGAACACCAAACTGGTTTGGGTGGAAACCCCCACCAATCCCATGATGAACATTATCGACATCAAGGCAGTGTCTGTACTTACCAAAAAACATGGACTTCTCTTGGCTGTCGATAATACCTTTGCCACACCCTATCTACAACAACCGTTGGACCTAGGCGCGGACATTGTGATGCATTCGGCCACAAAATACTTGGGAGGACACAGCGATGTAGTGGTCGGTGGATTGGTGGTCAAGGACAAACCACTTGCCGATCGGCTGTATTTTATCCAAAATGCCAGCGGTGCAGTGTGTGGCCCAATGGACAGTTTTTTGACCCTCCGGGGGATAAAGACACTGCATGTGCGGATGCAACGACATTGTGAAAATGGGGAGGCCATAGCCAAATATCTGATGGCCCATCCGAAGATTGAAAAGGTCTATTGGCCGGGTTTTGAGACACATCCCAACCACAAGGTGGCCAAGGCGCAGATGAAGGGTTTTGGTGGGATGATATCCTTCGTGCCCAAAGGGAATTATGACGATGCCATAAAGATTGTGGAAAAACTGAAGATATTCACCCTTGCCGAATCGTTGGGAGGAGTGGAAAGCCTGGCGGGACATCCTGCCAGTATGACCCATGCCAGTATCCCTAAAGAAGAGCGTGAGAAAAGCGGGGTGGTCGATGCCCTGATCAGGCTCAGTGTGGGCATTGAGGATGTGGAAGATCTGATAGGCGATTTGGAGCAGGCCTTGACATAATGTTTTGAAAAATTTTCAAAAAACCAGTATTTGAAATATTGAAATAGTATAATTTTGCCCTCAAATTCATAATTCAATAAAAATCACCCCTGAGCCAACGCGAAGGGACATCTAATTTTAATCCGTTTATGGAAGCAAAAATCAAAGCATTTATGGATGAGGTCAAGGCCAGGAACGGCCATGAACCTGAATTCATACAAGCGGTACAAGAGGTGGCGGAAACGGTAATACCTTACATTGCCAAGCACGACATCTATAATGGAAAGAACATCCTCCTGAGAATGGTCGAGCCGGAACGATTGATCTCGTTCCGTGTGGCTTGGGTCGATGACGAAGGAGAAATCCATGTGAACCGCGGATACCGCATTCAAATGAACTCGGCCATAGGCCCCTACAAAGGAGGGCTCCGATTTCACCCCACAGTAAATGCCAGCGTACTGAAATTCTTGGCATTTGAACAAGTATTCAAAAACAGTCTCACCACTTTGCCCATGGGCGGAGGAAAGGGAGGTTCCGATTTTGATCCAAAAGGCAAGTCGGACGATGAGGTGATGCGCTTTTGCCATGCCTTCATGACAGAGCTTTGCCGACACATTGGCCCGAACACCGACGTTCCCGCTGGGGACATCGGGGTGGGTGCCCGAGAGATAGGGTTCCTTTTTGGGATGTACAAAAAAATTCGCAACGAGTTCACGGGTGTGTTGACCGGGAAGGGACTTTCATGGGGAGGATCGCTGATCCGTCCCGAAGCGACCGGTTACGGTACCGTTTACTTTGCCGACAGTATGCTCAAGACCCAAGGAAAATCTTTTGACGGTAAGAAAGTAGTGATATCTGGGTCAGGGAACGTGGCGCAATATGCTGCCGAAAAAGTCCTTCAGATGGGAGGAAAAGTATTGACCCTTTCAGATTCGGGCGGTTATATCTATGACAAGGACGGAATAAACGAGGAAAAACTCGCCTATGTGATGGACTTGAAGAACAACCGTAGGGGGAGGATTTCGGATTATGTTGCCAAGTATCCCTCGGCAGAATTCCACAAAGGGGAAACCCCATGGAAAGTGGCATGCGACATTGCATTGCCCTGTGCCACCCAGAACGAGCTGAACGGGGATGATGCCGCCCTATTGATCAAAAATGGCTGTATCGCCGTGGCCGAAGGAGCCAATATGCCTTCCACTCCGGAAGCCATCCATGCGTTCCACGATGCCAAGATCTTGTTTGCACCAGGCAAGGCTTCCAATGCTGGGGGTGTGGCCACTTCAGGTCTGGAAATGTCCCAAAACTCACTTAGGATCAGTTGGACACGGGAAGAGGTGGATCAGCGATTGAAGGGGATCATGTCCGATATCCACGATGCCTGTATCGAATACGGAAAAGAAGAAGGCGGGTACTGCAACTATGTAAAAGGAGCCAATATTGCCGGTTTCGTAAAGGTTGCGGATGCCATGTTGGCCCAAGGGGTCATTTAGGTCCTTTGACCGAAAATAGTTTTTGATTGGCAGTTACCGGAAGGAGTGCTTATTTTTACACTTCTGGTAACTGCTTCTTTTTTGGCCCATGCAAATCACCACAAAGGCAATCGTTCTTTCCTCACTAAAATATGGAGACACCAGTCTCATCGTTAGGGCATTTACCGAATCCGATGGTTTGAAATCCTATTTGTTGAAAGGGGTATTTTCCACGGGAAAGGGAAAACTGAAACCTGCCTATTTTCTTCCCTTGATGCAATTGGAGGTGGTGGCCAACCACAGGAACAAGGGCACTTTGGAAAGCATTAGGGAAGTTAAGGTGGCGGCACCCTACCGTACCCTCCACACGGACATCCTAAAGAACAGTGTGGTGCTTTTTCTTGCGGAAATGTTGGGGAGCAGCATTCATGAACAAGAACAGGACCAAGGACTGTTCAACTATTTGGAACATGCCCTATTATGGTTGGACGACCATGAACTTCCACCCAATTTCCATATCCTCTTTTTATTGAACCTCACCAAATACCTAGGCTTTTATCCGGATACTTCAATGGAGGAAGCTCCTTTTTTTGATCTTCAGGAAGGGGGATTTTGTGAAACGCCATCACTTAATCCGTTGATACAGAGTGAAAATCTGATGAATTTTAAGAATTTTTTGGGCATGGATTTTGATGCACTTCAGACTGTACAATTAACGAAGTCCAACAGGCGGGAACTCTTGAAAACAGTGATCTTGTATTTTCGGTTGCATGTGCACGGATTCAGGGAACCAAAATCGCTTGCCGTACTAAATGAAGTATTTAATTGAAATGCAGAACCTAAAATCAGCCTCGACCCTAATCTTTTTGCTTTTTTCCGTCACGTTTTATGCCCAACAAATAACCGTTTTGGATGCTGATAGCGGAACACCTGTGGACAATGTGGCCCTGTTCAACAAGGAACAGACCAAGACGACCATCACGGACGCCCGCGGGAACACCGATCTGGGCATTTTTGCGGAAGACGAGAAAATTACCTTTCGTCATATCGGGTATGAGACCTACACGGCTACGAAATCGCAGATTGGCAGGAGGGGCAACCGGGTATATCTCCTCACAAGGGCCGAAGAACTTCAGGAAGTGGTCATGTCCGTTTCCAAATGGGAGCAGCAGAAAAAACGGATTCCCCAGAAAGTGGAGACCTTGGGCGCACGGGACATTTATTTTACCTCGCCCCAGACCTCTGCCGATCTTTTGCAGAACAGCGGTAAGGTGTTTGTACAGAAAAGCCAATTGGGCGGGGGGAGCCCCATGATACGGGGTTTTGCGACCAACAGGCTCTTGCTTTCAGTCGATGGAGTTCGGATGAACAATGCCATTTTCAGGGGCGGTAACCTCCAAAATGTAATATCCATAGACCCTTTTACCATAGCAAAGACCGAGATTACCTTTGGGCCAGGTTCCGTGATCTACGGTAGTGATGCCATTGGAGGGGTCATGAACTTTTATACACAAAGTCCACACTTTTCATATACTGATAGTCTTGCTTTTTCAGGCCATATGGACTATCGGTATGCCTCGGCAAATAAGGAGAACACGGCCCATGTGGATTTTAACTTTGGGCAACGAAAATGGGCATCCTACACCAGTTTCACCTACAACAATTTTGATGATCTGATGATGGGAAAGCATGGTCCCGACTCCTATCTGCGGAACAATTATGTCGTGAGGCGGAACGGCACCGATGTTTTGGTGGAAAATGATGACCCAAGAAAGCAAGTGACCTCCGGTTATGACCAGTTCAACTTTCTCCAAAAATTCGCATACAGGCCCAGTACTTCGTGGAACTATGATTGGGGCCTATACTACTCGGAGACTGCCGATTATTCCAGATACGATAGGTTGATCCGTCCCACCAGCGATGGATTGGGACTCCGTTCTGCGGAATGGTATTATGGTCCCCAAAAATGGTTCATGGGCAATTTTCAGGTCACGCAAAAGGGGAAGAACAAATTTTATGATGGGGTCAAATTGACCACGGCCTATCAATTTTTTGAAGAGAGCCGCCATGACCGTGGGTTTGACGATGTGGAGCTGTATTCCACAAGGGAAAAAGTGGATGCCATTTCCGTGAATTTGGATTTTGAGAACAAGAAAATGGGCAATCTGAATCTCTTTTATGGTGCGGAGTACATTTTCAACAAAGTCCACTCGGAAGGGAGTGTGAAAGACATTGTGACGGATGAAGAGGAATTGACTGCTTCCCGATATCCCGATGGGGCCACGTGGCAGACTTTTGCCGGGTACATTAATGGTGAATATCAAGTGAAACCCAACCTTACAGTACTGTCGGGAATACGGTACAGCCAGGTTTGGGTGGATGCACGGTTTGAAAACACCTTTTATCCTTTTCCGTTTGAAGAAGCCGATATTGTGACCGGGGCACTTACGGGCAGTTTGGGGGTCAGTTGGTTCCCATGGTCCGATTTTCAGGTCACCTTGAACGGTTCTACGGGGTTTAGGGCCCCGAATATTGACGATATCGGGAAGATTTTCGACTCGGAACCTGGTTCCGTGGTGGTGCCCAACCCAGATCTGGAACCCGAATATGCCTATAATGGAGAACTGGGCATCAAGAAGAATTTTGATGATAAGGTGGTGTTCAAGGGGGCCGCATATTATACCTATTTAGTGGACGCTTTGGTCCGAAGGGACTTTACCTTCAATGGGCAGCGAGAGATTGAATACAATGGCGAGCTGAGCAATGTGCAGGCCATTCAAAATGCGGCCAAGGCCTACGTTTATGGATTTGAATTCGGGCTGGAAGCCTACTTTGATGAACATTGGTCGCTGTTGTCCAACCTTACCCTCACGGAAGGCACGGAAGAAGATGACAGCGGCATGGACACGCCTGCCCGACACGCGGCCCCGACGTTTGGCGACGCACACCTGATCTGGCAGAACCAAAAGCTAAAGGCAGATGTATTTGTCAATTACAATGGGGAGATCAGCAACAAGGGGCTGTCCCTTTCCGAACAAAGCAAGGATTACATGTATGCCAGCGACCGAGACGGAAACCCGTATTCGCCTTCTTGGTACACCTTGAATTTGAGATCGCAATATCAAATTTCCAATGCGCTCAAGGCGACCATGACTTTGGAAAATATGACCAACCAGCGTTACAGGACCTATTCGTCTGGGATAGTGGCACCGGGAACCAATTTAATTTTGGGAGTAGGGTACGTGTTTTAGAAGAAAAAAGACTGTCTAAAAAGTGATTAAATTGTCATTTTGAGCTGTCACCCTGAGCGTAGTCGAAGGGAGAGGCGAAAAATCTCTATTATCAGATAGTTGAATTTTAAAAGATTCTTCATTTCATTCTGAATGACACTTTTTAGACAGCCTTGGTTTGATAACAATGGCTTCTAGATGCTATCAAGGGCCTTTTTGGCGGCCTCTTCCATCTCCTTGCCGGCTTTTTCAAGACTGTCCAAAGCTTTTTCTCCTATTTCCTTGGCGTCTTTGCCCACTTCCTTTGCAGTGTCTATGGCATCGTTGGCGGCCTCTTTCAGGTCTTTGCCAGCTTCCTCAAGGGCCTCACCAGCCTCTTCGGAAGCCTCTTTTGCCTTGTCGGTAGTATCCTTGCAAGAGGTCAGTACGGATACCGATAGAGATAGGGCCATTACGGCAATAAATACTTTTTTCATTTCAACAATGGATTAGTGTTAATGGAAAATCAATATAACAAAAATTTACCTGAAATAGGGATTATCTCCATATCATATTTAGATTAAGGACATTAAGGAAATTCTAATAGGCAATGGGTAGGCCATAATTCCATCTAAATTTATAATTTTGCAAACTTGAATTCTAGAAGAAGTAGCAGTTTATGAAGTTTGCAGAATATAAGGGATTGGATTTGCCCAAAGTGTCAGAAGAAGTTCTGAACTTTTGGAAGGATAAACAGATATTTGAAAAGAGTGTTTCCACTAGGGAGGGCAAGGAAAGCTACGTCTTCTATGAAGGTCCCCCATCTGCAAATGGCATGCCAGGCATCCACCACGTGATGGCCCGTACCATCAAGGATATTTTCCCAAGGTACAAGACCATGAAGGGCTTTCAGGTGAAACGAAAGGCCGGTTGGGACACTCACGGACTGCCCATAGAGATAGGTGTGGAGAAGGAACTTGGCATCACCAAGGAAGATATCGGCAAGAAAATATCGGTGGAGGAGTACAACGCCGCCTGTAAAAAAGCGGTGATGCGCTACACCGATGTCTGGAACGACATGACCGAGAAGATAGGGTACTGGGTGGATATGGACGATCCCTACATCACCTACAAGCCCAAGTACATGGAGTCTGTTTGGTGGTTGCTGAAGCAGATCTACGACAAAGGACTTTTATACAAAGGATACACCATTCAGCCGTATTCGCCAAAGGCGGGTACCGGATTGAGCTCGCACGAGTTGAACCAACCCGGCACCTATCAAGATGTGACGGATACCACGGTAACGGCACAGTTCAAAGCCAAAAAAGACTCGCTTCCCGATTTTCTGAAAAATGTTGAGGGCGATATCCACTTCTTGGCGTGGACGACGACCCCTTGGACCCTTCCTTCCAACACGGCATTGACGGTTGGGCCCAAAATCGAATACGTATTGGTGAAAACCTTCAACCAATATACCTTCGAACCGATTCATGTGGTACTGGCCAAGAATCTGGTCAGCTATAATTTCTCAGGGAAATTTGCCAAGGTCGAGACCACCGAAGAATTGTCCAATTTTAAAGAAGGGGACAAAAAAATCCCGTATTGGGTAGGCCAGAGCTGTTTAGGAAAAGATTTGGTGGGCATTCAGTACGAACAGCTTCTTCCATACGTGTTGCCCAACGACAACCCCGAAAATGCCTTTAGGGTTATTTCTGGGGATTTCGTGACCACAGAAGATGGTACAGGAATCGTACACACGGCACCCACCTTTGGTGCAGACGATGCCCTCGTGGCCAAGCAGGCCGATCCTGAGGTTCCGCCCATGCTCGTAAAAGATGAGAATGGCAACTTGGTGCCCTTGGTGGACCTACAGGGCCGATTCCGTCCTGAAATGGGCGAATTGGCAGGGAAATATGTCAAAAACGAATATTATGACGATGGCCAGGCCCCCGAAAAATCGGTGGATGTCGAGATTGCCATCAAACTAAAGGAAGAGAACAAGGCCTTCAAGGTCGAGAAATATGTCCACAGTTACCCAAACTGCTGGCGAACCGATAAACCCATTTTATACTATCCGTTGAACTCTTGGTTCATCAAGGTGACCGATGTGAAGGACCGAATGTTCGAACTCAACCAGACCATCAACTGGAAGCCGAAGGCAACTGGAGAGGGCAGATTTGGCAACTGGTTGGCCAATGCCAACGATTGGAACCTTTCCCGATCCAGGTATTGGGGCATTCCATTGCCTATCTGGAGAACGGACGATGGCAAGGAAGAACTGATCATTGGTTCTGTGGAAGAGCTGAAGGCCGAAATGGCCAAGGCCGTTGAAGCGGGGGTTTTGGAAAAAGATGTGTTTGCCGAATTTGTGGTGGGCGACATGAGCGAGGACAATTACGACAAGATCGACCTGCACAAGAATATCGTGGACGGCATCACCTTGGTGTCCCCTTCTGGGCAACCCATGAAGCGGGAGGCCGATCTGATCGACGTTTGGTTCGATAGTGGCTCCATGCCCTATGCCCAATGGCACTACCCTTTTGAAAACAAAGAGTTGATCGATGATGGCATTGCCTTTCCGGCCAATTTTATCGCTGAGGGAGTGGACCAGACCCGCGGATGGTTCTATACCCTACATGCCATAGCCACCATGGTGTTCGATAGCATTGCCTACCGCAATGTGGTCTCCAACGGATTGGTACTCGATAAGGAAGGTAAAAAAATGTCGAAACGATTGGGCAACGCTGTAGATCCATTTGAGGTGTTGCCGGAGCACGGACCCGATGCCACCCGTTGGTACATGATCTCCAATGCCAACCCTTGGGACAACCTTAAATTTGATATTGACGGTGTGGTCGAGGTAAAGCGAAAGTTCTTCGGAACGCTCTACAATACCTATTCCTTCATGGCGCTGTATGCCAATATTGACGAATTCAGCTATGCCGAGGCAGAGATTCCTTTGGCGGAAAGGCCAGAGATAGACCAATGGATTTTGTCCGAACTCCACACCTTGATCAAAAACGTGGATGAGGCCTATGCCGATTATGAAGCGACCAGGGCTTCGCGGATGATCTCGGATTTTGTACAGGAAAACCTGAGCAACTGGTATGTGCGCCTGTGCAGGAGAAGGTTCTGGAAAGGCGACTACGGACAGGACAAGATTTCCGCATACCAGACCCTCTATACGTGTTTGGTGACCGTGGCCAAGCTTTCCGCACCAGTGGCCCCTTTCTTTATGGATCGATTGTACAAGGATCTCGATGCGGTCACCGGAAAGGAAGGTTTTGAAAGTGTGCATTTGGCCGGGTTTCCAGCATATGATGTTTCCATGGTGAATGAAAAACTGGAGCGCAAGATGCAGCTGGCACAAAAAATAGCCTCTTTGGTACTTTCCATCCGCCAGAAGGAAAAGATAAAAGTGCGCCAACCCCTGCAAAAAATCATGATCCCGATCTTGAATGCAGAACAGAAAAAGGATATCGAAGCAGTGTCCGGGTTAATCAAATCCGAGGTGAACGTGAAGGAAATCCAGTTGTTGGACGATGCTTCAGGAATTTTGGTAAAGCAAATAAAACCCAACTTTAAGGTCTTGGGCCCGAAATTTGGTAAGGATATGAAAGCCATCGCGGCCAAGGTGAACCAATTGGGGCAGGACGATATCCAAAAAATAGAGCAAGAAGGAGAATTAACACTCCAATTGGAAAATAAAACCGTTAATTTACAGTTAGCCGATGTAGAGATCAGTTCCCAGGATATAGAAGGGTGGCTGGTGGCCAGTTCCGGACCGCTTACGGTGGCATTGGACGTGACGATTGACGAAACCCTCAGAAAGGAGGGGATCGCCAGGGAATTGGTAAACAGGATCCAGAACATCCGAAAGGATTCAGGGTTTGAGGTGACCGACAAGATCGACATCAAGATACTGAAAGACGGACTTGTGGAAAATGCGGTTTCCAGTAATGAGGAATACATCAAGGCAGAGACCTTGACCGCAGTACTCAACTTTGAGGAAGAATTGGACGAAGGCATAGCAATAGCCTTCGACGAAGTCAATACAAAATTGTTTATTCAAAAGCATTAGAACATGGCAGAAGATTTAAAAGTAAGATACTCTGACAAGGACTTGGAGGAATTCAGGATTTTGATCGAGGAAAAAATGGAAAAGGCAAAAAGTCATCTGGAACTTTTGAAGAGTTCCTACATGAACGACGGTAATAACGGCACGGATGATACTTCACCCACCTTCAAGGCTTTTGAGGAAGGTTCGGAGACGATGAGCAAGGAGGCCAACACGCAGCTGGCCATCCGTCAGGAGAAATTTATCCGTGACCTGAAGAACGCCCTTATGAGGATCGAGAACAAGACCTATGGCATTTGCCGTGTGACCGGAAAACTCATCAACAAGGAGCGATTGAAGCTGGTTCCCCATGCCACTTTGAGCATTGAGGCGAAGAACATGCAAAAATAATAAAAGCGCCCTAGGGCGTTTTTTGTTTATGAAGACCCTGTTGTTTTTACCGGCCCTCTTTTTTCTTGTACACCTACACGGACAAAAATTGGTAAAAAAAGCATTCATCGGACCCAGGACCGAATCCATCCAGATAGATGCCCAATATTGCTATCGGATAGACCTTGCCACTTCGCCGACCGATGAGGTGCAGGTATCCGCGAGCATCGAGGGGGAGTATGCCAAAGATTTGTTGGTGTCCATTGAGGAAGAAGGGACAACGGTGTTGGTCAGCGCAGGGTTCCAGCCTATTTTCATCAACCCCAACGACAAGCTCAGTGCCCATAAGGTTGTGTCCATAGCATTGCAGATCAGTGTGCCAGAGTACAAGAAGGTCTCTGTTTATGGAACTAACAGCAATGTCAACGCCATGGGAAAGTATGAAAATCTGCATATCACCCTATCCGATGGGATATGCACTCTGGAGAATGTTTCCGAAACGGTGGAGGTGGCCACCCAAAAAGGGGATATATGGCTCACTGCACCCAGTGGTGACATCCTTGCCGAAAGTACGTACGGGAAGGTAGACCAGGAAACCATACCCTTCGGGGACAACCAATTTATACTGAAGACGGTGGAAGGGCAAATCCATCTCAAGAAAACAAAATAATATCCATATTTTTGCAACCGCTTTACTAAAGAGATGAGTCTAAAAAAATCATTGTTGGTCGTTATTTTGATTCTGATTGCAGATCAAGCAAGCAAAATTTATATCAAGACTAATTTTGTTTACGAACAAACAGAAATAATCTTTTCTTGGTTCAGAATTTATTTTATTGAGAATTCTGGAGCTGCTTGGGGTACCAAGTTGAGCGATTTTTTGCCCATTTCGGAACCGACAGGAAAACTGGTGCTGACCATTTTTAGGATCTTTGCCGTGCTGGGGATTGGCTATTGGCTTTGGGACATTGTGAAAAAGGAATCCCCAAGGACTCTGATTTTGGCTGTTTCGCTCATTTTTGCAGGTGCTGTGGGCAATATCATCGACTCGGTTTTTTACGGGTTGATCTTTGATCACAGCAATGGCCAGGTAGCCACCCTGTTTTCAGATAATCCTTACGGTAGCCTGTTCCATGGCAAGGTGGTGGATATGCTCTATTTCCCGTTGGTAGACACTACATGGCCCGATTGGGTTCCTTCATTGGGGGGTAAGCGCTTCCGCTTCTTTGAACCTGTGTTCAATATCGCCGATACGGCTATCAGTACAGGAGTGGGTATTTTGATCGTTTTCAATAAGAAGGCCTTTCCCAAGCAAGTGGAAAAAGAAGGGGAAACCACTGATCAGAACGCATAGACCTTTTCTGGGGTAATGCAGTAATCCAGTTTCATATCGTTTTCATGCACATCGGTTATGGGTTCTTCTTCGGTCCCAAAAAAGGACAACCCAATTTTGAGGGTATCTTTTCTGCATTTGTCCAGAAAGGTATCATAAAACCCTTTTCCATAACCCACACGGTTGCCCAGGGCATCAAAGGCCAAGAGAGGAATGAAGACCACATCTATTTTTTCTTCGGGGACCACTATACCATCCACGGGCTCTGGAATGCCCCATTTGTTTTTTCTGAAGGCAGTACCGTCGGTCAATAAATAATGGTCCATGGAATTTTCACCGCTTACCTTGGGCACGACAACGTGTTTGTCTTTTCCTTGTAGCAGTGTGATGATGGGGAGGGTATCCACTTCGTTCTGCTCTTCGATGCTTAAAAAGATATGGTAATAAAAAAAATCCCAGATAGGGATTTGGAGTACATGGTTTGCCAAAACCAAACTATAATCTGAGGCTTGTGATGGGCTGATTCCCGTTCTCAGATTCTTGTATTTTTTTCTAAGCTCATGTTTCAACATCTAGGTGTTGAAGATTTTGGGGTTGTTCTGGGGTACAATGGTCTTATTCTCCCTTACTTGCTGAAACGGAGAAGAATATCTTGAAGAAAAGCATCAAGATCAAGTACATTCCCAAAACGATGACATAGTTTTCCATAGGATTGTATTTATACTGTTAAATGTAGGTAAAAGAATTTTAAAACCCACCACGAAATGCACTTTTTATCGGTGAAATGCACCATTTTTTACAACAGTTTAACATTTTTTGGTTTCCCATTATGGATTTTCCCCAGTTTTTTTGTGGAAAAACCCCAGTGTTTCCGTCTCGCCTCAAAAAAGGGAAGGATTGAAATTGATACGGTTGCTATTTCCATAGATCCAAACTGGGCAGATATCAATGCAAAAGGGGAAAGAATCAAGTTTAACAGAAAACACTATAATTAAAATATAACTTTGTTATAAAGTCGAACAGGGTAATTTTTCCAAAAGCCGTATGTCCAACCCACCATCCATCAATGTACAGATAAGCACCTTGCCCGATAACCCCGGGGTGTACCAATTTTATGATGCTGCGGGAAAAATTCTATATGTGGGCAAGGCCAAGAACCTCAAAAAAAGGGTGTCGTCCTATTTCAACAAAAAACAGGAATATGGAAAGACCCGGGTGTTGGTAAAAAAGATCCATACCATAAAACATATCGTGGTCTCTACGGAGTCGGACGCACTGCTGTTGGAGAACAATTTGATCAAAAAGTTGTTGCCCCGCTACAATGTGCTGCTCAAGGATGACAAGTCCTACCCATGGATCTGTATAAAAAATGAGCGTTTTCCGAGGATTTTCCCAACACGTAAACTCATCAAGGACGGCTCCGAATATTATGGTCCATACACCAGCATGAAAACGGTGCGGACCCTTTTGGAGCTCGTGAAGAGCCTTTATCCCCTCCGGACCTGCAACTATGACCTTGCTGAGGAAAAGATTTCCTCGGGAAAGTACAAGGTATGTCTGGAATACCATCTGGGCAATTGCTTGGGCCCTTGCGAAGGACTTCAGCAGGAGAAAGAATACAGCGGACAGATAGAGGACATCCGGCAGATCATAAAGGGCAATCTCAAAAGCTCCCTGCAATCGTTCCGGCAACAAATGAAGGAACTGGCCGATAAAATGGAATTTGAAAAGGCACAGCGGGTAAAGGACAAAATAGATATTCTGGAAAATTACCAGGCGAAGTCTACGGTGGTCAACCCCAAGATCAACAATGTGGACGTCTTTTCCATTATTTCGGATGAGACCCATGCCTATGTGAACTTCTTGCAGTTGTCACATGGGGCCATCATAAGGTCGCACACCATGGAGATCAAAAAGAAATTGGAAGAGACCGATGAGGAGCTACTGCAATTGGCCATCACGGAGATCCGCCAACGATTCCATTCCCGGACCAAGGAAATCTATTTGCCGTTCCCAGTAACGGTGGAGGAAGATGTAAAGGTCACCTTGCCCAAATTGGGCGACAAGCGGAGGATATTGGAATTATCCGAACGCAATGCCCGTTTTTACAGGCAGGACAAGATGAAGCAGATCAAGATCACCGACCCGGACAGGCATACCAAAAGGATCATGGCCCAGATGAAAGCCGATCTTCGGCTTTCTGTGGAGCCCACCCATATCGAATGTTTTGACAATTCAAACATCCAGGGAAGCAACCCTGTGGCCGCCTGTGTTGTCTTTAAGGATGGCAAGCCATCCAAAAAGGACTATAGGCACTTCAACATCAAGACTGTGGAGGGTCCTGACGATTTCGCTAGTATGGAAGAAGTGGTTTTCAGAAGGTACAAAAGATTGCTCAACGAAGATGAATCCTTGCCCCAGCTGATTGTGATTGATGGGGGAAAGGGACAATTGTCATCGGCCCTGAATAGTTTGGAAGCCTTGGATCTTCGGGGAAAGATAGCCATCATTGGTATCGCCAAAAGATTGGAGGAGATTTATTTCCCGGAAGACCCCGTACCTTTATATCTGGACAAGAGATCGGAAACATTGAAGATCATCCAGCAATTGCGGAACGAGGCCCACAGGTTTGGCATCACGCACCACAGGAACAAGCGGAGCAAGGGAGCCATTGGCACTGAACTGGTGGGCATTGAGGGAATCGGGGAAAAAACGGCGGAGCAACTGTTGAAGAGCTTCAAATCCGTAAAACGCATAAAGGAAGCTTCGATGGAGAGCCTTGCAGAGGCTGTGGGGATGGCAAAGGCCAAAAAAATTTATAAATCCTTTCATTAGTGAACCATGCACAGTAGAAGTATAATGACCACAATGGTGTTAGTTTTGTTTGGCGTTCTTGGAATGGCCCAAGACCAGAACGGCGACCCGCCTCCCAAAGTGGGGCTTGTGCTAAGTGGGGGCGGAGCAAAGGGTCTGGCCCACATCGGGGCGCTGAAGGTCATTGAGGAAGCCGGGGTGAAAGTGGATTACATCGGTGGGACCAGTATGGGGGCTATCGTAGGGGCACTTTATGCATCCGGATATTCTGCCAAAGAACTGGATTCCATTTTTAGGGTCACGGACTTCACGGAGCTTATCCAGGACAACGTGCCAAGGGGTGCCAAGACCTTCTACGAAAAGGAAAATTCTGAGAAATACGCACTTACATTACCATTCACCAATTTTAAGGTGAGTTTTCCCCAAGCCATTTCCGGGGGACAGAACATCTATAATGAATTGGTGCGACTGCTCTTCCATGTCAAGGATGTGCACGACTTCAATAAACTGCCCATCCCCTTTCTCTGTATGGCCACCAATGTGGAAACCGGTGAGCAAGTATTGCTGGACCACGGCTACCTTCCTGAGGCCATTGTGGCAAGTGGGACATTTCCATCCCTATTTGAACCCTCGGAAATAGAGGAAGAAATATTGATCGATGGTGGGGTGGTGAACAATTATCCCATAGAAAGGGTCAGGGCCATGGGCGCAGACTTTATCATTGGGGTGGACGTGCAGCACGATCTGGCCACAAGGGAATCCCTCTCCTCGGCCACGGAGATATTACTGCAGATCAACAACTATCGCACGGTGAACGACATGAAGAAGAAATCGGAACAGACGGACATCTACATCAGGCCCGCCATTGATGAATTCTCAGTGATTGATTTTGGACGGAGCAAGGAGATCGTCAAAAGTGGTGAGGAAGCGGCAAAGACCAAAATAGAGGAGCTAAAGAAAGTTGCGGAGGCCCAGAAATATACCCCAGGTCCCAGAAAAAGAATACAGGGGATGGACAGTTTGGTGGTCAATAGAATGATCATAAGAGGAAACGATCGGTACACTAGGGGATACATCAAGGGAAAGTTGAGGTTCAACTTGGCTGAAAAAATTGCATTTGACGACCTGAAACAAGGGATCAACAACTTGTCAGCAACCGGAAACTTCAGGGCCATCAGGTATGAACTGATATCCAATGGACTGGGAACGGACCTGATCTTGAAACTAAAGGAGAACCCCACCAAGATGTTCATCAAAATGTCTGCCCATTATGATGACCTGTACAAAAGTGCGGCACTCATCAACCTTACCAAAAAGAACTTCCTGATGAAGGACGATGTGGCCTCTTTTGATTTTATCCTGGGCGACCACATCAGGTACAACATGCAGTACTACCTGGACAAAGGGTACTACTGGAGCCTTGGGGTCAATTCCAAGTTCACGGATTTCGATTCGGAAGTTGATTTTTCCTTGATCCAAGGAAATTTCAATACACCCGTTGATCCCAACATCCGAAGTATCAGCTTGGATGTGACCGATCTCACCAACCAGATTTATTTGCAGACGGTGCTTAGGGAAGAGTTTGCCTTTACCGTGGGGGCCGAACATAAATTGTTGAAGTACAGCACACGAACGCTCAATCAACTAGGGGAGGACCTAGAGGCGACACCCACTTCGGAGAGGACCTTTTTTGAAAAGTCCAATTATTTCAGTGGTTTTGGAAAGATAACCTTGGACACCTATGACGACAAGTACTTTCCCACCAAGGGTCTGCTCTTCGACAGTGATTACCATGTTTACCTATTCTCGTCGGATTTTAACGATAATTTCAGGGAATTTTCCATTGCCAAAGGCCGTTTGGGGACTGTGGTCCCCTTGTTCCATAATCTCAGCCTTAATATGGAAGCTTCCGGTGGGGTAAAGCTGGGCACCTCGGATGTGACCTCCTTTGATTTTGTACTGGGAGGTTTCGGGAATGACTTTATAAACAACTTTGTACCCTTTTTCGGATATGACTTTCTGAGCATACCCGGGAACAGCTATGTGAAGGTATTTGGCAGGTTGGACTATAAGATTGCACCCAAGAACCATATCCTTTTCTCGGCAAACTTTGCCAATGTGGATGATGACCTTTTTAGAACCGGGGATTGGTTTACCCAGCCCAATTTTTCGGGTTACGGACTAGGATATGGGTTTGAGTCTTTTTTAGGTCCGGTACAAATTTATTATTCGTGGTCGCCGGAGATAAAAAATGACAGTATTTTCTTTAGTGTTGGCTATTGGTTCTAATGTCAAGAGTTTATGAAAACCCCCAATATTCTTAATAATTTGCTAAAAAAAGAGTGTTTGGCCATCAAAAAAAAGGAACTATAGTTAAAGTCCGTTAAAAACTTATTTTCCTACAAAAGCTTGGTGTATATTTGTTGCTCATAAGGGGTGGTTCCCTTATAACTTTAAGTATTGGTTTTTCATAATTTAAAGTTTGGTTGGTTATTTAGGAAAAGCCCAGTTTTAAGACTGGGCTTTTTTTGTATATACTATTTTGGAACAAGTTTTGTTTAAGTATATGTAAACCAAATGCCCCGAACATCGATTTTGTTAATTTTATACCAGTAAAGAACAGATATGAAAAAAATACTGCCCCTACTTTTCCTGCTCATGGCCGTCCCTTTAATGGGGCAAAAGTTCCAGCCTGCATATAAGTCGGGGGAATGGCTGAAGTTCAGGATACATTATGGCTTGCTCAATGCCAGTTATGCGACATTGCACCTGAGCTCCGAGACCCTCGACAGCATTCCGGTGTACCATGTAGTGGGCACAGGGAAGACAACGGGGTTTGCCAGTATATTCTTCAAGGTGGACGATACTTACGAGAGCTATTTTGGCCGTAGGAACGGTAAGCCCTATAAGTTCATCCGCAAGATCGATGAGGGCGGATACACCAAGGACATAGAGATCAACTTTGACTATGATGAGAAAAAGGCCGTGTTAAAGGACTACAAGAATAGTACTCAAATGGATATTCCCGTACACGACCAGATCCAAGACCTCATTTCTGCCTCCTACTATTTGAGAAACAACTACAATCTTGAGGAGTTCGAGGAAGGGCAGTCCATAAACTTGGATATGCTCTTTGATGATGATGGGGTATTTCAGTTCAAGTTGAAATATTTGGGAAAAGAAGTCATCAGAACCAAGTTTGGAAAAGTGGAATGTCTTAAATTTAGGCCTTATGTTCAATCAGGTCGTGTTTTCAAGGAAAAGGAGAGTCTTACCCTTTGGGTATCCAATGATTTGAACAAGATTCCCATCCGCATCAAGGCAGATTTGGCCGTTGGGTCGCTGAAGGCGGACTTGGAAGCATATAACGGACTGAGGAACCAGTTTAAAATTATAATGAATTAGTAGATCGGCATTGATGAAGAATGGTGAAAAAATCCAGTCCCAGATCAACAAACTTGAAGAAAAATACAAAAATTCGGGCCAGGACCTGAGCTCCTATCTCGACGGACTCCTCTACCAAAGATACCTTACCTATTGGGACTATATCCATCTGGATACTCTTTTGAGCATACAGGTGCCACGTACCCATTTTCCCGATGAGGAAATCTTCATCATGTACCACCAGATCACGGAGCTCTATTTTAAGCTCATCCTCCACGAACAAAAGCAGATTGTTGAGGACAGGTCACAGGACGTCCGATTTTTTATAGAAAAAGTGAACAGGACCAACAACTATTTCAAGGCGTTGATTTCCTCGTTCAGTATCATGATCAAGGGCATGGAACGCGAACAGTTCCTGCGTTACCGCATGGCGCTGCTCCCGGCCAGTGGTTTCCAATCCGCCCAATATAGGATGATTGAGATTTACGCGACCCCACTGGAAAACTTGGTGCACCACTCGGTAAGGGATTCCTTTTCCTCCGAGCACGGCATCGAGGAACTTTTTGAGCAGATCTATTGGAAAAAAGGGGCGACAGATTTGGTCACAGGACAAAAAACACTGACCCTAAAACAGTTCGAGATCCGATACACCCCAAGACTTCTGCGCATAGCCAACCAAGTAAAGGACAGTACCATATACCACAAATACCTTCAGCTTCCCGACGCGTCCAAGAACAATGAAGAGCTGATTAAGGCGTTAAAAGAATTGGACCTGAACGCCAATGTGAACTGGCCGCTGATGCACATGGGCTCGGCATACCGATATTTGGCGAGGGAGGGCAAGGATGTGGAGGCCACTGGAGGCACCAATTGGAAGGAGTTTTTACCGCCCAGTTTTCAGAAAGTAATATTTTTCCCAAATTTGTATTCCGAAGAGGAACTGGAGACATGGGGAAAACAATGGGTGGATCATATTTTTAACCCAGCAAATAAAGAATACAAGGAATATTAGGATAGTGATGCAAAAATGTATTGGGGCAATCTTGACACTGATGGTATTGGTGTCGTGCAAACAGGCCAAGGAACCGGTCGATGAAGTGGCAATTGTGGAAACGATAGAAAAACCTCCCGTCCTTCATTATGGGTTCAATCTGGAGGAGTTCAACGTGGTCCACGATACCGTACGGTCGGGCGACAGCTTTGGTGAGCTTATGCTCCGAAACAAAGTGGACTATCCCAAGATTGCCGCTATTTCCGAAAACTATAGGGACACTTTCGATGTGCGGAAGATCAAGATAGGCAACCCCTACCTTATTCTTAAATCCAAGGACACTTCCGAAGCTGCAAAAGTGTTCATCTACCAAGACGACAGGATCAACTATACCGTTGTGGACCTTCGGGACAGTGCAGTGGCCTATAAGAGTAAACGCAAGGTGAAACTGGTGGAAAGGGAAGTAGGTGGTATCATCGACAACAATCTTTCCGTGACCATGGACAATTTGGGTGTGGATTACAGCGTTACCATCGGCCTTTCCGAAATCTATGCCTGGACCATCGACTTTTTCAAACTGGAGAAGGGCGACAAGTTCAAGGTCATTTTTGATGAACGATACATCAACGACAGTATCTACGCAGGTCGTGGCCGTATAAAGGCGGCCTATTTTGAGCACAAGGGACGGCCCATCTACGCTTTTCCATACGTGACCGATTCCGTGAACAATATTTTGGACTACTATGATCAAGAGGCCAATAACCTGAGGAGTACTTTCCTGAGGGCGCCCATCAAGTTTGGGTACAGGCTGTCCTCCAGATACAACCTCAACCGAAGGATAGCCTATTACGGATACAAGGTGCGCCCCCACAAGGGAACGGACTATGCGGCCCCAATCGGCACACCCATCATTGCCACTGCGGATGGAACCGTTGAGGAATCTACCCGAAGGGGCGGAAATGGAAAATACGTCAAGATCAAACACAACAGCATCTATAGTACCCAATACCTTCACATGAAGGCCCAGAACGTGAAAAGAGGTGATTTTGTGCGCCAAGGTGATGTGATTGGTTGGATAGGGATGACGGGGAACACAGGAGGCCCCCATGTCTGCTATCGTTTTTGGAAGAATGGCAGGCAAGTGGACCCCCTGAGGGAAGAGCTCCCATCAGCAGAACCCATTGTCGATTCGCTCCGCATACAATATATGGAGCATATAGAACCCTTAAGGGCGCAATTGGACTGTATAGAATTTATGGAGCCCGCTCCAGAACCCGAAGAAACCCTAATAACCTATAACCAGTAATGGCACTCCCCACAATAGACCCCACCACGACCAAGGCCTGGAACCAACTTTTAGCACATTACGAACAACAGAAAAACACCCAGATAAAAGAGTTGTTTGCCTCGGACAAGGGCCGCGGCAAAAACCTCATGCTTTCTTGGAACGATTTTTTGGTGGACTATTCAAAGAATAGGATCACCGAGGATACCCTGTCATTGCTTTTTGCACTTGCCGAAGAGGTTGGACTGAAAGGGGCCATCAAAAGCTATTTTGAAGGGGACCTTATCAACCAGACCGAAGGTAGGGCCGTTCTGCATACGGCGCTCAGGGCAAAAAAGGGAGATAAAATTTTTGTGGACGGGGAGAACATCGTGGATGAGGTCTTCGAGGTGAGGGAAAAGATCAAATCCTTTTCTGAAGAGGTCATTTCCGGAAAAAGAAAAGGCTTTACGGGCAAGACCTTTACCGATGTGGTCAATATTGGCATCGGGGGGTCTGACCTTGGACCTGTAATGGTCACCGAGGCCCTAAAATTCTACAAGAACCATTTGAAGATGCACTTCGTGAGCAATGTGGACGGAGACCACGTACATGAAGTGTTGAAGGAACTTGACCCAGAGACCACACTTTTTGTGATCGTTTCCAAAACATTCACCACACAGGAGACCCTCAGCAATGCACTTACCATTAAGAAATGGTTTTTGAAGAGTGCCGCCGAGAAAGATGTGGCCCTTCATTTTGCGGCCGTGTCCACCAATTTGGAAAAAATCGGGGAATTTGGCATAGCCGATGAAAATGTGTTTCCCATGTGGGATTGGGTAGGAGGGCGTTTTTCTCTTTGGAGTGCCGTTGGACTTTCCATTGCACTTTCAGTAGGGCACAAAAATTTCGAGGAACTGTTGGAAGGGGCACACGAAATGGACCTTCATTTCAGGGAAACCCCATTTCAAAAGAACATACCCGTTGTTTTGGCGCTCATCAGCGTTTGGTACAATAACTTTTTTGGTGCCGAAACGGAGGCCATAATTCCCTACACACAATACCTCCACCGCTTTTCGGCCTATTTGCAACAGGGCATCATGGAGAGCAATGGCAAGAGCGTGGACCGGAACGGGAACAGGGTTTCCCACCAGACCGGGACCATTATTTGGGGAGAGCCAGGAACCAATTCACAACATGCCTTCTTCCAACTGATCCACCAAGGGACCAAACTGATTCCCACAGATTTTATCGGTTTCAAGGAATCCCTTTATGGCGATAAGGACCACCACGACAAACTGATGGCCAACTTCTTTGCCCAGACCGAGGCCTTAATGAACGGAAAGACGGCGGAAGAGGCCAAGGCAGAATTGAAAAACCTGCCAGAAGACCAACTTCAGGCACTTTTTCCCTTTAAAGTGTTTGAGGGTAACAAGCCCACCAATACCATCTTGATCCAAAAACTGACCCCTAAGAGTTTGGGTGCACTGATTGCCCTTTACGAGCATAAAATATTCGTTCAGGGAATCGTGTGGAACATCTTCAGTTATGATCAGTGGGGCGTGGAATTGGGGAAACAATTGGCCACTACCATCCTTTCTGAGATGGGAAATTCAGAAATTGGCAAGCACGATAGCTCAACGCTACATCTTCTGCAATTTTTTAAGGAGTAGGCTGCGAGGTTTCTATTTGTGAATAAAAACCCTAAACAATTGTTTGTCAGCTAACTTTGTTTGTTAATTTTGTGTTAATCAAAACGTTCTTTTTTAACCTTGGCTTAATCGCAGTGTGTCAAAAATAAATCACATTTGCAGGGCTAATTAAATACTTAAAACACTGAATTAAATGAAAAGAATCTACTTGGCTTTTGCGGCTGTTTTGATGTCCGCAATGGCATTTTCACAAGGAACTCTTACTGGTACGGTCACAGACGGGGAACTGGGTGGTCCGCTTCCAGGGGCAACTGTGATGGTGAGGGGAACCAGCACAGGTACATCAACTGATTTTGATGGAAACTTTACTTTGGAAGTAAGCCAAAGTTCCGGAACCCTGCTTATTTCCTACATCGGATTTGTGAGCAAGAGCGTTCCTTTTGCTACTACAGGAAGCCTTGGCACCATTGCCCTACAGCCAGATGCCGAGGAATTGGAAGGTGTTGTTGTGGTAGGGTCTGGTATCATTGACCTTGCAACCGACAGAAGGACTCCAATCGCGGCTTCTTCAGTTCCAATCAAAGTGATTCAAGAAAAAATTGGTACGCAGGATGTTACCATGACCTTGGTCAACACCCCATCTGTATATGTTTCTGGACAAGCAGGAGGTTTTGGTGACACCAATATGAGGGTCAGGGGTTTTGAACAAGACAACACTGCATTCCTATTGAACGGTCAGCCCATCAATGGTATGGAAGACGGTTTGATGTATTGGTCAAACTGGTCCGGTATGAACGATATCGCTAACGGTATCCAGATCCAGCGTGGTTTGGGGTCTTCCAAATTAGCCATTTCTTCTGTGGGTGGTACGGTGAACTTCGTAACCAAGGCCACTGAAATGAGCGAGGGAGGTTTTGGTTATGCCACTGTGGCCAACAACAATTATATCAAAACATCTGCGGGTTACAACACTGGGATCTCTGACAAAGGTTGGGGTATGAGCGTTATGCTTTCCCACTGGCAAGGAGATGGGTACAACGAAGGAAACTTTGGTGAGGGACAGACCTACTTCATTTCTGTAGGATATAGGCCCAACGATACCCATGGATTCAACTTTTTGATTACGGGTGCCCCACAGTTTCACGATCAAAACTTTACCAAGTCTATATCAAGCTACTTGGAGAATGGCCTACGTTACAACAACAACTGGGGTCTTTATAATGGTCAGTACATGACTGAAAGAAGAAACTTCTACCACAAACCGGTTGCCAACTTGAACTGGGACTGGAACATTAGTGAAACTTCCCAACTTTCTACCGTATTGTATGCCTCTTGGGGTCGTGGTGGAGGAACTGGGAACTTAGGTAACCGAATAAGGACTGCAGATGGTTATATCGATTATGATGCCATTTATGCCCAAAATGCGCAGGTAACAGATGGTATTGGTGTGAACTTTGGATCTGAACCAGCATACATTACCCGTTCTTCCATGAACCTGCATAGCTGGTATGGGTTGGTTTCAAATTTTGAGAAGAAATTTTCCGAGAACCTTACTTGGAACGTAGGTGTGGATCTAAGGACCTATTATGGTGAGCACTTCAGGGTGGTTGCTGATTTCCATGGCTTGGATGGCTGGAGAGAGAATATTCGTTTGTTGGATCAAAACAATGACCACCAACCATATGGCTCTTTTGGAACCTACAAGTACTCTTTGGCAACAGAAAGCTATAAGCCCAGTGCTTGGGGAAATACCTTTAGAAGTTTCTCTGAGCTTCAAAAGACAGATTACAGCAACGACGAGCGTATCTCCTATGGAGGAATCTTCACTCAGTTAGAGTATGCTACCGATGATTTCTCTGCTTTCTTCCAAGGAGCATTGTCCAATCAATATCACCAAAGGTTTGATCACTATCAGTATGCTGATCAATCCCTTATTAATGGAACTTCTGAGCAAAGCACTGGAACAGATTTACCTGCAGGTATAACTCCAGGAGTGGATTCTGAAAAAGTAAACAATGTCGGTTATAACGTAAAGGGAGGTCTTAGCTATAACCCAACCAGCCAGCATAGCTTCTATGCCAATGCGGGTTACTATAACCGTCAGCCTTATCATGACAATATTTACTTGAACTTTACCAACGCCATCAATCCATTGACCGAGAATGAGAAAATTCTTGGATTGGAAGCCGGTTATGGTTTCTCAAGTACCATGTTCTCTGCCAATGTGAACTTGTATAGAACGTCATGGAAGGACAGGGTAAGTACCAGCTCAAATGTTGTTGATGATGTGTTGACCTATACCTCCAACTTTGGAACAGAGCAATTGCACTCTGGAGTAGAGGTTGACTTTAAGGTAAAACCAACGCAAGGACTTACCTTCAATGGTTTTGCCTCTGTTGGAAACTGGGAGTATAAGGGTGATGCCGTTACCCAGATAACCGATGAGGACCGAAATGTGATCAGCACGGAAAGAATTGACTACGATGGCGGTAAAGTAGGTGGAGCTGCCCAGCTTTCAGGAGGTTTGGGAGTGGCCTATAGGATCAACAGTATGTTCTCTGTGGATTCAGATTGGAGATACTACGACAAATTATATGCTGATGTGGGTGCCATCAAGGAAAACTTGGAATTGCCATCGTTCAGCTTGTTGGATGCCGGTGTGACCTTCACCATGCCTTTGGGAATCGACAAATCAAAAGCATTGAAGATCAGGGCCAATATGAACAACGTTCTTGACAAGGAGTACCTTTCTGAGCTTACCACAGCCAACTTTGTGGAGCCTGGTGACGAAACGTATGACGGCATAAATGTGACCAACCAAGGATATTTTGGTTTGGGAAGAACTTGGAACGTTACTTTGCGTTACGATTTCTAATAGTTGAACCCAACCCATAATAAATTAAAACCCTGCCCATCGGCAGGGTTTTTTTATACATAAATTCCGTATTTTTAGGCCACACAAACTACACCGATGGAAGTTATCAAGAACCTACACTCTTACATGGCCTATGTTGTACTGGCCGTACTCGTTTTTGCAGTCGTCAATGCCCTGCTGGGCTGGTTGGGCAAAAAGGACTTTACCATGCACAAGGATTTGCGCATCAGTCTCTTTGCATTGATCTTGAGCCACATCCAGCTGTTGGTGGGATTGTTGCTCTATTTTGTTTCGGCCAATGGCCTAAAGGCCATCCAAACCTTGGGTATGGGCGGACTGAATGCCCCTGCGCGTCTCTTGGCCTTGGAACACCCTTTTATCAACATCATTGCCCTGGCTTTGATCACCATTGGGTGGTCCAGGCACAAAAAATTTATGGAGAGTGACAAAAAGTTCAAGACCATTTCCATTTTTTACGGACTCGGCCTCTTGTTGATCCTCAGCCGTATCCCTTGGAGCCAGTGGTTCAATTGAGGTCTGTCACCTTGAGCGCAGTCGAAAGGTAAACAGAACGATTTTTTATATTACCTGTTTTGAAGCAGGAATTCGTCATTCAACAATCGCCTTGACCAAAAAAATATAGGCAGGGAAATGATCACTATAGCCTCCTGTGTAACTTCCTCCGGAATGCGTACGTAGTGGATACCCCTTGAATTTTCCTTTGCTGGTTTTCAGAAAGGACGGGGAATAGATGCCCGCTTTCCAAAAGGAAAGCCCTTTCTTGTTCTCGTTCACAAGGTTTGGGGTCATGAAAAATTGGTCAAATAGGCTCCACTTGTCCTGATACGCCAAGGAACCCACCCCTTTTCGGAACATTTTTTCCATGGGATTGTAAAGACTTAGGCTGTCCAATTGCTGGACCTCGCCTTTGGTCCTCAATATGGATTTCAAGCTGTCATCGATAGGGTCGTCGTTCAGGTCGCCCATGGCAATGATCTTGGCATCAGGGTCCAGTTCTTGGATGGAATCGATGATGCGCTTGTTCAAAAGGGCCGCTTTGATCCTGTTGGGTTGACTTTTAGAGGCCCCGCCCCTTCTGGAAGGCCAGTGGTTCACAATAAAATGTACTTCCTCTTGGTCCATGCTGCCTCCCACGACCAGTTGGTCACGGGTGTAGATCCGCTCCCCCAAATCATCGAAAAGCAAAAGCCTATGGCTTTTAAAGGAAGAGGGCAAAAAGGACGCCTTCTTGTACAGCAGCGCCACATCGATGCCCCGCATATCGGGGGAATCAAAATGCACGATGCCATAATCCTTGTCCCGAAGGGAAGGATGGGCTATCAAATCTTCCAAAACCCTTCGGTTCTCCACTTCGCACAGACCGATGACATCCGGTGAGGTCTTGGAAACGTCCAGGCAAATCTGGGAAAGCACCCGGGTCATGTTTCCAATCTTTTTTTGGTACAGCTCAGGTGTCCAATGATAGCGACCCTCCGGTGTATGGTCCTCATCAAAGGTCAGCGTGTCGTTCCGTGTATCAAAAAGGTTTTCAAGATTATAGAACGCAATGGTCCTTAAGGTGTATGTTTTGGACTTTTGTCCATGGAGTGAGGTCGATATTAATACAAGTAGGCATATTAATGATCGCATTATGTTTTGTTTTTTTGTCTAAAATAAGTAAGATTGTTTGCTTTTTATACCTCGTAAAGCAATTACAGCCTCTTTTTTGTTAACCTACTTATACGCTATGAGAACAGCTATACTCGTGGCCGTACTCTGTTGTTCCATCTCCCAATATGGACAAGAACGTACTGTCATTACAGGGCATCTGCAAGAAAAGTGGACAGGTTTGCCCGTTCAGAACGCCTCCCTTTTGTTGGAGGGCACTTCAAATGAATTTAATTTAGATGAGAACGGCTATTTCAAGATTGAAGTGGTGCAGCATGGGGAATATATCCTACGGATGTTTGCCCAAGATTTTGTCGAGAAACGGTTTTCCCTCTATCTGGAAGGAAACCCTATTGATTTGGGCATCCTTTATCTGGAAAGAGACATTGTCCAGGAAAAAACGGACAACCTGATTACCTTGACAGATGGCGAATTGTTGGATGATGAAGAAACCATCTCGGGCGCATTGGGGCTTCTGCAATCCACAAGGGATGTTTTTCTGAACCGCGCCGCCTTCGATTTTGGTCAGGCCTTTTTTAAGGTCCGGGGCTACGATTCACAAAACGGGAATGTGCTCATCAATGGCATCCCGATGAACAAGTTTTTTGACGGGAGGCCCCAATGGAACAATTGGGGTGGGCTCAACGATGTGTTGCGAAACCAAGAATATACCAATACCCTCTCCCTCAACCCCTATACCTTCGGGGGCATTTTGGGCAATACCCATATTGATACCCGGCCTTCAGGGATGAGACCCGGAATCCGTCTGTCCAGTTCTGCCTCCAACCGCACCTATCGGGGCAGGTTGATGGGCACTTACAGCTCTGGATTGGGCAAGAATGGACTGGCCTATACCGTTTCGAGCTCACGCAGATGGGCAAAGGAAGGATATGTGGATGGCACTCTATACGATGCTTACTCCTTTTTCGGGGCCTTGGAATACCAATTCAATCCGCACAACAGCATCACGTTCACCTCTATTTTGGCGAGGAACAGACGGGGACGCTCCGCAGCACTCACCGAAGAGGTTTTTGAACTGGTGGGGAATCAGTACAATCCCTATTGGGGAGAGCAGGATGGCAAGATTCGAAATTCAAGGGAAAGAGACCTCTTTGAACCCCTTTTCCTAGTGAATTATGCCTTACAACAGGAAAGATTGCAATGGAACACCGGAATTGCCTACCAATTCGGGACCCATACGAGGAGCCGATTGGGCTATTTCAATGCCCCCAACCCAGACCCTACTTACTACCGTTATCTGCCCAGTTACCACATCAACAGCTCCATTGGAGCTGATTTTCTCAACGCAAATTTGGCGGCAGCGGCATTTTTGAATAACCCGCAAACGGTCTGGCAGCAACTGTATATCGCCAATGGTGAAAATGATGGAAAGGCGGCCTATATCCTTTATGATGATGTGTCGGATGATAAAACAATTACAGCATCCAGCAACTTGAATTATAGCCCAAACGACCGTTTTCAACTCAGTTTTGGCGGGAATTTCAAGTCCACGGTATCGGAGAACTATGCACAGATCACCGATTTGTTGGGAGCGGAATTTTATGAGGATATGGATGCCTTTTCCCAGACCTTGAACGATGTGGATGGAAGTCTGGAAAAGATGGCCGGGGATTTTTCCAGTTACCACTACCAATTGGATGCCTCCCAAATGGAAACCTTTGTGCAAGGATCATACACCAGCAATAAATGGATCGGTTTTGCCGCTGTTTCGTACGCCAGTTTCAATGCACAGCGAACCGGACTGTTCAAAAATGAACGCTTTTTGGAAAACTCCTTCGGTTCGGGCGAGAAATTGTCGTTTTCAAGTTTGGGACTTAAGGGTGGTGTCAGTTATTTTCTGACGGGAAGGCATTGGTTCACGGCAAATGGGGCAAAAATGGAAAGGCCACCGACCCTGCAGAACAGTTTTATCAACCCCAGGGAAAACAACGAAGTGGTCTCAGCACTTCAAAAGGAGACCATCACCTCCGTTGACCTCAATTATTTTGTCCGGTTGCCCCAATTGACCGGGCGGATAAGTGCCTTCTACACCCGATTCCAGAACACAACGGACATCAATTTCTTCTTTGTGGACTCAGGACTGGGGTCTGATTTCGTGCAAGAGGTCATCACAGATCTGGACAAACTGCACAAAGGGATTGAATTTGGTTTGCAATACGAACCTTCTTCCAACGTAAAATTGACTGCTGTGGGCAATGTGGGGCAGTATGTGTATGCCAGTGACCCCAACGTACAGATCAATTTTGACACCGCTGGGCCCGAGGAAGACCTGATCGATCCCGATGGCACCATCGATTTAGGCATTGCTTCCCTAAAAGGGTTGAAATTGGCCCAGGGCCCACAGAAGGCCTTTGCCTTGGGAGTGGAGTACCGATCGCCAAAATATTGGTGGGCCGGGGCCACGGCCAACTATCTTACCAACAACTACATCGGCATTTCGACCATTACCAGGACCCAAAGTTTTTTGTTGGATCCGGAAACCGGGGAGCCGTTTCCGGAAGCTACTCCTGAAAATTTGGAAAAATTGTTGAAACAACGGAACCTGGACGACATCTACCTCCTCAATCTGGTGGGCGGGAAATCTTGGATTGTGGGCAAAAAGTACATCAGTGCCTTTGCAAGTGTGGGCAACCTCTTTGATTCCATATTCAGGACGGGCGGCTACGAACAGAGTAGGAACGGAAATTTTGGGCAATGGCAGAAGGACAACCAGAGCGGTTTGCCATCCTTTGGCCCAAAGTACTGGTACAGCTATGGAAGAACCTATTTTTTGAATTTGGCGATAAGCTTTTAATCCATTGACCATGAAAAATATAATGTTTAAATCGATACTGGCTTTTGCTGCAATCTCTATTGTATGTTGTGTGGACCCTACCGATTTTGGATCACTGAAGGAAAATTGCAACCCCGACCTGAAGGCCAACATCAGCTTTGCTGGGTTGGACACGCTTTTGAGGGATGAAGTAATCCAGATCCACGAGGACCTTGTGTTGGAAGGTATTGTCATTTCTTCGGACAGGGCAGGGAACTTTTTCGGGGAAATTTACCTGCAGGACGCTCCAACAAATCCGTCCCAAGGGGTGTTGCTCCAAATAGATCTTAGGGATTCCCATCTGTTTTTTCCAGCGAACAGTAAGGTTTTGGTAAAGTTGAAGGGACTTTACTTGGGGAAAACGGGAGAAACGATGAAGTTGGGAAGTGCCTTCACCTCTTTTGGCAATGTGTCCGTGGGCAGATTGCCCAGCCTGAAGGTCATGGAACACGTGTTCCGCTCATGTGAGGAGGTGAATGCAGAACCCACCCTCTTCACCATTTCAGAATTGGATAGCATACCCGTCAACACCTTGGTGCGTTTTGAAGGATTGGAGGTGGTGGAAAGGGAGCTTGGGGAAACCTATGCGATTTCAGCAGAGGAAACCGAAAGGAATCTTCAGGATTGTGGGGAAAATGAACTGGTCCTGCTCAATAGTGGGTATTCCGATTTCCAGGCCAATTTGCTTCCTTTTGGAAACGGGACTGTCACCGGAGTGCTGATCAAGGATGGCAAAACACCTCAATTGGTCATAAGGGACGTGGTCGATCTTGAGTTGATAAATGAACGTTGCCCCGAAATCATCACCGAATTTACCTCCACCCAAATTTTCATTTCAGAACTCGCCGATCCTGATAATAATGCAGGGGCGCGTTTTGTGGAACTCTACAATTCGGCCCCAGAGCCTTTGGACCTGAACCTGTGGACACTTCGAAGATATACCAACGAGAATACGGAGATCAGTTCCACCATTGATCTCTCGGGTTTCATCATTGGTGCCAATAGTACACTCGTGATTTCCCCAAATGCCCCAGAGTTTGAACTGGTCTATGGCTTTCCTCCAGATCTTGGCGTCTCCACCAACAGCCCGGCAGACTCCAACGGGGATGACAATTTGGAACTGGTGGACCCTTTTGGCACCGTAATCGATGTCTTTGGAAGAATCGGCGAGGACGGTTCCGGCACCGACCACGAGTTTGAGGATGGCCGTGCAGTGCGGAACAGCAACATTATCGAAGGAAATGTGGTCTATACCTTCTCGGAATGGACCATATTTAATGATACCGGTGATGCGGGGACCATCAACCAGCCCCAAAATGCCCCACAGGATTTTACCCCTGGGATACGGGAATGAACGGTAAACCTAAAAAAGAAAAGCCCCATAAAATGGGGCTTTATTCTTTACCGATGGAGCTACCTTAAAAAGCCTTATACCCAAACTTCTGTCCGCCCACGGAGGCATCGGCCATCAAACCGGCCTTGGGCAGGGCAAACACGGCCACGCCATCCTTGTATTTGGCATTGAAGGCCACCCCTGATTTTAGGGCCACGGCAGAGGTTTCCGCGGCAAATTGGAACTCGCCGCCCTTAAAGCGCTCCAGGTCCACATCGGTCTCAAAAAAGATGACCTCGATGATGGCCTGTCCACCGGCCTGTAGCCCCACGTTCAATTTTTTAAGGTCGGCCATGCCCACGGCACTCCCATCCTCATAAACGACCCCGTTCCCAGAGGCCCCGCCAATGATAAAGCCTCCCTTGCCCACGTTGGGGAAGAGGGCATAACCTGCCGAATCCTCAAAAAAATCTTCCAGCCCTGGTTGGGCATTCAAAAGGGTTTGCTTTGCCTTTTGGGCATCGTCCATTATTTTGTGATCTTTTTTGCTCTGGGCCAAGACACTAACTCCAAACAGCAGCGTCATAGCCAGTGCAATTGATTTTGCGATTTTCATAATACGTGTGTTTTAGTGTTTCACCAAAGGTAAAAAACGAACCCCTTCCATTTTGGAAAGGGTTTGCCAATTAATGTTAATGAAATGGTATTGTTTGGCCGTCTATTTGGGAAAATCGGCATGGGCCATGACCTCCTCCATTTGCAGCACATGGCGCTCGGTGTGGGCAGCAGTGAATATAATGAGTTGCAATGCATCCACTGTACCAAATGGGAAATCGCTGTTGAAGCGGTTTCTCAGGTCGTCATCAGTGGTTTTTACATAATCCATGAGTTCGCTCCGCTTATCCAAAAAAGCTTGCAATGTTTCCTCGTGGGAACCAAATTTACCACTGGGCTCAAAAGCTTCGGAGGTTTTCACTTTGCTGCTCCTGTCCGTTATCATGGGCATGATCTGTTCGTCCTTGAATACCAAGGAATCTTTTAGCTCCGGGTTGGGGCCATCGGCCACGGACTTGTGCACCAAATCCCCAAAGGTGGTTTCCAGAATGGCAAGGTGTTCCACTCCTTCTGCAATGGACCAGGAGCCATCACCTGGTTTAAAGTTCAGTTGTTCATCGGTAAGGCCGTTCAAAACGTTCAACATGTGGTCCCGGGTTTCGGCCAAATGTTGGTTTGCCATCTTGCGCTCTTCCTCTGTAAGCTTTCCCGTATCTCTACTAAAGCCGAAGAGGACCAACGCCAACATGGGTAGCATCATTTTTTTCATTTCTACAGTGTTTTAGATTGTTGTGATTGTGTTTTTGGATTACTCAATGTAATCCAATATAAAGATATGGTAAATATATACCCCTAAGAGGGTCAAATGCGCCAAATTGAGGGGTTAGTCTATCAAAATGGAAAAATCTATGAAACCATTTGTTTAAATAGGTTTAATCTATGATTTTATAATATTTTAATATGAATTGTCTATGCTGAAGAACGGCATTTTTGTAATTTTATGGAGGCGAAAAATCTAATTAAAACAACATACAATCATGAGCAAAGAATTGGCGAACGGGGCCGACGAAGGAATGTGCCCTTTTTTAAACGGTGAACTGAACCAGGTAGCTGGTGGAGGTACGACCAACAAAGATTGGTGGCCCAACCAACTTAAGTTGGAACTTCTGAGCCAACATTCGGAAAAATCAAACCCGCTAGGGGAGAAATTCAACTATGCCGAAGAGTTCAAGAAATTGGACTACGCAGCGCTTAAAAAAGATCTTTTGGACGTCATGACCGATTCGCAGGATTGGTGGCCTGCCGACTATGGCAGTTATGCTGGCCTGTTTATCCGTATGGCCTGGCACAGTGCAGGTACCTATCGTTCCGGTGACGGCCGTGGTGGAGGTGGACGTGGACAGCAGCGCTTCGCACCGCTCAACTCATGGCCGGACAACGTGAGCTTGGACAAAGCCCGACGTCTGTTGTGGCCCATCAAACAAAAATATGGTCAGAAAATATCTTGGGCAGACCTTATGATCTTGGCCGGGAACGTAGCCTTGGAATCGACCGGGTTCCGCACTTTTGGTTTTGCCGGAGGACGCGAGGACGTTTGGGAACCAGACCAGGATGTATATTGGGGCAATGAAACCGAATGGTTGGCCCTAAGTGACACGCCCAATAGCCGTTATTCACACAATAAGGAAGAACGCGATTTGGAGAATCCATTGGCTGCCGTTCAAATGGGATTGATCTACGTCAACCCTGAAGGACCGGACGCCAATCCCGACCCTGTGGCCGCTGCACACGATATCCGCGAAACTTTTGAGCGCATGGCCATGAACGATGAAGAGACCGTGGCCCTTATTGCCGGGGGCCATACCATTGGCAAAACACATGGTAATGGAGATGCCACCAAAGTAGGTGCCGATCCAGAAACGGAAGAGTTGGAACTGCAAGGTCTGGGCTGGGTCAATAAGAATGGCTCAGGAAAAGGCCCCGATGCCTTTACCTCTGGATTGGAAGTGGTCTGGACCTCCACCCCGGTGCAATGGAGCAATGATTTCTTCAAGTTTTTGTTCGGGTACGAATGGGAATTGACCAAAAGTCCGGCAGGAGCGCACCAATGGGTGGCCAAAGATGCCGAAGCCATCATTCCCGATCCTTTTGGTGGACCAAATAGGAAGCCAACGATGTTGACGACCGACTTGTCTTTGCGCTTTGACCCTATTTACGAAAAAATCTCCCGCAAATTCTTGAATGATCCCCAGGCCTTTGCCGAAGCTTATGCCCGTGCTTGGTTCAAGTTGACCCACCGTGATATGGGACCACGCTCCCGTTACCTTGGACCAGAAGTGCCCAAGGAAGAACTCATCTGGCAAGATCCCATTCCAGCCGTGGATTATACCTTGGTAGATGTTTCTGATGTAAAGGCACTCAAAGCCAAAGTGTTGGATTCAGGTCTTTCAGTTTCCGATTTGGTGTATACTGCATGGTCATCTGCAGCCACGTTCCGTGGTGGTGACAAGCGAGGCGGTGCCAATGGGGCACGCATCAATTTGGAGCCCATGAAAAGCTGGGAAGTGAACAAAGGCACCGATAAAACCATCAAGGTTCTTGAGGGAATCAAGGATGATTTCAACAGCAAAGCCAGTGGAGGCAAAAAAATCTCCTTGGCCGATATGATTGTCCTAGCCGGTAGTGCCGCTGTTGAAAAAGCAGCCAAAGATGCTGGTTTTTCCACTGAAGTGCCATTTGCCCCTGGGCGTAACGATGCCCGTCAGGACCAAACCGATACGGAGGCCATCAACTACTTGAACTTGCCATACGACGGATTCCGAAACTATGTGAAAGAAGGCGTGAAAGTACCTGCTGAGCATTTGTTGGTGGACAAGGCCCAATTGTTGACCCTTACCACACCTGAAATGACCGCTCTAGTAGGAGGCCTACGTGTGTTGGGTGCCAACTTTGATGGTTCAAGACATGGTGTATTGACAGATAATGTGGGTGTGTTGAGCAATGATTTCTTTGTCAACTTGCTCGATATGGCAACCGAATGGAAGGCTACCAGTGACGAAAAATCACTTTATGAAGGCCGTGACCGTAAAACAGGCGATTTTAAGTGGACCGGTACCCGAGTGGATTTGGTGTTTGGTTCCAACTCCATTTTGCGGGCCTTGGCCGAAGTATATGCTTCAGAAGATGGCAAAGCTAAATTTGTGAAGGACTTTGTGGCCGCATGGACCAAAGTGATGAATCTGGATCGTTTCGATCTAGCCTGATTTTGACAATTGACATAAGTCTATAGAAAAAGAAAAGAAACTGCAAAAGACTGCCATGACCAACTAAGGTTGTGGCAGTTTTTTTATAACTTTCAACATAGTATGAGCAGTAACGAAGATTTTTTCAACCATATTCGGAATGGCCAATTGGATGCTGTCAAATCCTTGCTGGATGCCGTTCCCAAACTCTTGGAGACCCAAGACCAAAGAGGGTCGACCCCACTCTTGCTCGCCGCATATTATGGCCATGGAGATTTGGTAAAACACTTCTTGGAAAAAGGGGCCAAGGTCGATGCCAAGGACGGGTCCGGCAACACGGCACTGATGGGCGTCTGTTTTAAGGGTTATGTGGACATTGCAAAGCAATTGATCCATGCCGGGGCAAATGTGAACCATAAAAATGCCATGGGAGCTACCTGTTTGATCTATGCGGTGACCTTCAACAGGGAAGATATGGCGGAACTGCTTTTGGCACATGGGGCCGATGTCTCTATGAAGGATACCAAAGGAAAATCCGCTCTGGACCATGCCAGGGAACAGGGCATACAGTCATTGGTAAAACTATTGGCAAACAAGTGATGGCCCAAACCCTCCGTATAGCAATCGTACAGTCCCATCTTCACTGGGAGAATCCGGAACAGAACAGAAAAATGTTCGAGGAGAAGATCGATACCATTTCAGAGGATGTCGATTTGGTCGTGCTTCCTGAAATGTTCACCAGCGGGTTTACCATGGAACCAGCGCACATTGACCCATCCGAAGGAAGGAAAACGGTGGAATGGATGCAGCGATTGGCCCAACAAAAGAACATGGCCTTGACCGGAAGTATCCTCTTTCCGGAAAATGGAAACTATTTCAATCGACTGTTCTTTGTGGAACCCAATGGAAAATACAGTACCTACGACAAAAAGCACACATTTACCTTGGCGGGAGAGGATAAGGTATATGAAGCTGGGAAACACAAACTGATCGTAGAGTTTAGGGGTTTTAAATTATGTCCGTTGATCTGTTACGACCTTCGTTTTCCGGTCTGGGCCAGAAATGTGGAAGATTATGATGTGCTGATCTATGTGGCCAACTGGCCAAAACCCAGGATCGAGGCGTGGGATACGCTGCTCAAGGCACGGGCCATTGAGAATATGGCCTACTGCGTAGGGGCAAACCGAATCGGCCAAGACAGCTTACAGCATGAATATCCAGGGCATTCGGCTGTCTATGATGTGCTGGGGAAACAAATCGCCTACTCTGATGAAGAGGAAATCCTCTATGCTATATTGGACAAAGGGCACGTGGAATCTACCCGAAAAAAACTACGCTTTTTGGAGGACAGGGACGATTTTAATTGGAAAGGATAAAATTTTCCTCTTTTTCCCAATTCGCCCGTATCTCAATCAACCCTGGGTAGTAACTGATGCGCTCGGGCTGAACTTTGTTGAGGTAGCTTCCCGTGTCCCATTTCCCATTTCCGTTCTCGTCAAAAATAACGCGTGCCACATAGTTGGACGGTTCAAGGCTGTTGAATTCAAAAACTTGGGGTTTGGTGGCAATGATCTCGCGCAGCACTTCCCCTTTTTCGTTGGTCAACTGTACGATGACAGGATAGGTCACATCGCCGCCGAGGTTCATGCGAAGGATGCCATAATCCGCTAGGCTACTGGTAGAGAAACTATAGTCCAGTGTGTCGTTCTGCATCCCAAAAAAATCGGTAATGGCACCTGGAAGAAAAGAGAAACGGTACTTTTGGTTGGGTTCCACATCAAAATCAAAATCTACTTTGTTCTCCAATGTGTCCAAGGCATGGGTATAGGGTAACGGAATGGAATCACTGACCATCAGCCCTACCTTGCTGGTATCGACTTCGGTGATGGGTGTATTGGCAAGTAGGCTAAAAGTGTCTTCCAGATTGAACTTTCCACTGGCACTGGTGGACACTCTTAGGGAATCCATGGGCAATTTTCGGGTCTTTACGGTAAAGGTATCGATCATTTTCATCCTATCGTTGGTCACAGTAAAGATGATGGAATCCAGATCGGTGGGGGTCAGCCAATAGTTCAAGGTGTCCTTGCCCCGCTCCTTTTGGATGGTGGTCCTCACAGAGTCGGGCAATACGGTCAATGGCTCGATTTTCATGTTCCTATGGTTGCCCTGAAAACCAAAGATGATTTTGTTCTTGGCCACATAACTGGGCACGGAAGCGGCATAATCAGAGACTTCCTTAAAAAGGCTCAACACATAGGTAGAGTCCGTGGGGACAATGACCGTATCTTGGATAAAACCGATTTTGTCCTGTTTTTGGTCGAACATATTGTTCTTGTTCACATCTTTTAGCGCGATGAGGGCATATCTGCCCGCTTTCAGGTTTTTGAGCTCGAACAAAGGAAGGCTGTCCCCGGTATTGGAAATATACAGTGGAGGGCTTTTGTAGATAGTGGAATCGGTATAGGTACTGTCCATTTCGTAGAGCATCACACTGATGAATTCTTCCGCTTTACGGTCAAAGGCATCCTTTACGGCACCTGAAACGGAAAGGGAATCGATATAATCGCCGGTGGAAAAAACATAGGTCAAAAATCTGTTGGGGTTGCCCTCATTGTTGTCCACAATGCTTTGCCCAAAATTGATGGTATAGGTGGTGTTTTCCCGAAGGGTGTCCTTTATGGTCAGTTCAATGTACTTGCTTGGGGTGCCTTGTGGAGAGATCACAGCAGGGTTCTTGAAAGGAGGGGAGACCACCAATTGGTTCTGCACGTCCTGCAACTTGATGAGCTCGTCAAAATAGAGGCGTATTTTCTGGGCCTTGAAGTTGATGCTGAAGTTTTCAGGCTCCGTGCGCACCAATTTTGGGGGCGTTACATCCTTGGGGCCACCGCTCGGAGACCCTCTTTTGGCACATTGCCAAAGCGCCAGAACCATGAAGGCGAGGAATAGAAACCCCAACACTTTTTTTAAGTACACCATGCCTAAAACCAATGTGGGACAAAGAAACAACTAATTTGAAAACTGGGGCAAGGGATTCACAAATTTTAACCCTGCTGCACCACGGCCATGCTCAGCAAGGAGACCTCCACCTTTTCAAGCTGTAATAGGGCTCTTGTACAGGATTCCATGGTGGAGCCTGTGGTGATTACATCGTCCACCAAGAGCACATGCCTGAAATTGAGATTGCAGTCAGGGTTTACCCAAAAAGCTTCTTTGGAGCTCTCCCAACGCAGATGCCGATCCTTTTTGGTCTGTGATTTTATGTTCACGCCCTTTACGAGGATGTCATCCCTGTACTCGGCATGGAGGCTCTCCGCTATTTTTTGAGCAAAGAGTGCTACTTGGTTATATCCCCTCTTTTTCTGTTTTTTGGGGTGTAGCGGGACCGGGACCACCACATCTATCTTTCCAAGGCCGGCATCATTTTGAAGATGGGCGCCACACCAATCCCCCAAAAAGCTCCCTATCTCTTCTTGGTTTTTATATTTCAACCAATGGATCAAGTTTTTTACCAGGCCATTTTTAGGGAAAAAAATGAACGAAGCCGCCTTTTTTATCGGGATTCTTCCATAAAACATACGGTCTACTGCGTTTTCTTCCAGAAAGTTATGATCGGTGAGTGGCACATCATGTCGACAAACTGCACACAAAATGTGTTCTCCCCTAAATAATTGGGCATTACATCCAAAACATACCCTTGGCAATAGGATGTTGTTAATCTCGTTTATTATCTTAGCCAACCTTTTTGGTGTCAAATCTTATACGCGTTAGAGTAGTCTGTCAATCCATGAACCCCCAAGATAACAATTTCAACTACAAGATTATCTTTGCTGCGCTTGTTGCGGTCATTGTGGGTATTTTGATAGCCTTCTACTACAGCTATGCACAGTCCAAGAACCAAATGTCCTTTTTGGAACAGGAGAAATCCCTTTTGGTGAAGGACCTGACCCTGATGAAGGCCGAAGTGGACCGTTTATCAGGACTCAATGAAGTGAACGATATAGAATTGCAGACCTCTAGGTTCCGGGTGCAACAATTGTTGGACTCCGTGGGCCGATTGAACTTCAGTATCACCAAATTAAAAGAGACCCGAAAGGAACTACGTAAGTTGGAAATCCGTTTTGATAGCCTAAAACTCAAGAACAACTTTCTCCGGTACAACAATAGTCTTTTGGCCAGTAGGTATGAAGAGACCCGCAAGCAACTTGAGGATTTGAGGGGCAGGGCCAGCAATATGGAGCGAACAGAGTCCCTGCTACGGGAAACCAACAGGGAACTCACCCGCGAGCTCAAGATCAAAAGCTACTTAAAACTACAGGATGCCGAAGGAAGCGGTTTCCGATTAAGGGCAGGCAGGCCCATCAAGACCAACAAGGCTTCCACTATTGAAAAATTGCGGGGCTGTGTCACTATTTTGAGCGATGCCAATGAAAAAGGCGACATCAAGGTGTTGTACCTCCAATTTTTGGACCCCAATATGGCCGTCATCGAGGACAATGCCAACACCATTTCTGTGAGCGGGAACACTTATAGCAAGAAAGTGGAAATCGTTTACACCGGAAAAGAGATCAGTATCTGCGACGCCATAACCGTTCCCGAAGCATCATTGGTGGAGGGAATCTATACCTTGAATGTGTTTGAGGACGAAAGATTGCTCGCCTCCACTGAATTTCAGTTGAAATAGCGCATTTCTTTTTGGGTAAAATTCTATTTTTGCCCAATGGCAAATCAGGAAGACATTTTTAAGAAGGTAATCTCCCATGCGAAGGAATACGGGTACGTGTTCCAATCCAGTGAGATATATGATGGACTCAGCGCAGTGTATGACTACGGGCAGAACGGGGCCGAGCTAAAGAAAAACATTCGCGAATATTGGTGGAAGGCCATGGTGCAGCTCAATGAGAACATCGTGGGCATCGATGCCGCCATTTTTATGCACCCCACCACTTGGAAGGCCTCTGGCCACGTGGATGCCTTCAACGATCCGTTGATCGACAACAAGGATTCCAAAAAAAGATACCGTGCCGATGTTTTGATCGAAGACCATGTCGCCAAGATTGAAGCAAAGATCGATAAAGAAGTGGCCAAGGCAGAAAAACGTTTTGGTGACAGTTTTGATAAAGAACAATTTTTGTCCACCAACCAGCGCGTCATCGAATATCAGGCCCAGGCCGATACCATCCTGAAACGCATGGCAAGATCCTTGGAAAAAGAAGATCTCGCCGATGTGAAGGCCTTGATCGAGGAGTTGGAAATCGTTTGTCCCATATCCGGATCTAAAAACTGGACGGATGTCAAGCAGTTCAACCTGATGTTCGGTACCAAATTGGGTGCCTCAGCCGATAGTGCCATGGACCTATACCTTAGGCCGGAGACCGCACAAGGTATATTTGTCAACTTTTTGAACGTTCAGAAAAGTGGACGTATGAAGATTCCCTTCGGGATTGCACAAACAGGGAAAGCTTTCCGAAATGAGATCGTGGCCCGTCAGTTCATTTTCCGTATGCGGGAGTTTGAACAGATGGAAATGCAGTTCTTCATCAAGCCGGGTACCCAAATGGAGTGGTACGAGGCATGGAAGGAAAAGCGAATGAAGTGGCACCTCTCTTTAGGAATGGGAGCCGATAATTACCGTTTCCACGACCATGAAAAATTGGCCCACTACGCCGATGCCGCGGCCGATATCGAATTCAAGTTCCCATTCGGGTTCAAGGAGTTGGAGGGAATCCACTCCCGTACCGACTTCGATTTGGGCAACCATGAAAAATATTCCGGAAAAAAATTGCAGTACTTCGACCCAGAGTTGAACGAAAGCTACGTGCCCTACGTGTTGGAAACCTCCATTGGTCTGGACCGTATGTTCTTGGCCGTGTTCTCTAATTCACTACAAGAAGAAGAACTTGAGAACGGCACAACCCGTACCGTATTAAAGATTCCTGCTGTGTTGGCCCCCTACAAAGTGGCCGTTCTACCGTTGTTGAAACGGGATGGACTCCCAGAAGTCGCCCAAAAATTGGTGGACGAACTGAAATGGGATTTCAATGTGGATTACGATGAAAAGGACGCCGTAGGCCGTCGTTACCGTCGTCAAGATGCCGCAGGAACGCCCTTCTGTGTCACCGTGGACCATCAAACCTTGGAAGATGATACCGTCACCATCCGCCATCGGGACACCATGGATCAACAACGTGTGAAACTTTCCGAAGTGAAGGACATCATCTCCAAAGAGGTGGATATGCGCTATTGGTTGCAGAAAATCTGATTTTTCAACCTGAACTTTTAAGTCGTGTGCTGCAATGTTTCCTTGGGGAGACTATTGTTGGCTTTCCTTTTGTTTTTTGTACAAGAGATAGGAATGTACAATAGGGACCAGTGCCAGGATTCCGGTAATGGACATAAACACGATAAAGTTGGTTTTTTGATCTAAGATCAAACTAAAAAGCACCACCAAAATACCCCCAACAAACCAGATTTTGCCCGCCGTTTTGTGGGTTTCCTTCCAGACGTACTCGCTCTCCAGTGTCCATGGAGTTCGGATACCGATAAAATAATTGGCTTTTAAGGTCTTGAAGTAATTTCCCAAAATGATGAAAAGCACACCCATCATCAGCAGGATATAGCTGGGATTGGACCAAGATTGGTTCTTGGCCGTGTAGAGGATGATGAGCGCCAGTATGGACATGAAAACGGTCAGCAAAAGTTTTAGCGTGTAGTACTTGTTGCCCATTTTGTGCAATTGCTTTTTGGGGTCGATGTAGGGAACCACCAAAAAAATCACATAGATCAGCAAGGGCATCATGATAGGGATCATGATGAGCTCGGATTTATCGCCATAGCGGTCCACCTCTCCCTTGATATTGTAGTGCAAGGGCACCTGTTCGGGCAGTTGGTTCCATATATAGGCCAAGTATAGAAAGGGCAGTAGCACAACTCCAATGAGTGGCAGTTCTTTTTTTAGGTTCATGGTCATTTCTTTAAGGTTAGTATCCAATTGAGCAAATCTTCCAAAATGGTGGTGTTGAGGGAGTATTCCACAAACTGTCCCTTTTTTTCGCTGGTCACCAAGTTGGCCTGGCGCAAAATGTCCAAGTGGTGCGAAATGCTGGGCTTGGAAATGTTGAACCGTTCGGCAATCTCCCCCGCGTTCATGTCCCTTTCCTTGAGTAGTTCCACGATCTGTCGTCGCGTTTCATCATTAAGGGCTTTGAAGAGGGAATTCATTTTATTAGTTATTTAGATAAATATCTAAATATTAAATGATGTTTCCAAATGAGTTGGGTAAAAGGTGTTGGGGAAGGGTCTTGGGGGTAAAAGGATTTTGGGTGAAAGGTGAACGGGTCATGCTGAACTGGTTTCAGCATCTCATCTTTTGGTTATGGGGATGGACCCTGAACTAAATTCAGGGTGACAATAGATTAAAAATTAGTTTCTTTTTGAAGGATCGAATCCGTACATGAACATGTTGAGTTGGCCATTGGAGCTCTCCAAGCCAACAATATCCATCAACTCTTCAAAATAGACACAAACCTGTTCCCTGTCCTCAGTATCCAACTCCAAATAAATTTCTGAAAATCGGGATAGACCTGTTTTTATCGCTTCCATATATCTTTCGTTTGTTGGATTAGAGGATGTAGCAACTTTTTGAAAATCCTTTGCCGCCAAATTGATTTTCTCAGTGAAAATGGGCCGCAATTTTTCCTCAGCTATTCCCGGATAAAATCCTTCTTCCACAAATTTCTTTTTGGCAATGAATTCTTCAAATTGTTCGTTCATATAATCGAGAGCTTTGGTTTGTTGTTGTCCAAATGCCGTAAAGCACAATAATAAAATTATTGCTTTGGAGAAATGGAATAATATTGATTTTAATGTTTTCATCTATCCTTAATCAAACCCTTCACTGAAAAATTCCTCCAAGGTCATGTTAAAAGCTTGGGCAATTTTTAGCAAACTTGTGAATTGAATATCTGTGCCTGTTTCATATCTCCCGTATTGGGCACGGGGTATGTCCTTTTCAAAAGCAAAATTTTCATAGCTCGTGTACCCCTTTTGGATTCGTAACGATTTGATACGATGGGCCAGTTTCTTGATTTCCTTTGATTTGTCCATGGTGTAAAGAAATCTACGGGGCCATTAATTAATTACTACTAATTAGTGGCTTTTCAAAATAGTTTTATATCTTTAGATATAAGTGAAAATGCGTTGAAAATGACCGAATCCCAAATCACGGAACTGAACGAGTGGATCGTTGATACCTTTGGTACTACAGAAGTTTTGGTAGAATATTTGGATTTGGCTGTGGAAATGCTCTTTTATGTGGAACAGGACACTTTTGAGCAACGGGAACTACAGGATGTGGTGACGGTGTTGAGGGAGTTGAAGCGGGTTTTGAGGTGAGTTTTTCAGAATTTGAATACTTTATCAAATAGTTTTTCAGCAATTTTTTCTGTCCTATTTAGAATATTAGACTTATCCCAATCCGAAGCATTTCTAACCTCATCATCAAGGAATATTTTAGATTTTAGGTAGATAGGATGCTTATTTGAAAATTTTTTGTTTCCTAATTGTCCATTTAAACTTTCTTCTATCAGAAGAAGATTGCCTATTTTACCTATGTCTGAAATACCAATTGATTTTGAAGTGTCCTTTTCAGCATAAATATGCTCAATTGTCATATGATTATAATCTATTGATGTTCCGGATTTTGATTTCTGAGAAAAATAATTGTCATATTTAGTCAGAATATATTTAACAAGAGCTTTTTCTTTAGTATAAACTGAGCTATAATTTAATTCCATTAGGTTTGCAATAAATTCATCTTTTGTGGGCAATTTCTTGCGAAGTTTTTGTTTTAATTCATCCAAAGCTTGTGTTTTATCATTTGGGGTTGCTTGGTCAAGCTGTCTTGCATGATAAGCGTACATAAATGAAATCCCCCCCGAGGATCTTTGAGAGGTTACTGCAGTAAATATAAAATGGAAACACTCAATAGCATTTACAATATCTTTTACCCTCTTTAGTTTAAGACCTCCTCTTTCGTATTCTCTCATAACAGAAAGTAACATAGGTATTTGCTGTTTTACCCTAAAAATATTCAATGCATTTAATGAATTTTTCAAGTCTAATTCTTCTTTTTTCCATTCTCGATAAGTTATATCAAGAAACTCTCTATAAATCCGTGTTTCGTTTAATATACTATCAAGAAATATTTTAGCGTTTTTTCTGTCAACTGTTTGTTTCAAAGATTTGAACAATTTTTTCTGAGTTGTGAATTCATATTTTGAAAGCCAAAAATGATGTAAAAAGCTATCCATGTTCAAATCTGCATTTGAACCTTCAATAATTGTGCGTGCTTCAGTCCATTTATCTTTTGAGAGATCAACAGATTTATTCTTTTTTGGTAACATCTTTGTGAGATGGTTCTTCACTAAATCTGATACTCGTAAATCTTTCCCCCTAGTATTTAAAGTTTCAAAAATTATATATGCATCATCTTCATTGTCAAGCTCTATATATATTACTTTGAGATTTAAAATCTTATCTCTAATATTTTTTAGGGCTTCAATTTTCTGTTTATGCTTTTCCTTGGCAGAAATTGTTGTACTAACTTCTATAGATTCTATTTCTTTTTCTACTAGGTACTTTAATAAATCATAGCCCTTTTTAATATGTTCTTCTTCTTTTTTTGCTGGAATATCTGTTACCTCAGAAGCATCAAATTTTTGAACATTCTCATGAAAAAATGGGTAGCTACTCTCAGTTTGTAAGACATAATTTAATTCATCATCCAGGTCTTTCCGTTCTATCATGCCTTGTGTCCCTTTTGCTAAACTTTCTTCACCTATACTTTTAAAGGCTTCTCTTATAGTTCCAAGTAACATTGTAATTGTTGTCAACCTTTGTTGGCCATCGACAACACCAAAGGTGTCATTTGATATTTCGTATACAACCATCGAACCTATAAAGTAGTCACCACTGCTCTCCCTAATAGAATCATTCCAAAAGTCTTCAATATGTTCTTTCTCCCATGAATAGGGTCTTTGGAATCTTGGTATCTTATAGTAGCTTGATTTTAGAACAGCTCTTATTGTTTTGTCTATGCTTGAGATATTCATGGAATATTATTTAGATTGAGAAAGATGGGCCATGCCATTTTAAATAAATATAGGGTATAACCGTAAAGAAATAATACAAATCTGTACAATTAATCATAACCCTTCAAAACCAATACCATGCAATAAAAAAACCATTAGGGGGTTGAGGTCTGATCATAGTCAATTCTTTGCCATCACGACTTCACCATCTCCACCAACTTGTTGATGGTGTTCAGGTTTCTGGCTGTCATAGTCACGCCTGGCAAAGCCTTCCCTATTTTTTCCACCAATTTGGAGCGGCCTATGCCTTCTGGGGCGTAGAGGTAAAACACCTTTTCAATTAGGATGTACCGTTCGCTGTCGGCTTTTAAGGAATCCAAAAGCGCCTCATCAAAAATTTCGGGTTCCTTGTCCAGAAAAAAATAATGGATGGTCTTTTCCTGGTCGCTCTCGTAGGGGCAATTCGCCACGGCGGCCATGAGCTCGTCCCTGCCCAACACAAAAATGTAGGGCATAAACCCAAACTTCTGCTCTATCAGTTGTCCAATTTGGTCCAAAGGTCGTTGCGGACTTTCAAAAACCACATTCCCACTTTGGATGTAGGTCCTGACATTGGAAAATCCGTTGGACTCCATCAGTTGTTTCAGTTCCTTCATGGGAACAATATGATTTCCCCCGACATTGATGCCTCTTAGCATTGCAATCCAAGTTTCCATTTGATGTGTTTTTCTAAAATGGATAAAAAAGGAGAAGATAATCAATTTTACAGACTCTTCAAGAACGTGTCCGTATCCATGATGTGGGCAAATTCCCGATTCAAGATGGCCAGTTCGGTGTGGTAGATGAGGTCGGCCCCATAAACTTGACCGTTCACGCCCACTTTGTCAAAGGCCGCGGTGGCATCCGATATCAAAACAACAGCAAAGCCCATATTGGCCGCCATTCGCACCGAAGTGGAGATACAGTGTTCCACGGTAAGACCAACGATAACAAGTTCCGAAATGGCCATTGCCCTAAGCTGGGTTTCAAGAGCGGTACCTATGAAGGCACTGTTCACGTTTTTGGCAAAAATAGGCTCACCATTGATGGGTTCCACCAAGGGGTGTAACGCATTCCCTTTTTTGGAGGGGTGCAATGGGGAATCGGGGTTGGTGGAATCGTGCTTCACATGGAACACGGGCCATTGTTTTTCCCTAAAGGCCAACAAGATTTTCCGGCAATTCTCCTCTGCCATGGGATTATTGCGTTCTGTGCCATAAAAAGCCATTTCCTGTAGACCAAGTTGGATATCGATCAGAACAAGTGCCGTCATATGGTTGTGTTTGGACTTAAAATTACGACAAAAGGAACTGCAATCTGTTTTTGGAATAGGGCCATTGTTAAATTCAATTTTAAGAAGAAGCATACAATGGCTATTTTTAGGAAAAATTTTAAAGATGAAAATCGTCTCTTACAATGTGAACGGCATCAGGGCCGCACTCAACAAAGGTTTTGTGGAATGGTTGCAGGCGGTAGATCCGGATGTGGTCTGCCTACAGGAAACCAAGGCCATGGTGGACCAAGTGGATACCTCGGTTTTTGAAGAAGCGGGATATCCCCACCATTATTGGTTCAGTGCCCAGAAAAAAGGGTATAGCGGAGTGGCCTTACTTTGTAAGCAACAGCCCGATCATGTGGAATATGGTACGGGCATAGATTATATGGACCATGAAGGAAGGAACCTCCGCGCCGATTTTGGGGACCTTTCCGTCATGAGCATGTATCTGCCCTCCGGGACCAATTTGGACCGTTTGGACCATAAGCTGATGTACATGGCCGATTTTCAAAAATATGCCGATGTCCTTCGGAAAGAGCGCCCCAACCTGATCGTGTGCGGGGACTACAACATCTGTCATGAAGCCATTGACATCCACGATCCCGTGCGGAACAAGAATGTTTCCGGCTTTCTGCCCGTGGAGCGGGAATGGATAGGCAACTTTATCAACAGTGGGTTTATTGACAGTTTCCGACATTTCAACAAAGAGCCCGACAATTATACATGGTGGAGCTACAGGGCCAATGCCCGGGCCAACAACAAGGGCTGGCGGTTGGATTACGGCATGGTGGCAGAGCCTTTGGAGAGCAGGTTGAAGCGTTCGGTGATCCTATCCGAGGCTGTGCACAGCGACCATTGTCCCATTTTGTTGGAAGTGGAAAAATAACCTTGGCTTAAAAGTCAATGTTTTGGTTTAGTTACCTTTGACCGTCCTAAATTTGATATGATGAAATACACCAGAATCCCACATACCGACATCCGAATAAGCAAAATATGCCTTGGCACCATGACTTGGGGCAGGCAGAACACCGAGGAAGAGGCCCATGAACAGATGGATTATGCCCTGGATCAAGGGGTGAATTTTTTTGACACCGCAGAGCTCTATCCCATTCCCGCAAAGAAGGAACTTTATGCAGTGACCGAGGAATTTATTGGGAACTGGTTCAAAAAAACCGGGAACAGGGACAAAGTGGTATTGGGGTCCAAGATAGCGGGAAAAGGACATGCCGCTACGCATATCAGGAGCACTGGGTTCAGTAAGGAATCCATCATAAGTGCGGTGGAAGGCAGCTTACAGCGGCTCCAAACGGATTATATCGACCTGTACCAACTGCATTGGCCCGAACGGAACACCAATTATTTTGGGCAACGGGGATTCAACGCACATATCATTGATGGTTGGGAGGACAATATCCACCAAGTTCTGGAGACCCTTCGTGATCTGATTGCCGAAGGAAAGATAAGGCATGTGGGCCTTTCCAACGAAACACCATGGGGGACCATGCGGTTCTTGGAGGAGAGCAAAGTGCACAGGTCCCTGCCACGTATGTTGACCATCCAAAACCCTTATAACCTTTTGAACCGTTTGTTCGAGGTGGGGCTTTCCGAAATTTCGACACGTGAAAAAATTGGATTGTTGGCCTATTCGCCCATGGCTTTTGGGGTACTCAGCGGAAAATATTTGACCGAGATTCCCCCAAGAAAGGCAAGGGTTTCCCTTTTTCCCAATTACAATAGGTACAGTGGGGAAACCGCCACCCAAGCCACTGAGAAATATGCCCAACTGGCCCAAGAACATGGGTTGAGCTTGGCGCAGATGTCGTTGGCCTTTGTGAACACCCGACCATTTTTAACGAGCAACATCATCGGGGCGACCAGTATGGAGCAGCTTGAGGAGAACATTGAGAGTATCGATGTGGACCTTTCGGATGAGGTGTTGGAAGGAATCGAGGCCATCCATAATGCTATTCCGAACCCAGCGCCATAAAATGTATAGTGAAACAACTAGTTTCTTCAATCATTTTGTGTTCTTCAGAATGAATGAAGTTTTTCTATGGGCAGTGAACAAGTTTCAAGTTCAAGAGCAAAAGTATTCGTGACCATTCGTGAAATTTGTGTCTATATCACCCAAACAGGGCACTCACCACATCCTCGATTTTGGAAACCTTACGGATTTGGATGCCTGTATTTTTCAGACCGATTTTATTGTTTTTGGAAACAAAAATGGTGGAGAAACCTAGTTTTTCGGCTTCCAGAATACGTTGGTCCACACGTTGCACCGGACGGATTTCCCCAGCAAGGCCCACTTCCGCAGCAAAACAGATGCCCTTTTCAATAGGGATATCGGCATTGCTGGACAATATAGCGGCCATAACGGCAAGGTCAATGGCGGGATCGTCTACCGAAATGCCCCCGGTGATGTTCAAAAAGACATCTTTGGCGGCCAATTTAAATCCTGCCCGTTTTTCAAGAACGGCCAAGAGCATGTTCAAGCGTTTGGCATTGAACCCGGTTGCGGAACGTTGTGGAGTTCCATAAACCGCAGTGCTTACCAACGCCTGAATTTCTATCAACAACGGACGCATGCCTTCTACGGTGGCGGCAATGGCAGTTCCGCTGAGGTCTTCCTGATTTTTGGAAATCAATACTTCGGAGGGATTGTTCACCTCCCTCAACCCACTTCCCTGCATTTCGTAAATACCGAGTTCTGCCGTGGAACCAAAGCGGTTTTTTAGCGAACGAAGGATTCGGTAGACGTAATTGCGGTCACCTTCAAATTGCAAGACAGTATCTACCATGTGCTCCAAAATTTTTGGTCCGGCTATGGTTCCGTCTTTGGTGATGTGTCCCACCAGAATCACCGGGGTGTGACTTTCCTTGGCGAATTTGATGAGTTCGGCGGCACATTCACGGATTTGCGAAATGCTCCCTGCAGCGGATTCAATATAATCGGTATGCAGGGTCTGGATGGAATCGATGACCACTAGATCGGGTTCCAAGGCGCCGATTTGCTGAAAAATGTTTTGAGTCTTGGTTTCGGTGAGGATGTAGCAGTTTTCGCTATTGGGTTGAATACGGTCGGCACGCATTTTGATCTGTCGCTGGCTTTCCTCACCGGAAACATAAAGGGTTTTGTACGGCAGTTTTAAGGCAATCTGCAACAATAGGGTACTTTTTCCAATGCCAGGTTCGCCTCCCAATAAGGTCAATGAACCAGGGACCAATCCCCCACCTAGAACACGGTTGAACTCTTGGTCCAAGGTATCCAGTCGAAGTTCTTTCTCATGGGTGATTTCGGAAACACGAAGGGGTTTGCTGGCCTGCTTTACCGATGAGATATCGGTTTTCCAACTCCTTTTTTCTTCCTTCTGTACCACTTCTTCCACAACAGTGTTCCATTCCTTGCAGGAGGAACATTGGCCTACCCATTTGGCATATTGGGTGCCGCAGTTTTGGCAAAAAAAAGCTGTTTTGGTCTTGGCCATTCCTTGAATTGGTGAAGGCCTAAAGATATGGATTTAGATGGATGATTGGACCATTGGATTTTTGGATTGCTTGATTTTTGGAGCATTTTTTCCAACGCTCTAATTATCCAAGAATTTAAAGATCAATAGCCAAAATCTGCTTTAAGGGCATCTATTTTTTCAAGGGCCATGTCTTTGGTCAAGAAGTCGATCTCCTGCATTTGGAATGCTTTTTCGAAAGTTTTGAACGCTTTTTTGGGCTCCCCGATCTCTTCGTAATATTCTCCCTCAAAATAGAAGCCCATCATAGTGTCGGGATATTCTTTTTTGCAGAGCTCGGCCAAAGGTTTCAGGGATTCGTAATCTTCCTTTTTCCTGCAAGCGGCATAAATGGCCATGATATCGTTGAGTTCCACAGGTTTTTGGAAGCCAAACAGTTTTTCTATGGTGCTGTACCGGTTTTCCAAATAGTTGAACACGGGTTCTTCGGAGGTCAATATCTCCGACTTGTATTCGGCAGGACTGATGGGCCGGAATATTTTAAAGACATTGTCAAATGCCTTTCCAATGCCATAGGCCGCGATGGACGAATGGTCGGCACTTTCATATTCATCAAAGAAATAGTGCAGGTTTTCCTTGGTGATGGAATTGATGCTGTGGTTCATTTGAAGGATACGTTGCCTATCGTCCGAGGGTTCTTTCTCGACAATCAGGTTGTAGAAGATCACTTGCTCGAGTGCCGAAAGGCGTTCGGGGACCCGGTTCTCCATTTCTGTGGCCAAGGTGGGCGATATGCTCACATAGGAATTGAATAGCGAACGGTCCTTGAACAGGTAATAGTTGCCAAAATTGGCGGTGATGTCATACCCCACGAACATTTTGAAAGGGGCAATGTTGTAGCTGGTCTCCAAATAAGGGATAAGCTCCGTGCCCAGAAACTCATAGAACATTTTTCCCTTGTCGGAAGGGAGTCCCGAGAATTCTTCATGGGCGCAATCTTCCAATCGGATATCGTTCTCGGCCTGGCCCACACCTACCACGATTACCTGGGGCATGCGATCCAAACGGCTTTGGAACTTGGCATTGACCACCACAAGGTCAAAAAGGTACTCGGCGTCCAGCACGACCAGCAACGGGTATTTTTTTTCTTCGGAATAGTCCTCGGGAAAATAGTAGGAGACATTTCTTCTTTCCTGAAGTTTGAAGGATTCGAAGATCTCCTGTTTGACCTGGGCGCCAACATTGAAGCACACCAAGCCCAACAATAGGAATTGTAGTTTTTTGTTCATTGGTTAAGTTTTGTGCGGCTAGGGTTACCGATTTCTATTCAATAACGGTAATACGATGAAGGATATTGTGCCGAAAACGACCACCATGAGGGTCTGCGCGATCCACATAATCCACCCAAAGGCATCCCCGGAAACAGAGCTGACGCCAAAGATGCCCAAGGCCGCACTCACAGCGATGGGGTAGAGGCCGATTCCACCATTGGTGGTGGACATGGCAAAGGCACCGGCCACAAAGGCGACCAAAAGCTCACTGAGAGAAAGGGAGGTGGTCTCGGCCACGGTATGTTTTATCACCCAGAACATGCCCACATAGGCAACCCATATGAAGAGTGTGTGGAAGATGAACGGCCATTTTTTCTTCATTTTGAAAAGGCTGAGCACGCCGTCCAAAAGTCCGTTGAGGAATGTTTTCAGTTTGCTGGCAAAGGGTGATTTGGATTTTCGGATGATGTAGGTGGCCAAAAACAGACCGACGATTCCCACCAACAAAATACCAATGGCGCCTATGATATTCACCCCTTTTTCTTCCAAAAAAGCAAGGATGATATCCGTTTGCAATACCAAGGTGACCATCACGATGAGCAAGAGCATCAACAAATCGATGACCCTTTCGGAGACGATGGTGCCAAATCCTTTTTCAAAAGGCACTCTTTCATAGGTGGTCAGTGCTGTGGCCCTTAGGATCTCCCCGGAACGTGGTATCCCCAAATTTGCAAAATAGGAGATTAGGACAATCAAGATACTGTTCAGCGTCTTTGGCCTGTAACCAAGAGGCTCTAGAAGGTATTTCCAGCGGATGGCCCTGGAGATATGACTAAGGATGGCCATGACCACGGATACGGTGACCCAAAACGGGCTGGCGTTGGAAATGTAATGGATGATCTGTTTGCGCTCTTCGGGTGTGGTGGAACTGTAGGAATACCAGACCAAGAACAGCCCAAAGGCTATGGGGACACCTATTTTGAGAAATTTTTTCAGGGAGCTGCCCAAAACTAGTTCAGTAGATTGGTGGCCTCGTTCGGGAAGACCAACGCAGGGTTGAATGCCTTTGCTTCCTCAATGTCCATCCAGGCGTAGGTGATGAGGATGAGTACGTCGCCCACGGCCACTTTCCGGGCTGCGGCACCGTTTAGGGTGAGTTCGCCAGACCCCCTAGGTCCGGGGATGGCGTAGGTCTCCAACCGTTCACCATTGTTGTTGTTGACGATCTGCACTTTCTCGCCCCTGATGATGTTGGCTGCGTCCATAAGGTCTTCGTCAATGGTGATGCTGCCTATGTAGTTTAGGTCGGCCCCAGTGACTTTTACCCTATGGATTTTTGATTTTACAACTTCTACTTGCATGGTGCAAAATTATCAATTCAATCTTAGATTATCAATTAAGCGTACGCCATCGGCATAAACGGCAATGAATGCCCTATATTTTTGGTCGTTCTGTTTTTTCAGCATGGGTGTCAGCGTGTTCTCATCGGCTATCTCAAAATACTCCAAGTTGAACACGGGATTTTTCCCAAATTCCGATTTTACCCAGTGCCGGATGCTACTTGCACTTTCCGTGCCAAATTTTGATTTGGCGGCCAGTAGCGTTTCATAGATCAGGCCAGCTTCTTCCTTGGTCGTTTCGGAGAGGCGTTCATTACGGGAACTCTTGGCCAATCCGTTGGGTTCCCGTTCTATAGGGCAGCCAATGATGGCATAGGGCAGTTTTTTGATCTGCACCATTTTACGGATGATCTGTAGCTGCTGGAAATCCTTTTCGCCAAAATAAGCCTTATCGGGGGAGACGGTCCTCAACAAAAGCTCTACAATGGTGCCGACACCATTGAAATGCCCTGCCCGGAACTCGCCCTCCATCACCTTGTCCAGACCGTCGAACTCATAGGATTGTGATTTCACGGACTTGCCATAGATCTCATCAATGGATGGTGCGAAGACGATGATTTGATCGGATTCCTTTTGCAACAGTTCCACATCCCTTTCCAAACTCCTGGGATATTTTTCCAGATCGTCCTTTTTGTCAAATTGGGTGGGGTTCACAAAAATACTGACCACTACCAATCCATTCTCGGAAAGCGCCTTTTTTACCAAAGAGACATGCCCCGTGTGAAGTGCCCCCATAGTGGGCACGAGGCCGATGGAGATGTTTTTTTTTCTCTCGTCCTGTAAGAAGGAAACAAGCTCCTTTTTGCGGTCGAATATGTGCATGGCGACATTCAAGAGCGTGCAAAAATACTATAAATACTGGTAATCAGCATAATTTTTGTACTTTTGCAGCTACGTTTTTCAGATAAACAAAAGAAAGTGTTTATGAATGGTAAAAAGATATTGTTTGTATCTTCTGAATTAGTTCCATACCTCCCAGAGAATCCAGTTTCCTTAATGTCGTACGAAGCACCGAGAATGGTGAACAGCAATGGGGGGCAAATACGCATTTTCATGCCAAGATATGGAAATATCAATGAAAGAAGGCATCAATTGCATGAAGTCATACGCTTATCGGGGATGAACTTGGTCATAAATGACATGGACATGCCCCTGATCATCAAGGTGGCGTCCATTCCAAGGGAACGTATCCAGGTCTATTTCATAGACAACGAGGAATATTTTAAACGAAAGGCGACTTTCAAGGATTCGGAAGGGAAGCTGTTTCCTGACAATGACGAACGCGCCATCTTTTTTGCCAAGGGGGTGGTGGAAACCGTCAAAAAGTTGAACTGGTCGCCAGATATCATCCATGTGCATGGTTGGATGGCCTCCCTGTTGCCCCTATACCTCAGGAAATACTATGCCGACGAGCCTTTGTTCGCCGACAGCAAGATTGTCACATCGGTCTATGGAAAGGGATATGACGGGGAGCTGGACAGTGAGATGATCAACAAGATTTCCTTCGATGGGATAGACAAGAGTGATATTTCATACCTATCCAATCCCGACTATAATAATTTGTTAAAGGTTGCCGTAGATTATTCCGATGCCGTTATTTTAGCCTCGGAGGAGATGTCGGAGGATCTGAAGGACCATATAGCCAATCTTTCCAAACCCGTACTGCCCTATGTTTCGCTTCAGGAAGCAGAAGAGGCATACACAAATTTCTATAAAACGGAGGTTTTAAAATAAATTGCATGAGATTTTCCAGAATCATTAAAGTTTCAACCTTGGTTGGGACTTTGTTTCTACTGATAGCTTCTTGTGAAGACGAGCTGAACACCATTGGAGAAGGTGTTGTTGGAGGAGAGCCCTTTAATACAGGAAAGGTCGAATATGGGGTGTTTGCCTACAACAAGGGCATAACCGCCGTCCAGACCAATAGGTTGCCACTGTACCAATTGGGAACGTTTACCGACCCTATATATGGAAAAAGAACGGCCAGCATTATTTCCCAGGTCACTTTGACCACTGAGAACCCCACTTTTGGGGACCTTACACAGGCAGCCGAGGACAATGCAGATTCTGACGACAGTGCATCCACGGTCAAGGAAAATGAAACTGTTAAGGAGGTCTATCTCTACATCCCTTTTCAGTTGCCACCTTCTGGGGACAGCGACGGTGACGGGGTAGACGATGAGTTTGAAGAAGGAGAGGATGTCAACGATCCCAACTCTGATTGGGACGGTGACGGTGTGACGGACAATCAGGAAAGGGTCATAGGCTCTGACCCATTTGACCCTAACGAGGATGGTACAGGGGACGATTTTGTGGCCAACAACTTTGTCAGGCGATATGATTTGGACAGCATATACGGGGATAGGACAGCAACCTTTAATTTGAGTGTTTCCCGCTCCAACTATTTTCTAAGAAATTTGGATCCTAATTCTGGCTTTCAGGAAGCGCAAGAGTACTATTCCAACCATGATTTTTCTGGTTTTATCGGAGAACTTATTGCCAATGAGGAAGTCACCATTAGCAATGAGGATATCATCGTATCCTATAAGGATGATGACCCGGATACCGACGTTGATGAATCCAATCAAATAGAGACTAAATTGACCCCGGGAATCCGTATCCCGCTGAGCAACGAATTTTTCCAGACCAACCTTTTGGATATGGAAGGAAAGCCAGAATTGCTGAACCAATCCAATTTCAGGAATTTTTTCAGGGGCATCCACCTTTCCGGAACAAACATGGAAGAACTCATGTTCCTGTTGGATATTACCAGGGCCACCATAACGGTCACCTATGAATACCAAGACTACGATACGGAAGAGGAGACCGTCGTAACTGCCGAAAGGGATTTTGTGCTTGGGCTGATGATGAACACCAACAATGGTGTTTCAGGCAATGCTGTAAATGTCTTTGAAAATGAGGCCTTTCCAGCGGATGTTGCCAGTGCACTGGACAATGGGGAGAATGCACCAAGAATATATGTAAAAGGAGGGGCCACGTTGACAGAGATCAGACTTTTTGACGAATTGGAAAACGAGGGGTCCCAACTCATCGATCAGGTAAGGGCCAACAATTGGATCATCAACGAGGCCAATCTGGTATTTTATGTGGACAGGGAAACCTTGGATAATTCGGGCGGAACCGTGGAAGAACCACCAAGATTGTACCTTTTCAATGCTGAGACCGGTTTTCCATTGTACAACACGGCCAATGAGGCAAATACGCCGAACACTACGCCAAACCCATTGAATTACTACACCAACCACGATGGTGTCATACAGAAGGAAAGCGGGAAAGGTATAAAGTACACCATACGGATAACGGAGCACATCAACAACATCATTGTTCGGGATTCATCCAATGCCAAATTGGCCCTTACATTGACATCCAATATCTCATTCCCCAATATTCAAGAAGCGGTGGGTAATGTGTCCAATGCGGTGGACTATCCCGTGATGTCTGCTGTTAGCCCCTTGGGGACAGTGCTCTATGGAAGCAATGTGGCTCCGGGAGAAGAAGGGAAGAAACTAAAACTTGAGATTTTCTACACCGAGGCCAATTGATGGCTACCACTTGAAGAAGATTTTTGGGTGTTCATCGTTTTAACGTAACGAATACATGGATTTTGGTCAAGAGATTTTAAATTTGATGGCCGCTAACCCCCAATAGTGGACTTTAACTAAAAAAAATCTTATGTGTGGAATAGTAGGTTACATTGGTCATCGGGATGCTTATCCCATAATAATAAAAGGCCTTCAAAGGCTCGAGTATAGAGGGTACGACAGTGCGGGAATAGCACTTTACGACGGGGAGAACACCCATCTTTCCAAGACCAAGGGGAAAGTGGATGACCTCAAGCAAAAGACCGAGTCATCCATTTCAATTTCCGGCAAACTAGGGCTTGGACATACAAGATGGGCCACCCACGGGGTCCCCAACGACGTCAACTCGCATCCCCATTTTTCCAATTCCGGGGATTTGGTCATCATCCACAACGGTATCATAGAAAATTACGATTCCATCAAACAGGCATTGATCAAGCGTGGCTATACGTTTGAATCCGACACAGACACCGAAGTGTTGGTCAACCTTATTGAAGAAGTAAAGAACAAAGAAGGTGTCAAACTGGGTAAGGCCGTGCAGATAGCGCTCAACCAAGTGGTAGGGGCCTATGCCATTGCTGTTTTTGACAAGAACAAACCCGATGAGATAGTGGTGGCCAAACTGGGAAGTCCATTGGCCATTGGCATCGGTGAAAACGAATATTTTATTGCATCGGACGCTTCCCCTTTTATTGAATACACCAACAATGCGATATATCTGGAAGATGAGGAAATGGCCATTGTGAGGATCGGCAAGGAAATCAAACTACGAAAGATCAAGGACGATGCGATAGCCTACCCTAACATTCTGGAACTTCAACTCAATCTTGAGGAAATTGAAAAAGGAGGGTACGAGCATTTTATGCTGAAGGAGATTTACGAACAGCCCAGGGCCATATTGGACACCTACAGGGGCCGCTTGTTGGCGGATAAGGGCATCATCAGGATGGCGGGTATCGATCAAAACCTGGAAAAGTTCCTGAATGCCAATAGAATCATCATCGTGGCCTGTGGAACATCATGGCATGCCGGACTTGTGGCAGAATACATTTTTGAAGACCTGGCCCGTATTCCGGTAGAAGTGGAATATGCCTCCGAATTTAGGTACAGGAACCCGGTCATCACCGAAAAGGACGTGCTCATTGCCATATCACAGTCAGGAGAGACCGCCGATACCTTGGCTGCCATCAAATTGGCAAAAGAAAAAGGAGCCTTTGTTTTTGGGGTCTGCAATGTGGTGGGTTCATCCATAGCTAGGGAAACCGATGCAGGAGCCTATACCCACGCAGGTCCGGAAATAGGAGTGGCATCGACCAAGGCGTTCACCACCCAAATTACCGTGTTGACGCTAATCGCGCTCAAGTTGGCCCACGAGAAAGGAACCTTGTCGCAATCCAAGTACCATGAATATTTGGCTGAATTGGAAAGTGTCCCTTCCAAAGTGGAAAAAGCGCTTTTGTCCAACCCGATTGTAGAAGAAATCTCGAATATTTATAAGGACTCACCCAATTGTCTTTATCTGGGTAGGGGGTACAATTTTCCAGTCGCTCTGGAAGGAGCCCTGAAGCTAAAGGAAATCAGCTACATCCATGCAGAGGGATATCCGGCCGCAGAAATGAAGCACGGACCCATTGCCTTGATCGATGAGCAAATGCCAGTGGTGGTCATTGCTACACGAAAAGGGCACTATGAGAAAGTTGTGAGCAACATTCAGGAAATTAAATCCAGAAAAGGAAGAATCATAGCCATTGTCACCGAAGGGGATGTATCCGTTAGGGAATTGGCCGATCACGTGATAGAGGTGCCAGAAACCTCCGAAAGCCTTTCACCGCTTTTGACCACCATACCCTTGCAATTGCTGTCCTATCACATTGCCGTGATGCGTGGGTGCAACGTGGACCAGCCAAGAAATTTGGCAAAGTCCGTCACCGTGGAGTGATTTTAAGACATATTTTCAAAGAAAAGGCGCCGATATTGGCGCCTTTTTTATTGATACAGTATTTTTGAGCATGGAATTTTGTCAAAAAAGTATTATGCATGCATAATTTTTTCCATATTTGTAGAAATCAAATGAAAAAAAATGTATCTTCCACATACATTGCTTAACAGGCACTTAAACCAAATTTAACTCAAATTCATAGCCAATGAGAAGACTTATGTTCATTTTCCTTATGCTGATTGGTATTGTCTCAAATGCACAGACAACCGTCCAAGGAAAAGTAGTTGATGAAAATAGCCAGCCCATCCCCGGGGCCAATGTGGTCTTGGTAGGAAAAACCGAAGGAACCGTTACGGACTTCGATGGGAACTTCACTTTCAATACCTCACAGGCCCCACCGTTCCAACTTAGGATAACGAGTATCGGGTTTTCAGATTTTGTGGCCAATGTCACTTCCAATAACCAGACCCTTTCCATTACCCTAGCCGAAGCCTCTACCCTTTTGGATGAGATTGTCATTTCAGCGTCGAGGACACCCGAGCGGATTTTTGAATCCCCGGTTTCCGTGGAGCGTTTTGGACTTAAGGAAATAAAGAACACCACCTCCGAATCTTTTTACGGAGGCTTGCAGAACCTGAAAGGAGTGGACATCAACACCAACAGTTTGACCTTTCAGTCCATCAACACAAGGGGTTTTGCCACTTTTGCCAACAATAGGTTTTTGCAATTGGTGGACGGAATGGACAACACCGCGCCCGGTCTCAACTTCGTTTTGGGTAACTTGGTCGGGATGTCCGAACTGGATGTACAGAGCGTGGAGATCCTACCTGGGGCCTCCTCTGCCCTATACGGTGCAGGAGCCTTCAATGGTATCCTTTTCATGAACAGTAAAAACCCATTTGATTTTCAAGGAATAAGTGCCTACGCTAAAGGCGGGGTCACGGTACAGGATGCCGCTGGGAACAACTTTTACAAGGACTTCGGCATACGGGCCGCCCATGCTTTTAGTGACAAAGTGGCCGTTAAGGCAAACCTATCGGTGTTGACCGGTGAGGATTGGCATGCCAATAGTACAGTGGACCTCAACAACCCTGGCGCCGATCGTTCCAATCCAGGATATAATGGGCTGAATGTGTATGGTGATGAAGTGGCGACAACTCTGGATTTTGATGACCTTGCTCTTCCAGATCTTCCAGATGGAACAAAGCAAGCTTTGCCTTCAGGTACGGTAGGGTCTGCATATGTTTCAAGAACAGGTTATGATGAAGCGGATCTGGCTGATTATGGAGCGGAAAGTGTGAAATCGGATTTTGCATTGCATTATCGACCCTTTGCCAACGATTTTGAAATCATCCTGAACAGCAGGATTGGTCGTGGAACCACTATTTACCAAGGGGCCAATCGCTATGCGGTAAGTGGGTTCACCATGCAACAGCACAAGTTGGAGATCAAGAACAAGAATTTCTTCCTTCGTGGATACATCGTTTCCGAAAATTCCGGTGATGCGTATGATACGCGTTTTGCGGCAATCAACATAAATAGATTATGGAAGAGAGATGCCCCAAATCCTGATGATCCAAGTGAAAGGTCGTGGTTTGGAGATTATGCTGGGACATATATACCTACATTTTTAGGGTTGGTGCAGCAAGGAACATCTCGAGAAGATGCTTCTGTTCAAGCACATGCAGCAGCAAGGGCGTATGCCGATCAGGGAAGGTTGATTCCTGGAACTCCTGCCTTTGAAAGTGCGTTCAACCAAGTGACCAACGATGGAAATTTAACTACGGGGGCCAAATTTATCGATAAGACCAAGTTCCGCCACATCAATGGAAACTACAACTTTGCCCATTTGATTGATAACTGGGCCGATTTGCAACTGGGAGGTTCTTTCAGGGAGTATGTATTGAATTCCAACGGGACCATTTTCACGGATATTGATGGACCCATTTCCTATAACGAATATGGGGCCTATGTGCAGCTTCAGAAAAAATTCTTGGATGATCGGTTGAAGTTTACCGGTTCTGCCCGTTACGACAAAAACGAGTTCTTTGATGGATTTGTTTCGCCAAGGCTTTCTTTGGCCTATACCGCCGGGGAAAAAAGAAACCACAACTTGAGGGTTTCCGTACAGCAAGGTTTCAGAAACCCTACCACCCAAGATTTGTTTATAGGGTTGAATGCGGGCTCTGCAATATTGGTAGGTTCTGCTCCCACTAATTTGGACAGGGACATTAGAACTTTTAGTATAAGTGAAAGGGCCCAAAATGATTATGGATTACCCGCTACAGTACAAATTACTGGCAGGGCCGCTTATGAAAATGCTTTCTCCCGTACTTCGGTCCAAAATGGCACTCCACAAGCAGTGAACACACCCTTAGTAAAACCAGAAGAAATCACAGCTTTTGAAGCTGGGTACAGGGCTCAGTTGGGTCGGTTTACAGTAGACTTGAGTGGATATTACAACAGTTATTCAGATTTCTTGGCCAATACTGTAACCTTGGTGCCTTTTTATGGTACAGCTGGGGATGGTGCTCTCTCGTTGGCTGCACTCAGGAATAATGATTTTCAGGCTTACCAGACCTATACCAACTCTGATGCAGCTATCAATTCGTATGGAGGAACAGTGGGTGTGGACACCAAGATCGGAAATTTTGATTTTGGGGTCAACTATACCTATGCCGAGTTGGACATCGATGAAGGCAAATACCCAGATTTAAGGACCAATTTCAACACCCCAAAACATAAGGTGAAAGCCTCTTTCGGGAATGCGGCGCTCTTCAAGAACTTTGGCTTTAATGTGAACTACAGGTGGAGCGACAGCTACTATTGGGAAGCTTCCTTCGCCGATGGGGATATTCCTGCCTTTACCGTTTTGGATGCACAGGTCAACTATGCGGTGCCCAGCATCAAGTCGGTGTTCAAGGTGGGTGGATCCAACTTGTTGGGTGATGAATATTATACCGCGATCGGCACAGGTAACATAGGTTCCATTTACTATGTTTCTTGGGCCATAAATCCTTAAAAAATACGAATGGAATATTTAAAAAGGCACTGAATTTTTCAGTGCCTTTTTTCTTTTTAAAAAAACAAAAAATCGGTTTCTTAATAAAAAGGGAAAAGCATATCTTTGCAGCCGGAAAAAAAACGGTTTTTTTCCGTGTATTCAATTAAAAATAAACACACTAATGTCTAAAGTTACAGGTAAGGTTGCCCAAATTATAGGCCCGGTCATTGATGTTGAGTTTGAATCGGGGACGGTGATTCCACGAATTTACGACTCCCTTGAGATTACAAAAGCCAATGGCTCCAAATTGGTATTGGAGGTACAATCGCATATTGGCGAAAATACCGTAAGGACCATTTCCATGGACTCAACAGATGGTTTGAGTAGGGGAGTTGAGGTAGTTGCTACCGGGAACCCCATACAGATGCCCATAGGCGAGGCTGTATATGGAAGGCTTTTCAACGTGATCGGTGATGCCATCGATGGTATGGAGAACCTACCGAAGACTGGAGACAATGGACTTCCCATTCACAGGGAGGCCCCAAAATTTGAAGACCTTTCCACTTCAACAGAGGTTCTTTTCACAGGGATCAAGGTAATCGACCTTATCGAACCTTATGCAAAAGGAGGTAAAATCGGTTTGTTCGGTGGTGCCGGGGTAGGTAAGACCGTATTGATCCAGGAGTTGATCAACAACATTGCCAAAGGACACGGAGGTCTATCCGTATTTGCTGGTGTTGGGGAACGTACCCGTGAAGGAAACGATTTGCTTCGTGAGATGTTGGAGTCAGGGATTATAAAATATGGTGATGAATTCTTGCACTCCATGGAAGAAGGAGGATGGGATTTGTCCAAAGTGGACAAAAAAGTGATGAAGGAGTCCAAGGCAACCTTCGTGTTCGGACAGATGAACGAACCTCCAGGTGCCCGTGCCCGTGTGGCATTGTCCGGACTGACCATTGCCGAGTATTTCCGTGATGGAGCAGGTGACGGACAAGGAAAGGACGTACTTTTCTTCGTGGACAACATTTTCCGTTTTACCCAAGCAGGTTCCGAGGTGTCCGCACTATTGGGACGTATGCCTTCCGCAGTGGGTTACCAGCCAACCTTGGCTACTGAAATGGGTGCCATGCAGGAACGGATCACTTCGACCAAAAGAGGATCTATTACCTCTGTACAGGCGGTCTACGTACCTGCGGATGACTTGACGGATCCAGCGCCAGCAACCACATTTGCCCACTTGGATGCCACCACCGTACTTTCCCGTAAAATTGCCGAGTTGGGTATCTACCCTGCTGTGGATCCATTGGATTCCACTTCAAGGATCTTGACCCCGGACATTTTGGGCAAAGAGCACTACGGTTGCGCACAACGTGTAAAAGAGTTGTTACAGCGATATAAAGAGCTACAGGACATTATTGCCATCTTGGGTATGGAAGAACTTTCCGAAGAAGATAAGTTGGCCGTAGGTAGGGCAAGACGAGTACAGCGTTTCTTGTCACAACCATTCCACGTAGCGGAGCAGTTTACAGGTATCCCAGGGGTTTTGGTGGATATCAAGGACACCATCAAAGGATTCAACATGATCATGAATGGTGAATTGGACCACTTGCCAGAATCCGCATTCAACCTTAAAGGCACCATCGAGGAAGCCATTGAGGCCGGGGAGAAAATGTTGGCAGAAGCGTAGAACAGAATTGAGACACCAGTATTAAGAAGTTAGAATAATCTAAATACTTAAATCTCATATCTCAATACTAGAAAATATGTATTTAGAAATCGTATCACCTGAAGCCACATTGTTCGCTGGAGAAGTGACCTCGGTCACCGTTCCAGGAGTAAATGGTGAGTTCCAGATGTTGGAAAACCATGCACCCATTGTCTCCCTATTGCAGGAAGGCAAGGTGAAGGTGAAGGGCAACATTGTCATTGACGAAGCCTTTCAGGGCAAATTTTCCAAAGGAAGCAACGGAGAAACTGTCTTGGCCATAACCAGCGGTACCGTTGAAATGAAGGACAACAAAGTGATTGTACTTGCTGATTAACGAGTGCAACCATGTACATAAAAAAGGCCGCCCTATTTGGGCGGCCTTTTTTATTCCAATCCAATCAAGTGCCATTCCCTTCCGCCTGACCAATACACTTTTAAGGTCTCAAAACCAATGGCCGCGTGGGCAGCCAATGATCTTTTGTTCTGTCCGTCCACCTCGGTGATGATGGTGTCAAAACCTGTCGGCAGTTTTTCTTTCATCGTCAGGTACAGGTTTCGGAATATTCCTTTTCCACGATGGCTTTTGGCCACACAGATCTGTCCCATGGCCATGTAATCCATCCGGTTTCCCCGGATTTCATCAATTTCGGCGAACATGGGTCTTAACACCTCGACAGTATCGCCAAATTTGGGGTGCATGCACAGTGCGTAACCCACAACGGCATCATTGTCCACGGCAATGATATGGCCACATTCATCGTTCATAGCCTTTAGCTGTTCCAAGGTATGTTCCACAGTGACAAAGCCCTCCTTTGCGCTTTCCTCCACGGAAATGTTTTTGGGCAGATTTTCTTGCTGGAGGGCCAGGATCTGTTCCAACTCCTCCAAGGACGAGGCCTGTTTATAGGAAACCATCACTCCACCTTGAGCCAATCTTTTCGTTGTTTCAGCATTTTGGGAGCTGGGGTTTGCCCTTTGTCCTCCATCAAGCTGAACGAATAATCTGGACTGGGGGCCAATGTCATGGTCGTGGTCCTGCGTTCCCCGAACCTGGTATAGTTCACTTGGAGCGGTGTCCCCATTTGGAATTGCTTCAGGTAGTCCTCGAATTTTTGTCCCTCGGAAAAAGGAACGTCATTGATGTTCAGGATAATGTCACCATTGTCCAGGCCCGCTTTGTAGGTAGGACTTCCTATTTGGGTGTTCCTCAACAGGCTTGCTCCCAGACCATCGGCATTCATGGACACATAGGTGCCCAAATAAGGGACGTCCTTGGGCTGCTCCAACAGTACGCCAACAGATGTCAACAAAGAAGCATAATCGGGCATTTCACTTTGGTAGATATACTGATCAAAAAAGGAATCTCCAAAATCCTTTCCTGCATAGTTGTTCAAGGCATTATGGAGATTTTCAATGGTGTAGGGTACTTCGGGCTTTCCATAGGTTTTCCAGACCGATTTCATAAAATCATCCAGATTCAACCCTTTTCCCCTTAGGGAAAGGTCCAATGCCAGACCTAGGACACTGCCGTAGGAATAATAGGAAATAAAGGTGTTTTCCCGGTTCACGGGCTCCACGGAGGTAGCAGCGTCGACAAACGGGGCCTGATGGCTCATTTCAATCGGGTTGAAAAATTGCAGCGCAGGGGAGTTCCAAACATAATTGAAGGTGCCCGCCAAGCCCTCCACATACTCCTTCGGGGACATCAATCCTGCACGGCAGAGGATGAGATTGGTATAATAGCTGGTGAATCCTTCGGCGAACCAAAGCTCCCCACTCATGTCCGCGGCCTCAAAATCGAAAGGTTCCAAGGATTTAGGGCGGATGCGTTCCACGTTCCAAGCGTGGAAAAACTCATGGGAAACGGTTCCGATGTTTCGCTCCATGCCCCCATTGCCCAAACTGCGGGTACTGGTCACAATGGTCGAATTTCTGTGCTCCATTCCGTCCCCGGATGCATTTGGGATGTAACACGCCAGAAAAGTATAGGAACCATGATCAAAATCGGGGAGTTCCCCATAGACGTCCTTTTCGGCGAGGACCACCTTTTTGACCTTTTCAAAATAAGTGTCCGCTTCGGCTTCCGTGCCGTTATGGTGCAGGGCAAGGTTGATGGTCTTTCCATCCACTTCAAAAGAGCGCAGCATAAAATCACTGATCTCTGTGGGACTGTCCATAAAATAATACAGGTTGGGTGCGGAATAGGTAGTGCCGGAGACCAAGGGCAATTGGGTGGCCACCTTCCAATTGAGGTCTTCCCTCACATCAAAGGTCACCTCGATCTTGCGCTCGCTCAGTTCCGAAGAAAAGAGGAAGGTTGCGGGAATGTTCAGGTGGGCATGGGTCTCATCGACTTGGGAATAGGTCCCATCTCCCCTATTGGCAAACAGCGTATATTCGATTTTTATGGTGCCATCGTGCCCGGACACTTCCCACTCATAAGGATTGGGGCGATGCACCTTCAAGGGTATTCCCTTACTATCCGTGGCCTTAAGTCCGTACACGTTCTTGGCAAACTCGTGCAGGGCATATCTCCCCGGCGAGGTCCTGCTCATCCGAAAAGAAACCTTGTCCGTCTTCAGTTCGGGGAAAGTGGCCTGTACCACAGCTTCGTGGTGTGCTGCATTCTCAAAGGAAATGGTGTACGAATTGGTCTGTGCCATCCCTAAAAAGCAGGAAAACAACACCAAAAAAGAAAAGGAAATCTTCATTCTCAATACGGTTTATGAAGGACTAAGATACTGTTTAAAAACAGGAAGTACTACATTTGCCCTATGGAGAAATTGCCCAAAAAATTGCAGTCCAAACTTTCGGCACGTAAGGAAAATGGTTCCTTACGCCATTTGCCATTGCAGGGCAACTCCATTGATTTTTCCTCCAACGATTATCTAGGCCTTGCCAAGAGTGAAAAAATTGCCCAAATGGCACTTGATTTATTGAAAGAGGCTCCCCAAATGAATGGTTCCTCTGGGTCCCGATTGCTCTCGGGCAACCATCAGCTTTATGCAAGATTGGAAGATTTTTTGGCCAGCCATCACAACTCTGGGTCCGCTTTGGTGTTCAACTCGGGCTATGATGCCAATATTGGCTTTTTTTCATCCGTTCCGCAACGGGGCGATATGGTTTTGTATGATGAATTGGTTCATGCCAGCATCCGGGACGGAATCCAGATGGGGAATGCCAAAAGCTACAAATTTGCCCATAATGATATTGATGATTTGGCCCGTCATGTTGAGCGCAGTCGAAACATGGACGGCTTGACGGAAATCTATGTCGTCACCGAATCCATTTTTTCCATGGACGGGGATTCCCCAGATCTAAAGCGTCTGGCAAATTTTTGTGGTCATAACGGCTGTTTTTTAGTGGTGGATGAGGCCCATGCCACCGGAATTTATGGAAATGGCCGAGATTTGGTTGCGGAAGAGGGACTGGAACAGGAAGTGTTTGCCCGCATCATCACTTTTGGTAAGGCGATGGGCTGCCATGGCGCGGCCATTCTTGGAAGCCAACCATTGAAGGAATATCTGGTGAATTTTTCGAGGAGTTTTATCTACACCACGGCACTTCCACCACACACCGTGGCCACCATTTTGGCGGCGTATCAATATCTTGGCAACGAAGGCGCAGCTATTTCCAAGCAACTACGGGCCAACATTGGGCATTTCAAGCAGGAAATGGAACGTTTGCAAATGACTGACAGGTTCATCAAAAGCGATTCGGCCATACAATGTGCCCTGGTCCCTGGAAATGGCAAGGTAAAGGCCATTGCCAAACAATTGCAGACAGCAGGATTTGATGTAAAACCCATTCTTTCCCCAACGGTGAAGGAAGGGGAGGAACGCTTGCGTTTCTGTCTGCACGCATTCAATACAAAAGAGGAAATAACAAAAGTTTTGGTATTGTTGAACAATCTCATCAACCCATGAAAGCAGAATTTTACACCTTGGGGACCTTTGAGTTCCCTGCCGATGCGGTCATCATCAAAGGAAAGCTGGAAGCAGAGGGCATTGCCGTATTCCTTAGGGACGAAGCGACCATCAATTCCGACCCCCTGATCAGTGCCGCCATAGGCGGGGTAAAGCTCCAGGTGTATTCGAGCGATAAGGAACTGGCCAAGCATATCTTCGACGAGATCAGGAACTATGCCACTGATGATGAGGGAAATCCTATTGTCTGCCCCAATTGCAAGGCCGCCAAATCTGAAATTTATTATTCCAGAAAGAATGTTTTTTATAAGCTCTTTCCTTTCTTTGAACCCAGAAAATATCAGTGCATGCAGTGCAATTTTGTTACAAGACCCGCCAAATGAAGCTATTTATAACCGGAATTTCAACCGAAGTGGGAAAAACTGTTGCATCTGCCATTGTGGTGGAGGCTCTTCAGGCCGATTACTGGAAACCCATTCAGGCCGGAGACTTGGACAACTCGGACAGCCATAAGGTGGAATCGCTCATTTCCAATGAAAAGACCGTTATCCATCCCAATAACTATGCCCTCAATACCCCAATGAGCCCGCATGCCGCTGCAGAAATAGATGGTGTCACTATAGATTTGGATACCATCATACCGCCTATCACCGGGAATCATTTGGTGATCGAGGGGGCGGGTGGTTTGTTGGTGCCCTTGAACGATACGGATACCATTTTTGACCTGATCCAGCCCGACCATAAAGTGATCGTGGTTTCCAGGCATTACCTCGGCAGCATCAATCATACCCTACTGACCATCGAAAAATTACAGCAAAAAGAAGTTCAGGTCGGGATTATTTTCAGTGGGGACGAGCATCCCACTACCGAAGCAATCATCTTGAAAAAAACAGGGGCCGTTTTTTTGGGGCGGATCCATGAGGAGCCAAAATTCGATAAAAGGAAAGTGAGGGAATATGCGGATAAGTTCCGGACAGCCCTTCTATCATTCTAGCCGTTGGTAAATGAGCCCTCGCCCAACGGTCGCCGTGAGTTGGTAATGTTCCTCAAGGTAGGCATCGATATAGGTGTTGTAGCTCACCAGTTTTTTGTCAAAAATTTCTTTTCCTTTTCGGGCCACCACGATGTTGGGCCGAATCGTTTCCATGATATACCGGAGTTCTTCCATGCCACTGTTCCTCGGATTGTCCAGATCGGAGAAAAGCTCGTCCCGGGTAATGTTGCTCGGATGGATGGACACCTTTGTTGGGGGTGTTTCTCCCAGCACCCAATAGCCGATATGGTACTCGGTGAAAAAGATGTTCTTGGTGTCCAATTGGTGCTTTAAAATATAGTTGGGGACATCAATGCCCTCACCGTTATAAAAGGATCCTTTCTTTATTTTGTTGGAAACGATGTTCACATACTCCAGATACGATTCCATTGGGATCAAGAAGAGCAGTGCAATGATCAAGGGGCGGTACGATTTTTTCAATTTAGGAAGTTTGCCAAAGGCCACGCCCAAAGGAATAAGGATAAACGGATAGAGCTGGATGAGGTAATGGCCGTTTACCTTCCCAGTTTGCATGAAGGAAAGCAGGATTCCGATGATCACAACAGTCAGCAATTGGGATTCCCGGGTCTTAAAATCAATGACCTTGTATGCAAAGCCGGTAATTAAAAGTCCAAGCACAATGAACACGAACGGCAGCGTTTTCACGGGAGAATGGTATTTTCCGCCCGAATAGGCCAAAGGTGCCTCAAAAATGGACTCCCACCAAACGTACAAGTTATCCTGTAGGTAGTAGGGCAGTGCAGTGACAAGTACCGTGAGGCCAATCCCGATTCCCATAAAAAATAAGTTTCGGATGCTTCGGGACAAAGTGTTCTTGGCAAACCCCTCCGACAAGAAATAGATGCCCAAGGTGAGTACGGGATAGGCCATGTTCAATTTGGACATGATGGCGCACCCAAAAAGAAGCCCGGCCAACAAATACCAACCCCATTGCTTCTTGTGGACAACCAGGTATATACCGATCACAAAGAAAAAGGTGCAGATATGTTCCGACATTACGCCTTGTAGGCTCCCGAACAGACTTTGAAAGAACACACAGAAAACCGCTACCCAAAAAGCAATTTTTTTGGAGGTGATCTTTCGGGTGATGCCATAGGTGAACAAGGCGGTCACGGCAACCATGATGGCCCCAAAAAACCGGATGGCGAAAAAACTCTTCCCAAAAAGCTTGATGATGATGGCAAAATACAGAAAAGTGATCGGGGGTTTTAGGTCCCAAAGCTGGGTGTAGGGCAGGTGCCCATCCGCCCAAGATTGCCCCATAAGGATGAACGTGCTCTCGTCCCGATCCACATAGTCCCTAAAAAAAAATGGGAAACGAATAAAAAGGGCCACTATGATCAATAGGGTCAGGACCTTCTTCCAATCGAGGTCGTTGTAGTCACGAATTCGGAATGTATTAAGCACGGTCGGCGTCGGGTTTATTGGCTATTAATTATCATCTTTGCAATATAGATAAATTGAATGTTTTGAGAGATTCTGTAGCACTGGAAAAATTATCGGACAGGGACAAAAAACACCTGTGGCACCCCCTCACCCAGCACAAGGTAAGCCCGGACATGTTGGCCATATCCAGGGCGAGCGGTGCGCTGCTCTATGATGAGGACGGTAAGCAGTACGTGGACGGCATCGCATCGTGGTACACTTGTATGTACGGGCATTGCAACCCCTTTATTTTGGACAAGGTGATGGATCAGATGCAGCGTCTGGACCAAGTGGTCTTTAGCGGATTCACCCACGAACCTGCCGTACGCTTGTCCGAAGAACTCGTCAAGATATTGCCACAAGGTCAACAAAAATTGTTTTTTTCGGACAATGGCTCCACGGCGACGGAGATTGGGATCAAAATGGCGTTGCAGTACCATTTTAACCAAGGGCAAAAACGCAATGTGCTTTTGGCTTTTGAAGAGGGCTTTCACGGTGACACCTTCGGGGCCATGTCGGTTTCCGGACTTTCGGTTTACAACGGACCCTTTGAGGATTTCTTCATTGAGGTGGAACGAATCCCTGTGCCCACCAAAGAAAATATCGGTTCCATTTTGGTACAATTGGAGCAGCGGTTGAAAAACAACAATCTTGCAGGGTTTATCTACGAACCTTTGGTTCAAGGGGCGGCGGCCATGAAGATGCATGACGCTGAAGGTCTGGACAGGATCCTTGCCCTTTTGAAAGAACATGGGGTGCTGCTCGTAGCGGATGAGGTGATGACGGGCTTTGGAAAAACGGGACGACCTTTTGCTTCGGATTATCTGGAGACCAAGCCTGATATTGTTTGCCTGTCCAAGGCCTTGACGGCCGGACTGCTCCCAATGGGGCTGACCACTTGTACCGAAGAGGTGTATATGGCCTTTTATAGCGATGATATTGCCAAGGGTCTCTTCCATGGGCACACCTATTCGGCAAATCCCCTGGCCTGCACAACGGCACTGGCCGCTTTGGAACTTCTCCAGAGTGAGGAAATCCAGCAATCCATCAAGGCCATTTCGCAGTGGCACCAGCAGTTTGGCGAAGAGATCAAGGACCATCCCAAAGTGGGGAACATTCGTCAGCTTGGGGTCATTTTTGCCCTCGACCTGAACGTGAAAATGGAGCGTTATGGTAATTTGCGCAACAAGCTGTTTGCCCATTTTATGGAACAAGGGGTGTTTTTGAGGCCTTTGGGCAGCACCATCTATATCTTGGCCCCCTATGTGACCACAAAAGAGCAGATGGAAAGAATCTATGATGCCATCCGGTCGGCTCTTGAATTGGTATAAGCTATTGTTATGTTGAAGGAACCCATTTCCATAACGGCCCTATCCTCCATTTCTGCTTTGGGAGAATCCCTTGAAGAGGTTTGGCAATCCTATAACCGGAACGAACATTTTCTCTCTGAGGCGCTTATTGGAGAGCAAAAGGTGTGGGTGTCGCAATTGCCAGAAACCATCAAACTAAAAATTGAAGATCTACGCCATTCTGATGCCAAGTACAAGCATTTGGACGATTCTGTACTGTTTGCCATCCTTTCTGCCCGAAAGGCCATAGAAAGTGCCGGATGGGAGAAAGGATCCAATTTTGGGATCAACATAGGGTCTTCACGAGGGGCCACTTCCCTTTTTGAAAAATACCACGAAGAATTTCTGCGGGATGGCAAATCTGCGACCCTATCTTCCCCAACGACCACTTTGGGGAACATTTCCTCATGGGTGGCCCATGATCTTAAAAGCAAGGGTCCGGAAATTTCACATTCCATCACCTGTTCCACTGCCTTGCATGCGGTGTTGAATGCCGTAGCTTGGATCCAGAGCGGAATGACGGACCAATTTTTGGTGGGTGGAAGCGAAGCACCATTGACCCCTTTTACCATTGCACAAATGCAGGCCTTGAAAGTCTATTCAAAGATGTCATCTCGAGCGCAGTCGAGAGATGAGTACCCTTGCAAAGCCATGAATTTGGACAAAAACCAGAACACCATGGTGTTGGGTGAAGCCGCGGGACTTGCCTGTTTGGAAAAAGGGACCAAGAAACATGCCCTAGCGTTGATTGAAGGGATAGGATACGCCACGGAACCCTTGGAGCATAGCGTTTCCATCAGTACCGATGCCCAATGTTTCCAGGACTCCATGAAAATGGCCTTGGGCAATCTGGACCCTTCCCAAGTGGATGCCGTGGTGATGCACGCTCCCGGGACCATAAAGGGGGACCAGACCGAGTTCAACGCCATCCAAAAAGTATTCGGACATACAGTACCTTTTTTGACCACCAACAAATGGAAACTGGGGCACACCTTTGGTGCTTCAGGATTGTTGAGTTTGGAAATGGCAGTACTCATGATGAAATACCAGGAATACATCGGCAGTCCATTTTTCAGCAATGAAAAGCAATCAAAACCAATAGGGAAGGTATTGGTGAATGCCGTTGGTTTTGGGGGAAATGCGGTCAGTATTTTATTGAAACGGCCCGATGCGCTATGAACAGGCTTGTCCTAAAAACACAGACTTTGGCAGTTCTTTTTGGAAGAATGCCTTACTTTTGAACTAGACATACTAAGAAATATGACTACAAGACACAACTGGACCAAGGAAGAAATCCTCGAAATATATAACAGGCCTTTTATGGAGCTGCTGTATGAGGCGGCCACCATCCATAGGCAATACCACGATCCTAATACCGTACAGGTTTCCACCCTGCTTTCCATCAAAACAGGCGGATGCCCGGAGGACTGTGGGTACTGCCCTCAAGCGGCCCGTTACCATACCAATGTGGAAGGGAATGACCTGATGACCGTACATCAAGTAAAGGCACAGGCATTGCGTGCGAAGGCTTCAGGTAGTTCCCGTGTCTGTATGGGTGCCGCATGGCGAAACGTAAAGGACGGACCAGAGTTTGACCAAGTGTTGGAGATGGTCAGGACCATCAACAAGCTGGACATGGAAGTCTGCTGTACCTTGGGCATGGTCACCGAAAATCAGGCCAAGCGTTTGGCAGAGGCAGGTCTGTATGCCTACAACCACAACCTCGATACTTCGGAAGAATATTATAAGGAAGTCATTTCCACACGTGGGTATGAAGATCGTTTGCAGACCATAGAAAATGTACGCAAGACGAACGTTACGGTCTGTAGCGGTGGAATCATAGGCATGGGAGAATCCATTGAGGACAGGGCCGGGATGTTGGTGGCCCTAGCCACCTTGAACCCACAGCCCGAATCGGTTCCCATCAACGCCTTGGTAGCGGTGGATGGCACCCCGATGGAAGACCAAAAACCTGTGGAGATATGGGAAATGGTCCGTATGGTGGCCACTACCCGTATCGTGATGCCTCAGACGCAGGTCAGGTTGTCCGCAGGGAGAACAGGAATGAGTCGGGAAGGACAGGCCATGTGCTTTTTTGCCGGTGCCAATTCCATTTTCGCGGGGGACAAATTGCTCACCACGCCCAACCCCGATGTGAACGAGGATATGGAAATGTTCCGGCAATTGGGACTGAATCCCCAAAAGGCCTTTGTGAAAGCGCCCCAACCACAGACCGTGGAAGCCATCGATTCTGAATATGCGGCAAAGGGAGAGAAGCCAAAATGGTCCAGACCGGGGCATACGATCGAACGGAACGAAGCTGCCAAACACAAAGGAAGTTTGGTTTCCGAAGATTAAGGTTTGGTAACTATTTAAAAACGTTTTAGTAATTTAGTGGTTTCAAACTCCTTGAAATCTTGAAGCTGAACCTTGAACAAATTCCTAGGGAAACAACTCTTTCCAAGAAGGAGTTTATCCAAAACTATTTCAAGCCCCAAAAGCCAGTAGTGATCGAACGCTTTATTGAGGATTGGCCCGCGCATTCCAAGTGGAGCTTGGACTATATGAAACAAGTGGCTGGGGAAAAGGAAGTGCCCCTGTATGATGATCGACCTGTAAAACATGATGAAGGTTTCAACCAACCCCATGCCAAAATGAAGATGTCGGACTATGTGGATTTGTTGAAGAGTGGCCCTACCAAATACCGTATCTTCCTTTGGAACATCCTCAAAGAGGTGCCTGAACTGCAAAAGGATTTTACCTATCCCGATTTTGGACTGAAACTGATGAAAGGCCTGCCCATGTTGTTCTTCGGAGGTGAGGATTCGTATACGTTTATGCACTACGACATCGATCTCGCCAATATTTTCCATTTTCATTTTGAAGGGAAAAAGCAGTGTATCCTTTATTCGCAATCGGAGACCAAGTTCCTGTACAAGATTCCACATTCCTTGATCACCAGGGAGGATATCGACTTTGATGCTCCCGATTTTGAGCAATGGCCGGCACTTGAACACGCCAAGGGGCATATCGCTGACCTGGAGCATGGCAATGTGCTATACATCCCAGAGGGATATTGGCACTATATGAAGTATGTGACCCCGGGTTTTTCCATGAGTTTGCGGTCTATTGCCAAAAAACCCAAAAATTTGAGCAGGGCCGTATACAACATTTTCGTGATGCGCCATTTTGATAATTTGATGCGCAAGTGGAAAGGACAGCAGTGGATTGATTGGAAAAATGAGCAGGCGGTGGTGCGTACCCAAAGGCTGATCGCCCAAAAGTGGACCTAAACCGTTTTGTCCCCGATCAGTTCGGTAAGTTTTTCATAGACCAAGTGGCTTTCCCAACCACGATAGAGCAGGTAATCTGCTAGTTTTCGCTTTTTTTTGTGGATGTTGGTTTCTCTGATCTGTTCCAGTTTTTTTTTGGCAAGTTCGTCCAAAGTGTTCAAATAATCGCTTTCATCAATTTCGGTAAGGGCACTCTTGATGTTGAACACCGATATTTGGCGTAGCTTCAATTCCCGGACAATGCGTTCCTTGCCCCATTTTTTGATGTTGAACTTGCCCCTGGCATAGCTTTTCGCAAAACGTTCCTCGTTCAGATAATTTTCCTGGATCAGGTGGGCCACAATCTCATCGATGGCCTGGGGAATCATGCGCATCTGCCTTAATTTTTGCACCACTTCATAATGGCAACGCTCTTGGTAAGCGCAATAGTTCTCCAATGTTTTTGTGGCTTCGGATAGGGTATGGCTCTTGTTGTGCTGCATGTCCCAAAAGTACATAAAACAAAAAAGCGACCCCATTTCTGGAGTCGCTCTTTGATTATTGTAATGTTTTACCGTCTTTATCCTTGAAATCATATTCAAGATAGGTATAGGCATCCCTAGGCTGGACCTTTATCCATTTTTTATAGGTTTTGAACCATTTGGAACGGATGGAAGGGAATCCTTTGGTAAGGTAGGCCGCAATGAACGGGTGTATGTTGAGTACAATCCCATTGTTCTTTTGGTCGCTTTTCAGGATTCGCTCCAGATCTGATTGGATCTTATCGATCAACACAATGGGGGCCTCCACTTCGGCACCTGTGCCGTTGGGGTTTTCCTCACTGGTCTTGATGTTCATTTCGGGACGCACCCTTTGCCTTGTGATCTGTACAAGGCCAAATTTACTGGGGGGCAAAATCTTGTGTTTTGCACGGTCGTCCTTCATTTCGTTCCTAAGGTGATCGAACAGTTTTCTCCTGTGATCGCCCCGGGTCATATCTATAAAATCCACCACGATAATGCCACCCATATCACGCAAACGTAATTGTCTTGCAATTTCGGATGCAGCCAATAGGTTGACTTCAAAAGCGGTGTCTTCTTGGTTTTTGGCCTTGTTGGAGCGGTTGCCACTGTTCACGTCGATAACATGCAGTGCTTCGGTATGCTCAATAACAAGGTATGCGCCCTTGCTCATGGAGGCAGTCTTGCCAAAAGAGGTCTTGATCTGCCGCTCTATCCCAAATTTCTCAAAAATGGGGACTGGGCCTGAATATGACTTTACAATGGATTCTTTTTCGGGTGCAATTTCATGCACGTAGTCCTTGATCTGGTTGTAAAGCGTTTCATCATCAACATGGATTCCCGAAAAGGAATCGTTGAAAACATCCCTTAGGATGGACGAGGCCCTGTTGAGTTCCACCAATACTTTGGATGGATGTGAGGCTCTCTGCAATTTCTTGCACATGGCTATCCATTTGGATAGCAGGTTCTGAAGATCTTTGTCAAGTTCTGCAACTTTTTTGCCTTCTGCAACGGTACGGATAATGACTCCAAATCCTTTGGGCTTGATGCTCTTCACGAGTCTGATGAGCCTGTCCTTTTCCTCTTTGCTCGCTATCTTTTGCGATACCGAGACCCGATCGGAAAAAGGGACCATGACCAAGTAGCGTCCGGCTATGGAAAGCTCGGAACTGATTCTTGGGCCCTTGGTGGAGATGGGTTCTTTTACAATTTGTACCAATAATGACTGATTGGCCTTGATCACATCAGTGATGCTGCCATTCTTGTCAATGTCTTTTTCAAATGGAAAATCTTTTAAGGTATAGTCTTTTAACTTCCCTGTTCTAGCTTTTTTGATGAATTTAAGCATGGAGGACAATTGCGGACCAAGGTCATGATAGTGCAGGAACGCATCTTTTTCATAACCTACATTGACAAATGCCGCATTTAGGCCTGTAACGGGTTTTCTGATCTTGGCCAAGAAGATATCTCCTACGGAAAAGTTGTTGTTGTCCTCCTCTTTGTGTAATTCGATGAGTTTTCCATCCTTTAACAAGGCAAAATCGACTGCTTCGGGACTAGATCTAACGATTAATTCTCTATTCACCTGAATCGATTTATATTCATCCCAAAGAATAGGTTTTGGGACAAATGATTAAACAATATATGGGATCGGTTATTTTTCGAACCGATTGAAATTCGTTTCTTGAATCTCTATGTCAAAGAACGTATGGATGTAAAATGAAAAAGTAGTCTCTACAACTACTTCTTCTTGTGTCGGTTAGCTCTTCTGCGTTTTTTACGCTTATGGGTAGCTACCTTATGTCTTTTTCTTTTCTTTCCACTCGGCATATGGCTCTTCCTTTAAGTGTTGTTAATTATATTATTTTACTTGTACGTTGCTCTTTACACCTTCCACGAAAACTTTGGCGGGCTTGAAGGCAGGAATATTGTGTGCGGGGATTTTGATGGTAGTGTTCTTTGAAATGTTCCTACCTGTCTTTTCGGCGCGGGTCTTTATGATAAAGCTCCCAAAACCTCTTAAATAAACATTATCTCCATTTTCCAAGGAAGATTTCACCTCTTCCATAAAAGATTCTACTGTTGCTTGTACGTCACCTTTCTCAATTCCTAGCTTTTCTGAGATTTTAGTTACAATATCTGCTTTCGTCATTTCTCTTGATTATTTTTCTTATTTTTTTAGGCTTGCAAATATAAACATTAAAATTAATCTTTCATTTAAAGCCTTTAATTTTAAGTATATAAACTGATACATTTGGACGATAGTATTTTTACGCATGTCTTTTTCCCATAAAATTCTGGCCTGGTATGGCGAGCACCAACGTGACCTTCCTTGGAGGAAAACACGTGATCCCTATAAGATTTGGCTGTCCGAGATTATGCTCCAACAGACACGTGTGGCGCAGGGAATGCCTTATTATCACAGGTTTTTGGAAGCCTTCCCCACAGTTCGGGACCTCGCAGGGGCCTCCGAGGAAAAAGTGCTTAAACTCTGGCAGGGCCTGGGGTATTATTCCCGGGCGCGCAACCTTCATGCGACGGCAAAAATGGTGGTTGGCGAGCATGGGGGTGAATTTCCCCGGAACTACGAGGGACTGAAATCGTTGAAAGGAGTGGGCGACTATACTGCCAGTGCCATAGCCTCTTTCTGTTTTGATGTCCCCGAACCTGTGGTTGACGGCAATGTGTATCGGGTGCTGGCCAGATACTTTGGAGTGGACCTACCTATAAACAGTACGGAGGGCATCAAATATTTCAAGGAACTGGCACGGGAGGTCATGGATGCCCAAAACATCAGGGATTACAATCAGGGAATTATGGAATTCGGGGCCATACAATGTGCGCCAAAGAAACCCTATTGCCTGTTGTGTCCGCTAAATGAAAGCTGTGTTGCCCTGAAAGAGGACAAAGTAGCCCACTTGCCCGTCAAATTGAACAAGACCAAGATCAAGGAGCGCCATTTCAACTACGTGGTGTTTCTGGATGATAACGGCCATACATTGATGGAACAACGGCGTGGGAAGGGAATCTGGCAGAACCTATATCAATTTCCCTTGGTGGAATCTGAACAAGAATTGGATGAAGCTTCCCTTCAACAGGAGATAAAGGACAAAAACGGAATTCCTGAGTTGGGGTCCCTTACCTTATATAATACAGATGGCCCTATAGTGCACAAACTGTCCCATCAACATCTGCACACCAAATTTTGGATGGCAAAAACTCCCGGTATCTTGGAGGAGGGGGTCCATTGGAACAAAATAGCGGCTTTTCCTGTCCCTGTTTTGATTGCAGATTTCATCAAGACATTTAAAATTTAGTACTTTTGATTAATTAAAGAGTTATGAGCGGAACATTGAACAAAGTAATGCTGATCGGGCATTTGGGAGACGAAGTGAAAATCCACTATTTTGAAGGTGGAAATTGTGTTGCCCGATTCCCCTTGGCCACCAATGAAACCTATACGAACAGGCAAACAGGAGAGAAGGTGACCAATACGGATTGGCACAACATCGTGGTGAGGAACAAGGCCGCAGAAGTCTGTGAAAAATACCTGAGCAAGGGTGATAAGGTGTATGTGGAAGGCAGGTTGAAGAACAGGCAGTGGCAAGGAGAGGACGGCAACATGAGATACACCACTGAGGTGCATGTTCAGGATTTCACCTTTTTGACCACCAAAAAGGAAAGTATGGCCAATACGCAGACGACATCGGCCCCAGTACAACAGGAACCTATAAGGAACCAAGGGCCGGCCGCGCCGATGGACGATACCGAAGAAGATGACGACCTGCCATTTTAAAACCAAAGTCTAAAGCAATACCATTTGGATCCCGAGCCCCATTGTTTGGTCTTTTTCTTTGCAGCTTTTAGTGGTATATTCACTATCAAAGTAATCGTGCTTATATTGCTATTGATGGGGTCGGCACTGATTTCCGGTGCCGAAGTGGCACTTTTCGGTCTTACCCAGACCGATTTGAACGAGATGGAGGAGAATGGATCTTCCCGTGAAAAACTGATCGTGAAATTGTTGGAAAAGCCCAAAAAGCTATTGGCCACTATCCTCATCACCAACAATGCCATCAATATAGGTATCGTATTGCTGTTCAGTTCCATTGGAGACACCCTTTTCTCCAATATCGATGGAACCCTTCGCTTTTTGCTGGAAGTGGTCGTGGCCACTTTTTTGATCTTGATGTTCGGGGAAATCCTTCCCAAGATATATGCGAACAGGAACCGCGTACAGTTTTCCCATTTTATGGCAATGCCGATCAATGGTCTCAGCTTTCTTTTTACACCCCTGAGTTCCCCAATGAGGTCGGCCACCTTGTTTTTGGAAGACAAACTTGGTAAGCGAAAATCAAGTCTGAGCGTGGACCACCTGTCCCAGGCATTGGAATTGGCTTCAGAAGGGGATACTACAAAGGAAGAGCAGAAGATATTGGAAGGGATCGTTACCTTTGGTAACACCGATACCAAACAGGTGATGCGGCCCCGCATCGATATTTTTGCGGTCAACGAGAAAATGAAGTTTCCCGAAGTGCTCCAAGAAATCAAAAAGAACGGATATTCCAGGATTCCCGTGTTTTCCGAGAATATGGACAATGTATTGGGCGTGCTCTATGTGAAGGACCTATTGCCATATATAGATCGGAAGACGTTCAATTGGATGTCCCTCATCAGGGAGCCCTATTTTGTGCCGGAAAACAAAAAACTTGATGACCTGCTATTGGAGTTTCAGGACAAGAAGAACCATTTGGCCGTTGTGGTGGACGAATATGGGGGCACCTCGGGTATCGTTACCTTGGAGGACATCATTGAGGAAATTGTCGGGGATATCAGTGATGAGTTCGACGATGAAGATCTGGTCTTCTCCAAATTGGACGACCATAATTATGTCTTTGACGGTAAAACCACATTGAAGGATTTCTATCGGGTCGTGAAAATTGAGAACGAAGAGGAATTTGAATCCAAGAAAGGGGAATCGGAGACCATAGCCGGCTTTGTCCTCGAAATTTCGGGCAGTTTCCCCAAGCAGGGAGAGAAAATCCTTTTCAAATCATACCAGTTCATTGTGGAAAGCATGGACAAAAAAAGATTGAAGCGCATAAAAGTAACCTTGCCACATGAAGAAGTATAGCGGACTAATTTTCACCTCTATTGCCATCGTCTTTTTGACCGCAAGCTGCAAAGACGAAGTGTTGCCCAAGCCCAAGGCCATGTTGCGGTTGGACTATCCCAGGGCCGAGTATGTGGAAACCGATGTGGACTGTGCCTATACTTTTGACCGGAACATTTCATCGAACATCAAAGAGAACAAAGACTGTTCCCTCGTTTTGGATTATCCCCAAATGAAAGGGGCCATTTTTCTTACCTATAAAAAGGTGGACGGCAATATCAGGGAGTTGATGATCGATGCGGAAAAACTCACCTACGAGCATGTGGTGAAGGCAGACCAAATCGCTCCTGTGGAATATCTGCATCCGGAGGAAAAAGTATATGGTAAGTTTTTTGAAGTGACCGGTAATGCTGCCTCACAGTCGCAGTTCTATGTCACGGACAGCACGGACCACTTTGTGACGGGTTCTTTGTATTTCTACGCTAAGCCCAATTATGATTCCATTCTGCCAGCGGCCATGTACCTGCAAAACGACATTCGCAATATCATGGAAAGCTTACGATGGAAAAAATGATCATTCCTCCACTTTCTCTTCGGTAAGTAGGGCCTCGGCCCTTTCGATACTCCCATTGATCTGTTCTTTAAGGGCCTTTACCTTTGCCTCTTCCTCATCCAACCAAATTTGTTTTTGCTCACTGAGTTCTTTCCCATTCATGATTTCATCGGAATCAAATCTGTCGCCAAAATCCCTCATCCAATCCATCATCGACTTATGGGCCGACTGTAGGTCCCTCATGGCCGTTTCATACTCTTGACCCACTGCGGTAGTGTCCGCTTTACTTTTGAGCTGCCCGACCAGTTTCCCCAATTTTCCCATCTTGGGCATCACTTCGTCATGGATGGCCATCACCTGCTCCATTTGGGTGGGCCCTTCTGGGGCTTTTTTCGCTTCTTTGCATGAAAAACAGAAAATCAATAGGGTGCAGGCAAGTGTCGAAAGGATTTTTCTCATGGTAAAGTTTTTTCAAAAATAACACATTGTTCCAAAGCAACTGCTATTTGGATCGAAGAAGGGGGAAAGAAAAAAGGGCACTTGAAAAGTGCCCTTTTTTATATGGGTTGTGTTTGTTTTTATTTGAAATCGGAAGCATCTACCCCTTCGTTCACCTTGAGCTCCTTTACCAAAAACTCAAAGTTTTGCGGCCCCATGCTCTGGGTGATCTTGAACGGGAACTTGATACCGGAAACTTCCTGATAGTCCCCAAAGCCCACAGTGTTCGTCATTTGCTGCCCTTGCATCTCTTCCGTGCTCACCTCTTGCACCTTAAGGCCGGTCTCCATATCATAAAAAGCGCTTTTCTTTTCGCTTATCTTTAGTTTGTAGGCCTTCTTGTCGTCAACGGACTCAATGCCTTCCAAAATGATGCCGCCAGCGGCCAGATAGTTCAGTTCTGGAAAAGCAGCGGATTCTTCCTTGATCTTGTTCACCTCTTCAGGGGATAGATCCTTGCGCTGTCCCTGTACGACCATGTATCCTTTGTCCCCATCGAGCACTTGTTTTTGCATCGAGTTGCCCATAACCTTCACATCCTGCATAAACTGGTCCTTGGTAGTTTTTTTCATTTCGAGTTCCAGCTTCATGCCTTGCATTTCTGCCTCGGCGACCATGGAATACGATTCCACCCCTTCCAGTTTGCTTTTTCCGCCAATGGCCTCTATGTATTTTTCCAATACGGTATCGGCTGTCACACCCTCGGGCATTTCTGCTGTGTAATTGGGCTTTTCTGTTTTCGTGGCATATTTGTCATAGAAAAGGACGGGGACGGCTTTCCCTTTGAAGGAAACTTTCTCCAAATTTTCCAGGAAGTCACTGCCCTTTCCAGTGACCACTACCCTTGCATTGGTGGTGGAGAAATGTTTTTGGGCCGCTTTTTGGACATCCGCTACGGTCACGGCATCCAGACGTTCCAAATAGGTTTTGTAGAAATCCTTGGGAAGCCCTTCGGTTTCGATGTTGAGGGCATAATTGGCCACGGTCTCCGGTCTTTCCAAGGCCATGACGAAACTACCGGCATATTTGGCCTTGGCATTGTCCAGTTCCTCTTGGGAAACCGGTTCGGAAGTGATCTTGTCTATTTCTTGGAGAATCTGGACCACGGAGCTATCGGTAACGGCGTTCCGCACTTGTGCATATGCGCTGAAGCGCATGGGGCTGTACTTATTGTCCCGAATACCGGAGTACGAACCGTAGGTGTAGCCTTTGTCTTCCCTTAGGTTCTTGAACAAGCGGGCCTGGGATCCCCCGCCCAAGATCCGGTTGGCCAAGAGCGCATCCAGATAATCATCGTCCTTCATTTTCAGATGGGTGATATTCTGTACGGCCACTTCGGATTGAACTGCGTTGGGTACATCCACAAAATTGATCTGTGTGTATTGTGCATCAGCAGGATCGGAATAGGCAAAAGAAGGAGGTACGGCCTTGGTCCACGGTGTGAAATATTGGGTCACCAACGTTTTCACATTCTCAAAATCCACATCGCCGATCACTACCAAATAGGCATTGGCCGGAACAAAGTACGACCTATAGAACTGCTCCACATCTGCCAAGGTCACGTTGTTCACAGTCTCTTCTGAAGTGATCTCGCCAAAGGGATGGTCTTTGCCATAGGCCAGAGCCAATTGGACCCTATCGGAAATGGCAGAAACGTCTTTTTCCTCGGACTTTAGGCCTGTTAGGAGCTTTTCCTTTTCCTTTTCAAACTCGTCTTGGGTGAAGTTGGGATTGAGAGAGGCATCGGCCAACAGCTCCAATATCCTTGGGAAATACTTGGACAGACAGCTTGCAAAGGCACTTTGATCGCCTACATAGATGCTTGCTCCAAGGAAGTCCACCTCCTCGTAAAAATCGTCCTTGGGAATGTTCTTGGACCCTTTGCCGAGCATGCTGGAAGTCAGGTCCGAAACCCCTGCCTTGTTCCCTTGCAGAATGGGAGGGTTGTCGATGGACAGTTGCACTCTTACCCTAGGCAGCTTGTGGTTTTCGACCACCAAAACCTTTAGTCCGTTGCTTAGTTCAAAACGGGAGGGCTCCTTTAAATTGATCTCTGGAGCGGGTCCTGGCTTGGGTTGTTTGCTCCTGTCTATCTGTGCGTAGGATGCTGTCATCAAAAGGGACAGCACGGTCAATACAATATATCTTTTCATCTTAATTGGCTGCTTTTTGTTCAGGTAGATATTCCAGTTCCACACGTTGGTTCACTTTTAGATATTTTTTGGCCACTTCCATGATCTCTTCACGGGTTATGGAGCGATAAATATCGATTTCCGTGTTGATGAGGTTCGTGTCGTCCTTCAACATATAGTTTTCTGCCAAGGAATTGGCAATGCCCTGAACACTGCTGTTGGCGTTCACAAATTGGTTCTCGAACTTGTTCTGGAGCTTTTGGTAATCCTTTTCGGAAATCAATTCCATCTGTAGTTTCAGGATTTCCTCATCGATTTCCTTTTTGATGTCCTGGATGGAGTTTTCCCCCACGGGAAGTCCACCTACAATGTAGGAACTATAGTCTTCCGCATCGATGGGAACGGAAAGGATCTGTAGCGCCATTTTTTTCTCGTCCACCAGTTTTTTATAGAGCTTGGAGCTTTCCCCATCGCTCAGGTAGGTGGATATCATGTTGATCACATAGGCATCCCGTTGCCCTTGTCCCGGTGTGCGATAGGCCAGAAGAATGGCGGGGATTTGGATGTTCGGGTCCTGATAGGATGCATAAATGGTTTGGGTGATGGGATCTTCCTTTACGTCTGGCCTTTTGATTTCGGCCCCTTTTGGGATGGGACCAAAATAATCTGCGACCATTTTTTTGGTCTTTGCGGTATCAAAATCCCCAGCGATCACCAGAACGGCATTGTTGGGAACATAATAGGTTTTGTTGAACTTTTTGAAATCGTCCAAGGTGGCACTGGCCAAGTGGTCCAGCGAGCCGATAACGCCCCAACGATATGGATGTTTGGAATATAGATTCATAAGGAGCTGTTCAAAAAATGCGCCGTAGGGCGAATTGTCCACACGCAACCTTCTCTCTTCCTGCACCACCTCTTTTTGGGTATCCACCCCGACCTGTCCGATGATGGGGTGCATCAATCTTTCGGATTCCAACCATAGGCCCACTTCCAAACTGTTGGATGGAAAAGTCTCATAATAATAGGTACGATCCAGAAAGGTATTGGCATTGCCGCTGCCCCCATTGGCAGAAACGATTTTGTCCCATTCCCCACGTCCAATGTTTTTGGTGCCCTCGAACAGCAGGTGTTCAAAGAAATGGGCAAAGCCCGTTTTTTGGGGATCTTCGTCCTTGGATCCCACATGGTACATGACCGAAGTGGTGACCACGGGTGCCGAATTGTCCTGATGCAGGATCACGTGGAGTCCATTGTCGAGGTCATACTCTTCAAAAACCACTTCCTGAGCGGAAAGGAGGGAGCTTGCAAAGAGTATGGAAAATGCTGAAAGCAGATGTTTTCTCATAAAGTTTTCATTTTATAGTGATAGGTCAATACAGAGGTTGGTGTTGTTTTTTTGATGGATGTTACACTAAATATAGCATAAAAATTGCAAGGCCGGGACAGGGGTCCAAGCCTTTTGGAATAAATAGTGGCATAATTCACAAACATTCAGTAATTTAAACATCACATTCAAAAAAAGCCAAGTGATGAAAAAAATGACCCTTCCCATTCGTTTTGGAATAGTTACCAGTGCTGTATTGATTGCCTATTTTCTGATACTATCGCTCATCGGCAAGCACACCAATGTGTTCTACAGTCTTTTTAACGGGGTCATCACAGGTTTTGGGATCTATGAGACCATAAAATACACCAAGCTCAGGCAAGGTAAGGGGTTTAGCTACGGGAATGGGTTCACCGCGGGGGTTACCACTGGCTTCATTGCCACCCTGTTGTTCACCATTTTTTTTGCGCTCTATGCCACGGAACTGGACGGTAATTTTCTGGACAGGCTTTCCTCCGTGTGGGCCAAGGACTATAGAAACTTTGAAGGGATCGTTTTCTTTACCGTTGCCATTATGGGATTTGCCACCTCCTTGGTGTTGACCCTTTCCTTCATGCAGTTGTTCAAAACCTCCAACAACTCCAAAAAATAATGGGTAAATAGGGGAATAATACTTGTAGATTAAGGATTTAGCAGTATATTTGCACCCGCTAATTTTGATTAAGCGAATTAATTTTAATCTAATCAACGTATTATGTACGCAATTGTAGAGATGGCAGGGCAGCAATTCAAAGTTGCAAAAGACCAGAAAGTGTACGTTCACCGTTTGCAGGAAGAAGAAGGCCAAAAAGTCACTTTTGACAAAGTACTTCTTTTGGAAGATGGAGGTGACGTAACCATTGGCGCCCCAGTCATAGAAGGAGCGGCCGTAGAGGCCAAAATCGTAAAGCACCTAAAAGGTGACAAGGTAATCGTTTTCAAAAAGAAAAGACGTAAAGGTTACCAAAAGAAAAACGGTCACAGACAATATCTGACCGAGATCGTGGTTGAAGGTATCGTGGCCAAAGGTGCCAAGAAAGCGGCTCCTGCCAAGGCCAAAGCTGATGAAAAACCAGCTGAAGCACCAAAAGCAGCTGAGAAAAAAGCTGAGGCTCCAAAAAAAGAAGCTCCAAAGGCAACTGAGGACCTAAACTCCAAAACAGTGGCCGAATTGAAGGACATGGCAAAGGCCAAGGACATTAGCGGTTATTCTTCCATGAAGAAGGCCGAGTTGATCGAAGCATTAAGCAAATAAGAAACGAACTAAAATTTATATATCATGGCTCACAAGAAAGGTGTAGGTAGTTCAAAAAACGGTAGGGAATCAGAATCGAAACGCTTGGGCGTTAAGATTTTTGGTGGCCAGGCAGCTGTTGCCGGTAACATCATTGTTAGACAACGTGGTACCAAGCACAATCCAGGAGACAACGTATACGCAGGTAAAGACCACACTTTGCACGCCAAGGTGGACGGTATCGTTAAGTTTGAGAAAAAGGCAAGTGGAAAATCTTTTGTTTCCATTGAGCCATTCCAAGCTTAATAAAAACTCATACTAGTGAAAAGGCCCATCATTTCGATGGGCCTTTTTTGTTGCTGTTTTTTAATGGTTTCATAACCTAAAGTTGATGTTTTGGTGAGGATGATTGACTTTCTTGAAAGTTGATATCCCTAAACGTGCCAATGAAAAAGTTCTTTGGGTTTGGTTATGTGATGGCACTCGCACTTGTGTTGATCCATTCAGTTGGTTTTGCCCAGCAAACCAATCATACAGTTTCCAATATCAGGAGACCCGACTCCACTTTTTATGCCCTTCAGAAACGATTGGAAGAATCCAAGGAGCAACCTAGATTTCCCATAAAAATAGCAGAGGCCCATTTGCAACTGGGAGAGTATTATCACTCGTTCGGATTGTATACCGAGGCCATGGCGGAATACAACAAGGCCTTGGAAGAATTGGGAACTGGTTTTAGTGATGAACTTTTCATCGTCCTGAACAACAATATCGGGAAGGTATACCTGTCACTCAACAATTTTGAACTGGCCGAACAGCATTTTGAGGAAACCAGAAAATCATCGATACAGTTAAAAAATGATAAGGGCCTTGCCATTTCCTTGGGGCTGCTCGGTGCAAGCCATGAAAAGCAGGGGGAATATGAGGAGGCCCTGAAAGATCAAGAGGAAAGCCTTTCCCTGTTCGAGAAGTTGGGGAACGAACATGGTGTGGCCATCACCAATGAGAACATTGGCAGTATCTATGAAGATTTGGAAAAATTTGATCTGGCCCACAAATTCTTCATGCGGGCCTATGAATATCTAAAAGGTTCTGGAAAGGCGGAGGAAATCAATGTCCTCAACAATTTGGGCGATGCTTTCAGAAAGACCGGGGATTATCCTTCTGCGTTGGAAAAAACAAGCATGGCCTTGGAGGCGGCAAAGCAGCTGAACGATCTCCATCAATTGGAAAGTGCCCACAAAGACCTGTCCAAGACCTATGCGCTCATGGGAGACTACGAAAAGGCACATGCCCATCTCTTGCAAGCAGAGGAATTCAACAGTGCCATGCTCCGATCACAGAACACGGACCAGCTCAATGTACTCCAGACCATATACGAGACCAATAAAAAAGAGGTGGAGATCCAACTGCTCAAAGAACAGAACAAGGTCAGTGTCGCCAACCAAAACCTCTTGTGGGTGGCCCTGTTCGCTATTGTAGCCATCCTCACCATTGGGTATAATTATTTGGGAAGAAAAAGAAAGGCCACGCTGAAGATCCAGGAGTATAAGCAGCGGATGTTGAAGGCGGAATTGGAGAAAAAGGCCATTGAAGAGAAGAATCTACAGGATGAAATCCAGTTGAAAACAGCCTCCCTGTCCCGATACAGTCTTCATTTGTCCCAGAAGAACAAGATCTTGCTGGATTTGGCCAATACCCTTAGGAATATTGCCGCCCGAAAAAACATGGATGCCTCTCGCAAGATCAAGGAACTGGTCAAGGAAATTGATTTTAACCTACAGCAGGAACAGGAATGGGATGAGTTTATGGTCTTTTTCAAGGAGATCCATCCAGAGTTCATCAAAAAACTTTCATCCTTATCGGAAAATAGTCTGTCCCCTGCAGAATTACGTTTGGGGATGTTGTTGCGGTTGAACTTGTCCTCCAAGGAAATTGCCTCCATTTTGAGGGTCACCCCGGACAGTGTTCGCGTGGCGAGGCATAGGTTGAGAAAAAAGCTGCCCATCGACCAAAAAGAAGAGCTGGTAAATTTTATGATCGATCTCTGACGCTATTTTTCGCCTCTTATTTGGAAAAGGTTAGCCCAATGTAAAATAACTGTAATTGTTGCCCTGTTGTTTCCGCCCTTTTTCACTTTTGTTTCCTTTTTGTTTCCCTTTAATTTAAATCATAATCACCTGATATACATAGTTTTGGAAGGCATTCTAATTCAAACCAAAATGAAACTGATGAACCTTAAAAAACTAATTTTTGTAACGCTTTTTCCACTGTTTGGCCTCGCAAATGCACAGGCCCAAACAGGAAACATACAAGGAACCATTACCGATGAAAACGGAATTTACGTCCCAGGCGCAAATGTGTATATGAAGTCCATCTCCAAAGGAGGGATTACGGATTTTGATGGGAGGTTTACTTTGGTGGGTATTCCTGCTGGAGATTATACCCTTACCATTACCTATATGGGGTATGCCGATGTAGAGCAACAAGTTTCCGTTACGGCCGGACAGACCACATCGGTGGGGATAGTCCTGAACCCGACCAACGTGGAACTTGATGAAGTACAAGTAAGTGCCTATGGGCTCAGCGGCCAGGCAAAGGCGTTGAACACACAAAGAACGAACCTGAACATCACCAATGTGGTATCCACTGATCAAATCGGAAAATTTCCCGATGCGAACATTGGGGATGCCGTCAAGCGTATACCCGGTATCACTATGCAGGTGGATCAAGGGGAGGCAAGGAACATTATCGTCCGGGGTCTATCTCCACAATTGAACTCCGTGACCCTTAACGGGAGCAGGATCCCATCTGCGGAAGCGGACAATAGGAACATCCAGATGGACCTGATTCCTTCGGACATGATCCAGACCATTGAAGTGAACAAAGCCGTTACCCCCGATATGGATGCAGATGCCTTGGGGGGATCCGTGAACTTGGTCACCCGGACTGCACCACAAGGGTTCAGGCTTTCGGCAACTGCTGGTTCAGGCGTCAATTTCATCACCGATAAGAGGATTTGGAACGGGTCACTGTTGGTGGGGGACCGTACCAAAGACGGAAAATTTGGATGGATGGTCTCGGCCACCATCAACGATAATGATTTTGGATCGCACAACATCGAGGCCGAATGGACCGATGAATTTGAGTACAACACAGGTGAAGAAGATGAAGAGGGCGAGCCCATTTTGGAAGAAGTGGATGTAGACCCCTATACCAATGTTACCGAGCAACGCACGTATTTGGTGCAAAGGGTAAGACGGAGTTTTGCCGCCAATTTGGATTACCAGATCAATGCGGACAACAATATTTTCCTAAAGACCATGTATAATTGGAGGGATGATCGTGAAAATCGGTTTGCCTTTGCACAAGAGATTTTGGACGGAGAGGATATTGAAGCAGGTGACTTTACCATTACCAATGGAGTGCCTACGAGGTTTCCGGCCGAGGTGGTCCGGGAAACCAAGGGGGGTATAGCCGGAGGGCGCAACCAAAACCGCAGGTTGGAAGACCAACGTATGCAGAACTATACCCTTGGTGGTAATCATTTGTTCGGCAGCCTGAAATTTGATTGGATGGGGTCCTATGCCAAGGCATCCGAGGAGCGATTGAATGAAAGATATGCGGTCTATGCCACCGAATATATCGTTAACAATGACAACAGCAACCCAAAATACCCGATCATGACCGCTGCCAATGCCAGTGATTTTAACGATTTGGGGGCATTTGAATTTGACGAACTGACCAACGAGAACCAGTACACCGACGAAGAGGACATGAACTTCTTTGCCAATTTTGAATTGCCTGCAGATCTTTTGGGCAATGGAGGCACCCTAAAGTTTGGGGCAAGGGGACGCTTCAAGACCAAGGAAAGAAACAACGATTTCTTTGAATATGATTTTGAAGACCTGTACCCCACTCTGGCCGATGTGCCAGTCAAAGACTACACCAATCCTGATTTCTTGGCTGGGGAAAAGTACCGCGCAGGGACCTTTGCCAGTGAGGAGTGGCTGGGTTCCTTGGACCTGAACAGTACCAATGGGGAGGCCGTTCCAGACGAGTATCTTCCCGGTAATTTTGAGGTGAAGGAAAATGTGTGGGCCGCTTATGCCATGATCAACCAAAAAGTGTCCGATAAGTTAAGCGTATTGGCAGGTCTTCGGATGGAGAACACCAAATTGGAGACAGAGGGCAATAGGGTGACCTATATTGAAGAGGACGAAGATGCCGGAATAGAGGAAGGGATTGAAGTGGAACAAGTATCGGATGAGAACTCGTACACCAACCTTTTGCCAGGCATCCATTTTAAATATGACTTGGACAATAGTACTGTTTTGAGATTGGCATGGACCAATACCTTGGCCCGTCCAAACTATGTGGATTTGATTCCAAGGGCAGAGATAATCAATGAGGACAGGGAGGTTGTTGTGGGCAACCCAGAACTAGACCCTACCACTTCCATGAACTTTGACTTCAATGCCGAACACTATTTTGAAAGTGTGGGAATCATCTCCGGAGGCGTTTTTTACAAGAGGATAAACGATTTTATCTACACCTATATCACGCAGGCAGAGGGCGACACCTTTGGAGCTGGTACCGCGGGATATGATGTGTACCAACCTTTGAATGGGGATGCTGCCTCTATTTTTGGTGCAGAGGTCTCATTCCAACGACAGCTGGATTTCTTGCCCGGTTTTGCCAGAAACTTCAGCATCTACTTGAACTACACCTATTTGAGCTCAAGTGCTGATGGTATCCGCAACGAAGATGGTGACGAGCGTACCGATCTGGACCTGCCCAATACCGCACCTAACATGTTCAACGGGTCTTTGGGCTATGCCGATAAAAGGTTCAGTGCGAGGTTGTCTGCCAACTTTTCCGATTCCTATATTGATGAAATCGGGGGCAATGCCTTTGAGGACAGGTATTATGACACCCAGTTCTTTCTGGATTTCAATGCAAGCTATACCATCAACAAGAACCTAAGGCTCTATGCCGATGTTAACAACATCACCAATCAACCATTGCGCTATTTCCAAAGTGTAAAGGAAAGGACCCAGCAGGCCGAGTTCTACAGTACCCGATGGACCTTTGGGTTAAAATATGACTTGTTCAAAAAATAGCATTGTCAGTTCGAGCGTAGTCGAGAACGAGTATGAACGTTTTCCCTGAAAAACATCTCGACTGCGCTCGATATGACATTTTTGAATGTACTTTTAATAGATAGATCCTAATGAAACAGATACGAATATTACTTTTTTTATCAATTTTGGTGCTTTCCTGTAAACAACAGGCTCCCAAATTGCCTGCCATAGCACCGGACATCATCACCGAAAAAACACCTAATGACACCGACGACCCCGCCATTTGGATCCATCCTAAAGATGCCTCAAAGAGCATCGTTTTTGGAACCGATAAGGAAACCAATGGGGGTGTCTATGCCTTTGACCTGAACGGAAAGATCATTAGGGAGAAATCAATAACGGATATCCAACGGCCCAATAATGCGGATGTGGAATATGGTTTTCAGTTGAACGATTCCATTGCCGTGGACATCATTGCCTTTACCGAAAGGGAAAAACAGCAGATTCGATTGTTTTCCGTGCCCGACATGAAACCATTGGACGGTGGCGGCTTCCCTGTTTTTGAAGATGAACCGAATGCAGAGCAGCGGTTGGCCATGGGAATCAGCCTGTACAAATCGCTTAAAGATTCGTCCATGTATGCCATTGTAGGGCGAAAAATAGGTCCCAGCGGTTCTTACCTCTATCAATATAAATTGGAATCCGACAGCACAGGGATTTCTGCCCGTTTAGTACGGAAGTTCGGGAGCTTTACCGGAGGAAAGGAAATCGAGGCTATTGCCGTGGACAACGAGCTCGGCTTTGTGTATTATTCCGATGAAGGGGAATGTGTGAAAAAGTATCATGCCGAACCCAACATGGGTAACGAAGAACTGGCCTGCTTTGGCGGCGAGCTGTTTTTGGAGGACATTGAGGGAATCGCCATCGCCAAATATCCGAACGGTGAAGGCTATATCATTGTTTCCGACCAGCAAAGGGGGCAATTCAACATTTTCTCCCGAAAGGACAACAGCTTCATCAAGGCGGTGAACCTATCCACGACCGAGACCGATGGTTGCGATGTGGTCACGGTGCCCTTGAACGATACCTTTCCAAATGGGCTCTTTGCCGCTATGAACGACGCGAAGGATTTCTACTTTTACGATTTGGGGAAAGTACTGGATTTGGATTGATGCCTTAAAAGCGAAGCTTTCGTTTCCGTGCAGTGATTTCCCAAGTGTCCATTTTTCTTCCGTTTTGGATCACCGATACTTCATCATGGAGATTGATGGTGGGGCAAATGTGGTAGGGAACACCGTAAAGTACATCTCCGACCTTCCATTTGTCCCAGTCCCGAACCTTGATGACCCCGTGTTCTTCACTTTGTGAAACCAATTCATAGGAGTCAAGGTTCAGGAATTTTATGCGTTTGTCAATGGGGTTTTCGGAGGCCACGGATTTGTGACCCATGTCCACGGTGATGATGCCCTCGGTGGGTTTGGAAATGATGCGGGTCACCAGAAGAGCAGCATATTTGAAATCCTGTTCCGTCAATTTTTCACCATACCCCCAATCCCAAAGTACGCAGGTACCCGGACTGGCGATCCTTTTTTCCTGTAGGATGTGTGAAGTGAAGGAAGGCGTACCGCCGCAGATCAAATGGGCCTGCGGATAGCTTTCCTTGAGGGCTTCAAAATAGGTTTCCACATCTCTTATGCCCGCTTCTATCTTTTCATTCCGGACGGCAAAGTCAGTATCCCTCAGATGACCATCATATGCGTGTAACCCTTTGAAAGAAAGATTTTTGCAAATTTTCAAATAATCCAACAACACATCCAGTTCCGTCCCGATCCTGATCCCGGAACGGTCCATGCCATTGTTGATGTCGATATAGATATTGACGATAAGCTCCTGTTCCAATGCTTTTTGGTTCAAAAGTTCCGCACTGTCAATATTGTCTATCAGGGTGGAAAACTCCGTATCGGGAAAATGTTTGGCCAAACGGATGAAACGATCCACTTTGGGCCCCACCAGTTGATGTGCGATGAGCACAGATGCCGCCCCGGCTTCGGCGGCCATTTCCGCTTCGGCAATGGTCGATGCCTTGAATTTGGAAATGCCCGACTCCAACAACAATTGCATCACTTTCGGCATTTTGTTGGTCTTGATGTGTGGCATCAACCGCTCGATATGGCCATTGGCAAGGGATGCCATCCTTTCCAAATTGTACTTTATGTGTTCCAGGTATAGAACAATTGATGGGGAGTCCACCGTTTCCACATTTTCTATTCGGTGCCAATTAGTATCCATGCCTACCTGTTTTTAGAGGTAAAGGTAATCATCACTGTAGAATTGAAAGGGACCTTACCTGTACTAAAAATGGAAAATATGTTGATACGGGTATGAAATCTGTAATGGTTCCAAGAAGATCTTTTCGTAGCTTTAAGACCATTAACCATAATTCTTATATCATGAAAAAAGCCGTTATTTCTTCATTGTTGGCCTGTTCTATTCTGTTTACCAGTTGTTTGGGCTCATTTAAAGCGTTCAATAACCTAAAGGACTGGAACCAGGGATTGACAGACAGCAAATTTTTGGACAACCTGATTTTCTGGGGACTGAACATTGTCCCTGTCTATGGACTGTTCTTTTTAGGTGATGTTTTGATTTTCAACGTCATCGAGTTCTGGTCGGGATCCAATCCCATCGCCATGAAACCAGGGGAATCTGAGACGCAGATGGTGGAGCACGAGGGCAATACCTACAAAATGGTGGCCACCCAGAACAGGATCCAAGTGACCGTGGTCGAAGGGCCCAAGAAAGGAAAGAAAATAGATTTGGTGTACAAGCCGGATGAAAAATCCTGGAACGCCGTTCGTCCAAATGGAGAGATCATCAAACTTTCCTCTTTTGAAGAAGGGTTTTACATTGTTTATATGCCCAACGGAGAGCAGATCAAAATCGACCCAATGGATACAAGGGAAGAAGGCTTGGCTTTGTTGAAAGAGAACAAGACCTGCTACTACGAGCAAGGTCTTTTGGCGGATTAACGTAAAAATAATTTGCAAATAAAAACCCCAAGGCTTGCCTTGGGGTTTTATGTTTATACTTGTAGGATTTTTAATACCTATAATAATCAGGTTTGAAAGGACCATCAACGGTCACGCCAATGTATTCGGCCTGGTCTTCCTTAAGCTCGGTGAGCTCTGCACCCAAACGGGCCAAATGCAGTTTGGCCACTTTTTCGTCCAAGTGCTTTGGAAGCATGTAAACGTCGTTCTCATACTTGTCACTGTGGTTCCAGAGCTCTATCTGTGCCAAGGTCTGGTTGGTGAACGAATTGCTCATCACAAAACTGGGGTGTCCTGTGGCACAACCTAGGTTGACCAATCGGCCCTCCGCCAAAATGATGATATCCTTGCCATTGATGGTGTATTTGTCCACCTGTGGTTTTATCTCGTCCTTGGTGTCGCCATAGGCGTCGTTCAACCAAGCCATATCAATCTCATTGTCAAAATGCCCTATGTTGCAGACAATGGCCTTGTCCTTCATGGCCCTAAAGTGCTCTTCACGGATAATGTCCTTGTTGCCAGTGGTAGTGATCACGATATCGGCATTGGAGACGATGGTCTCCAATTTTTTCACCTCATAGCCGTCCATGCAGGCCTGTAGGGCACAGATGGGGTCTATTTCGGTAACGGTGACAATAGATCCGGCCCCTCGGAAAGAGGCTGCAGTACCTTTGCCAACATCGCCATAACCGGCAACCACTACGCGCTTTCCGGCCAACATGGTATCCGTGGCCCTGCGGATGGCATCCACAGCACTTTCACGACAGCCATATTTGTTGTCGAATTTGGATTTGGTCACGGAATCGTTCACATTGATGGCGGGCATGGGCAAAGTTCCCTTTTTCACTCGTTCATACAAACGGTGTACCCCCGTGGTGGTCTCCTCGGAAAGTCCCCTGACACCTGGGGCCAATTCTGGATATTTGTCCAAGACCATGTTGGTAAGGTCACCACCATCATCCAAGATCATGTTCAAGGGTTTTCTATCCTCCCCAAAGAACAAGGTCTGCTCAATGCACCAATCAAATTCCTGTGCGTTCATTCCTTTCCAGGCATAAACGGGAACGCCTGCTGCGGCAATGGCGGCAGCGGCATGGTCCTGTGTGGAAAATATGTTGCAGGAGCTCCAGGTCACCTCTGCGCCAAGGGCCACCAAGGTCTCGATAAGGACCGCTGTTTGGATGGTCATGTGCAGGCAACCGGCAATTCGGGCGCCCTTCAAGGGCTGTTGGCTCCCATATTCCTCCCGTAACGCCATAAGTCCTGGCATTTCCGCTTCGGCAAGCTCAATCTCTTTTCTTCCCCAACTTGCAAGGGAGATATCCTTTACCTTATAGGGTATGTACGGAATTGTCTTTGTGCTCATACTTTATGTATATTTACTTTTGTAGCTTCGCTTTATTAGTGCTACAAAGATACAAATTCGCTTAACTTTTGGTCATGCCCATTTACAAAACCATAACAGTTTCACCCACTACCAAGGTATATGTCTGGAAGGTCACCGAACCTGAGTCCCAGCTATCTAGGAATGTGGAGCTCACTTCGCATTGCCAGAGCAGGATGGACGGCATGAAATCCGAGGCGCACCGTAGGGCATTCTTGAGCATAAGACACCTGATGGCAGAGGCCGGATACAAGGACAGCGACCTTTACTACGATGATTTTGGCAAGCCCCATCTCAAAGATGGAAGCTACATTTCGATTACCCATTCCCACAATTTTACAGGGATCATTGTGAGCGAGACCGACGAGGTAGGCATCGACATAGAGATGCAGCGGGACAAAATCCTCAATATTGCACACAAGTTCACACCCATTGGGGAGTACAAGACCTTGGCCAATGCAGAGGCCATCATCCGAAAACTGACCATAGTATGGGGCGCGAAGGAGTCCCTTTATAAAATATACGCGCAGCAGGGACTCAGTTTTTTGCGGCATATCAATGTCATGGATTTTACGTTCGATGATTCGCGCACCGTGGCCGAAATTCTATACAAGGGAAAAAAATCGCAGTATGAGATCGAGTTTTTTGAGTTTGAAGGATTCACCTGCGTGTATGCACTCAAAATGATGGGGGGTTGACCGTTTCTTTTTAGTAGTTTTGCCCCTGAAAAAGTGTTCCCATGAAGATTTCCGTAGAGCTTACCCTTACCCCGTTACAAGATGATTTTGAGCCTCCTATCATTGATTTTATCAAAAGATTGCGTGCTTCTGGGCTCACCGTTCTGGAGAATCCGTTGAGCACACAAGTATTCGGGGACTACGACAAGGTCATGGTATTGCTCCAAAAAGAGATCAAGGAAACTTTTGGTGCCCTGGACCATGTGGTACTGGCCATGAAAATGGTAAAATCCGACAGAAGCGGTTATGAGCCCCATTTTTGATTTTTTCCTAGGGCCCTACGAGGATAGGGAGCTTTCCCTCATCATCTTGGAGGCCACCGCTTTTTTCTTCGGGATTGCCAGTGTGGTCTATGCCAAGAAAGAAGACATCATGGTCTATCCCACGGGCTTGGTGGGCACGGCCATCACCACCTACATCTTTTTTGTGGACAGACTTTTTGGGGATATGATGTTGAATTTCTATTTCTCCATCATGAGTATTTATGGCTGGTGGAACTGGGCCCGAAGAAAGGAGAACAGAGACCCCGTGGTGCTTATCACCAGAACGGATACGAAGGAAAAATGGGTAGGTCTCGGCCTTTTTGTCCTCACCATGCTCGTTACCTATGGGGTGTACGTGGCATTTGGGGCAGAGATAAAGGCAAGCAATTATGTGGACATCGTCACCTCGGGTATTTTTTTCACGGCAATGTGGTACATGGCCAACAAAAAATTGGAAAGCTGGACCCTATGGATCATCGGGGATTTAATAACCGTACCTTTGTATGCTCATAGGGGGTGGGGCATGTTTTCATTGCAGTACCTCATCTTTACAGTATTGTCCATTCAGGGATATCTAACATGGAAGAAACACTTGGGCAAGAGCCCTCAAACCTCATCAAAGTAGTCCTTTTTGGACCGGAATCCACAGGAAAGACCACATTGGCCGAACAATTGGCACAACATTATCGCACCGAATGGGTGCCCGAATATGCCCGCGAATACCTTCAGGAAAAATGGGACAGGGAGCATAAGACCTGTGAGCCCAAAGACCTATTGCCCATTGCTTATGGACAGATGCGCTTGGAAAACTTATTGGCAAAATCTGCCAACAAGGTCCTGATCTGTGACACCGATCTTTTGGAGACCAAGGTCTATTCCGAAACCTACTATACCGGAACTTGCGACCCCCTTTTGGAGGAATATGCGCTCAAAAACACATATGATCTTTATTTGTTGACCTACATTGACACGCCATGGGTGGCGGATGACCTAAGGGACAAACCGGACGAGCGTGAACGAATGTTTTTGTATTTCAAGGAATCATTGGAAAAATATGACCGAAATTTTATTACCTTAAGAGGAGATAAGGCAACTCGGCTTTCAACAGCCATAAAGTATATTGACAAACTTCTCTAAAGCATGATAAAATTGAGTCCGAAAGACTTGGAACAATTGGATTCCAAAGGAATTTCAAATGAAAAAGTCATCCGTCAGATCAAAACCTTTATTGAGGGAATCCCATTTGTGCAACTCAAAAAGGCCGCAGTGGTGGGCAACGGTATCCTGAGGTTTTCCGAAAAGGAACAAAAAGAGCTTATCCAGTATTTTGAAGACCACAGGGGTACTCTGGACCTGTTGAAATTTGTTCCCGCTTCGGGCGCCGCTTCACGGATGTTCAAAGCCATGTTCAACTTTTTGGACGCCTACGATCCTTCCAAGGAAAGCCTCTCGGAGTATATTGATCGGACAGGGGACAAGGATGTGAAAGCCTTCGCCGACCAAATGGCCAAGTTTCCCTTTTATGACAAGATCATGGAGCGGATCAAGGGAAAAGCAGGCAGTAAGGATGAAGAGGTCTATCTCTTTGCCAAGGAAATGCTTGCGGAGGAAGGGCTCAACTACGGATTTTATCCCAAAGGACTTCTGCCCTTCCACAGTTATGCATCCGGTAGCGCCACCCCTTTTGAGGAACACTTGAAGGAAGCGGCCCTATATGCGAAAACGGAGGGGAAGGCCCATCTTCATTTTACGGTTTCGGAACAACACGACGAAATGTTCAAAGAGGAAGAGGCCAAGGTAGGCCCGAAAATCTCGAAAAGCACGGATACCCAGTTTGAAATTTCATACTCCAACCAAAAACCATCAACGGATACCATTGCGGTGGATATGGAGAACAGGCCCTTCAAAAACGGGGACGGATCTATCCTGTTCAGGCCGGGGGGGCATGGTGCCCTTATCGAAAACCTGAACGACCAGGATGCGGATATCATTTTCATCAAGAACATTGACAATGTGGTGATCGATAAGAACTTGGAGGAAGTGGCCAACAGTAAAAAAATGTTGGCGGGCGCACTCAAAAAGGTTCAGGACAAGGCATTTGCCTATGCGAAACTTCTGGACAAGGAAAATATTTCCGTGGAAAAAGCGGACGAAATAAAGACGTTTCTAGAGAAGAGCCTCAATGTACGCATGCCCAACGATTATGATGAACTGGACATAAGCGAACAACAAACTGTGCTGAAAAATAGCATAAACAGGCCCATCCGCATATGTGGCATGGTCAAGAACGAAGGTGAGCCAGGTGGAGGGCCATTTTGGGTCCAAGACTCCCAAGGGAACATTTCGCTTCAGATCATAGAATCCGCCCAAATAGATTTGGACAATCCAGAACAGGCAAACATCCTTAACAATTCGACCCATTTCAATCCTGTGGATTTGGTGTGCGGAGTGCGAAATTATAAAGGGGAAAAATATGATCTCTTGAATTTTGTGGATGAGAAGCAAGGCTTCATCACTGGCAAAACCATGGAGGGAAAAGAACTCAAGGCCTTGGAACTGCCTGGGCTTTGGAATGGTGGCATGGCATTTTGGAACACCATCTTCGTGGAGGTACCGTTGGTGACCTTTAACCCAGTAAAGACCGTGAACGATCTTTTAAAGCCTACACACCAGGCCTAAACAACACAAGAACAGAACAGTATGTCCGCCATCAATTTTGATGGCGGATTTTTTTTGGCCATTCGTGTGACTTGGATTCATAAAAGGTGTCATAGAAATGTACAACCTATTGGGATGTTGATTTACGTCTCAAGGCAAAGTATTCGCAGTCCTTTTGGATTGTTAGGATTTAGGTTGGTTGATTTGGTTAGAGAGCCGTACATCCAGTACGGCTTTCTTTTAACCTTGGTATGGAAACTGCAAATGTGAATGAAAAAAGATGTTTTTAAAAATAGTACTGTTACTCAATATGGTCTCCCTTGGGATTGCCATGTACATTTTATACTCTTATGTGAAGGGCCGAAAAAAGAAAAATGAAAAAAAGAATCAGGATGATGCTATATAAACACTATCCATGTATTGTCCATTGCTGCCAATCTGATTCATAGTCTTTTTCCTTGGGATTATGATTTTGGCGTAAGGAAAGGCTGCTTCGGCAGCCTTTCTTGTGTAAAAACTATACATCTTGACCCGCACTCTACACAGTTTTACACAACACTCGAAAAACGGCACAATTTATAAACACCTCACAAACAGTAAGATGAGGTAAATTTGGGACGCCTTTCAGGATTGGCACCAGTTTTTCATATAGATAAGCGAGTTTAATTCATAACATAAAATCATATACCATGAAAAAATTAATTTTTGCAACCGCACTATCATTTGTAGGACTTACGGCTATGGCCAATGTTGAATCCCCAGAATTGAAAATGGACGACACAGCCGTTGTTGTAGCGCAAGATTTTGAAGAAATCAGTGTTTCTGATGTACCAGAAGCAGTAACAGCAGCCGTGGCAAAAGATTACCCCACTGCCAAGGTTGCCAAGGCATATAAAAACGATCAGGACCAGTACAAGTTGGATCTTATCCTTGAAGATGGTACCACAGGATCTGTATATGCCGATGCTGAAGGGAACTGGATTGAGATGTAGATCATAGTTTTCGAAACCACGTTAGGTTAGTTGGTTTGGTTAGTGAGGGGCCGCGAGAGCGGTCCCTTTCTTTTTTGTGATAAATTTATAGTTCGCCCGGCATGTGATCAAGTGACGGTATCGTATATTAGTTGACTGAGATATGCCCAAAATCTTGATCATTGAAGACGACACTGCTTTTTGTCAAATGCTGCAAAAGTTTTTGACCAAACATGGTTTTGCCGTTTCCACAAGCTACTCCATCAAGGAAGCGGAAGAACAGTTAAGCACTTCCATTTTTGATATCATCTTGTCGGACGTACGGCTTCCAAAAGGGAACGGGGTCACCTTGCTCCCACAGGTCAAAAGGGAATCGCCCACTACCCAAGTCATTTTGATGACAGGTTATGCTGAAGTGAAGACCGCGGTCAATGCCATGAAAAAGGGAGCTTTCGATTATATCTCGAAACCCTTTACTCCCGAGGAAATCTTGACGGTGATCAACAACGCCCTCAATGTGGCCCATACCAAGGAAGAAACTCCTAAGAAACCGTCGCCCAGCCCCAAAAAGCTAGAGCAAGCTAGTTTTTTGGTCGGGGAAAGTGAACGGTCAAAAAAACTCCAGCAATACATAAATCTGGTTGCGCCCACCAATATGTCGGTCTTATTGACGGGGGAAAGCGGTACGGGCAAGGAGGTCACTGCAAATGCCATCCATCATGCCAGTAAAAGAAAAGGGCAAAGTTTTGTGGCTGTGGACTGCGGCGCCATTCCAAAGGAAATCGCCACCAGTGAGTTTTTCGGCCACGTCAAGGGGAGTTTCACAGGGGCGATAGAGGACAAGAAAGGGCATTTTGAAGCGGCCAATGGCGGCACCCTATTTTTGGATGAGGTGGGCAATCTTTCCTACGAACACCAAGTACAGTTGCTCAGGGCCATTCAGGAACGCAAGATAAAACGGGTAGGGAGCACCAAAGAGATACAACTGGACCTTCGGATCATTGCCGCTACCAACGAAAACCTGCAGGAGGCCGTTGAAGAAGGCAGTTTCAGGGAAGACCTTTACCATCGGCTGAACGAATTTTCCATTGAGGTTCCCTCATTGCGAGAAAGAAGGGAAGACATTCTTTTGTTCGCCAACTATTTTTTGGATAGGGCCAATGCCGAATTGGAGAAAGAGGTGTTGGAATTTTCAGCCGAGGCCAAACAGATATTGATGGACTATCCATGGCCGGGAAACCTCAGGGAGATGAAGAACATGATCAAGCGGGCCGTGCTCTTTACGGAAGGCAATACTGTTCTGCCCAGTTCTCTTTCAGAAGAGGTCGTCAATGGGACCAAAGGCAATAATACTCCCGTCTTTTCCAAGTCCGAATATGAAAAGGAAAGGATCTTGGATGCTCTCAAACAGACCAATTTCAACAAGAGCAAGGCGGCCAAATTACTCCAGATAACCCGTAAGACCCTTTACAACAAGATCAATCAATATCAACTGGAAGTCTGACCAGATAATCTTTGATGGCAACATTCAGGTGGTGGACCACTTTTTGAAGCTGTGTCAATGTCCCGAATACTTTTTTCGCCTTGGCATCATCAGAAAGATGTTCCAGTTCCTCCAACAAGGGGATGGCCTTGTGTACCTCCAATTGCCTGAACATGGGCAGCATTTTGTGTGAAATGGCTCTTATTTCCGAAAAATTGGTGCTCCCAATGTGTGAAAAGAGCAGTCCCAAATTTTTTTCCGTGTTTTCCAAAAAGACTTCCAGTACTTCCAGAACGGCCTGTGGGCTATCTAGGAACGGGGCAATGTTCCCGACACTGAAATGTGCCGATTGTGAATCAGGAACAGAAGTGGTCGCTGTGTTTCTCCCATTGATCGAATGACCCATCATGCCCAAAATGTTAAGGAATGAGGTATTGGAAAATGGTTTTTGCAGTACATCGGTGAACCCCGCCACCGTATAGGCCGATTTGTCCGATATTTTTTGCCCCGTCATTGCTATTACTGGATTTTCATAGCCCATGTCCCGAAGTCTTTTCAGAACGGCAAACCCATCGATCCCGGGCATCTGTATATCGGTCAGTACAACATCACATGAAATGTTCCCCTGTTTTTCAATTTCCTCGAAATTGGTGTAGGTCTTTATAGGGATAGCATTGACTTGGCAGATGTCTTCCAAGAGCTTGAGCATGTTGGCATCATCATCGATTGCACAGAGAGTCAAGGGGCCATCAAGTTTTTTTTCTTGTGGAGGGTCTTCCGCAATGGGCATTTCACCAAACGCCACAGGAATCCGAACCGTAAATGTACTTCCTTCATTCTCATGGCTTTCCAAATATATCGTTCCGTTGAGAAGTTCGGTCAGTTTTTTCGAAATGGTCAGTCCCAGACCATACCCCCCATATTTTTTCTCGGTCGAATCACTGGCTTGGGCAAACTCTTGGAATATCAACTCTTGTTGTTCAGTTTTTATACCGATTCCCGTATCCTTTACCCTGATCCTGACCCATTGTTCATTCCCTTTTTCTTCCAAGAGGGCGCTTATTTTCACATAGCCCTTTTGGGTGAATTTAAAGGCATTCCCCACAAGGTTGGTCAATATCTGCCGTATGCGGAATGGGTCGCTCACAATAGGTTTTTCCAGGTTTTCGTCGATTTCCAATTGGAGTTCCACCTCCTTTTTGGAATTTACGTCCTTGAAGTGCAACGAGGTTTCCTGGATAAGGTTGGAGAGGATAAAGGGCATCTGTTCGAGGTTCATTCTCCCCGCTTCCAATTTTGAATAATCCAAAAGGTCGTTCACCAAGTTTTCCACATAGCCCGATGCGGACCTGACATTTTTCAGATAGTTCAGTTGCTTGCCGTTTAATCCGCTGTGTTCCATCAATTCGGAATATCCGCTGATGGTGTTCAAGGGTGTCCTCAGGTCGTGGCTCACCGTAGTGATCAGTTGCTCCCTACTCTTCAATAGAAATTCAGAGTATTTTTTCTCTTCTTCCAGTTGTTCCCTATAGCGTTGGACTTTCCAAAAGTCTCTGGAAATCAATAAGGTGAAGAAAACAACGATCAATAGTCCCAATAAAATGGCACCACCGGCCAATCGGGTGGTCCTTTCCAATGCCTGTTGTTGGTTGAGGCTGTCCAAATAGGCATTTTGGGCCATTTCTTTTTCAAAGCCAGCGATAATGTTCCGTATTTTTTGGGAAAGCTCAATGTCGGTCCTATAGATCTGCAGCTCTTTTTGGATCATGGAACGTTCAATGGCCGCGGTTTCCATTTTGGCCTTGTTCAATATGGATTTGGACAAATGGAGAATGGAATCGATGTTGTTCGCATCAACATCCCCATTGGAACTGGGAATGTTTTTGTTGAGAAGGGCCACATATTCCCGAATGGAATTTTGTGTGGATGCGGGCAACTGTTTAAAGTTGGGCGCAAAGGTCTCTGGGGTGATGCGTCCCATGCCCACTTCCATTTTATGGAAAGCATCCAGCACGGAATCGTAAGAGGTCCTGTTTTCGTTCTTCACCCTAAGTTTGCGCAGCTCGGCACTGTTGAAGACCTTTTGTTTGAGTAGTTCCTGCACACTGTCCAATTGTGAAATAGGGGCATTGGGGTCATTGTTGGCAAGTGGCTTAAGAGAATCTATGATGGTATTGATGGAATCCACCTTTTGTGCATAGGCCTGGAGGTCGTCCGGTTTTTTGGTCTGAAGTGCCAACTTGGATAAGTTTTCCGCTTCGTACAGATCAGTGAGCAGCCTATTGGTCTTCAATAACTTGACGTTGTCTTCCTCCTTGCTCTTGGCGGAAATATAAGTCTTGAACTCACTGTAGATAAAAAAGGAAGCAAGCACGGCTAATACGCCAAGAGCCACGTAACTGGAAATGATCTTGAACGTAAACCTTTTTTTGGATTTAGGATGCATACCCATATATACGCTGGCACATCAGGGCCTCGGTTGTTAGTAAAAGTTAAATTTTCCCGATTTATTTTTATGAAAAGTGGACTCGGCACACTACATTTGCCCCATCTCAAAGGGGTGCTTTTTTCACGAAAGGCTGAGATTATACCCAATGAACCTGGGCGGGTAATGCCGCCAAGGGATTGCGCAAGGCGCATCTTGGAATTTCTATGTTTCTTTTGAAACAAAAATCAATTTATCAACAAGAATAATGACCCCTTTTATTCGTAACATTTTTTACGAATGAAACTGCTTTATTCAATCAGTAAGCCCATGACCGCTGGGTTGGAATGCGGTCCAACGCGACCGACAAAGAACCACGGGAGCAACATCAAAACCTTAGTGGCAACATTGGCCCTTTCCGGATTCGCATCCACCATGGGCGCACAGGAAGCGCAGACCGATTCCCTGGAAGGAAAAAAAGTCGTGCTGGATGAGGTCTTGGTACAGGCCATTAGGGTGACCAAGGAATTTCCCATCACCTTTTCCAACTTGAACCAGGAGGAAATGGCTTCCAGGAACCTAGGACAGGATGTGCCCATTCTGATGAACTTTATGCCTGCGGTAGTGACCACTTCCGATGCAGGAGCTGGGGTGGGATACACCAGCATCCGAGTCCGGGGTAGTGATGCCACACGGGTAAACGTGACCATCAATGGCGTGCCCTATAACGATGCCGAATCGCAGGGTACGTTTTGGGTGAACATGCCCGATTTTGCCTCTTCCACCCAAAGTCTTCAATTGCAAAGGGGTGTGGGGACCTCTACCAACGGGGCAGGGGCTTTCGGTGCAAGCCTCAACGTCCTCACCGATGCGTTTTCCGAGGAAGCCTATGCCAAGGTCTCATCATCCGTGGGGAGTTTCAACACGCTGCGGAACAATGTGAAGTTCAGCACCGGTATCTTGAACGATCATTTTGAATTTTCGGGAAGGTTGTCCCGGATCACTTCCGATGGGTATGTGGACAGGGCGGCTTCTGAACTGGACGCCTATTTCCTGCAAGGGGTTTATAAGGACGAAAACACCCTTATAAAGGCACTGCTCTTTGGAGGGCACGAGATTACCTATCAAGCTTGGGACGGGGTCACCGCCCAACAATTGGAGGAGGACCGAACGTTCAATCCTGTGGGGGAGTACACCGATGCCAACGGACAGACCAGGTTCCATGACAACGAAGAGGACAATTACAAGCAAGATCATTTTCAACTGCACTGGAGTGAGACTTTGAGTGATGAGTGGAGCACCAATCTGGCCTTCCACTATACACGTGGACGAGGTTTTTTTGAACAGTACCGCGATGAGGATGATTTTGCCGATTATGGATTGGAGCCCATCACTGTGGACGGGGAAGAGGTCAGCACCACAGATTTGATCCGTAGGCGTTGGTTGGAAAATGATTTTTACGGGACCGTCTTCTCGGCCACTTACCACAAAAACGCACTCCGAGTGATCTTGGGGGGAGGGTATAACGAGTATAAAGGTGATCATTTTGGGGAGATCATTTGGGCACGTTTTGCCAGCAACAGTGATATTCGGGACCGATATTATGACGACAGCTCCACCAAGACCGATCTTAATGTGTATGCCAAGGCCAACTATCAGCTCAACAGCAAATGGTCTGTTTTTGGCGATCTGCAATACCGAGGGGTTGGCTATGAGGCCAATGGGGAGGATACCGGATTGGTCGATGATACCTTTGATTTTTTCAACCCCAAGGCCGGCGTCACTTTTGATTTGGATCGAAACAACAATTTCTATCTTTCCTATGCCAGGGCCAGCAGGGAGCCCAACCGTAACGATTACGAAAGTGGGAGCCCAAAACCTGAGCATCTGAACGATTTTGAATTGGGATGGCGCTATGTTTCCCCCAATTTCCAATTGAATACCAATGTATACTATATGAGGTACAAGGACCAGTTGGTGTTAACCGGAGAGCTCAACGATGTGGGGGCGCCCTTGAGGTCCAACGTGGGGGACAGTTATCGCTTGGGTCTGGAAATGGATGCCAACATCAAACTGGGCCAAAAGTTCATGCTCAGGCCCAATATCGCCCTTAGCGACAATCGAAACCTCGACTTTTATTTCCAAAGGGACGGGGAACTACAGGATTTGGGGAATACCAACATAGCCTATTCCCCAAAGATCGTGGCAGGCAATATTCTGGCCTTTCAGCCCAATCAAAACCTACAGTTGTCCCTACTGTCCAAATTTGTGGGCAAGCAGTACATGGGCAATATTGATTCGGAAAATTCCACTTTGGACAGTTATACCCAGACCGATTTCAATGTGCAATATGTCATCAGGGCCAACTCCTTTTTTAAGAGCATTGTGTTGTCTGGTCTGGTGAACAACATTTTCGATGCCGATATTGTTTCCAACGGATATTTTTACACTTATGATGATGATTTTTCCAACCCAGGAACCATCACCACCATCGAGGAAGCCAGGTATTATCCTCAGGCAGGAATCAACTTTTTGTTGGGGGCCACCATTGTTTTTTAAAACCTAGTGAATGGGATTCTGTACTTTTATAATATGGCAGAATCCCATTTTCTTTTTCCTGAAAGCAGACCCCTTCGCTGGGGCATCATTGGTTGTGGCAGTGTGGCCGAAAAAAAGAGTGTTCCAGCCTATGTGAACACTCCTGATTTTGAAGTACGAATGGTCATGCGCCGCAATGCGGAGAAGGCAAAGGACTATGCCCGGAGGCACAAAATAGCCCAATGGACCACCAATGCGGATGAGGTAATTGCCCATCCGGAGATAGATGCCATCTACATAGCCACACCACCCGACTCCCATAAATTTTATGCCCTTAAAGTGGCCGCTGCTGGGAAACCGTGCTGCATCGAAAAGCCCTTGGCGCCCAATTATGCAGACAGTCTTGCCATTTATGATGCATTCCGGGCAAAGGACATTCCACTATTTGTGGCCTATTACCGTCGTTCGCTTCCCAGGTTCCTTAAGGTGAAGCAATGGCTGGATGAAGGCCTGATCGGGAAAGTACGGCACATTCATTGGCAAAAGACGAAGCCACCCAGTGATTTAGATCTGAGTGGCGAACACAATTGGCGCACGGACAGTAAAGTGGCACCCGGAGGGTATTTTGATGATTTGGCGAGCCACGGGCTGGATCTGTTCACCTTTCTGTTGGGGGACATTCAAACGGCCCACGGGATTGCATTGAACCAACAAGGGCTATATTCCGCTCACGATACGGTTTCTGGGACTTGGCTGCACGAAGGGGGTATCACCGGAACCGGTTTCTGGAACTTTGGCTCTTTTCAAAGGGTCGATAACGTGGAGATTTTGGGTTCTGGAGGAAAAATCAGCTTTGCGGTTTTGGACGAGGCCCCTTTGATCTTGGAAAATGATTCAGGGCAACAGTTCCTCGAAATCCCCCATCCAGATCATGTGCAACAATTTCATGTGGAAAACATCAGGGAACACCTGTTGGGAAGAACAATCCACCCATCCACCGGAAAAACGGGATTGCACACCAGTTGGGTCATGGACCGGATTTTGGGAAACAGCTGATCAGTTGGAGATGACCACCACATTCCCACTCTGTGTGGCCCTGTAATATAGTAGGTCATGATATCTTTTGCCGTCGTTCGGCCTGTCCAATTGCTGTCCCGTGAATAGGTTATAGGTATAGCCTTCACAGCTGCACACCACATTCTGCCCATCAATGGTCATGGTGGAGCAATCATTGGGGGTATGGTTGGGGCAACTGGCCTCAAAGGCATAGTAGCTGTCCAAGCTGGATTTGATCACAAAAGCACCGCGGGTGCCCACACCGCTGTTTCCCACATACACAGGATTGCCTATGGTATTGAGATTGCTGTACAAGGGCAGGTTGAGGTTCAGTTCAAACCGGAAATTTACCTCCTGTAAATAGGGATTTCGGTTGGTACTATCTGAACTACAGGATAATAGCAAAAAAAGAAGACAAAGGCTCCAGAAGTATTTCATAGCTGTATTTTCAATGGGCTCCTTCAGCAAAGTTGAACAAAAATTACCTATATTTGCGTTAAATCCTCGCAAAAACCATGCAGGTCATGGGAATCGTTGAGGATTTTTTGTATTTGTAAAGAAAGAGACCATTGGGGAAATTTTTTTGATTTTCTTCGATGTCCCTTTGCATTAAAACATCACGATATGAGCAAGATATCTTATTATACCGCTGAAGGACTAAAGAAGTTGAGGGACGAGCTGAACCAGCTAAAGGATGTGGAGCGTCCCAAGGCATCCCAGGCCATTGCAGAGGCCAGGGACAAAGGAGATCTCTCCGAGAATGCCGAATATGATGCTGCAAAGGAAGCACAGGGCCTCTTGGAAATGAAGATTTCCAAAATGGAGGAAACCTTGGCCAATGCCCGATTGATCGATGAATCACAATTGGACAACTCAAAGATACTGGTGCTGTCGACCGTAAAGTTGAAAAACCAGGCCAATGGTATGGTCATGAAATATACCTTGGTGGCCGAAAGCGAGGCCGATCTAAAGACCGGAAAGATATCCGTTACCTCCCCGATAGGAAAAGGGTTGTTGGGAAAATCAGTGGGCGACATGGCAGAGATCAAGGTGCCGAATGGAACCTTGAAACTAGAAGTTTTGGAGATTACCAGGGAGTGACAACGATTAAAATCTGTATATTTAATCCCGTCCCACGACGGGATTTTTAGTTAAAAACCAAATCAAGATGGCCAGTATTTTTGCCAAGATCATCAATGGGGAGATTCCCAGCCATAAAATAGTCGAAGACGAGGACAACTTCGCCTTTTTGGACATCAACCCAAATTCCAAAGGGCATACCCTATGTGTCCCCAAAAAGGAAGTGGACAAAATATGGGACTTGGACGAGGAGTCCTATAACAAACTCATGTCGTTTTCACGAAAAGTGGCCATTGCCCTGGAAAAAGCCGTTCCCTGCAAGCGGGTCGGCATGACCGTCATTGGTCTCGAAGTGCCCCATGTGCACGTGCATCTTATTCCCTTGCAGAGCATGGCGAACGCAACCTTTCAGCACAAGGAAAAATTGACCACAGAAGAATTTGAGGCCGTGGCCGAAGCCATTCGGTCCCACCTCTAAATTGTACCCTGAATAAAAAAGTATGCAGCTCCCGCCACTAGGCAGAGCAGCAATGCCACAATGATGAAGAACAAGGTGGTAAAGCGCACCGACTTTCGGTCAGGGGCCACCAGTTTGTTGTAATACTCATAGACCCTTTCTATGTCTGGGGTCCAGTTCACCGGATAAATGATGGAATTGCACTTGTTGCACTTGAGCTCGTGGGTCACCTCATTGGTCGTTCTGTGGTAGAGAGCACCATAGGTGTGTTTTTGATAGAAGGTAAGCTTTAGTTCCTGATTATAACATTCGGGGCAGTTATTGGTAATCTCAGCTTCCTTTATTACGAGTTTTTTTTCCTTTGCCATGGCTCATTTCATTTTTCATTTGCTCTTAGGGAAATTTGCATGATTGTTCCTTCTTTACTAGACGAAAATACTTTAATTTTTCCTTTATGGTATTCTTCCACGATTCTTTTTACCAGTGAAAGTCCTAATCCCCAACCTCTTTTCTTGGTGGTCACCCCAGGATTAAAAATGTTCTGGAAGTCACTTTTTGCGATTCCATGACCTGTATCCGAAACCAAAATGTTGACCGTCTGTCCCTTTTTCTCGATCTGTATGGCGATGTTCCCTTTGCCCTTCATGGCATCGATTCCATTTTTTACCAAGTTTTCAATGCTCCAGTTGTACAACGGGGGATTCAGCAGTACAGGGGCTTCCTCCACATTGCTGCTGAAAGAGAAGTGTACCAGCTTGGAGCTCCTTTGTTTCAAGTAGTCGTAGGCCTTTTTGGTTTCCTCCACAATGTCGTGTACATGCAGTTCCGGGATGGAGCCTATTTTGGAAAAACGCTCCGTAATGGTCTGCAGGCGGTCAATGTCCTTCGCAATTTCCTTGGTCACATCCGGGTTGATGTCCTCGGTCTTCAACAGCTCGTTCCAACCCATGAGAGATGTCAGCGGGGTGCCGATCTGGTGTGCGGTCTCCTTGGCCATTCCTGCCCAAAGCTTGTTCTGTTCCGAGGCCTTATTGGTCTTGAAGAAAAAGAAAATGACCGTGCCGAACAGACATATGATGAGCAGTAGCGCAAGGGGGTAGTACTTCAATTTGTTGAGTACCTCGGAGTTTCCGTAGTAGAGTGTTTCCAGCAGTTCATCTTCCTGGATGATCTGTATGGGCTCGTTCTCGTTCTTGAACTGCTCTATTTTTTGTTGGATATAGATGCTATCGGCAATCTTATCTTTGGCAATGTTGTGCGTTTTATAGGACCCCTCCTCATTGACCAAGATCATGGGAGTGGACGTATTGTTGGCCATCACCTTCAAGGTGAGGTTGCCCAGTTCTTGGTCCACCGGGGACTGGATGAGCTCCAACTGGGCCGTGGCCCATATTTCCATTTTCAAACGCTCTTCTTCCTTGAACTTTCTGAAAAAACTGTTGGTGTTCCACAAAATCAAGCTCACAATGATGAATGCAGATATCAACAAGGTAATATTGGAAGCTTTCCTTTGGGGGCTGAAGTTCATTGTTGGCGGAATTGTGTTTTAAAGATAGCGGAAAATGGAAAACATGTTGATAGTTAGTTAGCATAACGGGTTTTCAATAGGATTCATTTTATGTACTTTTGAAATTCAACAAAAATTAACATAATGGAAGTTCAGGGAAAAATCAAGATGATCGATGATACCAAAACCTTCGGAAGCAATGGTTTTAGGAAAAGAGAGGTTGTGGTGACCACGGAAGAGCAATATCCCCAGCATATTTTGGTGGAGTTTGTACAGGACAAATGTGATTTGTTGGATAGCTATAATGTGGGCCAAGCCGTGAAGATAAGCATCAACCTTAGGGGCAGGGAATGGGTGAACCCTCAGGGAGAAACCAAATATTTCAACTCCATCCAGGGATGGCGCATCGAGAACCTACAGGCTGAGACCGGCAACAGTAACATGCCCCCTGTTCCTCCCATGGAAGCCTTTGAGCCTGCGGACGACCTCAATGAGGAGGATCACGACGACCTTCCGTTCTAAAAAAGCCAACCATCTTTCCTTTTAAGGAAACAACATTTTTCATAAAAGCCCAACCTGAGAAAGAGGAAGGGCTTTCTCTTTTCTGTTCCATTGCTTATTTTTAGGATAAAACAGTATTGTGGAAAACTACGGGAGCAAATTTCCGCTACATTTTTTAGGGAAACGGTTGGAGTTTCCCCCAGTAGAGATGGCCAATGAGGATGGCCTTCTCGCTGTGGGCGGTGACCTGTCGCCCGAAAGACTTCTTTTGGCCTATAAAAGCGGTATTTTTCCTTGGTTCAATGACGATGCCCTTATCCTCTGGTGGAGTCCGGATCCCAGAATGGTGCTTTTCCCGGATAAAATAAAAATATCCAAGAGCATGCGAAAGGAGTTGCGGAGCGACAAGTTCAGGCTCACCCAAAACACCTGTTTTGAAAAAGTGATGGAGCACTGCGCCCAGGTGGAACGGAAAGGACAGCATGGGACATGGATTACCCCAGAGATGAAAACGGCCTATTTTGATCTACACAATAAGAAAATTGCCCGATCCTACGAGGTTTGGGAGGAAGACCAACTGGTGGGAGGACTCTATGGCGTGGACCTGGGCCATGTATTCTGTGGGGAAAGCATGTTCAGTTTAAGGCCCAATGCCTCCAAATACGCCTTTATCAAAATGGCACAGGAACTGGAGAAAAAAAGTTACAAGCTCATTGATTGCCAAGTTCATACCGATCATTTGGAAAGCCTTGGTGCCGAATTGATCCCAAGAAATAGGTTTATGGAAATTTTACAGGGACAATTGGGCACTGGTGAGTAAAAATACCACATTTTGGGGCTGCCCTGACGTGAATTCCTCCATACGGTATTCCACACCGGCCTGAAGCTTTAGCCCGCCGTCCAGTTGCCACCCTATCTGTCCGCTCAGCCTGGCATCGTATTGGGAAGAAGTGCCTTTGGCCACACTGAGCAAGTTTTCAAAACTGCCCACAAAGTAAGGCTCCCCAAGGTCCAACTTTTCGCCCATCAATGGAAAATCCACTGCGAAACGGTATCGGAACCTGTGGGTGGTGAGTGATTCGGTGATGCGCTGCTCCGACCGGAACCGATGACCATAACGGACGGACAGAGGCTTGCTGGTCACGTTGTACTGCTGAGTGAGTCGAAGTTCGTTATCGCCACCATCAAAATTGTTCCTGAACCGATACTGTATGCCCAAAGCTATGCTTTGATTGTCTTTTATCTTGAGTGTTGAAAAATGGACCAGATCAATCTGTCTTATTTTCAACAATACTTCGCTGTCCTCAATGATATAATTTCGGTTGGCCACCGAAAAATTATGCGAATAGATCCCGGTGACATCATAATTCAGTGCAAATTGAGGTTGCCAATAACCAGTGAGGTTGTCTTGGGCATGGATGGCGCCGAAGAACAAAAAGAAGAAAAGAAGGGAAGGCCATTTTTCAATATAGGACATGATCGTAGCTTGGGGGGAGTGATTTACGGATATGGATCAGGGTACCTTCGGCGTTGAACAGGGCCTCATAGGTTTGGAACCCTTTGTCTTTTTTGGCAGAAAAAACAAATTCATAATTGATGTAGGGCAAAATCAGGTTTTGGAAGGCCTCGTGCAACATTTTTTGGGGATCACGGTCGTTCAGCGGATATTGCTGTTGGATTTTTTTGATATGGAACTTGGGATATTCCATATGGAGGTGGTCCATAATCGCATTCCAGGAATCTTTGGGCATGTCCCTTTCCTTGATGATAAATTCCACATCTTCCAATTTCCCTTGTTCACTGAACTCCACACTATAGTGCAGCCTCCCTTTCTTGAACTTGGCCTCGTAGCTTTTTTTGGTGCTGTCCATTTCTTGGTAGAAGCGTATTCTTTTGGCATTTGTCAGATATTCCTCGATTTGGGAAAATGCCACATCAGGGAATTGCGTCCTGTCAATCCTAAATTCTTGTTCGCGCTTTTCTTGGGACATTGCCCAAAAGGGTAGAAAGAGCAGCAATAATAGACCAGCCCTACACTTCATGATATCTAAAACAATGGATTTCATGATCGTTCACCATACCAGTGGCCTGCATGTGGGCATAGACCACGGTACTTCCCACAAACTTGAAGCCGCGTTTTTTCAGGTCTTTGCTGATGGCATCGGAAATAGGGGTCGTTGCAGGAGCATGCCTGTAATTTTCCAGTGTATTTTTGATGGGACTGCCGTCCACGAATCCCCAGATATAGTTGCTGAAACTTCCAAACTCTTTTTGGATTTCCATAAACGCAACTGCATTCGACACGGTGGCGTGTACTTTCAATTTGTTGCGGATGATGCCCGGGTCTTCCAAAAGGGCATCGATCTTGGGCTGTTTGTAGGTTGCAATTTTTTTATAATCGAACTGGTCAAAGGCCTTGCGGAAATTATCGCGTTTCCTTAGTACGGTGATCCAACTCAGTCCCGCCTGGAAGGTCTCCAAGGTCAAAAATTCGAAGAGAAGGTCATCGTCTTTTACTGGAACACCCCATTCCGTATCATGATATGCTTCATACAAGGGGTCGCCAACGCACCACCCACACCTGTGTTTTTCCATAGAAAAAATTTGACCATAAAGATAGTGACTATAAAATTGAGATGGACGGCTGGATTATTCACAAATACAGAATGGAACAAGAATTATTTTACTTGGTTTGCAAGGTTTTCATAAAAAGGGCTACCAATGACAAAAGTCACAAAATGGGCCATTGGCCCATTGTATTTTTGAAAAAATAAATCTGTATGGAAGTCATCGAAAAAGATAGGTTGTCATTGGCTGAAGAAGCCCTTTCCAAAGGAAAGGATTATCAAGAATATCGTGAACGGGTACATAGATTGGCCGAGGAGGGCAAGACCACGGGACCGGAACAGTCAGAGGCCCGTATCAATTTTACCCAACTCAACGACCAACGTATGCGCCGATGGGAGAAAACTTTTAAGATGCCGGAAGATGTACACGAAAAGCTTTCCAAATTGGATTCAAAACTGGTCTTCTTGGTGTTGACGGAGAGTTGGTGCGGGGATGCCGCTGCCAGCTTGCCCATCATGGACCAAATAGCCAGGAAAGCTAAAAATATAGAACTAAAGATTGTTCTCCGGGATGAAAACCTAGAGCTTATGGATGCCTTTTTGACCAAAGGGAGCCGTTCCATTCCCAAGCTCATCGTTTTGGACAAGAACAAGGAGCAAATTGTGGGAGAGTGGGGCCCTAGACCCAGTGTCGCCACGGAAATGGTAGAGGCGTTCAAGGCAGCGCATGGCAAACTGACCGATGGATTCAAACAGGACCTCCAAGTTTGGTACAACAAGGACAAGGGCAAAAATATCCTCGGCGATATCCTACAACTACTTGCTCTGGAATAAATAGGTGATGGTCCCGATTTGCGAACTTTTGGAATCGGGGCTGAAACGCGCCTTTAGTGCATAGTTGATGGCGTTGTCCACCAAACAGCCGTTGCTGGTCGTGGAACTTTTGTCGTTAAAACTGGCATCCGTGACATAGCCATTGGAATCCACGTTGATGTTGATGACCACCTTTCCGCCTTCGATACAGGTATAAATGGGCGGTGGCAACGAGTAGGCATTTCTTTCCACAAGGGAGTAGGAAATGGAGGTACGTTTATCCTTTAAATAGTTGGTGAACTCTTCTTTTTGGGCATCACGCTCGCCCAATTTTTGTTTTTTTTCGTCCCGTTGCTGCCGGAGCTGCTTCAACTGGCTCGAAAAACTGTCGTCTCCGGAATATTCCCCAGTCTCACTGCTCAGAGCCCTTTCTTCGATAAGTTCTTCCAAGGTTTTCAGGGGTTCGGGGTTCCCGACGGTAGGTTTTGCCGTTTCGTTCAGGGCCATGTGGCTTTTGATGGGGTCACTGTTGGCAGCTAGCTCCTCCAACTTTTTTTCTTCCTCTTCGAGCAACTTTTCTATGTCCTCATCGGCCAAGCTCATTTCAATGACGTATTCATCCTCTTTCATCCCGCCCAAGTGAATGTTGAACAACAACAGGATCACAATGGCCATGGAAAAGAAGGTGATCAAGAGTGATAATTGGCTTCTGTTCAGGTTCATGGTCATACTATAACCGCATTTTTCAAAAAATATTTTACTCCAGACTTTCTTTGAAAGTTAAAGGGCTGGTAGCATTATTTACGTTGAAATCCCCTATTTTGGTTCTTCTGAGGGCTGAAAGATAGGCACCTGAGCCCAATGCCTTGCCAAAATCATGGGCCAGGGAGCGGATGTAGGTCCCTTTGCTGCAAATCACCCTGAAATCGACCTCGGGGAGGGCGATTCTGGTAATTTCAAATTCCAAGAGTGTTATTTTTCTTGGTTTTATGTCCACTTCTTTGCCTTCCCGCGCCAGTTCATAGAGCCGTTTGCCGTCTTTTTTCAATGCGGAGAATACCGGGGGGACCTGTGCTATCTCCCCCAAAAATTGATTTGCGGTCTCTTTAATGGCCGTCTCGGTGATATGTTCGGTGGGGAAAGTCTGGTCCACCTCGGTTTCCAGGTCATAGGAAGGCGTAGTGGAGCCTAGGGTGAACGTACCCGTATATTCCTTTACTTGGCCTTGGAGTTCAGGGATTTTCTTGGTGTACTTTCCGGTACAGATGACCAGCAGACCGGTGGCCAATGGATCCAAGGTGCCGGCATGGCCAATCTTTATCTTCTTGAGATTGAATTTTTTCCGGATGGCCCACTTTAAGGCATTTACGGCTTGGAACGAACTCCATTCCAAAGGTTTATCGATCAGAAGGATCTGACCGTTCAAAAAATCTTCTTTGGTCTTCAAAAGCTAAGCTTTGGGTTTTGACAAAGGTACTGATCTATCCCCAAATGCTCCAAGCCACGGCAATAAGCCCAACGATGAAACAATAGATGGCAAAATAGGTAAGCTTGCTTTGGCGAACCAGTTTGATCATCCAGGTACAGGCGGCCAATCCGGCAATGAAGGCAGCGATGAACCCTGCGCCCATGGCCACGGCCTGGTCCCCATGAAAATTGATCTCGCCCCCCATAAGGTCTTTGGCCACTTTGCCCAAGATCAACGGAACCACCATCAAAAACGAAAAACGAGCGGATTTGGTCTTGTCAACGCCCAATAGCACGGCCGCGGAAATCGTGGCCCCACTTCGGGAAATGCCGGGCAGGATGGCTACGGCCTGGGCCATACCGATGGCAAAGGAACTCCGGAAAGACACCCCTTTGTCCGTGGTCTTGGCCATGTCGGCCAAATAGAGCAAAATGGCAGTGATGATGAGCATGATCCCTACAATGATAATGGCACCATCAAAAAATACTTCAATAAAATCATTTAAGAAGAGCCCGACCAATGCCGCGGGAATCATGGAAATGATGATTTTGAGGGAAAATTGGGTCTGTTCGTTCCATTTGAATTGGAAAAGACCCTTAAAAATTTCGAGAATATCCTTTCGAAACACCACAATGGTGCTCAATGCCGTGGCAAAGTGCAGGATCACCGTGAACAAAAGACTTTCTTCGGGAAGGGCATTCGCTCCCAATATGGCTTTTCCCAATTCCAAATGGCCGCTGGAAGACACGGGCAGGAATTCTGTCAATCCTTGAATGATACCAAGGATGATCGCATCTATCAACTCCAAATCAGTGCTTGTTTTTATTGGGGTTCAACAAAATGGCATATACTTGGATGCCGAGGCCGATCAATACCAAAGTGGGGGCCAAACGGATCCGTCTAAAATTGTAGATCTCTGGGTTGAAGACATTGGGATCATCGCTCCCGCCACCACTCATCAAAATAAAACCCAGGGCAATGAAGGCAATGCCGATAAAAAGAAAGAGGTAATTTTTCTTTTGGAAAACAAACTCCTTGTTGGGTTTTTGATCGTTGTTGTTTTTCTTGCTCATGGCACAAATTTAATCAAAACTTTCCCATAATAAGTGCAAAATCAATCCAGTGGAGAAAGGAGTCTCGCATCTTTCAGCGGAGCGGCCCAATATCTTTTGTCTAATAGTACAGATGGTCCGTCCTCAGATTGAGGAAACGTTGGGTCGCAAAATGGGTGCTGGCCCATGAGATGGCAACCCCCAATCCGAACACGCCCACAAATAGGAGGATAAGGATGGGGTAGTCATCCAAGAGGTTCAGTTCCGGGAAATTTTTGTTGAGGTAGTACAGTAAAATGCCTAGGGAAATGAGGGCCACCAAGGCCCCGATCATGCCCAGTTTGATATTGGTCCAGATGAACGGCCTTCGGATAAATTTTTTGGTCGCCCCGACCATTTGCATTGTCTTGATAATGAATCGCTTGGAGTAAATGGACAAGCGTATGGAGCTGTTGATGAGCAAAACCGCAATGACGGTGAAAATGATACTGGCCACCAAGATCCAAAGCCCTATTTTTCGGGCGTTGTCATTGAGCAGTTCTATCAAGGGCTTGTCGTAGCTCACTTCGTCCACATAGGTTTTTTCCGCTATCCCTTCGGCAATCTCGGTGATCTGTTCCGGGGACACAAAATCCGCTTTCAAGTGCACATCGATGGAATTTTTAAGGGGATTGTATCCCAAAAACTCCACAAAATTCTCACCAATGTCCTCACTGTACTGTTCCGCGGCATCCTCTTTTGAAATATATTCGGCGGATTTGGTGTATTCGGCCAAGGCCAGACTTTTTTGCAATTGATCGATCTCTACGGGCTTGGCACTGTCCTTCAGGAATACGGAAATGGTGATCTGCTCCTTGAAATGGTCGACCAGCTTCTTGGTGTTCAGCACCAAAAGACCAAGCGCACCGAGAAGGAACAACACAAGTCCAATGCTCAGTACCACGGAAAAGTAGGAGGAGATCAGTTTTCTTCGCTGATATCTTTCAATATATTGGCTCATAGAGTGGAATCAATATGTAAAAATAGAAAAGTAAATTGTATTTAGGGGATTAAACCTATTTTTGCAACTCGAAAAGAGATACAGTTTATTGTCATTTCGAGTCCTGATAATTTAGGGCGAGAAATCTCTTCCAATATGTTTGAGACATCTCGACCAGAGTTTGCCCTGAGCGTAGTCGATGGGCTCGATGTGACAAATTACCTAAAGAAGTATGATGAACTACGATTTCCGTGAAATTGAAGCCAAGTGGCAGAAGTATTGGGCAGAGAATGAAACCTTTAAGGCTTCCAACCACTCCGACAAACCCAAGTTCTATGCGCTGTCCATGTTTCCCTATCCATCTGGGGCGGGACTGCATGTAGGGCACCCACTGGGTTATATTGCCACGGATATCTATTCGCGCTACAAAAGGCACAAAGGGTTCAACGTGCTGCACCCCATGGGTTACGATTCCTTCGGATTGCCTGCGGAACAGTATGCCATCCAAACTGGACAGCATCCTGCGATAACGACCGAGAACAACATTAAAAGATATCGGGAGCAGTTAGATCAATTGGGCTTTTCCTTCGACTGGAGCCGTGAGGTGCGTACTTCCAACCCACACTATTACAAATGGACACAGTGGATTTTTATCCAATTGTTCAATTCATGGTACAATAAAACATCCGATAAGGCAGAAAATATTGAAACCTTGGTTTCCGTATTTGAAAAAGAGGGCAATGCGAATGTCCAGGCTGCCTGTGACGAGGACACCCCTATTTTTTCTGCGGAAGACTGGAATGGCTTTTCAGCAAAGACAAAACAAGAGCTCCTTTTAAAATACAGGTTGACCTATTTGGCGGATACCGAAGTGAACTGGTGTCCGGCTTTGGGCACCGTTTTGGCCAATGATGAGATCGTTAACGGCGTTTCGGAACGCGGGGGCCACCCTGTGATCCGTAAAAAAATGACGCAGTGGAGCATGCGTATCACCGCCTATGCCCAGCGTTTGTTGGACGGACTGGACAACATCGACTGGCCACAACCCTTGAAGGATTCCCAAACCAACTGGATCGGTCGCTCTGAAGGGGCATCAGTTACTTTTAATGTATTGGACGCTGAGCGTAGTCGAAGCGACAACAATGTGATTTCGGGTGACAATATCACTTCGAGCGCAGTCGAGAAATCTCAAAAAGAGGTGATTTCGACTCCGCTCAATCACCCCTACCAAATAGAAGTCTTCACCACCCGCCCCGATACCATTTTTGGGGTGAGTTTTATGACCTTGGCCCCGGAACATGAATTGGTGGCCAAAATTACGACACCCGAACAAAAAGCTGAGGTCGAAGCCTATGTGGAAGCCACTGCCAAGCGTTCCGAGCGGGACCGTATGGCCGATGTGAAAACCGTTTCTGGTGTCTTTACCGGAGCCTATGCAGAGCATCCATTTACCAAGGAGCCTATTCCGATCTGGATAGGGGACTACGTGTTGGCCAGCTATGGAACAGGTGCCGTGATGGCCGTTCCGTGTGGCGACCAGCGCGACTATGATTTTGCGAAACACTACAACATACCCATCCCCAATATTTTTGAGGGTGTGGATATTTCAGAAGAGGCATTTGCCGACAAGGAAAGTACGATTATTGCCAATTCAGACTTTTTGAATGGACTTTCCTATAAAGAAGCTACCAAAAAAGCAATTGCAGAACTGGAAAAAATAGGTCACGGCAAGGGCAAGGTGAATTATCGCCTTCGGGATGCGGTGTTCAGCCGTCAGCGGTATTGGGGAGAACCTTTCCCTGTATATTATGTGGACGGGATGCCGCAGATGATCGACTTGGAACATTTGCCGTTGGAATTGCCCGAAGTGGAAAAATACCTTCCCACTGAAACAGGCGAACCACCCTTGGGCAATGCCACCCATTGGGCCTGGGACGCTAAGAACAAAAAAGTAGTTTCCAATGACCTTGTCACCCTGAGCGCAGTCGAAGGGTCGGACAAGGGGGATGGGATGCTGAATCAAGTTCAGCATGACGGGATCTATCCTTTGGAATTGAACACCATGCCGGGTTGGGCGGGAAGTTCCCAATACTTTAATAGGTATATGGATCCCCGAAACAACGAGGCCATTTTCTCCAAGGAAGCCATTGACTATTGGCAAGATGTGGATCTCTATATTGGTGGTAGCGAGCACGCCACGGGCCACTTGTTGTATTCCCGTTTTTGGCAGCACTTTATGTTCGATAGGGGCTATGTGCCCAAAGCGGAATATGCTAAAAAGCTGATCAACCAAGGGATGATCACGGGGACGAGTGCTTTTGTTTATAGAATACATACATTAAACAGAAAAGCCTATTTCGTTTCTAAAAACCTTTTTGACCATGAAAAGAATGCTTTGTATGGTTATGAATTAGAAAAGTTGGTGCAAATTGAATTTGATAATCCTGAAGAGCGGGATTTGATGTATAAAATTCAAGCGCTACATGCTGAAGTTTCTATGATTAATTCTGCCGATGAATTGAATATAGAGGCATACAAAAGTTGGATTCCAGAATTTAAGGATGCTACTTTCATTCTTGAAGATGGAAAATATATTGTAGGTCGGGAAGTCGAAAAAATGTCCAAATCCAAATACAATGTCGTTAACCCTGATGCCATTTGTGAGGAGTATGGAGCGGATTCCCTTCGCTTGTATGAAATGTTCTTGGGCCCGTTGGAGCAATCCAAACCTTGGAACACGGCAGGTATCACCGGAGTATCTTCCTTTTTGAAGAAACTTTGGAAGCTCTATACGCCCTTTTTCGATTCGGACGCTGAGCGTAGTCGAAGCGTCACCGAAGCGGAACCCACCGCCGACAACCTAAAAACCCTGCACAAGACCATCAAAAAGGTGGAGGAGGATATCGAGCACTTTTCGTTTAATACTTCGGTGTCCACCTTTATGATCTGTGTAAACGAACTCACGGCACAAAAATGTACCAGCAGGGCCATTTTGGAACCCTTGGCCGTCTTGGTGTCGCCCTATGCGCCGCACATTGCCGAAGAGCTTTGGGAGCGATTGGGCCATACCAAGTCCATTGCCGAGGTGCCTTTCCCCAAGTTCGAAGGAAAGTACTTGGTGGAGAGCAGCAAGGAATATCCTATTTCCTTTAATGGCAAAATGCGGTTCAAACTTGAATTTCCAACGGACATGGACAGCATGGCGATCGAAGCCGCCGTGTTGGCCCATGAAAAGACGCAGGAACAGTTGCAGGGCCGAGCTCCCAAAAAGGTGATCGTGGTACCGGGCAAGATCGTCAATATAGTAGGATAGCTATAAAATGGATTTTTGGAGAATCTTTTTGTCGTCATTCCGAATTTATTTCGGAATCTCATCCATATCTATAAATAGTTTAATGAGAACCTGAAACAAGTTCAGGTTGACGAAAAATTTAGCCTTTCCATAAATAAGGACAGTCCTTAAAAATGCACGCTTTTCGGCGTGCATTTTTATTTCATATCCGTTTAACCCCAAAAAAATACAGGGTAATTCAATTTAAAAACAGTAAAAAATAAAATAACCCCTATAAAAAATAGGGTATAAAGTTAAAAAAACATCATTTATGACTGTTGACCCCTACTTTTTGTCGATTTTATTTCTTGGATTCTGTTTTTTATATCACCTTTGGGGCATTAACTACAAAACATATCAAAATGATAGTAGGGGTACCAAAGGAAATCAAGAACAACGAAAGTCGGGTTGGGATGACACCAGCCGGGGTTTTTGAATTGGTAAAGAACAACCACACCGTATATGTACAGTCCGGAGCGGGCGAAGGGAGTGGTTTTTTCAATCACGATTACCAGCGGGCCGGGGCCACTATTTTGGATACCATCGGTCAGGTGTATGCCATGAGCGATATGATCGTAAAGGTCAAGGAGCCCATCGCCGAGGAATATGCACTCATCCAAAAAGGGCAGATCGTGTTTACCTACTTCCATTTTGCATCCAGCGAGGCCCTCACCAAGGCCATGATCGAGAGTAAATCCATTTGTATTGCCTACGAAACGGTGGAAGATGAGGATGGGACCCTTCCACTGCTCACCCCCATGTCCGAAGTTGCCGGAAGGATGGCCATTCAACAAGGGGCCAAATACCTCGAAAAACCTGTAAAGGGGCGCGGAGTGCTCTTGGGCGGGGTACCCGGTGTGGCGCCAGGGCGTGTTTTGGTACTCGGAGCAGGTGTAGTGGGCATTCAGGCTGCTAAAATGGCAGCGGGACTTGGGGCCCATGTGACCATATTGGATGTCAACATGAAACGCCTACGCCATGTGAACGACATTATGCCACCACACGTAGTCACCGAATTTTCGAACGAATTCAATATCAGAAAACATATAAAGACCCACGACTTGATTATAGGCGGAGTTCTCCTGAAAGGGGCCAAAGCACCCAACCTGATCACCAGGGATATGCTCAAGGACATGCGTCCGGGCACGGTGATCGTTGATGTTGCCGTGGACCAAGGAGGTTGTGTGGAGACCACCAGGCCTACCACCCACGAGAACCCTACCTATATCGTTGATGATGTGGTCCATTACTGTGTAGCCAATATGCCAGGGGCAGTGCCTTATACTTCTACAGTTGCCTTGACGAATGTAACACTGCCCTATGTGCTAAAACTGGCCAATACAGGATGGCGAACCGCCTGCAAACTGGACAAGTCCCTGGGCAAGGGATTGAACATTGTGGAAGGCGATATCGTTTACAAAGAGATAGCCAAGGCGTTCCAATGGGAGCCGGTCTTGGCCTGAAACTTACATTTTGTCAGATAAAAGGCCCCGTCAAATATTGGCGGGGTTTTTGCTTTAATATGGTATATTTATGATACCAAAATAGAAAAGCTATGATGACATATTATATATTGATAGGTGCCATCGCACTGGTCAGCTGGTTGGTCAGCAATCAATTGAAGAGCAAGTTCAAGAAATATTCACAAGTGCACCTGCGCAATGGGATGAGCGGTGCCGAGATTGCCCAAAAAATGTTGGACGACCATGGAATCAGGGATGTCAAGGTCATTTCCACTCCAGGAATGTTGACGGATCATTACAATCCAAAGAACAGGACGGTCAACCTGAGCGAAGGGGTCTATAATCAAAGGAATGCAGCCGCAGCAGCGGTGGCCGCCCACGAATGCGGGCATGCCGTACAGCATGCCCAAGCGTATGAGTGGCTGACCATGCGGTCCAAATTGGTGCCCGTGGTGAGCGTGACCTCTGGGATGTCCACTTGGGTGGTGTTCGGGGGTATCGCCTTGATGGCCGCGACAGGAGTGGCTGGTGGTATTGGATTTTACATTGCTGTGGCCGGATTGATCATGATGGGTTTTGCCACCTTGTTCAGTTTCATCACCCTTCCCGTGGAATACGATGCCAGTAAAAGGGCATTGGTGTGGTTGAAGCAAAAGAACATGGTGAGCCAACAGGAATATGCCGGGGCGGAAGATGCCCTGAAATGGGCGGCACGGACCTATTTGGTGGCCGCAATCGGTGCATTGGCATCCTTGCTTTACTGGGCGCTTCAGGTCTTTGGAAGTAGGGATTAAAAAATAGTATATCAACAAAAAAAGGGGCCTTTAGGCCCCTTTTTTATTTTATAGTTGGATGAAAAATTAATCGATCCATTTGGCAACTTGGTTGTCGATCATTTGAAGACCTACACCTTCCGTGCCTGTGATTTCGATCATATCCAAAATGTCCCTGATAGTGTTTTCTTCCTCGACCTGCTCCATAACGAACCAATCCAAGAACCGCTCCGTGGCAATGTCACCTATCTCCCTCGCTTTTTTCACGATGTTGTGGATGGACTTGGTCACGGCCACCTCATGTTCCAGCGTGCTTTCGAACACATCCACAATGGAGGAATAATCGTGGTTGATGTCCGTCACTTCTGGGGAAACAGGGCTACCTCCAGTGTCCACCAAAAAGTTGAATATCTTCATCATGTGCGCACGTTCTTCCTCTGTTTGTTTGAAGAAAAACTTGGCACTGGTAAAAAATCCGTTTTGTTCGCACCAAGATGCCATCGCCAAATAGGTGGCGGAGGCATGGGCTTCCATTTTTATCTGGGCATTGAGCATATCCATGGATTCCACTTTGATGCTCATGCTTTGTCTAGCTATATCTTTCATAATTGATTTTTTGAAGTTGTGTATAGTGTAAAAATACTGAATTTTCACGGCATACGAAGGCTAAGTATTTAATTTTAAGCCAATTTAAGACTGAATAAAAATAAGGAAAAAAGGTCGGATCAGGCGCTGACAAGCTCGCCTTCCGCGGATAGGCCCATGGCCACAAAACCCTGCTCTACCATTTTTTTAAGGTCCAAGATCTCAAAAGTGTTCAGGATAAAAAGATGTTCCTTGTTGCAGAGCATCAGTACTTCAAACCCGTGCTTGTTCAGGTCGCTATCGAAATGGCTCTCAATGGAAATGGACATGACCTTCTGCCGGAGCGATAACAACTGGCAAAGGGACATACGGACCATTTTCTGGCCAAAATCGACAAAGAAGCACCGTTGCTGGGTGTCTTGGTATAGGGTGTAATATGTGGATTGAACTATTACATTCATGGTCCAAATGTAATATTTATTTAGATTGAATACAAATATCAGATCTGTATTTGTCGATCAATTTGTTGGTTCAGGGAAATGAAGGTTTCGGTACGGGACACTCCTTCAATTTGTTGGATTTTTTTGTTGAGTACCTGCATAAGGTGTTCGTTGTCCCGGCAAAGCACTTTGATGAGGATGGACCAGTTACCCGTGGTATAATGGCATTCCAGGACTTCAGGAATCTTTTCCAGTTCTTTCACGGCCATGGGGTTGGACATGGCCTTGTCCAGAAAGATGCCGATGTAGGCCATGGTGGTGTAGCCTAAAACCCGTGGATTTATGATGAATTTGGAGCCTGTGAGGAGTCCTGCGCTTTCCAATTTGCGCAATCTTTGGTGTATGGCCGCCCCAGAAATGCCTATGCTGCGGGCTATTTCAAGGATGGGTCTGCGGGCATCCTCCATCAAAAATCTTAAGATTTTCTTGTCTATACCATCAATTTTCACCGAATTGTTATTGTTTTTCACATCAACAGTTTGAAATTGTAGCTAAAGATATTCAAAATCCATCAAAATTTAACTTGCCACCGAATCGGGATTATAGCCCAAATAGGGCACTTCATATTCCTTAAAATGTATCCCATGCGACTTCAACTCTGAAAGTATCGGGGCATATACTTCCTTTTTGATGGGAATCTGTACGCCCGGTGTGTTAATCTTTCCATTCAGGATCTGGAGCGTGGCCATGGCCACAGGTAGCCCCACCGTCTTGGACATGGCCGTGTAGGTGCGGTTCTCCCCAATGACGACCATATTGGCATCAATCTGTTTTTTTTCGCCATTCAGTTCGTAGCCAAATTTGTGGTACATCACGATCATGTCCTTTTCATGCTCCTTCAAGGTCCAATTATCCTCGAGGATGTATTGCAGCACCTGCGCGGGGGAAGCATTTTTCAGGGGAATTTTTTTATGACGATCAAAAAGGTTCAGCTCCAGCAATTTTCCCCACATGATATCGTCCTGGTCTATTTTGAGGTAGTGCCTCAGTTTCAGCTCCACGGAATCGGTGGGCGAATAGGGCAGGAACAGGTTTACAAATTCGCGATAGGACATGCCCTCCGAATTTTCAATGGTGTAGCTGTCATCCGTCATGCCAAGGATCACGAACATTTGCCAAGCCTTCGAAAACCCGACCCTCCGCATGGTACCTCGATAAAGTGTCAGCACATCTTGCAGACCGTAGGCTTCCCGATATTTCAAGGAATCCCGATTGGCGTAGGCCTCAAAGGTGCCATAACCTTCAATGTTCATGAATTCCGTCCTTCTAAAAAGTTTTTGGTAGGGGATATATTTATAGGTGCCCTCCTGAATGAACTTGGCCACTCCGCCCTGCCCGGCCAGGACCACGTTGCGGGGGTTCCACGTAAACTTATAGTTCCAGAGGTTGGAATCGCTCTCCGGCGCCACCAGTCCCCCGGTAAAGGACTCGAAAAGAAGCATTTTACCGCCTTTGTCGCGAATACGGTCTATCACCTCCATGGCACTCATGTGATCTATGCCCGGGTCCAAACCAATTTCGTTCATAAAGACCAGCCCATTTTTCTTGGCCTCGCCATCAAGGGCTTCCAGTTCCTTGCTCACATAGGAGGCCGTGATCAAATGCTTTTTGTACTGGATACAATCCTCTGCGACCTTGATGTGCAGACTGGCGGGCAGCATCGAAATCACAATGGATGCTTCGGAGACCGCCTTTTTGCGTTCCCCATCATTAAAGATATCCAATGTAAATGCAGTGCAATTGGGATGTGAGGTGAATTCTTTGGGAATATGTTCTGGATGAAGATCACCGATTTTCAGATGAAGGTTTTCTTCTTTGGATTTCTTCAAGATATAATCCAAAAGGTATGAGGTTGACTTTCCAGCGCCAATGACCAAAATAGTACGGACCATAGGTTTTGCTTACTTTTGTTAGATGGATACTAAGGTATCAAATTGTTATATTTTTAAAAAAATTAGCATATAAAGTTATGAACAGAACAATTGTGTTGATTGGTATCCTATTGGGAGCTTTGGCCATTATTTTGGGTGCTTTTGGGGCACATGGACTGGAGAAGTTGGTGGATGCGTCCTCCATTGAGACCTTTGAGGTGGGGGTCCGCTACCAGATGTACCATGCCCTTTTTCTTCTTTTTTTGGGAATTTGGCCAAACTTGGCAGAGGCCCATAAAAAAAGGGTCTTTACCTTGATTGTCGTGGGAGTCGTGCTGTTCTCGTTCTCCATCTATCTATTGGCCCTGAACAGTTTGACCTCGTTCGACTTTAAAAGCATAGGATTTTTGACGCCGATTGGGGGAGTTTTCCTGATTTTGGGATGGGTGTTTTTGGGATATTTTGTGTTGAAAGCGAAAGGAATGAAAGAGGTTGAATAAAAAGGGTCAGCTTCTTTTTTTGGAAGTATGATGGCCAAAAACCCAACCTACCTTTCCATTAAAATTGATTTTATACCAACGATCAGTGTTACCGTTGACTTCTTCCAAAGAAGAGCTTTGTTCAATGATGTCACAGATGTCCCCTTTTTCGACTTGAAATAGGACTTCTTCAGAACTTGTGCTAGGCTCATCCACGACGTTAACAGTTTTGGAAGTGATGCCCAGTTTATTGGAAGGTAGATTTTGGAACTGATCCAACTCATCAATATAGAAAGCTTCTTCTGAACCCGGATTCCCATACAATGCCTTACTCACCTCTTCAATGAGCTTGGACTTTTTAAAGTTGGGATTGTCCATGATATTTTCAAGCAGTTCATATTTCTTGTCACCTCCTTCTTCCATGGCACGCCAATATAGTATCCCCAACTTCACATCGAGTTCATTTTGGATGATGTTCGTTTCTCCCTGGACCCAACCTTTTTTCTCTTTCTTTAAACTCACGACTTCATTCCACCCTTCCTGTTCTCCGTCAAAAATGACCACCATGTCCATAGGCTCCAACTTTTCGCCCACGTAGGTCATGATATCCGGCCTTTTATACAATTCCCTTTGCCCGTTCACAATACCCAACTTTCCACCAATGGCAAATAAGTGCTCATAGACCCAGCCTTCGTTTCCATCGGACAGCTTCACTTTTATATATTCCTTGTCATCGTCGGCAATTTGTTTTTCGTCAAGGAACTCTACTTTTTCCCCAAAATAAATGGTAGTGATGTACTTCGCATCTTTTCTGCCTGGGTTGTCACGTAAACCAACCTTTGGCCATAGGCAAGTAGCATATGGCTCCGCGCCGGTTTCTTCCGATGTTTTTGAATCGTCGGACCAAGTTGCTTCTGAATTCAGTTCAGTGTTCTTGTTGGGCGTGGAATTGCAGCCATACCCAAGCACAAGAAGAAAATAGATGATACATGTTTTTTTTGATGTTCTCATAGATAAAGTTTTAGGGGCAAAATATAGGGATAGCACCGAAATGGCACCGCTGTAAATTGACGGATGATGTGTTTGGGTTGACGGATGGGCAAGATTGGGTCAATAATCGACTATTGATCAACATCTACAGTTTTGATGGAAAAAATAATTTAACGGTATTTCATCTTAAAGTATTGGAAATACAAAGACAAATAGAAGGTCGAAAAAGTATTATTTTCTAGCTTTGCACTAACATTAAAACAAACAGATGAAGGATTCTGCTTCAACATCGAAAACGATTTCGTTAAGGTCCTACGGAATCAAGCATGACAATTTCCAGTATCAACTTTCACCGGATGAGCTCCACGACATCACCTTGGAAAAAGGGATGGGAAAAGAGGCTTCCTCGGGTGCCTTGGCCGTGAACACGGGAGAGTTTACAGGACGGTCTCCCAAGGATCGTTTTATCGTGAAAGATGCCATTACGGAAGATAAAGTTTGGTGGGGGGATATCAATATTCCTTTTGACAGTGAAAAGTTTGACAGACTGTATGACAAAGTCATCCAGTACCTGAACGAAAAGGAACTGTTCGTCAGGGATTCGTATGCCTGTGCAGACCCAGATTACAAGTTGAACATCAGGGTCATCAACGAATACCCTTGGTCCAATATGTTTGCGTACAACATGTTCTTGCGGCCCACAGAAGCGGAACTGGAAGATTTTGAACCGGAATGGACCGTGGTGAACGCACCGGGATTCAAGGCCGTTCCAGAAGTGGACGGAACACGCCAGCACAACTTTGCCATTCTCAATTTTACGCGAAAAATTGCCCTGATCGGGGGTACTGGATACACAGGGGAGATCAAAAAAGGGATTTTCTCGGCATTGAACTTCATCCTGCCCGTTTATAAGAACACCTTGCCCATGCACTGTTCCGCCAATGTGGGCGAAGAAGGTGACACGGCCATCTTTTTTGGCCTTTCCGGTACAGGGAAGACCACGCTTTCCACCGATCCGGACAGAAAACTGATCGGCGACGACGAGCACGGATGGACCGCGGCAAATACCGTTTTTAATTTTGAGGGAGGCTGCTATGCCAAGGTCATTGACCTTTCCGAAGAAAATGAGCCTGAGATCTACGGAGCTATCAAGAGAGGGGCCATTCTGGAAAATGTGATTATGGACGGAAACGGTGTGGTGGATTTTGCAAATACCTCCATTACCCAGAACACCAGGGTGAGCTATCCCATAGAGCACATTGAAAATATACAGGAGCCCTCCATAGGCAAGAATGTGAAGAACATCTTTTTCCTCACGGCCGATGCCTTTGGGGTATTGCCTCCAATCTCCAAACTGACCCCGGCCCAAGCGGCCTATCACTTTATTTCGGGCTATACGGCCAAAGTGGCCGGCACCGAAGCCGGCGTAGTGGAACCACAACCTTCCTTCTCTGCCTGTTTTGGAGCTCCCTTCATGCCGCTGCACCCTGCCAAGTATGCAGAAATGCTGAGTCGGAAGATGAAGGAATCAGGCGTGGATGTATGGTTGATCAATACTGGGTGGACCGGAGGACCTTATGGGGTGGGGACCCGTATGAAACTGAAATATACTCGGGCCATGATCAGTGCTGCACTTCGGGGCGATCTTGGGCTTTACTGTTATGATAAATACCATATTCACTCCGTATTTGGGGTAGCACAACCTAGGGAATGTCCAGGGGTTCCTACCGAGGTTCTCAGTCCAAGGGCCACATGGAACAATGATGAGGCCTATTACACGACCGCTTTCAAGTTGACGAATGCCTTCAGGGAAAACTTTAAAAAGTTTGAAGCTTACGCCAGCGAGGAAATCAGGCGTGGTGGACCACAACGGTATGCTTTCTAGAAACAAAAAACGCCCCCAAACGGGGGCGTTGCTTTTTTCCAATAAGTTTTCTTACTTGTTTACGCTGGTAATGTACTTCTGAAGGGCCATGGTCATGGAGGGAGTCTCCGGAGTGGGCGCTTGGATGTCTATCCTGAGCCCAGCATCTGTGGCCGCTTTTACGGTACTGTTACCAAATACGGCGATACGGGTATTGTTCTGCTCAAAATCGGGAAAGTTCTTCAAAAGGGACTCTATCCCGGAAGGACTGAAGAATACCAATATGTCATAGTAAACATTCCTAAGGTCGGACAGGTCACTGATCACTGTTTTGTAGAAAATACCTCGTTTCCAATCTACGCCAAGCTCGTTCAAAGCTTCGGGAACGGAAGGTTTCAATTGGTCCGAAGAAGGTAGAAGGAATTTTTCGTCCTTGTACTTTTTCATCAACGGGATCAATTCATTGAAAGTCCTTTTGCCCACATAGATCTTTCGTTTTCTGTACACTACATACTTTTGCAGGTAGTAGGCCACTGCCTCAGACTGGCAAAAGTATTTCATGGTGTCCGGAACCTTAAAGCGCATCTCCTCGGCAATCCTGAAAAAATGGTCCACAGAATTTCTGCTGGTCAGGATGATTGCCGTAAAATTGTTCAAATCGATTTTTTGCTGCCTAACATTTTTGGCTTCAACCCCCTCCACATGTATGAAAGGCCTAAAATCCACTTTTATCTTTTCTTTCTCGATCAAACGTGAGTAGGGGGAATTTTCGACTTTGGGTTCTGGTTGGGAAACCAAAATTGTTTTTACTTTCATAAGTTTTCAACCTTTTAGATAGCTTCCAATTAACACCAAGGGCGCAATTTCGAGTGCGCAAAGGTACAAAATAAAATACATAAAATACGGAAACATAGCTTTTTGATAGTTCTTCAACAGCTTTATGGCACCGATACCATTTATAAGGATAATTAAGATAAAAGCACCATAAATTACGGTTTTGGAGTCCTTCAGGATGTAGGTCAAAATCACATTGGCAACGAACAAAATGATGCTGCTGTAATTGAGATAGGTGGTTTTGCTGAAAATGAGCCCCACAATGAGTTCCTGCGCATTGAAAACAAACCCGGTGAAGGACTGGAGTCCCAATTTGGCCAACTGAAAAAGGACCAAACCGCCCAAGACCATAAAAAAGATCCATAAGGGATCTTCCCCGGGCAGTGCTCCAAAAGCTTTCAGGGCGAAGAAGACAAAAAGTGAAAGGTTCACCACTTGGAACAAGGTCAAGAGGATATGGAACCAGTTCAGCAGTTGTCCCTTCTTGTTGTACAACAGCACATATTTGTCATTGAACGGCAAGATGATAAAGTTGAGGAACCTGGCATGGTACAGGTATTTTCCCAATGCCATCACCACAAGGCTGGCAAACAGCACAATGGTCATCCAATCCAAGGAGGGCGCAACTTTTGCTATCGGGTTCATTCGTGGATTTTGATAGGTTTCCCGTTGAGGCCAGGGGGCAGGCCGTTCTCCGAAATTCCAATTCTAAAGTACGTCGGATTTTCCATTTTCGGCAACGGTAGCTCAAAAGAATAATACACCGTGTCCTTGGATTTCAATGTCCTTTGGATAGGGTCCATGTTCACCTTTAAGGGGAGCATCTGTTGCACCTGTTTGTGCTCATTGGAGTAGGAAATGGTATATTTCAAACCTTCCAAGGGAACATCAAAGGGATATGGATTATAGACTTTCAAGGTATGCTGGATGCCGGTCTGTGGCTTTTCCACAATGCACTGTAACGATCGGTACGATTGGAAATCGTCCATAAAAATGCCATAAAAGAGCGTACTGTCCAAGTGCATATAATTGATGTCCCCGCTTTTTCGATATTGGGAAATGTAGAGCACCCTTTTTCCGCGAACCCGTTCCTCGGAACCATCAATGGAATATTGGTTTTTCCGGTACATGAAATTGTTCAGCGAAATGGCAGGCATGCCCGAATAGAACTCATACATGGGCGCGCGGCGGTACGAATTTTCAAAAATGATGGGTACATCTCCCGCTTTGGAATGAAGGTCGCTTACCCACTCCTTGTTCCCATGGGTCTCATAGACTTTCGGGAAGAGGGGGTAATACACCAACCAGGCCCTTGCATAGAAAAGTAGCACCAAGCTCACGATACCGATGCGGTACATCCATTTCCTGCTCTTGGCATGCTCCAAAAGATGGTTGAAAGCGATCACGATCAATGGGATGGAGATCACAATGGCCCATTGTGCCTGCACCCTTCTGTTGAAACTGGAAACAAAAAAGAAGATGAGTACACCATACACCAAATACACCAGTGCCTTGGAGAATTGGTCGGTGGCCCTGAATTTAAAGAATGAGGTATAGACCCAATAGAACAAAAGCCCGATGATGACAATAAGGTTCAGGAAGTAGCCCAAGGTAAAGCCCTCAAAAGAATAGGCCTGGTTGGGCCTTTCATACAAATGGAAAGTGATGGACACAAAATCGTTCTGGTAGAGCCATACAAAGTGTGGAACATAACAGACCAATGCAATGGCCACTGCCAGCCAAGCCTTTTTGTTCGCTATGAGCTTCACGTTCGAGAGAAAGACAAACAAGATCACTAAGACCGCATGGTACTTGCTGTACATCAGACAGGCCATCACAATGCCCATGAGCACGGTGGTCCAAGCGGATGGTTCTTTCAAAAAATGTTTGTAGAGCCAGAGGAACAGGGCCGTGAAAAATAGCAAAGGCGTATCGGGAAGCGTCAAAAAACCATAGGCGTTCATCAATGTAAAGGAGAACACCAACAGAAAAAAGTGCACCACGTAGTCCTTTTTCTTAGGGTTGTCGATGAGCAGCCACAACAGGACATAGGTGCCCGCGGAAAGGACACAGCTCATGAACCTGACCCCCAGTTCCCCATCAAACAGAAAACTGCTCAACTTGATGAGAAAGGCCACCATGGGTGGATGGTCAAAATACCCCCACGCCATATTTTGCGCATAGTACCAATAATAGGCCTCATCATAGATGAGCTCCGTGATCGAGGCCTGTACGAGGTTCAGCACAAAAAGAACGGCCAGCAATACAATAAAAAGTCTGGGAAACTTTTGAGACATCAAATAGATTTTAGATGGCGCAAAGGTACAAATATTGGCAAACAGGGTCCACGTAAAGCTAGGGGCAACTTGCACAGGCAAGACAGAAAACCGTATTTTTGACACATTCTAATCCAATGTGAATGGCGGACGGCTTGGTGATCATACCCACTTTCAATGAAATCGAGAACATCGAGGCCATTGTGAAAACGGTCTTCGACCTGAAGAAGGATTTTCATGTCCTGGTGGTGGACGACAATTCTCCCGATGGGACGGCAGCATGCGTGCAGGAGCTGCAGAAAACATTTCCCGAACAGTTGTTCCTTGAGGTGCGCAAAGAGAAATCTGGATTGGGCACTGCCTACATCCACGGGTTCAAATGGGCATTGAAGCATGGCTATGAGTACATTTTTGAAATGGATGCCGATTTTTCGCATCGTCCTGCCGACCTTTCCCGACTGCACAGGGCCTGTGTGAACGGAGCCGATATGGCCGTGGGGTCACGGTACAAAAAAGGAGTGAACGTGGTCAACTGGCCACTCGCCCGGATTTTGCTTTCCTACGGTGCATCATTTTATGTGAAGATCATCACCGGGATGAAGGTGCACGACCCCACTGCCGGTTTTGTGTGCTATAGACGGAAGGTGTTGGAGACCATCAATCTGGATAACGTCAGGTTCATTGGTTATGCCTTCCAGATAGAAATGAAATATAGGGCCTATCTGAAAAAATTCAATATTGAGGAAGTCTCCATCATATTTACGGATAGGGTCAATGGAAAGTCCAAAATGAATTCCGCCATTATTCGCGAGGCTATTTTTGGGGTCATCGCCATGAAATTCAGGAGCATATTCTTTAAAAAGAACTTTTAGTTATGTCGAAAATACTGTTGAAGAATGCCAAGGTTGTCAATGAGAACAGCATTTTTGAAACGGATGTACTGCTCGATGGGGATTTCATTGCCCGAATCGACCCCAATATTTCCGATGCCCATGCCAAGGTGATTGACTTGGACGGTGACCTTTTGTTGCCCGGTGCCATCGATGACCAGGTGCACTTTCGGGAACCAGGGCTCACCCACAAGGGGAACATTGCCACGGAGAGCCGGGCAGCCATTGCTGGTGGGATCACCACTTATATGGAGCAGCCCAACACCAATCCACAGACGACAACCATAGAAAAGCTGGAAGAAAAAATGGCCATTGCGGCCAAGGATTCCTTTGCCAACTATTCCTTTCTTTTTGGGGGCACCAACGACAATCTGGAAGAACTGAAACGTTTGGACAAGAATGCCTGCTCCGGAGTGAAACTGTTCCTGGGCTCGTCCACGGGAAATATGTTGGTGGATGACGAAGCGGTGCTTGAAAAGATTTTTAGCAATACGGAAATGGTGATCTCGGCACATTGCGAGGACGAGGGCACCATCAGGGCCAATATGGCCAAATATGAAGCCATGTACGGGGAAGACATTCCCATAGGCATGCACCCCATCATCCGCAGCGCGGAGGCCTGTTACCTGTCCTCTTCCAAGGCCATTGCCTTGGCCAAAAGGACCGGGGCCCGTTTGCATGTGTTCCATGTTTCCACGGGAGTGGAGACGGACCTTTTCACCAATGCCGTTCCGCTGGAACAAAAAAAGATCACTGCGGAGGTCTGCATCCACCACTTGTGGTTTTCGGATGAGGACTATGCCGAAAAGGGAACGTTCATCAAATGGAACCCGGCCGTGAAGACCAAAACGGATAGGGCGAAACTCTGGGAGGCCCTTTTGGATGACCGTATCGATGTGGTGGCCACGGACCATGCACCCCATACTCTGGAAGAAAAGAACAATCCGTACACCAAGGCACCGTCCGGTGGACCGTTGGTACAGCACGCCCTATTGGCCATGCTCCAAAAGGAATCGGAAGGGGTCATTTCCTTGGAAAAAATCGTGGAGAAAATGAGCCACAACCCCGCCAAGCTTTTTGATATTGACCGTCGCGGCTTTGTCAGGGAAGGATATTACGCAGATCTCGTCCAAGTGGACCGCAATTCCCAAAACGAGGTTAAAAGATCTAATATTCTCTACAAATGTGGCTGGTCTCCCTTTGAAGGTGTTACTTTTGGCTCCAAAGTGGTGCGAACTTTTGTGAATGGCCTCTTGGCGTATGATGATGGTGTTTTTGCCGGGGAGAAAAATGCGAAAAGGCTCACCTTTAATCGATAGGAAATGAAAAAGCTGTTGTTCCTTCTTGTTTTTTTGATGGTGGTTTCCTGTGCCGAAAAGGTAGTGGAAGAGCCGGATAACCTTATCCCGAAGGAGAAAATGGTCGACATTCTCCACGACCTGGCCATCTTGAATGCCACCAAGACCACAATAGGTGCCAAATTGGACGAATCGGGCATCGATATCATGGAGTTTCTCTACCAGAAATACCAGATTGACAGCACCCAATTTTCGGAGAGCGATCTGTACTACGCTTCCCTGCCCTTGGAATACCAAGCCATTTATACCGAAGTGGAGACTAGGCTCGATAAGCGGCAAAAAGCGATGGAGGAAGCAACGGAGAAAAAAAATGACAGTATCCGTAAGGCCAATGAAAAGCGTAGCGACTCGATAAGGTCAGCAAAGATCCTAAAAGACAGTATTATACCCGAGCCTTAAATTTGGAGCAGCAAAAAAGGATGGCCTGGTCCAGATCGCTGAATGAAAAGTTGAGGGTGTTCTTGATTTTTTCGCTGCTGTAGTGTTCCTGAAGGTACAGCCCCTTGGCGACGGCCTTTGGAAGTCTTCTCCTTTTTCCCAAGAGCTTGCTCCGCAACCAATCCAATCGCCAGAACCATTCCAGAGCGGAGAAAGCTATTTTTTTTGATGGAGGTTCCACCCCCAGTCCCTTTGCAATTTTTTGGAAGAGTTGTCCGTAGGTCAAATTTTCACCCACAAGGATAAACTGTTCGCCCTTGATATCCGATTCCATTAATTGTACCAAGGCATTCACCACATCGTCCACGGTGACAAAACCCGTTCCGCCGGGTATAAAGTGTTTTTTTCCTTTTGCAGCATAAGTGAAAAAGGAACCGCTGCCCGACCTCCAGAAACCGGGCCCAATGACCACTCCGGGATTGACTATGGCCACAGAAAGACCTTCTTGCGACCCTCGCCATACCTCGAGCTCGGCATCACGCTTGGTAAGTCCATAGACAGATACGTGGGTGTCCGACCATTCGTTCTCCTCTGTGCTCTCCTTTCCCTTCGCAGCTGGGCCAATGGCGGCAATGGAACTGATGTAACAGAGTTTTTGGATGCCATGTTTTAGGCAGAGATTGACCACATTGGCCGTTCCCTCGACATTGACTTTTTCCAAGGTCTTGTAATCCTTTGGGTCGAAAGAGATCAATGCCGCGCAGTGGTACACTTTTTTGATGCCCTCAAAAAGACGTTCCATCTGGCCTATATCGGTGATGTCGGCCTCTATCCATTCGATTTTGTCCATCAACGCGGATGGGTCGTCCGTATAGTAGGCAAAGACCATGGAGACTTTGTCCAAGGATTCTTTTGTCCTATAGTTGGCCCTTGCCCGCTCCCCATTTTTTGTCAAATGGAACAGTAGGTGCGAACCTATCAACCCTGTACCTCCGGTAACCAATATCATGTTGTAAAAATACCTATTTGTAACCGATTTATTCAGAGAACTGGCAACATCATTTTATATTTGCACCTATTCAAAAAGTAATGATGAAGAAGAATTTTGTTCAAGAACTGCAATGGAGGGGAATGGTGCATGATGTGATGCCCGGGGCCGAGGAGCATCTTATGGAAGGAATGCGGGCCGCTTATGTGGGGATAGACCCTACGGCAGATTCCCTGCACATTGGTCATTTGGTGAGCGTGATGATGTTGAGGCATTTTCAATTGGCAGGGCACAAACCCTTTGCACTCGTTGGTGGTGCGACGGGAATGATCGGGGATCCTTCCGGAAAATCTGCTGAGCGCAATCTGTTGGACGAAGCGACCCTTCGGCACAACCAAGAGGCAATCAAGGCCCAGTTGGCCCGTTTTCTCGATTTCGGGAGCGAAGCACCCAATTCTGCCGTTTTGGTGAACAATTACGATTGGATGAAGGACTTTTCGTTCCTTGGTTTTATCAGGGATGTCGGGAAACACATCACAGTGAACTATATGATGGCCAAGGATTCCGTGAAGAAGCGACTTTCTTCGGACGCGAAGGAAGGGATGTCCTTTACCGAGTTCACTTATCAATTGGTCCAAGGATATGATTTTCTCTACCTCTACCAAAACCACGACTGTACCCTTCAGATGGGGGGGAGTGACCAATGGGGCAACATCACCACGGGAACGGAACTGATCCGCAGAATTGGTGGGGGAAAGGGATTTGCCATGACCTGCCCATTGATCACTAAGGCGGACGGCACCAAATTTGGAAAGACTGAAGGCGGCAATGTGTGGTTGGACGCGGAGAGGACATCGCCCTATAAGTTTTACCAATATTGGTTGAACACTTCGGATGAGGATGCCGAAAAATACATCAAGATATTCACCTTTTTGGATCAAAAGGAAATAGAGGATCTCGTTACGGCCCACACGGAAGCTCCCCACTTGAGGACGCTCCAAAAGAGATTGGCCGAGGAGATCACCACCATGGTCCACTCCAAGGAGGAGCTGGAAAATGCCATTCAAGCAAGTGATATCCTTTTTGGGAAATCGACCTCCGAAGATTTAAAAAAATTGAACGAGAAGACTTTTTTGGATGTCTTTGAAGGGGTGCCCCAAGCACAGATTTCCAGAAGCGAACTTGAACCAGGTCTGGACATGATCGGTGCCTTGGCCGCCAAAACCAACTTTTTGGGGTCCAACGGAGAGGCCCGTAGGGAACTGAAGCAGAACTCCATCTCAGTAAACAAGGAGAAGGTAGGGGAAGAATACCTTATTACCGGGGAAGACCTGATCAACAATAAGTTTGTGTTGCTCCAACGGGGCAAGAAGAATTATTTTGTACTGGTAGTCGAATAACCAAAAAGCCATCTATAGATGGCTTTTTTTCTATGCTTGCACCACTTCTTCCCCTATTTCTGTTTCCCGAACCTTTGTAAAGGTATTCTTTACCCTTTCTGAAACCAAAAAGTAGGGAATCCATATGGCCGCACTTATGAAACCCCTGAAAATTTGTGTATAGGTTTCCTGGTCATCGGCTGCATCCAACAAGTCTTTTGGGAATAGGGCGTTGTACAGGACGAGGTCCAAAATCGGAATAACAAAACTTGAGGCATACATGATAATGATCAATTTGGGTAGGCTTGTGCGCTTTTTAAAATAAAGGATGATGAGCAACGCGGCGAACACCAATAAGGCGATGTTCATGGCCAGCTCAAAACCAAGAAACAATGTCAGGGCATTGGCATTCTCGTATCCTGCATTTTTGAACAGTGACCACACCCCTTTATCAAAATAACCTTGCGAACCAACTTGGAAAAGCAGAAGAAAAGGGGATAGGACCAAACCAATTCCTGGTAGAACAAGCCAGCCGCCAATGTTCAGGTTTTGGTCCGATTGGGGTTTGGGGTTATAGTTGTCATGAATCTTTTTTGCGCCAAAAATAAATAGGGCCAATAGCACCAGTGAAATAATGATGGAGGTTGTGCTCACCCCGGATTCACCCGCCGAAGCATCTCCCGTGTGCGACAATTGGTATGCAATCTGGTCGTTTATTTTTTCATGGTCCTTTAAGAAGGTGGTCACAAGTGAAGGGTCTATAAAATTCTGTTTAAGATGATAATTGTGTTTTACTACAATGGTCCTGCCTACAGCGCGAACATTTTTTGAATAGCGATAGCTTTCCTTTTCACTGGAAAATTCACTGTCCAAAATGTTCCAATAATCGGGAAGGGCAATCGAAGTTTCCTGTTCAAATTTGTAGGGTTCACCCAAGTAGTAGGGCATGGTCCTCTGCGGTGAATTTGTGTAATTGATAAGATTTTGGAGCACTAAGGGCTGGGTTTCACACGTAAAAATCCCGGTATCTTCGTCCTTTATCCAAAAATCGGGAATGTTGTAATATTCCTCGATCACGACCTCATTGCGATTGCCGCGGTCATCATCCGAAAAAACTATGGGTTGGGCGGATTGGATGCTTGGATAAATACTGCTATAATAGTTTACAAATTCATTGTTTATGCTTTCTTGGGTATTCGATTTGAAATAGTCCCGCATGTAATCGGCCTTGCTACCGGTATAAGTGGTCTTCAACAAAAAAAGGGCATTTCCCCCTATGGAATCAGTGGTGATGGTCTCCTCCACCTTCACCTTTGGGACAATCTGGTTTTTGGGAATTCGTGTGAGTGCGTCGCTATCGGGTTTCAATAATAGGCCTTCACCGTATTGTGGCAAAGTCAGATTGTCAAGGTCTCCACCTTGGTTGGTCATTGTTGGGTCTACATAGTACGATTTGTTCCCATGCTCAAAGTAAACAATGCAGTGATTGAATAGGTTGAGACCAGGAAGAAGGTCGCCCAAAGATTCGCCCGATTCTGTATTTACCAAAAATGGATACGAAGTTATGCCGGCATTCTGCAATAGGTTCACCAATAAGAGGGATTTATCCTTGCAATCCCCATAGCGTTGTTGCAACACCTTGGACGGGTTATGTGGTTTGTAGGCCCCTATTCCCGATTCAAAACCGAGATACCTTACATCGTCCTGTACAAACCGTATCAAATCCAAAATGGTCTCTTCTTCGTTGGAGCCCTTGTCCCAGGGCCCGGTCAATTTTTCAGAACTTATGGTATAGAGCGGCTGGACCAGCTCTGTAAGGGTTTCCCAGTCCTTAAAGGTGGATATGGATGCCCGTTTTTGGTAGTTGGCCCAATAGGGTACATTGATATCATATTGGAAATAATCCGTTCCATCTACATCCCAGACATAAGCTATATGGGTAGCCGATTCATTTATGGTAGGAGCAGGGGCATTGTTCAACAACTTGTAGTATATCGGGGTTTTCTTAGGGGATATGGCCCGATTGTATATCCTATCTACCGGAGAAGTATATTGTTGGTAAAAAACCGTGGAAAAGTTTCCTTGGTTGATGGGGTTGAAACCTTTAACGGTATATGAATATTCAATGATGTCATTTTTTCGGATGTCCGTTAGGTTGACCACGGCGGTGATGGATCCGTCATATAAAGAACGCTCCAAATTGGTTTCCCTTTGGAAGGTATTGATGTTGCTTTCTATGAGTTTGTCTATCTTTTGTCCGTTCCTCAGTACATTGATCGAGTTAAAGACCAAGGATTGGTATGTGGGGTCATATGAAATGCTGATATCCGAGAATTCTTGTATTCCTTCGCTATTGAAAACCTGTATGGCATAGTGATCGTAAGCTTCTTCGGTTTCGATGTTGTATTGGAAATCCAGCAGTAGGTACTTATAGGCCCCGTTTTCTGATTTGTTGTCATGGTTTTCAACCTGGATAGGCTCCACCCAGTACGGAGGAGGAAGCTTTTCAATCTTTTGGGAATATACTTGGGAGAGAATTAAAAAAAGGGCCAGGAAACATCCGTAATTTTTGGTCATGGGTTGGCTGGTTTTTATATAAAAATAAATATAACATAATATTTGGTATTGATCAGATGACCATCAAATTACAGCCCCGAATATCGGAATCATCAAAACGGCCCAAAATCTCAAAAGAGCCATCAGGGTATGTTTTCCCAAGGTCTTGGGTGGCGATGAAGGAGCAGGAATATGCATTGGCAAGGTCGATGACATTGATGCCCCCTGTCTTTCCAATGGGCTGCATGCTCAAGGGGTCCTCGGTGTCACGTGCCAGTACTTTCATCCAAGGGGGTGTCCGGAACAGTCCGTCACCATCGGAATAGGCCTGCGACAATAGTTCCGTCATCCCATATTCGGAATGTATCTTGGGGATGCCAAAGGCTTCTTTCAATATGGAGTGTAGCTCTTCCCGAATCAGTTCCTTTCTCCGGCCTTTCATCCCCCCGGTTTCCATGACGATGGTATGTTTTAGCGAAAGGGAATAGTGTTCGGCCAGGTCCAAAAGGGCAAAGGAAACCCCAATGAGCAAAGTTTTGGTCCCTTTCTCTTCCAGTTCCCTAAGTTTTTGGTGGAGCTCTTCCAAATTGTTGAGGTAGAACCCGCTATGCGGATGGCCCGTGCGCAAAATCAGGTCATTGACCATATGGATGAGCGATGATCCTTCACGTTCCAGATAGGCGGGCAACAATGCCAAGATGCAGTATTCCTCGACATCGCCGTAGAAAGTGGAAAATCCTTTCAAGAAACTCTTGTTGTACATATCGAGATAGGGCACATAATGCTTACTGGTTGTGCTCTGGGTGGTGCCACTGCTCTCAAAAACGGTCTCTGGCGATTTTGTGGTGGACACTATTTGATGCGTCTTAAAAAAAGAAATGGGCAAAAAGGGGATATCCAAAAGGCTGTACACCGTTGCAGGGGATTTCCCTAAATGGTTGCAATAGCTCTTGTAAACTGGGTTGTTGGCATACTGGAACCTAAAGATATCCAATGCCATGTCTTCAAACTCAGTAGCGTTGGAAATGGAAAAAATCCGTTGAAAATTGTTGGTGTCCATGGGCCACAAAAGTACCCAAAAATAAAAAGCCCCTTTTGAAAAGAGGCTTTGAAAGACCGTGTTTTTTATTTGATGACCAATTTTCGGGTCATGGTTTTCTTTTCTTCGGTTACTTGGAGCACATACACACCGGGAACGAGCCGTGAGATGTCCAAGGTATTGGTGGTGATCCTGTCAGTGAGCACAACCTCTCCAAAAACATCATAGACTTTGATTTGTTTGGTACCGTTGGATTCTGTTGTAATATACACTTCATCCCCATACGCTGGGTTGGGATACATTTTGAATCCCTTGAGTTCCTGGACCGGCTCAGAATTCACACTGACCAGTTCTTGACCGTAAGTTAGTAAGGGTAAGGCCATAAGAAAGACAAAGTAGATTTTCTTCATAAATGCTGATTTGGGGTATATGTGCAGTATAAAAGTAGATAAACACCTATGAAAGGGCTACAAAATGTTGTGAAAGCGACAATAGTGTAGGTAAAAAGGGAAAAGTTGTGGTTTGGGTGGCCTCAATGGGCCAAAAAAGAGGGAAACTACTTGACAATGAGCTTTCTGGTAGCTACTTTATTGTTCTCAAAAACCCTGAGGATGTACACTCCTTTGTCCAGATTGGAAAGATTGAGTTCCTTGCCCAAAAGGGTGGTTTCAATGACTTGGGTGCCCAATACGTCAAATACGAGGATTTTTTTGGGGGAGTTCAGCTTGGTTTCAATATAGACTTTGCCTTGCGTAACGGGGTTGGGATACAGCTTGAAACCTTCAATATCCGCACTTCCTTTGGCATTTTCCTGAGAAAATCCAAGGGCACAGACAAAAAGAAAGGCAACAAGGTAAAAGTGTTTCATAAATCTATTTATGGCAAAGGTTGTGCCACAAATATATAAAAAATGCGATGCGGTTGAGTAACCGTTTGATGAATAAGGGGTTACTTTTCGATAAAATGCAAAAAAGAAGCCCCCGATCATTCGGGGGCTTCGCTAATTATAAGCTGTTTTCGTATTAAAAACCAGAGGTCCAACCAGTGGCCCAATCAGGTTGGTCGGCACCATTGCCGGCTCCTGTTGCAACACCTTCGGTATAGAAGGCTTGGTTCGCACCAGTATAATTGGTTATAACGAATCCTACTGGATTGTTTGCGAATTGAATGTTCGTGATATCCAGATCACCAGCTTCAATACGTACTCCGGCCGCAGCGTCACTGGCAATTACGTTGATACCGACTATAGCATTGCTCACATAAAAGTTGTCGATGGAAAAGCTGCCCCCACCTTCTTTGTAGAAAAGGGCACCTTCATCACTGGTGGGACCTACCACGGTGATGTTGCTCAAGGTAGTCGTGGTCACAGGGGTGGCATCGCCATTGTCCCCGTTGTTGGAACCTTCGATACCTGCTTTTGCACCACCAGCGATGTACCAGTAGCTTCCGTTACCGGTCCAACCATCTGCGAAGTCGATGGAATCGTCACCGCTTCCTATGGATACAAGGTAGTTACCGCTTACGGTGCCTCCGAAGAACTCGATACCATCGTCACCACCATTCAAAGACTGTACATATTCGAAAGTGGTTCCTGAACCAACACCGAAGAGGGATACACCGTTGAACTCCTTATCGTTGGAGAAAGTGGCCCCGGTATATTCCACACGAAGGTAGGTGATGGAACCAGAATCGTCATCGGCAGTGGCACCACCATAGGTAAGGTCACCTACCTCAGTGGTCACGTCCACCCCTTTGTTGGTAGGGGCATCACCTGCAATCACCAATCCACCCCAATCGCCAGGGGCAGGAGTCTCGCTAGAAGAAGTCATCACCACAGGAGCTTCAGCAGTACCATTGATGAAAATCTGGGCACCTCTTTCAACACCGATGAAAGCGGCAGTACCTCCAGAGGCCTTGATCACGGTTCCGGCAGGAATGGTCAATGA
>NZ_QXFO01000010.1 GCF_003584105.1 Flagellimonas taeanensis
ATTGAAAAACCTACTACCGGTAATGCTACTGGCCCTGCTCATGGCCTGTGAAAAACAGGAAGCCACCTATCCGGAACCAAACCAGGAAACGGACGACAGGAACGTCAGGCTAGAATCCCTGACCATTGACGAACTGCCCCAACTTGTTGGGGCCATAGAAAAGCGGGGCTCCAAAATGGGATGGGCCTCCAAAAGCGAAGGTGGGGACATTGTGCTGGACGGCAGCCGTGTACTGGCCGTGACGGACTCCGTGGGGAACAGGACCTACTCCCTGAGGATGTACGTGCCCGGAACGCCCCACAACGTGTTCTACAACGTGGTGGGCAAACAGACCCACGATGGGGTGCAGAACGAGCCCTTTGTGCTACGCTACGAAGTGGACGAGGACTACTGGCCCGAGTACGCGGCAGGGCCAAGACAGGAAAAGCCGTTCAGGGGAAAGATTGGTCTGTACAATCTGGAGACCTTTGGCCTGCAGAACATGCAGGAGGGCAGGACGGGCGGCACCCCCGAGCCCTGCTACGAGGCGATCGCTGACGGGAACGGGAACGGTGGCAGCGGGGGAAACAACAGTGGCGGGAGCTCCAACGGGGGCACGGACCACGACCCGGGGAGCGACTACCAATATTGGAACACCTATGCCCCGGACAATGGCGGGGGTTCGGGAGGGCGAGAGCCCTTCGTGGAAGTGGGCGAGGGCAGGTTCGGCGACTTTGGGACGGACGGCACATGGAAAAGGGCGTTGACGGGCAAGAGTGCGGACTGCCCCGAGGAGGAGACGCTGCTGCCCATTAATGAGGAGGATTTTGAAGAAAAAATCGATGATGCAGCGTTGAAACCCTGCCTTAAGAACATTTTGAACGATTTGAAGACCCTCAACAAAGGAGTTGGCCATATTGTACAAAAATTTGCGGGCAATATACCGGGGTTCAACTGGGAGGTCAAGGACGGAAGGTTAAGTGGTGCTACAGGATCAACTGATCCGCCAGCCCATTACAATCATTCAACGGGTACAATAACCACTACTTTTGATTCACAAGCCTGGAAACAAGCAACTGATTTGTCTTGGGCGCGAACAATGCTGCATGAAGGAGTACATGCATATTTAGCAGCAGAATTTGCAATCAGCAGACCAAATTGGATTGCCACGTACCCTCAGATGGTGGCAGAATGGGGAAGATTAAAAAATTGGAATGCAGTACATCATGAAGAAATTGCCAGAAGTATTGTGAATGACATTGCCGTATCATTAGAAGAATATGGTATAAGAAAAGGATATAAATTAAGTCGTCAATTTTATGAAGATATGGCATGGGGAGGTTTACAGTCCACATCTACATTTAATTCTTTATCCTCATTTACTAAAAATAGGATATCTAACGTTATTTCAGTAGAACTTACAGGAAAAAACTTAACGAACACTCCAAGACCTCAAAAAGGCACCAAAGCTGGGTGTTAAAATGAAGCAATATGAGAATAAAAAGTATACTTTTTGCTACAGGGATAATCCTGACCTTGGCATTTTGTGGCGTAAAAAGTCCAAGCTTAAAATCTGCGGGAGAAATCAGACCAAGTTACGCAAATGGAGGAGGGTACAGATTGAAGAAATTCAAAACCAACGGAGAAAACAGGAGCGGCTTTTCCGTCATCATCAATTTATTTGAGACGGATGGCAGCCCATTTGATAATCAAGCTACTTTAATTTATGGTTGCAATGAATACGTTATTGATAGTGATAAAAAAACATTGTCTCTAGAGACATCAGACATCCCTACTCAATTTAAAATTATTAGCGTTGGTTATTTCGTTATAGAAACTGAACCGATTTCTTTTAGCCGTAATGATTCAATTGTCATAGATTTTATTCTGGCTGAAGATGATAGACCTATTATAAATTGTGAATGATACAATTTTATATTATAATCCCCAATAAGAACACAAAAAGGAAGTAATGTGGGGTGTTAAAGAAATTATTTTGGCATTTGTTGTTTTTCTCTGTTGTTTGCCCACCAGAAGGCAAGAAGGTGGACATAAAAAAGAGTATATAATTGAAGTATACAAATCAGTGGATGCAAATTCGTGCTATTTGACACTGCAAACATTTGATTTTGAAGATTCAAACGAAAAACTTTTTGTGTTTTACCATGTGAACAACATCATACTCAATGAAAAATTGGCACATGAAAATAAAATCTCCGTCAACCCGGGAAAATTTCAAATCAATGCACTTTATCCTAGTAAAATAACAACGGAGCTTATGCTAAAGGTTGACAACGGAGACTCAATAAGGATAAAATTTTATATGAGAGATGATTTGTCCCCCTTACACCCGGAAGGCGCTCCCGATATTGTAATACCCAAAAAGAACAACTAAAAGGAAAATGCTGGGTGTTAAAATGAAGCAAGATGAGAATAAGAAGTATACTTTTTGCCACAGGGATATTCCTGACCTTGACATTTTGTGGCGTAAAAAGTCCAAGCTTAAAATCTACAGGAGAAATCAGACCAAGTTACGCAAATGGAGGGGGGTACAGATTGAAAAAAATCAAAACCAACTGGGAAAACAGAAGCAGCTTTTCTGTCATCATCAATTTGTTTAAGACGGATGGCGGGCCATTTGATTATCAAGCTACTTTAATTTATTGATCGCAGTAAGATAATTGACATTTCAAACAAAAAGCATGACAAAATTTGCAAACCCCTATCGGAAGATAACCTTACTCTTCATATTTATTGCTTTGTGTGTCTTTCTCATGTACCAATTTGATTTGGAGCATTTTTTTGAAGGAAAGAAAAAAGTATATATAAGCATTGATAATACAATTAAAACCAAGCATCAAGGAGTAATCGAATTAAAATTATATGAAGGTGAATTTGTTGAGCTGAGATATAAAGGAGTTAAAGAGAAATTGTATCCAAATCAAGAAATGGAAAAACTGAATGTGATAACACTTGATTCCCTAACTGATTTTTTTAGGAGAACCTCATTGAAAAATCTTGATCAATACAGATTTTTTTTGATTGATAAAGGGAATTATAATTCTATTGTCCCTGTAACGCCTATATATAGACTTGATGACTAAAGGCCTTAAATGATTTTTTAGAAAAATGAAAACTCTTCATTTTATTACTGTGACCATTCTATTTTTGGTCGTGATGTACATACTCGGGGTGGAGAAAACCTCAACCTCTGCAATGGAATGGAAATCTTTTAAAATAGACCCAAAGGTCCTGATTGTTTCGGTTTTGCTTTATGGAGTGGCTTTATATATTTTATACAAAATAAAAATATAGGCTAGATAGCTTGCTAGAACCTAAATAAACAGAATTACAAAGCAGCAAAACAGCTTTAGGCCACCCCTCGGTGGCCTTTTTGTTTTTCTTGGCATTATGACTAATGGCTTTTGTGTAACTTGTGGCACCTAATCAAGGTTTTTAAAGAACACGCACCTATTGAACCCGTTAAAAAGGCTTTTTAAGCAGACGTTTATCTATGGCTTGGCCACTGTGATGCCGAGGGTCATTTCTTTCTTCCTGCTTCCCCTGTACACTGCTGTTTTTGAAAATGCGGCAGGCTATGGGCAGTACACCAACATCTACGCTTGGATCGCCATTTTCAATGTTTTTTTGGCCTATGGCATGGAAACCGCTTTTTTCCGTTTTTATCATAAGAGTGATGACAAGGGGAAGGTCGTTTCCACTTCGTTGATATCCCTATTGGGTACTTCTTTGGCCTTTTTGATTTTAGCGCTTTCCGTAAAACAATGGCTGGTGGACATGACCAACATCAATGCGGATTATATTGAGTTCACTACCTATATACTGGTGTTGGACGCTCTGGTCATTGTTCCCTTTGCTTTGCTCAGGGCCAATGAAAAACCGATGCTATATGCGGTACTGAAGACGGTCAACGTGGCCATAAACCTTGCATTTAATGTGTTCTTTTTGCTATGGTTGCCCAAACTCGCCATGGAAGATCAAACGGGGCTCTTCACCTCCATGTATAGGACAGATTGGGAGATTCACTATGTGTTGATTTCCAATGTGATCGCGAGTGGCTTTACCTTGTTGATATTGCTGCCCAACTATTTTAGGGGCAAATATATTTTCGACTTGCCATTGTGGAAGCAGATGATGAAATATGCCGGGCCGGTAATGATAGCTGGTGTTGCCTTTACTATAAACGAGGTACTGGACAAGATTTTGCTCACCGAAATATTGCCGCAGGGGATAGCGGAGTCCGAAGTGGGAAAATATGGGGCCTGTTATAAATTGGCCCTGTTCATGACCTTGTTCGGGACTGCGTTCCGAATGGGAGTGGAACCTTTTTTCTTTAGCCATGCCAAGACAGATAAACCACAGCGCACCTATGCCCAGGTCACCAATTATTTTGTGGTGTTGGGGAGCATTATTCTTCTGGGAGTCATTGCTTTCATCGGTCCCTTGGGCAAACTGCTGTTGAACAATCCGGTATATTGGGAAGCTTTGGATGTGGTGCCCATTATCCTGTTGGGGAGTTTCTGCTTGGGGATTTACCATAACCTCTCCGTGTGGTACAAGGTGACCGACCAGACCAGGTTCGGGGCCTATATTTCATCCATTGGGGCGCTCATTACCCTGGTCATCAACATTGCGTTCATACCCAAAATAGGATACATGGCCTCTGCACTGGCCACTTTGGCGGCCTATGGCAGTATGATGCTGCTGTCCTATTATTTTGGGAAAAAATATTACCCAGTCCCCTACAATATGCGGAAAATCGTGTTCTATCTTTCGGTTTCCATTGTGTTTTCAGTACTTTCTTTCTATGTTTTTAATAGAAATTTAATAGCGGGCAGCATACTGTTTTTGCTATTTTTGGGGTTAGTGTATAAAATGGAAGGAGATCATTTAAAAAGCATTTTTTTAAAGCGTGGAAATTAAGATCATTAATAAGTCAGGGCACGCATTGCCCCATTACGAAACCTTGGCATCGGCAGGAATGGACCTCAGGGCCAATTTGGAGGCCCCTGTTGTGCTGAAACCCTTAGGACGGACGATTGTGCCCACGGGGATTTTTATGGAGCTTCCTGTGGGCTATGAGGCCCAAGTGAGACCCCGTAGCGGCCTTGCCGCCAAGAAAGGGGTCACCGTACTCAATGCACCCGGTACCATTGATGCCGATTACAGGGGAGAGGTCGGAGTGATCTTGGTCAATCTTTCCAATGAGGATTTTATTGTGGAAAATGGCGAACGCGTGGCCCAAATAGTCATTGCCAAGCATGAAAGGGCAGAATGGGTCGAAGTGGAAACACTTTCGGAAACCGATAGAGGCGCCGGAGGATTTGGGAGTACTGGTATAAAGTAGAGAAGAATGTCAGGTCGAGCGCAGTCGAGACCCTTTTTATAAAGAATAACCATTAAAGATACCGCTTCCGCGGGCATTTCTATGAAAATAATCGTACCCATGGCGGGAAGAGGTTCCCGTTTGAGACCACACACACTAACTGTCCCAAAACCGCTCATTCCAGTGGCGGGCAAACCCATTGTCCACCGATTGGTAAGCGACATTGCCAAGGTTTTGGGCGAACCCATTGAGGAAGTGGCCTTTATTTTGGGCGACCCCGCCTTTTTTGGGGAGGATGTGGTGGAGAGTCTCATGAAACTGGCCAAGGAACTGGGAGCCAAAGGCTCCATATATCGTCAGGACCAACCTTTGGGTACCGGGCATGCCATTATGAGTGCCAAGGAATCGTTGAGCGGTCCTGCCGTAATTGCTTACGCCGATACGTTGATTCGTGCCGACTTTGACCTCGACAAGTCCGCGGACAGTGTAATATGGGTAAAGCAAGTAGATCAACCCGAAGCCTACGGAGTGGTCAAGTTGAACAGTGACCATCACATTGTGGAGCTGGTGGAAAAACCGAAAGAGTTTATTTCCGACCTTGCCGTAATTGGTATTTACTATTTTAAGGATGTGGAAGTCCTCAAAAATGAGCTCCAACATGTACTGGACAATGACATTACCAATGGCGGGGAATACCAGATCAACGACGGTATCAAGCGCATGATGGAAAAAGGCATGAAATTTGTTCCCGGTAAAGTGGACGAATGGATGGACTGTGGCAACAAGAATGTTACTGTGGAAACCAACCAGCGGATGCTTGGATTCTTGGAAAAGGAGGGCGAACATATGATTGCCAGTTCAGTGAAACAGGAAAACGCCAACATCATCGAGCCCTGTTTTATCGGGGAGAACGTGGTGCTGAAAAACACAACAGTAGGGCCCTATGTGTCGGTCGGGGCCAATACGATATTGGAAAACGCTACCATAAAGAACAGCATTATCCAAAGTGACAGCAAAATATACAATGCCAACCTGGACAATGCCATGATCGGTAACCATGTTGTTTTTAATGGTAATTTTGAGTCCATTAGCATTGGGGACTATTCCGTTTTGGAATGATTTTGAAATAGATTTTTAGTTTGATGGGGACTTAGGACGTAAATATGAAAAAGAAACTTCTTGTTTGGATGGTTTTGGGAACATCTACACTGATGTCCTATTCGACCTATGCCCAAGAACAAGAAAGTGCCGAGGTCTATCTAGAAGAATATACCGATGAGTTTCAGGAAAATTTCTTCGAGGGACTCAAACAAAAGGGCATCCAAAACTACGATCGGGCCATAGACCTGTTCCTCAAATGCAAACAATTGGAGCCAGATAATAGTGTGGTGGACTATGAATTGGCCAAGGCCTATTTGCTGGACAAGAAATACATCCAGGCCCAACAATATGCCATTGAGGCCTTATTGTCCGAACCCACCGATTATTGGTATCTGGACAATCTGCTCACCATTTTGGACAAGCAGGGCAGTCCTTGGGCCACCATCAAGGAACAGATACCTTACGGGAACAAAAAATTGAGGGAGAACATGGCGGTTTCCTTTTTCAAAATGAAAAAATATGAGGAAGCCCTTGCGATGTTGAAGGAAATCGACAATGCCCCACTGACCACCGAACTTGCCCGAAAAATCAATGATTCCCTTCAAAAAAACATACAAGAGTCTACAACGCCCATTGTAGAGAAGCAGGTGACGGACAAGAGCGACCCTGTGACCGCGTTGCGCACACAAATTGAGGAACTGTTGTCCCGGTCAGATTACAAGGGCATGCTCGCCGTTTCAAAAGAGGCTCTGGACAGTTATCCCCTGCAGCCTTATTTTTATTTCGCCTACGGAACGGCACTCAACAATACCGGGAATCCCAACAAGGCCATTGAGGTCTTGGAGAGTGGCCTTGATTATCTTTTGGACGATGGGCAGTTGGAAAGTAACCTATACAGGGAGCTTTCAAAAGCATACAACAAGATTGGCAATACACAAAAAGCCAATGAATATTTGAACAAGATCAATTCTGGATTATAATGCTACATAAGAATACAGGAGTAAAAATCGTGGGAGTGTTCCTATTATTGCTAACACTAGGGGCATGTAGGAGTACCAAGACGGTCACTGGAGGGGAAGTGGATCCAAGTTTGTCGGCAAGGAACATCATCAACAACCATTATTCCAACCAACCTAATTTTAAGACACTGAGCGGTCGCATAAAAATCGATTATTCCAATGGGGATGAATCGCAGGGCGTGAACGTGACCTTAAGAATGGAGAAGGACAAGGTGATATGGATCAGTGCGCCCCTTGGGGTAGTGAAGGCCCATATCACACCCGAGAAAGTGTCTTTTTACAACAAATTGCAGAACGAATATTTCGATGGCGATTTCAGTTATTTAAGCCAACTTTTGGGAACGGACCTGGATTTTGAAAAAGTACAGAACCTTTTGCTGGGCAATGCCGTTTTGGATTTGAGGAAGGACAAATACGACTCGGAGATCTATGGAGAAGGTTATCAACTTAAACCGAAAAAGGTCGGACAACTATTTAAGATCCTGTTCCAATTGGAGCCCAAGAACTTTAAAATTGCGACCCAGCAAATTGCTCAACCCGAAAAATCCAGACAGCTACAAGCAAAATATACTTATCAGGATATTTTAGGAAATGCTTTTCCGGAAGACATTAGGATATTGGCAGAGGATAAAGGTGATCTCACCACGATTGATTTGAGTTTCCGGAACCTTGAACTGAACAAACCCATGAATTTTCCGTATAAAGTGCCCAATGGATTTGATAAAATTACATTAAAGTAATATGAAAGTTAAAACTTCATATTGTTTTTATTATCTGATACTTACATTTTTTGTATTGACGCCGTCATTTGGCCAAACTAGTGAACAAAAGGCGTTGGAGGCCAAGCGGGAGCGGTTGCAGCAGGAAATTAAGGAAATCAACAGGTTGCTCTTTGCAGAACGCAAGGAAAAGGGCACCATATTGGATCAAATGGAGGCCTTGGACAACAAGATCAATGTCCGTCAAGAGCTGATCAGGGTCACTAACCAGCAATCCAATTTGTTGAACAGACAGATCAATGTAAACATCAGGAACATTAGTAAGCTTAGGGAAGATCTGGATGCACTTAAAGAGGATTATGCGGAACTCATCCAGAAGACGTACCAGAACAAATCCCAGAGCAATCGGGTGATGTTCCTTCTGTCGGCAGAAAATTTTTATCAAGCCTTTAAAAGGCTTCAATACATGCAGCAATATGCCAAGCATCGGAAAAAACAGGGGGAAAACATCATCACAAAGACAGAGGAGTTGGCAAAGCTCAACCAAGACCTGGTAGTGCAGCGTAAGGAAAAAGAACAACTCTTGGCCGAAAACACGAGAGCGAAGAACGAACTTTCGAAAGAAGTGGAGGCACAGCGCAGCCTTTTAAGGAGCGTAAAACAAAATGAGGCGAAATACACCACCGCCATAAATGAAAAGCAAAAAGAAGCCCGCAAGATCGATCGAGAGATAGAGCGATTGATCAAGAGTGCGATTGCAAGTTCCAACAAAAGTTCCGGCAAATCTACCAGCAGCACCACCTTTGCATTGACCCCAGAGGCCAAATTGGTGGCCGACAATTTCTCGTCCAACAAAGGAAGGCTTATCTGGCCTGTGGAAAAAGGCATCAAAAGCCAAGGATACGGGGTCTATGCGGACAAGCTCTACCCCGGCATAAAGCACCAGAACAATGGGGTGACCATAACCACCGACAAAGGGAGCAAGGCCAGGGCCATTTTTGAAGGAGAAGTGATTGCCATCATTTCTGTTCCGGGCGGGAGCAAAGGGGTCACCATCAAACACGGTAACTACATCAGCACATACTATAACCTGTCCACTTTATATGTGAAAAAAGGCGACAAAGTGGTGGCCAAGGATCTTCTGGGAGATATAAATACCGACCGATTTGATGGTACTACCAAATTGAAGTTTTATCTTTATAAGGATTCCAGCCGCCTCAATCCGGAAGATTGGATCTATCAATTATAACCCATGAAAAAGATTACCGATTTACAAGGCTCCTTTGAATTGCACAATGGGGTCCACATGCCCTATTTTGGATTGGGGGTATATCAATCCAAGGATGGGAGCGAAGTCATCAATGCCGTACAGGCTGCACTGAACCACGGCTATAGGCACATTGATACGGCCGCCATCTACCATAACGAAGAAGGCGTTGGCAGAGGGATCAAGGAAAGTAAAGTGGACCGCAAGGATGTTTTCCTGGTCAGTAAGGTCTGGAACACCGATCAAGGCTACGATTCCACCCTAAAGGCATTCGATGCCAGTTTAAAGCGTTTGGGGACCGATTATCTGGACCTGTATTTGATCCATTGGCCCAAAGGGGAACTCTCCAAGGATACCTGGAAGGCTTTGGAACGCCTGTATAAAGAAAAGCGCGTTCGAGCCATTGGGGTGAGCAACTTTTTGAAGCATCATTTGGAAGATTTGCTGACCTCGGTCGAAATCGTTCCCATGGTCAACCAGATGGAGTTCCACCCTTATTTGGTGCAACAGGATCTTGTCGATTTTTGTAATGTGAAGGGCATCCAGTACGAAGCATGGTCCCCCCTGATGCAAGGAAATATCTTCGACCTTGATATCATGAAGAAGATGGCGGCCAAATACAACAAGACCATAGCACAGGTTGTATTACGATGGGACCTTCAAAAAGGAGTGGTCACCATCCCAAAATCATCCAAAAAGGAACGGATCGTTGCCAATGCCGATATTTTTGACTTTGAGTTGACCGAAGAAGATATCCAAGCCTTGGATAAATTGGACCGGGGCAAACGGTTTGGGCCCGACCCCGATAATTTTGATTTTTAACCAGCACATAACAATTACTTAATCCGGAGTAAAGCAGCCTAATGCATAGGAATGTATCTTCGATGCATGAACAAGAACGGCTTTTTTCTCCTATTTGCTTTCATCATATCCTCATGTGAGTTGACCTATGAAGATAACAGACGTCTTTCGATTAATGGTCAAGTCAAGGCCTTCCAGAATGAATCCTTACCTACTTTTCCTGTTGAGGTCTATGCTTCCGGGGAGTTTATAAAGTCAATCCTATTTCTCCCAGGTTTTACACCTACCCAAGAAGATGTTGATTTGATAGGAGCATCTAGTTCAACGCCAGAAGGAAATTATGGGGTCATTACCATTTCTCCTGAAAACCAGAATCATATTTGTTTGATAATCAATAGAAAAGAAAGGGAGGGTTATGTTGAGGGTTGGCCCACTCTGGCCGTGAAAGGAATAAAAACCTTGCCTTTGAATGAATCAAGATACGAGATTCCTACAGTTGGGATTGGAAGGATAGAGGACACCACATTTGAGATTCGGAGAACAACAAATATACAGGATACCCTTGTGTACCTTTTGCAGTATAATTCTTCAATCAAGGAAATCAATGTCGATCTAAGTTTTGTGGAAGGCAAGAATTGGGAAATGGAAAGTTGGGGCGAACTAGTTCCTATGGATGTTGAAAGAGCGATATCACTAAAAATGCCAAAAGGGGATTCCATTCAATTTTATTATTCCTTGACCAATAATGGAATCCTTAGGGAAGAGAACATCAAAATACCTTATAACTTGGAAACCAATGGATACAAATTTGAGTTTTAAAATAGGTGTTTTATTCATATCGTTATTCGCCAACTTGGTTTTCCTATCAGCCCAAGCAGGGAAAAAAGAAATAGATTATGATGTATTTGGAGAGCTTGGGATGGGCTATGTGTTGCCAAAAGCTTATGGGGATAATTTCCTTGCCCAAGGATATGATATTGGAAATGGAATTAATGTGGATGGCATGATTTTAATTGCCCCAAGATGGCTTATTGGTGCTCAATGGGGCCAATTTAAAGGAAATGTGGTTGATGTGGACAAGGTAGGGGCCATTGATAGAACCAGAATAACGCATGTTCACGCAGTAGTCGCCTATTCAATTCTAGGGAACGACAAACAAGTTTCCTTACGAACGGGTTTTGGGGCGGGATATGCCCAATATAGGCACAAACAAAGTACTACAAAGTTTATGGATGATGGTTTTTCCGTTGTAGCAAACCTTACCTTTTGCTATAGATTCAGCAATGCACTGGGAGTGTTCTTAAAACTGGATCAGTATTGGGATTTTTTGAACATTGATACTGCACCTGAATTGGAAACTTTTTTCAGGAACACCCAAATTTTCGCCCCTTCCATAGGGATCAAATTATATACTTTTTAATCTTTCAAGAACAACGCCTTCAGTTCTGTGGCATCCGCAGGCTTCAATTTCCCTGCCAGCACCAGACTCAACTGTTTTCTTCTCAAGGCGGCGGCATAACGCTCTTTCTCCAAGTCGGTCTCTGGCTCCAAAGGAGGAACTTCGGTAGGTTTTCCTGTATCATCTACAGCCACAAAGGTATAAATGGCCTCATTGGCCTTGGTACGCTCGCCGGTAAAACGATCTTCGATCCACACATCGATAAAGATTTCCATGGAAGTGGTAAAAGCCCTGGAAACCGCTGCCTCCACGGTCACTACACTGCCCAGGGGCACGGCCCGGTTAAAGGCCACATGGTTCACCGAAGCGGTCACCGTAATCCTACGGCTATGTCGACGGGCTGCAATACTGGCCGCCCTGTCCATACGGGCCAAGAGCTCCCCGCCAAAAAGATTGTTCAGGGGATTGGTTTCACTGGGCAATACCAAATCGGTCATCACGGTGCGTGATTCACTTGGGGTTTTAACGCGCATACCTGTATATTTTGCGCAAAGATATTGAAGTGTGGAATGGTTTTAAAGAAAGGGGGGTTATTTCTCCGAAAGCAACCAGGCATCCTTTGATTCCGTGGCCTTTACCTTCTTCAAAAAGGTCAATGCCTCTTTGGGGTCTTCGAAACTGTCATAGGCGACTTGGTGAAGCCCATATCGATTTTCGCCCAAATAGAAGGCGTTGTATCCCTTTTCTTTGAGCTCATCCACCCTTTTTTCGGCATTTCCGGCCTCGCGGAAGGCACCAGCGATCACATGGTGCTTGCCCAACTGCCTTTTGGTGACCTCAATGTTGATAGCAGGAAGTTCCAAAGGGGCACTTTCAAAGAATGTGGCCTCTTGGATCAAACGGGAAACCTCTTGCTGGGCATCCTGTTGCGCAGCAACTTCCCTTTGTTGGAAATCACCATAGGTGCGGTAAGAGGTGACCCCTAGGGAAACAGCCAACAATAGGACGGCAGCATATTTCAACCAAGGACGGAACGGTGACGCCTCGCGTTTTTCCGGGGTGATGATGAACGGGATTCGTTCCTCGAGTTCTTCTACCTCTACTTTGAGTACTTCCCGCTGTATGGGGGTTGCCACAAATGCGGACAGGCCAAAGGAAGAAGTCAGGAAGTTGGTCGTGTTCTCAGGTTGGAACTGGATTTTCCGTTCCTTGTTGTGCCAAAGCTTTCCGACACCAAAAACCTCAATGCTCTCCCCTTTTTCCAGTTTTGTGTTCCAACTTTTGGCCACTTCTTCAACTTCTCCCAACATTTCCTCATAGCCCAATTTTTTTTCCTTGGCAATGAAGGAGACCAATAGGCCATCATTTTTGGAAAGTTGGGCATTAAAGGAAAGGGTTTTGGAAGGAGGAATCAAAGTGCTTGTGGAAGCATCGATTTTGGCGGAAGTGCTGTGCGCCAAAAAGGCCCCAAATCCGGGAACCACGACACAATTATACTCGAACAACAATTTTTCTATGTAAGCATCAATCCGCATGGGAACAAATATTGTAAAAAAAGAAAGAGTACAAAACAGGCGGCCCCACTTTTTTTCAACATTTGAAAAACCGTATTTTGTGAACAACTTTGACGCCCAAATCAAATGACTGAACCTGAAATTATTGCGGCCCTACGGCTGCAGGCCATACCCAACATCGGGGATGTAACGGCCAAAAAACTGATTGCGCACTGCGGAAGTCCAACCGCAGTTTTTGAGGACAAACTGCACCACCTCCTAAAGATCGATGGTATTGGAAAGCTGACCCTGAAGGCCCTTCACGACCCAGGGCACCTCAAAGAAGCAGAATCCGAATATGCCTTTCTTTCCAATGAAAGTATCAAGGTGTCCTATTTTATGGAAGAGGATTATCCTACTTACCTGAAACATTGTGTGGATGGCCCTATCCTGCTTTTTCAGCGGGGGAATATCGATTTTGGGAAACAACGATTGATCAGTGTGGTGGGCACCAGGAACGTGACCAATTACGGCACCTCCTTTTGCGAAGCCTTTATCGAAGAGATTGCGCCGATGAACCCCATCATTGTGAGTGGCTTTGCCTATGGTGTGGACATTGCGGTGCAACGGGCGGCCATGGAAAAGGGATTGCAGACCATTGCCTGCCTCGCCCACGGCCTGAACCAAATCTACCCAAAGGCCCACAAGAAATACCAAAGGAGGCTAGAGGAAAACGGCGGTTTTGTGACCGAGTTCTGGAGTACGAGCAATCCTGATCGGGAGAATTTTTTACGGAGGAACCGCATTATTGCCGGAATGAGCGAGGCCACGATTGTGGTGGAATCTGCGGAAAAAGGGGGCAGTCTGGTCACGGCCGATCTGGCGAACGGTTACAACAGGGAGGTGTTTGCCGTCCCTGGAAGAAGCACGGACAAGCTCAGCAGGGGTTGCAACGACCTTATCAAGGGCCAAAAGGCCCACATGCTCACCTCCGCTGCCGACCTGATCTATCTTTTGGGGTGGGATTTGGAAGAAAAAAAGGAAGGTGAAGCTGTGCAGAAACAGCTGTTCATCGAGCTCGATGCAACAGAACAGTCTATCTACTCCTACCTGCAGTTGAACGGGAAACAGCTACTGGATACCGTGGCCTTGGAGTGCAATCTGCCCATTTTCAAAACTTCGTCCACACTTTTGGGTATGGAAATGAAGGGTGTGATCCGACCATTGCCCGGTAAATTGTTCGAGGCGATCTGATTTTTGAAAAAATGTCCAATGTCATGCTGAGTTCAGCAAAGCATCTCGGAAAAGGGGTCAAAGATTCTTCGGTTTCGCAAAGCCCCACCTCAGAATGACAAAAACGCGGGAATAATAGGAGATATCATGTTTGGAACAATTGTACTTGTCATGCTGAACGAAGTGAAGCATCTCAAAAGATAGTAAGATGAATAAATATTATGTCTACATCTTGACAAACAAAAACAAAACTGTTCTGTACACAGGCGTTACCAATGATTTGACTAGAAGGCTGATAGAGCATATTGAAAATATAGAACAAAGGAAGAGGACATTCGCGGCAAAATACAAGTGCAAGCACTTGGTTTATTATGAAGAATATGCCTGGATACAAGACGCTATTTCTCGTGAAAAAGAAATTAAAGGATGGGTCAGAATAAAAAAGCTACAATTGATAAAGACTTTCAACCCAGACATGGATTTTTTGGAAGATGGGTTTCTTTTTAGATAGCATGTCAAAAGATTAAGGTCAAAGATTCTTCGGTTCCGCGAAGCTCCACCTCAGAATGACAAAAAGCACGGAAATAATAGGAGATATGATGCTTAGGACAATACTGCTTGTCATGCTGAACGAAGTGAAGCATCCCCAAAAAAAGACCAAAGATTCTTCGGTTTCGCAAAGCCCTACCTCAGAATGATAAAAAGCATGGAATAATAAGAGATATGATGCTTAGGACAATACTGCTTGTCATGCTGAACGAAGTGAAGCATCTCAAAAAAAACAACCGTTCATCGAAGAGGGAGACCACAGAACAGTCAATCTATTTTGGGCCGTAGTTGAACGGAAAAGAACCACAGCTCATCTTGGCTTTGGGGAATAGCTAGACAATTTTCAACATCTCGCCCATTTTTTGTCAAAGGAAATGAAGGATGTGATCCGACCAATGTCCAAAAATGGCTTGAAACGGTTCAACATTTGGCGCAATGTCAGGCAGAACACAGTGAAGCACCCCAACAAAAGAAGGATTGTATCGGAATGACACAAATTTCACAAATTCATAAAATGGGATTGCGCTTGAACTTGACTCCTGAACGTAAAGCTTTTAGTACCCCAATTTCTCGCGTACCCTTGCTAAAACAGCATTCGCCACTTTTCGGGCCTTTTCGGCACCAATAACAAGGGCTTCGTCCACTTCTTGGGTATGGCTCATGTAGTACTCAAATTTTTCGCGAGGCTCTTCAAACTTTTGTAGGATAAGCTCGTACAGGGCCTGCTTGGCATGGCCATAACCGTAATTTCCTGCCAAGTAGTTGGCACTCATCTCTTCCACTTGTTCTGGAGGGGCCAAGAGTTTGTAGAGGGCAAACACGTTGTCCTTGCTAGGGTCCTTCGGCTCTTCCATAGGTGTACTATCGGTCACAATGCCCATGATCTGCTTGCGGAGCTGTTTGTCCGGTTGGAACAGGTTGATGAGGTTGCCACGGCTCTTGCTCATTTTTTCGCCATCGGTCCCAGGGACATACATGGTCTGCTCATGCACCCTGGCCTCGGGCATCACAAAGGTCTCACCCATTTGGGCGTGGAAGCGCGAAGCGACATCGCGGGTCATTTCCAAGTGTTGGAGCTGGTCCTTGCCCACGGGAACAATATCGGCATCGTATAGCAATATATCGGCGGCCATCAGCATGGGGTAGGTGAACAGTCCTGCATTCACATCTTCCAAACGATCGGCCTTGTCCTTGAAGGAATGGGCCAAGGTCAACCTCTGGTAGGGAAAAAAGCAGCTCAGGTACCAAGCCAGCTCAGCAGTTTGTGGAATGTCGCTCTGCCTATAAAAAACAGTCTTTTCGATATCGAGGCCAAAGGCCAACCAAGCGGCGGCAATGGCGTAGGTGTTGTTTCGCAAGAGCGCTCCATCTTTTATCTGGGTGAGCGAGTGCATGTCTGCAATGAAAAGAAAGGAGTCGTTTTTGGGATCCTTTGCCATTTCAATGGCAGGTGCTATCGCCCCCAAAATATTTCCCAAGTGGGGCGTGCCTGTGCTTTGTATTCCTGTGAGGATTCGGGCCATAAAAGTATAAAGAGGACAAAGTTAACAGAATATTGAACTTAATCAACCTAGGGAGCCATGAAGGTTCACAAACAAAGTTCGATTATTACCGTTGTTCCGGTGGGCTCTCCATTTTGGTCCGTCTTGTCAATGATCTGGTAGCCCTTGGCCTTCCCGCCCAAGGCATTTAGGCGTAGGGAGGTGACTTCCATCCCTCTTGACCTTTTTTCCGCAACGAATTTTTGCTTTTTTCTTGTGACGCTTTCCGGCCTATGCCGTTATCATCCACAATGCACAAAAGGATTTCGCCATGCTTTTTAAAACTGATGGTCAATTTTCTTTCCCCCTCATTTTTCGGCAACAACCCATGGATTATTGAGTTTTCAACAAATGGTTGCAGGGTCATGTATGGAATTTCAATTGAACTGGTATCCAGATCTTCATCCACAAGTATTTCATACGAGAAGTTTTTATCAAAACGGAGGGATTCCAATTCCAAATAATCCTTGAGCATCTCTATCTCTGCATCAATGGTGGCGTTGGGTTCAATGGATCCTTCCAGAATATTGCGCGTCAAATGGCTGAACCTGGAAAGGTATCTAAGGGATGATCTAATATCATTTTTAATGATGAGATTTTGTATGGAACTAAGGGCATTGAAAATAAAATGGGGATTTATCTGTGCCCTGAGCGCCTTGTTTTTTTCATCGAGAGCCTTCTGTTGGAGCAAGATATTCTCCCTAAATTCCAGATGCACCTTATAGTTGAGACCAATGGTGAAGATGATGATTTCAAACGAGCATCCGATCAACAAGTAATACCTACTGTTGAGCAGCAGGCCATCCTCGGGATCGGCAAAATAGATATGCAATACATAGGAGATTATAAAACTGAACGATGCGGCAATCACAAAATAGGCCAGGACATTTTTTGCGTTGAACCCAAGATAAATGAGACCGAGTGTGGAAAGGCTTAAGATGACATGCGTAAAACTTGAGATCATATAGTTCAGACCCGCCATGTAATCCATGAAATAAAAGATAACGATGACCACAATGGGCAAAAAAATCGATGCCATTATCACATACATCAAAGAGTGGACCTTGGGATAGTCCTTTTTGGTACGCAGGTAGTAGATGAAAAACATACCGTAGGCAAAATTGGCCAACAATAGGGAGCCTTGGGAAAACCAGTGGTGCAACAAGCGGTTTCCACTAAAAATATGATCGTACAAGCTCAGGATATCCCCAGAAACATAAAAGAAAAGAATCAGGATATAGATGGAATAAAACAGGAACTCAAGCTTTCTCAGGTAGAAGTAAAAACTGATTGTGGAAAGCCAAATGATCAGGCAGCCCCCTGCAAAGGCATAGTACGGCCATAAGCTCTTCAGGTCATCCAGGTCTAATTTTTTTACGGAGGAAGATGTCAAAAGCGTAAAATTCCAATTTTGGAGCCTTTCCGAGAAGGTGATCCGTTTGGCCCTTATATAGAGGTACCTGTGGTCAATTAAATTATCTGGGCTGATTGGGGTTTCAGAATAGTAGTTCGTCAAGGGTATTTCTGTTCCTTGGGTCCGATGATCAAAAAGACCGATAGCGCGTTTTGAAACGTGGTCCTTGTCCCAGAAATAAAGTTCCCCAAAGTCAAAGGAATTGAACTTTAGATAGAAGGTGGAATCTTTGTACAGGGACGAAACTTTGTCCTTGAAATCCAACTGTACCCAATAAGTGGATCTATGGTTGGTTTCTTCCGAAGGGCCAAGGGACTTAAACACTCCACTTTTGATAACTTGACCGAACGCAGTGGAGTCGCTCTCGCTTTTTAACACCTTAAAAGGGATATGTGGCCCATTTTGGGCCATTCCCTTAACCACTAGGCAAAGACCAATGATCAACAACGATCTTTTTAAAACGTTCCTTTTCACAATGAACCTAAGAATGCGGAATTGCCAATACAATTTCCCAAATATTTTCGAGATACACATCAACTCAACGAAAAAGGTTTGGATATTGCGAGTGCCCATGAATTGAAAGTCCGAAAAACTTTACATTAGCGTATGCTTAGTACGATCAAACACATGGGGCAGTTCCTTTATCGCATATGGTTTTATCTGCTGGTGGCCGTTCCCATCTTCCTCTTCTTCCCCTTTTTGCTGTTGGCAACACTGTCGGAACGAACCTATCCCCAATTCTTCTGGATGGCACGTAACTTATGGGCCAGGCCTATTTTGTTCGGCATGGGATGTCTCCCGAAGATAACCAGGGAACAGCAGATGGAAAGGGGCGAAAGCTATATGTTGGTGGCCAACCATGCCAGTATGTTGGACATCATGTTGATGTTGGTAGTGAGCAGAAATCCTTTTGTGTTTGTGGGCAAGAAGGAACTGGTAAAGATTCCCATTTTCGGGTTTTTCTACAAAAGGGTCTGCATCATGGTGGACAGGGAGGACATACGCAGTCGAACCAGGGTCTACCGTCGGGCACAACGAAGGTTGGACCAAGGCCTGAGTATCTGTATATTTCCAGAAGGGGGGGTGCCGGAGGAGGAGATTGTTCTGGACGGCTTCAAGGATGGTGCCTTCAAAATGGCAATTGCCCATAAGATCCCAGTGGTCCCCATGACGTTCCATGACAACAAAAAAAGGTTTCCCTTCACCTTGAATCATGGTGGCCCTGGACAGGTAAGGGCAAAGGTGCACCGCTTTTTTGAAACGGGTATTCTAAGCATGGAGGACACATCTACCTTAAGGGAAGAAGTGAGGGAAGTTATTTTGAAAGAGCTGCTAAAACCTTGACCGATGGTTGGGTTGGGCAAGATGGGGCTATAAAAGCTTGGGAAGCTCCAAGGTAATTTTTCGTCTACCATTCGAAGGATTGCCCACTGAGTTTTTAATGTTATAGCCTTTTACCGTGTTCAAGAGATTGATCTGGTCCTGCCATTGTAGGATGCCTTCCCTGTAGCCTGACAGATTGTTGGCCGGTTCCATCTTCTGTGAACTGTGCAAAATATCCAGCACGACCGAGGCATCGGTTACTTTCAGCAGCACCTCAAAATGTTGTCCCTTTTGTTGATGGGACATGGCACTCTCAATGATGTTCTCAAAAAGGGTCTGTACCACCAGTGAAGGGATGGTGGCCTCTTCCAGATTATTTGCGTGCCCTTGGACCGAAATATCATAATCGAACAGGCCATCATAGCGGAGTTTTTGCAGATTAAGATAGGAATGCAACATATCTATTTCCTCTCTAAGACTGACACTTTCCTGCCCCAATTGCCCCAAATAAAATCGGATGAGCTTGCTGAACATGGACAAATATTCCATGGCCAGTTTCTTTTTCTCGGAAGTGACAAAGTATTGGATGGAATTCAGTGCATTGAAGACAAAATGGGGATTGAGTTGGGAACTCAAGGTCTTGAATTTGAGCTCAACCATTTCTTCCTTTATCTGGATGAGTCGCTCCCGCTCTTCCATCAAGGCCTTGCAGTCCCGCACACTTTTGATTTTTATGGCGGATATGGAGGCGATTGCCGAAAGCATTTTAAGATGTCTTTCGGTAAAGAAACCCGGTTCGGGATGTTCACAGTCGATAACCCCATAAAGTACCCCGTCACAGGTGATCGGCACACAGATTTCCGAAAGTCTAGCGGTGCCATCCTTGATGTACCGAGGGTCTTTTGAGGTGTCGTTTACGATTTCTGCCCTGGAAGTTTGGGCCACATGTCCGGATATGCCCTGTCCCATGGGGATTTCCATGGGCCCGTTTGAAATGTTCAAAGTGCTCTTTGGGCCATGTGCCGCTTTTGGCACCAAACGGTCACTGTTATTGTCAACAAGGTAGATGATGCAATCTTCAAACCCCAATTTGGAGATACAGTTCTTGGCCATATCCCAAAGAATATCCTCTTCGCCTTCTTTTCCCAAAAGCGATTTTGAAAAATAAATGAGAACATCTTCAAACCGATCGTGTTCCACAATATGGAGGTTAGTATTTGGTACTCAAAGTACTAAAAATTTGCGAACGGATATAGCAGAAAAAAAGTGCCCCGCCAAAAGAACGGAGCACTATGTGATTGCATAAAGGAGCAATCTTCCTAACCAACCTTTTGTTTCCTAAAACTTAAAACTGACGCCACTATACACCCCGATGGAAAAGGGTTGGAACACGCCGGCAGTATTGGAAAAGGTGTTCAATTGGTACTTGAACACGGGTTCTATGTTTAATTGCACCTTTGGTGAAAAGTCGTAATTGAGGCCCATACCCACATTGGCACTGAAGTTCACGGAATTTGCATTGTTCGCCTCACCCACTTCGGTGACCAGATCTTGGGATTCCAACAGCACGGAATTGTCCACTAGGAACAGGGAACTGAACCCGCCGATGAGGTCCACGCCAAATTTTTTGTCGACCAAGGCATAGTTGATTTCCACGGGCACTTCGATATAGCCCAGCTGTTGTACCATTTTTCCGTCCAGAGCGGGAAGGGCGTTCAGCACTTCTTTGGAATCTGAAACGATTGGGCTACTATAGGACTTGTTGGCACTTTGGACCACGATGCTCTCTGAATTTTGGCGGTAATCGATATTGGCAAACATCTCGTTCGAGGAAGACCTCAATGTTGATGAGAACACCACATCATTGGTATCATAACCATAGTTCACTTTGTGTACCCCTGAGCGGATTTTCACCTTTTTTCCCACTTCGTAGGCCACGGTAAGGCCATAGCTCAGGTTGAAGTTCCCCGATTTGGAGTTGGACGAGAAATCGGAATGTATGGGAGACCCATTGCCGGAAGCACCAAAATATACAGGGGCCACGGATGGGCCAACAGACCATTTTCCGGAATTGCCCTGTGCAGCGATGAGCTCTTCTTCAGCCTCCTGCTCTTTGATGGCATCAAAGATGGATTTTTTGCCGGACTCCTCTTTTTGCTTCTCTTGCTCCTCGTTCAGGGCAATGGCCTGCCCTTCTTTTTTGGCCTGCATATCGGAACCATTCTGTTTTTCCAAGGATTGGTTCTTGGCATTGTTGAGCGCGATGGCGTCCTTGTCATTGGATGTCTTACCCAACAGCACGTCTTGTTTGGAAACCTTGTCCTGGTCGTTGCTGTTTCTTTTTTGGACATTATCCGTGACCGCTATGGTCTCTTTGTTGTCTGGGCTTTGGATGTTGGGAGTAGTTATCCTTTCATTGGGAGCTGTTTTTTTATCGGTTTGGGCCACTTGGCCTTTAGAATTTGTATGGAAATCCCCATTGTCTGAACTTTGCCGGCCTTGGGTCTTGGAGGCGACATTTTCCTCAGAGGAACCGGCCAAACCTTCTGTTGCGGTAGTATTGACAGGGTCATTAAAATCTGAGGTACCGGCTTTTTTGTCGCTCGAGTCGGGGCCTGTACCATTTTCCGTATCGGTAATGGTCTGCTCCACATCTTGTTTTTCATCCGTGCCAAATGGGCCGATCACATACAATAGTACGACCAAAGCTGCGGCGACTCCCCCAAGCTGCCACCATATCGGGACCATGCGTTTCTTTTGTTTCTTCTTGTCCAGGGATGCCTCTATGGCTCTCCATACCTTTTCGTCCGGGGCCTCATGATAATCCCGAAAGGTGTCCCTAAACAATTGCTCTACATTCTTTTTCCCCATTGTTAAGTTCTTTAAGCAATGTTCATTTTCTCTTTTTCTATTTTCTCCCTCAAAATGGTCTTGGCCCTTGCCAAATTGGACTTTGAGGTCCCAGTGGATGTCCCCAACATCTCACTGATTTCCTTGTGGCTGTATCCGTCCAAGACATAAAGGTTGAACGTCAGCCTATATTTGTGCGGCAGTTCCTGTATGTATCCCAAAAGGGTGGACAGGCTAATGTCCGCTTGATCTGTTTCCACCTCGGCATCGTCCTCTATTTCTTCGGAAACAACGTTGAGGTGGTTTTCCTTCCTGTATTTTTGGAGCACGGTGTTGACCGTTATCCGCTTGATCCATCCTTCAAATGAACCTTGAAAACTGTACTGGTCTATCTTGTTGAAAATGGTCATGAAACTATCGTGCAGATTGTCCTCTGCCTCGGTCTTGTTTCTTGAATACTTCAGGCACATACCGAAGAGTACACCCGAATACCTTTGGTATAGCTCGGACTGCGCCTGACGTTTCCCCTTTTTACAATTATGTATCAGCTCTTCAAGATCCAAATGTTGGTCAATTTTGGATTGTTGCTATTCAGTTTGTGGGTTCCGGATTTACCGGGACCGTATATTCCAGATAAATAGGTTCTTCATTTTCGTCTTCTCCGGCATAGAACCTGAAATGATATTCGCCGGTATATATCACGTGAAACTTTAAAGTGGCCACTACCTCCGTAACTTCTTGGGTACAGGCAGCGTCCTCATCCACGAGAACGGAACCGATTACCACCACGTCCCGGTCCGTCTGATCGGTCCTTGTCACATCAAACCCTTCAAAGAAGGTGCAACTATTGGGTCTTTGGTAAGTAACCTCAATGTCGTAGGTCTCTCCGAACTCAAAAGATTCGGGAACATCAGCTTCCACTACATTTAGGGCTGCAAAGTAAAAATTTGGGGAATCATCGTCCAGATCACAGGAACTGAGCCATGAGCATGCCACAAACAATAAAATGGGCACAAGCACTTTTTTCATATAAATCCTTTTTTATTCCCTAGATGTACAGTACAGTCAAGGGTTGCGTAGGATTTTCACAACCAAAAGTTAATTTACCCAGATGGGTTTGCAGGCTTATTTGCTTACAGCGGCTATGGCCTCCTTTATTTTGACCTCAAGTTCTTCGGAAAGTTCGGGATTGTCGATGAGCAGGGCCTTGACGGCATCACGCCCCTGTCCAAGCTTGGTGTCGCCATAGCTGAACCAGGAACCACTTTTTTTGATGATTTCGTAGGCCACACCCAAATCCAGGATTTCCCCGATCTTGGAGATGCCCTCTCCATACATGATATCAAACTCGGCGGTCTTGAAAGGAGGGGCCACTTTGTTCTTCACCACCTTCACTCGGGTCTTGTTCCCCTGTACTTCGCCGTCGGTGTCCTTTATCTGTGTGGAGCGCCGAATGTCCAATCGGACAGAGGCATAGAACTTAAGTGCATTTCCTCCTGTGGTGGTCTCGGGGTTTCCGAACATTACGCCTATTTTTTCCCGCAATTGGTTGATGAAGATCACGGTACATTTGGTCTTGCTGATGGTAGAGGTCAATTTTCGGAGTGCTTGGGACATCAAGCGGGCATGAAGCCCCATTTTGGAATCGCCCATTTCGCCCTCGATCTCACTTTTTGGGGTAAGTGCGGCAACAGAATCCACAATCACGATGTCGATGGCACCGGACCTGATGAGGTTTTCGGTAATTTCAAGTGCCTGCTCCCCATGGTCGGGCTGTGATATGATAAGGTTGTCGATATCGACACCCAGTTTTTTGGCATAAAAACGGTCAAAGGCATGTTCCGCATCGATAAAAGCCGCAATGCCCCCTGCCTTTTGCGATTCGGCAATGGCATGAAGGGTCAGGGTCGTCTTACCGGATGATTCCGGACCATAGATCTCGATGACCCGGCCCTTTGGATAACCGCCCACCCCAAGGGCAATGTCCAATCCCAACGATCCGGAAGGAATCACCTCCACATCTTCTACCACACTATCGCCCATTTTCATTACGGCACCTTTGCCATAGGTCTTGTCCAGTTTGTCCAAGGTGAGTTTAAGGGCTTTCAGTTTTGCTTCTTTCTCGTTGCTCATGGTTTTTAAATAATTAGGAAGGCTAAAATACCATTTCTTTCTTCATACGACAAAAGCCACGCAACCTTTTTGATTTTATCGAATCTAAGGAGTACTAACTCATATCGATAGGGCCTCGCGGGGTCCGAAATGGCAAGGAGGGAGAAAAATTACGCTTTGAAAAAGAAAAGGAATTTGTTTAAAAAAGGGTCCATTTATGGGCCCTTTTTCGTTGCTGCCCGGAAGAATCCCTATCTTTGTGGCCATTTTTATTGAAAACCATTCTTTAACTTAAATTATTGGTATAGCATGCAACTGTACAATACCTTAAGCGCAAAGGAAAGGGAACAACTCATTGAAGAGGCCGGCAAGGATCGGCTCACCATCTCTTTCTATAAATACGCACACATCGGCAATCCACAGATCTTGAGGAACCATCTTTTCATTGCTTGGAACGAAATGGACGTGTTGGGCCGTATCTATGTGGCCTACGAGGGGGTCAATGCCCAACTTTCCGTTCCAGCCGATCATTTTGAAAAGTTCAAGGCGCATTTGGACAGCATTTCTTTTTTGGAAAATGTTCGTCTGAACATTGCCATCGAACAGGACAACAAATCCTTTTTGAAATTGAAGGTGAAGGTCAGAAAAAAAATCGTTGCGGATGGACTGAACGACAACACTTTTGACGTGACCAACAAAGGAATCCATGTGGGGGCCGAACAGTTCAACGAACTCATCGAGGATCCGGACACCGTGCTGGTGGATATGCGCAACCACTACGAAAGCGAAATAGGCCATTTCAAGAACGCCATCACCCCCGATGTGGATACGTTTAGGGACTCATTGGACATCATCGAAAGGGATTTGGCCGACTTTAAGGAGGACAAAAAACTGGTAATGTACTGCACGGGCGGAATCCGTTGCGAAAAGGCCAGCGCCTACTACAAGCACAAAGGTTTCAAAAATGTGTTCCAGTTGGAAGGCGGAATCATCGAGTACACCCGCCAGGTGAAGGCAAAAAATCTGGAGAACAAATTTTTGGGCAAAAACTTTGTTTTTGACCACAGGAGGGGGGAACGCATATCCGAGGACGTGATTGCCCATTGCCACCAATGTGGGAAACCCTGCGATACCCATGTCAACTGTGCCAACGAGGCCTGCCATCTACTTTTTATACAGTGCGAGGAATGTGCTGCGGCCATGGACAATTGTTGCTCGATGGAATGCAAGGAAGTGCATGCATTGCCCTATGAGGAACAAAAAAAACTACGGAAGGGCAAAGGGGCCAGCAACAAGATTTTCAAAAAAGGACGCTCACCTGTATTGAAATACAAGAAGTAGCATTTCACCACTGCAACAAATTGTGCTATATTTACATTTGAGTAATTTTTTATGAACCCTATTGAGGTTGTTCTAAAAAAATAAGGGCACATAAATGTTACATCGAGTTGTTATCCTGAGCGTAGTCGAAGGAGCAGTTGGGATGTACATTCAGGATTCAGTTGCTCTCGACCGCAATCGAACCGACAACGATTTTTTTAAGAACCTCAATCAAGATACAAAATATGGCGTGTAGCAGTTGTTCAACCGGCAAGGATGGACAACCGCGTGGTTGCAAGAACAATGGTACTTGCGGCACTGATGGTTGTAACAAGCTAACGGTCTTTGACTGGCTTTCCAATATGTCGTTGCCCAACGGTCAAAAACCTTTTGATTGCGTTGAGGTACGTTTCAAGAACAGTAGAAAGGAATTTTTCAGGAACGAGGAAAACCTTCCCCTGTCCATTGGCGATGTCGTGGCCACCCAGGCCAAATCCGGCCATGATGTGGGCGTGGTGACCCTTACCGGCGAACTGGTACGGGTGCAGATGAAGCGGAAAAAAACCGCTCCCGATGACAAGACCCTTCCCAAGGTCTACAGAAAGGCCACCCAAAGGGACATCGATATTTGGCAAAAATGCCGCGACCGTGAAGAAGAAATCAAAAAACGCTCTCGCGAAATAGCCATAGCCCTCAAACTTGAAATGAAACTCAGCGACGTGGAATTCCAGGGAGATGGATCAAAGGCAACTTTTTACTATACGGCCGAGGACCGTGTCGATTTCAGGCAGCTCATCAAGGACATGGCCAAGGCCTTCCAGATCCGCATCGAGATGCGCCAGATTGGTTATAGGCAAGAAGCCCAACGTTTAGGAGGAATTGGTTCCTGTGGACGCGAGCTTTGCTGTTCTACATGGCTCAGCGATTTCAGGTCGGTCAGCACGGCATCTGCAAGATACCAGCAACTGGCCTTGAACCCCCAAAAACTAGCAGGGCAATGTGGAAAGCTCAAATGCTGCCTCAACTATGAACTCGACGTGTATCTGGAAGCCCTCAAGGATTTCCCTCCGCAGGACAGCAAGTTGATGACAAAAAAAGGACTGGCCTTCTGCCAAAAGGCAGATATCTTCAAGGAAACCCTCTGGTTTTCATACAAGGACGAACCAGCGAACTGGCATCCCCTGACCAAACAACAAGTATTGGAAATTTTGGAGCTGAACAAGAAAAACGAGAAAGCCCCCACCCTAGAGGAGTATGCAGAGGAGAATACGACCAGCGAGGAAAAAACGGCATATGAAAATGTAGTGGGAGAGGATAGCCTTACCCGTTTTGACAAGCCGAAGAGGAACAGCAAGCGCAGAAACAAAAAACGCAGAAACAACAAATCCAAAGCAAGACCCGATGCGAAGTAGCACTTTGTTTCTTCTTACAGTAATCCTTGCACTGGCTTCATGCAACGATGCACTTGTTTTTTCCGAATACATACCGATACGGGACGGCAAATGGGAAATGGATGATGCCGTACATTTTCAAGTTTCCGGGTTGGACAGCACACAGACCTATAATATGTTCATCAATATTAGGAATGACAACACCTTTCCCTTCAGCAATCTTTTTTTGATTACCGAACTGGAACACCCAGACGGCAATACCATGAAGGACACGTTGGAATACCGTATGGCAGAACCCACAGGGGAATGGCTGGGCAAAGGTATGGGTGGCGTCAAGGAAAATAAACTTTGGTACCGTGAAAACGTCGTTTTTCCAATGGCCGGCGTATATAAGGTGAATATTTTGCACGCTATGCGCAAAAATGGAGACGTTGAGGGACTCTCTGTGCTGGAAGGCATCACAGATGTTGGTTTGGAAATAGAAAAAGCACCCAATAATTGATTAATGGCAAAGACAAGTCAAAAGAAAAAGCAAGGCTACTTTAAGTTCATAAAATGGTTTTGGATCCTCTTTGGGGCCGGTGTTCTGTCGGTCATACTGATTTTTTTATTGGCGTCATGGGGAGCGTTCGGTGAAATGCCCACTTTTGAACGTTTGGAAAACCCTGAGACCAATTTGGCCACCGAGTTCATCTCTTCGGATGGAGAGACTTTGGGCAAACTCTATCTAGACGATAATAGGACCCCCATTGCCTATGAAAATCTTCCTGAGAATTTGGTAAATGCCCTAGTGGCAACCGAAGATGCCAGATACTATGACCACTCTGGAATTGACGCCAGGGGAACCTTAAGGGCATTGGTGTTTTTAGGGAGCAAGGGAGGCGCCAGCACCATATCACAGCAGCTGGCTCGACAACTTTTCGTAGGGATTAGGGCGAAAAACTGGACCAAGTACACCCAAAAGATCAAAGAATGGGTCATTGCTACCCGTTTGGAACGAAACTATACCAAGGAAGAGATCATTGCCATGTACCTCAACATCTATGATTTTGGGTACAATGCCGATGGCATACGTTCGGCGGCCCGGATTTATTTTGGAAAAGAACCAGCAGAACTGCGAACAGAGGAATCCGCTGTTTTGGTGGGGATGCTGAAGAATTCTTCTCTGTATAATCCGATGAGAAGAAAAGAACTGGTCCTCAACAGAAGAAACACTGTTCTAGCCCAGATGGCCAAATATGGTTATATCACTGAAAAAGAGAAGGATTCCCTTCAGGCATTGGAGATGAAGATCAATTTCAATCCAGAATCCCACCGCGAAGGATTGGCGACCTATTTTAGGATGTACATGCAAAAGTTTTTGAACGTTTGGGTGGACCAGAACCCCAAACCCGATGGTGAAAAATGGAACATTTATCTGGATGGCCTGAAGGTATATACCACAGTGGACTCCCGTATGCAGCGCAATGCCGAAGAGGCCGTCCAAGAACACATGAAAAACCTACAGGCCGAATTTTTCCACCAGAACACACCCGATAGGAACCCCACGGCGCCTTTTCTGGACATAGAAACCTTCGAGATAGACAACATCATGGAACGGGCCATGAAAACCTCACCTAGATGGCGGGCCATGAGCCGCGAAGGAAAATCCGAAAATGAGATTCGGGCCTCTTTCAAACAAAAGACAGAAATGACTGTTTTTGATTGGAACAGCGATTCGTTCGAAAAGGATACCATAATGACGCCGATGGACTCCATTCGGTACTATAAGACCTTCCTGCGGACGGCCATGATGTCTATGGAACCTCAAACAGGACACGTAAAGGCCTGGGTAGGGGGGATTGACTACAAACACTTTCAGTACGACAATGTGATCCAAGGGGCCAGACAAGCCGGATCAACTTTTAAGCCCTTTGTATATGCTGCTGCGATAGACCAGCTTCGCTATTCCCCATGCTACACCCTGCCGGATAACCAGTACTGCATCGAGCCCGGAAAGCATGGAAACCTTGAGGCGTGGTGCCCCAAAAACTCCGATGGCAAATATTCGGGAGAGAACATGACGCTGAAAAGTGCATTGGCCAACTCCGTGAACACCATTACCGCCCAATTGATTGATCGTGTAGGTCCGGGTTCGGTGGTGGCCATGGCCAAGAACATGGGACTTAACCGTGATATTTTGGAAGTGCCGGCCATTGCTTTGGGAACCCCTGAGTTCAATGTATATGAAATGGTGGGGGCCTATGGTACATTTGCCAACCAAGGAGTGTATGTGAAGCCCGTCATGGTCACTCGTATCGAGGACAAAAACGGGACCGTGCTCTACGAATATACCCCAGAGACCAAAGATGTGTTGAGCAAGGATGTGGCCTACGCCATGATCAATTTGATGGAAGGCGTAACCCAATACGGATCGGGAGGAAGGTTAAGGCACGCCTATGCCAAAAACCAGGCCATGTACAAGGAAATCATTACGGGATACCCCTACGAACTTAACAACCCCATAGCAGGAAAAACTGGGACTACCCAAAACCAAAGTGATGGTTGGTTTATGGGAATGGTGCCCAATTTGGTAACCGGGGTTTGGGTCGGTGGAGAGGAAAGATCCATCCACTTTTCAAGACTGTTATATGGACAAGGAGCATCCATGGCATTGCCCATTTGGGCATTGTATATGAAAAAGAACTACGCCAACGAAGAAATTGGTGTCTCCAAGGATGCCTTTGAGGTGCCCGAGGAAATGTCCATCAACATAGACTGTAGCAAAGAATCACAAGACAATCAGGACGATTTGGATACAGACGACGACCTGGACGACCTTGATTTCTAAATAGGACATCTGTTCAAAAACTTTTGCCCCAAGCAAATTGCAATTTGCTTGGGGCTTTTTTATTAATATCGTAATTTCAAGCAATCCAAAATTCGAATGGAATGATCAAGAAGACAGTTGCCCATGTGGAGGAAGCCTTGCATGGTGTTGCGGACGGTATGACCTTCATGTTGGGAGGATTTGGCCTTTGTGGCATCCCTGAGAACGCCATAGCCGAACTGGTCCGGTTAGGGGTAAAGGACATCACCTGCATCTCCAATAATGCCGGGGTGGACGATTTTGGCCTGGGACTACTTTTACAAAAGCGGCAGATCAAGAAAATGATATCTTCCTATGTGGGCGAGAACGACGAGTTTGAACGGCAGATGCTGAGCGGTGAGCTGGAGGTGGAACTTACGCCACAGGGCACTTTGGCGGAGAAATGCCGTGCCGCCCAATCCGGTTTCCCGGCCTTCTATACACCCGCAGGCTTTGGCACCGAAGTGGCCGAAGGCAAGGAGACCCGGGAGTTCGATGGAAAAATGTATGTGTTGGAACCCGCTTTTAAGGCCGATTTCTCATTCGTGAAGGCCTGGAAGGGTGATGAGGCCGGCAATCTTGTCTTTAAGGGCACAGCGCGCAACTTTAACCCCTGTATGTGCGGAGCTGCCACCATCACGGTAGCCGAGGTAGAGGAACTCCTCCCGGCAGGTAGCTTGGACCCCAATGAGATCCATATCCCTGGCATATTTGTGCAGCGCATTTTCCAAGGGAAAAACTATGAGAAACGAATTGAACAACGAACTGTTCGACAACGGGGCTAGTGTCCCCTTAAGGGGACTTTAGGGGTGTTTTACAAAAAGAAGAAATATGCTAGATAAAAACGGAATAGCAAAGCGAATCGCAAAAGAGGTCCAAGATGGCTACTATGTCAATTTGGGGATAGGTATTCCCACCTTGGTGGCCAATTTTGTAAGGGACGACATCAGTGTGGAGTTCCAGAGCGAGAACGGCGTACTGGGCATGGGTCCGTTTCCATATGAGGGCGAAGAGGATGCCGATATCATCAATGCGGGAAAACAGACCATTACCACCCTTCCGGGGGCCTCCTTTTTTGATTCGGCCCTCAGTTTTGGCATGATCCGCGGCAAGCATGTGCACCTGACCATATTGGGGGCCATGGAAGTGGCGGAGAACGGGGACATTGCCAATTGGAAGATTCCCGGTAAGATGGTCAAAGGTATGGGAGGTGCAATGGACCTCGTGGCCTCTGCCGAAAACATCATCGTGGCCATGATGCACACCAATAGGGAGGGGGAGTCCAAACTCCTAAAAAGATGCACGTTGCCCTTGACGGGAGTGGGCTGTGTAAAGAAGATCGTGACCAACCTAGCTGTTTTGGAGGTCGTTCCGGAAGGTTTCAAGCTGTTGGAAAGAGCCCTTGGAACGAGTGTTGAGGAAATAGTGGCTGCCACCGAAGGAAATCTTATTGTGGAAGGAGAAATCCCCGAAATGAACATTTAACAATTATCTTCGGTTTTTTTACAACATATTAAAACCATTACGCAACAATAGTTTTAAATTGCCGTTTATCGGATTTATATTTGGTTATATCGATTTTTTCACCCAAATTAAACCATTAAAACCAAACAACCATGGCATTCAAAATTACCCACAGAGCAATGGACGAGAATGTCCAAGTCTACAGAAACGATTTTTTTACAGGATTCATGCTTTTGATCAAAAAGCTTTTTATGCTGTAGTTCAGTATCCCCCTGAAAAATTTGGAGCCGGACAAACGTCCGGCTCTTTTTATGTCCTATTTTTTGTATTCCCCAATACCGCTTTCGCCTAGACCTTTAGCAAAGTACCCAAGAACAGAGAGTCCCCTTCCACAAGCAGTTTGTGGGCAATCGAATTTTCAAAGGCCGCATGGATGAGCAGCGCAATGGCCTGGGCATTCGTCTTGGTCAGGCTATTGGTGCGGTAGACCACATCGCGAATCGTGGAGAAGCTCACATTGCTACGAATCGCAATATTGGCATAGTCGTTTTTTGAAACATTCCTGCGAAGGATTTCGGATAGCCGTTCACTGATCGGTTTTCCATAATCTTCTGGTGAAAAGATGTCATCGCTCTTGATGACAAAGCCTGCATTTTTCATTGAGCCCATTCCGAAGGTTTTGTGGTCCGTTAATAAATGTGTTGGGGTCAGATCCTATTTTCTATATTTGGCTTGTAACCCAATTACAGAAAGTAGTGAAATTGCTGCAGCTATATCATATTGCGTAACAATATTGCACAATATAATAATTATATGTACACAATAAAGCAATTAAGGCGAAAAAAAGATATCAGTCAATCCCAACTGGCAAAGGAAATAGGTGTCAGCTTGCGTACCATACAGCTGTACGAAAGGAAAGATGCCAACATTCCCATAAAGAACCTCACCAAGATTGCCGATTTTTTTGATCTCACCATTGCCGAACTCTATCTCCACGAAGTGAACGATATGGGGGAGGCCTATACCAAAAAGCAGCCCTTTACCAAACATGGGAGTGTGTTCTACCCATTGAGCCACGGAAAATATTTGGTCATGGCACCGCTGGTACTCGTGGAATGGAGCAAAAAATACATAGAAAACCTCAAGGAGGACAGCGTAAAGAATCCATTCCAGGCAGGTTTTATTGTCGATTTTTTGAACGAGGAGCCCCATCGGGTTTTTGAGGTGTCCGGTGATTCGATGAACGACTCCACTATGGATGCTATTCCCAACAGGGCCTTTGTACTGGCACTGGAAACCAAAAAGGAAACCTTGACCAAGAACGATGAAAACCTATGGAACCGCTCCTACATTTTGGTCTGTTCGGATAGGATCATCTGCAAGCAACTCATGGGTTACAACAGGCAGACGAATGCATTGCAGTGCCACAACCTGAACACATCCCCCGAATATCAGGATTTTGAGGTTTCCATAAATGACGTGCTCCAGGTGTTCCGGGTCATGAAAAAGCAGATTTGACCTGCTCCAAGTGGGTGAGCACTTCATCCAAACAACGGTCCAGGTCCTTTTTCACCTCTGTTTCCCAAAAGCGGAACACTTTATAACCCATTTCGTCCAGAGCGTCGTTCACCTCCTCATCCCGTTGGATGTTACGCTCTATTTTCGCGATCCAAAACTCTCGATTGGTCTTGATCTTGTCCTTTCGTTCCTCCCAATTGTACCCGTGCCAGAATTCCCCATCGATAAAGATGACGGTTTTATATTTTTTTAGGGCGATATCCGGCTTTCCTATGAGTTTTTTATAATCAATGCGATACCGATAGCCCGCCTCCCACAACGCTTTCCGAAAGGCCAATTCCGGCTTGGTGTTCTTGCCGCGTATCTTGCCCATGATCTTGGAACGCTCCGGCGTGGTGTAGAAACCCGATTCTTCATTGAACCGAGGCACTTTGATACGTTCCTGTTGATATTTTTTGGGCATAGTACAATTTACAAAGGTTTCAATGAAAAATGGAGAGTTGTTTTGTCATTCTGAGTGAGCGAAGCGAATGAAGAATCTCCATCATACCTTAATGTTTTGGTTAATCAAGGTCCCTGAGCGTAGTCGAAGGGACCGGCATCAGCATTCTCCTTAGGTAATAAAAAAACCCAAATTCCATCCGGAATTTGGGTTTTGTAATTTGATATGTTGAACGCTTATCCCTTCAAGGAAGCGGATAGGTATTCGCGGTTCATACGGGCAATGTTGGTCAACGAAATGCCTTTGGGACATTCCACTTCGCAAGCACCGGTATTGGTACAGTTTCCAAAGCCTTCCAAATCCATTTGGCGCACCATGTTCTGTACGCGTTCCACCGCTTCTACTTGGCCTTGGGGCAACAGGGCGAACTGGGAAACCTTGGCAGAGGTAAAGAGCATGGCGCTGGCATTCTTGCAAGCGGCCACACAGGCACCACAACCGATACAGGTAGCGGCATCCATGGCCTCGTCCGCAGCATGTTTGTTGACCGGAATGGCATTTGCATCCACAGTGTTCCCCGAAGTGTTCACGGAAATATAACCGCCAGCCTGTTGGATACGGTCAAAAGCACTTCGGTCCACGATCAAATCTTTGATCACCGGAAATGCTTTTGCACGGAACGGTTCGATTACAATGGTATCGCCATCGTTGAACTTACGCATGTGCAACTGGCAAGTGGTAACCAATCTGTCTGGACCGTGTGGTTCTCCATTAATTTGAAGGGAGCAGGTTCCGCAGATACCTTCCCTACAGTCGTGGTCAAATTCAACGGGCTCCTCTCCTTTGGAAACGAGCTCTTCGTTCAGGATGTCCAGCATTTCCAAGAAAGACATATCCCCTTCAACACCGTCAAGGGTATAATCCACTATTTTTCCTGCTGAGGATGCGTCTTTCTGACGCCATATTTTTAAATGTAGCTTCATCGCTTCGCTATTTATAACTCCTTGTCTTCAGTTCAATATTCTCATACACCAAATCCTCTTTGTGTAATTTGGCATCCTTGGGCTCGCCCACGTATTCCCAAGCAGCCACATATTTAAAGTTCTCATCATCACGGAGCGCTTCGCCCTCTTCGGTCTGGTACTCTTCACGGAAGTGTCCTCCACACGATTCGTTTCGGTGCAGGGCATCCTTCGCGAAAAGCTCGCCCAATTCCAAGAAATCTGCCACCCTTCCAGCTTTTTCCAACTCTTGGTTTTTGGAATTGATGCTGCCAGGAACCTTCACATTTTCCCAAAAATCCTTGCGCAGTTCCGCAATCTCCTTGATGGCCTCTTCCAGCCCTTTGGCATTACGGGCCATACCACATTTGTTCCACATGATTTTGCCCAGTTTTTTGTGATAGTAATCCACGGAATGGATACCTGAACCGGACATCAATTTTTCCATGCGTTCACGGACCTGTTTTTCAGCCTCGTCAAATGCTTCGGAATCCGTTGGGATTTTACCGGTCCTAATGTCTTTGGAGAGATAGTCTCCGATGGTATAGGGCAGCACAAAATATCCGTCGGCCAAGCCTTGCATCAGTGCGGAAGCTCCCAAACGGTTGGCCCCGTGATCGCTAAAGTTGGCTTCACCGGCAGCATAACAACCGGGGATGGTGGTCTGTAGGTTATAATCCACCCAAAGTCCGCCCATGGTATAGTGCACTGCGGGATAGATTTTCATTGGGGTCTTATATGGATTCTCGTCCACGATTTTTTCATACATCTGGAAAAGGTTTCCATATTTGGCCTCGATGACTTCCTCTCCCAATTTGATGATGGTGGCCTCATCGGGATCTTTGATACCCGAAGTCATGGCCTTTTCTTTTCCATACCGTTTGATGGCGGAGGCGAAATCCAAGTACACGGCCTCTCCGGTCTTGTTCACCCCGAATCCGGCATCGCAGCGCTCCTTGGCGGCCCTGGAGGCCACATCACGAGGCACTAGGTTACCAAAGGCAGGATATCTTCTTTCCAAATAGTAATCACGGTCTTCTTCGGCAATTTGCGTAGGTTTCAATTTTCCTTCGCGAATGGCAACGGCGTCTTCCATTTTCTTGGGCACCCAAATACGTCCATCGTTACGGAGCGATTCGGACATCAACGTCAACTTGGATTGATGCTCCCCGGACACCGGGATACAGGTCGGGTGGATTTGTGTGTAACATGGGTTGGCGAAGAAGGCTCCTTTGCGGTGTGCCCTCCAAGCAGCCATCACGTTGCTTCCCATGGCATTGGTGGAAAGGAAGAACACGTTTCCGTACCCTCCTGTGGCCAATACCACGGCGTGGGCACTGTGCCGTTCAATTTCTCCGGTAACAAGGTCACGGGCAATGATTCCCCGGGCCTTTCCGTCTACCAAAACCAAATCCATCATCTCATGACGGGTATAGGATTTGATCTTGCCACGGTTGATCTGTCGGTTCATGGCAGAGTAGGCTCCCAACAGCAATTGCTGGCCTGTCTGTCCCTTGGCATAAAAAGTTCTGGAAACCAAAACCCCTCCGAAGGAACGGTTGTCCAAAAGCCCCCCATATTCGCGGGCAAAAGGGACTCCTTGGGCCACACATTGGTCGATGATGTTTCCGGATACCTCGGCCAAGCGGTAGACGTTGGCCTCACGGGAACGGTAATCCCCTCCCTTTATGGTGTCGTAGAAGAGACGATAGTTACTGTCGCCGTCCCCTTGATAGTTTTTTGCTGCATTGATACCTCCTTGCGCTGCAATGGAGTGCGCCCTTCGGGGAGAGTCCTGATAGCAGAACGTTTTAACGTTATAGCCCAACTCGGCCAGGGTGGCCGCTGCGGCACCTCCTGCCAATCCTGTACCCACAACAATGACATCGATGTTCCTTTTGTTGGCAGGGTTTACCAGGTTGATGTCGTTTTTATGTTTGGTCCACTTGTCGGCCAAAGGCCCTGAAGGAACTTTTGAATCCAATATGCCCATACTTAATGTGTTATTGGGTTAAGGTGATGATATAGGGCGATGAATGCAAAGCCCAAGGGAATGACCACCGAGAATATTTTAGTGAATGTTTTTACAGCAGGGGTGTACTTGTTGTTCCATCCCATGGTCTGGAAGGAAGAAGCAAAACCGTGCCACAGGTGAAGGCTCAATAAAACAAATGCTATAATATAGAGAATCGTTCTCCAGGCCGGGGCAAACTTCTCCACGGTTTCATGGTAGTAACGTGTAGGATCTTCGGGGGACACCTCGATATACTTGTAGGCCATCTCGTGCACCCAAAAATCATAGAAATGGAGGGCCAAAAAGGCGAGCACCACCAATCCGGAATAGATCATGTTTCTTGAAACCCAAGGCGCATTGGCACTGCCCTTGTACTTCACATAACTGCCGCCCCTTGCCTTTTTGTTCTTGATCTCCAAGGCAAAGCCCATGGCAAAGTGCACGATCACCCCAGCAATCAAAATGGGCTGCAGTACAAATTGGACCAAGGGGTTGTACCCCATAAAGTGCGACCAAGAATTAAAAGTGTCAGGGTCAATGACCGAGGTGATGTTAATGGTAAAATGTTGTGTAAGAAAAACAACCAAAAAAAGACCCGAAAGTGCCATTACCACTTTGCGGGCAATTGAAGATTTTATCAATCCACTCATTAGTGCTGGTTTTGAGACAAATTTACGGCACGATCGAGTTTTTAACAAGCAATAAACAGCACGAAACCTCTTATTTAGAAACGTTTTAAGGAAAGAACGGGTCCACAAAATCAAAAAAAAGCCCCATAGGGGCTTGTTCGATTAAGGGTGAAATAGTTAAAGAGCTCGTGTTCAACCACTTATTTGGTAGCAAAGACCACCTGAAGGGTATAAATATATTCCCCCACTGGGCGGTCGTAATAGATGGAGGTCTCTATTTGTTTGCCCATAAACTGGTTGTCCTCTACTGCTTCAACAGGCCCAAGTTCTTTCCCTAGGGCCAATGCTATGGCATTCGCCTTGGCGGTGGCATCTTTTAGGGCCATTTCACTGAGCGACCGTGCCTCATTGGGGTCGATTTCCAAAATGGCAACGGCGTTCAAGCGTTGTACCCCCAAAGATCTTATCCCCAGAAAGTCCCTCATCTTTTCCACCGAGGTCGTGGTGAACTCATAGACGGCACCTTCCTTGTCATAGCCCATGGTCTCGAAACCAAATTCGTGTGGAGTCTCTTTAATCTCGTCCCAAGCGATGCCATGCGACTCCACGGCCTTTTTGTAATCTGATTTTAACTGCTTCAGGTCGATGCCATCGGGCAGATAACTAGTAAAGGCAGTGCTCAGGGAAACGGTGGCCTTATAGATGGGGGATGGATCTATATGGACGGCCTTTGCACTTACTTTGATGGTGGTGTTTTCCTCTTGGGCCGTACCCATCAATGGCAAAAAAGCCAATAAGATGTATGTTATAGGTTTCATAGTTGTGGTGTTAAAAGAACCCAGCCAAGAATGGCGGGGGCACTGGGTTTTACTCTGGAATGTTGAAATGGGCCACAATCTCTTCGTAGCTCATTTGGGAATAGTCAGTAGCCATCTTACCTGCTGCAGGGATCCCACCGGGAATGATGATGTAACGGTAATCATCATAAAGGGGAATCTCAATGTCCGAACCATCAATGGAAGCGATCCTAATGACTATGTTCTGGTTCAAAGCATTGATTGAAAATTCATAATGTTGCATACGTAGGCCATAAATCGATTTGGGCAATGGATGGATAGTGGTTGAGATAGAAGTATATCTGCCATATACTGCAATGAAACCATTTGCCTTCACTTCATCCGTTAACGCTTCCACATTCGGAATGCTGAAGTAGGCATTGATGTCCGCAATCGGGGATTCAAAACCGGAAGGAATCCAATCCGAATAGATAACGTTGGCGGTTCCGGTTTCCCCTTGGGAGCCTTGCGGACCTTCAGGTCCTTGCTCCCCTTGAATGCCCTGTGGTCCAGTGGCACCGTCCTCCCCATCGTCGCCAGAGCAGGCCAGAAAGAGGGTTGCCAATAAGCCCAATAAGAAGATTTGACTTTTCATGTGTGTCAATTTTAAGTGTTGATAGTTGGGGGAACTTGGGCTATCTAGGATGTTATTCAGGAATGTTGAACAATTCAATCACCTCTTCATAGCTCATCTTGGAAAGGTCCATGTCGGGCGTCAATTTTCCAGAAGTGGAAACCCCACCTGGAATGAGCACATATCTGTATTGTTCCAAATAGGAGCCATCCCCTACACTTTCGCCTTCTTCGTTGGCATGGACCGTAATCCTAATATTGTCGCTTGTTGCCACAAAGAAGTAAGATTGCTGTCTGGCAGCACCAAATACAATGGGAAGCGGATAAACAACATTGCCATCCCCAGGAAGCTCTATTCTTCGGCCATATACCAGAATGGTTCCAAGGTTCAACATGTCTGGACCGATTTCAGGAGCTTCGATGTCAAAAGAGGCCGATGAGGCGACGATACTGTTCCCCAATTCGGTATCTACCCAATCGGAATACATTACATTGGCGGTGCCGGGATCTCCTTGCTCTCCTTGGGCACCCTGCTCACCTTGTGGACCGGCTGGGCCTGCGGGACCTTGCTCCCCTTGTGGGCCGGTTGCACCATCTTCACCGTCTTCTGACGAGCAGGAGGTGACCAATGCCATGGACAGGGCCATAATCAAAATAGTTTTGACAGATAAAACATTTGTTTTCATGATTTTCAAATTTTTTTTGGGTTTCATGGGGCCAAATTAGGATCAATCCTGCCATGGAAACTTTCAATTATTACCAAGGGCATAAATGGATTCGTCGGCAACCCTTTTTTGTGTATGGAACACCATTTCTTCCTATTTTTAGGAAATTTCCCATCCATACGGTATAACTGTCGTACATACACCTTTTTAGGTCAAGTATCATTAATGTGGGAAGGCGTTTTGCTTCTATTTTTAATTTGGGACAAAGAACACCAGAGTTATGAGGGCAATCATAGTTGACGATGAGGTTGCGGCAATAAACAGTCTTTCCTGGGAATTGCGGAAATACCCCGATTTCATTTCCATTATTGAAACGTTCACTTCCCCGAAGGAGGCCATTTCGGGCATCAATTATTTGAAGCCGGACTGTGTGTTTCTGGATATCGAGATGCCGGAGATGAGTGGGTTCTCGCTTTTGGACAAACTGGAATACCGGAATTTTGCCATTGTGATCACCACGGCATACAACCAGTATGCCATCCAGGCCATCAAGGAAAGTGCGGTGGATTATCTGCTCAAACCTGTGGACCAGGATGATATTGCCGGGGTCATAGAGAAATTGAAGAAGTTGAATGGGCAACAGAGCTTTCAACATCAGTTCGAGCAGACTTTTGAGGCGCTTTCCCGTGCCAGTGCCCCCCAGGTGGTCCAAATCCCAGTGAGTGGGAAAATCTTGTTTTTGAGGGTGGCCGATATTGTGTATTGTGAGTCGGAGGGGAACTATTCCAAGGTGTTCTTGGAGTCCGGGGAACAGGTTTTGGTCTCCAAGAAACTTAAGGAACTGGAGGACCTTTTGCCCAGCCGCATATTTTTCAGGATACACAATTCCTTTATCGTGCACTTGCTCAAGGTGGACGAGTACATACGCACTGATGGGTATCTGGTGCTTTCCAACGACCGAAAGATCCCGGTATCCAGAAACAAGAGAGAGGCCTTTCTACATCGGATGGCCCAATAAAGATCGACTATGCTCAAAGGCCTGATGGACTTCTTCAAGGAAAGCAACCAAAATGGGTTTGGGTTCTTTGTGGTGTCCGTTCTTTTTTACCTCTTCGTGTTTTTCCTGATCCAGTTTTTTCAGCACAAAAAACGATTCTACCTTTTCTATGCCCTATATGCCCTGGTCACGGGGCTCACCCTGATCAAATACGTGGATGGGGTGTTTTTCAGCGATTTTGCACATTCATCCGCAGGGAGGACCTTTGTGAGATGGTTCCACTATCCTTCCCAATGGATGGCCTCCTTCCTGTTCACCCTCTTCATTTTGGAGATCATGGGTTTCAAAAAGGACTATCCGAAGTTTGTGAAGTTTGTGCATTGGGGCTATTTTGGGTTGGCCCCTTTTTATTTTACGTTTTGGGCGATGTACCTGGTCAACCCCAGATCCTACCTTATCGATTATTGTGAGGTATTTGTACTGTTGCCGTTGAACTTGATTGCCTTTGTATGGGGATTTTGTCTCGTGCTCAAGCAGAACAGGATCATCAAATGGTATATCCTGTTGGGGATGTCCTCGCTTTTTGTTTCCTATCTCATCATTTCACTCTATTCCATCAAGACGAAGACTGCAAACACGGAGACCCTGTATATCTTTTATTTGGGTGTGCTGTTCGAAAGTCTGTTGTTTGCGCTGGCCATAGGGCTGGAACAAAAAATGGTCTATAAGGAAAAGGCCCATGTCCAGAAAAAGTACATTGAACAGCTCGAGGAAAACCATACCATCAAGGAAAGCATCAACAGGGCCTTGTCGGACGAGCTGGTGCAGACAAAGGCAGAGATAGAGGGGTTGAGTTCCGAGGCGCAGAAGGAGCGCACGGAGAAATTGGCCATCAAAGTGGAGAACAAGTTTGCCCAGCTGCGTTTGGATGCGCTTCGCAGTCAGATGAACCCCCATTTTATCTTCAATGCCCTGAACTCGATCAAATCGTACTTTATCGAGAACAACCAGGAAAAAGCCATTTATTATTTGGGAAGGTTCTCCAAACTGATCCGTGGCATACTGGAGAGCTCCCGAAAGGACCTCATCACCCTCGAAGAGGAACTGGGTATCATCAAAATGTATGTGGAAATAGAGAGCGACCGTTTCAAGAACGGCATGGAGTACGCCTTTGAGTTGGACGATTCGGTAGAGGCCCAACAGCTTCTTGTGCCCTCCCTCTTATTGCAGCCCTTTGTTGAAAATGCCATTTGGCATGGGCTTTCCACCCGAAAGGGAAAAAAGAGATTAAGCCTTAAAGTGGAACTATTGGAGCCTTCGAACGATTTACGGATCACCATAGAGGACAATGGCATCGGAAGACGGGCCTCACAGCTGAGGAACAGCCAAAACCCACTGAAGAGCCAATCGCTCGGGCTCTCCATCGTAAATGATAGGCTGGACTTCTACTCAAAAAAATACGCAGGCGATTTCCATTTTTTAGTCGAGGACCTTGTGGATGCATCGGGAAAGGCATTGGGCACAAAAGTGGTCGTTACCCTGCCCCGATTGCTATTGGAAAATCACTAAAGCTGAAAGAAATTTTCAAAACGGCACCGAAATCCAAAAGATTTGTCCGAATTTGAACGGACAAAATCTTGAAGACTACAATGGACATCGCCATCCTATCCGTGAGCCTCAATGTGTATTCCACCAGAAGAATAGCTGTGGAAGCCCAAAAGGCGGGACATTATGTGGAGCTCATAGACCATACCAAATGCTCGGTGAAATTGGGTCAGGGCATGCCCCAGATCTATTTTGGGGAAGACAACATCACCGAAGGTTTTGATGCCATCATCCCAAGGATCGGCACCACGGTCACCCGACATGGCGCCGCGATCGTGAAGCAGTTTGAGATGAACGGGGTGTTCAGCACGGCGAGATCTACCGGAATCATCAGGGCCAGGAACAAAGTGAGAACCTTACAGATCATGGCCAAAAAGGGAATCCCCATCCCGGAAACCGTTTTCTCCATCAATCCCGACAACGTAGAGGCGCAGATGGAGCTTCTTGGAGGGCCGCCTGTGATCATCAAACTCCAGGAAGGTACCCAAGGCAAAGGAGTCATCTTGGCCGAGAGCAAAAAATCGGCAAAATCCATGATCGACACTTTGTACAATATGAACACCAGCATCCTATTGCAACAGTACATTGGGGAGGCCAATGGGGAAGACCTTAGGGTCATTGTCGTGGGGAACAAGGTGGTGGCGAGCATGAAGCGGACCAGCGGGTTGGATGATTTCCGGTCCAATGTGCACCGAGGGGCGGACACCGAAGCGGTCCAACTGACCCCTAAGGAAAAATCCATGGCCCTGAACGCCACCAAGCATTTGGGTCTAGGAATTGCCGGAGTGGACCTTATCCGTTCCAAAAAAGGGCCGTTGCTCATAGAGGTCAATGCATCGCCAGGCCTCAAGGGAATCGAAGAGGCAACAGGGGTCAACGTGGCCAAACATATCATCCAATTTGTGGAAAGAAGTGGGCATAGGAAACGATAACGGAAAAATCAAGACCTCAGATGAGGGCAATATGGTTTGTATCAACCATCTAGCTGTGATAAAACAAGGGGATGCCTTGGTTCATTTAGGCTGATAAGCAGTCATTTTTATCGCGTATTTTGGCCAAGCTCCACGAAATGGCACTTTCAAGGTCCGTGAATTGCCTAATACTGTCCTTGAAGAACATTTTTTCAAGGATGATGCTGGCCAGCCCATTTTTGTTGTAGGCCACTATGGAATACAGTTCGAGTTTATGCCTGTTCTTGTAAAACTTCAACCAATCCGTGGGTACCACAGAATAGTTGTTGATACGGTTGGAGATATAGGCAATGGGTTTGTCCTCGCCCAAGATTTCATATGCGGCACTTATGATTTTTTCAGCAATGGACCAATCAAAGGTTTCGCCCTCGTTCATTTCGGAAATGACCAGTCCATCAAAGAAATAGAAAACACCAAACTCATATTCCCTGATTTCCCGAATGTTCTTGAAAAATTCCAACTCTCTTACACTTTTCATGCTTTGGGCAGCTACTTTTGTTGATGCGCAGAAACAAAGATAAGCAGGCTAAAAGGCTCCGAAGACAGTGTTTTACGGATGTGACCGTTTTTTTGGTATAAGCCTGTTTTCAATTGATATCTGATAAAAAGAGGGGTAGGTCAATAGGATTTCACCCCTCTATGCAGACGTATATTCCTACTAAATATACAGAAAAAGCAGTAAAAAATACAAAATGAACAAGGGAAATGGTGTTAAATCAGTTTTCCATATTCTTCAATTGAATGCCCAACGCCTTGGTGGACACCTGTACCTCAATAAGGGAAAGCACCAGTGAGACCACCAGAAAGACCAAGCTTATGCCAAAGATGAGGTTGGCCCAGACGTTCAGTTCCACATAGACCAGGAACATGGTCACTGCGGCCAACAAAAAACTGATGATGGCCGTGGCCTGCATGTTCTTGATGATGCCCAGCCGTTTTCTCAGTTGGCGGATCTGTTGCCGCAACGGGTGGGCAGAGGTTTCCTCAAACTGTTTGTGGAGTTGCCGGATCAGGGCCGCTATGGCCAAATAGCGGGCATTGTAGGCCAGCATGGTCAGGGAGATGGCAGGAAAAAGGAGAGCGGGAATGCTAAGGGTAAGTTGCATGTTCTTGTTTTAAATGGAAGGTAACAATTTGTCTTCGGTATCGCAATTACCTACATTTGGACAAACCAATTTATACTGATGAAATATTTTTCTATAGACAGCAATTTGTTTGTAAAGAACCGTAAGAAATTCATGGCACAGATGAAGCCAAATAGTATTGCGGTGTTCAATTCCAACGATATTTACCCCATTGGGGCGGACAGCACCTTGCCTTTTGAACAGGCCCGTGATATTTTCTATCTGAGCGGGGCGGACCAAGAGGAGACCATATTGCTGCTTTTCCCAGATGCGATGGACAAAAAGAAAAGGGAAATACTCTTTGTTCGGGAAACGAACGATCATATTGCCGTATGGGAAGGTGCCAAACTTACCAAGGATCAGGCTACTGCGGTTTCAGGTATTGAAACTATTTATTGGTTGACCGATTTTGACAAGATTTTTTTTGATTTGATGACGGAGGCCGACACCATCTATTTCAACACTAACGAGCATTATCGCCAAGCTGTGGAAACCCAGACCCGTGAAGATCGGTTCATTGAAAAATGTAAAAAGGAATACCCAGCGCACCAATGGGCCAAGAGTAACCCTATTTTGCAACAGATCCGTGGGGTAAAGGAACCTGAGGAAATCACTTTGATGCAAATTGCCTGCGATATTACCGAAAAAGGATTCCGAAGAATACTTGAATTTATAAAACCGGGAGTTTGGGAATATGAAATTGAGGCCGAGTTTCTGCATGAGTTTGTTCGCAATCGCTCAAAAGGATTTGCCTATGCCCCGATCATTGCAGCAGGGGCCAATGCCAATGTGCTTCACTATTTGGAAAATAACAAACAAGCGAAGGATGGGGACATGATCTTAATGGATTTGGCCGCCGAATATGCCAATTATTCCAGTGATCTTACTAGAACCGTTCCTGCCAACGGAAAGTTTTCCGACCGCCAAAAGCAAGTGTACAGCGCCGTGCTCCGGGTAAAGAACGAAGCTACCAAAATGTTGGTGCCGGGCACCATTTGGGCCGAATATCACAAGGAAGTTGGGGAGATCATGACTTCTGAATTGATTGGCCTTGGACTTTTGGACAAAGCCGATGTGCAGAACGAAAACCCCGATTGGCCCGCTTACAAAAAATACTTTATGCACGGAACAAGCCACCATATTGGTCTGAACACCCATGATTATGGCGAATTGAAGACCCCTATGAAAGCCAATATGGTCTTTACAGTGGAACCCGGCATCTATATCCCTGCGGAGGGAATGGGAATCCGTTTGGAGGACGATGTGGTCATCCAAGAAAAAGGAGAGCCGTTTAACTTGATGCAGAACATCCCCATTGAAATCGAGGAAATCGAGGAGTTGATGAACAAATAAGAATCAGTGCTGTCATACTGAGCGAAGCGAAGTATCCAAACCCTTCAAAAAGGGATGCTTCACTTTGTTCAGCATGACATCAGGAACATAACAGAATGGCATGAAACACCTTTTTTTATTGCTTCAAGTCGATATTGAAAAGAAAATGCAGGAAGCTCCGGACAGTTCCTATGAAATTGGGGTCGTTATCGGGAGCTACCTGCCCTTTGTGGTCTTGGCCGGGGTTGCCTATGCCATTTATTACTTCAACAAAAAGAAACGAGGCTCGGAGTAGTTGATGGTTTTTTTAACTATAACCTTTTGACAAATCGATCAAAAGCCAATTAATGGATTTCAATTCTGTAACCTGATTCGAAAAGCGGTCGTCCAACCTTCCAAATCAAAAAACGGAAGGCAAGAATGAAATACATTTTCAGGACAAGGCTTTTACCCCTGTTCCTAATTTTTGTTTTAGGTATTCAACAGTATTTGACCGCACAGGATTTGGAATCCAAAATCGACCAAGTTTTGGAAACCAAATTTGAAAGCAACGGCCCTGGTGCGGTTTTTTTGGCAACAAAAAACGGAAAGATCATCTACAACAAGGCCTTTGGACTTTCCAATCTGGAGCTTCAGGTGCCCATGCAGACCGATAATGTTTTTGAGATCGGCTCCATGACCAAACAATTTACGGCGGTTTCCATTTTAATGCTGATGGAGGAAGGAAAACTGAACTTGGAAGATAGCATCACCAAGTTCATCCCTGATTACCCAACACATGGGCACCGGATTACCGTTCATCATTTGTTGACGCATACTTCCGGAATCAAAAGCTTCACCAGCGTAAAAGGGCTCAATGCCATTGCCCAGAACGAAATGGAACCCATGGAAGTTATTGATTTTTTCAAGGACGAACCTATGGATTTTGCGCCTGGAGCGGAATTCAAATACAACAACTCCGGCTACGTCTTGTTGGGATATATCATTGAGAAGGTATCCGAAATGAGCTATGAAGATTTTGTGGAACAACGCATTTTTAATAGGTTGGGCATGGCGTCCTCAAGGTATGCAAGCCATAGCGAAGTGGTACCCAAAAGGGCTTCGGGGCACCACAAAAAGGAAGATTACATCAATGCCCGGCATATCAGTTTTTCCATTCCCTACGCATCGGGTTCGTTGATGTCCACGGTAGCAGATATGTTCACGTGGGAAGAGGCCATCAAAAACCATGTGCTGCTCAACAAGGAAACTACCCAATTGGCCTTCACCAATTATACGTTGAACAATGGCGACCCCATCCATTATGGCTACGGCTGGCATGTTAAAGAGATGGAAGATATGTTTAGCTATGAACACGGAGGGTCCATTTTCGGGTTCAAGTCCATGGGAGTGTATTTTCCCGATGGGGATATTTATGTGATCGGGTTGAGCAACTGTGACTGCAATTCACCTACGGAGGTGACCCGGGAAATAGCGAAAATAATTCTGGATGCCAATACACTAGATTGAGAACACCTCAAATCTTGGTACCTTTAGAGGTATGAAAATCTATATCATTGGAGCAGGAGCGGTTGGGAAAGCCCTGGCCGTTTGCCTACAACAGCAAGGCAAAGATGTGGAACTGGTTCGTGGCCATGTGGAAGATGGCGTTCCAGAGAAACAAAAAATAACCCTTCAGTTTAAGGATGGAACCGAAATTCAGGAAGATATTCAGGTTAGCACCTTGAAAGACCACCATCAATTGGACGGTCTTGTGGTACTGACCAACAAATCGTTCGGTAATGAAACGCTTTCAAAAAAACTGGAGGAGAAAGCCAAAAACTCACCCATCGTTCTTTTGCAGAATGGTCTTGGAGTGGAACAACCTTTTTTGCAAAAGGGATTTGCGGAAGTCTATCGATGTGTCCTTTTTGTGACCTGCCAGCATACCGCTCCCAACACCATCAGTTATAAACCTGTGGCAGAATCCCCGATTGGCACCATAAGCCAAAACACCTCCGATTTAAAAACGGTAGTGGAAAACCTCGATACCCCGAATTTTAGGTTTGTTGAGGAAACCGATATCCAACGAATCATTTGGAAGAAGGCCATTGCCAACTGCGTCTTTAATTCCATTTGTCCCTTATTGGAAGTGGATAACGGCATTTTCCACAGGAATGAGGAGGTGATGTCCATGGCCAAAAGAGTGGTTGCCGAATGCGCTTTGATCGCCAACAAAAAGGGAATCGATTTGGGCGTTTATGAGCTGGAGGACCAGGTTTTGAAGATCAGTAGAATGTCCGATGGGCAATTCATCTCGACCCTACAGGACATCAATAATAAAAGGGAGACCGAGATAGACACGTTGAACTTTGAAATTTTTAGGATGGCCCAATCCATGAACCTTTCTTCCCATGTTCAAGAAACCAGATTGTTGGGAGAATTGGTCAAATGGAAATCCGAACTGTCACGTAACTGACACCATTTGATGGTTTTGTTTAAAAGCCCGAAATTTATAGGGATATGGAAAAGCAGCAACAATTATATAAAGTAGCTTTCGGATTGGCTTTGTTCACCATCTTTTACAATGTGGTGGAGGGCATCGTTTCTACCTACTTGGGTTTTGAGGATGAAAGTTTGGCCCTTTTCGGTTTTGGCACCGATAGTTTTATCGAGGTGATCTCGGGGTTGGGCATTGCCCATATGATCCTACGCATCCAGAAAAACCCTGAAAGCAATCGGGATAATTTTGAGCGTACGGCACTTCGTATCACGGGAGTTGCCTTTTACATTTTGGTGGCGGGATTGGTAGTTACCAGTCTTTATAATATCTGGACAGGACATCGGCCCTTGACCACCTTTTGGGGTGTGGTCATTTCCTTGATTTCCATTCTGATCATGTGGATTTTGGTGTTGTGGAAAAGGAAGGTAGGTAACCAACTCAATTCAGCCCCTATTTTGGCCGATGCCAATTGTACCTTGGTTTGTGTCTACATGTCCATCATTTTACTGGTGAGCAGTGGCATTTATGAGCTGTTCAAGATACCTTATATCGATAGTTTGGGGACACTGGGTTTGGCCTATTTTGCCTTTAAGGAAGGTAAGGAATGTTTTGAAAAAGCCAATAGCAACAAACATTGTTGTTGTTCCTAAGGAGATAAATTATAGGGCAGTGTTAAAGAACTAAACATCTTTCTTTTTGCAATGATACTTTAGTTGTCTCACCTGAACACAAAACTGTTCAAGTCATACTGGAAACTTTTTGGCGGCCTAAGTCGATTCGATTGAATACTTGGTGGTAGGGAGTGCCCGCATGTCTTTTTTGATTCCGTTTTCCAACTAGCCAACCTTTGTTTTTTGGTGGACAATATTGGAAAGGACAAGCGCCAGAAGCGCAGGTAGCACCCATCCCAACTGATACTGACCCAAAGGAATCCATGAGGTGTATGGATTGATTGCATTTCCCCAACCGATGCTGCCCAGAAAATCGGGAATACTGAACAATATGGTGGTCCAGACCACAATCTTGAATACGGTCGGTGGGGTAAGTTTGTCCGGGAGCACATTCAATACGATCAATATGATGGTGATGGGGTAGATGAACATTAGGGCGGGCAATGCCACGGCAATGATGTGGCCCACATTGAACTGTCCCACCAAAACACCCAGTACACATCCTACCAAAGCAGTGATCCTGTAGGCCAGAACAGAGTCGTTGAACTGGCTCCGGATAAAATCCGAAGTACCGGTAACGATGCCCACAGCGGTGGTAAAACAGGCCAGACTGACCAACACACTTAAAAACAGGTTGGCCGTGTTGCCCAATGTCGCTATGCTGATACCACTCAACAAGGCAGTTCGGGAAATATCAACATCAAACAATTTTCCGAAAAGGGCACCAGTCAATATAAGTCCGGCGTAGATGATAAAAAGTCCAAGACCGGCCCAAAACCCGGCAGCACGGATCAATCTCCTTTTGTCGTCATAGGCCAAATCCTTTTCTTTCAGGTTGATGGACACTATGATGACGGCACCGACCACCACCGCACCGATGGCATCAAAGGTCTGATAGCCCTCCAAAATGCCATAACTGAACGGATTGGTCAAGGAAGAAGGTGCAAAATCAAAATCCAAGGAAATACCTGCAATGGCCATGATCAAGACCAAGACCACCAAAATGGCCGGGGTGAGCAGTTTTCCAATAAGGTCCAGCACCTTGGCCCTGTTGATGGCAAAAATGAAAACCAGTACAAAATAGATAAGGCTGGTGAACAAATAGGATGAATCCCAAAAAGGCTGAACGGCCATTTCGTGTGTGACCGAAGCTGTCCGGGGTGAGGGCAACGCAATGGCAATGGCATACATGAGAAAGCAATACAACGTGCTGAACAGGGGCGAAACTTTTTTGGCAAAATCGAACATGGTGCCTTGTAATTTGGCATGGGCCAAAATACCAAGGATGGGGACCAACGCCGCCGAAACACAAAACCCAAGGGCCACCAACCACCACAGATTTCCTGCCCTGAAACCCAAAAGAGGGGGAAGGATAAGGTTGCCGGCACCAAAAAAGAGGGAGAAAAGAGCAAAAGAGGTAATTGTTAACGATTTTTTGTTCATGGGTTGTTGATAAATTATTTCCAATGTGGTATATTTCGAAAGTGTAATTCAGCGGAATAATCTGACTTTTTGTCGAATAGCATGCATTTCATCGAAAAAAAGGTTTTGTGCATTCGTCCGTAAAATAAAAAGTTATCAACATCCGTTGCTATAGAAAGTTCAACCGACAAACAATCTGATATAACAAAAAACTACTAGTAACCAATTTAAGGCATTTTTCGATTCCCCAAATCGTATGCATGCTTACTTAAACAACGATCGGCCTATGAAAATTTCTACTTCTCACCATCACCATCAAGGCAACAAATTTTCCTCTTTCTTCTGCAACTTGTTCGGACACCATTATGCGGTTTCCAAAAAAGTAACGGAACACATCAAGGAATACAAATGTATCCATTGCCACAAAGAAGTCACCACGGATGTCAGCGGAAAGCTTTCCGCCCTGACACCCCAAATGCAGGAAATCAACAGTACATTGGAAGACATGTACCGGAAAAGAAAAAGTAGGGTAGTGCACCAAGTGGCATAGCCCTTTTTTGTTTTTAAGAGGCCCAAATCTTTAATCCCGGAAACTTAAGTAATTGCCTACTGCTATCGGTTGCGTGCCCCAAAACCATGGTAGGGATGCCCTTGATTTTCGGGATTTTTATTTTGTTTCGTTGAACGAGTTCCACCCTTGTGCCGTGATGGGGATTTTGGTCTCCGCCCTGGTAATGAGGTGTACCCCTTCCCTTTTTTCGGTCATGTGTCCGATCACCGTTAAGTTGGGATTCCCCTTGATTTTGGGAAAATCGGCCTGATCTATGGTGAACAGGAGCTCATAATCTTCCCCGCCACCCAGGGCGACCATGGTGCTGTCCATTTTGAATTCCTCGCAAGTGGCGATGGCCGATGGATCTAAGGGAATCTTGTCCTCAAAAAGATTGCAGCCCACACCCCCGTGCTTACAAAGGTGTAGAATCTCAGAAGAAAGCCCATCACTGATATCGATCATGGATGTGGGTTTGACCTCTAATTTTTTTAAAAGTTCCACCATGTCCTTTCTGGCCTCTGGTTTCAATTGTCTCTCCACAAGATAGGAATAGGCCTCAAGATCGGGCTGGCTGTTGGGGTTCACTTTGAAGACCTCCTTTTCCCGTTCCAACACCTGTAGGCCAAGATAAGCACCTCCCAAATCGCCGGTCACCACCAAAAGATCGTTCGGTTTGCTTCCTTTTCGGTACACGATTTCATCTTCGTTCGCCGCTCCCATGGCCGTAACGCTGATGATCATCCCTTTGTTGGACGATGTGGTGTCGCCTCCCACCAGGTCCACATGGTATAGCTTACAGGCCAAGGCCACCCCTTCATAGAACTCTTCCAAAGCCTCGAGGGGAAACCTATTGGAAACGGCAATGGAAACCGTCACTTGGGTCGGCAGGGCATTCATGGCGCAGATATCGGAAAGGTTCACCATTACCGACTTGTATCCTAAATGCTTGAGGGGCATATAGCTGAGGTCAAAATGGACCCCTTCCACCAGCATATCGGTGGAAACGATCACTTTTTTGTCCTTAAAGTCCATTACCGCTGCGTCATCGCCAATGCCGGTAAGGGATGAAGGCTGTTTCAGTTCAAAATTTTGGGTCAAATGGTCAATGAGCCCAAACTCGCCGAGCTCTTCCAATGAGGTACGTTGTGGATTCTTGTCTTCTAGCATTTTGCAAAAGTAAACAGGATCGGGGGAACTTGACAAGATGATATGGAGAAAGCTGAGAAACCCGCAAGGGCCCTGAACATGGCATCATCTGAAAGACAGAGCTTCCTGAATAGAAAACCCCTATGGAATCATTCGTTATTATAATGTTAGTATGTATGGTAAAACCCTACTTAAACAGTATATTTGTAGGCTATTTAGATTAAATTCAAGTAAGATGATTAAAGTATCGGAAACAGCAAAGCTAAAAGTGGTGTCGCTCATGGCCGAGGAAGGCTTTGATGCAACTACCGATTATGTCCGGGTGGGAGTGAAGAGTGGTGGCTGCAGCGGATTGTCTTACGAACTTAAATTTGATAAGTCCGTAGAAGAGACAGATAAGATTTTTGAAGATAATGCCGTACGCATCATTGTGGACAAAAAGAGTTTTTTGTACCTGGTGGGCACCACGCTGGAATACTCCGGCGGATTGAACGGAAAGGGGTTTGTCTTCAATAACCCCAATGCCCAGCGCACTTGTGGATGCGGGGAAAGTTTTTCATTATAAAAGAGTTAATGAGCTAAGTAGGTAAAAGTTAAATAGGGACGTATAGCTCTTTTGAAGATTTAGAAGTTTATAAAACGACCATAAAGTTTACCGCCAAAGTTTATGATTTATTGAAGAAGAGCCCTTTGAAAGAAGATTTTGCGATGGTTGATCAAGTTAAAAGAGCAACGATTTCAATTTCCAACAATATTTCAGAGGGATTTGAAAGGGAAACAGATAAAGAGTTGATAAGGTTCCTTTATTTCTCCAAAGGTTCAGCGGGAGAAGTCAGAAATCTTTTTAACTTAATGGAAGAGATAGGATATTTTAAAGCTGTCGAATTGGTTGATTGCAAAAACCAAGTGATTGATATTTCAAAACAGCTTGTAAATTATATTAAGTATGTTAAGAAGCGAAGCGGACTTTAACTGTTTTGACTTTTTAACTCTTAACTTAGAAAAGATATGGCTTATACAGAGGAAGAATTAAAAAAAGAACTGGAGACCAAGGAATACGAGTATGGTTTCTACACGGATATTGAATCGGATACCCTTCCCAAAGGGTTGAACGAGGGGATTGTTGTTGCCATTTCCAAAAAGAAGGAAGAGCCCGATTGGATGACGGAGTGGCGATTGGAAGCTTTTCGTGCCTGGAAGGAAATGAAGGAACCCGAGTGGGCCAACGTGACCTACAAAAAACCCGATTTTCAGGATATTTCCTATTATTCGGCCCCCAACAAGAAACCCAAGTACAATAGCCTGGACGAGGTGGACCCCGAATTGTTGGACACTTTCAAAAAGTTGGGTATCTCGTTGGACGAGCAAAAGAAATTGGCAGGGGTCGCAGTGGATATCGTCATGGACTCCGTTTCCGTGGCCACTACCTTCAAAAAGACCTTGGCCGAAAAGGGAATAATTTTCTGTTCCATTTCTGAAGCGATCAAGGAACACCCAGAATTGGTGAAGAAATATATCGGTTCCGTTGTTCCCCAAAAAGACAACTTTTATGCAGCCTTGAATTCGGCTGTATTTTCAGATGGATCTTTCTGTTACATTCCAAAAGGGGTTAGGTGTCCGATGGAACTTTCCACCTATTTCCGTATCAACCAAGCCGGCACAGGCCAGTTCGAAAGGACTCTTGTTATTGCTGATGAAGGGAGTTATGTAAGTTATTTGGAAGGATGTACCGCACCCTCCCGGGACGAGAACCAATTGCACGCTGCCGTAGTGGAGCTCATTGCGTTGGACAATGCCGAGATCAAATATTCAACCGTACAGAACTGGTTCCCTGGCGACAAGGAAGGCAAAGGAGGCGTCTACAACTTTGTGACCAAGCGGGGTCTTTGTGAGAAGAATGCCAAAATTTCATGGACCCAGGTGGAAACCGGTTCCGCTGTAACTTGGAAATATCCTTCCTGCATTTTGAAGGGGGACAATTCCATCGGCGAATTCTATTCCATTGCCGTGACCAACAATTTCCAGCAAGCCGATACTGGGACCAAGATGATCCACTTGGGCAAGAATACCAAGAGCACTATCATTTCCAAAGGAATATCCGCAGGCCAATCACAGAATAGTTACCGTGGTTTGGTACAGGTGAGCAGCCGTGCTGAGAATGCACGGAACTTCTCCCAATGCGATTCCCTGCTGATGGGCAACCGTTGTGGGGCACATACCTTCCCCTACATTGAGGTGAAGAACAAATCGGCACAGATAGAACACGAAGCCACCACCAGCAAGATTGGGGAAGACCAGATTTTTTACTGTAACCAACGTGGCATCGATACCGAAAAGGCCATTGCCCTCATCGTAAACGGCTTCAGTAAGGAAGTGTTGAACAAACTACCCATGGAATTCGCCGTGGAAGCCCAAAAACTATTGGAAATCAGTTTGGAAGGGTCAGTAGGCTAAAAGATTCAAAATTTAAAGTTTAAAATTCATGGCCACCATACAAATGTTTGAGGATTTGGAAGTTTGGCAGAAAGCAAGACAATATGCCAAGGAAATATTTGATTTGGCTTCTACCAAGAAATTCAATAATGATTTTAAACTGATCAATCAAATATTGGATTCTTCAGGGTCGATTATGGACAATATTGCCGAAGGATTTGAACGTGAAGGAAACAAGGAATTTGTACACTTTCTAACGATTTCCAAGGGGTCTTGTGCTGAATCCCGATCGCAATTATATAGATCTTTTGACAGGGGCTATATAAATGAGGAAGAGTTGGACTATTTGAAAAACAAGAGTATTGAATTGAGTAAATCCCTTTCAGGGTTTATCAAATATTTGCAAAAAGCAAAAATAAGGGGCAATAAATTTGTATGATTGGATGAAGCCAATCTTAAATTTTAAATGAAAATTTTAAATGTTAGAGATCAAGAATTTACACGCAAGCGTAGAAGATAAGGAAATCCTTAAGGGCATCAACCTAAAGGTGAACGCGGGAGAGGTTCACGCCATTATGGGGCCAAACGGTTCCGGTAAAAGTACCTTGGCCGAAGTAATTGCCGGCCAAGAAGAATTTGAAGTAGGAGAAGGAAGTATCCTTTTGGATGGTGAGGATTTGGAAGAACTTTCACCAGAAGAAAGGGCCCACAAAGGCGTTTTTCTCTCATTTCAGTATCCGGTTGAAATCCCAGGGGTTTCGGTGACCAACTTTATGAAGACCGCCATCAACGAATCCAGAAAAGCACAGGGATTGGAGGAAATGCCCGCTAATGAGATGTTGAAAAAGATCCGCGAAAAGTCCGAACTGTTGGAAATTGACAGAAAATTTCTTTCCCGCTCCCTGAACGAAGGATTTTCCGGGGGAGAGAAGAAACGGAACGAGATTTTCCAGATGGCGATGATGGAACCCAAATTGGCCATTTTGGACGAAACCGATTCCGGACTGGACATCGATGCCCTCCGCATTGTGGCCAACGGGGTGAACAAACTACGGAGCAAGGATAACGCAGTCATTGTGATCACGCACTACCAGCGATTGTTGGAGTACATCGTCCCAGATTTTGTACATGTGCTGTACAATGGGAAGATTGTGAAATCCGGAACCAAGGAACTCGCCCTTGAGTTGGAGGAAAAAGGATACGATTGGTTGAAACAAGAAGCGGCCGTTTAAGAATGGAAAGCATGGATTTGAAAGAAAAATTAGTATCATCTTTTTTGGCTTTTGAGGACAGTGTGGATCTCGACCATCCCGTACATGAAGTCCGCTCGGAGGCCATAAAGAACTTTGAGGCCAAAGGGTTTCCGTCCAAAAAGGAGGAAGCCTGGAAATATACATCGTTGAACAGCCTTCAAAAGGTGAATTTCAGCATTTTCCCAAAAGAGGAAACCACGCTGGAATACAAGGATGTGAAGAAATACTTCCTTCATGAAATCGATACCTATAAGATTGTGTTCGTGGATGGGGTCTATAGTTCCTATCTATCGGAAACCACACACGATGGGGTGGATGTCTGCTTGATGAGTTCCGCTTTTAGCAAGCCCATGTTCCGTCAAGTGATCGAGGTCTATTTCAACAAAGCGGCATCGAAGGATGAGTCGTTGACCACGTTGAACACGGCCTTCAGCAAGGAAGGGGCCTACATCTATATCCCAAAGAACAAAATGCCCAAAAAACCCATCCAAATCCTGCATTTGGCCACGGGGAATGAGGCGGCTTTGATGCTCCAACCACGTAACTTGATCGTGGCAGAAGACAATGCAGAGGTGCAGATCATAGAGCGCCACCAAAGTTTGACGGACAATGAGGTGTTTACCAATTCCGTGACAGAGATCTTTGCGGGCAAGGATGCCATTGTGGACTACTACAAGGTACAGAACGATGCCCCAACGGCTTCATTGGTGGACAACACCTATATTTCCCAAAAAGATAGCAGCGTGGTTCGGGTACATACCTTCTCCTTTGGAGGGAAATTGATCCGCAACAACCTGAACTTCTACCAAAACGGCGAACGCATCGATTCAACCCTAAAAGGGGTGACCATCTTGGGAGACAAACAACATGTGGACCACCATACCTTGGTGCACCACAGACAGCCCAATTGCGAAAGCCATCAGGATTACAAAGGAATTTTTGGGGATAGTTCCACCGGTGTCTTCAATGGAAAGATCATTGTGGACAAGATTGCCCAAAAAACGGATGCCTTTCAGCAAAACAACAATATTTTGATCAGCGATAAGGCCACCATCAACTCAAAGCCCCAATTGGAGATCTTTGCGGACGATGTAAAATGTTCCCACGGGTGCACCATCGGTCAATTGGACGACGAAGCCCTGTTCTACCTTAGGTCAAGAGGTATCCCGAAAAAAGAGGCCACCGCTTTGTTGATGTACGCTTTTGCCAACAACGTACTGGAAAGTGTCCGCATTCCCGAACTCAAGGCAAGGGTGAACAAGATCATTGCCAACAAACTGGGCGTACGGGTCGGATTTGACCTGTAAAGAACCAAAAAACAAAAGCAGACCATGTTGCAGACCGCTTTGGACATACAGACCATCCGCAAGGACTTTCCCATACTTCGCCGTGAGGTGAACGGGCAGCCCTTGGTGTATTTGGACAATGCAGCCACCTCGCAGACCCCGCAGCAGGTCATCGATGTGATCGTGGACTACTACCATCGCTATAATGCTAACATCCACCGGGGGGTACACACGCTTTCGCAAGAGGCAACGGACGCCTATGAGACTGCCCGCCAAAAGATCCAGAAGCATTTTAATATCGGTAAGATCTATGAAGTGATTTTTACTTCTGGGACTACCCATGGCATCAATCTAGTGGCCACTGGTTTTACTTCCTTTCTAAAGAAAGGGGATGAAATAGTGGTATCGGCCATGGAGCACCATTCCAACATTGTGCCTTGGCAAATGCTCTGCGAGCGTACGGGTGCAGTCCTAAAAGTAATTCCAATGAACTTTGAAGGGGAACTGATTATGGAGGAATACCATGATCTATTGTCCAACAGGACCAAATTGGTGTTCTGTAACCACGTATCCAATGCCCTGGGTACCATCAATCCGATTGAAGAGATCATAGATGCAGCCCATAAGGTGGGTGCAGCCGTTCTGATTGACGGGGCGCAGGCCGCGGCACACATCAAACCTGATCTACAGGCCCTTGATGTGGATTTTTATACCGTATCCGCACATAAAATGTGCGGACCTACAGGGGTTGGGATGCTCTACGGAAAGGAAGAATGGTTGAATAAATTGCCGCCCTACCAAGGAGGGGGTGAAATGATCGCTGAGGTCACTTTTGAAAAGACCACGTATGCCGATCTGCCCCATAAATTTGAAGCGGGTACTCCCAATATCTGTGGTGGAATTGCCTTTGGTGCCGCTTTGGACTATATGGAAAACATCGGTTTTGGCGCCATTGCCCAATACGAGGATGAACTGATGCAATATGCCACACAGCAGTTGCTCACCATAGAAGGATTGCGGATCTACGGGACAGCAAAACACAAGACTTCGGTGATTTCCTTCAATATAGAAGGTGTCCATCCATACGATATCGGCACTATTCTCGACAAACTGGGAATAGCGGTCAGGACGGGCCACCATTGTGCACAGCCCATCATGGATTTTTATAAGATCCCGGGCACAGTACGGGCAAGTTTCAGCTTTTACAATACCCAAGAAGAAGTGGACAAGCTGGTGGAGGGCGTCAAACGGGCCAAAAAGATGCTTCTATAATCGAATCTTATTCTCTTTTTCAATCATACAGTTATAACTGTATTGAAAAAAATTCTTACAAAGAGTGTAGTTTGTCGATTTTTACAGCAAAGTCTTAATTTTATGTTAAATTTTAATATCTTGAGGCATCATTAACCTTAATTAAATGTTAAAATACATGAAAAAAGTCTTTAAGTATCTTGCCGTCGGTGCCATTCTATTTGCATCGTGTGAAAAATCAGAAACAACCGTGGAGACTGAACAAGTCCTTGAACAGGAGGTGTTCAAATTGTCGGCCGACCAATGTGGCTCTATGGGAGTTTTGGAAGATAAATTGGCCCTAGACCCTACCTTGGCCATTAAGATGCAGGCCGTTGAGGATCACACCAAAACTGCCATCAAACAGGGAATGACCCAAAAATTGCTTGCCGATGGATCCATTGAGATCCCTGTGGTCTTCCATATTATTTACAGGACACAAAGTGAAAACATTTCATTGGCGCAGATCGAGGACCAAATCGATGCACTGAATGAAGATTTCAATCTGGATAATCCGGGTAGGGCAAGTATCCCAGGGGAGTTTTCAACTGTTGAGGCCGATATCAACATCACTTTTACACTACAGGAAGTCATCAGAACCTATAATCGAAGCCGTTCCTGGAGGCCGGATGATTCCATGAAGTTCGTTTCTCCAGTGGTCAACCCGGAAGAATACCTGAACATTTGGGTGGTGAACAACATGCCCTATCGAGGTGGGAATATCCTTGGATATGCACAATTTCCTGGGGGAGATCGTGCCACAGATGGTGTAGTCCTGGATTACAGGTTCACCGGCACCACAGCCTATTCAACCGGAAGAACTGCCACACACGAAGTGGGTCACTGGTTGAACTTGAGACATATCTGGGGAGATGGAGGTTGCGGAGCTTCGGATTTTGTGGATGATACACCCGATTCCGATGGACCCAGCAGAGGCTGCCCCGATTATCCTACCGTGAGTTGCGGGACCAATGATATGACCATGAACTTTATGGATTATTCCGATGACCCTTGTTTGAACATGTTCACTTTAGGACAAAAAGACCGTATGTGGTCTGTTTTTGCAGCAGGAGGGTATAGAGCGGACATGGCCGACTAAGAACTTTTTCCAAAATTGAAAAGGTACCGAATTTTTTCGGTACCTTTTTTTATGATTAAATCCATACCAATGAAAAGTATCCATTTGCTCCTGCTCTGTGTCTTGAATGTCTTTACATGTAGCGATTCCATGGAAAAGCAAGATGCGGTTGTGTCCATTTTCTATGAGAGTGGGACAAGAATGTCAACCTTTGCATTTAAAATTGATGCCAAGAACATTACCATCACCAAAACGGGGTTTGATGCCTATAAAACCGAACAAGGGACCCCTGACGAAACTTGGGCCCTTTTTTTGGAGCTTATCTCGAAAATAGATCTAAATTCCATAGAGAATTTGAACCCACCTTCTTCTTTGCATGCTTCGGATAGAGCTGCCTATGGCCGATTGGTCATCAAAACAGGAAAGCGGACCTATACAGCGCCCATGTTTGATGATGACAATCCACCTTCAACTATCCAAACTTTAATAGAACAGATCTACAAAACGACCGAAAATATGGAGCGGTGAACTATTGTTGATTCAAAAAAAGGTATAATGTATCTCTATGGGTCTTTATTGCTTTGATGGTAGTATTATGGTACCTTTACATTCGAAACTTTTGATATGACCATACAAGAGATACAGGAAGAGATAGTGGATGAGTTCTCCATGTTCGATGACTGGATGCAACGGTACGAATACATGATAGAACTGGGCAAATCCCTTCCCTTGATAGAGGAACAATATAAAACGGACGATAATCTCATCAAGGGATGCCAGAGCAAGGTTTGGGTCCATGCCGAACTGGATGGCGATAAATTGGTGTTTACCGCAGATAGTGATGCCATCATCACCAAGGGTATCATCGCCATACTGATCCGAGCGTTCAGCAACCAGAAACCACAGGACATCATAGATGCCGACACAGCATTTATAGATGAAATCGGGCTGAAGGAACATTTGTCCCCCACAAGGGCCAACGGTCTGGTCAGCATGATCAAGCAGTTGAAACTCTATGCGGTGGCCTATCAAACACAGTTAAATTAGACAAGATGAGCGAAGAAACCAATATCGATACCCAAGACTTGGGCGAAAAAATAGTAAGGGTCCTCAAGACCATTTATGACCCTGAAATCCCGGTGGACATCTATGAGCTAGGGCTGATCTACGATGTGTTCGTAAACGAGGAATACGATGTCAAGATCTTGATGACACTCACCTCGCCGAACTGTCCAGTGGCCGAGAGTTTGCCGGTTGAGGTGGAAGAGAAGGTCAAATCCATTGATGAACTGAAGGATGTGGAAGTGGAAATCACTTTTGATCCCCCTTGGACACAGGAACTGATGAGCGAAGAGGCCAAATTGGAACTTGGGCTGCTTTAATTGTCTGATATCTGAAGTCTGACATCAGAATTCAGAAACTCCAAATGAGAGTTATAGCATAGAGTTTAGATATCAAACCCCTGATATCACTTAAATAAGATTTATGGAAAAGGGGTTTGAACAAATAATTTCTTGGCAGAAAGCTCGAAGGCTGAACACAGAAATCTACAGAGTCACAGGCAACAGTAGTTTTGGAAGGGATTTTGCGTTAAAAGATCAGATCAGAAGAGCTTCCATTTCCATTTCTTCCAATATAGCTGAAGGTTATGGTAGGAAAACGGATAAGGAGTTTATCTATTTTTTGAATGTAGCATAAGCTTCCTGTTATGAAGTAAAATCGCAATTATATTTAGCTTTGGATATTGACTATTTGGATAAGAAAATGTTCGAAAAAATTTATGCCATCTGCGATGATATTTCGAAAACAATTCATGGGTTGATAAAATATTTGGAACAAAAAAATGATATCAGAAGTCTGACATCTGATAACTGAATTCTGCAAAAGATGGAAGAAGAAATCATAAACAGGGTAGCCCAGAGTAAATTGGTCACTTTTGACTTGGAGGATTATTATCCAAAAGGGGAAAGAAAGGTGGTGGACATCAAGGATTGGCTGTACGAGGGCATCATATTGCGGGAAAAGGAGTTCAGGGACCATGTGGATGCCCACGATTGGGCCATGTACCAAGATGCGTATGTGGCGCTGCATTGCTCCACCGATGCCATTGTTCCCGGTTGGGCCTTTATGTTGGTTTCCTCCAAATTGGCGCCCTATGCCCAAAAAGTGGTTGTAGGCGGGCTGGAAGACTTGGAAAGCTCACTCTACCAGACCATTTTGGAAAATCTGGATGTTTCGGATTTTACAGATAAGCCCGTCATCATAAAAGGATGTTCCCACAAACCCGTCCCTGCGAATGCCTATATTACTGCCATTACCAAAATTCAACAGGTGGCCAAAAGTGTCATGTATGGAGAGGCCTGTTCCTCCGTGCCGCTCTATAGGCGGAAGTAGCTATGTCCCTAAGGTGACTTTTCTTACTTTTGCGGTCTAAACAGAAAACTCCATACTATGAAAAAATCGCTTTTGACCGCTATGGCTTTCTTTGTCCTGACATTGACCTTTGCACAGACCGAAGAAGAGCTGAAGGCCCAAATTGCCCCCAAAAAAGATTCCATTGCCACTATCCAATCCCGCGTGAACGCATTGCAAAAACAATTGGATGCCCTACCCGGATGGAAAATCGGCGCTTTTGGCACCATCGGTGGTAGCCTTTCCCAGTTCAACAACTGGTTTGCCCAAGGCATTCCCAACAACTCATCCGGTAACATCGGCTTTACGGTAAATGCTTTTGCCAACCTTCAGGAAGAAAAGTTTTTTTGGAGAAATGCGGCCAACGTGAACCTCACTTGGGTAAAATTGGACGATAAGGACGACCCAACTGATGATGATAGCTTCCGTCAGGCCACAGACGTGTTCAACATTTCGTCTCTCTATGGTAGGAAACTGAGCGAAAAATTTGCCATTTCCGCCCTGACCGAATACCGCACCACCATTTTGAGCAACTTCAACGACCCCGGCTACCTGGATATCGGTGTCGGTGCCACTTGGACACCCATTTCTGACCTGGTGGTGGTAATACACCCCCTCAACTACAACTTTGTGTTCAGCAGCGAGGACAACATATTCGAATCATCCATGGGTGCCAAGATTCTGGCCGACTACACCAAGCAACTGGGTGCCGTGAGCTTCAAGAGCAACCTTTCATTATTCCAAAGTTATAAAAGCAGTGACCTGAGCAACTGGACATGGACCAATTCCTTCAGTTATTCCCTTTGGAAGATGATTGGGGTAGGGTTCGATTTTGGATTGAGGAGCAACAAGCAAGAAACCCTCAACTATATTGTCAACAATGCCCCGACTCCTGACCCGGCCGCCACTTTTGACACCATAGACAACGAATTGCAAACCTATTGGACCTTGGGCTTGAGCTATAAGTTCTGAAATACCTTTTGAACAATAATTCCGGATACAAAAAAAGCCCTCAAAATGAGGGCTTTTTTGTGGGGTGAAATATGATTTTTCATGTTTTTAAGACCATGGTCTAAGTAGGTTAAGATCATATCGATCAAGGTTCGACACTAAATGACTTAAAAACAATGTGAAAGTAGTCCGCACATGGCTAACCCCTAAATTTTTGTTGTGAACTGTCCAAAAACTGTGGTGGAAAGGACCTACGGGAACATCTAATCGAAGAAGTGGGACACTTTGTCCCGAAGGTCTTTTAGTATTCGTCCAAGTGTTCGGGATAGAGGAAGTTGTTGTAGGGGAAACGGGTTACGTGGATTTTCCTAACTTCATCATATACACGTTTCCTGAACTCGTCCAGGTTTTCCTTGTTCAGTGCCGAAATAAAAAGGGCCCGGTCCCCAATTTTGTTGAACCAAGTGTTCTTCCATTCTTCCAAGGTGAAATGGGCCGAAGTCCGTTCCGTCACCAAGTCGTCCTCATCAATGGTCTCGGGGGTGTACTGGTCTATTTTGTTGAAGACCATGATGGTCTCCTTATCCATACTGTCTATTTCGCCCAAAATTTGGTTCACAGAGTCAATATGTTCCTCAAAATTGGGGTGCGAGATGTCCACCACATGCAACAACAGGTCGGCCTCCCGAACCTCGTCCAAGGTGCTTTTGAAACTTTCCACCAGCTGTGTGGGCAGTTTTCGAATAAAACCTACGGTATCGCTCAACAAAAAGGGAAGGTTGCCAATGACCACTTTGCGCACCGTGGTGTCCAGTGTGGCGAAAAGTTTGTTCTCGGCGAACACATCGCTCTTGCTGATGACGTTCATCAAGGTGGACTTGCCCACGTTTGTGTAGCCCACCAAGGCCACACGCACCAAGGCCCCACGGTTGCCCCTTTGGGTTTCCATCTGGCGGTCTATCTTGGCCAATTTCTTTTTGAGTAGGGCAATGCGATCGCGAACGATCCGTCTATCCGTCTCGATTTCCGTTTCTCCCGGACCACGCATCCCGATGCCCCCGCGCTGCCTTTCCAAGTGGGTCCAAAGCCCGGTCAATCGGGGCAAAAGGTATTCGTATTGGGCCAGTTCCACCTGCGTTCGAGCATAGCTGGTCTGGGCCCGTTGGGCAAAAATATCGAGGATAAGCCCCGTTCGGTCCAAGATCTTACAACGGAGTATCTTTTCAATGTTTTTCTGTTGTGCAGGCGTGAGTTCGTCATCAAAGATGACGGCACCTATCTCATTTTCATTGACATAGCGTTCCACCTCTTCCATTTTCCCAGCACCGATGTAGGTCTTTGGGTTGGGCACTTCCACGCGTTGCACAAACCTTTTTTCGACCTCGCCCCCGGCCGTATAGGTCAAAAATTCGAGCTCGTCCAGATATTCCGTTACCTTGGCTTCATCCTGTGCTTGGTTGATGACACCTACCAGCACGGCCTTCTCATAATCTATCGACTTCTTTTCTAGCATCAAATGGGATTAAAGTGCAAATCTACACAATGTTTTGGAAGCTGATTTTTGTACTTTGGGTTAATATTGACCCAATCCCAAAAAAGAACATTTCAAATTGTATAGTCCAGAGAATAGATACACCATTGCATTTTACAATCTTGAGAATTTTTTCGACGCCAAGGATGACCCGCATAGTCTTGATGATGACTTTACACCAGGGGGCCTTCGCAATTGGAACGAGTCCAAGTTTCGAAACAAAAGCCGCAAGATTGCCAGGGCCCTATCGGAAATTGGAAGGGAGGAAAGCAACAGACCTCCCGTGTTGGTCGGTATTGCAGAAGTGGAGAACAAGACGGTGATCACATCCATCCTACAGCAAAAAGAACTTAGAGAGACCGATTATGACTTTGTCCATTTTGACTCTCCGGACGAGCGTGGCATTGACACGGCCCTGATCTATCAGCAGAAACATTTTAAGGTATTGGATGCGGAAACACTACCGCTATTGGTGGACAATGTGAACGGGGCAAGGGATTTTACCAGGGACATTCTCTATGTGCATGGAAGGCTGAACCAAGAAGAAGTGCACGTGTTCGTGAACCATTGGCCGTCACGTGGGGAAGGGGCAGAGGTCACGAGCTATAAAAGGGTGAAGGCAGCGGAGACCATTCTTGCCAAAGTAGAATCCCTCGAAGGGGACAACCCCAATTGTATTATCATGGGGGACTTTAATGACAATCCCAATGCCGAGAGCATCCAGACATTGATGGATACCGGTCGTTTTATCAATCCCATGAAGAAGTTGCTCTCACCGGTATCGGGCAGTGCCAATTATAAAAGGATATGGAGCCTTTTTGATCAAATCCTTCTTTCCCATACCTTTTTGGACCGCAGACCCAACACCCATGGTTTTGTCAAGGCGGCGATTTTCTCCCCAAGATTTCTGAAGGAATGGAAGGGCAGGTATAAGGGAAACCCGTTCAGGACCTTTACTGGGGAGACGTATTTGGGAGGGTACAGCGACCATTTTCCCGTTTATGTGGTTTTGGAAGAGACCCACGATTAATGAAGGAAAAATAATACACATCAAAAAATCCGATTTTCACAACAGGTTTAAGAAAAGTGTAGGACATTTCATCGAAAAAAAATTGTACTTTATCGATAATGTTGATAAATGTCAATACATTCGTAGTCCAAACCTTACCTAAACTTAACTATGTGCTACGGAACACCCACTAAAACTATAAGAGTAATCTCACTCTTTTTGGTTGCATTTTTGGGCATTTTCTCCTCTTTTGGTCAATCCCAAAAGGCCAAAGAACAAATCCGAGCTACATATAAGCAACAAAATATGGCTTCCATCATAGCTGAATGGGAAGCTGAACATCAATCAAAGAAAACGATGATCGGTCAACTGCTTGCTTCAAAGGCATACAGGCAGACCGAAAAGTCAAACGATGGTTCCCAAATAGAGTTAAGGGATATCGGAACCGATGGCACTCCTCTTTTTTATACCACTCTGAACGACCCAACTTCACAAGCTTCCCGAGCACACACTTTGTACAATGAGGGTCTTTTGAACCTTGGATTGAATGGAGGTGGCATGGAAGTAGGTGTTTGGGATTCCGGTGCGGCGCTGACCACACACCAAGAATTCGATGCCAGGGCAAACAATGCCGATGGATCCACCGAGGTGAGCCTGCACGCTACATTGGTAACGGGGAACCTCATATCTTCCGGGGTGGAGCCCAATGCCAAGGGGGTTGCCTATGGGGCCAGTGCCATGACACACGATTGGACCCGGGATAAAATTGAAGTCGCAGAGGCTGCTGTCAATGGATTGCTATTGAGCAACCATTCCTATGGGATACTTACCAAAAGTGTCCCCGATTGGTATTTTGGGGCCTACATCAAGGTGACACAAGATTGGGACAAGATCATGTACAACGCTCCCTACTACCTTATGGTCACTGCAGCCGGAAATGCCCAGAATTCTTACGACAATGCAAGCCCGAATTTTGGAAAAACGGCAGATGGTTTTGATCTGTTGCTAGGATTTACGACCACGAAAAATGGATTGACCATTGCCGGGGCCAATACAGAAATTGATAGCAAGGGTGAATTGATCAAGGCTACCATTGCAGGATACAGTAGTTTTGGACCAGTGGATGACGGTCGGGTGAAGCCAGATCTTGCGGGGGATGGGTCCAATATCCTTTCCACAAGCTCATCCACCAATAGCAGCTATCAAGTATCTTCGGGTACGTCCATGGCCGCTCCTGGCGTCACAGGCTCTCTTTTGCTCTTGCAGCAATACCACGAAGAACTTTTTGGGACCTATATGAAAGCGGCTACGCTCAAAGGTCTTGCGCTACATACTGCGGATGATGTGGACGAGAAGGGACCCGATTACAAAATGGGTTGGGGCGTCATGAATGCCAAAACGGCTGCAGAGTTACTACAGAACAAAGAATACACCACATTGGTGAACGAGGAGACCTTGGCCAATGGCGAAAGTTTTTCCATCACCATATCGGCAAATGGAAACGAACCGTTGATGGCCTCCATTTCTTGGACAGATCCCGAAAGCGAATATGTGAACAAGGGCGATTTGAACAATATGATAGCCGCCTTGACAAACGATCTCGATATCAGGATCACCAAAAACAATGAAACGCACTTGCCCTGGAAATTGGATCCTGCCAAAGCAAATAATGCCGCTACCAAAGGGGACAACAAAGTTGATCCCTACGAAAGGGTCGAGATTGCCAATGCATCAGGAGTATATACCATCACCATTACCCATAAAGGCAATCTAAAGAACGGACTTCAGGATTTTTCACTTATTGTTTCCGGAGCCCAAATTTCCAAATGCGCTATTGAGCAACCTACAGATTTCGTATTGGCATCATCCACCGACCAAGGGGTTGCCATTTCATGGGGGGAAGCTGAAGAGACCCTCTTCGAAGTGCAGTATAAAAGCATAGATGAAGATTCTTGGATGACCGAGTTGGTGTGGGAGAACCAGATTGAACTTGGTAATCTGGAACTGGGCAAGGTCTATGAGGCCCGTGTCCGTTCCATTTGTGCCGAAAACGCCGTTTCCGAATTTTCGGAGACCATCACTTTTGAATTTCAGGGGAAAGAGACCCAGATGATGGAGTTGGTGCCATTGAGCCATCCCCAAGAGCTGAACATTTCCGTGTTCCCCAATCCCGCTGTGGAATATCTGAACGTGGAGGCTGAACTTTCCCAAGATGCGCAATACTCCATTGTCACCACGTCCGGAAACACCATAAAAAATGGCAAGACGCAGGGTTCCATCAATGTATCCTCATTATCTACCGGGCTGTATGTGCTGGTGGTACAGGATTACTCTGGAATCAAGAGCACCAAATTCTACAAAAACTGATTGCTATGGAATCTTTTAAGATCAATCCCCATTTTAATGGGGAAACCCGAAAGTTGGAAAAGTTCCTGAAGTTGATCTTCCTTCCGATCATTCTTTTTTAGACATTTCCATTCCGTCACCCTGAATATATTTCAGGGTCTCATACTTACTCCTTAAAATTGTGCAATATCTGAGATGCTGAAACGAGTTCAGCATGACGATAATCCATGATACTTTTTTAGATATATCGCTTCCCTTCGACTTACTTCGACTACGCTCAGCAACTAACGCTCAGGGTGACAGATCAAAATGACATTTCAACTGCATTCGAGAAAATTAGTGCCATTTGTGTCTCACAAACCATCATACCTTTTTGATCTCATCATCGGATAGCAGTTCCTCATTGCGCATTCGCAAGAATACCTGTGCTGTGGTCACCACGTCCAGTTCGCAATAGGTAACGATTCGATCTAAATCGTTCTCTTCGTAGAACACATCTTTCACCATACTGCCATCCATATCTTCCTTGGGAGAGGGGATGCCCAGTACATGGGCCAATAGCTTGAGCGAGGTATAATGCTTGTAGTCCCCGAACTTCCATAGCTCCAACGTATCCAGATGGGGAACTTCCCACGGCTTTTTGCCAAAAAGGTCCAGTTTGTAGGGCAAGTTGAGCCCGTTGATGACCATTCTGCGGGCTATATAGGGGAAATCGAATTCCTTGCCATTGTGGGCGCACAGTAAGTGCTTGGTCTGACTGAAATGGTCCTTCAAAAGCTGTTTGAATTGTTTTAGGATCTGGATCTCCTCTCCATAAAAGGAAGTTACCCTAAAGCTCCTAGAATCCCCTTTGAAAGTAAAATATCCCACGGAAATACACACAATCTTGCCGAATTCGGCCCAAATGCCGGCACGTTCATAAAAATCCTCGGCACTGATCTCTTCTTTTCGCTGGTACTGCGTTTTTTGTTCCCAGAGAATTTGTGTAGTCTCGTCAAGGTCGGTAAAAAGCCGGCTTTGGGGTACGGTTTCAATATCCAAGAATAGGATATGGTCCAGGTTAAGTTTGTAAAGCATGGTAAAAATTTAAAAAAGAGCAGTCTGCTTGGCAGGGCTCTCGTGTTCCAACAACCATTTTTTTCTATGCAGTCCACCCGCATAGCCAGTGAGGTCTCCGTTGGTTCCGATGACGCGGTGACAGGGCACCACGATCCAAAGTGGATTTTTGCCATTGGCCGAGGCTACTGCACGAATGGCTTTTACATCTCCCAACTTCTTGGAAAGGTCCAAATAAGAAATGGTTTTTCCAAAAGGAATTTCAAGTAGTGCCTCCCACACCTTTTTTTGAAAATCGGTGCCCGAAGGGTTGAGTTTGAGATCGAATTGCTGGCGAGAACCTTCAAAATATTCCTTGAGTTGATAGACGGCATCTTCCAATACCTCTGGAATTATTCCAATTGGTTTATTTTCATCCAGAATGGATATGGAAACAAGCCCATCTTCATCGCCCTGAAACTCTGCAATTCCCACAGGAGTTTGTAAATAAGCAATTTCCATCAGTCCACTTTATTTTTTCCTTCAATAATCCCCAATCGCTTCGCACGGGTCTCCCAGTTCCTTCTGGCAAGCATTTGGAGGTCTTCCACATTGTCGCTTTCGTCCATGATCTCCAACCCGAGCAGGGTCTCTATCACATCTTCCATGGTCACCAGACCGCTTACGGAACCGTATTCGTCCACAATAAGGGAAACGTGTTCCCTGTTCTCCACGAGCTTCTCAAAGAGCTCGGGAATGGGCTTGGATCGAATGGTCACCAAAATATCCCTTCGGATGGTGGAGAGGCTTTCGCTCCCTTTTTTATTGATGATGGCCTCCAAGAGTTCATCTTTCAGGAAAAACCCCGTTATATTGTCCATACGGTCTTTGTAGAGGGGAATCCTGGAGAAGCGCAAAGGTCGGTTCGCCTCGAAAAATTCTTTGATGGTCATGTCCTCCGAGGCAATTTTGAGCACGGTCCTAGGTGTCATCACATCCTTGGCCTTGATCTGTTCGAACCGGAGCAGGTTTTTGATGACCTTGGATTCCGACTCCTGAAATACACCCTCTTCATGGGCAATGTCGGTCATGGCCGTAAAATCCTCCCGGCTCAGCACACTGCCATGGTGGTCCTTGCCTATAAGTTTGGTAAACAACTGGAGTATCCATAAAAGTCCAGTCCATTTTAGGGCAAATACCATAACGGTAAGGGATTTTGCCGTAAAGTTGGCCAATTGCCTCCAGTAAGTGGCCCCAATGGTCTTGGGGATGATCTCGGAAGTGACCAGGATGAGAATCGTCATGATGGTGGAAACAATGCCCACCATAAGGTCTTCGGTAAACCTGAAACCCAAAATGGTACGTTCGGTGGTTCCGTACAGCTCTGCATAGGCTGCTTTGGCCTGAACCCCTACTAAGATGGCACCAACGGTATGGGCAACGGTATTCAGGGTAAGGATGGCGATCAAGGGTTTGTCCACATCCTTTTTAAGGGATTCCAAAGTGGCGGCATACTCCTTTCCTTCCTGCTTTTTTACATTGATGAAAGTTGGGGTAATGCTGAGCAGCACGGCTTCCAAAATAGAGCACAAAAAGGAAAAAAAGATAGAAATTAGGGCATAAAAAATCAGTAGTCCCATGGATTGTTATAGCTTGAGTACCAAGATAGCGAATAGGAATCAATTTTTTGGTTGGATTCCCCCGGCTTTATAAAAAACATCCTGAAGCGCCTGTCTGATGTCCAAACTATACAATTTTCGGTGGTCTCTATTGGGATATACGCGATTGGACAGAAAAATAAAGGTCAATTTTTTAACGGGATCTGCCCAAACAAAAGTGCCCGTAAACCCGGAATGGCCAAAACTTTCCGGTGATGCCAAGGGGGAAGGGTAGGCTTCCTCAAGCGGAAGCTCAGCATTGTTCAACAATGGCTTGTCAAAACCCAATCCTCTATAATTTTCATTTTCTGGATATTGGACCGTGGTGAATTCCTTTACGGTTGCCTCGGAAATGAGTTGTTGCCCATTCGCGGCACCATAATTTTGATAGAACAGCATGATCTTGGCAAGGTCATCGGCCGTTCCGAAGAGGCCCGCATTGCCCGAAACACCTCCCATCAACGATGCATTTTCGTCATGGACCCACCCTTTTACCAAGGTTTTTCGGAAAAGTGTATCGACTTCTGTGGGGACGATGGCGTTCGCGTAGTGCTTGGTACTGGGCAGATATCCCAAGGTGTGACAGCCCAAGGGCCCATAAAAATTGTCTTGCAGATAGGTTTGATAATCCGCTCCTGTGATTTGCTCGATCAATCTGGGAAAAATCAGAAAAGTAAGCCCGGAATACACGTATTTTTTCTCATCGGAAACCTCGGAACGGTTGATGATACGGTCCATTTTCCGCACGAAGCGATGGTTGATGTAAAGGGTATCATACACTTGCCCCTTGAATTTTTTGCTGGGCGACTGCTGTACAAAACGGGATTTTAACTTTCCCTTTCGCATTACTTTCTGAAGGAAGACAATATAGGGCTCCAATCCAGCCTGATGGGCCAATATTTCACGGAGGGTAAGGTCTTTTTTGTCCTTTTGGTTTCTCCAGGGCTTCCAATAGGTGCTGAACGGGACATCCAAATTGAGCTTGCTCTCGTCCACCAACTTCATCAAGGCGGGCAACGGGCCGGTGATCTTGGTCACTGAGGCCAGGTCATACAGGTCGTTGAGCGCTACGGGTTGGATGCTGTCATAGGTGTGGAACCCATATACTTTGTGAAAAACAATCGTATCGTTTTTGGCCACTAGGACCTGAGCTCCGGGAAAGGCTTCGTTTTTGATGCCCATTTCCATGATGGAATCCACTTTTTGGTCGATGTAGGTCTCGTTGAGCCCTAGTTTTGAGGGAAGGGCATGGATGAGTTCATGTTGGGCCGATCCCAAATGGAAACAAAGAACAAAAAACAGAAATGATATGATGATTTTCTTCATGGGCTATCCTAGTGTGCGAACAAAGTCTTTGGCAAAATAACTGGCAATGATGTTGGCCCCGGCCCTTTTGATGGCCGTCAATTGTTCCAACATCACGGCATCGTGGTCCAACCACCCTTTTTCAGCTGCAGCCTTTACCATGGCATATTCGCCGGAAACCTGATAAACCGCAACGGGTACATCCACTTCGTTTCTGATTTCTCGAACGATGTCCAAATAGCACAATCCAGGTTTTATCATCACGATATCGGCTCCTTCATCAATGTCTAATTGGGTTTCACGGACAGCTTCATACCGATTGGCATAATCCATTTGATACGTCTTTTTGTCCTTGGGCACATTGGCCATATCCACAGGAGCGGAATCCAAAGCATCCCGGAACGGACCATAAAAGGCACTGGCGTATTTGGCGGAATAGGCCATAATGCCCGTATTGATAAAACCCTCGTCTTCCAAAGCTTCGCGAATGGTGAGGACTCGTCCGTCCATCATATCACTTGGTGCCACAAAATCGGCTCCTGCTTGGGCATGTGACACACTCATTTCGGCCAATACCTCGGCGGTTTCGTCATTTAAGATCTGTCCCTCGGCCACAATGCCATCATGACCGTAAGAGGAAAAAGGGTCCAGGGCCACATCGGTCATTACCAACATCTGCGGGCAGGCATTTTTGACCGTTTTTATGGCACGTTGCATCAAGCCATTTGGGTTGAGTGCTTCGGTTCCTTTGTTGTCCTTCAACTTGTCATCAACCTTTACAAAAAGGAGTACGGAACACAATCCCATGCTCCACAGGTCCTTTACTTCTTTTTCCAACTGGTCCAGGCTCAGACGAAAATAGTTGGGCATGGAGGGAATCTCTTCTTTGATGCCCTTGCCTTCGGTCACGAAAAGGGGAACCAAAAAATCATCGGGTGTGACAACAGTCTCACGGACCAACCTTCGGATGGATTCAGAAGTACGGAGTCTTCGGGTTCGTATGAGTGGGTACATATCTTGGATTTTTAATTATTATGGGAGTTGGAACAAAACTACATATTAAACCCAATTTTTCGGGTTTTGCAGTACTTCGATCAATTTTTCTTCATCACTTCCTTTTTCGGGATGATGGTCATAGCGCCATTGCACATGGGGAGGAAGGCTCATCAAAATACTTTCGATGCGTCCGTTGGTCCGAAGCCCAAAAAGAGTGCCCTTATCGTGTACCAAATTGAACTCGACATAACGTCCTCTTCGTATTTCCTGCCAATCCCGTTGCTCTTGGGTATAAGGGAGTTCCTTTCTTTTTGTAACAATTGGTATATACGCTTCTAAAAAACTGTTGCCCACCTCTGTTACAAAGTTGTACCAGTCATCTATGCCCATGGTTTCGGTGGCCTTGCAATAATCAAAAAAGAGCCCGCCTACACCTCTGGCCTCATTTCGGTGGGTGTTCCAGAAATATTCGTCGCATTTCTTTTTGTAGTTGGGATAAAATTCGGGATTGTGGGCATCGCAGGCCTTTTTACAGGTTTGGTGAAAATGTTCCGCATCTTCCTCAAAAAGATAGTAGGGGGTAAGGTCCTGCCCGCCACCAAACCACTGGTCAACAATGTTTCCTTGTTTATCGTACATTTCAAAATAGCGCCAGTTGGCATGAACAGTAGGAACCATCGGATTCTTGGGGTGAAGGACCAAACTGAGTCCACAGGCGAAAAAATCCGCCTCTTCAACCCCGAAATAGGCCTGCATGCTTTTGGGCAATGCCCCAAAGACCTTGGAGATATTTACGCCCCCTTTTTCAAAAACAGCCCCATTTTCTATGACGCGGGTCCTGCCACCACCACCTTCGGGACGCTCCCACAGATCTTGCTGGAACTTGGCCTTGCCATCCACTTCTTCCAATGTTGAGGTGATGGTATCTTGCAGTTTTTGGATATAGGCGTAAAATTTATCTTTCATGGCTCTAAAATATGTACCAATCGGTTTTTTAATTGGGATAAATCGGCATCCTCTTCAATTTTAACGGATTCCATAGTCATTTTTTGGAGGACAGTAATGATTTCTTCTTCCGATTTTTCAATGTGTTCTTTAAAAATGAATCTTCCAACGGCATTGTTGTGCAGATCCATCGCCTTGGCCAATGCTTTGTTTGGAAAAGCTTCTTCATGCCAATCGGTTACCTTTTTGGCCCAGTCATAAACCAAGGGTTCTTTATTGTTCCATTTCAGACACCTTTTAGCAATCAAGTAATTCCAAAGCGCATGCCTGAAGGCATTGGCCGGACCATTTTTATGGTGCAACTTACCATAATGCGCCGTGGAAATTTTGATACAATCTTTAGTGGCCCTTATCGTCGGGAAAATAAACAGTGGCCTGCCCAACCCCAACAAAATACCTTTCAGTATATGTTTAAAACTAACTCGTTTTAATACTGAAAATGGGTTCACTCCTGATATTCTTTTACGGCATCAACGAACGCCTTCGCATTTTCCAACGGTATGTTGGGCAAAATACCATGACCCAGATTCACCACATATTTATCTTTTCCAAACTCACGTATCATTTGATGGACCATACTTTTGATCTTATCCGGAGGAGACAACAATCTTGCAGGATCAAAATTACCTTGGAGTGTAACCTTGCCTCCGGTTAAATATCTTGCATTCTGTGGTGAACAGGTCCAATCCACACCCACTGCCGAAGCTCCGGATGCTGCCATTTCCTTTAGGGCAAACCAACAACCTTTACCAAAAACAATCACAGGGGATTCATCTTTAAGGGCATCAACAATCTGTTGGATATAAGGCCATGAAAACTCCTGATAATCCTGTGGGGAAAGCATCCCTCCCCATGAATCGAACACCTGAACGGCATTCACCCCGGCCTTAACCTTGGCCTTTAAATAGGCGATGGTTGTATCGGTGATTTTTTGGAGCAGTTGGTGGGCCAATTCCGATTGGGTAAAACAGAAACCACGGGCCTTGTCAAAACTTTTGCTCCCTTGTCCTTCTACGCAATAGCACAAAATGGTCCAAGGTGATCCGGCAAAGCCGATCAATGGAATGTCATCGTTCAATTTTTCCTTGGTTATGGTGATGGCCTCCATTACGTACCCCAGAGTATCTTCAATGTTGGGAACAATGACCTTGTCCAAGTCTTCTTTGGTGCGGATGGGGTTGGGGAGATAGGGTCCAAAATTGGGTTTCATTTCCACCTCAATATCCATGGCTTGCGGAATGACCAAAATATCGCTGAACAATATGGCTGCGTCCATGCCATATCTTCTGATGGGCTGCACCGTGATTTCCGATGCCAATTCCGGGGTTTGGCAACGGGTAAAGAAATCGTATTTTTTACGGAGTTCCATAAATTCGGGCAAATAACGTCCTGCTTGACGCATCATCCAAACGGGTGGACGTTCCACGGTTTCACCTTTCAATGCCCTTAGGAACAAATCATTTTTGATCATACTTTAATTCTTTTATGGCTTGTACCAACACATTTTCCACAGTTGGTTTGTTGGCTATTTTAATATTTTCTGAATGTTTTTTTGCTTCCGCCGCTGTGGTTTCCCCAATGCAGAACAAAGTGCTGTTTTTCAAGGTATTTTCCAAAAGAAAGCTTTGGATTCCCCTCGGGCTGAAGAACAAAATCCCCTCAAAATCCGTAAAAAAGGCCCTTGGATTCAGGCTCGATCGGTAGACAACAACTTCTTTATACCAAATGTTATTTTTTGATAATATTTGAGGAAGATCATCCCTTCGTTGCTGCCCACAAATGAACACAAAGGCTTCATTTGGATGGTTTTCCACGACAAATTGACCTAAATCCGAGGCATAATTGGTCATTTGGACCATCTGTAGTCCATTGGATTCCAAAAGTGATTTGGTCTTTTCCCCAACACAAAAACATCGGAAGGGTGAACGGTCCAAACCTTTGGTTTGTTGGAGAAATGCATGTACGGCATTCTTGCTGGTAAAAATATAATTCTGATGGTCCAGTGGTATTTTGGTGTCGAGGAATTCGATTTTCAAGGCATCGTATTCCACAAGTCCTAGCCCGGAGTTTAGGAAAAGCTCTTTTTGTGAAGGGGTGAGTATTTTAGTGGAGAGCACTGTTTTCATTTCTGATTTGCTGCATCAATTTGTCCCCGCCCTTGGCCAAGACCTCTTTGGCGCATGTTTCTCCCAAGCCTTTGGCTTCGGCCAATTTCACTTCTTTTTTGATATCGATTTTCTGTTTTCCGTCCAAAGAAAACACCACCCCTTCAAAAAATACCTTTTGGTCTTTAATTTGAGCCAAAGCACCAATTGGCGCGGTACAACCACCTTCTAGGGTGCGTAAAAAATCCCGTTCTATTTTGGTGGCCAGTTCTGAATTGGGGTCGTTCAATTTGGCAAGGGCATCACGGGTAAACTTATCTTTTTCCATGGCAACCACCAACATGGCACCCTGCGCAGGTGCAGGTATCATCCAATCCAGATAAATGGCGTCTTTGGGCAACAACTTGATACGTTCCAAACCGGCCTGTGCAAAAATGGCCCCTTGCCAATCGTTCTCGATCAATTTGATCAATCGGGTGTTTACATTGCCCCTTAAATCTACCACTTGATGGTTGGGGAACCGGTTCAGCCATTGGGCTTTTCTTCTTAGGCTACCCGTGGCAATGGTCGCGGGGCCACTCGATTCCAAAAAAGAGGAACCCTTATGGACCAAGATATCATGGGTGATGGCTCGTTCCAAAACGGCTGCCTGGACAATGCCCTTTGGAAGTTGTGTGGGAACGTCCTTCATGGAGTGCACAGCGATGTCGATTTGACCTTGCAGCATGGCCACGTCCAAAGCTTTGGTGAAAATTCCGGTTACGCCAAGTTCGTACAGCGGTTTGTCCAATACCTGATCACCCATGGATTTAGTGGGCACCAAAGTGGTATCATAACCCAATTTTTCAAGTTTTTCTTGTACGGTGGTAGCTTGCCACAGTGCCAGTTCGCTGTCGCGGGTACCGATTCTTATGATCTTGCTCATTTGGAATCGATTTCTAACTGAAAGACTTTTTGAATCAGTTCCAAGCTGTCCTCGGTATCCACTTCAGAACTTTTCAGGTGGTTGGCAAATTGCTTGGTAATCTTTTGAATGATCCTTTCTGAGATCATTTCGGCCTGATCTTGGTTGAAATCGTTGATCTTTTTAGAGTGAAAGTCGATTTCTTCGGCCTTCATGGTGTTGAGTTTTTCCTTAAGGGCATTGATCACAGGTGCAAACTTTCGGGTTTCCAACCATTTCAGGAAATCTTTTTTGACATGGTCTATGATGGCCTCTGCCTTGGGTACATATTCCTTGCGCTTGGCCAAGGTATCATCGGTAATTTGAGAAAGTTGATCCAGATGAACCAACGTCACATTCTCCAAGTCCAGCACATCATCAGAAACGTTTTTGGGAACAGATAGGTCCAACACCAACAATGGCTTTTTAGGATAGATCAACGCTTTGGAAACCGTAGGTAACTGTGCCCCAGTGGCAACCACCAAAATGTCCGCTTTTCGGATTTCAGTCTGTAGATCGCCATAATCCTTTACCGTCAAATGGAACTTACCAGCAATTTCCTCCGCTTTTTCACGGGTGCGGTTGATCAGGGTAATATGGGAGTTGTTGGAATGCTTGATCAGGTTTTCGCAAGTGTTCCTTCCAATTTTTCCCGTACCGAACAATAGGATGTTCTTCTCGGAAATATCAGCAACGTTGTCCAAAATATATTTTACAGATGCAAAAGCCACGGAAGTGGCCCCAGACGATAGCTCTGTCTCTGTTTTGATACGCTTGCTGGCCTGGATTACCGAATTGCACAAACGCTCCAAGAACGGGTTGGCCATGTCTTGCTTTTTGGCCCGGTAAAAACCTTGTTTGATCTGGCTGATGATTTCAAAATCGCCCAAAATCTGACTGTCCAAACCTGTGCCCACTTTGAACATATGCGTAATGGCATCATGGTTCTTGTACACGTAGGCCACTTCTTGGAATTCTTCCACCGTGCCATGCGTTTGATCACAAAGCAGTTTGATCAGTTGGTAGGGGTGCTGGGCAAAACCGTACAATTCGGTTCGGTTGCAGGTAGATATCGCCAAAAGGCCATCAATCTCCAATTCTTTTGCCTTGGCCAAAATTTGGTCAATAGCAGGAACATCCAGACTGAACTTTCCTCTCACCTCTGCATCTGCCTTCTTGTAACTCAACCCAACGGCGTAGAAGGAATTATGTTTTGAAATATGGTAGTTCCTCATAAAGGATATAATCGCAGCACAAAATTAACAGTGTTGTATCTTTTAAAATAACGCTAGCGGAACTGCAAGGGTATTGGGAAGACATTCAAGGATTAAATTTTACTTAAAATCTGCTAATGCATTGATTTTATTGATAAATTTGATGGATTGCAGTTTAATTTAGAGCCATTCTAAATTAGTTTTATTGAAAATCAATTCAAAGAATCCATATGAAAAATATCGCTGAAGGTTCCTATGACGAAGTTTTTGTGGAAGACGGCATATTCATCCTTAAAATCCAAAACGACACCAAAGAGCCAAAGGTCATTACAAGGGATATTGACAGTTCCTACATCCAGTTCCATTTTTGCTTGAAGGGCCGATCTAGGTTCAATTTCAATGAAGGGAGCTATTACTTGGAAGTGAACGAGGAAAACTCCCTGCTGCTGTACAACACTCAAAAGGACCTTCCGCTGGATTTAGTGGTTTCGCCCAACTCGTGGTTGTTGTCGGTAGTAATGACCATTCGGAAATTTCATTCGCTTTTCTCCGATGAGGCGGATTACATTCCATTTTTGAGCGAGGACAACAAGGAAAAGAAATACTATTCCCAAGAAATGGTGTCACCCGCCATTGCCGTTGTCTTGAGCCAGTTGATGAATTATAATCTGCATCCCTCCATCAAAAAATTGTATTTGAAAGGAAAGGTGTTCGAGCTGATTTCCCTCTATTTCAACAAAACCGAGGACGCCGATTTGGAACAATGTCCCTATCTGGCCGATGAGGATAATGTGCGAAGGATTAAAATGGCCAAGGAAATCATCATTTCGCGTATGGCGGAACCTCCAACGTTACCTGAACTTTCTGAAGAAGTAGGACTGGGCCTCAAAAAATTGAAGGAAGGGTTCAAACAGATTTATGGCGATTCCGTTTATGGCTTTTTGTTCGACTACAAGATGGAATATGCTCGAAAAATGTTGGAATCCGGCAAGCACAACGTAAACGATGTAGGCCTAAAAGTAGGATATAGCACTGCCAGCCATTTTATAGCTTCGTTTAAAAAGAAATTCGGCACCACACCCAAAAAATATGTAACTTCAAATGTGTAAAATAGTATCATGAAACAAATCCTATTCACTTTTTTGAGTCTTGTTCTGGTGACCCAAATCACCGCTCAGGAACCTTCCACAGAAAACAAAGAAGCTAAAATGCCCGAGTTGGTCTTAGTATTTACCAAAACAGAGGGCTATCGACATCAAGCCATAGAAAAAGGGGTGCAAACCTTTCGCGAACTGGGCAGGAAAAATGGTTTTATAGCCCTACAAACGGAGAGCGGTGAAGACTTTACCTCTCAGAACTTGAAAAATTACAAACTGGTCGTTTTCTTGAACACGACCATGGATGTGCTGAACGATGCCCAGCAAAAAGCCTTTGAATCCTACATCAAAAATGGTGGAAGTTATTTGGGGGTCCATGCTGCCTCCGATACCGAATACGATTGGCCTTGGTATGGAAAATTGGTGGGGGGCTATTTTGTGAGCCACCCCGAACAACAAAAGGCTAAAATTGAAGTGGTTGATAAATCCCATCCATCCACCGCACATTTACAAGATGTTTGGATGCATTTTGATGAATGGTACAATTTCAAGGACCTGAATCCCAACGTGCATGTGCTCCTAAAATTGGACGAATCCAGTTATAAAGGCGGCATCAATGGGGACAACCACCCCATTGCCTGGTATCATGAGTTTGATGGGGGCAGGGCCTTTTACACAGGCCTGGGGCATACCGAAGCTTGTTATGATGAACCCGAGTTCCGTCAACACCTTTTGGGCGCCATTGAATGGTGTTTAAAGCGAAAGTAACGTGGGCCTTGCCACAATGATTCCAATATTACTTTTGATGTTCTTGAGATAGTCTGCCAAGGGCAGTTCGCTGATTTCCACCTCCCCTTTTTTACTGGATGCATGGAGAAGATGCAACCTGCCATCGGGTTGATGGATGGCAATGCCGGTATGGGTCACATCCAACCCCTTGATGGAAGTAGCCAAAGCGATAATGTCGCCTGAATGGATAAGATGTTCCTTGCTTGCAATTTGATCTTGGGGCAGGTAACACAATTTTTCCTTGGCCAGTTCGGTTTCTACTTGCTGCATGGCCTGAAAGTTTTCATCACTGGCCAAAAACGGGTACAGGTCTCGGTGTGTTCCCATAAAATCGATGGGTTTTTCCAATGTCACGCCACCAATTTCAGCCGTGATATCCTTTACCAGCCCCTTCTTCTCATTGTTTCGAATCCACTCCGTAAAGTAATGTAAACGTGAAGGATAACCATTCAGTTCCCCGTTTCTATACCGAATGGTTTCTAAATTTTTGACAAAAGCGTCAAAATCCGTTTCCCGATCTCTCAACATCAGGCTGAAGGCCATCACATTTTCAACAAAAGTGGTGCAATCCAACCCGCTAAAATTTACCACAAGCGTTTCGGTGTCGCCCACTTCCAATGTTTTTTCCACATAAGGGATGCCCAAAAAGGATTTCCCAACGACCATAATCGTATCGCCCAAACTAGGGGCCTGGGTTTTTTCCAACACGGCCATTTTGGACTCAAAAAGGGGTTTGTCCTTTGGGGAACAGGTAATTTGTTGAGCCATGACATTTGTTGAAAACACCCAAACCACAAGTAGGCATAAAGTGATGTGATGTGCTCCTCTAATGTTTAAACTTGAAATATTCATGGGGTTTATAATATGTTTTTAATTCTGGATCAATGAACTCAACCTGTATTAAGTCAGGGTAGGTGATAAAGTCCAAATGTAGCGATGTTGAAGTCAAATCCAGGTCTTCGATCCTCAAGTTAGTGTAGGCTTCTTGTATTTCCTCGGGGATTTGACCGATTGTTCCTGAAAAATCTGGGGAAGAATACACGTTCCAAGTTGTTTGGACCAAATCCACAAAGGGTTCACCCTCCTTAATTTCCCACAAGACATCTTTCAATTGAAAATCCAGATTGGTTTCAAATTCATGATTGTAAATGGATTCGTTTAGGACAGTAATCCATTTGTTCTCTGGGATAACAATTTCATCGGGCTTATCACCAAATTTTGTGTAGGCGTATAGAAACTCATCCGTATTATAGCTTATAATGCTCAGATATTTTGAGTAAGAATTTAAGTATCCAAGTTTGAGCGGAGCAGGGGGATTAGTATCTCCAAAAAAATAAGAAGTAAATTTTCCACCACTCAGACTGATTGGTTGGTCATCATCAAAAACAGCTGAAATGGATGATAGACTATAGGTTGAAATTGTGCTGGGCAATTCAACTTCCAAATAACTGTCAAAAGACTTGAAGTCTGAATAATCCAAGGTTATTTCCTCACCATCAGTGGGATCTTCAATGACATAGTATTTTAGATCATTGCTTGAATCGTATATGGTATAGAAGAAGTCGGGATTGTCATAGAGCTGAATATTTTCATGGGATTCGGTACTGGTAAAACCCGGTAGGTCAGGACCACTGGTTGCAACAAGAATCCCTTGTCTATCTGAAATCCATTGGTATTTTGGAGATACTACATTCGCCACAGTAACATTGAAACTGCCTGTGGAGGGATTTCTCGGAGCATAATTGTTTGCACCAGGGCCCAAGGTATATTTCCAGTGTGACCCTAAGGATATGTTCGGATACGATTTTATGATATGCAACATTTCACCTTCAATAGAATTTGTGTAACTGAATAAAGTTATGGTGAAATTGTTTGGTTGTATTTCTCCTTCCATAACTTGGAAATCAAAAGTGTCATCGAATTCAAACTGCTTAAAATCCAATAGGTTACCATTTTCATCGTGGATGATGATCCAATCATCTGTATCGGCGGTGCTACGTAAAACTTCAAAAGTAAAGTAAGTGACCATTTTTGGTTCTTCCTCTTGAGGATTTTCACCGGTCGGATCTTCATTGTCATCAATTATGGGGTCAGACGTCCCATCGCTGGAGCACGATGCAAAAAGAACAGTTAAAGCCAATAATAAAGTTGCTGGATATTTCATGTGCATGGTTTAGTCCCACTAAAGATAAAAAACCAATCAGGTTACCCCCATTTTTTTTGATGAACGGTAATATAAAGTGTTGAAAAATGAAGGCATTTAGTCATTTTGGTTGTCCAGCAACACCCTTGTTCGGGCAATACTTTCTGGATAATTTTCCTGCAAATAAACAATCAATTTTTCGCGAACCAGCACGCGAAGGTCCCAAGCCGTGGGCGAGTCCTTGGCGCTCATCAAGGCACGGACTTCCACACAATTGGGTTTGGAATCGGTGACCTGTAAAACATTCACCTTGCCATCCCAAAGGTCGGTGTTTTTCAATATCCGGGTCAATTCTTCCCGGAGTTTGTCAAAAGGAACATTGTAATCCACATACAAAAACACGGTACCCAGGATATCGGCAGAGGTCTTGGTCCAGTTTTGAAAAGGCTTATCGATAAAATAGGGGGTGGGCACGATCAATCGCCGTTTGTCCCAAATAGCCACGACCACATACGTCAGGGTAATTTCCTCAATTCGGCCCCATTCGCCTTCCACGATCACCACATCGTCCAATTTGATGGGTTGTGCAATGGCAATCTGGATACCCGCCAGAATGGTGCCGATAAATTTTTGTGCCGAAAAACCGATGATGATTCCTGCTACACCCGCAGAGGCAAAAACACTCAGCCCCAATTCACGGATTTCGGGAAAGCTCATCAGGGCAAAGCCGATGGCCAAAAGGATGATGATGAAAATGAAAATCCGCTCCAAAATGGTAAACTGGGTATAGACTTTCCTTGCTTTCAGGTTGTCCGCGACCCCCACATCATAATTTCGAATCACAATTTGTTTAACGATCTTCAATAGAGCGACCATCACCCAGCTCATCGCAAAAATGAACAACAAAGTACTCGCCTTTCTGAACCAAAACCCAGCCTCTTCCAGATTTAGGACATCGCGAAGTGCCTTTATCCTAAGGAGAACGGAAAGGAAGATCAACAATAAAGGTGTGGCCAGTTTTCTAAAGGAACCTGCAGGCAAGAGGTATTTAGGGTTTTTCCCCATTCGTTTCATCAATACGGAAGTGCCCCAATATAAAAACACCAAAACGACCAGGGCAATACCCAGATAGATCAGGGATTCTTTGGAAACTTGTTCTTGAAAAGACTCCATATCCACAAAAGTAGGGAGAAATGCCCATAGATGCGGCCTTGAACAAAATCGAGATTCATTATTTCAGTATAGGAAAGTATTTTGATGTGTAAAGGACAAAGTCGGTGCCGTGTATTATTTTTGCTGCTCAAAACAGAAAGCCGTGCAAAAAGGAGTGTTATTGGTCAACTTGGGTTCGCCCGACAGCCCCACCGCAAAAGATGTAAAACCGTATTTGGATGAATTTTTGATGGACGAGCGTGTCATCGATGTGAATCCTGTCCTGAGGAACATCATTGTTCGGGGTATCATCTTGAACACCCGCCCCAAGCGTTCGGCAGAGGCCTATTCCAAAATATGGTGGGATGAAGGTTCGCCCTTGATCGTCATCTCCAAACGGTTTGCGGAAAAAGTACAGAAACACACCCAATTGCCTGTTGCACTGGGAATGCGATACGGTTCCATGTCCATCAAGGAAGGTTTGCAAGAACTGAAGGAAAAAGGGGTGGATGAGGTGTTTTTGGTGCCCTTGTACCCACATTACGCCATGTCGTCCTACGAGACAGTGGTGGTAAAAGCCATGGACATTCAGGCGGAATTTTTCCCCGAAATGCAAATGACCACTTTACCGGCATTTTACAGCAATCCGGATTTTATAAAAATCCTATCCAAAAGCATAGCCGAAGGGTTAAAGGATTTTGATTACGACCATATCCTATTTTCGTATCACGGTATTCCGGAACGCCACATTAAAAAGTCGGACCCAACCAAGTCGCACTGCAAATTGGATGGCAAATGCTGCCAAACCAACTCTGTGGCCCACCATACCTGTTACAAGCATCAATGCTTGGATACCACTGAATTGGTAAAAAAAGAACTGGGGCTTCCTGAGGATAAAGTGAGCACTTCCTTCCAATCCCGTTTGGGTAGTGATCCTTGGCTACAACCGTTTACCGACAAGGAATTTGAACGCTTGGCCCAGGAAGGTATCAAGAAATTGGCGGTGATTACCCCAGCCTTTGTGAGCGATTGTTTGGAAACCTTGGAAGAAATCGCCATGGAAGGCAAACACCAATTCCAAGAAGCAGGGGGTGGGGATTACATTCATATTTCCTGTTTGAACGATCGTGACGATTGGGCGGAATTGATGGCCGAATGGATCAAAACTTGGGAGAAAAGTGGTGTTTTGCCCGAATACCACATTCAATAATACTGGAAAAAGAAAATTGCCTTATGAAAATTGAACACTTGGAGCATCACCTACAAGAGGTACGAGACCAACTCAAAAGCCATCCCTTGTATGCCCAACTGGAATCGGTGGGGGACATCAAAATCTTCATGGAAAGCCATGTGTATGCCGTTTGGGATTTTATGTCCTTATTGAAAGCGTTACAGCAACATTTGACCTGTACTTCCCTTCCTTGGAAACCAGCTTCGGATGCTTCCGTGGCCCGATTCATCAACGAAATCGTGTTGGAGGAGGAAAGTGATTTTAATGAATTGGGAGAAGCCAAAAGCCATTTTGAAATGTACTTAGACGCCATGGGTGAAGTGGAAGCTGGCACCACCAAAGTGTTGCAGGTCATCTCCACATTTACCGATTTGGAGAAGATTGCAGAACAAATTGAAAGCGCTGATTTGGACCAAGCGGAAAAGGATTTTCTTCAATTTACCTTTGAGGCCATCAATACCCAACAACCTCACATCATTGCCGCTGCCTTTACCTTCGGAAGGGAAGACTTGATCCCTGATATGTTTTTGGGGATTATTGAACAATCTGGTGAAAATGGCCCAAGTAAATACACCAAACTTTCCTATTACCTGAAAAGGCATATTGAATTGGACGGGGACGAACATGGACCCTTGGCGGTTAAAATGATCAAGGCCTTATGCGGTTCCGATGAGCGGAAATGGGAAGAGGTCTTGACCTACAGCAAAAAAGCTTTGGAGCGTAGAATTGGACTTTGGGACAGCATTGCCAAAAAACTGACCGAGAACAAGGATAATTTGGTGGATGCGTTGTAGATTTGAAGCAACCATTCAGCTCACGCTAGTCTTACACCAAAAGAACAATCCTTGGCATGGCCAAAGTTACCTCTGAAGAACTCGGGAAGGAACCCATCGGAAAATTATTGATCAAACAGGCCGTTCCGGCATCCATCGGTATTTTGGTGATGTCGCTGAACGTATTGGTCGATTCCATTTTTGTAGGGAATTGGATAGGATCCATTGCCATTGCCGCCATCAACGTAGTGTTGCCCGTTTCCTTTTTTATAGCCGCTTTGGGGATGGCCATCGGTATTGGGGGTTCCAGTATCATTTCCCGTGCCCTGGGTGCCAACAACCATGAAAAGGCTCTAAAGACGTTCGGAAACCAGATTACGCTGACACTTTTGGTCACCGTGACCATGGTAGTCCTTGGACTGTACTACGTGGACAACCTGATTCCGGCATTTGGAGGTAAGGGAGCCATTTTTGAGCCTGCAAAAATCTACTATACCATCATTTTGTACGGAGTGCCCTTTTTGGCTCTTTGTATGATGGGAAACACGGTAATACGTGCCGAAGGGAAACCCAAATTTGCCATGATTGCCATGATCATTCCTTCCGTTGGCAACCTCTTGATGGACTATGTGTTCATCTACATTTTCGACTGGGGCATGGAAGGGGCCGCATGGGCCACAACCGTGGGTTACCTGTTGTGTTTTGGCTACATCCTTTATTTTTTTCTATCGAAACATTCCGAATTGAAGATCAGCTTGTCCCATTTTGGGTTGGATCCAGCCATTCTTCGTGAAATAAGTTCTTTGGGTTTCGTAACCCTTGCAAGACAGGCGGTTACTAGCGTCACCTACCTGCTCATGAACAATATCTTGTTCAATTTGGGCGGGGAACCCATGGTGGCGGTCTACGCCATTATCGGTCGTATGTTGATGTTTGCTTTATTCCCTGTTTTTGGGGTCACACAAGGCTTTTTGCCCATTGCAGGGTACAACTATGGAGCTGCCTATTACGACCGTGTCAAGGAGTCCATCTTTACGGCAATCAAATATGCCGCCTTGGTAGCGACGTTGGTTTTTGTGGTGTTGATGCTTTTCCCAGGGGAGTTTGCTGCTTTGTTCCTGAGTAACCGACCTGGACTATCCGCGGAGGAACTGGCCACCAATCAATTTGTGTTGCAGCATACCCCATTTGCCATGCGATTGGTATTTGCCGCTACGCCCATCATTGCGCTCCAGTTGATCGGGGCAGCTTATTTTCAAGCGGTGGGTAAAGCCATTCCGGCCTTATTGCTGACCTTGACCCGACAAGGATTTTTCTTTATCCCATTGATTTTGTTGTTACCTCATTTTTTCCAAGAAGCCGGGGTATGGATTTCATTTCCGATAGCCGATGTTTTGGCCACGGTGGTCACGGGCATTTATTTGAGGAAAGAGATCAAGAAGGAACTCACCTGAAGGATGGCATTTCCAAAGAATGTGTAATTTGGGGCACGTAACCGAACAAACATGAAAAAAGCACTTTTTGCCAGTCTGATGATCGTATTCGTATTGGCCTGTAAAGAAAAACCTGAAGAAAAACCCATGTACACCCTTTTTGTTGGCACCTATACCGATGGTGATAGTGAAGGCATCTATACCTATACCTTCAATTCAGGAACAGGGGAGTTGACCAACCAACAGTTGGCGGCCAAGCTCACCAACCCTTCATATTTGATCCTTTCCCAAGACCATAAAAACCTATATGCCGTTCAAGAAACTGCCGATTTTGATAGCTTGGGAGGTGGGGTTACCGCTTTTACCCTGAATGATGGGGTGTTAAAAATCCAGAACAGCATGGGAACACAAGGAGCCCATCCTTGTCATGTTTCGCTTTCCGGGGATGGACATTTGGCCGTGGCCAATTATACAGGCGGCAATGTGGCCCTCTTCAACCTGAATGATGATGGCTCTTTGGGAGAACATCCGCAGATCATAGATCACAAACTTTTGGATAGCACCAAAATCTCTCATGCCCACATGGCCCAATTTACTTCTGATGGGTTGATGGTGACGGATTTGGGATTGGACGCCATTAAAAGATACAAAGAGGAAAATGGGGAATTTGTTCCTGGCCCTCAACCATCCCTACCATTCGCTGAGGGTGCCGGACCCAGACATTTCACCTTTGGTGAAGGAGAAAAGATGCTTTATGTAATCAGCGAACTGAACAGTACCATTTCCGTTTTTGAAAGAGATACGAAAGGAGACTACCAAGAAATCCAAGTAGTAAAAACGTTGGATCCCAATTATCAAGGGAACAATGCCTGTGCAGACCTTCATTTATCCCCCGATGGGAAATTCTTGTACGGTTCCAACAGGGGAGAAAATACCATTGTGATTTTTGCTGTAAATCCTGAATCTGGAACTTTGAGCTTGGTGGGAAGGGAATCCGTGCACGGGGACTGGCCCCGTAATTTTTCGATGGATCCAACAGGGGAATTTTTATTGGTGGCCAATCAAAAGTCGAGCAACATTACGGTGTTCAAAAGGGATGTGGAAATGGGGACCCTCATTTTTTTAAATGAGAACAAGTTGCCGAATCCGGTCTGTTTGGTATTTGAGTAATCGTCTCGCTGTCATTCTGAGCAATGCGAAGAATCTCTGGATTAGGTATGAGATACTTCGTCATCCCCAAGGGACTCCTGAGTATGACAAATAACGTTGAAAGAGGTTCTCGACCTTCCTGTCGGCAGGCAGGTGCAATTCCCTTCGAGAATCACCCGAACTGACCTGGAGCTATTTTTTTGATAGGAAAACAATAATACCAATCACGATCAAGCCCAACAGTACCGCAAAGAAAATCTTCCAGAAACTATAAGGCCGCGTACCTGAAATGTTTCCATTTTCCCCGTTGATGAAAAAATTATACTCCTTGCCGTTGTACCGATAGGCACTCACATAAACGGGCAATAGGATGTGTTTAAAAGTTTCTTCGGACAGTTTCATGTCCATAGAAGTGACCCTTTGGGTGTCACCCCCAATGTCCTGCATGCACCATCGGGTAGCAATGTCACGGGCGACTTCCTTGGAGTGCAGGTGGCCTTCATCCAAAGAAATGGTATATTTTTCAGTCACAAAACCGGATAGGTACCCACTATCGAACGGTTGTAGCTTTTTCAAATCCCAATAGGCAATTTTTCCAGGAATCCTCCCTGATTTTTGCTTGGATGCCTTGATCAAGGTGTCGTCCACAAACCCGGAAACTTGACCCGATGCAGGATACCAACGGGTCTTTCGGACTTGTTGGGTCACCATTTTGCCATTGGCATTCCGGACCCTTCGTGTTTCATAATAATATTCCCCACGTTGACCGATGTAAGAGGCATACAATTGTGCATCAAAGGTCCAATAGGGGAGATAGAGCCCTTTCGTAAATTGAGGGTCCAGAGCGGCCTTTTTCAAATTGTTAGGGGCAAACCACAATTGTTTCACCCAGTTCTTGAAAATGCGGAACGATTGGTTTTTGTCGATTTGAAACGGTAATACCGCCCCGGGCAAGATCCAACTTTCCTTATAGGCATCTTCCACGACCAAGGGTTGCCCGCAATACACACAATGGAGCGATTTATAGTTTTCCTCCACATGTTGGTCGGCACCACAGTTTTTGCAATGCAGCATGGAGATTTCCTCGCTATGCCTTTGCGACCCCATTTCCTTGAGATAGGGGTACAGCTCCAGTTCCTCAAAACCATTTTCCTTTTGGGCGATGCCCTCTTCATGGCCACAGTACTCACAAGTGATACTGGTGGTCCCAGGTTTGTATGTGAGTTCCGCCCCGCAATTGACGCAGGTTTTTTTGAGTTCTGATTTTTGGATGGTAGGTTCTTCCATGTTGTCATTCCCGCGAAAGCGGGAATCTAATTATTTGTTTGGATACCAAGTCGCCTTTATTTGATACGATGCATCTAACGTGCCCCTATGTCATTCTGAGCGAAGCGAAGAATCTGTTATTTACGTTTGAAAAGAGATACTTCACTTCGTTCAGTATGACAATGTAAAATTATTGTCCAGGCAATGGTGGTGGAGTATTCCCTCCTAAGAACGATTTCAGTTCCTCCACATCCTTTAAAGCGGTCCAAGCGGCCATGCCTTGTTTCCATACCAAGCTGTCCCGATTGATGGTCCTGTTGGCAAAAAGGGATTGCAATTGCTCAAAGGTTGCAGGTCCTTGCTGAGCCCCGTTCACGGCATAATAGTACAACGTCTGTGCTGGCATTGGTGGTGGAACGGCCCCGGCAGCGGGTTGTCCAGTGGCCTGTGGTGTCGCTTTCGTGGCGCCGCCCATCAGGTTCCCCATTTGTTGGGCAAGTACAAAGCCCATACCCATGCCCATTCCGGCACCAGCGGTGCCGCCTTCGTTTTGGGCGGCGGCCTCAATGGCTTTGGCTGTTTTGAACTTGGTCAATTTGTCCAGATCCAATTTATCGATTCGGCTGTATTCGAAAATCTCTTTTTTGAGTTCTTCTGGCATGGAGACGTTCTCAATGTAGAATTTCTCCAAGGAAATGCCCACCGTTTGAAATTCAGGGGCCATCACTTCGCGACAAGTATCGGAAAGTTCGGTGGTGTTGGCCGCATACAGTTCTATGGGAAGGTTGGCCTTGCCCACGGTATCGGTAAAGCGAGTGGCAATCAAGCTTTTTAAGTGCTCGTTGATTTCGAAATTGGTAAAATTGCTATCGGTGCCCACAATATCCTTGATGAACTTACCGGCATCCGAAATTTTATAGGCATACGTACCGAAGGCCCTGATCTCTACCAGACCAAATCGGTCATCACTCAGGGTGATAGGACTTTTTGTGCCCCATTTTTCATCGGTGAACAAATGGGTATTTACAAAGTAAACTTCCGCTTTAAAAGGGGAATTGAAACCGTATTTCCACCCTTTCAATGTGGCCAAAATGGGCAGGTTTTGGGTGGTGAGGTCGTAAGTGCCCGGTGTGAACACATCAGCAAGTTGCCCTTCGTTGATAAAAACGGCGGTCTGTCCTTCACGGACAATCAGTTTTGCCCCGTTCTTGATCTCGTTCTGGTAGCGCTCAAACCGATACGCAATGGTGTCGTCGGTGTAGTCGAGCCACTCAATAATATCAATAAACTCGTTGCTGAGTTTTTCCTTGATCTTTCCAAAAATATCCATGGTCTAGTGTTTTTGATTATTCTCGTTTAAAGTTAAAAAAAGTGTGGAAGGTTTCCGTTAGGTTAGTGTGAAATGAGGGGAGAATGTTACAAGATAAAAAATTACGCCTGCAGATGAGCGAGAAAAAGCGTAACCAAGAAGTTATGTTCAACAAATTTTCAGACGGGATAGATTTTACAAAAGCAGTGACTATTCCACCTTACACGAAGTATCCGCTATGATCTTCCACGCCCCATCTATTTTTTTGAGTACCAACATAAAAATACCTTGGGTATCGCCTACCGGTCTGGTCAAATGGTATTCTCCCATAACGGTATAGGCATCGTCAGTAATCTTGGATATGTCGTTGGTGACGAATTCCAAATGGCCAAAATGTTCTTGGGTCGGATAGCTTTTTTTGTATCGCTCCAAAGTCTTTTGCCAGCCTTTTACCACACCTGCGCTGCCATAAAAGGTCAACGCGTCGGATTTCCAATAGGTCTCCATGAACGATTCTATATCAAAATTGTTCCAAGCTGTTTGTTGGGTGGATAGCACTTGGGCTATAGCGGCCTTATCCTCTTGTTCTGTCGTTGTCTGTGCAATACCAAACAAGGGCAGAACAAAGAGGAGGAACAACACTTTTTTCATGTACAATATTTTTTAGAGTCAAACTAAAAATTACGGTAATCCCCGGCCAAATATTTGTTCGCCTTTTCTTCCTTGAATTGGGCGGTTTCGGCATCCCAGTGCAAGGTCTCCCCAGGGAAACGCCCGGCAATGGTTCCTAAAAGAATGGTTTCGGTCAACCGGGCCGCATAATCAAAAGGAGCGGTGGTTTCACCTTTGCCCAAACAGGCGTCCACAAACTGGTGGTAGTGTTTCGGGCCTTCGGACTCATAGTTTCGGATGGGCTCGCCCATGTTGTTGGCCGCCGATACCTTGGCAATCTCCTTGGAGATGTCCACATACTTGCCCTTCACGATCTTTTTGGGCAACTGCATGAAGTGGGGGAGCAACAACCTGCCTTTTTCCCCAACAAACATGGCACCCTGTTCCGGCAATTCGTTTTCGGCAGCTACGCCTGCATCCAGTGAAATTTTGTCCTTCACGCTCTTATCGTCCGATTTTTTGTCCTTTTTCATTTCCATGCCGGGCAGCAAAAGGTCTTCATGCATTTCAGGAGCACCTGGTCCATCATACCAGACCCATTTTAGGGATTTTCCGGTGTATTTGGTGCCGGGAAACTCATAGGTGACGGTGTTCTTTTCTGGGTAGCCAAACCCGTTGGAGGGTCGGCACTGTGTCATAATGGTCCTTGGCACGTCCAGTTCCAATGCGTTGTAAGGGGTGTCAAAAATATGCACGCCCATATCACCCAAAGTGCCACAACCATAATCCATCAACTTGCGCCAGTTGCCCGGATGGTACATATCGTCCTTGTAGGGTCTTTCCTTGGAAGTGCCCAACCAAAGGTTCCAGTCCAATTGGGTGGGAACAGGGTCTTCCCCTTGTGGCAATGGACCATCATACCCCCAGTTCTTGGGCGACCATGCATGCACGGTGTGTACCTTGCCTATAATGCCGGACTGGATCAGTAAGGTGGCCAGTTTGTAATCGTAGAAGGAGTGTACCTGGATGCCCATCTGGGTGACCAATCCTTTTTCGGCGGCCACTTTTTTCATGGCCCTGGACTCGGACACATAGTGGGTCAATGGTTTTTGACAGTACACAGGTTTGTTCATGTTCATCGCCATCAACGAAGCTGGCGCATGGGTATGGTCCGGTGTGGAAACGATCACGGCATCGATTTCGTCGCCCATTTCCTCCAACATGGCACGGTAATCAAAAAACACACGGGCACCGGGGTGCATTTTGTGTGCTGTGGACAGGTTGATGGCATCCACATCGCAGAGGGCGACCACCTCGACCGAGGCATGCGATGAAATCGCCTTGAGATCCTCCATCCCCATATTGCCCACGCCAATGTGGGCCGTTCGTAACTTTTCTTTTGGGAAACCTGCTTTTAAAATAGAAGGTGCCAACATGATCCCTAGGGCTCCCACACTGCTTTTTTTGATGAATTCTCTTTTGTTCATGGTTAGGTATTGGAGGTTATAGTTTCTTGATTTTTATGTTTCTGAACCAAATGGGGCTCGAATGGTCTTGCAAAGCGATGTAGCCCGTTTTGAATTTTCCGTAATCGGGGGCATTGTCCCATTTCCCCGAGGCCTTCTTGGCGTTCCATTCCTCGGACCACGGCACGAACTCCAACAGTTTCTTGCCATTGAGCCAGTGCTCCACCTTTTCGGGGGTGAACACGATCTTGGAAGAATTCCATTCCCCTACCGGGTTCAACTGTTTCTGGGATTCGTCCGCCACGTGCATGGCATAGTCCGCCCCTGTCCTCTGCCAGTCCTGGAGCAGCTCGGGGTGCTCGGCACCAAATTGCGAGTTGTACCCTGTCAGATCATGTATCCTGGCATAGTTCTCGTCATCGATGATCTGATATTCCGGGGCCACCACGGGGGGGCCGTCATAGCCTTCCTTCACATGGTAGAAAATGCCACTGTTGGCCCCTTCGGGGATCTTCCATTCCAGATAGAGCTCGAAATTGTCGAACTCCTCGGCACCATATATGATGTCCTTTCCACCGGTATAGTCCTGTTCCATGCCCAGTTCGGTGTCGAAGGTCAGGATGCTGTCCCTGATGGTCCATCCGGGGGGCAGGGAGTCCATGTTGTATCCTCTCCAACCTTCCAGACTGGTACCGTCAAAAAGATGGACCCATTCGGCTTTCTTCTCTTCAGGTTGGGCGGTTGTTGTTTCTTCTGT
>NZ_QXFO01000011.1 GCF_003584105.1 Flagellimonas taeanensis
GGCTTCCTGCGCTTCTCCCAGGCCAACAGTTTTGAAGTGGTGTATGGAGGAGGGGAATCCAATGTGGCAGTCTCCTTGGCCAATTATGGGGTCCCGGTGGACTTTGTGACCCGTCTCCCGAAGAACGACATCGGGGAATGCGCACTGATGGAGCTGCGCAAGCGCGGTGTGGGCACGGACAAGATCATCCATGGGGGCGACCGATTGGGAATCTATTTTTTGGAGACCGGGGCAGTGAGCCGTGGCAGCAAGGTGGTCTATGACCGGGCACACTCCGCCATGGCGGAGATCGGTCCGGGCATGGTGGACTGGGAAAAGGTGTTCGAAGGTGCCGGATGGTTCCACTGGACGGGGATCACCCCCGCAATATCACAGGGAGCGGCAGATGCCTGTCTGGAGGCCGTGAAGGCGGCCAGCGAGAAAGGGATCACCATCTCGACGGACCTGAACTACCGTGCCAAGCTCTGGAAGTACTGTGACGATGCGAAGCGTGAGCAGATCATGTCGGAATTAACCTCATACTGCGATGTGGTACTGGGCAATGAGGAAGATGCGGAGAAGCACTTTGGCATCAAGCCGGCGGGACTGGACATCACCACCCAGGGCGACCATGTGGAAGCGGCGGCGTTCCTGTCGGTCTGCAAGCAGATGATGGAAAAATTTCCCAGGGCAAAGAAGGTGATCACCACCCTGAGAGGATCCATAAGCGCCTCGCACAACACCTGGGCAGGGGTACTGTACGATGGCAAGAAGATGTACGAGACCCGCCAGTACCAGATCACGGACATCGTGGACCGAGTGGGCGGAGGGGACAGCTTCATGGGCGGCCTCATCTATGGATTGATGGAATACGAGGGGGACGACCAAAAGGCACTCGACTTTGCAGTGGCGGCCTCCTGTCTGAAGCATACCATCAAAGGGGATGCGAACCTGGTGACGGTGGACGAGGTCGAAAAATTGATGGGAGGTGACGCTTCCGGAAGAGTATCCCGATAATCATTGGGTTAGTTTGGTTTTTTTAACTTCCATGGGGCTGGTAAACCAGCCCTATGGCTTTAAAACAGTTTGACAATGGCAACATTTACACGAATACAAGTGGTTCAGGCCATGGAAGAGATAGGGATGATACCCCTGTTCTATACATCCGATGTGGCCTTGGGTAAAAAAGTACTCAAGGCCTGTTACGATGGAGGGGCACGGTTGATGGAGTTCACGGCCCGTGGGGACTTTGCCCACGAGGTGTTCGGGGAGCTCAACACATATGCGCTGAAAGAACTTCCCGGAATGATGATGGGGGTGGGCAGCGTTACGGACGCGGCCTCGGCCTCACTGTACATGGCCCTGGGGGCAAACTTCGTGGTGACCCCGGTGCTCAGGGAGGACATCGCTATCGTGTGCAACCGCAGGAAAGTACTGTGGTCGCCCGGTTGTGGGAGCCTTACCGAGATCGCCAGGGCAGAGGAACTGGGCTGTGAGATCGTAAAGCTCTTCCCTGGATCCGCATATGGCCCTGAGTACGTAAAGGCGATAAAGGCACCGCAGCCCTGGACCCGTATTATGCCCACAGGAGGTGTAACAACCGATAAGGACAATCTTAAGGCATGGTTTGATGCTGGGGTAACCTGTGTTGGCATGGGGTCCAATTTGATAGGAAATGAAGTTTTGATCAGCCGTGATTTTGAGGGTTTGAAAGAACGGGTAAGAAGCACTCTGGAAACAATACAGGCAGCCCGATAATCCCCTGTCGTGTAATTACAAAGGACGATCGAGAGAATAGTGTATCCATAGTTTCTATCGACAAAATCGAAATCAAATAAACATTAGAGGTGTCGATGAGGAATTAAAGTTTCTTTTAGGCCATATTCCCTTTTAAACCAATCAAAACCAACGGATTTTAGACATGAAAAAGGGGAAGAAAGGCCACAATTTTTTTTTGGAGCGATTCAGAGTAGTGCCAAAGGTTTTTTATAAGCTTTTAAAAAAAGAATTGGTAGTAGAATGCCTTATTCAATTCCCATGTGCATATTGCAATCAGCTTGTAATCAATGTTTCATTGAACCTTTCAAGATAAGAGAAGATAAAATAAAGCGGCAAGGATGCTACCAATAACGGGTCCTACTACCGGAACCCAGGAGTAGCCCCAATCACTCCCTTCCTTCTTTTTAATGGGAAGTAGGGTATGTATGATCCTAGGACCGAGGTCGCGTGCGGGATTGATGGCATAACCCGTTGTCCCGCCAAGGGCAAGTCCTATCACAAACACCAAAAGGGACACTGGAACAGCTCCCAAAGATCCCATTCCCATAGGGACTTGGGCATCTCCTTCACCCAAAAGGGGATCACTGAAGTAAAAGATGACAAAAATGAGGGCAAAAGTACCCACAATCTCACTCAATAAATTGGACGGCCAATCCCTAATGGCCGGAGCGGTACAAAAAGTGGCCCTTTTGGCTCCTGCGTCGTCTGTTCTACGATAATGGTTTCGGTACAGGGCCCAAACCATGAAAGCGCCTAACATAGCCCCCAACATTTGGGCCAGGATATAGGAGGGTACCAACTGCCATGAAAATGTACCCGCGATGGCCAAGCCAATGGAAACGGCAGGATTGAGGTGGGCCCCACTATAGGGGCCGGCCACGACCACACCGATAAAAACTGCCAAGGCCCAGCCCGTGGTAATCACGATCCAGCCACTATTGTTTCCTTTGGTATCCTGGAGGACCACATTGGCCACTACACCATTACCCATGAGGATCAGAAAAAAGGTCCCGATGACCTCTGCTACGAATGCTGTCATTTGAATATAGTTTTACTTATTGTTAGACCAGTAACTAGTGGTGTTTATAGCCCTGTGCCATTGCCCGACGTTCTCCTTCACATGGAAGTCGCCATCAGGTTCATATTTAGTTTTTACGTTCCATTGCCTTTTGATCTGTTCCACATCGTCCCACATACCAATTCCCAATCCTGCCAGATAGGCTGCTCCCAATGCCGTAATCTCCGAGGTTTCCGGTTTTACGATACCACATTGCAATACGTCGGATTGAAATTGCATCAAAAAACGATTGGCGGTGGCCCCGCCATCGACCCGAAGTTCCTTGATCTCAATGTCCGCATCTGCTTCCATGGCCTTCAGCACATCATAGGTCTGAAAGGCAATACTTTCCAAGGCCGCACGGGCAATATGGCCCGAAGTGGTCCCTCTTGTTATGCCCACAATGGTTCCACGGGCATGTTGGTCCCAATGGGGTGCCCCCAGCCCAGTAAAGGCAGGAACAAAACTGACGCCACCGTTATCCTCGGTACTGTTTATCAATTCTTCAATCTCTGGAGCAGAATGGATGATGCCCAATCCGTCCCTCAACCATTGCACCACAGCCCCAGCTATAAAGATGCTGCCTTCCAAGGCATATACCACCTCATCCCCTATCTTCCAAGCGAGGGTGGTGAGCAGTTTGTTCTTGGATATAATGGGTTTGTCACCAATGTTCATCAACATGAAACAACCTGTTCCATAGGTATTCTTTACCATCCCGGGTTCGGTGCACATTTGTCCGAACAAGGCGGCATGCTGGTCACCGGCAACCCCTGTTATGGGTATCTTCCTTGAGAATATGGCCCCTGAGGTGGTGGCCAAGGCCCCACTGGAATCGCATACTTCTGGCAACATATTTTTTGGAATACCAAAAAGTTCCAACAACTCATCATCCCATGAAAGGGTGTGGATGTTGTACAAAAGGTATCTTGAGGCATTGGTGCTGTCGGTGATATGCTTTTCACCTTGGGTGAAGTTCCATATCAACCAAGAGTCGATGGTACCAAGGGCCAATTGGCCAGCTTCCGCTTTTTCACGGGCACCTTCTACATGGTCCAGGATCCATTTGACCTTTGTCGCCACAAAATAGGCATCGATTACCAGACCGGTCTTTTCCCTGATCATCGGTTCACGGCCTTGGGCGATCAGTTCATCGCAATAGTCAGATGTCCGTCTATCCTGCCATACAATGGCATTGTATATGGGCTCACCCGTTGTTTTGTCCCAAACGACCGTAGTTTCCCTTTGGTTGGTTATCCCTATGGCGGCCAGGTCCTCTGTTTTGATCTTGGACAGGGAGACCACTTCAGCAGCCACTCCAATTTGTGATGATAGGATTTCATTGGCATCATGTTCCACCCATCCTGGTTTGGGGAATATCTGCCTAAACTCTTTTTGGACTATACTGATGGTCTTCCCATTCTGATCAAAGATCAAAGCCCTAGAACTTGTGGTGCCCTGGTCAAGGGCGAGAATATATTTTGACATGTTTGTTAGTTATTTATGCTCTATTCTATTCAACCTTTTGTAATCTGCCGGAAGCCACGACCTCACCCAGTGTGGGGACCACGAGGTAATTTTTTGCTATACTCTGGAAATCCCGTATTTGTCCATCCGTCCAATCCTTGTCCTTGTCCATTTCTTCGGCCATGATGTTGGCGACCACTGGGGCCAATTTCATGGCTGCCCTAGCATTTAGGAAAAGGATGCGCAATCGGCGGGCCAATATATCGTCGACCGTTCGTGCCATTTCATAGCGGACCGCCCATATCACTTCCGCAGCGGTAAAGGAAAAATCAGGGTGCAGTTGATAATCCAAATCTGGATTCTCTATTTTGAGTTGGGCAATTCCTTTCGCATCGGATCCATAAAAAGACATCGCTTCATCTTCAGCCGGTGCATTGGAATACCCATGTATTTTCAATGCCTTTGTCTGGCACGGACCTGTGGATAAATCACCTATTGTTATAGCTTGGTCCACCGTATCCTCGGCCATTTTCCTGTATGTGGTCCACTTTCCCCCCGTAATGGTGATCAATTGGGAAGCAGAAATCTTGAGTTTGTGGTCCCTGGATATTTCCTTGGTCCCCACTTCCTTGTTTTCAGGGAGCACCAAAGGCCTGAGGCCCACAAAAACACTGAGCACATCTTTTTCCGTCGGCACCTCCTTCAGGTAATCCTTGAGGGTTTCCAAAATGAAGTTTATCTCTTCCTTCAACGGTTTGGGTTCCAATTGGTGGCGATCCAAAGGGGTATCGGTTGTACCGACCAAGAGATATCCGTGCCAAGGGACGGCAAAAAGTACCCTGCCATCTGAAGTAGCGGGTATCATAAGGGCATGTTCACTCTTGAGAAAGGATTGAGGCAATACCAAGTGAATACCTTGACTTACTTTCAATAATGTATTGGCACTTGGGTTGTCCATTTTTAGAATATCGTCCACAAAAACCCCTGTGGCGTTGATGACAACTTTGGCCTGTACGCTATAGGTCTTTCCCGTTTCCACGTTGGTGACCTCTACTCCGGTCACTTTACCCTTTGCATCCTTTATCAGTTGATTGACTTTCATGTAGTTGAGCAAGACACCTCCCTGCTCTATGCTTGTCTGTGCCAAATTGACGGCCAAACGGGCGTCATCGAACTGTCCATCATAATATTGCACGCCCCCATTCAGTTTCTTTGGGTTTAAATTCCTCATTTGTTTGAGCAGGGTATCACGTCTGAGCAACGAAGTGTTTCCCATTCTGAATTTTTGGGCCATCCAATCATAAATCTGCAGCCCTAAACCGTAGAAGTATTTTTCCCACCAACGATAACTAGGGATGATAAAGGACAAAGGACTGACCAGATGTGGAGCATTTTTAAGCATGAGTCCTCTTTCTCGCAGGGCCTCAAAAACCAGTTTGATGTTTCCCTGGGCCAAGTAACGGACCCCCCCATGCGCCAACTTGGTGCTACGACTGGAAGTGCCTTTGGCAAAATCGGACTGTTCAAAGAGTACGGTGTTCAAACCGCGTGAGCTGGCATCGAGTGCCACACCAAGTCCGGTAGCCCCTCCACCTATGATCAGAACATCCCAAATCTGATGCTCTGATTCTATTTTATGCAGTAAATGATCACGATCAAAAAAAGTTTTCTTTGGTTCTTTTTCCATGTATAATTAGAAATAAATCGAAACAAATGTAACACAAAGGCAACTTTAAAATAACATAAATGCAAAAAAAAATGTGTAAACTGTCAATTTGGTATTTGTTTTTATTTTTTTTTGTTACTTTCGTAATCGTTAATGTTGTCTTAAGTTTTTAAAAAACCAACTACTAAAACTAAATTTTAGGAATCCAATGAAAAAAAGTTATGTGTATTTGCTCTTGTGCTGCTTACTCTCCTTATCTGCTTGGTCACAAGATAATGTGATCAGGGGAGTGGTAACCGATCAGGCGGGTGTGCCCCTTCCCGGGGCCTCAATCGTTGAAAAGGGTACATCCAATGGGGTAGTTTCCGATTTTGACGGACAGTTCAATCTAACCCCTTCCAAGAACCAGATTATCCTTGAAATTTCTTATGTCGGCTACAAACACATGGAAATTTCTGCCAGGTCGGGATCCTTTCAGGAAATCACCATGGAAGAGGATGCCAGTGAGCTCGACGAAGTAGTGGTCACTGCACTCAACATAACCCGTGAGGAAAAATCACTGGGATATGCCGTTGCAAAGGTTGAAGGAGATGAAGTCACCAAATCAGTATCGGGAAACTGGATGAATGGTATGTCCGGCAAGGTTCCGGGACTTTTCTTTGCCCAAGCGGGGTCTGGACCCAGCGGCTCCATCCGTGTAACCTTAAGGGGAGACCAGTCATTGAACTATGGCGGCAACGAAGCCCTGATCGTGGTTGATGGTGTACCCATCAGTTCCGGTATGACAGCCACTCGTGCGGTGAGCAATTATGCCCAGGCCGATGCCCCCGTAGATTTTGGTGATGGCTTGAGTGATATCAACCCAGAGGATATAGAGTCCGTATCGGTTTTGAAAGGACCTGCCGCAGCGGCCCTTTATGGATCGCGGGCAGCGAATGGCGCCATCATGATCACGACAAAGTCCGGCAAAAAAGGAAAGGGATTGGGCATTACCATCAATACCACTGTCAGTTTTGAACAGGCCGGATTCTTCCCCGATTTTCAAACGGAATATGGAAATGGTTCTGATATGGGAGAACAGCCTTACTCACTTTGGGAATTGACAGCGGACATGGCTCCCGATGGCGTTGCCACCAATAGGAATTACTCCAGATATACGTTTGGGGAAAGGTTCGACCCAAACAAAATGCGCTACCTATATGCCTCAAAGAACTGGGAGACGGGTACATTTTCCAAGTTGCCTTGGGTGTATCAGGACGATTGGTACACCGGATTGTTCCGTACGGGTGTCACCACCATCAATACCGTAAGTATCAATGGGAACAATGGGGAAGGAACCTCCAGCAGACTCTCCATCACGGATTTCAAAAACGATTGGATCATGCCCAACACCGGGTTCAACCGCCAATCGGCATCCTTGGCGTTCAATACGCCCATCAACGACTGGATTTCTTTGAACTCCAAAGTCAATTACTACCGAAAAAGAAGCGACAACATGCCCGGGGGAGGTTATGACGAATCCAATCCCATGTATGCCCTCATCTGGGGCTTCAACGTGAACAGTATAGACGATTGGAAAAACGAATACTTTGATGGCCGATACAATTTCGTGAATTGGTCAGCACAGGGAGAGAATGGACAAGGTCTGGTATTTCCTTCCGCAAATTCATACAACCCATATCGTACGTTGTACGAAGCCCTTAGTGCTCATGACAAAAACAGGGTATTTGGAAATATTGGATTGAACTTTGATCTAGGAAACGGGTTCTCTTTAGACCTCCGATCAGGTCTGGATTGGTCCACGGAGTTCAGGACCCAACGCAGACCTTTTTATACCACGGATTACCCAAATGGCTTTTATAGGGAACAAACGGTTCGTTATTTGGAGAACAACAACGACTTCATGTTCCGCTATGAAAACAATGATATGGCCGATGGGCGTTTTACGCTTTCTGCTTTTGTGGGCGGAAACAATAGGGTAAACGAATACTACAATAGCAGGATTACCTTGGAGCAGTTGGGTGAGGAAGGGATTTACCATACCACCAACCTCCCTACAGGGGTCAATCCGGACAACTATAATTACAGGAGCAAAAAGGTCGTGAACAGTTTTTATGGCATGTTGTCATTGGGCTGGGATGACACTTATTTTTTAGACGTTACTGCACGTAATGATTGGTCGAGCACCTTGTCCCCGGGCAATTGGTCATTCTTTTATCCTTCTGTGGCGGCAAGTGTCCTTGTTGACAAAGTCCTTGACTTCCAGACCAACGCCCCTTGGATAGATTTCACCAAGTTGCGTTTTTCATGGGCCAACGTAGGTAACGACACCGGGGCCTATTCCTTGACACAGCCCTATGGAAACACATCTTTCCCAGGAGGGTATGTGCTACCCGGTACTATCAGAAATCCATTGATCAAGCCTGAGAACATTGAAAGTTGGGAAGTGGGTCTTGAGGCCAAGTTCTTCAAAAATCGATTGTCCTTTGATATCACAAAATATTATTCCTCAACAACAGACCAGATTGTTTCGGTAAACGTGGATCAAATTACGGGAGCAACGGGCAGGATCATCAATGCCGGGGAAATCACCAATGAAGGTATTGAAATTGCCGCAGGATTTGTTCCGATACGCACCAAGGACTTTGAATGGTCGTTCGATGCCAACTGGTCCAAGAACAACAACACCTTGGTGAGCCTACAAGAAGGTTGGGATCCCGAGGAACCCCTACAGACCGATATGGGCACGACCATTGGCGGAAGGGTCTATGTCTATTCCTATTTGGGTGGGGAAATGCACAATATTTATGGGCGTGGATTTCAAAGAGCGCCCGAAGGAGCCACTTATATCGATGAAAATGGGGAAACGGTCGATGCTTCCGGGATGCACATTGTGAATTCCCAAGGATATCCCGTCTTGGATGAATCCCCCGATCGCGAAATCGCCAAAGTGAACCCGGATTGGAGGGGAGGTATGACACAGCGTTTCAGATATAAAAACCTTTCCCTATCGGCATCGTTTTCTGCGCAGATGGGCGGAAGCGCCTTTTCCGTGACCAATTTTGCACTTTCTTACCAAGGGAAGCTCAAAAACTCCTTGGAAGGTAGGTATGACGGATTGGTGCATGAAGGGGTCAATGTAGTAGAAAACACGGACGGCACTGTTACCTATACCAAGAACACGACGGTAACGGAAAACATCCAAACCTATTACAACGCCTACATCTGGAACAGGAACAATACTGAGATGAACACCTTCAGCACCGACTTCTTGAAGTTGAGGGAACTGCGGTTGGACTATCAGATGCCACGAAAAATAATGGAGAGTACAGGCATATTTCAAGATATGAGCTTCGGGATCTTTGCGACCAATGTGTTTTGTTGGACCGATTTCCCTCAATACGACCCTGAAACAGGAATGTTGAATGGCTCGAACATCATGATGGGTATCGAATCCGTGACCTTCCCGATGACACGTACCTACGGACTTAATGTTAAACTTTCATTCTAATCATAAAGCATGAAAACGTTGAAAAAAATAGCACTTACTATAGGAATCTTGGTACTCACCTGGGCATGTACCGACAATTTTGAAGAAACCAATACAGACCCCAACAGAACCAATGTAGGGGACATACAGGCCAGTGGCATGTTTGAACCTCTTTTGTACAACGGGGCCAATGCCTGGCAGAACTACACTTGGTTCTGGAACAACGAACTCATTCAATTCACTGCCTTTACCGGCGGTACCACCCGTCAGGAGCACCGCTACTTCATCAGTGATGCCAATTGGCAAAGTGTATGGAACTTTTATGCCAGATATGCCAACAATGCCTTGCACATGCACGATTTGAGCATCGAACAGGAAGACCCATCCTTGGAAGCCATTTCCATCACATTGAAAGTGATGTACCTATCCAACCTGACCGATATATTTGGAGATATACCCTATTCCGAGGCCTTTTTGGTTCTTTCCGATGAAGGGGTGATCAAGCCCAAATTTGATTCGCAGGAAGAAGTGTACAGACAAATGTTCGCCGAACTGGAAGAAGCCAACGACATTTATGCCACCAATCCAACCTTCATCAAACCTGCCTTGGATGGTATGTATGGCGGTTCCATGAACCAATGGCGAAAATTCAACAATTCCCTTTACCTACGCCTGCTCAGCCGTGTAAGCGGACGAAGCTCAATGAATTCAGGGAGCAAAATGACCGAGATACTGAACAATCCATCAAAGTATCCTTTCTTTACTTCCAATGATGACAACGCCACTGTTGTTTTCTCCGGAAATGACCCGTACCGAAGTGAATTCAACAACACCAATGAGGGTAGCTTTACCAGTTCAGGAAGAAAGCTTACGGAACAGCTCATAAAAATGACCGTTCTGACCAATGAAAGTGACGAGCAGATCTATGAAGATCCGCGATTGGCGATTTACGGAAAGAAAAATCCGAACACAGACCCCAATCTTCCCTTTGTTTGGAAGGGCACCGTGGCCGGCTGTACCGAATCTGAACAGAGCAATGTGGACAGGGGTACTTCCTGGCTCAACGCGGCCGTTTTCTGCCGTGCCGATGCCCCTGGATTTTTCATGGATTATGCCGAAGTACAGTTCATCTTTGCAGAAGCTGCACTAAAAGGACTAATTCCTGGTGGGGAATCCGCGGCCCGACAATATTATGAAACGGCCGTTGCAGCGTCCATCGAAAAATGGGCGCCCCTGGGGCAGTACAGTGAAACACCTGTGACCATTTCCAGTGAGGACATCACGGCCTTTTTGGCTTCGGACCTAGCGTCATGGGACAGTTGGAGCAATAAGGAAGAGCTGATCGCCAACCAGAAATTCCTTGCCCTGTTCTGGGTGGGAATGGAAGCCTACCATGAATACAGACGCACTGGCTATCCCGAACTCACCATAGGTGATGGGGCCATATACAATGACTTTATATTGCCCACCCGGTTTGCCTATCCGAACACGACCATGGCCACCAATGGCGAAAATGCCCAAGAAGCATTGAACCGCATGGGCGGGGAAAACAATATGAAGACCCCTGTTTGGTGGAGCAAGGAAGCCATTGAACAGTAGAACAAATAGCCAACAAACATTTAGATAAAAATCTCAAGATGATGTATAGTAAAAATAGTATAGTGAAATCGTTCCCGAAGTTGTTTTGGGCATTGGTCGTTTCCTGCTTCGTTGCCGTGTCCTGTGATGACGACAACGGAGGAGAAAGCATGGGCGAACCCTATTTCATGATCGAGGAAGACCCCACCTCCCTTTCCGTGAGCGTGGAAGGCATCAGCCAAAAATATGTGGTGCGTTCCAACAGGGATTGGAAAGTGGTGGCCCAATCCGATAACGATTGGGTAGAAGCATTTCCCAACGAAGGGGACAATGACGGCATATTCAGGTTCAATGTGGACCCCAATGACTCCTTTGAGGGCCGTACCGCCAATTTCGCCTTTGTGGTCGATGGACAAGAGCAGCCCGTTCTGTTCCGTATAGACCAAGAGGCCAACGTACCTTACATCACTATTCTCAATGCTGAGAATGGCATTTCCGTGCCATCGGCAGGTGGTGAGGTGAACATTGCATTGGAAACAAACGTAGAATGGACCTATATATTGGACGATGAAAGTTGGATCACGGGAGTGCAGCAAACAGAAAATGCCTTGGTTCTGGAAGCCGTTAAAAATACTGGGGAAGAGCGGAGCATCACGCTGACCATTCAATCCAACACCAACGGACTTACCGAAGAAGTAGAGATTATACAGTCTGCCGGCAATGTTATCCTGGAAGAAGATTTCAGTTGGCTCACCTACGGCAGTACCATTTTCTACACCACCACAGGCGAAACACGAATGGATAGCTGGACTGAAGAGGAAATGGCTCGTGGCTGGACGAGTACCGAGAACACCTTTACCAGCAACCAAAAAGTGGTCTATGCGCGGCCAGGGTTTGTGAAACTCGGCAAGACCAACTATGGCGGTGACCTCATCTCCCCTCCATTGGCAGCACTTGATGGACCTACCGACGTACAGGTCACCTTCAAGGCCGTTCCGTATGAGACGGCAGGCGGTACCCAAGACGACAATAATCTTGTAGTGGGCGTTGTAGGTCCAGGGACCACCAGCGTTCCCTCTTTCACCATCAGCAATTACCCTGACTATGATGCCGATCCCGATTGTGTCTTGATATGGGAAGACGAGAGCAGCACCTACACTTTCACCATTACAGGGGCCACTGCCGAGACACAACTGCGTTTTCTTGGAGGAGCCTTTGACCTGAATGGTGTAGGGGCAGGCAAGAACAGGATCTTTATCGACGACATCAAAGTAGTAATCATCAACTAGGCATATCCAATGAAGCATACCCGTAGAAAGTTTGTAAAAACCGGTATCGGAGGTCTCGCCTCCATCACCACTCTCAACGTCCCTTTTTTTGGATTGATTGCCTGCAGTTCCGATAGCAATAATGACGTCCCCCCAAACAATGGCCTGGGCATCACCGGGGTCTCCGTACCTCCGGTGATCAATGCCTCGGCCGGGAGCGAGTTCATTTTAAATGGAAAAGGATTCAAAGTGGGCGACCAGATTGAATGGATTTCCACTTTGGATGGCTCCAAAAAATTCACCACGGCCATTGGTTCCACCACTGAAACATCAGCCACTTTTGTGCTGCCTAACGAAATTCCTTCAGGCGGATACCGTTTGGTACTCTCCCGAAGTGGGGAGACCTTGGCACTGGGGTCCGTTCAACTGAACATCGTTGCAGAGTCGGATATTCCGGATATTGAAGGGATGACCATTAAAGGAATTGTGTTCAGCAATGGAGTTGGAGTAGCCGGCGTTGTGGTCTCTGATGGCCACGAGGTCGCCACTACCGATGAGGATGGCATCTATTATCTGCCTTCCAACAAAGCATCTGGATTTGTGTTCATCTCCGTGCCAGGAAACTACGAAGTTCCTGCCAATGGAAACGCGCCCCAATTCTTCAAACGGCTCACAACCAGTGCCGGAACAGTGGAGCAACACGATTTCTCATTGATAGAGACCAACAATGCAGAGCATGTAGTGTTGACCATGGCCGATTGGCACTTGGCCAACCGAAACAACGATTTGGAACAGTTCCAGAATATGGTGCTGCCCGATGTGAATGCCATGATAGATTCGTACACCGCAGGAGGTAAAAAAGTATATGTGCTCACCCTTGGCGACATGACCTGGGACCTCTATTGGTACAGCAATGGTTTTGGGCTCAACGACTATATCCCATACATGAACCAATTGCATTCCCCTGTGTTCAACGTGATCGGGAACCACGATTACGACCCCTACTTCGCCAACGATCGCTTGGCCGAAGATCGGTACAGGAATATTTTGGGCCCGACCTACTATTCCTTCAATCTGGGCCAGATCCATTATGTGGTGCTCGATGATGTGGAATACCTGAACTCTAGCGGTTCACAGGGAACCGTTGGAAGCCGCAATTACAGGGAGCGTTTGGCTACGGAACAGTTGGAATGGTTGAAAAAGGATTTGGCCATGATCACCGACAAGAGCACGCCTATTGTCATTGCAACGCACACGCCCGTATATAGCAATCCTTCACTGGATGGAAGCGGAAATCAGGTCAACTCCTATAAATTGGACAATGCACCGGAACTCATGGCCAGCCTACAGGAGTTTTCAACAGTACATATACTAACTGGTCACACCCATATCAACTATACGGTTGAGGAAGAACTGGGTGTTATGGAACACAATACCGCGGCCATTTGTGCAACTTGGTGGTGGACTGGTCGCGAAGGTTATGCCGGAAACCACATCTGCAAGGACGGGAGTCCGGGAGGATATGGGATTTGGGAAATCAATGGCAACCAAATGCAGTGGCAGTACAAGAGTATTGGCTTTGACGCCGATTATCAGTTCCGGGCCTACGATCTGAACATGGTTCATATCACAGCGGCCGAGTTTGCCCCTAATGCTTCGGAAGAGGACATGGCACAATATGCGGGACCCTATGCCCAGCCCAACTCCAACAATGAGGTTTTGATCAATATCTGGGGCTATGACGACCAATGGCAAATTGAGGTAAGCGAGAACGGGCAGCCCTTGGCTATTTCCAGGGTCAAAACATTGGATCCCCTGCACATCATTTCCTATGAGGCCAAGAGATTGAACGTTGGTGCACAACCCACAGGATCTTTCACGACCAATGAAACCGCCCACCTGTTCAAGGTTCAGGCGTCGGCACCGAATTCTACATTGGAAATCAAGGTAACCGATCGTTTTGGCAGGGTCTATACCGAAAGTATGGAACGCCCAAAGGCATTTTCAACGGCCATAATCTGATCCGATTCATTTACATTGATCAAATTACAGACATTTCAACAATCATTATGAAATTAACATCCATTTATTCTCAATTGATAAGACGGGGGGCATTTTTAATGCTCCCCCTCCTACTTTCAAACGTATCCTGTTCGCAAGAAGCAGGTACAAATACCCGTGTCATTGCCCACAGAGGGGCATGGAAAACACAGGACCTCCCCGAAAACTCCATCGCCGCATTGAAACATGCCATTGAGTTGGGCTGTTATGGGGCCGAGTTTGACGTTCATATGACCTTGGATAGTATTCCTGTAGTGAACCACGACGCCGACTTTATGGGGATGGATATTGAGCACACCAATTATGCCGATTTATTATCTGCTTCCCTTCCAAACGGCGAAAAAATCCCTACTCTGGAAGCCTATCTAAAGGAAGGGCTCCAGCAGGACAAAACCCGTTTGATCCTTGAGATCAAAAAAGCCCCTTCAGGCAAGGAGCATACCCTGCTATTGACCGAAAAGGCCGTGGCCTTGGTGAAGCAACTGGGTGGTGGGGATCAAGTGGAGTACATCACCTTTGATTTTGATGCGGGGGTTTTGGTCAGTCAATTGACGCCTGGATCCGAAGTGGCTTACCTCAATGGTGACCTAGCACCCTCCGAGGCCAAGAAATCGGGATACACCAGCATCGATTACAACATCAAAGTCTATCGAAACCATCCTGAATGGATCGAAGAGGCGCACAAGGAGAATATGACGGTCAATGCTTGGACCGTAAATACGGAGGAAGATATGATGGACATGATCCAAAAAAAGGTCGATTTTATTACCACCAATGAGCCAGAGCGGCTTTTCGAGCTTTTGTCAGCACAAAAATAGTTAGCAATTCTGATTTTTGATTACGGGCAGGATTCCGATTTTCTTATTCAAAATAAGGACGTAGGATTTCTGCCCAATGCAAATATCCCTTTTCATTCAGGTGTAGGCCTTCATCTGTATATTCGGCCTTCAAACTGCCCGAATCGTCCAAAAACAAAGGATGGATATCAATTAATGTCAATCCGTACTTCTTGGCCAATTGCCTGATTCCCTCGTTTACTTTGGCAATATGCCCATCCTTATTGTAGTGCCTTTCATATTCCCCGAAACTGCTGTTGACGGGTAGGATGGTCTGTACCACCAATCGAGTCTTTGGCGATTCCTTTTGTATGCGGGTGATGATGGTCTCATAGTTCTGTATGATTTCCTCATCAGGAAAATTGCGGGAAATATCGTTGATTCCGATCAATATGAAAATTTGGGCCGGTTGCCCTTCGGTCACCTCATCCAAACGTTCCAAGATGCCAAAAGTAGTGTCCCCTGAAATTCCCCGGTTTTTGGCCTGGGGAAGTTGCAACAATTCGTTCCACTGCGCGCGGGCCGTGATACTGTTGCCCAGGAATATGATATCCTCCGTGGTATCGGGATAGATTTTGAACTGACGCACCTGAACATCATAGGTTCGGGGACGGTAATCCCTATTGATTTCTTCAGTTTGAGCCACAATGCTCGCAGTGCCCAACAAGGCCGTATATAGAATCACTCGGGTAACAGGAAATCTCATTTTTAAATCAAATTATAGAAAGTAATCGAAATATAAGGAAATTTATCGGAACCTCCATAAAAGGATTTTCATGAATTTCGAAACCCTGTCACTGTTTCTTTATGAGTAGGAAAAGTCTAGACAATGGTCACCTTGATGCCATACTCTTCCAAGGCATTTTGGGTAAACTTGGAAATCCCTTGATCGGTGATGATCTCATCAATGTGCTCAAAACCGCAGATACGGCCAAAGCCTCGTTTGCTGAACTTGGTGGAATCGGCGAGAACGATAGTTTTCTGCGAAACCTTGATCATTTCCCTGTTCAGGTGGGCTTCCATCACATTGGCCGTGGTCAGTCCAAAATCGAGATCGATCCCATCGACACCCAGATAAAACTTACTACATGAAAAATCGGGCAAAATGGATTCTGCATAAAGTCCTGTAACAGAGGAAGAACGCTTCCGGAGCACGCCTCCCAACTGTATCACCTCAATCTCCAAATGTTTGTTCAGTTCCAAAGCAACGTTTAAGGCTGAGGTAATAACGGTAAGGTTTTCCTGGGGCACAATGTTCTTGGCGAGGGCCAGTACGGTTGTTCCGGACGCGATTAGGATGGAATCGTTGGGGGTGATCAGTTTGGCGGCAGCTGCCCCAATCTTGGATTTTTCATCGTAGTGGATCTTCTCTTTTTCATTGACGTGCTTGTCAATGGTATAGGGATTGATCAATGTTGCCCCACCGTGCACTCGGTACACCAGCCCTTTTTCCTCCAAAAACTTGAGGTCTTTCCGCGCCGTGACCGGCGAAATATCCATGGTCTCGCAAATGTATTGAACTTTGATCTGCCCCTCTTGTTGAATTTTCTCGAGGATATGTTTGTGCCGTTCTACCGTATTCATTCAATAATGGTTAGTTAGAGTGTCCTGTATGGTAACTGAATCGCTTAAAGGTATTAATTCTGCAGCAATTGCTGACACCTTCCTGCTTTGTCGCATGACCATTTAGCATTTTTTCCAACATATAAGAGTTCTGTCACCATCTATTCAATAAAAGAGCGTTAGGTTTTCATAATTGTGACTGTCACCGATAAAAATAAGTAAATGAAACAAAAAGATATTGTATGAAAGTATTTGGGGCCGTATATTAGCGTATGTAATATACTTGAAATCCCCTATCCATACAATCCATTTTTCATCAATAAATCCAAGCACATGAAATCTTTTTTCAACGTGGGCCATTTGCCCAAAATCCTTATGGTGTCCCTATGTTTCCTGAATATGTTGTCCGCCCAACAAGAATCAAAGCCAAAACTAGTGGTTGGCATCGTTGTGGACCAAATGAGGGCTGAATATCTATACCGCTTTCAGGATAATTATACAGAGGATGGATTTAAACGCTTGATGGGCGAAGGTTTCAACGTAAAGAACATGCACTATAATTATATCCCCACCACTACTGGCGCTGGGCACTCTTCCGTCTATACCGGAACAACGCCCGCCCATCACGGGATTGTCAACAACAACTGGTATAGCCGTGCGGAAAAAAGAATCGTTTATTGTGCGGAGGATATGGAGGTTTCACTTGTGGACGACCCAGCATACATGGACCCTAATAAAAAGGAAAACTACTCCCGTTCCCCCAAGAACCTTATGGCCAATACCATTACCGATGAGCTGAAACTGACGACCAATGGGCGGTCCAAAGTGGTGGGGGTCTCCCTAAAGGACCGTTCTGCGATATTTCCTTCCGGCCATATGGCCGATCATGCCTATTGGTACCATTCGGGGAACGGTAATTTCATCAGCAGTTCGTACTATGGGGAAGAATTACCGGATTGGCTCATCGCTTTCAACAAAAGAAAACTGTCCGATTCCCTAATGAATCTGACCTGGGCTCCCTTTTTGCCCATGGAACGCTACCAGAACAGCAATCCTGACGATTCCCCTTTTGAAAAAATCTACAAGGGCAATAAGAAAAGTGTCTTCCCCTATAACCTGAAAAAACTGAGAAAACAAAATGGCGATTTTGCCATGCTCACCGAGGTGCCCTTTGGAAACACTATAGTAACGGAAATGGCCATGGCCACAATAGACGGGGAGGGACTGGGAAAAGGCAAGGACATGGATTTTCTCGCCTTGAGCTACTCCAGTACCGACTATGTGGGACATTATTTTGGGATTCGCTCCAAAGAACTGGAGGATACCTATGTGCGGTTGGACAGGGAACTGGCCAGACTATTGGCCCATTTGGACAAAACTGTGGGCAAAGACAACTATTTGGTGTTCCTTACTGCTGACCATGCTGCCAGTGACCATCCCGGGTTCTTGGAGCAAAAAGGACTTCCCGGCAGTAGCTATGACCCTAAGCTGATAGGACAAGAACTGAATGAATACCTTTCCAAGGAATCCGGTATTGAAAACTGCGTCTCGTTTATCGACAATACCCAAGTCTATTTGGTCCCAGAAATAAGGACCAACCCAGAACTCCTTAAAAAAGCGGCCCTATACCTGCAAAACTTGGACAGCGTAAAAGAGGTTTTTGTTCCTGCCCTTCACGAATGGAATTTGGCGAACAGCACTATAGGTGAGTTTGTGCGCAATGCCTACAATTCCAAAAATTCGGGGGACATTCTCCTGCATTCCTTTCCTGGCTGGATGGACCAGCGGGATTACGGCACCACCCACGGAACGGCCTACACCACGGACACGCACGTGCCTATGCTCTGGTACGGATGGGGCGTGAAGCAAGGATTGAGCGTTGCCCCATATACCATTACACAAATAGCACCCACACTGTCAATGCTTTTGGATATCCCCTTGCCAGATGCTTCGGATAGAAGACCCATTGGTGAATTGTTCAACTAATATGGAAAAAGTTTGATTGTTGCTGAAATTGCCCACAAATACCAAATACATACTACGCAGATAAGTGCTTGGAAGCTTGAACTCTGAATGGAGCCATCATTTCGAATTAATTATAGACCGTGGACGGGACTCGAACTTTTTCCCGGAACTCCCAATAAACAAGGACTCTTCAGCCTTTCAAAAATTTATGCTCACCGAATAGGTCACTTTTTCGGATATTAGAATATAATATATTGATTATCAATAATTTATAATATATTAGGATTTTTATTTGTAATCAAGTGAAAATTTATTTTATCCCATAATAAAGTGAATGGAAAAAATTAAGCTAAGTAGCTAACCGTAAATTCTATTATAGCGTTCATTTAGTTGATCAATGTGCAATCCTTTCATAATGATTGGATAAAAAGGAACAGTCCACCTATTTTAAGGCGCCCTTTTTTTGCTTCAAAATATAAAATGGTTTGATTGGTGTCACCTACTTTTCTTTTATCCTGTCATCAAGAAACTTGATATCTCCTTCTTTGTTAAGAAAAAGTTAATTAGTTTTATCATGCAATAGATTACCAATGGAGGTCAACCCATCATTTTTCAAAAATTGTCCTGCCCCTGTAATATTTCTGGATTGGAATCTCTGTATCATGGATTTCTCCGATAATTGGGTCAAGGAGTTCGGCAAGTCTGGTCATATTGTCGGCAAACCGTTGTTTGAGGTGATGTCCAATTTGCCCGAGGCATTGAAGAGCGATATTGAAAGCTGTAAAAACGGTAAAGCACAAATAACCGGTTCAGATAAGGTGGTGACGGAGAACAGTGATATTCTTTGGTACAGTTGGAGGATAGGCCAATGTAACAAAGAACAAAGGATCATACTTTTTTTAGAGGACATCACCCACAGAAAGATACGGGAAGACTTATTGGTAAAGTCTCAGAAGGTCGCAAGAATTGGAGGCTGGCAATTGGATGTTCTTGGGAACAAGGTCTATTGGTCCAGTGTTACCCGTGAGATTCTTGGTGTTTCGGAAGATTTCCATGCCAGTGTGGAGTCCGCGCTGTCCTTTTATAAAGAGGGCCCCGACCGCGACCTTCTTGCCAAAGTCATCAGCGATGGTGTGGAAAAGGGCATTCCATGGGATACCGAGCACAGAATCATCAATACCAGCGGAAAGGAGATCTGGGTAAGGGTGATAGGCGAGGTGGAATCCGTGGGGGGCAAGACTGTTAGGCTTCATGGCATATTCCAGGATATAGACGAAAAAAAAAGGACTGAACTGGAGTACAGGAAAATAAGTGAAAGACATATGCTGGCCACCAAAAAGGCCGGAATAGGGGTATGGGAGTATAATATTCCAGATCACAAGTTGAAATGGGACCAGAATATTTATGGTCTCTACGGCCTGAAAGAAACGGATTTTAAGGATGCCTTTGAGGCTTGGGATGCCTGTGTCCACCCAGATGATTATGAAAGAGCTACGGAGATCGCCCAAGAAGCCATTAGGGATAAAAAAGATTACATCATAACTTTTAGGATAAAAATGCCCAGCGGTGAAATCCGATGGATGAGATCTCACGGAAATGTAATATGGGATGATAACGAAGAGGCCGAAAAAATGATCGGGATCACTGTGGACATCACTGATCTAAAGCTTACCCAAGACCAGCTCATGGAATCCGAGGAATCGCTGCACGGTGTCTTTGAAAACTCATCGGTGGGCATGGCATTATTGGATCTGGGGGGAAAATTCACCAACGTCAACGAAAGTTTTTGCAAGAGTACAGGATATCTTCGTGAAGAATTGGTAGGCTCCCATTATAGGGATGTGGCCTTTTCTGAAAATGTTGATATGTATGCATCCCTTATTGAGGAATTTTTGAGGGGGGAAATTTCTACTCAACAAATGGTGACCAAACACCTTGGAAAACATGGTAAGATACATCATAAGGTAATCACTGTCACGGTGGTGAAAAAGACTACAGGGGAAATTTCACATTTTTTGATCCAAATGGTCGATATAACCCCCCAGATCGAAGCTGAAAAAAGATTGAGAAACCTTCTGCAAATCTCAGCAATGCAAAATGAAAGTCTCCTGAACTTTGCCCATATCGTCTCCCATAACATGCGCTCACATTCCGCCAACCTTACCATGATCACGGATTTCCTTTTGGAGGGAGGGATGGATAAGACAGAATATGACAATACCCTGGACATGTTGAACAAAGCCTCAAAAGGTCTCAATGAGACCATTTCCCATCTCAACGAAGTGGTTCAGATAAAAACGGGCCAAGAGAAGAAGATGGATAGGATTTTGCTCAAAAAAATAGTGAACGAGGTCATGGGGAATGTGGGGGCCCTGGCCAATGAGAAAAAGGTCAAGGTAGAGGTGGATATTCCCGATGGTATTGAGGTTATGGGAATTACGGCCTATGTGGAGAGTATTGTCCAAAATTTATTGACCAATGCCATAAAGTACAGGGATACCCAAAAGAAGCATTGCTTGGTATCCATACGTGCCAGTCAAGATGAGGAGGATGTGACCCTGGACGTGACGGACAACGGACTTGGGATTGACATGGAGGCCAACAGGGACAAAGTCTTTGGGATGTACAAGACCTTCCATAGGAACAAGGATGCAAAGGGAATCGGGCTCTTTATCACAAAGAGCCAGATAGATTCCATTGGGGGAAGCATCCATGTGGAAAGCGAAGTGGGCGTCGGCTCAACTTTTCGGGTTAAATTCATTAAAGCAGTTTAGTATGAACACAAAGGGCAAAGCCTGCATTATCGATGATGACGCCATCCACGAATTTGGGATGACTGCCTTGATGAAGCGATTGGGATTTTCCAATGAGATATTGGTTTACCACGACGGCCAAGAAGCGATCGAGGGAATTACCAAGATGTACAAAAAAGGGATAGCATTGCCCAAGGTAATATTCTTGGACCTGAACATGCCCATAAAGGACGGCTGGGGCTTCTTGGACGACCTTTTGGAGATACCGCAACAGGATCGTGAAAACGTTGTCATTTATATTTTGAGTTCATCGAACCACCCATCCGATATGGAACGGGCAAAAAAATATAGTATAGTACGTGATTACTTGATAAAACCGTTAGCCAAAGATGATTTGTTCCAAATATTAAAGGAGCACTTTTGAGGATAGTGTAAGTATTTGTCATCATTATTGATAATGGACTTTATCGTCTTGATGGAAAGGACAGATACAGAGAACCGCTAAAAACGGATTTTTTGAACCATTTCAAGTTTTGAAACAGTAGATTGGTTTATAGATATTTACTAGTATCATTACTATGCTCACTTTAGGTCGGTGAAGGTGGCATGCCATGTCCGGCGTTACCATTATATAGGATATTTTTAAAAATCGAAGGACCAATGAAACCAAATAAAATAAAAAAACCTGTAAATCATTGATTTACAGGTTTAATGTTTTGTTCTGATGGTCTTCTAGTGGAGCCGGAGGGATTCGAACCCTCGTCCAAACAAGCAATAACCATGCTTTCTACACGCTTAGTCTTCGTTTGATTGTCGACGCACGACCGACCGAAAACCGCCTATCGTACGCTTAGCTTCTTTAGTTTTACGATCTTAACGAAGCTATAAGATCGCTATGTTGACTTTTATGGTGCCCCAATAAAGGTCGCCATCAACAAGGGCTACCAAGGGACATTCAGCTTTCCCGCCTTGCGGGACTAGGCCATGACTTACTGTGATTCAGTCAATTAGGCAGCCAAAGCGTAGTTAGACTCGCCATGTAAAAGGTTGGAACGGAGATTAACGAGCGTCAATTCCATAGCTCGGCATGCTTACATCGCCATTGGTCTTGCTGTCAAAACCGGTCGGCCCCAGTGAACCAGATATGCTTTGCATATCGTGGGTGAACAGCCCTGAGTACTTCGTCTACGCTCAGCATAAACTATGTCGAAGAGCCTTTGTTCACGGTTCTTTTCAATGATCGTTTTAATAGCGTTTCCCCCAAACGTTCGGGGGTCGGGCTATCGGCTGTATCTTTTTTTGTTTCTCGACTGTGCTCGAAATGACAGAAAAAGGATGTCGCCTCTATCCCTAACGCGGTCGGCAAAGGTAATTCATATTCATCAAACCATAAAAAGTTTGCTTTCCCATCACAAACCTCTTATTTTGGTCAATAATTATACCAAATCATTTTATGAGATTCGGAATCATACGGGAGCGCAAAGACCCACCAGATCGCAGGGTTGTGCTTTCTCCATCAGCATGTCAAAATGTCCTAGCCCGCTTTCCAAAAGCGCAGATTTTGGTGGAATCGTCTCCCATTAGAGTGTTCACTGATGATGAATATAGGGAGAAAGGCTTGGAGATTTCTGATCAGGTAGGATCCTGTGAAGTGCTTTTGGGTGTCAAGGAAGTACCCATAGATGCATTGGTTCCCGATAAAAAATATTTCTTCTTTTCCCATACCATCAAAAAACAGCCCTATAACAGAGAACTGCTCAGGGCGATTATGGAGAAGAACATCGAACTGTACGATCACGAGGTCATCACCAACCCTAAAGGGCAGCGTTTGGTGGCCTTTGGGAGATATGCGGGCATTGTGGGGGCATACAATGGAATCCGGACATTTGGACTGAAGTATGACCTGTTCCATCTGCCGAAGGCAGAAACACTCAAGGACCAACAGGCATTGGTTGCAGAACTTCAAAACATCCACCTTCCAAACATCAAGATTTTGCTCACCGGAAGGGGCAGGGTAGGCAATGGGGCCAAGGAAATGTTGGATGCCATGGGACTGAAGAAGGTAGGCGTGGATGATTATCTGAAAAATATGTTCCAAGAACCGGTTTATTGCCAGATAGACGCCTCGGAATACAACAAGCGCAAGGATGGTAACCGCGGTAACAAGGCCGATTTCTTTAAAAACCCACAAGAGTACAGGTCCAATTTCTTCCGTTTTGCCAAGGTGACCGATTTCTATATTGCAGGACATTTTTATGGCGACGGCGCCCCATATCTGTATACCCGTGAGGATGCAAAGCACCCCGACTTCAAGATAAAAGTGGTGGCCGATATCAGTTGTGATATCGATGGTCCGGTGGCCACGACCCTAAGGGCATCCACCATCGCTGAGCCCATATATGGATACGATCCCCGGACAGAAACCGAAACCGATTTCAAAAAAGAGGACGCCATTGCAGTCATGGCGGTGGACAACCTTCCCTGTGAACTGCCCCGTGATGCCAGCAACGGTTTTGGCGAGGCATTTTCCAAATACGTGATTCCTGCCTTTTTTAACGGGGATGTGGACGGAATCCTTCAAAGAGCCCGGATGACCCAAAACGGCAGACTTACCGAGCGTTACGCCTACCTTCAGGATTATGTGGACGGAAAGGAATGATTTACCCTTGGTCGATTTAGGTTGTTTTTTTGTTAATGATATGTTATTTATCAGTATCTTGTTTGTCCTATTATTTGGAACAGTGAACTTTAACTGGGTATATTCAGGCAATATAGATTCAGCCATAAAAAGGGCCTGTATCGATTTGGAATACAGCCTCAGGCCAAGAATCACCAAGTTTTTGCTGACCAAAGTAGATGGTGAATGCTGCGGCGATTTTTCATGCTACCATTTTGATGTAGATGTAAGACGCAATTGGGTCTGGATTTCGGAAAAGACCCCCAAGGAATGCATCAAAAAGATATTGCCCGATTTTGATATCGAGATCAACGGCGCCAATATCCCTTCCGTGGCCTGATCATTCCTCTATTTTGATTTCCCACTCAACAATGGGTTGTACCTTCGGAGCCACATAGGCGCCCAACGCTTTTAAGGTTAATGTCAAACCATCCTTCCTTTCCAAAGTTTTGATGTTGATGGTCTTCGTTTCACCAGCGGATATTGTAAACACTGGGGAACTGGAATAAAAGGTGTAGGGCATCTGGTTTTCAAAGATGAGGTCGCTACTGGAAACATTCTTCAAGGTCACTTCCAGAATAGAGGTCTTGTTGATGTATTGGGCTTTTTCAACCTGGATGCAGGCTTGCAACAGCGGAATCAAATTTTCTTTTTTTCCTACCAATAACGAATTGAAAACGGCCACCGTTCTTCCAGCAAACAGTGCTTCTTTCACGGATTCCTGTGTTTTTTCCTTGGCAAAGACCAGGGTAATCGGGCGGTCGTGTCCTTTTTCCGTGTAGTCCCAGTCGATGAGACCATGGATGTCGCTATTGCCCATGATGGTCAGATTGTGCTCGAGGGCCAGTGCCAAGGATTCCTCGGCATAGTCACCCATATTGATGACCTCTATACCATGCAGCTCTCCTTTTTGGATACGCTCTTTTTGAAAATCGCTCAGAATGGGGTTGCCATTTGGGGATTGTGGATGCCATGCCGGATGGTTCCAGAACACAAAGGCACCTTGTTTTTTGGCCTCGGCAAAGGAATCTTCAGCCTTGTCGTTCAACAGGGTATTGGCATCTTGGATGAAAACGGCATTGCTATGCCCCATTGGAGGTTTTCTTGTGATTTCCGAACCATGTATGATCAAAAGATCATGGTCCTTGGCTTCTTGCAGTGCGAGCTCATAGGACCTATTACGGTCAGGGTGTGGAATATCTTCCTTGTGGGGCTGGTATTCAATGTGTTCCGTGAGGGATATCACATCCAAATTGTCACGGAGGGCTTCCATGACCCGAATGGTGGGCCAAACATTCCCATCGGAAAAGACGGTATGCTGGTGAAGGTCGGTCTTCAAGGTCCGGTAACCGGGTACATCGGGAAAAACAAGGATTCTGGAACTTTTATGGGAATGTTCCTGGGAAAAAACGAAGGCCGATGCAAAAAAAGCGATGAGGAGAGGTTGTAATTTCATGGTATTGGTTTTGCTAAAATTAATGAACTGTGGTCAATGTATCAATTCCCGGAAGAGGATTTTACAAACTGATAACCTAAAAGGTATGTTGGCGCATAGCGGATACGGACAAATTTGGGACATGGCCCGAATATGTCACAATTAATAAATATTTAAGGTTTACAAAAGGGTGGATAAACAAAATCCTCACTAGGTTTGTCGGTTCAAAAAAATGCTGTCCTTGCACAAAGATTTGATCATAGCGATACTCTGGAGCCTTTCTCCTTTTGGAGAGGCCAAAGTGGGCATTCCCTATGGCATGTACCAGGGAGTGAACGAGTATCTGGTATTTGTTGCCTGCTTTTTGGCAAACGTTCTCGTATTTCCTTTTATGATGTTCTTTTTGGAGCACATCAACAGGTATTTGGTCAAATGGCGATTCTATAAAAAATCTGCGGTCTATGTGGGCCAAAGGGCCAAAAAGGGTTCTGGAAGCAAAGTGCAGAAGTATGGATTTCTGGGCATAGTCCTCTTTGTGATGGTGCCATTGCCCGGCACGGGGGTCTATGCGGGTACCATTGCAGCATACCTGTTCAAAATGAAAAAGCGTGAAGCTTTCACGGCCAATACCATAGGTATTTTCCTTTCTTCCGTTATCGTTTGGGTCACCACTTTGGTTTCCTTGGAAGGGGTTTGATGAAGAAGTGGGCAAGGTTTTTTTACTTTTCTTGACGCGCCATTGTGCTAGGATTTGTTTATTTTGCTCCCGGTCAAAAAAAGTTTCTTTAAACCAAAAACATAGATATGGCTTCAGGTTTTTTTGCGGTCCTGGATGATATTTCTGCACTTATGGACGATGTGGCTTCCATGAGCAAGATAGCGACCAAAAAAACAGCGGGTATTTTGGGCGATGACTTGGCGGTGAATGCCGAGAAAGCGACCGGTTTTGTTTCCAATAGGGAGATACCTGTGCTTTGGGCCATAACCAAAGGTTCCTTTTTGAACAAATTGATCATTCTCCCCATTGCATTTTTGCTGAGCGCCTATCTTCCCACTGCAATTACTATCATACTGCTTTTTGGAGGGGTGTATCTGGCCTATGAGGGAGCGGAAAAAGTGTATGAGTTCTTTTTTCCACATAAGGAAGAGCATACGGAAGAAACCACAATTGTTTCCGAAGAAGATTTGCCCGCGTTGGAGAAAACCAAGGTGAAGCAGGCCATCATCACAGATTTTATCCTTTCCATAGAGATTGTCATCATCGCGCTGAGCACCGTGGTCAACGAACCTTTGGTGACACGAATAGTTGTGGTGACGGTAGTGGCCCTTTTGGCCACCGTGGGAGTGTATGGTATTGTGGCCCTCATTGTCCGGATGGACGATTATGGGTACAAGCTGATCCGACTCAACGATAGGGACGATAGCTTTTCGGACAAAGTGGGTATGCTCTTGGTCAATGCTTTGCCCAGGATCATCAAGGCGCTTTCCGTGGTGGGTACACTTGCCCTATTGTTGGTGTCGGGGGGCATATTCAACCATAACATTGAATACCTTCACCATTTGTTTCCTCAATTCCCCTCTTTGTTGAAGGATTTTCTGGCGGGCTTGGTGGTGGGCCTTGTGGCACTTTTGCTGATGAAGTTGGTGAAAAGGATATTTAAGAGATAAATCAATTTTAGAGGAATCCTCTACATATAATATGCACTGCTCCGGATTCCCGGAGCCAGTGCACGGTCCTTAATCTTCCAATTGTCCCGACCAATCAATTTTTCTCGAAGTGTACATAATGGTGGCCAGAATCACAAAAAGTCCTATGCTGCCCACCAAAAGGGCGTAATCTTCCAGTTGTATGATGACAAAAATGAAGGTGTAGAGCCCCAACATTGACCCTAAAACCAGTAAAGTGAATTTCGTGTTCTTTAGAATGGACCTGGAATATATGGTGATCAAAGACACAATGGCACCGCCAGAAACCACATAGGCGAAGAGGTAGTTTTTGTGCTCTGAAATGGATATCAGCAGGGTGTAAAAAAGGACCAAGGCCAAGCCAATCATCAAATATTGAAAGGGATGAATGGAAATCTTGCTGCTAATTTGGATCAAAAGGAAAACCAATAGTGTAAGCCCAATGATCATGAACCCATATTTGCTGGTACGCGAGGTTTTCTGGTAATCGTCCACAGGAACCAAGAATTCGGTACCAAAGGCAAACTCCGTTAAATCGGGAAGGTGGTCAAAAAAGGATTGTCCAAATCTTCTATTGGTTTCCAAAACCTTCCATTGGGCCTCAAATCCATTTTTTGAAATTTTCTTTCCTTCTGTGTCGGGTAAAAAATTTCCATTAAAGCTGGGGGAGTGCCAGTTGGACTTCATGGCCACCACGGTCTCCCTGCCAATGGGAACATATTGCAACCGATTACTACCATTTATGGTAATTTTGGATTCAAAATCCAATGTCCTGTTTTGAATTTCTTCTAGATTGACAATAAAATCGGATTCAAGTGTGTTCATGTAAGCATTGTCAAACTTCGGTTTTAAGTTGTACTGTTGGTTGTTGAAGTTGATGGCAACAGTATTGCGAATGCCCTTTAAGTTACTCACCATATACACAATCGTCGCTTTGTCCCAAAGAATGTCTTCGTCCTTTACTTCCAGTTCTTTAAAACTCGGATTAGAGAAAGTCCCTTTAAGTTCTGAATTTGAAGTGTAAACTACAGACTTGTATATGCCTCGCTCCAAAGGTTGTGTGGTGACATTGGAATTAATGTCTAGTTCATCAGGGAAGAAATAAGCCTCATGCCTTACCGCTTTTTCTGTTTTGAGAAAGGTCTTGGTCTTTTCATCAAATACCTTTTCTTCTATGTATTGATGATAGGGAATCTTCAAAATGGGCCCATTGATGATGACTTCCTCGCCCCATTTGCTGTTGATTTCCGAGATTACTTCCTGTTGCCGTTGTCCACGTTCGCGAATGAGATCGTCCACAAAGCCCAAGGGGACCAATAAAATAAGGATCAAGAATCCCACCGTGATCATTTTTGCGGAGATGGAGTTTTTTAGCCAATTGCCGATACGTTTTTGTAATGTCATAATTATAAAATTAAAGTACTTTGAAAATCAAAGTGAATTGATAAAAAAAATTTATTTAGGGTTTCTGATTAGATCTTCCAAGGCATCAATATGTTTTTTAAAAGCTTGTTTGCCCAAAGGGGTAATGAAATATTTGGTGTTGGGTTTCTTCCCGATGAACGCTTTTTCAATTTTGATGTATTCCGCATTTTCCAAGGTCTTCGTATGGCTTGCCAAATTACCGTCCGTGACATCCAAAAGTTCCTTGAGCCGATTGAAATCAACATCGTCATTGATCATTAATATGGACATGATGCCCAAACGAATGCGGTGATCAAAAAGTTTGTTGATATTGTCAATGAGCCCCATATTACTTCCTATCTTCCTTAAAATGCATTATTGTACCATAAACAATGTGCAAAACACCAAATCCAAGTACCCAAAACCAAAATCCATAACCAGGAAACGCTGCACAGATCAATCCTAAGACAATTTGACTATAACCCAGATACTGGACGGTGCCTATGGTGTATTTTGAAGCGTTGACGAGAGCCAAACCATAGAAGATCAACATCAAGGAGGCAGTCAGGCCATAATGTCTACTGTTCAATTTTATCAAGATATAGATGCCTCCGGTAACCATGGGAACAAAAAAGTTTATTAGAAGTCTTTTAGTAGTTTCATCCCAGATTTTCTCGTTGTTCCGTTTGGCCTTTCTGGTGGTCAATAAATAGGCTGTCACAAAACTGAGCACCGCAACCAAAATCAAGATTCCCAGGATTGATTTAAACTTTAGACTATCAACAATCAATATTTCATAGTCATTGGGCAGAAGAAATAGGTAGGCTACTGTAGCCCCCGTAATGGCATATATTCCTGCCAGAATGCCCGATAGCCCTGTAAGTGATATAAAACGGGAAGAACGACTCATCATGTCCTTGATCTGGGAGATGTCGTCCAAATATTTTTTTGAATCCATGATAAAGTACTTTGAAATTCAAAGTTAAAATAAAATCTGAACAAAAATAATTTTTTTGAATATTGGGTTAATTTTAACCCATGAACCCAGCCGAAGAGTACATCTTACATCAGAAAGAACCTTTTAGGAGCATTTTGATGCACTTAAAGGCTGTCATTGAAGCAGTCGTGCCCAAGGTGGATATGAAGTACAAATGGGGCATCCCTTGCTTTTATGTGGACAAACAGCCCATTTGTTATTTGAATGTTTCCCAAAAGAAGAGATATGTGGATATCGCCTTTTGGAGTTCGGCCCACTTGACCCTTCATTTGGATAAGATGACCACAGAGAAGAGAAAAGTGGTCAAATCGCTACGCTACATTACCTTGGAGGAAATCGATGATGCCGTTCTTGTTGATGTGTTGAAGGAAGCCTACTCACTTCGGGACAAAGGGTTTTATAAAAATTAACCTTTGCTCGGCACAAATTCACCCTTTTTGGGTTTCAACTTAAAAAAAGCGATCCAAAGCGTGGTCAGGCCAAGGAACAGCCAGAGCAGATCCACCAAAAGCATATGGTACTGTTCGTTGGCAATGGAGAACCATATCCAATTACCGGAAGCCACACCGTTGGCAATGGGTATTATAAGTCCCAGCACACCTCCCAAGATCAGTGTCCATTTGTTGGTAAAGGCAATGTTCTTTTTGAAGATGAAAAAGAGGGATGCCACCAACCAGATAGGGAAATAGGTGCGGTACATGAAGGCCATGTCCACATGGTTGGCAAACTTCACGATAATGAATTCCAAGGCGGTCACGGGATACATGGAAAGGCAGATGGCCATATAGATGTTCGCCACTTGATGGTTGAACTTGCGTCGTTTTTCAGGGATGTTCTTTTTGTCCCGTGCCACCAACCAGATCATGATCCCGGAGAGGATCACAAAGCAGGAAACCAATCCGAGGACAAAGGAAATGACCCGCAGGCCATAGCCTCCATAATCGCCAAAGTGCAAACGGAACATCATGTTCTTGACGCCGTCCAGATAAGAATCGTTCGTCAAAGGCACCTTTTCTTCCACTACGGAACCATCCGCAACTTTGTATATCCGATGGCCCAGACCGTTCAATTTGGTCCCACGGCCCAGATATCCGCTGATGGAAGCGTGCATGTTTTGATCTCCATAATTGAAGATGTGGGCCTCCGTGACCCTAAAATCGGGCCACTCCTCTTTGACGTTTGCAATGAGGGGATCTACGCTGATGGGACCTTCAAGCCTTTCGTTGTAAAAAGCATATTCAGGATGGTTGTATTCCAAGTCTTCAAAGAGTTTGTTCTGGTCGCCATCGTAGAATCCCATCACTACGGGAAGGATCAAGAGGCCTTTCAATAGGAAGAAAGCTCCCGTCACGGCATACACAAACTGAAAAGGAAAACCTATCACGCCAAGTGCCGTATGGGCATCTGTCCAAATCGTTTTGATCTTGGCCCACGGCCTGAATGTGTAAAAATTGGAAATGATCTTGTCCCAATGCACCAAAATCCCTGTGATAATGGCAAAAAGGAAAAAGAAGGCCACAAAGCCGGACAAATATCTGCCGTAAGGGTAGGGGATTTGGTCCAGAAAGTGCAGACGATATAGAAATTCGCCCAAGTGGTACGAGCCCCGGTAATCCCCAGTGCTCTTGTCTTCCGTATCCACATAGAAAAATACGCGGGCCTTGTCCTCCTCTTTGGCCAGGGAATCCTTGGAGGCGGTCAGGCTGACGGATATGTTCCGTTCGTTGAAATAGTGGTAGAGCTCCACATCCCTCCCATACAGGTTGTGGTCTTTGGAAAGGTCGTTCAAATAGCCATCAATACTCCCCGGAATCTCATCAGCCAAGGAAACATTGTGTCCTCGCTGCCAGTTGGTGATCTCGTCCCTGAAAAAGGAAAACGATCCCGCAAAAAAAATCACGTATAGGCCCACACTGATGACGATACCGCTGACCGTGTGCGTGTGGAACAAGATATTATAGATTCGGTTTCCCATAGGGTCAGATGATAGGATTGGTTTGGTTGCCAAAATAAAAAATGACCCCGAGCAAAAGTGAGGTCAACAGGTAAATGCCCCAGATTTTCCATCCGTTTTTGCCCAGAAATCCCACGACCATCAAAACGGCCCATAAGATAAAGGCGGAAAAAGTACTGGTGATGATCACGGTCACATGGTTGAACCAACTGGCCAAGGCCATGTGGAACAGTACGGAGACCATTAGCCCCCCCAAAATTGCAGCCGTGATCTTGGCAAACCGATGCCAAGGCGATGGGGTCAGGTATTTTTTGTTGGCGGGCATAGACTAGAACAAAACAATTTCGCAGATGATGGATAAAACGAGGGTCAAGGTCAAAAACCAAGGGTTCAGTATTCGCAAAGGGGCCAGTAGGACGACCAGACTGGCAATGGTCATCAGAATGACAAAATAAGTGAACGTACCGGAGGCTGCACCCCAATACAGGCAGCTTAGCCCCAATGAAATGATCAGAAGGGCCGAGCCGGAATATTTGGAGATCCTTGCATGCCCACCGATCCATTTTTCAAGACCAAGATTACCTGCCATGGCCATCTTTTGGGACGTACCGTACAAAAGGTAAAAACCGATAAAAATGAGCAATGTGATTCCAGTGGCCATGTGGGTATCCGTATTATTTTATGCAATAGGTGGCACAGTGCCAAATGAACTGGTAATCTTCACCATTGTAGGTTCCGGGAACCTCTTCCTTGGTTGTGGTCTCCACAATGTATTTGGTTTCCCAGGGCAGGCCGAAGGTAACTTCTCCATTGTCATCGGTGTAGAGGGTTTTTGACCAAAGGTCGGCAACATAGACCTGAAGCTCGTTTTTGGCCAAAGGTTGTCCTTTGTACAGGACTTGAAGCTTGATTTCTTCCCCATCGTTGGCCAATTGTTTCACCACAATTCCATTTGGATTGGCTGTTTGGGTATCGGCATCGGTGTTTCCAACCTGGACCTTCGCAGTGGAATGGTAATGTGTTTTGAAGATACCAAAGTCATATTGGGTATAATCGATCACATTGATTTCATTATTGTTGAGGGCTGCCGTATAAACCCCATCTTGGAAAGGGGTAAAATAGGCCACATAATGGTCTTCTTTAGCTTCGGTGCTGAGTTCTGTTTTGGATCCGTCAGGAGCAATGAGCCATAGCTTGAATTTGGACACCAAGGGAAAAGCCTCTCCTTCCACTTGTTCGATGACACCATAGGTGTATTCTCCGTAATGGACACGGATTTCATGCTTTTCGCCCAGCTTGCCGGTGCCTTTGGTCTCCAACCAGAGGTAGTGTGCTTGTGCGGTCATGGCCCCAAAAAGGCTGATAAAAAGGAATAAAAGTTTGTTTTTCATGATGTTTACATTTTAAGGCCCATGCGATGACATGGGCCTTTGGTGGAATTGTACAGATTAAAAGGTATAGGCTACGGTGATTCTTCCGTTGATGCCTGGTTCCGACTGCCAGTACAGGTATGAACCATAGTTGGCCCCGGAGTACAGGTATTCATCCAAAATGTTGTTGATGTTCAATTGTACCCTAAAGTTGCTGTTCCTCCATGATAGTGCACCGTCCAGCCTGAAATAATCAGGAAGATCGGATTGGTTATCAGCGGCCCAGGCCCACGTGGAACGGTCCACTTGGTATTGGTAGCCCAATGAGGCCCCAAATCCTTTCAAAGCAGAGGTTTGGGCAAAATTGTAGTTCAACCATCCATTGGTCACGTGCTTGGCGTGTCCGGCCACCCGTGTGCCGACCCTGTCAGGATTGGTGTCCTTAGTCACCTCAACTTTGGTGTTTGCATAGTTCAACACCACATTGAGTTCTGGTGTCACCTGTCCTTGAAGGTCAAACTCGATACCTTTAGATTGGACCTCACCCAAATAAATGGAATAGTTGGGGTTTTCAGGGTCACCGGTCAAAATGTTCTCCTTGGTGATCTGGAAGGCTCCCAAAGAAGTCCTCAACCTACCATTGAAGAATGTCTTTTTGATACCCCCTTCAATATCGTTGGCATCCACAGGGTCGTTCAATGGTTCCAAGTCGGCACTGATACCGGCCTGTGGCAAGAAGGATTGGTCGTAAAGTCCATAAATGGCCAAGTCGGGCAATATGTCCACACTAAGGCCTACACGGGGTGTGACCACATTATCGTGCTCGGTTTTCCCCTGGGTGTAAAGATTGGTGTATCGTCCGGCCAATGTCAGGCGGATTTTGTCTTCCAAGAAACCAATCTCATCTTGAAGGTAGTACCCTCGCACAGTATTGGCACTATATGGTCGTCCACCATTGCGATATTGGACGTTCACCGAGCGGTCAAATTCAGGGAATACCACTCCATATTGAGGATTGTAAATATTGAATGGCGTAGTGGTGTCCACAGGAAGGGTGGTTGAGAAATCTGCCCAATAGGCCTTTTCACTGAAATCCAAACCACCTAGGATCTTGTGTGATATAGTTCCTGTTTGGAAGGCCCCATTGATATACAATTGTGCATACTTGCCCACAGACAATGCATCCCATTGGGAAATGGATCTGATCACATCTCCGGTATCGCTATCCAGTCCTGCGATCCATGCAGAGTTTCCAACTTGATCATATCGCAGATAGGCCAATTGTCCCTCTACGCTCCAGTTATCCGAAAACTCGTGTTTGGCGTTCAAGAAGAATGTGACCTCTTGGATGTCAGTCTTGGGATAGTTGGTATCCACAAAGTTGAAATCGCGGGGCAAACTGCCATAGCCATCTGTTACAGGGCCAAAAATGTATGCTGCCCCAAGGAAAGACTCTGCATCCTGAAGGTTCATTTCAGCAGTGATGGAGGTTTTATCACTGATTTTATAGGTTAGGGCAGGAGCGAATCCAAATCGGTCAGCTTGTTCATTGCCACGGTGGCTGTCGGTGGTTTGGTACATGGCATTGAAGCGATAAAGCAGTTTTCCGTTACTGGATGCTTTTCCACCCACGTCCACGGTGCCGCGGTAAAAGTCAAAACTTCCTGCAGAAAAAGACGCATTCGCGATAAATTGTTCCGTTGGTTTTTTGGTGACCACATTATAGAAACCACCAGGTTCGCCGGCGGACATCATGAAACCGGCAGGACCTTTCACAAATTCGATGCGCTCCACAGTGTTCATGTCTTCGGCCAAAGGTCCCCAGCTGTCCTGCACGTTCACACCGTTTCGGAATGCTGGTAGGCGGAAACCGCGCATGTTGATTCGGGCAAATTGGCCCCAGTGCTCCAACATGGTAACCCCACTGACATTACGCGTAAGTCCGTCCATGATGGTCGTGACCTGTTGGTCCTGGAGAAGCTCGCTGCTGATCACCTGAACATTTTGCGGAAGTTTCACCAACTCTGTTTTCAGACGAAGGGAAGTGGACGGTTTGTTTTCCACATATTTGTTTTGATGGCCTTCCACAATCACTTCATTGAGTTGTTCCTGTTTTTCGGCCAGCACAACCAAGGGAGCATTTGTGATATTATTGGCATTTACCCTTACTGAAGCGGTCTGTGTAGTGTACCCGATCATGGAAAACGTAAGGGTGTACGATCCGGGAGCCAAATCTTCGATCTTGTAATTTCCTGAGTTGTCCGAGGTTGTTCCTAGACTGGTGTTGGAAAGGGCAATGTTCACATTGGCCAATGGATTGTTTCTTTGATCGGTCACTTTGCCCGAAATGCTGCCGGTTTGGGCCAGCGAAGTATAAAATGTGACAAAGCTAAGGATGAGTAGTATATTCTTCATTTTTCTATTTATAATTGGTCTAAATAAATTTCGGTTGCAAATGTAAATCCCAACACTTGTCTGTGCAAAAAATATTTAGACTAATTATAAATAAAATGTGAAATAGTTATTAACTAATTGTTTTTCAATTAATTAAAAACATGTAAAATCAAAAAAATGTGTCTTAAAGTGAGTTGATGGTAGTTCTGATCGCTGTGAGGTCGGTCAGTAATTTTTCCAATAAACTTAGGTCCAGCATGTTGGCGCCATCACTTTTTGCATTCGCTGGGTCGAAATGCGTTTCCATAAAAAGTCCGTCCACACCGGCAGCAATACCGGCCCTGGACATGGTGCCTATCAAGGCGGGTCTTCCGCCCGTTACACCTGAGGATTGATTGGGCTGTTGCAAGGAGTGGGTCACATCCAGAACCACAGGGGCATATTGTTTCATAGTCGGTATGCCCCGAAAATCCACAATCATGTCCTGGTAGCCGAACATGGTGCCACGATCGGTGATAATGGCCTGTTCGTTGCCTGTTTCGGTGACTTTGGTCACCGCATGTTTCATGCTCTCAGGACTCATGAACTGTCCTTTTTTTAGGTTGACCACCTTCCCGGTTTCGGCAGCGGCCACCACCAAATCGGTCTGGCGTACCAAAAAAGCAGGAATTTGAAGCACATCCACATATTCGGCGGCCATGGCGGCATCCGAAATTTCATGGATGTCCGTTACAGTAGGTACCCCAAAAGTATCTGAGACCTTTTTGAGGATTTTCAAGGCCTTTTCATCCCCAATACCGGTAAAGGAATCGATACGGCTACGGTTGGCCTTTTTAAAACTTCCTTTGAACACATAGGGAATCTGCAGTTTGTCCGTAATGGAAACCACAGTTTCGGCAATCCGCATGGCCATATCCTCTCCTTCAATGGCGCAAGGTCCCGCCAAGAGGAAAAAGTTGTTGCTGTTCGTATGTTTTATCTGGGGTATTTTGGTGATGTCCATTTCTTAAAGTTTGCACAAATATACTACATAAGCTTGGTAACCTTTTTAGATTTATTGCCAACAAAACCATCAGTCATGATCCAAAAACTACTCATTTTTGCTTTATTGATCTTAAGCTGTTTTGGAGCTCTTGCCCAGTTCCAAGAGCGGGGCAGAACGTTTGACCTGGTCAATCTGGAACGGCATCAGGTCAGGTTCGACCTGCTAAGCCCAGGATTCAGTTACGAATTGGGATTGTTCAGGAACCAAAGCATCTCTACCGGATTGGGCTTGGCTACGGCCACGTATGAAGAAGGCTATGCATTTGGGTTGACCATGAACAACCGATATCGCTATTACCACAATTTCCAAAGACGGATAGACATGGATAAGAATGTTTCAGGGAATTCGGGGAACTATATCGCTGCGGCACAGGCCATTTTCTTTTCACAACTGCGGGTGTCCACCAACATTGAAGGTCCAAAGGATTTCAACCTTGGTTTTTATGGGATGGTGTATGGCATCCAACGGACGTATAAGAATGGGTTCAATTTTAATGCGGAACTGGGAGCAGGACTTTACAAAGGCGATGGCGTTCCCGACGGCTATGGCCCATTGATCCATTTTACCTTCGGATGGGTCGCTACCAAACGAAAATCGAGGGAACCTGTATTCGATTAGTACTTGGCACAACCAAAGATATCTTCAGCTTCGGATACTATTTTGCGAAAGCTGTTGTTATAAGATTACCAAATTGACCTACTATGTGCCGCTTCCTATTGTTGGCAATGTTGTTCTGCGGAATGTTGGGCCATGCCCAATATGGCAAGAACTGTGAGATACGCCAAATAAAACTGAACATCTTCAATCCCGGCCTTGAGTATGAAATGGGGGTGGGAGTGAACAGTACCCTGGACTTTCGGGTGGCATGGCAAGTGGCCTTGGAACCCGCCAGTGCCGAACCTCTTGAAAATTTGGATTTCTTTCCCGCCATTACGGCCCAGTACCGCTACTACCACAATTTTGACGGACGCTACCACCGCAGAAGGTCCATTTATGGAAACTCAGGCAATTATATCGCACCCACCGTGGCCCTTTTTTCCCCAGGCGAACGAACAGTGGAGGGGCGACTGGTGGATGGAGTGCACGGGTATGGTGGTCTCGTCTATGGCATCCAACGCAGTTACAATTCGGGGCTTAGCTTTTCCATTGATGCAGGTGCGGGCTACTATGCAGGTCCATTCAAAGGGGCCGTTCATCCCGTAGTGAACCTCAGCATCGGGTGGATCATTAGCGAAAAACGCTGGTGTGTGGGTCTGTAGTTATGAAACTACCACAAAATCAATAAGATAAAAATAACATTTGGATGTATGGACAAGTGGAAAATAGCAGTATCTTTGCGCCCTTAAAATCAGGTTATGTCCAAAATCAAAAATATTGCAATCATTGCCCACGTTGACCACGGTAAGACCACCTTGGTGGATAAGATCATGTACCATTGCCAATTGTTCCGAGACAACGAGAACAAGGGTGATCTGATATTGGACAACAATGACCTGGAGCGGGAACGAGGGATCACTATTGTGTCCAAGAACGTTTCCGTGGTGTACAAGGATACAAAAATTAACATTATAGATACTCCTGGGCACGCCGATTTCGGTGGCGAAGTGGAGCGTGTACTCAATATGGCCGATGGGGTTCTGTTGTTGGTGGATGCCTTCGAAGGCCCCATGCCACAGACCCGTTTCGTACTCCAAAAAGCCATCGACCTTGGTCTGAAGCCCTGTGTGGTCATCAACAAGGTGGACAAGGAAAACTGTACGCCCGAAGAAGTCCATGAAAAAGTATTCGATTTGATGTTCGAGCTTGGGGCAGAGGAGTGGCAGTTGGATTTCCCAACGGTATATGGTTCCGCAAAGAACAACTGGATGGGTACGGATTGGCAAAAGCCGACCCAGAACATCGAACCGCTTTTGGACATGGTCATTGAGCATGTGCCCGAGTTCAAGCCAGAGCAAGGTACCACACAAATGTTGATCACTTCTTTGGATTACTCTTCATTTACCGGCCGTATTGCCATTGGAAGATTGCAGAGAGGCACACTCAAGGAAGGACAGAACATATCCTTGGTAAAAAGGGATGGAAAAATCATCAAGACCAAAGTGAAGGAACTCTTCACCTTTGAAGGTCTGGGACGCCAAAAAGTACAAGAGGTGGTAGCGGGTGATATCTGTGCCATAGTGGGGGTGGAAGGTTTTGAAATCGGTGATACCGTGGCCGATTTTGAAAACCCAGAGCAATTGAAGACCATTGCCATTGATGAGCCTACCATGAGTATGCTCTTTACCATTAACGACAGTCCATTTTTTGGAAAGGATGGGAAGTTTGTGACCTCAAGACACATCAAGGAGCGTTTGGAAAAAGAGCTGGAAAAGAACTTGGCCCTTAGGGTACAGGAAACAGGTAGTGCCGATAAATTTATGGTCTTTGGCCGTGGGGTATTGCACCTTTCGGTATTGATCGAGACCATGAGAAGGGAAGGCTACGAGCTCCAGATAGGACAGCCGCAAGTAATCATCAAGGAGATTGATGGTGTAAAATGCGAGCCAGTGGAACATTTGACCATTGACCTGCCTGAAGAAGTTTCAGGAAAGGCCGTGGAAATGGTATCGATGCGAAAAGGAGAGATGACCAGCATGGAAGCCAAAGGTTCCCGAATGCTCTGTGAGTTCCTCATCCCGTCCCGTGGGATTATCGGTCTACGAAACCAATTGTTGACCGCAACGGCGGGAGAGGCCATTATGGCACACCGCTTTTTGGAATATCAACCCTTGAAAGGGGACATTCCCCAGCGATTGAACGGTTCATTGGTATCCATGGAAAATGGTACCGCCATTCCATATTCCATCGACAAGCTACAGGAACGTGGCAAGTTCTTTATTGACCCGGGAGAGGATATCTATGAAGGCCAGGTAATCGGGGAGAATTCCCGTGGCGATGATATGACGGTGAATGTGACCAAGACCAAAAAACTGTCCAACGTCCGATCTTCAGGAGCGGATGAAAAGGCGAAAATTGTACCTGCTATCAAGTTTTCCTTGGAAGAGGCCCTCGAATATATCCAGAAGGACGAATATGTCGAAGTGACCCCAAAACATCTTAGGATTCGGAAGATTTATCTAAAAGAGGTAGATAGAAAGCGAAACAAGGTGGTTTAACCTTTGGTCAGATGCCCGTGGTGCTGCTCCCTTAGGCAGGCCACGGCCGCACCTATGATTCCGGCGTGGTTCATCAGTTCCGCCTTTATCACTGGGGTGTCTATGTCAATGATATGACTGAACTCGTCCCAGTCTTTTGAGGTTCCACCACCAACGATGATGAGGTCAGGACTTACGATCAGTTCGACCAATTTTAAGAACTTGTTGAAACGCTTGCCCCATTTTTTGAAGTCGAGGTCTTCCCTGTCCTTGGCCGAAGCTGCGGCCCAACTCTCAATTTTCTTGTGTTTTTTATAGGGAATCTGCCCCAGTTCAAAATTAGGGATGAGCACCCCGTTGAAAAAGGCACCACTGCCAAGTCCTGTGCCAATGGTGATCATGATCACCAGTCCGTTCTTACCTTTTCCCACACCGTAGTTCATGGAGGCATACCCGGCAGCATCGGCATCGTTCAGGACCGTAAATTCCTGTCCAGTGGTTTCGGTGAAGAGTTCATCGATGTTCACGCCCACCCAGCTTTTGTGAAGGTTTCCCTGGGAAAGGCACACGCCGTTTTTTACAATGGAAGGAAAACCACAGCCTACGGGACCACTATAATTGAAATGCTCTACGATCTGGGCCACCACTTCGGCCATCGCTTGGGGCTTTTTGGATTTTGGTGTTGGGATACGGAAACGTTCAGTCAACATTTCGCCGGTTTCGGCATTCACGAGGGCACCTTTGATGCCGCTTCCTCCTATATCGATACCAAGAATTTCCATAAACGGAAGTTTTTTGTTTAGGCAAAGAAACAAAAAACTTTTCGGGTCCTAAGATTTAGTCGGTGTCTAATCCCGAAATAGGGGTCATATGGCCTTTTGGACCACTTCAAAAACCTTGCTTTCGTCGCATTTTAAGGTTTTGTGGGGATATTTGAGGATAAGGGCATAGTCGTGGGTGGCCATGATAATGGTACGTCCATTCTGGTTGATGTCCTGGAGCACTTTCATAACTTCCACACTGGTCTGGGGGTCCAAGTTTCCCGTAGGCTCGTCGGCAAGGATGAGCTCTGGGTCGTTCAGTAGGGCACGGGCTATGGCAATGCGCTGTTGCTCCCCACCAGAAAGTTCGTGTGGGAATTTGAATCCCTTGGTCTTCATACCGACCTTATCCAGTACCGCCTCGATTTTTTCATCCATTTTTGCGGCCTCCGTCCATCCGGTCGCTTTTAGTACGAAGCGAAGGTTGTTGTTCACGTTGCGGTCGGGCAGCAACTTGAAATCCTGGAAAACGATGCCCAGTTTCCTTCGCAGAAAGGGAATGTCCTTTTCTTTGAGGGTTTTAAGGTCAAAATCAACTACTTGCCCGGTCCCTTGCCTGAGGGGAAGGTCGGCATAGAGGGTCTTCATAAAACTACTCTTGCCACTGCCGGTTTTTCCTATCACATACACAAACTCGCCTTTCTTTACTTCAAGGTCGATATGGTTCAGTACTAGGTTCTCATCTTGGAATACGGCAACATCCTCTAATTTTACGATGGTCTCGGGCATAATTTGATTTCAAAAGCGATACAAAAGTATTTGAAATTAAGTGATCGGAATCAAAATTTAAGGTTAAAGACCAATTTTTTCAACAAATAGGAAAAATCAACCTTTCCAGATTTTCGAATTTAGATTGAGGTCTTCCACAATGCCAAGGACATTGGAAATGTTTTCTGCGAACGATTCAAAAGCATTGGAACGAGTCAGGTCCTTGCCTTGCGGAAGGCTAAAAAAACCGTCAGGATGTTGAATGGCCATGTACAACTTATCGCCATGGAACGATAGCATGATGGGCCTGTCCATTTTTCTTTTCAAGAATGTGATCCGTTCCATGAAAGCCGTTGAAAGAATATAGCGTGCCTCTACTTGGTCGGTACCATAGACCACAAATTCATTCTCAAACTCGGGATGTTCAAGGTTGATGAGTTGTTTTCGGTTGAGCTTGAGGGATTGGATGGTCTTGGCCAAATAACCGATTTTTTTTTCGAGCTTGTCCGGCAATACGATTGTGCTGCCATTGATCTTTTTGTTGAAATCGATGATGGCGTACATACCCATAAAACTGTATCCTGTCTGGTCAATGGAGTGGTTCTTGGAAAACCAGGGCCTAAGGTAGTTATAGGCAACATGGAGATGGACGAGGAATGGGATGTACATGAAATAGGAGCCAAAAAAGCTTTGGTTGATGATTTTTACGTCCCCCATAACAATAGAGGTGTCCCCGACCTTGCCCGCTGCGAGACCAGTACTCATGTTATATACCTTTTGTTGCTTGTTTTTAGTGCCCGGTGCCTGGGTATAGGTGGGCATCAACTCACTTTTGGTAATGGCCTCTGAGGTAATCTGTTTTTGTGGACTGAACTTTAGCCCAGGGGTGATGTTGTCCAATATGGGTTGTAAGATTTCCCTTTCCAGTTGTTTGTATGTAATACCGATGCGGTTCGCTTTTGTCATGAAAACGAAATAGAGCACCCAATACAAGATCAAAAAAACTTGGAAGGTTGCCCCAGAACTGCCACGGAATATTTCGGTGATCCACACATTGTTGAAATAGGTGACCGCGGGCAGGAAAAAGAGGCCCAATACGAATGTGAGTATGAACAGATTGCCACCTATTTTATAAAAGCGCTGTTTTCTTCTCAGTTTTTCGGCCTGATGGAGCAAGGGCAGCAACTCATTTTTGATACTTTTGGAATTTTCCATACCCAAATCGTATTAGAAGGAAACTTCTGGGGCCTTTTTTTCTTCGTCCTCTATGGTGAACAGCGTTTTTGGGGAATATCCCATCATTTTGCCCATTACATTGGAAGGGAACATCTCCAAGGCATTGTTGAAGGCATTCACAGCCGAATTGTAGGCCCTTCGGGCCGCTGAAAGCTGTTCTTCCACCTCGTTCAGGCTGACCTGGAGCATGAGGAAGTTTTCACTCGACTTGAGTTCTGGATAGGCTTCTGCCCTTATGTGCAGGTTTCCCAATAGCATCCCCAACTGGTTTTCCCATTTAAATCGGTCATTGGTCAGTATTTTTTCAGACATGATTTTTTCCCGAAGTTGTGTGATTTCTGTCAGGGTTGCCCGTTCGTGCTCCATATGTCCCTTGACGGTGTTGATGAGGCGGGGGATCAAGTCCGTTCTTTTTTTGAGCATTACATCAATACTGCTGTAGGCTTCGTGCACCTTGTTCTTTTTTGCAATAAGATTGTTGAACTGAAAAATGGCTAAGAGCAACAGGGCTCCAAAAATGATGATGGCGTAGGTCATTCGTTCCTTGTTTTAGGATTAAGATTCAGATGTAGACAATATATCGGTCCAAGACTGAAGAGGTTGTTGTCTAAAACCAGTGCTGTGGGGTTATGGAATTGTCTTCAAAAACAATGGTTGCCTCCGTAGAGGTTTCATATCAACAACATTGCTATTTTTGATAACCAAAAGCTCTAGAGGTCATTGAGCTTTTCGGAATAAAAGTAATCATAATTGGAAATACTACGGATCTTACCTATTGAAAATCGGACATATTGCACACCAAACATACTTTGGCCTTAATTTTGACGTTATGAGTAAAGTCAGTCGAGAACAGCGTAGAACACTATGAATCGAAAAAACCTCTTTGTGTTTCCCATTTTTTTGGGAACTTTTTTTGTGCTCAGTGCACAGGAAACCGAAATCTATACCCACGAAAACAAAGCCTATCAAGATGCCCTGGCCCTGTACAACAACCAACAGTACCAGGCTGCACAGTCCATTTTCCAGACGGTAAAGGCCAGTACCAAGGATGGCGAGACGGAGGCCAATAGTGCCTATTATGCCGCCAATGCCGCCATACGGCTGAACCAGCGCGGAGCGGACAAAATGATGGAAGACTTTGTGGAACGGTATCCCACGTCGACCAAGCGGAATTCCGCTTTTTTGGACGTGGCCGATTATTATTTTGAGACGGGGAAATACCCGTTTGCCCTCAAGTGGTACAAAAAAGTGGATGAGTCTTCCATGTCCTACGCGGACAAGGAGCGGTTCAATTTCAATAACGGTTATGCCCTTTATGCCTCCAACAGACCCAGCGAGGCGGAACGGTATCTCAGTAAGGTGACCACCTCACAAAAATATGGCTCGCAGGCCAAATACTACCTGGGTTACATTGCCTACGAGCAGGACGATTACAACCAGGCCAGTGCCCGTTTTGACCAGATTACGGACCCAGAGTTGCTCAATGAGAAGTTGTCCTATTACCAGGCCGATCTTAATTTTAAGCTGGGCAAATTCGAGGAGGCCATCGCCATGGCAGAAAAACAGTTGCCCAAATCGGACCGGCAGGAAGTATCGGAACTCAACAAGATCATTGGTGAGAGCTATTTCAATCTGGAACAATATGGAAAGGCCATTCCCTATTTGGAAGGCTATAAGGGAAAAAGAGGCAAGTTCAACAACACCGATTACTATTTGCTGGGGTATAGCCACTACAAGCAAGGGGACTACCAAAATGCCATCCAACAGTTCAACAAGATTATTGGGGGATCCAACAATGTGTCGCAGAACGCATACTATCACTTGGCGGAATGCTATTTGAAGCTGGACAAGAAATCCGAAGCGCTCAATGCTTTCCGAAATGCCTCACAGATGGATTTCAGTCCAGGGATACAGAAAGATGCGATGCTCAACTACGCCAGGCTGAGTTACGAAATAGGTAATGCGTACGAACCTGTCCCACAAGTCTTGACCAACTATCTGGAGAAATATCCAAAGGATGAAAACCAAATGGAGATCCAAGAACTTTTGGTGGATTCGTACATCACTTCCCGAAATTTTGAAGGTGCCATGCAACTTTTGGAGAAGAACAAGAACTACGCGAGTAAGGAAACCTATCAGAAAGTAGCCTACTATCGAGGGGTTGAACTCTTTATTGATGGGGATTATGAAGCGGCCTTGGAAAGTTTTTCCAAATCTCTGAAAAGTGCCGAAAACGCAACTTTTGAGGCCAGGACTCTATATTGGAAAGCAGAATCAGCCTATCGTCTGAACCGTTTTGAGGAGGCCTTGGTCGATTTTGTGAAATTCCAGCAACTTCCCGCATCCAAAGCATTGCCCGAATATGAAGAGCTGGACTATAATCTGGGCTATTGTTACTTCAAGCTGAAGGATTACAACAATGCAATTGCCTATTTCAAGAACGTGGTCAATTCCAACGCCATTGATGAAGACCGAAAGAACGATGGGTACCTCCGTTTGGGGGACAGCTACTTCGTGACCAGCAAATATCAGTTGGCCATGAACGCTTACGACGCATCTTCCAAGTTGAACGGACCGGAAAGGGACTATGCTGCGTTTCAAAAAACATTGAGCAACGGATTTTTGGGCAACAACTCGGCCAAGATTGATGGACTGAACGAATTTTTGGAGCGTTATCCCAACTCTTCCCTGCGCGATGATGCCCTTTTTGAACTCGGCAATTCCTATATCAAAGACAATCAGGAGAATTTGGGACTACGGACCTATGACCGTCTTGTGGCCGAATATGCAAAGAGCAAGTTTGCCCCCCAAGGCATGTTGCGCCAAGGTTTGGTGCACTACAATGCCAGTAGAAATCAACAGGCTTTGGACAAGTTGAAGGAAGTGGTGCAGAAATATCCGAACACCCAAGAGGCCAAACAGGCGGTGGCAACGGCCAAATTGGTCTATGTGGACGAAGGTAGGGTGAGCGAATATGCCGCATGGGCCAGAAACTTGGATTTTGTGGAAGTGACCGACTCCGAACTTGACAATGCCAGTTTTGAATCGGCCGAAAAGAAACAGATGGAGGGCAAGACCGATGTGGCCATCAAGGGTTATGAGGACTATTTGAAACAGTTCCCGAACGGCCTGCATTCCGGAAGTGCCAATTTTGCATTGGCCCAGCTTTATTTTGCCAAGGGGCAAAAAGACAAGGCCCTGCCAAGGTACAAAGCAGTGGCCGATGGAGGGAACGGTGAATATACCGAGCAGGCATTGACCCGTGTCTGTGAGATCTATGTGGAAAAACAAGATTATCAAAGTGCAATTCCCTACCTGAAACGATTGGAAAGCACGGCCGATATTTCCGAGAACAGGACCTTTGCCCAATCCAATTTGATGAAGGGATATTACGGACAAAAGGATTATGGACAGACCATAGCCTATGCCGAAAAAGTATTGAAGGCCCCCAAAATTGATGATAGGATCAAGAGCGATGCACAGATCATGATCGCGCGTTCGGCCATCGCCACGGAAAATGAAGCATTGGCCAAGACCGCCTATCAGGATGTGAAGAAAATTGCTACAGGGGAGCTCGCTGCCGAAGCTTGGTACTACGATGCCTACTTTAAAAATAAGGAAGGTAATTTTGAGGCCTCCAACACAGCGGTACAGAAATTGGCAAAGGATTATTCGGCCTACAAGACATGGGCTGGAAAGGGATTGGTGATCATGGCCAAAAATTTCTACAATTTGGGAGATGCCTTCCAGGCCACTTACATTTTGGAAAGCGTGATTTCCAATTTTTCGGACTATGATGAGATTGTCACCGAGGCCAAGAGCGAACTGGCCATTATCAAGACGAAGGAAGCAGAGAGCAATTCATCCGTAGATCCCAACGAAAATTAAACGAGACACAACATGCAAAAGAGAACCTATATATTTCCATTACTTTTTTTGAGCCTTTTTGGAACCCTTTTCGGTCAGGAAACCGATGATATCGGCACAGAAACGGTAACGGTAGTGAAACCGTATTCCCCTACCGTTTCGGATGCCTTTAAGATCAAATCGGCACCCCAACTGAACGACTCCATCGTGCTGCAAAAAAAGAAGATAGATTACAGTATTTTTTCCGTTCCGGTGGCTTCCACCTTTACCCCAGCGAAGGGAAAGGCCTCGGGAGTGAAGAAGACACCGCCACCCACACTGTACAATTCGTATGCTTCGGTTGGGTTGGGCAACTATAACAATGCCTTGGTGGATTTTTATACCAGCAGGGAGTTCAATAGGGGAGAGGACCTGTTGGATTTTGGCCTGACCCACAATTCATCAAGGGGTGATTTGGATTCCACACCTTTGGACACCGATTTCTACGATACAAAGTTTGACGCATCCTATGCCAAAAGGGACAGATACATGGACTGGGGCGCCAGTATAGGGCTCCAACACCAATTGTACAACTGGTATGGGATAGAGAATGACGTTTATAGCGATGATGTTGTTGCCTCAATGGACGAACAGCAAAATTATTTCAATGCTGAGGCAAAGGCCCATTTGAACATGGAGGATTCCTTTTTCAAACAAGGGAACATACTCTTAAGGCGTTTTTGGGATGCCACGGAATCTGCGGAAAACCGTATTGTGCTCAACCCGACCTTGGAGCTTCCGGTTACCGAGGAGTTGATCACCATTTCTGCCAAGTTGGATTATGTGGGCGGAAATTTCAAAAATGCATCGCTGAACAATGCGACCAATACAGGGGAGATCAATTACAGCCATTTACAGGCCGGGGTGACCCCAAGCCTCCTGATCTTGCGTGATGACCTTACTGTGAATCTGGGAGCGAATATTGTGTATGGTCTCGACACAGAAAACAGCGACAGTAACTTCTACATCTACCCAGCAGTGACCGCTTCTTATCGGGTCTTGGATGAGAACGTGATTGCCTATGGAGGTATCGAGGGACAGTTGAAACAGAATTCCTATCACGATTTTGTGGATGAAAACCCTTACGTGTCGCCAACTTTGGATATTCTGCCCACCGATCAGCAGTATGAAGGCTATTTGGGACTGAAAGGTCAGTTGACCTCCAACGTGGGGTACAACATCAAAGGTTCGTATATGGCCGAGAACAGAAAGCCATTGTTCTATCATAATCCCATCAATACTTTTAGGGATGATGAGAAAAGTTATTACTATGGCAATTCCTTTCAGGTGTTTTATGATGATGTGAAGACCTTGGGTGTGTTTGGGGAGATCAATGTGGACATCAACCGTAATTTTTCATTGGGGATCAATGGGGAATTCTACGATTATGATACCGAAACGGACAATCCGGCTTGGAACTTACCTTCAATAAAGGGTTCCGTGTTCATGGACTATCAAATCAGTGACCAATGGTATATGGGGGCCAATCTGTTCTACGTAGGGGAAAGGGATGATCTATTGTCTCAGGTCATCGATCCTCTTGATTCGGAGCTGCAATTCCAACAGGTGACCTTGGATGGTTTTTTTGATGTCAACGCACACGTGGGATATCGGTTCAACGAACAGCTTTCCATTTTTGTGAAGGCTTCCAATATTGCCAACAACAATTACCAAAACTGGGCCAATTTCAGGGTGCAGGGCTTTCAGGCGTTGGCCGGGGTATCCTATAAGTTTGATTTTTAGAGAAAGTGGCTGATAAAAGAAATGCCCTTGTGTCTATTGAAGACTTCTTATATCAAAGTTGATTCGATCGCAATCCAGAGAAATTTTGAATTGAGAATCAAAGATTCAATGTTACTCTTTGGGAGAAAGTCTTTTTACAGGAAATATTAAATTTTAGTCAAGAGTTATAATGACTAGTCCTATTGACAGCATAAAAAAACCCGTGGGGAAGCCCACGGGTTTTTATTTTCATTGAGGTGGTTGGATTACCACCCTGGGTTCTGTTGTTCTGCCAAAGTTGGGTTGGCATTGACCTCTATCTGAGGAATTGGCCAAATAAATTTGAAATCAGCATAAGGAACAGCAGGTACACCGTAAGGACCATCGTAAGGGGTTCCCAGCGTGTACAGGTCAGCTGCAGGTGTTCCGTTGGCTACCTTTTGAGGTATTCCGGCAATAGGATGCATGTCATCACCCTGAAGTCTGTGGATGTCTGACCATCTTCTGCCTTCCATCACGAACTCGATCCTTCTTTCTTTCAAAATGGCACCTACCAATTCGGTGGCATTGGCAAAGTCGGCAAGGACATAGGATTGGGTGGCGGGATCTGCCAAAGCCCTATCCCTTACTTGGTTCAAAAGACCCAATGAAGCAGGCAGGTCTGGAGCAGCCTTTCTGGCTTGTGCCTCGGCCATGTTCAACAATACTTCGGCATAGCGGATTACAGGAGAGGCGTCGGTATAGTTGACCCCATCTTTGTATTTCAAGGTGAATTTGGCACCACCTGCGGTGAATACCATGCCAGTGCCTACATCTGTTGGCGTTGAATTATCCTCACGGCGCAAATCGTCTGCCAACCAGCTTGGATCTCTCCAGATGATGGGGCTGATGGCCACCAACCTTCTTCGGTTGTATTGGGAGGCCAAGGCAGCATTCACACCAGGGTTTAAGGTAGCAGCTTGGTTTAATGAGAATATGGATTCAGAATTGTCATAGCTGTTGATAAAAGGGCCATTTGGAGAATCTTCTAATTCATAGCTGCCATTGAGTTTGTTCCCTTCCACGATAACATTGTCCCAATCACGCATATGAAGATAAACCCTTGTTTTGAAGGCAATGGCTGCATTTGCGGAAGCTTTGGTCAACGAAGTGTTGGTAATCAAGCTTTCAGCGTCGTCCAAATCTTGCAATACCTTTTCGTAAACTTCGGCAACGGTGTTTCTTCCCTTTACGATCTCAGAGTCGATTTCACCTTGCGTATCGATGCCCACTTCCCTATAAGGAACTCCGGGATGTGAAGCTCCGGCGGAAAAGTTATAGGGTCTCGCAAAGAAGTTCAACAACTCGAAATGGGTAATCGCACGTAAAAATTTGGCTTGTCCGATGTAATCATCGGCTACATCTTGGGTGATGATGCCTGCTTCAACTGCTGTTGTAACACCTTCAATGACCAAATTGGCCCTATTGATCAAACGGTAACCGTCTACCCAATAGTACACGTTGTTTGCAGTAGTTGGGTCATAAGTGGCTGTATAGGTCAATTGGTAGAAGGTGGCCGTGTTGACCACGTCTTCACCTCTGTTATCCCCTTGTTGTACGAAGGCAGCGCCCCAGATATATCCACGACCACCATTGGGGTTGGTCGAGTTGTACTGGCCAATGGCCGCAGCATTGTACATCCCGTTCACTGAACTTTCGATCAAAGAGGGGGATGAAAAGGCATCGCTCAACGAGATGTTGTTGATAGGACTCAAGTCCAGAACAGTTTCGTCAGAACATGAAATCACGCTAACTCCAAAAAAGGAAAGGGTGATGTATTTGAATATCTTTTTCATTTTATAGAATTATAGATTAACATTTAGACCTACGGAAAGTACTTTTGATCTTGGTGTACCGTTGATGTCTACACCACTGGATTCCATTTCAGGATTTAGGCCCTTGTAGTCTGTAATGGTCAAAAGATTCTGTCCTTGGATGAAGAACCTCACCATGTTTAGTTTCAACTTTTCGGTAACATTCGTGGGGAGTTTATAACCCAAAGTGATGTTGTCCAAGCTGATGAAATCACCTTTTTCCAAGAACCTAGTGGTAGCATGTCCGGTAAGGTTGGTAAAGGTGTTGCTGCTAGCATAAAGCATAGGTGTCATTCCATCTCCAGGTTCTGAAGGACTTTGCCATCTTCCCAAGATTTCGGTGGAGTTGTTGTTGAAGTTCTGGGTCACCAAATCCCTACGAGTGGCATTGAACACATGGTTGCCACCACTGTAGCGGAACATAAAGCTGAAATCGAAGCCCTTGTACGTGAACCTGTTGATCACAGAACCATAGTAGGTGGGCAATGAGTTTCCAAGGATGAACTTATCGTCCGCAGCGCTCAAGCTTGAAGCTTCTGATAAATCTTCAGGATTGTTGGGGTCGAACACAAAATAGGTCTGTGTAGGTATATTACCTTGGACCAAAGAACCGTCAGCTTTATAGTAAACTGGATTTCCATTGGCTGGGTTTACACCCCAATACCTGTGTCCATAAATGGAGTTGATGGATTCCCCTTCCCTGATGATCAAGTTGGGAGCGATGTTGGTGTTGGTAGAAGTACCTCCAATGATATCCTGTCCATCAGGAATACTGGTCACGGTATTTTTATCCAGAGTCAAGTTCGCTGAAACGTTCCAGCTGAAGTTTTCTGTGTTGAAAGGAGTGTAGTTCACAGAGAATTCAAGACCTTCGTTCTTCATGGATCCAATGTTCTTCTTGATTCGGTTGTCAGGAACACCCAATGAGTGTGGTACAGGAACATCAAGAATCAAACCGTCGATATCGTTCTTATAGTAATCAAAACTCAAGGTCAATTTATCGTTAAAAAAGCCCAAATCAGCGCCGAAATCGGTCTTCTTACTGGTTTCCCATAACAATTGGTCGTTACCGAATTGGGTGAACGCGATACCGTTCAAGGTACCGTATTGGGAAGCAGAAGTCAATCCTAAGTAGGGATAGTTGCCGATGTCAGTGTTTCCTACTTCAGAGTAAGACCCTCTAAGTTTGAAGAGGGAAACGGTGGAGTTCAAGCCGCTGAAAAATTCCTCATTGGCAATGTTCCAACCAGCTGAGTAGCCTGTAAAGTTGTTCCAACGAGTGGCCTCGCTCAATTTGGAGATACCGTCCCTACGAACAGATCCTTGCAAGAAGTATCTTTCCTTGAAGTTGTAGCTGATCCTTCCTACATAGGAGCTGATACCGTTTTCGGTAACGCTACCACCTGATGTTTGGGTACCATAGGCCCCAGTTACCAAGTTTTTGTTGTAGAACTCATCCAACAAATCGGTACCTGAGCCGAAGAAGTATTGGTTCTTGTCTTTTTGAAATTCCATGACCGCAGTGACTGCAATGTTATGTGCCTCGGCGATGCTGGTGTTATAGTTTATGATGTTTTGGGTGTTCCAACGTAGGATGTCCCTGTTGTCATTATCCAATCTGCCATTAGATCCGCGACCGTCACCATGGACGGGACTCCAATATCTAAAACCACTGGTAAGGGTATTATTGGCACTGGCCTGGAACCTATAGGTAAGACCTTCCAATAGTTTTACATCACCGAATACATTCACCAAAGTGTTGTTTTCCTTGGACTGGAATTTATTGTTGGCCAATACGTATGCAATGTTGGATATGTTATCCCCTACAGGATCGGTATTGTCCCATTGACCTACTACGCTTCCATCTGGGGAAAGGTTGAATCCTGTTGGGTTGTTCGGATCATATATGGGAATGTTGGGAAGCTGCCTTGTGGCATTAAAAATGTTCCCTGAAAGTGAGTTTCCTCCTGTGTTGAGTCCGTTGAACTCGCTTCTAGTAACCGCAACGCTTCCACCGACAGTCAACCAATCGAATACATCATGCTCGAGGTTGGTTCGGATGCTATGGCGTTTCAGGTTGTTGGACTTGGCCACACCATCTTGATCGGTAAAACCAAGGGACAAGAAATATTTGGTCCTGTCCGTTCCGCCGTTCACGGAAAGACTGTGGTCCATTTGCAAGGCACTTGAGTTGAGTACCGCTTTTTGCCAATCAGTATCATAGTCACTCCCAATGGCCCAAGGCGCTTGTCCTCTGTTGGTACGCTTCTCATTAGCGATTTCCAAGAACTGTGAAGTGTTCAACAGGTCAAATGTTTTGATCGGTGATGCAAAACCGGTCACTACGTTATAGCTAACCTGGGTAGCACCTTTTTTTCCTTTTTTGGTAGTAATCAAGATAACACCATTGGCGGCACGAGATCCATAAATAGCGGTCGCGGCACCATCTTTCAAAATTTCGAAAGACTCAATGTCATTTGGGTTGATACTTCCAAGTGCATTGGTTGATGCATATCCACCTGTATCTCCAGTAATAATTGGAATACCATCCACAACTACCAAAGGATACGTTCCTGAACCTATGGAGCCCAGACCCCTGATCCTGATTCTTGGGGCTTCCCCAATGATACCGTTGTTGGTGGTAATCTGTACACCAGCAGCCCTACCGGCCAACTGGCTTTCGAAACTGGGGGTCACAAGACCTTGGATGTCCCCTCCGGACACACTCGCAATAGCCCCCGTGATTTCCTTTCTTTTTTGTACACCGTAACCCACCACAACGACTTCTTCCAATGCCTGTGCATCTTCTTCCATCTGTACGTTTATGGTGTTTTGGGCTCCAACAGTGACCCTGACCTCTTTTTGGCCCAAATAGGTGAAGATAAGGGTCTGGCCTACTTCTGCCTGAAGTGTATAGTTGCCATCGAAATCGGTTTGGGTGCCACTTGTGGTTCCCCTTACTACTACGTTTACGCCTGGCAGTGGTGATCCGTTCTCATCTGTTACCGTACCACGTATCGCCTTTTCTTGCGCGGACGATAGGTGCACCACAAATGCCATCAAAAGTGCTAACAATACTTTTGTTTTTGTTCTCATTTAATTTGAGTGTTAGTTAATAGATTCATTTTGAATTAGTTTTTTGATCAAGAAAAGCCGGTCAATTTTTTTATAGGGTGACTAATCCAACAAAAACAAATGAGACTAAGCCCATAATGTTTTGAAAAATGACCGAGCTAATCTTAATCGTGCGTAAAATAATGGAGTGGTGATGGGAACAGGTTTATATCCGACCTAGGTTTATGGTTTACCGACGTGTATTAACATTTACTATTTTATAAAAAATTGATGTTCAGTTTTTTATAAAATGTGAATATCAAATTTTAACAATATAAAATGGAGTGTCCACGGCGGAATATTACCCATTTAGGCTCTTGATGTATTGCGCTGGAGTGACCTTTTTTCGCTTCTTGAAAGCCTTGTAGAAGGAGACTTTGTTGTTGAAGCCAGACTCGTAGATCATGTCTGTGATGGATTCTGTTTGTGATGGGTTTTTATCAATATATGCAATGCATTCCTCAATGCGATAATCGTTTATGAACTCGTAGAAGTTTTTATTGAATTCTTGATTGATGACTTGCGATAGACTATAGCGGTCTGTATTGAGTTTTTTGGACAAAGTTTCGAGGGATAGGGTATGGTCCAGAAAGAGTTTATCGTCCATGGCATCGATCAGCTGCCCTTTTAAGGTTTGGGCCATGGCAACAGTGAGCCCTGAGTTGTTGTATTTTTCCTTTACCTAGTTTTTATCGATACGAGCTGGTAACGGCTGGGTGATGATTGTTGGTAAAAGGTATAACAGGAACGAAATCATGATGATGAACACTGAAAAGAAATAGGCAACAATGTAACGTGTGATATGCTCAAATGATAGTTCATGTTCGAACAAGGCCCTTGTTACTGAGATGATAAATATGGCGGAGAAAAATGAAACCAGGATTTTTGCCCAATTCCGGTCCATTCTTTCAAGACGTTTCCTATAATGGACATATTGCCTAATGATCAAGGTCAGAAAAAAACCAAAATATAGACTCTTGATATAGGCATTGTTCAGGAGTTGTCCCCCAATTTTTTTAAATCCTTGACTCGGAGTAATGTCATTCGTGTTTGTCAAAATCAATAACAACAGCATGCTCACCAAGAAAACACTAAAGTAAAGTGCTGTTTTTTGGGCTTTGATTTTCCTGTGGGGGTAAACTTTTCCTTCAATATATAAGAAAAGAGAAGGCCCCAATAAGAATGAAAGACTTGAATAAAATGGGATTTTGGGAATGTGCATCACACCATCCCACCATAAGAGGGTGAGTTCAAGGAGAATGGCTGACATGGCAATCATAAAAATGCCCATATGGACATTATGTCCTTTCTTAATGCCTATGAGGTAGCTCCCCACGCATATGCCTAAAAGGGATATTCCAATAAATATAAAGTGGAGTAAGTTCAGTTCACTTGGAACTGCGACCTGAAACATGAGTTCTCTAATAAGGCCAATTTCCCCCATTTGAGGGAAATAAGAAGAAACCGACATATTTGAATTAGCTATACAATAACGCATCGAAATTAATAATTATTATGTATTAAAATTCTTAAAAGAGTAAGAAATCATCTACTCGTTTTGCTTCTTTGAAATTCGGTCAAGTCTTAAAAAAATTGATGCGTAGAGCATTAAGGGATCAATGCTTTTCTTTTCCTTGTATTTCCTATTTTTGGAAAAACCATCACAAATGAAAAAAGTCCTTTCAATAATAGTATTCCCTCTTCTCTTTGCCTGCAATTCCAAAGAAGAGGTGGACATCATCGTTTACAATGCTAATATCTACACGGTGGACGAGGAATTCTCAAAAGCAAGTTCTGTGGCCATCAAGGATGGAAAGTTTTTGGATGTGGGAGAAAGTGAAGATCTTCTGAAAAAATACAACGCCAAAGAATTGTTTGATGCCAAAGGGAAGACAATGGTCCCGGGTCTCATTGACGCCCATTGCCATTTTTATGGCCTTGGGTTGAACCAGCAAGTAGTGGATTTGGTGGGCACTTCAAGTTTTGATGAAATCGTGTCCAAAGTGGCCGCTTTCCAAAAAGAACGGCCCTCAAGCTTTATTCGTGGCAGGGGTTGGGACCAAAATGATTGGGAAGAAAAGGAATTTCCGACCAAGGACAAACTTGATGAACTGTTCCCGGATATTCCCGTAGTTCTGGAGCGTATTGATGGGCATGCCTATCTGGTGAACCAAAAAGTGCTGGACTTGGCAGGGATAACCGGGGAAACCCAAGTGGATGGTGGCGAAATAGTGAAGAAGGACGGTGCGATCACAGGTGTTTTGGTGGACAACCCCATGGGACTGGTAGATGCCATTATCCCGCAACCCAATAAAGAGCAGCAGATCCAGGCCCTGAAAGATGCTGAACGGATATGTTTGGATCATGGCCTCACCACGGTCAACGACGCAGGTCTGGGAAGATGGACCATCGAACTGATCGATAGCCTACAGCAAGCGGGTGATTTGTCCATAAGGATCTATGCCATGGTTTCCAACACCCCGGACAATCTGGATCATTTTTTGGACAAAGGAACCATCAAAACAGATAAACTAAATGTCCGATCTGTAAAAGTTTATGGGGATGGGGCCTTGGGATCTAGAGGAGCAGCCTTAAAAGCCCCTTATGCTGACCAAGCTGGCCATTACGGGGCCATGGTCACCCCAGTGACGGAAATCGGTGTTCTTGCCGAACGCATTGCTGCCTCTGATTATCAAATGAACACGCATGCCATTGGGGATTCCGCCAATGTGGTCGTGCTCAGGGCCTATCAAAAGGCTTTGCAGGGCAAGGAAGACCGGCGGTGGAAAGTGGAGCATGCCCAAGTGGTATCACTACAGGATTTCGATTATTTTGAAGATGGGATCATCCCATCGGTGCAGCCCACCCATGCCACCAGCGATATGTATTGGGCAGGGGGCAGGTTAGGTCCAGAGCGGGTCATGGGAGCCTATGCCTATAAAACATTGTTGGAGAAAGCAGGGATTGTAGCTTTGGGGACAGATTTCCCTGTGGAACAAGTAAGTCCTTTCCTGACATTTTATGCGGCTGTGGCCAGACAGGACCAAGAACAGTATCCAGAGGGTGGGTTCCAGATGAAGGATGCCCTTTCCAGAGAAGAAACCCTGAGGGGAATGACCCTTTGGGCAGCCTACTCCAACTTTGAGGAAAACGAAAAAGGAAGTATCGAACCGGGCAAGTTTGCAGATTTCGTTATCCTGAGCGATGACATCATGACCGTACCCGTCGAAAATATCCCAAGTTTAAAGGCAGAGCAAGTTTTCTTGGGAGGAAAAAAGATGAAATGATTTTGTCATTCTGAACAAAGTGAAGAATCTGTTCAAACCTTTATTTCTTCAAGTTTTATTAGGGTCGTTTCTTTTGTTTCAAGTTACTGGTTGCAAAAGTGAGGTAGGACCAAGGTATGAAGATTATAGCCCCGAAGATTTTTTAAAAGTACCGGGAATAGTTGCCAAAATAACAAGGACGTCGATTTATGCAAGAGGCAATTGGTATGAATACAATGATTTATTACGCTTACAACCTTGATTCGGATTCTATCTTGGTCGGCAGGGAAATGGATGTGGATATGGCGGTAAGAGAAGGAGATGGAATTTATATCTTGATGCTCAAGAGTGATAAGAATGTAAGTTTTATGGCAGAACAAAGGATTCTTCCAAATCATGAAAAGGTAGTCAATGACTATTTGAAGAAGTCCGAAGAAAAAGGTGTCAAATACTACGGAGTTGATGACCAATAAAAAAGCCCCAGTTCGGGGCTTTTTGAAATTCTATCTTAGAAACTGATTGGAAGGGAAACCCGTGTGGTGCCCCATCCCATGACCATGTTTCCATCATCTTCGAAAGCAATGGAAAAAGCTTCAAGCTCCTCATCGTCGGTGTTGGCTGTGGCAGAAACCCTAGCTACATCGCCTTCACTGTCATAGGAGTAAGCCCCCCATTGGTTCAGGTTGCTGTTTAGGATAACGGTCCATTCGTTTTCCCCGGGGATGGTGAACAGGGCATAGGTTCCCGCTTTGATGGCTTTTCCGCCAACAGTGGCATCCTTGTAAAAAGTCACTTCAGTGGCCTCATTGGCACCGGTTCTCCATACTTTCCCCTCAGGAGCTAGGTCGGACAAACTACGGCCTTTCAATTGAGGGCGGCTGTAAATGACACGAACGGACTTATCGGCCTCCTTGTAACTGGCAGGGAAAGAAGCGATGTCCATGGGGCTCTTGTCCAGACCGCTGAATTTTTGGGCTGCGGCCTCTGTGGAAAAAACTAGGGCAAAGGCAAAGAAAGTCAATAAAAATAGATTTTTCATGATTGTGATTTTAGTTGTTTTCAAAACTAGAATTAATTCAATATTGTTTGTATAAAAAGACGTTAAAATTGAAGAACCTTACAGAATACATGGGATAGATGCTTTCTTTTACTGAAAAAGTATCAAAAAAGTATGTTTTGGTATTTTAAACGAATAAAATGTAATTAAATATAGATTTATTGTTTTATTTCAAAAGTTGAATATTCATTTTTGTATCAAAATTGTCATAAACTATAATATATATGTGTGGAATTGTTTGCGCATTTGATGTGAAGGAAAGCACGGAAGTGTTGAGGCCCCAATTGTTGGAAATGTCTAAAAAAGTGAGACATAGGGGTCCGGATTGGAGTGGGATTTATTCGGATGACAAGGCTATTTTGGCCCATGAAAGGTTGGCAATCGTTGACCCTGCCTCTGGGAAACAACCTTTGTTGAGTGCCGATGGAAAACTTGTGCTGGCCGCCAATGGCGAAATCTATAACCACCAAGAACTGAGAAAACAGTTTGAAGGGAAATACGAGTTCAAGACCCAATCCGACTGTGAGGTCATTTTGGCCCTTTATCAAGAAAAGGGTACGGGTTTCATAGATGAAATGAACGGAATCTTTGGCTTTGCCATATACGATAGTGAGAAGGACGAATATTTCATCGCCCGTGATCATATGGGGATCATTCCATTGTACATTGGTTGGGACAAGAACGGGACTTTCTATGTGGCCTCCGAATTGAAGGCCTTGGAAGGCACCTGTTCCAAAATTCAGCTTTTCCCTCCCGGGCACTATTTGCACAGCTCGGACGGGGAGTTCAAGAGATGGTACCAAAGGGATTGGATGGAGTACGATGCCGTCAAGGAAAACGAGACCAGTATTGAAGAGATAAAGGTGGCTTTGGAAGCCGCAGTACACCGTCAGTTGATGTCCGATGTGCCCTATGGGGTGTTGCTCTCCGGTGGATTGGACTCTTCCGTGACCTCGGCCATCGCCAAAAGATATTCCCAAAAAAGGATTGAATCCGGTGATACCGCCGATGCCTGGTGGCCTCAACTGCATTCCTTTTCAGTGGGGTTGGAGGGTTCACCAGATTTAGCCGCTGCCCAGAAAGTGGCCAAGCACATTGGGACCATCCACCACGAGATAAAATTCACCATTCAAGAAGGATTAGATGCCATAAAAGATGTCATCTATAACCTCGAGACCTATGATATCACCACCATTAGGGCGAGCACGCCGATGTATTTGATGGCAAGGGTCATCAAGTCGATGGGTATCAAAATGGTACTTTCCGGGGAAGGAGCGGACGAGCTTTTCGGAGGATACTTGTATTTTCACAAGGCACCAAGTCCAAAGGATTTCCATGAAGAGACCGTACGTAAGTTGGACAAACTCCACATGTACGATTGCCTTAGGGCCAACAAATCGTTGGCGGCATGGGGAATAGAGGGCAGGGTCCCATTTTTGGACAAGGAATTTATGGATGTGGCGATGCGAATCAACCCAAAGGATAAGATGATCAATGGGGAGCGTATGGAAAAATGGGTGGTGCGAAAAGCATTTGAATCCTATCTTCCCGAAAGTGTGGTCTGGAGACAAAAGGAGCAGTTTTCCGATGGAGTAGGGTACAGCTGGATAGATACCTTGAAGTCCATGGTACAGGAAGAAGTGACCGATGAGCAGTTGCAGAACGCCCATTTCAAGTTCCCGATACAGACGCCTACGACCAAGGAGGAATATTACTATCGTTCCATTTTTGAGGGGCATTTCCCTTCGGATGCAGCTGCATTGAGCGTTCCGCAGGAACCTTCGGTGGCCTGTAGTACCAGGATAGCCTTGGAGTGGGACGAAGCCTTTAAAAACATGAACGATCCTTCAGGAAGGGCCGTTGCCAAAGTGCACACCGATGCTTATGTGAAATAACCCAACCGATAATAACCAACCAACGATATGAAGTAGGAAGATGCTGTTTTATTTCATTTTCAATTAGTCAGAAAAACCCCTTGGACAAGGGGTTTTTCGTTGGTGGCAGATGTGTGTTCCCGAACATTTGTACAGGCTTCCGTTTTCCACAGATTTTGTTGATAACTTAGGGGGTTCATTGTCCCTCTATGGCCTAATTCCACTGGCTATTCCTTATATTTGTAGGATTTGAAAATTTCAAGGCAAATACGAATAATATATGAGCGAAGAAGCGAACAAGAAACAATACTCGGCGGATAGTATCCAGGCCCTGGAGGGCATGGAGCACGTACGTATGAGACCTTCCATGTATATTGGTGATGTAGGGGTCAGGGGGTTGCACCATTTGGTATATGAAGTGGTGGACAACTCCATCGATGAGGCTATGGCCGGCTATTGCGATGCGATTGATGTGGTCATTAATGAAGATAACTCCATAACCGTTAAGGACAATGGTAGGGGTATCCCTGTCGATCTGCACAAAAAAGAAGGAGTTTCTGCTCTTGAAGTGGTTATGACCAAGATTGGGGCTGGAGGGAAGTTTGACAAAGATTCCTATAAAGTTTCCGGGGGACTTCACGGTGTGGGAGTTTCTGTGGTCAACGCACTTTCCAATCATCTAAAAGCGACTGTACATAGGGACGGAAAAATCTGGGAACAGGAATACGAGAAGGGCAAGACGCTCTATCCCGTAAAGAGCATTGGGGAAAGTGATGAAAGGGGTACCGTGGTTACCTTTATTCCTGATGACACCATTTTTACCCAGACCACAGAATACAATTATGAGACTTTGGCAAACAGAATGCGGGAGCTGTCGTATCTGAACAAAGGCATCACCATTACGCTTACCGATAAACGAAACAAGGACGACAAAGGGGAGTTCGTTTCCGAAACCTTTCATTCCGAAGAAGGATTGAAGGAATTCATTAAATTTTTGGATGGAAATCGGGAACCCCTCACACAAAGCGTCATCTCCATGGAAGGGGAGAAGAATGGCATACCTGTGGAAGTGGCCATGGTGTACAACACAGGCTACACCGAAAACCTCCATTCCTATGTGAACAATATCAATACCCACGAAGGAGGTACGCACCTTTCGGGGTTCAGAAGGGGGTTGACCACCACCTTGAAAAAATATGCCGACAATTCTGGGATGTTGGACAAACTAAAGTTTGAAATTTCAGGGGATGATTTCCGTGAAGGGCTTACTGCCATTGTTTCCGTAAAAGTGGCCGAACCCCAGTTCGAAGGCCAGACCAAGACCAAGCTGGGCAACCGTGAGGTGACCAGTGCTGTGAGTCAGGCCGTTTCCGAAATGTTGACGGACTATTTGGAGGAACACCCCGAGGATGCCAAACAGATCGTGGAAAAGGTAAAATTGGCCGCACAGGCCAGACATGCTGCCGCCAAGGCCCGTGAAATGGTTCAGCGTAAAAACCCGATGAGTGTTGGCGGATTGCCAGGAAAACTTTCGGATTGTTCCGAGCAGGACCCGACCAAATGTGAAGTGTTCCTGGTTGAGGGAGATTCTGCGGGAGGTACGGCCAAGCAAGGACGGGATAGGAATTTTCAGGCTATCCTGCCACTACGAGGAAAAATCCTCAATGTGGAAAAGGCCATGCAGCACAAAGTCTTTGAAAATGAAGAGATCAAGAATATTTACACGGCATTGGGGGTCACCATTGGCACCGAAGAGGACAGCAAGGCGCTGAACTTGGACAAGCTCCGTTACCACAAAGTGGTCATCATGTGTGATGCCGACGTGGATGGTAGCCACATTGAAACCTTGATCCTTACCTTCTTCTTCCGGTACATGCGGGAGTTGATAGAGGCAGGACACGTGTACATCGCCACTCCGCCATTATATTTGGTGAAGAAAGGATCTAAGAAACGCTATGCTTGGAACGACAAGGAACGTGATGAGATAGTAGCCTCCATGAACGGTGGAGCTGGTATCCAACGCTACAAAGGTCTTGGTGAAATGAACGCGGAACAATTGTGGGATACCACGATGAACCCAGAGTTCAGGACCCTTCGACAAGTGAGCATAGACAACGCCACCGAATCGGACCGTATCTTCTCCATGTTGATGGGGGATGAGGTACCGCCAAGGAGGGAATTCATTGAGAAAAATGCCGTCTATGCCAACATAGATGCATAGATAACGATTGTTTCACAACAAAAACTCGCCCCAACAAGGCGAGTTTTTTAGTTTTAGGAAAAATTTTACAAAATGAAGAAAATCATACTGCTCGCAGCTCTGCTAGGGGCAACTTTCGGCAAAGCCCAAGATTTGAACGACATTTTCGTTTCCGGGGTCAACGATGCGGAACGTTTTGCCAACGCTTATTTGGCACCTGTTTCCGAGGCAGCCATCTACACGATCTCTACAGGATGGTACAATAGTGCAGATTCCAAACCCTTGGGCGGTTTCGAGATATCCATCGTGGGAAACATGACGGGGTTCAAGAACAAGGATGACAAAAAGGCCTTTCTGCTTGATCCTGCAGAATATGAAAATCTGGACTTTGTGCAAAATCCAGGTCAGCCACGCTTGGTTTCGACGGCTCTTGGTGACATTGAGGGCGTTGAGGTTTTTGTAGAGGATGAAACCACCCTGTTCAGTAGCACCTTTGAACTCCCTTCGGGATTGGCTTCCGAAAACATCAATTTCGTTCCATCGGGGTATCTTCAGGGAAGTGTGGGGCTGATCAAGGGATTGGAAGTGAAAGCCCGTTTCTTGCCCAAGATGAAATTTGATGATGATAATGTCAAATTGGGATTGTTTGGTGCCGGTGTCCAATACGATTTCACCAAGTTGCTTCCGGCCGATAAACTATTGCCCGTGGCCATTTCGGCGGTCATTGGCTATACCAATCTCGATGGAGAGTATGATTTCACGGATTCGGACATCATTGATGGCAGCGATCAGCGTATCGAAGCATCGTTCAAAACATGGAATTTCAGTGCCGTGGTCTCCACCCGAAGCATTCCGGTGATCAACTTTTACGGAGGTCTAGGCTATATCACGGGTAAATCGGATATCGATGTATTGGGGACCTATCAGGCCAATGGACCATTTTTCTCTGAAACAGTGGTGGACCCATTTTCCGTTTCCAAAAAGGCGAGTGGGGTCAATGCCAATTTGGGCACCAAGTTGAAGCTGGGGTTTTTTAGGATCAATGCAGAATATAATTTCGCTGAGTTCAGCACCTTTACCTTTGGTCTGAACTTTGGGTTTAGATAGTATCACCAACCGACCAACCAAAATAAAGTGGGCCCCGACATTTGTCGGGGCCCACTATTTTCATATATGTTGGTCTTCGGCTTATTCCCTAGTGGCGAAGACCGAGCCGTTCCCTAGGGCTAAAATTTCAGGATCTTGGGCTTTCATCAGGCTGACCGTAACATCGGTCACCTGTGGATCGCCATATATTATGGTGTAGGTCCCATTCTCAAAGGACCATTTAAAATCGGTGTAAAAAACTAGTTTTGAATTGGAGTAGCTCTGATATCTCCCCAGATAAACATCGTTGAAGATCCATTCTTCCCGGGTAGTCTCGGTACCCTTGCCTTCTATGGTGGAAGATCCTGTTTTGGCCCAAATGCCCAAAATAGGGTCATTGTTTTCTGGAACTTGGCTACAGTTGCTCAAGGCAATAATGCCTATGATGGACAACAATGAAAAGAGCTTTTTCATAGGTCAGTAGGTTACATTGATTTTGGGACTTTGAGAACGTAATTTTGTAGGAAACTATTGCACTTGTAGTTTCAAAAAATGAAGAAAAAGGGATTTCTTCGATGAACGGTGCGTTTTCTTAACATTTTTATGGTCGAATATTCGGGGACATTTGCAAAATCAACACATTAAAACTGGTGTAAGTCAGCTTTTTTCTAAGTGAAATGCCTTATTTTTGAGCGTTAAAATTTAAACTTATACAAATGAAAGTTACCGTAGTTGGAGCAGGCGCAGTGGGAGCTAGCTGTGCAGAGTACATAGCAATGAAAAATTTTGCCTCGGAAGTGGTCGTGTTGGATATCAAGGAAGGATATGCCGAAGGAAAGGCGATGGATCTGATGCAGACCGCCTCCCTAATGGGTTTTGATACCAAGATTACCGGCAGCACCAACGATTATGGTAAAACGGCCAATAGTGATGTGGCGGTTATCACTTCAGGGATTCCCCGCAAGCCGGGAATGACCCGTGAGGAACTTATCGGGATCAATGCCGGAATCGTTAAAACGGTAGCGACAAACCTTCTGGAGCATTCGCCCAACGCAACTATCATCGTGGTGAGCAATCCTATGGACACGATGACCTATTTGGTACACAAAGCCACTGGCCTACCAAAGAACAAAATCATTGGTATGGGAGGTGCTTTGGACAGCGCCCGTTTCAAATACAGATTGGCCGAGGCCCTTGGAGCCCCTATCTCCGATGTTGACGGTATGGTAATCGGTGGCCACAGCGATGTGGGCATGGTTCCCCTTATTGGTCATGCAACCAGGAACAGTGTAAAAGTTTCCGAGTTCCTTTCCGAGGAGAAAATGGAATGGGTGGTGGAAGAGACCAAGGTAGGTGGCGCCACGTTGACCAAGCTTTTGGGTACCAGTGCCTGGTATGCCCCTGGAGCAGCGGTTTCGTCAATGGTACAGGCCATTGCCTGTGACCAAAAGAAAATGTTCCCATGTTCCACTATGCTAGACGGGGAATATGGTCTTTCCGACATCTGTATCGGTGTGCCTGTGATCTTGGGCAAGGACGGAATAGAGCAGATTGTTGAAATCGAACTTTCCGATGCCGAGAAGGCCAAAATGCAGGAAAGTGCCGAAGGCGTTAAAAAGACCAACGGATTACTCCAAGTATAATCCCATCAAATTGACCAAAAGATTGTCATTTCGGATTTGAACGGCCCATGGAACGGTTTGGGGAACCGTATCGCATTCGGAATGACAATTTTGTTTTTACCAACCAATGCCCAGGCGTATTTGCAATTCGATCAATTTCTATTGTCAAATCTTATCGGAAATGATATATTTGCACGCTGTTTAAGAAAACATCTAAAAATTTAATAATCAATGCAAAATAAAGGACTTGTAAGGCTTTTCGCGATCCTTTTTGGCTTGGTGAGCATCTATCAGCTATCCTTTACCTTCATCACAAGTAAGTTGGAGAAGGATGCTGAAAATCATGCCGTTAGCCGAATTTCGGAAGCTGAGGAAGATTATGTGGCAAAGCGTGAAGCTTTAGAGGCATCGTATCTGGACTCTATCAGTGACAACTCTGTTTTGGGTTTTACCAGCTATGAGGATGCCAAGAAAAAAGAGTTGAACAAAGGTCTTGACCTTAAGGGCGGTATCAACGTTACCCTACAGATTTCCGTGAAGGACATTTTGAAAGGTTTGGCGAACAATACCAAGAATCCCGTTTTCAACAAGGCGTTGGCCGATGCCGATGTAGCATCAACCAATAGTGACAAAACCTATTTGGAACTATTTTTTGATGCATTTGACAAGATCAAGGGCGAAACCAAATTGGCCTCCCCCGATATCTTTGCCAACAAAGGACTTAGTGATGATGTCAATTTCCAAATGAGTGATGAAGAGGTAAAGCCCATCATCCGAAGAAAGATAGACGAGTCCATAGTTTCTGCATTTGAAGTACTCCGTGAGCGTATCGATGGTTTCGGTGTAACTCAACCCAACATCCAAAGAGAAGGGAACTCCGGACGTATCTTGGTGGAGCTGCCCGGTGCTAGGGACATTGCCCGTGCACAGGAACTACTTTCCAGTACGGCACAGTTGGAGTTCTGGGAAACCTACCCCCAAAGCAATCCAAGTTTGGGAACCTTTTTGGTGAACGCCAACGAGCGATTGAAGGAAATCCTAAAACCTGAGCAAGCCAAAGAAGAGGTGAACAAGCCAGAATCCGAGATTGATTCCTTACTTTCAGATGTTTCCCAAGACTCTTTGGACACGGCTCCTCAGGCCAACCCGATTTTGGGCAAATTGATTCCCGCCAACCCAGGCAGCCATGCCATTGCAAGGGCCATGGTATCGGACACTGCTGAGATAGGGAAGTATCTGAGAATGCCCGAGATCAAGAGGTTGTTGCCCAATGATATACAGTTTACCAAGTTCCTTTGGGAAAGACCTGCCCAAGATGTGGAAGTAGTGGATCTATACGCACTTAAATCCAACAGGGACGGTGTGCCCAGGATCAGCGGGGATGTGGTTTCGGATGCACAAGATACTTTTGACCAGTTCAATAAGCCCGCGGTGAGCATGACCATGAACACCCGCGGCGCCAAGGAATGGGAAGCACTTACCGGAGATGCTTACAATAACCAGACCGGTATAGCCATTGTGTTGGACAATAAAGTATATACTGCCCCTGGCGTTTCTTCAGGACCTATATCAGGTGGCCGTTCCGAGATTACCGGAACATTCACCGTAAACGAGACCAAGGATATTGCCAATGTGCTCCGTGCGGGTAAACTTCCGGCTTCTGCGGACATCATCCAATCGGAAGTGGTAGGGCCATCTTTGGGCCAGGAAGCTATTGACAGCGGATTCATATCCTTTATGATTGCCATGGCCTTTGTGTTGCTATGGATGATTTTCTATTACGGAAAAGCAGGAGTTTTTGCTGATATCGCCCTTATTTTCAACATCTTGCTCATTTTTGGGGTGTTGACCAGTTTGGGTGCTGTATTGACCCTTCCAGGTATTGCCGGTATCGTGTTGACCATAGGTATGTCGGTGGATGCCAACGTACTTATCTTTGAAAGGATCAAGGAAGAGCTGGCAAAAGGCAAGGGCAAGGCGCAAGCGATTGCTGATGGTTTCGGAAATGCATTGTCCTCTATTTTGGATGCCAACATTACAACAGGACTTACAGCGATCATCCTTTTCATTTTCGGTTCAGGGCCCATCAAGGGATTTGCCACTACCTTGTTGATAGGTATCGTTACTTCATTGTTCACGGCGATATTTGTGACCCGATTGATGATCGATGCATATTCTGCCAAGAAAGGCAGACGATTGGATTTTGCCACAGGGATTACGAAGAACCTGTTCACCAACATGAACATCGATTTCTTGGCCAAGCGTAAGTTTGCCTATATCCTATCTGGAATCTTGGTGGTAGTTTCTGTATTTTCCCTATTCACCACTGGCCTCCAGCAAGGGGTTGATTTTATTGGTGGCCGTTCCTATCAGATACGTTTTGAGAAAGCTGTGAACCCTTCGGAAATCGCTTCTGAACTCAATACGGTATTCGGTAGTGGAACCAATGTGAAAACGTTTGGTGATGCCAACCAGATAAAGGTCACCACACCTTATAAAGTAGATGAGGAAGGTGTGGAAGTGGATACCGAAATTCAGACAAAACTGTACACTACATTGCAAAAATACCTTCCAGATGGTACTTCTTTTGAAGACTTTACCATTGGGGCTTCGGAAAAATCAATAGGAATTCTACAATCGGTAAAAGTAGGGCCTACCATTGCCGATGATATTAAGAAGAATGCCTTCTTGGCCATTTTGGGCTCATTGGCGGTCGTGTTCCTGTACATCCTATTGCGATTCAGGAAATGGCAATTCTCGTTGGGAGCCGTTGTTGCGGTTTTCCATGATGTGATGATCGTATTGGGAATATTCTCCCTTACCGGAAAACTCATGCCTTTCAATATGGAGATTGACCAAGCCTTCATTGCGGCCATTTTGACGGTGATTGGGTATTCCTTGAACGATACCGTGGTCGTGTTCGACCGTATTCGTGAAATAACCAGCATCAAAGGTTTCAAAGGCGGAGAGAATATCAATGATGCCTTGAACAGCACCTTGAGCCGTACCTTGAACACCTCATTGACCACATTGATCGTGTTGTTGGCCATCTTCATCTTTGGTGGGGAGAGCTTGCGAGGATTTATGTTTGCAATGATCATTGGTGTGGTAGTGGGTACCTATTCTTCGGTATTCATCGCAACGCCGATCATGTTCGATACCCTCAAGAAAAAAATTGCAGCTGCCACAGCTGCTTAGTTTAAGTTTTTAGATGAATATCAAAAAGGGCCGCTCTTAGAGCGGCCCTTTTTTGTCCTTGCATGGTTTTCTAAGGAAGTCCAACCCTGCCTATGGAGCCTGTGTCCCTTACATTCAAAATATAATTGAATTGGGGATGCAGACCGGGTTCTTTTCTATGGGAAACAAAAATAATGGCCGTATCGCTTTCTGATGCAATCTTGTTCACCAAGTCGACAAACAGGGCCGCACTAGGGTCATCCAGGCCTGCGGTAGGTTCGTCCAAAATAAGTAGGGGAGGGTGTTTGATCATGGCCCTGGCCATCATGATCAATCTTTTCTCACCAGCGGAAAGGTCGCGAAAATGATTCGCTCTTTTATCGTATAGCCCCAAAAGTTTCAACCATTCATGGGCCAAACGCTTTTCGGTGTCCGTTGGGATGACATAAAGACCAATGGAGTCGTGCAGACCGGAGATAATCATATGTTCCAGGCTATGGTAACCTTGAAATTTGTCCGTGACCGCAGGGGTAAAGTAACCTATTTTCTTCTTCAGGTCCCAAACACTTTCCCCACTTCCTTTCTTTTGTCCGAATAGCGTCAGGTCCTGACCGTAGGCTTTATGGCTGTCCCCGGTGATCATAGAGAGTAAGGTGCTCTTCCCACTTCCGTTGGGGCCTATCAATTGCCAGAATTCCCCTCGTTTTATGGTCCAATCGATTTGGTCCAATACCTGTCGCCCGTCAAAACTGACCGAGACCTTTTCAAATTTGACCAATTCTGTACCGGTCGCCTCCAAAGCCTGGAGGGGTTGAGGGATGTTACCACTGAATGTGATGGCTTGTCCTTGGTTTTCCTCCCAAAATGCCTTTGCTGTTTCGTAAGGATACAATTGTTCCCCATCAAGTTTGAAAAAATCTGTGGTCACGGGCAAAATGTCCTCCAATCGGCTGACCAATTGCACCACTATTTTGGAGGAAGCAATATCGCAAAGCTGTTCCTTCAACTGTGCCTGGGTGGCCACGTCCAGATTGTCGAAAGGGTTCACCAGGACCAAAAAATCAGGTTCCTGCTGGAGCAGATACCGCAAGAGTGCCTTCTTCTGTTCCCCGCTGCTCATGGTCTTGAGGGATTGCTGGGTTTCCTTGGTCAAGATCTTGATATCGTGGCGCTCTTCTTCATCCATAAAACGATCGATCTCTGACCGAGAAAAAAGAAGCCCCTTCAAATCTTGCAGTTGCTGCAGTGCTGGAATCGGCATATTGACCAATAACTTGTCAATGATACTGCACGTTTGGGACGTGTTATTGGTAAGAATGGCGTAGCTTTTGGGTTGATGCATGTAGTTCGGAAATAAATCCCCAAAATTACGATTATCCTTGGTTTACCCTAAAAATATGGACGGGATTGTCCTTATAGGTGGTGGTTTTGTCCAGGAACATACCATTTTTCAAGGCCACTTTTTGGGAGGGTACATTGTCCACATGGATGATGGAGATCAAAGATTCTGAAAACCCCTCTTGAAAGGCAAAATGCTTGCATTTTTGTGCCGCTTCAAACGCATAGCCTTGTAGCCAGAACTTGGGCAATATGGAATATCCGATTTCCAGTTCTTCCATACCGTCCACAATTTGGACCAAAAGTCCACAGATGCCCACCAACTGTCCGGAATTTTTCAAGGTAAGGGCATTCATGCCGCCCAAATCGTTATCATACCGCTCAAAGACCCTATCAAATTGGACTTTGCAGGCTTCCTCTGAATTGGAAGGCAATCCTTCCCAATATTGTGTGGATTTGGGATCGTGATAGAACGGCAACCATTCCTCAAAGTCTGAGGGTTGCAACCTTCTGAACAGCAATCGTTCCGATTCCTCGTTTTCTAAAAGATATTTGGGCATTATTTTCGGGTAAAGGCAATACTGTCCCCAACCTGTAGCCCCATCTTATCGGACAGTCCCGCATTTATCTCAAGGACATATTTGGCGGGTACGTTGGAGGGCAGGCTGCTTTCATCGTAGGGTTTGGCGTTCTTTTGGAAGTTAACGATTTTCAGTCCTTCATCAATATAGATGATGTCCAAGGGAAACTCGGTGTTCTTCATGTAAAAGGAACGGGAGGAGACATTGGGGAAGATGAACAACATGCCTTGGCTCTCTTCCATGGACTGACGGTACATGAGCCCGGTTTGAGTCTCGTACTCAGATTCGGCGATCTCGATGTCAAAACTTGTTTTCAGGGAATCCGTTTCGGTGGCAAGAATGGACAGTTCCCCTTCCTTGGTGAATGATACGGTCTCGGTTTTCAGGGCCTGCTTGGTCTCGGACTTGCAGGAGGCCATGAAAAAGGTCAGAACGGATAAAAATAGGCCGATACGTTTCATGTTGCTAATCCCTATAGATGATTGGTGATGGTCTGTACATAAAATAGAACCCGATGGCAATCATGGGGATGCTCAGCCATTGTCCTGTGGAGAGAAGGCCCAATGATTCTTCAAAACCGCCTTGGCTCTTTTTAAAGAACTCCACGAAAAATCGGACGGTGAACAAGAGTACCATGAACAATCCAAAAATATAACCTTGCTTCTCTTTTTTATCCGTTTTCCAATAGATCATCTGTAGAAAGAGAAAGACAAAAAAGTAGCAAATGGCCTCGTACAATTGTGCAGGATGGCGATAAGGTATGGTCTGTAGGATGCCCGCAAATTCCGGGTTGTGCTCTATGGCCTTATATGCGGCATTTTCTGTGGCTTCTTTGGTGATCGCCATTGCTTTGTAGGCAGGCATGTCATCGGAATCCCTTATAAAGCGTGTGGCCAAGAAATAGGATTTGTGGACCACTTTTCCATTGATCTCTGAGTTGAAAAAATTGCCCAGACGCACGAAACAGGCACCAATGGCCGAAGGGATCACCAAACGGTCCAGCATCCAGAGCATTCGGATGTCCTCCCATTTTCTGCAGAAGAGCCACACCCCAATGATGGCGGCGATGGTGGCCCCATGGCTGGCCAATCCGGTAAACCCGGTAAACTCATAGCCGTTTATGATGCCGAACAGTGAGCTGTTCGCACTTTCCCTGATGGGCAAAAGAATTTCCACCAAATGGTCCTTGTAGTAGTCCCAGTCATAAAAAAAGACGTGTCCCAAGCGTGCGCCCAACATAATGGAAACCACCGTGTAGATGAACAGGGAATCCAGTTTTTCCATGGACTTCTTTTCGTTCTGGAATATTTTCTTCATGATGAACCAGCCCACGACAAAGGCCGCGATCCAAAGCAGGTTGTAGTATTTTATTTGAACAAAGCCCAGTTTAAAAAGGGTGCCTTCCGGGTTCCAATTGATTCCGAGGAAATACATCGAGTTAAATTTTGGACTAATATAACCACTTTGGGTGGTTGATGCCCATGTTTAAGTAATTTTTGGCTACAGATAACCTTTTTGGAACGATTTGGATACCTTCTTTGGGTGCATGTTAGGGAACTGGGTCGTATCCGCTCCCGCCCCATGGATTGCAGCTGGCTATACGTTTCATGGAGAGCCATCCGCCTTTGAACAGACCATGTTTTTTCAAGGCCTCCAAGGTGTATTGCGAACAGGTAGGGGAGTAGCGACAAGTGGCAGGGAACATGGGAGAAATGAAATTCTGGTAAAATTTTACCAATAGAATGAACGGCGCGATCAAGATGTGTTTCATTCGTTGCATTGAGAAACTGCAAGGTAAAAAAAAGCCCCGACAAAGTCGGGGCTTTCATCAAACTTCCTCGGATGCAGGATGTACGGGTACCAAATGTTCCGTTTCCTCATCCGTATATAATCGGGATTTTATCACAAAACGCAGTCCCAAAGGAATTTCCAAACTGAAACTGGAGCCTCTTCCGGTCGTAATGTCCACCGTCAATTGGGTGTGTTTCCAGTATTCAAACTGATCTTTGCTAATGAAAAAATCGCACCCATGGATGTTGCCCAACCAAATATCGGTCTCATTGAGCATTAGTTCGCCCTTTGGGAAACACATGGGCGAGGAACCGTCGCAGCATCCACCGCTTTGGTGGAACATCAATTCGCCATGGCGTTCCCTGAGTTGATCGATGATTTTTTCGGCACGATCGGTAACAAGGACCCGTTTTATTGCCTTGTCCATTTTAGAAAAAACCCAATTTGCTCTTGTCGTAGGAGATGAGCATGTTCTTGGTCTGACGGTAGTGGTTCAGCATCATCTTGTGCGTTTCCCTACCGATACCCGATTTTTTGTAACCTCCGAAGGGGGCATGTGCGGGGTAGGCGTGGTAACAGTTCACCCAGACCCTTCCGGCCTGTACCTGCCTTGAGATCTTATAGGCTTGGTGCATGTCGCGCGTCCAGACCCCGGCACCCAATCCATACAGGGTATCATTGGCGATTTCCAAGGCCTCTGCCTCATCCTTAAAAGTGGTTACGCATACCACGGGACCAAAAATTTCTTCTTGGAAGACCCTCATTTTGTTGTTTCCCTTCAAAATGGTGGGTTGGATGTAGTATCCACCTTCCAGCCCTTCATTGTAGGCGGCCTCGCCCCCAGTCAATACTTCGCATCCCTCTTCTTTTCCTATTTGGATGTAATTGAGGATTTTCTCATACTGGTCGTTGGAAGCCTGTGCGCCCATCATGGTGTCGGGGTCCAAGGGGTGACCCAGTTTAATGGCCTTGGTGCGTTCCACCACCCGTTCGATGAATTTGTCAAAAATGCTTTCCTGTACCAAGATTCTGGATGGACAGGTGCAGACCTCTCCTTGGTTCAAGGCAAACATAACGGCACCTTCCAGACACTTGTCAAAGAATTCGTCATCGGCGTCCATGATGCTCTCAAAGAAAATATTGGGGGATTTGCCGCCCAATTCCAAGGTCACCGGAATGATGTTCTTGGAGGCATACTGCATGATCAATTGGCCTGTGGTGGTCTCTCCGGTAAAGGCTATTTTGTTGATCCTAGGATTTGAGGCCAAGGGTTTTCCTGCTTCTATTCCAAATCCGTTCACAATGTTCAGCACACCGGCCGGAAGAATATCCTCGATCAGTTCCATGAACACCAAAATGCCCACAGGGGTCTGTTCTGCCGGTTTCAGTACCACGCAGTTCCCAGCTGCAAGGGCAGGGGCTATTTTCCAAGCGGCCATCAACAAGGGAAAGTTCCATGGAATAATCTGGCCCACCACGCCAAGTGGTTCCAGGATGTTCATGGAAACCGTGTTGGAGTCCAGCTCGCTCACCGAACCTTCCTCGGCCCTGATCACACCGGCAAAATACCTAAAATGGTCAATGGCCAAGGGTAGGTCGGCCGCACGGGTTTCCCTCAAGGGCTTGCCGTTGTCCCAAGTTTCGGCACGGGCCAGCACCTCTAGGTTTTGTTCCATTCTATCTGCAATCTTCAGTAGGAGGTTACTTCGGTAAGTGACCGATGAATTGTTCCATTGTGGTGCGGCGGCCCAGGCGGCATCAATGGCTTTTTCAATATCCTCTGCGGATGATCGGGCGATTTTTGTAAATGCATTACCATCCACAGGGGAGATATTGTCAAAATATTCCCCATTGGTAGGGGGTGTCCATTTTCCACCAATGTAATTCTCATACTGGTCCTTGAACTTGGGTTTTTCCAGAACGTTGCGCTCCGTTGTCTGTACATTGCTCATAATAGATACTTTTAGTTGTTAAAGTTTATTTTTTGTGCTGGACGATGGACTGTCCAAGTGTCTGATTTTAAAAGTATTGATTTTGTGTCCCAAGCATCTGACGTATTCTATTATTAGTGTGACCAATCCTCTTTGTTTTTATATTTTTAACAATATTCAGGAGTATATTTTTTATATTTAATAAGTTTTTGTGTAATATTTTAAGGGATACATATCGACATGCAACTTTCTGAGAAGTTTTATAAAGAACGCAAATTGGAACATTTGGTGGAGAACCAGACTTCGTACACCTTGAACAATGCCGCCATGCACGTGTTCGAGACCCATCTTCAAGCGGAGCGGGTAATGTTGCAGTTCGATCAACCTGTACTTGCGTCCATGCTCATTGGAAAAAAGGTGATGCACTTGCGTGACAAAAAGGCCTTTGATTTTTTGCCGGGAGAATCTTTGATCTTGCCCTCCAATGAGGTCATGTGCATTGATTTTCCTGAAGCTGACCATGAGAACCCTACCCGCTGTTTGGCCATGGCCATATCCGAAGAAAAAATTAACAAGGTCATCACGTTGATGAACGAGGGGATGCCCAAGCACGATGGTTCGGAATGGGCATTGATGGACTACAACTATCACTTTACAAACGATGCCAGTATTTATGGTATCATCCAGCGATTGCTGTACCTTTTTACCGAAAACCATCCATCCAAGGACTTTTTTGTGGACAACATGCTGCAAGAGCTCATCATACGCATCTTGCAGGGCAATGCCAGGGAAACCTATGCGGAGAATGCTTCCAGATTGAGCTCGAACAATCGCTTGGCCTATGCGTTGGAATATATTGCCGCACATCTACATGAACCTATTTCTGTGGGCGATTTGAGCAAAAAGGCATGCATGAGCGAATCCCATTTTCATAAGACCTTTAAGGATGAATTGGGGGTGACACCCATAGACTACATCAACAACGAACGCATAAAACTGGCTGTTCACCTGCTACAGGATCCCCACAGAAAAATCAAAGAGATTTATCTGGAATGTGGTTTTGAGAACCGATCTTATTTTAACCGGCTCTTCAAACGGAAAATCAATTCGTCACCTGGGGAGTATCAATCCAAGTTTGTGGATTAGCTTAGTTGATACTGAACGAAGTACCGTCCTTGCCATCCTTGAGTTGAATGCCCAAAGCGGTGAGCTCGTCCCGTATCTTGTCCGAAGTGGCAAAATCCTTGTTGGCCCTGGCATCGTTCCTGATTTGGATCAATAATTCCATGACCCCGGTCAGCGCCTTGGAATCATCCTTGGTCAAGGCTTGGTTCTCTATGCCCAAAACATCATATACAAAGGCGTTCAAGGTCATCTCCAAGAGTTCCTTGTCCTCGCTGCTGATGGTTTCTTGGTCATCTTTGATGAGATTGATATGCTTGACGGCATCGAACAGGTTTGCAATAAGGATGGGGGTGTTAAAGTCATCGTTCATGGCGTCATAGCACTTTTGCTTCCATGCAGCCACATCGAAATCCGATGTTGCACCCGTTTTAAGGTCCTTAAGGCTTGTCATGGCCTCCATTAGGCGATGATAGCCTTTTTCGGATGCCAAAAGGGCTTCGTCACTAAGGTCCAAAATACTGGTATAGTGGGCTTGCATCATAAAAAAGCGCACAACGGCAGGGGAGTAGATTTTGCTCAAAATGTTGTTGTCCCCGCTGAAAATCTCCGAAGGGTAGATGTTGTTCCCAGTGGATTTGGACATTTTCTTTCCATTGAGGGTCAACATGTTGGCGTGCATCCAATATTTTACCGGTGATTTTCCGGTACTGGCCTCCGCTTGTGCGATCTCGCACTCGTGATGGGGGAATTTCAGGTCCATTCCGCCTCCGTGGATGTCAAAGGTTTCTCCCAAATATTTGGTGCTCATGGCCGTGCATTCCAAGTGCCAGCCAGGGAAACCGTCACCCCAAGGTGAGGGCCAACGCATGATGTGTTGGGGTTCTGCTTTTTTCCACAAGGCAAAATCCTGCGGATTTTTTTTCTCGTCCTGTGCGGTCAGTTCGCGGGTATTGGCAATCATGTCCTCAAGCTTCCTTCCGCTGAGCTTGCCATATTCGTGGTCCTCATTGAATTTGACCACATCAAAATAGACGGAACCGTTCACTTCATAGGCCAATCCTTTCTCGAGGATGTCCTTGATGATCTCGATCTGCTCAATGATATGCCCCGTTGCCGTAGGTTCTATGCTAGGAGGCAACAGGTTGAATTTTTGTAAGGTATTATGGAAATCGACGGTATAGCGTTGCACCACTTCCATGGGTTCTATCTGTTCCAATTTTGCCTTTTTGGCAATCTTGTCTTCACCTTCGTCCGCATCGTTCTCCAAATGTCCGGCATCGGTGATGTTACGGACATAGCGCACTTTAAAGCCCAAATGCTTGAAATACCTAAAGATCATATCAAAGGACATGAAAGTGCGGCAGTTTCCAAGGTGTACATTGCTGTATACCGTGGGGCCACAGACATACATGCCTATATGTCCTTCATTTATGGGTTGAAAGAGTTCTTTTTTTCCTGAAAGCGAATTGTGTACTCTAAGGTTTTGGTCCTTGTAAAGTTGCATTGAAAACGTAGGGTTAAAACTCGGTATCTAGGTTGATGTAATCCAAAAACTCCCTTCTTACGGCCTCATCCTTGAACTTGCCGCCATATTCCGCAGTGACCGTGCTGCTTTCGATGTCGCGGATCCCCCTTGAATTGACGCAGAGGTGTTTGGCATCGATGACGCAGGCCACATCTTCGGTACCCAGAACCTTCTGCATTTCCTTTACGATCTGAATGTTCAATCGTTCCTGGACCTGTGGCCTCTTGGCATAATAATCCACGATACGGTTCATCTTGGAAAGACCGACCACGGTTCCATTGGAGATATAGGCAATGTGCGCACGGCCCACAATGGGCAGCAAGTGGTGCTCGCAGGTGGAATAGACCACAATGTTCTTCTCGACCAACATTTCACCATATTTATATTTGTTGTCAAAGGTGGAAGATGTAGGTCTTCTGTCTGGGTGGAGCCCACCAAAGATTTCCTTCACGTACATTTTGGCCACTCTTTTGGGTGTGCCTTTTAGGCTGTCATCGTCCAAGTCAAGGCCAAGGGTCAACATGATTTCCCTGACATTTTTTTGGATACGCTCTATTTTTTCCTCATCACTCAATACAAAGGCGTCCTTTCGCATTGGGGTGTCCGAGGAAGAACCAACGTGATCGTTGCCCCTTTCTTCATATTGTTCTTCCAAAGCCTGCTCTAGTTTCATCTGATCATCTTTAATAGAACAAACAGGTCGGATAGTGTACGCCGTAGGAAATTTCGGATGGTCTGCACCAGCCTAGTGGTTGCGGCTTGTTTCCTTGCTGTTTCTTCAAGACAGCAAAGATAACATTAATGAATGATTTAACATCTGGTACCGATGGTTTGACAACATAAATTATTGTTAAGGCACTGGCCATACTACTTTTATAACGTCCAAACCTACAGTCTTTTATGGTCAAATCCATCATAAGAACCTTTATTGTCTTCTTTTTTTGCCCATTGGTGCATTCACAGGTTTCGCAAGAATGTGTCAGTGCAGTCCCTATTTGTAACAACACACCGATCAATGGAGGGACGAATGGCTATGGGACCGATGATTTCAATGGTGCGGCAACCAGTGGGTGTTTGGAGCGTACCACAACAGGGTCCATAGAATCCAATTCGGCATGGTACAGGTTTCGCACGGCCGCTTCGGGGCAATTGGGCTTCAATATTGGACATGACAATGGCGAGGATTGGGATTTTGCACTCTATCGGTCATCGGACTGTTCCAATTTGGGAGAACCGGTGCGCTGCAATTTTTTCGACAATAGCGAGGCTGCCAGTTTTATTGGAGTGGGGGAAGACCCAACGGGTATTTCGGATTCTGTGCATTATGAGGAATGGCTTCAAGTGGAGGCCGGTGAGGACTACTATCTTTTCATCAATAATTTCAGCAATGTGAACTCTGGTTTTTCCATACAGTTCACAGGGAGCATTTGGATAAGCCATCCCAATGACGCTCTGGACTGTACCATTATCGACAATCTTTTGGGGCCACCCATAGCAGCTTGTGAGAATGACAATGTGCTATTGGATGCCACAACGACTGGTGCGATGGCTTACGAATGGTATGTTGATTTGGGAAACGGGTACCAACCCATTTCGGGTGCGGCAATGCCCACCTACCAAGTGCTGAATTCAGGGCAGTATCGTGTTGTGGTCACTACAGCCAGCGGCAGCATTGTGAGCGATGTTCAGGTAGGTTTCAATGAGGTTCCGGTGACGCAGCCTTTGGCCGATGAGATCTTTTGTCAGTCAACGGGAATGGTGTACGATCTTTCGAATAAGGATACAGAGGCTCTTGGTTCGGCGGCTTCAAACGAATTTATGGTCAGTTACCATAGCTCGCAAATGGATGCCGATGCAGGGACTAATCCATTGCAAAAACAATATGAAAAGGGTCCGGGACAGGAAACCATCTATGTCCGTACCACTTCTTTGGCCAATCCGAATTGCTATGATGCTTCTGAAAGTTTTGTGTTGGAGGCCGTGGAGACCCCAGAGCTCACTTTTCCAGAGGAAATGGTCATCTGTGAGGCTGTTGGGAGCGTAGAAATAGGGGAGACTACGGCCAATCCAAATTATACCTATCTATGGAGTACGGGACAACAGACGCCCAGCATCATGGTCTCCCAAGCTGGGGAATACACGTTGACAGTCACCAATGTTTCCAACGGCACTTCCTGTGAAGCAAGCCGGAGTGTGGTGGTTTCCATATCCACAATGCCTGTCATCTCCAGTGTTGAAAAAGAGGATATGAGCACGAACAATACGGTAACCATCCACACAGAAAACCAAGGAGAGTATGAATTCAGCATGGATGGTGGTGAATTTCAGTCCAGCAATGTCTTCCAAGGCGTCGCTCCGGGCGTGCATACGGTGACCATGCGAGACCCCTATGGCTGTGGCGAGGTGCAGGAAGAAATTGTGGTGGTCGGCTTTTTGGCCATATTTTCACCTAACGGCGATGTGCTCAATGAAACCTGGCAGATAGAAGGACTTTCCACGTTGAATTCCCCCATAGTCACCATTTATGACCGATACGGCAAGCTCATCAAGCAGATGAACGAGTTCGATTCAGGATGGGATGGTAGTTTTAATGGAAAACCGTTGCCTTCCACCGATTATTGGTTCAAACTGTCCTACGTGGATAATGCAGGTAACCGCACCTACGCCAAATACCTCCAGAGCCATTTCTCCCTAAGAAGATAACCGACTGGTCGATTTCATCGATTAACGGCAGATTTTTTCGATAATCACATACTAAAAACGCGTTTTGTGGAGTTATAGTGGTGGAAATAGAATAACCAATAGCCCCACGATTCTATGAGAGCCCTATTTAGCGCTGCATGCTGTGTACTCCTTTTCTCTTTGGCAGCCAGTGCGCAGAATTCACCTGATTGCAGAACGGCCATACCTGTCTGTGCAGATGCCCCGATCATGGGCACCACGGACGGTAGTGGGGATATTGATGATTTTGACCCCGAGGTCATTACGCAAACAGGCTGTCTGGAAAAGGGCAGTGTCAGTTCCGCCAATATTGAGAACAATACGGGCTGGTATGTGTTCAGGGCCGGTACCGATGGGCAAATAGGTTTTGATATTGAAGCACTTCCAGTGAACCCGGGAAGTCCAATTACTGCAGAATGGGATTTTGCACTCTATGGTCCTTTCGACGAAACTTCGGGAGAGAATTACTGTACCATTGTGGGAAATGGTTCCGCCCAACCCATACGCTGTAATTACGAATACAATGATACCGGTTTTACCGGGATAGGGGTGAACCCAGTGGATGGAAGGGTAGGTGCGCCTTTTGTGAAACAGAGCCAGAACACCTATGATGAATGGCTGAATGTGACCGCTGGGGAAATCTATTACCTCTACATCAACAATTACAACACCAACTTTGACGAAGATCCGGAATCCTTTATCCTGACCTTTACGGGCAGTTCTGTGGATGCTGATCAGGATTCCGCTTTGGACTGTACCCTTCGGGATGAGTTTTTGGGCTTGGACATCGTGGCCTGCGAGGGCGACCCGGATATTGTGCTGAGTGCACTGAATTCTCCTGTGGGTCCCAGTATCTCCAACATCGTTTGGGAGCTGGATGCCGATGATGACGGAACCTATGAAACGGTATTGGCCTCAGGGGCGGACCAGACCGAGTTGACCGTATCCAGTCCGAACTCGGGACGATATAGAGTGACCATTCAGTCTACTTTTGGAACAACCATTACCGACGATATCCTGATTACGTTTTATGGCACTCCAGAGTTGGATGAGGTGGTGGTCATAGACGATTTGGTCCACAGCGACCAGACCGACCCCTACAATGTGGAAATTGTGCCCTTGGGCGATGGCAACTACGAATATTCCTTGAATGGTGGTGAATATCAGGACGATCCTATTTTTTACGATGTCCCTCCTGGGATGAACGAAGTGGTCATCAACGATAAAAATGGCTGTGGCACTTCAGATGCCTATCAGTTTTTGGTGGTGGGCTATCCGAAGTTCTTCACACCCAATGGGGATAGTGTGCATGACAACTGGAATGTGTATGGGATTGAGCAACTAAACAATGCTGTTGTATATATCTTTGACCGTTATGGTAAACTCTTGAAACAGATGGACCTCAACACGGGATGGGATGGCACCTTCAATGGCAGGGATCTGCCTTCTTCGGATTATTGGTTCCGATTGGACTATGACCGTGACGATGAGGGGGTATTGGTGGCACGTTCTGTGCGAAGGCATTTTTCTTTGGTGCGATAAAAAAAGGCCGGATTGTGTCCGACCTTTTATCTGTTTTTTCAATTTTATTTTTTAGAATTTCATGGTATAGCCCAATGAAATATTGGTATTGATCCTGTTGACCATGGCCGCATTGTCGATGCCGCTGTCAAAAAGATAGGTGTTCACATCCTGTTCGGAACGGCTATAGGCCAGATCCAACCTGCTTCCACCAAAATCATAACCGATACCGGCCGAGAATCCATTGAGGTCGCCCACAAAGTCCGTGTTCTCATAAGGGCTTTCCTCAAATCGGTAACCGGCCCTCAAGCTCACGCGTTCTATTCGGTATTCGCCGCCCAGCCTAAAGGAATTCACGGCGCCCAATTCGGTGGAAATAAAATCGTTCTCTGCGGCAAAGTTGGGATCCGAGGTGGGTCCGAGCTCTGCTTTGGACATGTCTTGGTAGCCATAATCAAAACTGATGAGTCCATCTTGTCCAAACACAATGGCCACACTTCCTGTATATTTTTCAGGGGTCCTGATCTTGTATTCATCATATAGGTTCACGATGCCAAAATTGATGAAATTGATATCCGATACGGCCAATGAGGAATTGATGCGTTGGGAAGTATCATCGGTCAGTCTGTACCATGTGGGGGATTGGTAGCTACCACCCACACGTACGCTTTCGTTCAATTTAGCAATGGCGCCAAGACTGAAGGAAAAGCCGTAGCCCTCGGTGTGCAGAAAGTTGTCAAAAGAGGTGAACTGGACAGGGGATGCCTGGTCATATCCATCCTCATCAAAATAAGTGACCCTGTCATAGAGCACATTGTGGAAGTTCACCGTGGCTCCTAGATAGAGGTTTTCCTCGTATTGCGTGGCAAAGTTCAGCGTAAACTTGCTATTGTAGCCCGAAGTGGTCCTCAAATAGCTTTGGTTCAAACTACCGTATTCCGCATTGGAAAAATAATCGGTGTTGGCATCATCGTCCACGGTGGGTTCGATGAGCCCTGCCTGAAAACCAAGAAAAGCCTGTTGTGCGGCATAGCCAAGATTGGCGCCAATATCAAGGTAGGCTTCTTCAATAAATTCTCCTTGTTGGACCCGTAGCGGTCCCAAAGGCTGACCTTGGGCAAAGTTCAAAAAGTAATTGTCGATGCCCGAGGTGGAACTTCCAGCGGCAAAAATTTCATTGTCAAAATTCTGGACCATGTCATAGTTGAAGGCCAACGCTATTTTTTTCCATGGGCTGTTCGTGGAATTGAACACAAAAACCCCGCCGACTTGGTTCAGATTCAGAGAATTGTCCTTGGTGTTTCTGAGGCTGTTTCCGTAGCGTACATCATTGTTGCTGTGATAGTTGGACCCTGTGATGCCTACCTCGCTATAGTTGAAGACTGCCGACCCTGCAGGGTTTACGTTAAGGGAGGACAGATCTCCACCCAAGGCGCCAAAGGCACCGCCCATGGCTTGGAACCGCGCGGTTCCCTGTATGTTTTCAGTACTATACCGAACTACATCGTCTATGGTCTGCGCGCTTGCAAAAGTGCATGCCAATACCATGATGAAAGTTGAGATTCTTTTCATTTCCCTTGATTTAGTTTAAATGATACTGTTTTGGAATTTATGACCTTCCACCTCTACCGCCGGAACGGGATGACCCTGAAGACCTGCTAGCACCGCCAGAGCTTCTTGAAGAACTGCCCCCAGAACTTCTATAGCTTCCCGAACTCCTTGAACTGCTACTACTGCTCCTGTAACTGCCGGAACTTCTGGATGCTCCAGAAGATGATCTATTGTAGCTACTGCTGCTTGGTGTAGATCTTCCTGAGGATTGATAGCTTCTACTGCTACCGGAACTCCTATAACTTGGAGATGAACTCCTGGTGGCCGAATTGCTTCGATTGTATGTGCTGTTACTCCTCGTCGAGGGAGAGGTTCCATACGAACGGTAAGTCCTGGAAGTCCCACTATAACTTGGATTGGAGCGTGTGCTCCTGCTGGTCCTGTAATCCCTGTTTCTTGCAATCGCATCCGCACTGACAGATCTTCTGGCAGTGGTGCCGTTGCTGTAGCTTCTTGAAGTCCTGCCTGCATTGGAGCGGCCACTATAGGTTCTGGTGCCGCTGGTCCTTGAAGCAAGGTTGGACCTTCCTCGAAGGGTGGTGCCGGGAATATAACTGCTGTTATATCCTCTTCTGCCGGTCATGTAGGCGTAGTTTCTACGATAATTGTTGTAGTAATAGGGCCTGTTCCAGTGGCCATAATATCCACCCCAGCCATAATAACCGGCATATCCCCAACCACTGTAGGGGTAGCCCCAGCCATAGTAACCGGCCCAGCCCCAATTGTTATATCTCCATGGTCTGTTCCAACCCCATCCCCAACCGTAGTAAGGGTAGTTCCAGCCGTAGCCCCAGAAAGGATCGTTCCACCCCCAATATATGCCTCCCCAGCCCCAGCTATTGTCATACACATTAATGGTGACATTGGATGGGTTGTCTCCCCAACCTGGATTTCCGTTATAGGTATTGTTATAGGCAAAATAATCTGTTTGTTCCCCATAAGGAATGGTGTCATTTACCATTTGACTGGAGTAGCTGTCAATATCGGTAAAAATCTCGCCGTCCAAAATTTCTTCGTACTCGCTCGCTTTTTGTCCAAAATAATCCCCATAGACATTGCTCTCCTGCTGTTCCATCCGGACGGCATCTGCATTTTTCTTCTCAACACGGACCACTCGGTCACCACTGGAATAGATGCCATCATCATAATAGGATGCTTGTTGGTAAGAGCCACAAGAGACCGCTAAGAGGGCGCCCACTATGGGTATGGCGAAAATATGGAATTTGTTGTGGGGTAAAGACTTTGACATGACGCAATTTTTATTGTTGAACATATTAAAAATAATTAGTTTTACCGAATTATTTTATTAATAAAATCACAAGTTTTGTGCCAAACTACAATAGATGGGTAAAAATTTGACAAGCCGGGCCGAGGATTATTCCAAATGGTATAATGAACTTGTTGTAAAGTCGGATTTGGCTGAGAATTCAGGAGTTAGGGGCTGTATGGTGATAAAACCCTATGGCTATGCGATATGGGAGAAGATGCAGGCGCAACTGGACAAGATGTTCAAGGAAACGGGCCATGAGAATGCCTATTTTCCATTGTTCATCCCCAAATCCTATTTGAGCAAGGAAGCCAGCCACGTGGAAGGCTTTGCCAAGGAATGCGCCGTTGTGACACACTACAGGCTGAAGAATGCAGAGGATGGCAGTGGTATTGTTGTGGACGAGGATGCCAAATTGGAGGAAGAGCTCATTGTCCGTCCTACCTCGGAAACCATCATCTGGGATACCTACAGGAGATGGGTGCAGTCCTACAGAGACCTGCCCATTTTGGTGAACCAATGGGCCAATGTGGTCCGTTGGGAAATGCGCACACGTCTGTTTTTAAGAACTGCTGAATTTTTATGGCAAGAAGGGCATACGGCCCACGCCACCAAGGAAGAAGCCTTGGAAGAAGCAGAACAGATGATGCACATTTATGCCGAGTTTGCTGAAAGCTATATGGGTGTTCCGGTGATCAAAGGGACCAAGACCGAGAGCGAGCGCTTTGCCGGAGCGGAGGAAACCTATTGTATTGAGGCATTGATGCAGGATGGGAAGGCTCTTCAGGCAGGTACCTCACACTTTTTGGGACAAAACTTTGCCAAGGCATTTGATGTGAAATTTGCCACGAAAGAAGGAAACCAAGAATATGTTTGGGCCACTTCTTGGGGCGTTTCCACTCGATTGATGGGTGCTTTGGTAATGACCCATGGTGATGATAACGGATTGGTATTGCCGCCAAAATTGGCCCCCATTCAAGTGGTGATTGTGCCCATTTATAAAGGGCTTGATCAATTGGATGCCATTTCGGAAAAAGTGGAACCCTTGGTCAAGGAACTGCGTTCCAAAGGGATTTCCGTAAAATATGACAAAAGGGATACCCATAAACCCGGTTTCAAGTTCAATGAATATGAGCTCAAGGGCGTTCCTATCCGTTTGGCCGTTGGCCAGCGTGATTTGGAGAACGGAACCTATGAAGTGGCCCGAAGGGATACTTTGACCAAAGAAACCGTGAAGGCGGAAGAGATTGTGGAGAAAGTAGCTTCACTGCTTGAGGACATCCAAGAGAATATTTACAACAAAGCTTTGGATTTCAGAAAGAAACACATCACCGAAGTGGATACTTATGAGGATTTCAAAAAAGTGATCGAGGAAAAAGGAGGGTTCGTATCTGCCCATTGGGACGGTACCGCCGAGACCGAGGACAAGATCAAGGAGGAGACCAAGGCCACCATCCGCTGCATTCCATTGGGTGCCCAAAAGGAAGAAGGGAAGTGCATGGTGACAGGGAAACCTTCTGAGCAACGGGTGTTGTTTGCAAAGGCCTATTAAACAGGTGGCAAAAAATAAAATTTACTGTTGCAAGACTTAAAAATAGTTGTATTTTTGCATCCGCAATTGTGTAACCATAATGGCCCGTTCGTCTAGGGGTTAGGACGCCAGGTTTTCATCCTGGTAACAGGGGTTCGATTCCCCTACGGGCTACGAAGTTCAATGGAATAGAGAAATGCAAGGGTTTTTTGCCTTTGGTTTCATTTAAAATGGCCCGTTCGTCTAGGGGTTAGGACGCCAGGTTTTCATCCTGGTAACAGGGGTTCGATTCCCCTACGGGCTACAAAAAAGAATTTAGAAAGTATAAATTAAGATAATGGCAAACCATAAGTCAGCATTAAAGAGAATCAGAAGAAACGAAGCGGTACGTTTGCGTAACAGGTATCAGCACAAAACCGTGCGTAATGCTATCAAGAAATTGCGCAATGAAGAGGACAAGAAAGCTGCCGAGGCTTTGTTGCCCACTGTGGTCGGCATGATCGATAAGTTGGCCAAGCGTAACATCATCCATAACAACAAGGCTTCAAACTTGAAGAGCAAATTGATGGGCAAGGTTGCTGCTATGTAAGCTTGATCCAAGTCAAAATATATTATCAAAGCGCTCCCATGTTTGGGGGCGTTTTTTGTTTTATGGGGCTTTCATTCCTTACCGGAAAGCCTTCCTTTTTGAAATCAGGAATCCCAGCATGAAGGTTCCGTACATGAATAAAATCAGGACGATCAATACTTGACGTAATTGGTATTCTGCCCAGACTTTTGGTGCTTCATAGGCTATCAGGAACAAAAAGGGGAAAATAGCATGGAAAACGGCCAACCCCAGAGTAATCCAGAACATGAGATTGTATTTCATGGAATGCAGCTGGGTCCCTTCGCTCATTTTTTCTTTGGCGTATAGGGCAATGTTGACCAAAAGTATTATGGATGCAATCAAATCCGCATAGTACAAGTTCATGTGCAGTGGGTCTTGAAAGAAAAGGCTGACCACATAGGCCAACATGCTGATGCAGGCACCATATCGTACCCAGTTTCTGTGTTTGTCCCCCTTCAGTATTCGCCAATAGATGTAATAAAAAAATAAAAATGTGACGACTGAATAGATATTGTAGATGATCACATTATGCCAGCTGTACCGATCATCGGAGAAAAACTGAAAATCATCATGGTGACTAATAAAGTAGCCCAGCAGCTCGGTTAGGAAGGTGTACATCAAATAGATGGGAAAATACTTTAGGGGCGTGTCAAAGTACGATCTGTAGCGAAAAACGGCCACCAGCCAAACAAGGAGGTAAAGAAGGATGTAATATTGGTTTGAAAAGAAATTATAGAGCTCCTCGATCATCGATTGTTATGTTCCCTTTTATTGGAGGAGCCAATTTAAGCAATAAAACGCCCACAGCGATTCGTGCCACGTTCTTTCACCTGAATGCTTTTCGCTTCCCCGCCAAAAGGCCAATGATGAAACAGCCATATTGGAAAACAATCGAACTCAACAGGATCGGTCTCAGGTATACATTCACTGTAATGCCCAAATTGAGCTTGTACATGGTCAAAATGATGGGGAACAAGGTATAGAAGGCCAATAATCCAATGCTTACCCAAAACAATAGGTTATATTTTAGTGGTTGCGGGTTCTCCTCTTTGGCTTTTTCCTTGAAATACAGTACAAGGATGGCAATCAGTACCAAGGAGACGGCGATATGGGCATAGGTCATTTGGTCGTGCAGGGGGTTACAAAAAATGGCATTGACCACATATATGACCACACATGAGACACTGGCATAGAAAATCCACTTTTTTATCGATTCATTTTTGGTGTTCTTTCGATACACTTCAAAGAAGAAAAGAAAGAACACCAATTGATACACATTATAGATGATTACGTTATGCCATGCGAAACGGTCATCTGAAAAAAATTGAAACTCATTCGAATATTTGATGAAATAGCCCAATAGCTCCGTAAAAAAGGTATAGATGATAACCATGGGAAGGTATTTCAACGGGGTGTCAAAATACCTTCTGTACCTATACACCGCAATTATCCATGTAAGAAGATAAAGGGGGATGTAGAAATGTGCTATCAAATATTTGAAAAGCTCGTTGGGCATACTGGGTTAATCGAAATCATCAGGATACGGGGGAGGTCCTGAACTTCCATGGTTCAAGTTCAGGCTCTGTTCATCAATTACAGTGGCGGATAGGCTGGGAACAAAACCGGCCTGTGACCTTTCCCCTTGATCGGATTTGTAGCCGATACCTGTTTCCCCAACGGCATTTTTGATCAATTTAGCCTTTCCATCGGCGCCAATATAGAAGCCATAATCCATGCTGTCCACTCTCATGGTGGGCACAATGAAGATGGAGTTTTGCCTAGGGTGGACTACTTTGTCCCCATCGGGAAAACGATCTTTGTCCGGATAGCTCGCAAAGTAGATCCGAAGCGAGGAGATGTCCACTTGGGCCTCTTTGGCCTCTTGTTCAATGAAGGCGATGTACTGTTTGATGGTGGCGTAGTCAAAATCACTGAAACGGGCTGGCACAAACTTTTCGTCCGGCTTTCGCTCCATTTCATATTGTTGTATCATGCCCAATCTGTGTTTGGTGTAATTGTCGTAGAGGGATTTGGATTCCACCAGCGAAATGATCCCGCTTGGAGGGGAGACCTGCTCTTCTCTAGGCTTTTCAGGTTTTTCTGGGTCGGTTTCGTCTTTTTTTGGCCCTTGTTGGCAAGAGCTGGCCAAGAGCAGGATGGATGCTAAAAAAGCAAAGGCAGTTTTTCTGTTGTTTTTCATTGAATAAGTATTTAAGGTTCAGTTTTGAGGAAACCAATTTAAAGATATGCCTTTTCTTCAAATTGATCAAATAAAAAACCCTCCAAGAAATTTTGAAGGGTTTTTATTTTATTGAAATTGAATCATTTACAAAATTCTATTCGTTCATTGTGAGTAAAAATTCCTCATTGTTACGGGTCTGTTTGATGCGCTGCTCCATAAACTCCATGGCCTCCACAGGGTTCATGTCCGCCAGATACTTGCGCATGATCCACATACGTTGGATGGTGTTCTCGTCCAACAGCAGGTCATCCCTTCGGGTCGAGGAAGAAATCAGGTCAATGGCAGGGAAAATTCTTCGGTTGGAAATCCTACGATCCAACTGAAGTTCCATGTTACCGGTACCCTTGAATTCCTCAAAGATCACCTCGTCCATCTTAGATCCTGTTTCAGTAAGGGCCGTTGCAATGATGGATAATGATCCCCCATTTTCAATGTTCCTTGCGGCTCCGAAGAAACGTTTGGGTTTGTGCAAGGCATTGGCATCCACACCACCACTCAATACCTTCCCGGAAGCGGGCTGTACGGTGTTGTAGGCGCGTGCCAATCGGGTGATGGAATCCAAAAGGATCACCACATCATGGCCGCATTCCACCAATCTTTTGGCTTTGTCCAGAACAATGTTCGCCACTTTTACGTGTTCGGAAGCTTCTTTGTCAAAAGTAGAGGCGACCACTTCACCGCGAACGTTACGCTGCATATCGGTAACCTCTTCCGGTCTTTCATCGATCAATAGGATGATTTGGTAAACCTCTGGGTGGTTGGCCGCAATGGCATTGGCGATGTCCTTCAGCAACATGGTCTTACCCGTTTTGGGCTGGGATACGATCATGCCCCTTTGTCCTTTTCCAATAGGGGAGAACAGGTCCATGATCCTAGTGGAAATGGTGCTCTGTTTTTCTGCCAATTTGAATTTTTCCTTGGGGAACAAGGGGGTCAAGTGTTCAAAGGAAACCCTATCCCTGACCACTTGAGGGTCAAGCCCGTTGATTTTGTTCACCTTGATCAAAGGGAAATATTTTTCGCCTTCTTTTGGAGGTCTGATGTTCCCCAAAACAGTATCCCCGGATTTCAGTCCGAACAATCGGATCTGTGATTGGGAAACATAAATATCGTCAGGGGATGATAGATAATTGTAGTCGGAAGATCTTAGGAACCCATAACCATCCTGCATGATGTCCAGAACACCTTCACTCTCAATGATGCTGTCGAATTCAAATTCAGGCTCTTTGTACCTATTCTTGAGATCCTTGTCAAAATTGTTGTTCTTTTTGTCGTGTTTTTCGTGGTGGGTATTCTTCTGGTGTTGTTGCGGGTGTTGGTTTGTCCTTTTGGCATTACCTTGCCCTTTTGGGGCATTGTTCTGTTTGTTCTCCTTTTTTTGCGGCTGCGCCTTGGCGTCATCCTTTCTATCCTTGGCTTCGGTTTCAGGAGCTTTTTCAGCGGTTTCTACCTTGGGTTCTTTTGGCTCTACCATTTTGGGTCTGGGAGTCCTTTCACGTTTGGGTTTGGGGGCAGGCCTTTCTTGGGGTTCGGCAGTGTTCTCCACCACCGCTTTTGGGTTGGATGCCTGGACATCGAGTATCTGATATACAAGATCCAGTTTTTTTAGGGTTTTGAATTTAGGAACATTAAGATCCTTTGCAATTTCTTGCAGTTCAGGAAGCTTTTTAGCTTTTAGATCTGAAATCTCGAACATTAAGTATAGAATAAGTTAAACGTGTCTAATCTGAATAAATTGAAGTAAAAGTTATTTGGGTGCTACTGGAGGAAAGATTTCCTAGGTAAGTACTTCGCTAATAACGACACAATAATACAAATTATTTTTTAAGAATAAGCGTCTATTTATCAAAAAGACAGTTATTTTTGCGTTTTGAAATCGATTTTTGCAATGATTCAACGGATTCAGACGTTTTATTTGGTGATAGTGGCCCTGATTACAGGCGTGCTTCCCTTTTTTCTGAACCTTTGGGTCGAAGTGGGGGGCAAAGAGGTGTATGCCCAAAATGAAATTTTGGTGAGTGTGGCCTTTTATGCTTCAGCGGTTTTGGCCGTTATTGCCATTTTGCTGTACAAGAAAAGACAAAATCAATTTGTGGTGAACAGATTGAACATCATATTGAACCTTTTTTTACTAGGATTTTTCGTTTATCGATCGCTAAGCTTATCCGGAGAAGCTGTGGTTTCTGAGAAGGGTATTGGGATGCTGATTCCTGTATTTTCTATCGTTTTTCTGGTCCTGGCCAACAGGGCTATCAAAAAGGATGAAGATCTTGTAAAATCTGTTGATCGCTTACGTTGAACCTAACATCTTAGTAGTATTAGTGCGAAAGAATCCCGGCCTCTTGGTCGGGATTTTTGTTTTTGATGCATATTGAATTCATGGTCTAAAGTGCAAATCCTTGATTGAATGTGGCAATGTTGAAGCCTTTGTCCAATACTATCTGTTGTTGGCCGCTATTATTGATCAAAAGAGGATTGGTATGGTTGAAATGAATAAAATGGATTTTTGATCTTTCATCATCGGGCAAGGACTGGAATAGCTTTATGCTTTCCACAACAAAAGGATGCGGAATTTCACTTATATTACGGGTGTTGATCTCATCCCCATCAAAAAAGGTGGCATCTAAAAAAGCAAGGTCCACATTTTTGATTTCGGCAACAATATCCTTTTCCCATCGGGACCACTTATCAATATCAGGGATAAAAAGAACGGATTTATTGGGTCCCGCAATTTTGAATCCGACCGTTTCGGAATATTCATCCCGATGCGGTACTATAAACGGCGTTACCACTATATTTTTGGAAAGTGCAATTGGCCTTTCGTTTTCTAATGGGCGGATTTCAATATTGTCCAAGGCAACCAATTGGTCCCATGGCCCATTGCTTTCCAAAAAGGCCTGCATTTTGGGCATGGCATATACGGGGACTCCTTTGGCTCCCAAGGCTTCCCTTCCCAAATACATGAGACCGGAATAATGTCCAATATGTGCATGGGTCATAAAAATACCGGAAGGCGTTTCATCGATGCTGCCAGAGAACTCTTTTAAAAGTTTCATTTGGGAGGTGATGTACGGTGTGGCCTCAAAAAGATAACTCTTGTTGATTTCATGGTCCACAAGGCCCAAGGATACCACCTTGCGGTCACTGTCAGGATTGTTGAACAAGTCTGCACAGCACGATTTCTTGCAGCCAATATGCGGACTCCCTCCATCTTGTACGGTCCCCAAAATGTGAAGGGTAACAACACTTTGTGCTTCGAGGGGTGAATTTTGGTCCAACTTTCCTGCGGGTTTCTCCTTGCAAGAGGTTAAAATCAAGATCAATGCAAGTATATATGTTCTCATTTCCTATCTTTTTCCCAATTCAATGACTTCCAAATCCGAAATTTTATCCCCATCCACCACAAACCGTAGCATGGTTCGTACCTGGTGGAACCCGTGTTTGCCACAAGCACCTGGGTTCATGTGGAGCAGCCCCAGTTTTTTGTCGTACATCACCTTCAGGATGTGGGAGTGCCCACAAATAAAAAGTTTTGGTGGATGCTGTCTGATCTCATCCCTTACCCTGACATTGTAGCTGCCGGGATAGCCCCCAATATGGGTGATCCAGACATCCACACCCTCACACATGAACCTGTTGTTCTCCGGATATTCTTTTTGAATGATATGGTCGTCGATGTTTCCATGTACGGCCCGTAATGGCTTTACGGCCATCAAGGCATCCATCACCCCAAGGTTGCCTATGTCCCCGGCATGCCAGATTTCATCGGCCTGGGCAGCATATTTTAAAATGGTCTTGTCTATGTGGCCATGGGTGTCGGAAAGCAATAAAATCTTGGTCATAACGCTAAAAATATGCTAAAAAAAGAAGGCGGGATTTGTGTTGGAAAGGTTTGGACTATCTTTATTGACTTAAAAGTAAGGGATTCCATTGAGATATTTTATCCAATTTTCCTATTTCGGGAAAGCATACCACGGATGGCAGAACCAACCCAATGCCATAACCGTGCAAGAGGTATTGGAAAAAGCCCTGTCCACCCTTCTGCGGCAAAAAGTAGAGGTCGTAGGGGCAGGAAGGACCGATGCCGGAGTGCACGCCAAGGAAATGTTCGCCCATTTTGATTTTGACCTTATTGAAGATACGGCACAGTTGGTGTACCGCCTGAATGCCTTCCTTCCAGAGGACATTGCGGTCCAGGACATCCATCGGATGGTGACCGAGGCCCATGCCCGGTTTGATGCCGTGGAGCGCTCTTATGAATATTGGTTGGTGCGGGAAAAGAATCCGTTCTATTTTGACCTTGCCCACATCGTGACATATCCTTTGGATATGGACGTCATGAACCAAGCGGCCCTGAAGCTGCTTGCCTATACGGATTTTGAATGTTTTTCCAAGTCCAATACCGATGTGGGGACGTTCAATTGCGATGTTCGCCATGCAGTTTGGGAGGCCCAGGAGGACAAGTGGGTATTTACCATCACGGCCGACCGATTTTTGAGGAACATGGTCCGGGCCATTGTGGGTACCCTATTGGACGTGGGTATGGGAAAAACGGCCCTCGGGGATATTGATGCCATATTGGCAAGCAAGGATAGGGGGGAGGCAGGTGTCTCCGTCCCTGCAAAAGGTTTATATTTGACCAAGGTTTTATATCCAAAAGAATTATTTGATGAGCAAAAAGGATGATGTAGGAAAAGCGTTTGATTTTCGACTGTTCAAGCGTGTTTTTTCGCGAACTAGGCCCTACAGGGGCATCTTTTGGTTGGTGGCCATTGTGGCCATTCTTTCCGCTGCATTTGCCATTGTAATACCGTTGTTGGTAAAAAATATCATCAACCAATCACTGGAAAGCAAGGATGCAGGGCAACTGCTCAACAATGTTTTGTTGATGTTGACTTTTTTGATTGGACAGGTGACCACCCAGTTGTTGTTCAATTATTATGCGAACTTGTTGGGCGAATCGGTCATCCGGGACATCCGAATCAGTCTTTTTGAAAAGATGACCAGCTTTAAGATGACCTTTTTTGACAATTCGTCCATCGGGGTTTTGGTCACCAGGGCCGTTGCGGATATGCAACGTATCGGTGAGATTTTCAGCCAAGGATTTTTTATGATTGTGGCCGATGTCCTGAAAATGTTGTCCGCCGCCATCATCATGGTGGTCATCAATTGGAAATTGGCATTGATCGTGTTTGCCATTATGCCGATCATTCTTATTGCTACGCGACTGTTCCAGCAAGCCATGAAAGTGGCTTTTGTGGAAGTGCGTGCGCAGGTGGCCAACCTTAATTCTTTTGTACAGGAACGCATCGCAGGAATGAAGATTGTCCAATTGTTCAATAGGGAGGAGATCGAGAAGGAAAAATTCAGGGTCATCAACGAAAAACACCAAAATGCTTGGTTGAAGACCGTGTGGTACAACTCCATATTTTTTCCCATTGCGGAAATTGCGAACTCCATCGGCATCGGTTTGGTGGTCTATTTTGGATTGATCCAGAACATACAGAATGTTGGGTTGGACAACAAAGGGGCCATAATTGCCTTCTTTTTCTTGATGGATCTTCTTTTCCGTCCACTGCGACAGATTGCGGATAAGTTCAATACCCTTCAAATGGGGATGGTGGCCGCCAATAGAGTGTTCCAGATACTGGACACCAATAGTCACATTGCCGATGAAGGAACACAGGAAAGGGAACATGTCAGGGGAGATATTGAGTTCAAGGATGTAAGGTTCAGCTATGTCAAGGATGAAGAGGTGCTCCACGGAATCTCGTTCCAAGTGAAAGCAGGAGAGACCGTTGCCATTGTTGGTGCCACTGGGGCCGGAAAATCTACCATCATCAACCTGCTCAACCGTTTTTATGAGATCGATTCCGGACAGATATTGGTGGACGGGGTCAATGTAAGGGATTATACACTGCGGTCCCTGAGGTCGCACATAGCCATTGTGTTGCAGGATGTTTTCCTTTTTGCAGATACCATTGCCAACAACATTTCGCTTCGGGACGGGAACGTTACCATTGCCCATATTGAGGCTGCTGCCAAGCAAATTGGGGTGCACGAGTTTATATCGAGCCTACCCGGCGGATACCAATACAATGTGAAGGAGCGCGGAACCATGCTTTCCAGTGGCCAGCGACAGTTGATCGCCTTTTTGCGGGCCTATGTGAGCAATCCCAGTATCCTGATCTTGGATGAGGCCACATCTTCTGTGGACACCTATTCCGAGCAATTGATCCAACGGGCCACGGACAAGATCACGGAAGGAAGGACTTCCATCATCATTGCGCACCGTTTGGCGACCATCAAAAAGGCGGACAAGATCATTGTGATGGATGGGGGTGAGATCGTGGAGATCGGAACGCACCAAGAGCTCCTAAAAAATGGGGGGTATTACAACGATCTCTATACTGCACAATTTTTGGCCGAGGAAGTGGCTTAATCTTTTATGGGCCGAAAATCTTCCAAAGTCAACTCACCAGTGAGCAACATGATTATGGGAAACAAGGCGGACAACATAAAATAAAGTATCCCTGTCAAAAAAAAGAACAATATGATTCGGGCCACCAATGCTATGCCTTTTGATGAGGAAATCCGCTTCACTACATATCCGGCATAGACCAACATGGACAATGAGCCAATCAAGGAATAGGAAAGATAAAATTGTGGCACAAATGCTAAGACCAAGAGAGAAGGGATGAAGCTGAACAGGCTGAAATGGGCCAATGTGTACATAAAGATAGTGGTCCTCTCGGCAAAATTGTATTTTTTCTCATCAAAGCACAACCAGCCAGCAATTGCCATTAAAGGAATGAAAAGGATGAAGATCAATGCTTGGAAATCCAAAATAAAACCCATCATTTTTTCTTGATAGACCGTCTGTGCCCCTATATCAAGAAAATCAAAATCCATGCTTCCCAAAGATCGGGTCATCATATAAACAATGAACCCGGAAAGGGTAATAGCAATCCCCAAATAACTGATCGGGTTCAGGTATTTTCTCCGTTGGCCCTGTAGGTAGCCCTCGATCACGCTTTCAGGTTTGGTGAAAAGGTGTACAAAGGTTTTGATGAAGGTATTGTCCAAATTGAAATACCTGTCCATGATGTCCACCCAAAGATTTTTGATGGTGATCCTGTTGCGGATCACTTTTCCTCCACAATTGGGGCAGTAGAGGTAGTCGGTCCTCAGGTTGTCGTCACAGTTTTTACATTTCATGCTTAGTCCAGGTCCTTTTTGATGAGCTTGATGAGCTCTTCCGCCCCCTTGAAGGGAACAAATTCACCATTTTTGATATAGGAGATAGATCCCGTTTCCTCACTGACCACCAGACAGACGGCATCCGTCTTCTCCGTGATTCCGACCGCGGCCCGGTGTCTCAGGCCAAAACGGAGCGGAATGCTCCGATCGTTGGAAACGGGAAGGATCACCCTTGTGGCCGTTATAAAATTGTCCTGCACCACAATGGCCCCATCGTGCAAAGGACTGTTCTTGAAGAAAATGCTCTCCAAAATGGGCTGGGTGACCATTATGTTCATGGCATCCCCCGACGATTTGACAAAATCCAGGGAGTTGTTCCGTTCAATGACGATAAGGGCGCCCGTTTTGGTGCTGCCCATACGCTCACAGGCCCCAATGATGGCCTCCACGTTGGTGGTGGTGGATATCGTTTCCTGCTTGAGGAACTTAAAATACCTGAGGAAATTCCGTTTGGTCGCAAAATTGGTGGAGCCCACCATCAGCAAAAATTTGCGAATCTCTTGTTGGAATACGATGATGAGTGCAATCAGTCCAATGTTCATAAAACCGCCCACCATACTGCTGATCATTTTCATCTGGAGCAACTCGGTCAGTTTCCACAAGGCCCAAACAATCACAATACCGATAAAAATATTGATTGCCACGGTGCCCTTGACCAGTTTATAGATGTAGTAGAGCAATGCGGCCACAAGGACAATGTCGATAATATCCGTAATCTTGAAATCGAGAAAATTTAGAAAATCCAACCGCAGTGTTTTTGTAAAATTAGCAAAAATAGAAGAACCATAAATCAGAGTGCGTTCGCTTTTAAGGCTTCCACAAGTTTAATACATTCCACGGCCTCTTTTACATCGTGCGCCCTGATAATATTGGCCCCTTTCAGCAAGGCAATGGTATGCAGGGCCGTGGTGCCGTTCAGTGCCTCTTGGGGCGTGCTTTCCAAAACCTTGTAGATCATGGATTTTCGGCTCAGACCGATCAGAATGGGCAGCCCAAAGGTCTGGAACTGGTCCAGATGGCTCAGAAGGGTGTAGTTCTGCCCCGTGGTCTTGGCAAAACCAAAACCTGGGTCTATGATAATGTCGTTGATTTTCAAGGATGTGGCCTGCTGTACTTTTTGGGAGAAATACATTCGGAGGTCTTTGACGAGGTCATTGTAGGAAGCTTCTTTTTGCATGGACTGGGGAGTACCCTTCATATGCATCATAATGTAGGGCACCTGATGTTTGGCCACCGTTGGGAGCATTTCCGGGTCCAGATTGCCCGCTGCAATGTCGTTGATCATGGCAGCACCATGATCGATGCTTACCGAGGCAACCTTGCTCCTAAACGTGTCAATGGAAATCAACGTTTTGGGGAAATGTTCCAAGATCAGGTCCACAATGGGGATGATCCGTTTCAGTTCCTCATCTTCGGGAACATGTTCGGCACCCGGCCTGGAACTGTAGGCCCCGATATCGATAAAATTGGCGCCCTCACGAAGCATTTCCTCAACCCTTTTCAGGATGGAAGGGCCATCTTTGTATTTCCCCCCATCAAAAAAAGAATCAGGAGTAAGGTTAAGGATGCCCATCACTTTGGGAACGGTCAAATCTATCAGCTCACCTTTACAGTTTATGGTCATAAAAAATACCTGCTTTGTTGGGTTTCATTATCTTTGGCAAGGAGGTTGCCCAAAAAATATTGAAAGTCGTCATTCTGAATTTATTTCAGAATCCCATCATGTTGATAAACAATATATTGTGAGAACCTGAATCAAGTTCAGGTTGACGAAAACCGACTTTTTGGGCATCCGCATTACAATTGGACGAAATTTACGCAAATTAGCAACAATACATGCAGCAGACATCCCAACAATACGATGCAGTGATACATACCTGTAGAGAATTGTTCCTGAAAAAGGCCCAAGATTATGGTACCGCTTGGCGGATTTTGCGGCTCCCATCCCTTACCGATCAGATCTTTATAAAGGCACAGCGCATCCGAAGCCTGCAGCAGAACGCGGTGCGGAAGGTGGATGAGGATGAACGGTCCGAATTTATCGGGATCATCAATTACTCCCTCATGGCGCTTATCCAGATCAAAAAGGGAGTGGTGGAGCAACCCGACCTTTCAGCAAAGGAGGCCATTGAACTGTATGATGAGGAGGTGGCCATTACCAAGAAACTGATGGAAGACAAAAACCACGATTATGGTGAGGCATGGCGGGACATGCGCGTGAGTTCATTGACGGATTTGATTTTACAGAAAGTGCTCCGGGTGAAGCAAATTGAGGACAATAAAGGCAGCACTTTGGTGAGCGAGGGAGTGGATGCCAACTATCAGGATATGGTCAACTATGCTGTGTTTGCATTGATTCATCTTAATGGGGATACAAATTTCAAATCACAAATTCCAAATCACAAAGCATGATGAAGGTATTTGGATTTAAGAGAAAAGATACAAGAACAAAGTAAGATGGGTTATTGCCAAGCGCATACTTTATCCATAGCTGAGGATGCATTGGTGAAAATTAGTGAAATTCCTGCCTGCGGCAGACAGGCGTGTCAGACCAACATGGAACTTTGGAAATTTATGATAAGATAATATGAAATATTTAGTTTGGATTTCAAGGGTCATCGTTGGGATACTCTTTATTATCAGTGGTTTGATCAAGCTGAACGATCCTATGGGATTTTCGTTCAAATTGGAAGAATATTTTAGTACCGGGGTATTGAACTTGCCTTTCCTGATGCCGATGGCCTTGGGCATTTCCATTTTTGTGGTCATCGTGGAAGTGATTTTGGGTGTGTTGTTGCTGATCGGTTTTAAACCCAAGTTTACGGTTTGGAGCCTTTTGTTGATGATCGTGTTCTTCACCTTCCTCACCTTTTACTCTGCCTATTTCAACAAGGTGACCGATTGCGGGTGTTTTGGCGATGCCGTAAAGTTGACCCCCTGGGAATCCTTCACCAAAGATGTGATCCTGTTGGTGTTGATCTTGGTGTTGTTCTTCGGAAGAAAATACATCACCCCCCTTTTCAATACCAAGACCAATTGGATTGTGGGGGGAGTGGCCCTAGTGGCCTGCATCCTCTTTGCCAACCATGTGCTGAACCACTTGCCTTCCGTGGATTTTCGGCCCTACAAGATAGGGGCGAACATAGAGGAAGGTATGACGGTTCCCGAAGGAGCTCCGGAACCCATTTATGAATACGCATGGCGTTTCAAGATAGGAGGAGAGGATAAAATCGTGGTGACCAATGGGGATTACCCTTCGGTGGATGGGGAATTCGTCGATGTGGAAACGACCATGATCCAAAAAGGCTATGAACCGCCTGTCCATGATTTTACGATTGAAAAGGATGGGGAGGATTTTGCGGCCGAACTTTTGAACGAGGAAAAACTGGTCATGGTGATTGCGTACGACTTGGCCAAAAGCAACTATGATGCCTTTGCGGAAGTGGCAAAAGCGACAAAAAAGGCCCAGGAAAGCGGATACAGGGTAATTGGGATGTCGGCCTCCAGTGCAGATTTGGCGAACAGGATAAAGAGCCAATACGGTCTGGAATTCGATTTTTACTTTACCGATGAAACGACCTTGAAGACCATTGTGCGTTCCAACCCGGCCCTATTGGTGCTCAAGAAAGGGACTATCCAACAAAAGGCGCATTACAACGATATTGATCAACTTGAGTTTTAGGGTTTATTGAAATCGAGGGGCAATTCGTATCAGGGAAATACCGAACATCAAGCACCAAAAACCAAAAACTTGAAACCATAAACATTGAACATAATAACAGAGTAACATAATAATACAACACATGAGAACAAAAATTGTGGCAGGCAACTGGAAAATGAACAATAACCTCAAAGAGACCGAAGCTTTGCTTACCGAGCTTTCGGCCAAATTGCCGGATACCAAAGCCGAAGTGATCGTGGCCCCTACATTTGTGAACTTAGCAGCGGCAAATGCTGCACTTCAATCATCTACCATAAAAGTGGCTGCGCAGAACATGCATTTTGCGGAGAGCGGTGCCTACACTGGGGAGATTTCTGCAGATATGCTCTTGGGCATCGATGTGGATATCGTTATTCTGGGCCATTCGGAAAGACGTGCCTATTTTGGTGAAGACGATGCGCTTTTGGCCAAGAAAGTGAAGACGGCCGTGGATAAAGGATTGAAGGTCATTTTCTGTTTCGGTGAAGAATTGGAGGACAGAAAAGCGGACAAGCATTTTGCTTTGGTGGAAAGCCAATTGAAAAATGCCCTGTTCAATTTGGATGCCAGTGCATGGAAGAATATCATTCTGGCCTATGAACCCGTTTGGGCGATAGGAACAGGGGAGACGGCAAGCCCGGAACAGGCACAGGAAATGCATGCCTTCATCAGAAAGACCATTTCGGATGCCTTTGGTTCGGCCGTGGCCGATGGGGTCTCCATCCTTTATGGAGGCAGTGTGAAACCAAGCAATGCCGCTGAGATTTTCTCCAAGCCCGATGTGGATGGCGGACTGATCGGAGGAGCATCATTGGTGGCATCGGACTTTGTGGCCATCATCGAGGCCATCTAATTTTTCTGCATGGCGTTGATTTATATTGAATACGATTTTAAGGTAAACCCAGCTCAACCGGCAACCGATATCCTGATTGCCGAGTTGGGTGAAGTGGGTTTTGAGAGTTTTGTGGAAAACGAGACTGGATTGTTGGCCTATATCCTCAAATCGGAATGGAAAGAAGGTCTTTTGGACGATTTTTTCATATTGCAGCATCCCGATTTCGAAATTTCATGGACCCATACGGAAATTGAACAGAAAAATTGGAACGCCGAATGGGAAAAGAATTTCCATCCCATCAAAGTGGGGGATAGGTGCATGGTCCGGGCCCCTTTCCATGAGGCCGAGGCCGTGGAATACGATATTGTCATCGAACCTAAAATGAGTTTTGGTACTGGACACCATCAAACCACCTACATGATGTTGCAACATATCCTGGATGCCGATTTTGAAGGAAAATCTGTTCTGGACATGGGCTGTGGCACCGGGGTATTGGCCATTCTTGCCAAGAAACGTGGTGCAGGCCCCGTGGATGCCATCGATATTGATGAATGGTGCTTTTTGAACAGCAAGGAGAATGTGGAAAGGAACGATTGTGCAGATATTGCCGTTTTTCAAGGTGACAGTACCCTGTTGGACGGAAGGAAATACGATGTCATCCTGGCCAACATCAACAGGAACATTCTGTTGGAAGACATCCCGATCTATGCGCAATGTCTCCGAAAAGGAGGCAATCTTTTTTTGAGTGGCTTCTATTTGGAGGATTTGGATGCCATTTCTTCAAAATGTAAGGCGCATGGTTTGGAATTTGAAAAAAAATTGGAGAAGGACAACTGGATTTCAGCAAAATATGTAAATTAGAAAAGCATAAACTCCACAGAACATGGGCACAAGGGAAAAACAGCTTGAGGATGTCCTTCTAGAGGAAGAGACGGTAAACCAGAACGAGATTGTACTTTTCAATGACAATGTCAACACCTTTGACCATGTCATAGAGACCTTGATCAACGTGTGCGAACATACGCCCGAACAAGCCGAGCAGTGTTCCCTGATTGTGCACTACAACGGAAAATGCACGGTAAAGACCGGGGAGTATTCTTATCTGAAACCCAAATGCACCCAACTTTTGGAAGCAGGGCTGAGCGCAGAGATCGTGTAGTCCTTCCCAGCCTCCCCCCAATCCCTTTTTGAACCTACCTTTTTGTGTCGCATGATGGTTGCAAACGACCCTTTTGATGGCAGAAGATGAAATGTCAAAAAAAGTATGGATCCATCACAAAAATCAAAGATGGGAAGAGTTTGCATATTGTAAATTTACCAACAACCAAAAAGTAAGAACCGTTAACCCTCTTTCCTGAAGCATGAGCGAATTTTTTAAGGCAGAACTGAAAGACCGTTTTTTGGAATATGCCTTGGACCGTAGTGATTATTTTGAGATACAGACGCTCTACGATGAATTTCTCCGTCCAAATTACAGTTTGCAGTATGTGGAAAGATTGGTGCGGGAAATACTGGAATACGACCCCAGTCTATTGGATGTGATGAGCGGCAACGGCATGGACATTTTTATGCTCGCCTCCACTTCCTCCACGGAAGATTTTTTGGAAGATGGCGGGTTCATGGACATGTATGTAAAGGAAGAGGAAAAGTGGGATGTGTTCCTAGATCAGCTGTCCAGCACACGAAAGCCGTCCAACACGCAGAACAAACTGTTCAAGGCACCCAGCTTGAAAAAGGAAAAGACACTGCTCATGGTCCTTATCTCTGCCATAGCCATGAGCTTTCTCTTCACCGTGATCAGCATTTTCAAGGAAACCTTTCTAGAGCCCGAATATGTACCCGCGGACGAATTTAAACGAAAAATGGAACTACTACAGGAACAGTATTTGCAAGAAAATGTACGTCTTCAGTCGGAGCTGAAACAGGCATTGTCGGTATTGGACTCCCTGAGCAGGTAGTGCTGTTTTTATTAGTTGGTCCATCAACCTAAAAGATGGGAAATGACCCGTTCCATTTTGTTGATACTTTCCTTGATCTGTTTTGGGTTGACGCAGCAAAAACCCATGACCAATCCGTTTTCCCCATTGTGGTGCACATAATATTTGCTCAGGGCATGCACCAGAATGTTGTGGTCCAAAAGCATCTTTTCCAACTGGACATCGATCAGGCCTTCTTTGGTGATATGAGCTATTAGGTGTAGCCCTGGATTTGAGGTATCCAGATGAAAGTAACGTCCCAAAACCTTTCTGAAATGGTGCATGAATACCTCCTTTCTTTCGTTGGAGATGTCTATAACGTTCCTGAGGTGTTTGTTCAGATGGTCTTTTTCAATGAAGGTGCTCATCGCCTTTTGGTTCTGTCTGGACACAAACCTGCTCGATTGTTGATAGAGTGCGACCACCGCGTCAAACAAGTAGTGGGGAACGATCATGTACCCGAGCCGCATGGAAGGGTGTATCAGTTTGTTGAACGTGCCAAGGTATATCACCCGTTCCTGCTGGTCCATCCCGAATAGGGAACCAATGGGTCTTTCCCAATTGCTGAATTCATGGTTATAGTCATCCTCCACAATGAAGGTTTCTTTTTCCGAGGCCCATTTCAAAAGTTCCTTTCTCCGCTCCATGCTCATCTTTATGCCGGTGGGGTACTGGCTGGAAGGAGTGGTATAGACAAATTTGGGTGATTGGCACGAGATGTTCTGGATGCTTAGGCCTTGGTCGTCCACATCGCTGGCACATATTTTGGCCCCCAGACTTTTAAAAAGGGCATGCGCCATGGGATAGGTCGGGTTTTCCACCACCACCTCGTCATGGGTTTCCAACAGCACATTGGACACAAGGTACAGGGAATGCAGCGACCCCGAGGTAACAATGATCTGATCGGGGTCACAATCGATGTCCCGGTACACTCTCAGATAGTTGGCCAGATTTTCCCGTAGGCACTGAAGTCCGATCGTATTGGAGTAGGAGAGCTCCGATGGGGTTACATGCCTCCAGTAATCCCCGATCAATTTTTTCCACAACTGTACTGGAAATATGTCCAAAGGAGGGAGACCAGGCCTAAAGGCAACCCCTTTTTCAGCACTTTCCCCGGACCAATCCATGTTCTGTGAGAATGCTTTTCCTTTATCCGAAAGCGACGGATAACTCCCCTTTTTGTCCTTTAAGGTAAAATTGAGCCTCAACTTTTTGTCTTTGGGAGACAGTATGTAGTAACCGGAACCTTTGACAGATTCGATGTAACGTTCCACGAGCAATAGATCGATGGCCTTCAGTACCGTACTGCGGGAAATGGCAAGATCTTTTGCCAAAATCCTAGAAGGAGGAAGCTTGGAACCCGGTTCCAAGGACCTCGTGAGGATGGCTTTCTTGAGCGCGTCGTATAGACTTATATAAATTTGAGGTTGAGGGTTGACATTCAAGCATAAGCCATTTCGTATTAAAATGCCTTTAATATTGAAATGCATAATTGGTATGCCCTATCTGATAAGAATTGGTAGGCGGAAGGTAGAAGTTTATCCTTTAATTTTTTGGTTTTTAACAGAAAGTTCACAATGAAAGTCCCAAATCCTATCAGTAGAACTTTGCCGATTTCCATTTTTTGTGTAGGACTTATAATCAGTTGCTCAGGTGTCCGGACAGTTGATTTTGAAACCCCGGTCGATACCTCCGACAAGCAGATCACATTTCAGGAAAGGCAAGTTTATTTCCAGGAAGACCATGGTCTTTTTGTGGACAATACGTTTGATGGTGCCCGGTTGAACGGAGTCGAAAAATTGAACGACAGTACCCTCAAGGCCATTATCAGGCCAGAGAATGAACCCATTAACAGCAGTCCTTACTACGCTTTTAAAATAGCATCAAATACCCCAAAAAAAATGTATGTATCCCTGGAATATCCACAGGGCCATGCACACCGATATGCCCCTAAAGTCAAGAAGCCGACCAAAGATTGGGAAATATTGGATTCCACAAAGATCTTCATTATGGATTCCTTGGTCACACTTGAACTATCCTTGGATGAGCAACCGACCCTCATCGCGGCCCAAGAACTGCAAACCTCGGAACAGGTGAAGGATTGGTATCATGACCTGTCATCGGGTAAGGGATATGTGAGGCCATACATTTACGGAACCTCTAAAATGGGTAGGGAACTTCCTGTTTTGGATATATATAGGGGAGGGAAGACGAGCAAGCCTATCATTGTCTTGCTGACGCGACAACATCCCCCGGAGGTAACCGGATTTTTTGCATTCAAGGCCTTTTTGGAAACCGTATTGGACGATTCAGAATTGTCCAATACGTTCTTGGATACCCATCGAGTGCTGGCCTTTCCCATCCTCAACCCAGACGGGGTGGACCTCGGCCATTGGCGCCACAATGCAGGAGGGGTGGATACCAATAGGGATTGGTCCAAGTACCGCCAACCGGAAATCCACCAAACCGTGGAATTTATAGAGGAGCAATTGAAAAAAGATGGAGCAAGACTGCTTTTGGGGTTGGATTTCCATTCCACCCATAAAGATGTTTTTTATACCAACACCTCCCAAGAAGGCAGCACACTTCCCCATTTTGAAAAGGATTGGTTCTCCGCTTTGGAGGAAAACATACCCCATTACAAGGTCAATGAATCTTCGGGAAACAGTACCAAACCAGTTTCAAAAGGCTGGTTTTTAAAACGGCATGGGGCCGTTGGAATCACCTACGAAATAGGGGACAACACTCCAAGGAACCGGATAAGTACCATAGGCAGGGTATCCGCCCAGGAAATGATGAAAATCTTATGCTCTAATACTAACTTAAACTAGCTTGATTATGGCCAAAACCCAGATGATATGTTTATGCATCCTGCTGTTTTTTGGAGGAATGGTATATGCACAAAAGCAGATAACCGGTACCGTCACAGATGCCAATGGGCCACTCCCAGGGGCCAGTGTGATCCTGAAAGGGACCACGGTGGGCACTACCACGGACTTTGATGGCAACTATACCATAACACTACGGGATGGACAGGATGTGCTACAGTTCAGCTATGTGGGCTATCTCACCAAAGAAATCCAAGTGGGGAAACAGACCGTCGTAAACGTCACATTGGAAGAAAATGCCGAAGTACTCCAAGAAGTGGTGGTCACCGCACAGGGGATAAAGAAGTCGAAAAAGGCCTTGGGGTATGCCATTGCCAATGTACGGCCGGATGAAGTCGAAAAACGGCCAGAAGCCGATATGGCCAGGGCCCTGCAAGGAAAGGTTGCAGGGGTGAGCATTACTCCGGCGGATGGGCAAACGGGTTCCTCTTCGGAAATCAGGATACGGGGAAATGTCTCGTTGACAGGGTCCAATGCCCCACTCATTGTGGTGAACAATGTACCCTTCAACGGATTGCTACGCGATATCGACCCCAATGATATCGAAAGCATCAGTATCTTAAAAGGTTTCAATGCATCAGTGCTCTATGGAAGCGAGGGGCGGAACGGGGTCATCCTGATACAGACCAAGAGTGGATCGGCCCGAACAGGGGAGGTACGGACAACCGCCTCCTATTCCACAACGGTTTATTCCAATACGGTATCCCAACTCCCTGAATTTCAGAACACCTATTCCAATGGATTGGAAGGGGTCCAGTTTGATCCCACAATCGTATCCAATTTTGGCCCTGCTTTCTCCACTTTGGGGGAAGTGGCCCATCCGTATGCGGCTTTGGGAAGCATCTTCCCAGAATTTGAAGGGGCCACCGTACAGATGGCGGCCAAACCAGACAATGTGCGGAACATTTTCAGGATGGGTATCGGAACCACCCATTCCTTCACTTTTGCGGCATCGAAAGAAAAGGTAGGTTTCAACCTTTCCGCAGGTTATGCGGATGAACAAGGAATCATAGACCATAACGACCTCAAGCGGTTCAATTTGAGCGTTGGAGGAAAGGCCCAACTCACCGATAAACTTAATGTGTCGGCCAATATCGGCTATTCCACCCGAAAGGTGAACCTCGTCAATGACGAAAGCATTTTTAGTGTGGTCTATCACCTTCCCCGGTGGATCGACCTAACCGAACTGCCCTACCAGAATCCGTTGACGGGCGAATCCGTATACTACAGGAATGATACCAACCCCCTTTGGATACTGCATAACTCGGGCAATTATGATGATAAGGTAAGGGTTTTTGGCAATGTTGCCGCAGACTATCAGATTGCAGAGAGCCTTAACTTGACCTATCGTGTGGGTTTTGACAGCGAGACCTACATGGGTTTTGATTACTCCAATAAGGGAGGATATAGTGACGATAGCTTTAGGAATGGCTATTTGAATCTTGGAGACAGCAAGGAGGTCATCATCAACCAAACAGCTTTGCTTGGCTATAATAAGGACCTGTTCAAAAACTTCAACCTAGAGGCCCAATTGGGTATGAACTCCCAGTTGACACGCTACACCGGGAATTCCACCAGTTCTGACGGACAGATTGTGTACGGCTTCTTGAGGCCGAGCAATTTTACCACAACCGAGGCCAGCTACACCCACACAGAAGAGAATTTGGCCGGAGCCTTTGCCCAACTTCAATTTGCCTACAAGAATTACCTGTATGCCACATTTTCAGGAAGGAACGATTGGGGTAGCACGGTGGAACTGGACAATCGTTCTTTGTTCTACCCCGGTGCATCCTTTTCATTCATTCCTACTTCCGCCCTCAACTTTGGGGGAAATACAATCAATTATTTGAAATTCAGATATGCTTATGCTACATCATCGGGTTATCCGGCACCCTACAGGACCAGGAGTACCTTGATCATAGATCCGTTGCGTTTTGCTGCGGCTGATGGAACATACCCGATCACCAACAGGTACAGCACCCGATATGCCAACTTGAACCTCAAACCAGAGCTTCACAAGGAAGTGGAGGTGGGAATGGAGGCCAAGCTGTTCCATAACAGGGTCAGTTTGGAAGCGTCTGCCTATATACGGGTCTCCAAGGACCAGATCGTGGAGTCTCCCTTGGCCCCCTCTACAGGTTATGACGATCAATACATCAATTTGGGGAGGATAGACAACGAAGGGGTGGAAGTTGATTTGGGAATCGATATGTTCAGAGGGAAAAATTTTCGTTGGAACCTCCGGAATATTTTTACGGCGGATGAATCGCTTGTGGTGGAGACCACGCCCACTCGGGCAGATATCAATATTACAGAAGATCGCTTCGCAGTGGAAGGTCAACCCTTTGGGGTCATCAAAGGGGATTATGCCCTTCGGGACGAAAATGGCAACCTGCTGATCAGTGGCAATGGTTCGTCAACCCGGGTGGGGGAAGTGATCACGAGCAGCGATATAGGTCTGGAGACCAAGGTCATCGGAGATCCCAATCCCGATTGGCGGTTGACGACCATCAACACTATAGGAATCAAGAAGTTTTCAATATCTGCCCAGTTGGAATACACTCATGGCGGGGAGATCTATTCCAGTAGTGTGGCAAATATGTTGCAACGCGGTGTGGCCAAAGAGACTGAGGATAGGGAAGGCTCCTTCATCATTCCTGGTTATTTGGCCGATGATGAAACGGGCGAGCTATTGCTGGATGCCAATGGCGACCAGATTCCCAACACCATTCAACTCAATAGCGGAAGGGTCGGTTTTTCCAATTATTACAACGCCAACGATCTGGCCATGTGGGACACCTCCATATTCCGTTTGAGGGAAGTTGCACTGGGGTATACCCTTAGCCCAAAAAAGGGAGAACGGCTTCCATTTCAAAGAATTGATTTTACCCTTTCGGGCAGGAACCTGTGGTACCGTGCCCCAAATTTTCCCAAATATGTGAACTATGACCCAGAGAGTGATGGTCTGGAAGGGGACAGTACGGTGCCCTCCACGAAGAGGTTTGCTTTTGGAGTATCGGTAACATTTTAACGAATCAAAAAGTATCAAAATGCAAAGAACAATAAAACGCGTTGGAGTTATGGTATCGGCCTTCATGCTCTTTTTGGGCTGTGAAATTTCAAACTTTGACTTGCAGGAAAACCCAAATTTCCTTACCCCCGAAAGTGCCGACCCCGAATATTTGTTGAATGAGATTCAGTACCAGTTCCAGTATTTTATGGGCTTGATGATCCTGAACACCGATGATGTAATGCGCTACGAGGCCTTGACCGATAATTACAGGGATGTGGTGTCCGTGGATGTTCTTGATGCGGAATGGGAAAGCTATTTTGAAGCCCTGAACAATTCACGGACCATTGAGAAACTTGCGGCGGAAGATGAAAGTTTACTGTTTCACAACGCCATAAACAAGTTGCTCATGGGCTATCTCAGCGTTACCATGGTGGACTATGTGGGCAAGATGCCCTACACGGAGGCCGTCAACCCATCCGAATATCCCAATCCAAGGTTGGATGATGGGGATGATATCTATAGGAGTGTATTGGCGGACATTGATCAGGCCCTATTGGATATTGAAGCTTCCAATTTCAATTTTTCAACAGATCTTTTTTACAATAGCGACAAGGATAAATGGAAAGCGTTTGCCAACACCCTTAAGTTGCGAATATTGGTGCAGACGAAGTTGGCCAGCTCACAATTGGGCATCGCCAATGTAGCAGCAGAGATCAACAAGCTTATGGAAGGAGATTTGATCGATACCCCAACGGAAGATTTTCAATATATCTATTCGACTGTGATTGAACCGGAAAGCAGGCACCGTTATTTTCAAAGGGCTTATGTAAGTGATATTGGCCAGTATATGGGCAATTACTTTATGTATATGCTCAAGGACTCCAAAAGCATGGCAGATCCCCGACTTCGCTACTACCTGTACCGTCAGGCCGATGAAGACCCTTATAGTATTCCACCATACTCCACCTGCCAAAACGAATCGAATGTGGATTACTGCTACGTGGGGGATTATTATAGGGGGTTGGACCATGGAGAGAGCCGAACAGGATATGGGGACAATAGTAAAAGGGCCGTCTATGGTATCTATCCAGGTGGCGGTACTTTTGATGAGGACCAGTTTCTTAGGGCATCCACTACCTCTACCCATTTGGAAGGAGCAGGGATATTGCCTTTGCTCACATCATCTTTTGTAAAGTTTCTGATGGCCGAGGCGGCCCTTACCCTTGAGACCAATGGTGACCCAGCAATTTTGCTGGAAGAAGCCATCAGGGACTCCATGCAAAAGGTGCTTGGATTTGGTAATGTCAGCTCTGATTTTGAGGCCACGGAAGCCGATGTGGATGCCTATGTGGCAGAGGTCATGACCAATTATGGCAATGCTGCCAGTGATGAGGAAAAGTTGGACATTATCATTACCGAATACTATTTGGCAGCTTATGGAAATTCCGTTGAAGCCTATAATGCCTACCGAAGGACAGGGTACCCATCCAATATGCAGGAGCCCATCAATGGGGACACAAGCTTCCCCAGAAGTTTTCCATATTCTTCCAATGCTGTGCAAATTAACCGATTCATCAAACAGAAACAGAATTCCGAACGGGTATTCTGGGACACCAATCCTGAGGGATTCATTAAATAACAAAAGAGATTGTCATGAGAAGAAGCATAAAGTTTTTGACCGTTTTGCTATTGATTTTTGGCTGTGCCAACGAATTCAATACATTTCAGAACATCACCGACCGAGGGGGATATATTGTTTTTACGGAAGAACCGGACCTCAGCTTCAATATTTTGAAATTGGATACTGAGGTCTTTAGTGCCACCTTGTCCGACCCCAATGGGAATGCCATAGGGTACACTCTGACCATGAAGTATGGTAATGTTGTGGTGGAGAATGTGTTCCAGACGAGCAGTTTTCCCGCTACTTTGGAGTTCAGTATTGCAGAAATTCTGGAAGCTTTCAATTTGACAGCGGATGATATCGGTCTTTCGGATAGGATCAGTTTTGTTGCGAAGGTTACAACCCCGGATGATGTTTTTGATGGACGTTCCCCCGATTTTGATTTCAATAACATCAACCAAGGTGGGGACACCACCGACCGGTTGAAGTATCCCGGGCAGCACAATGCGATGGAGTTTTCCATGAGCTTTTACCAGCCGCCGGGCAGAAAAATAAGGGGTACCTCTTTTGAGGAAGTACCTGTTGGTCCCGATGATGCCGTTTATGTCAGGAATGGTGCCAATGACGAAACGTTGGACCTCATCAATGGGGATAACCCGCCATATGTAGATTATGTGGCCAAGGGCACTGGTGCGGATGACGAACTTGGGTTCGATTCCGAGTACATCGCCATTACCAATATCAGTGAGAGCAGTCTGGGATTTTCAGAAGAACGAATAGGGGTCACTGCTTTATTGGAAAGCTTTGAATCCTATCCGGATGGTGTCCAGGGATTTCATTCCGAAGATGCGGATGGGGCCATCAGGATCACCTTTGATACTGTTGAGGTTCCCGAGGGCCAGAACAATTCAGGCATTTCTTTTCAGGTCTTCTTTGGGGATACCAGTTGGGAAGAACTGGATGGGATCCATGCCTATGCCAATATTACTACTGATGAGGGCAATGATGTGTTGGAGTTGATCAGCGTATACAATAATGATGTGGAAACTTTGGCAGGAAGGTGGCAAGAGGTCAATAGTGGGTTCATCAAGGGGATACGGTCCTATCAATTGGTCATCCAGATACAGTCTGGGGCCACGCCGGAATTCTTTGACCTGGACAACATCATCGTTTACGAACCCGAAGAAGATTAGAAAGTCCAAGGGCGGCCCATAAATGGAGTAGATTTATGGGTATCAAAAATTTACAAAAGCCATGAAACACAAGATTATCATTCTTTTGATCCTATTCTTAGGTCTGGGTTCCTGTAAAAAGGACAGGATGGAAGTGGATATCCTCATCAAGAACGGAACAGTGTACAATGGGGTTGATTCCATTCCCAGTGCGCTGACCCTAGGGTTGGTTGGGGACAAGATTGCATATGTCGGTACCGGAAAACACATGGATTTTTCTGCGAACAGGATCATTGACGCAGAAGGGATGATCGTATCACCGGGATTTATTGACCCCCATACCCATGCCGACAGGGAACTGAAGGATCCTAAGGAATCCCACAACAAACCTTTTTTGTTCCAAGGTGTCACCACAGTGGTCGTGGGCAATGATGGTAGTAGTGATTATCCCTTGGCGGAATATGAACAGATGTACAAAAGCAACGGAGTGGGCACCAATGTGGCTTTTTTGGTGGGACAGGGTACCATCAGGGAAAAAGTGATGGGCCAGAGTGATAGGGAAGCCACCGATGTAGAGATCCTGAAAATGATGGAACTGGTGCAGCAGGAAATGGATGCCGGGGCCCTAGGCATGTCCACGGGATTGTTCTATGCGCCAGGAAGTTATGCGAGTACAGAAGAAGTGATTGCCTTGGCAAAGGTTGTGAGACAGAACCATGGGATCTATGACACCCACCTAAGGGACGAAGGAGCCTATTCCATTGGCTTGGTGGCTGCCGTGAAAGAAGCCATTGAGATAGGTGTAAAAGCGGATTTACCCGTACACATATCGCATATCAAATGTCTGGGAAAACAAGTTTGGAAGCAGAGTGATTCATTGATCACAATTATTGAAGAAGCCCAGAAAAAAGGAGTTAGGGTAACAGCCAATCAATACCCCTACGAAGCATCGGCCACAGGCCTAAAAGCGGCCGTTGTGCCACGCTGGGCAGAAAGTGGGGGGAAGGATTCCCTGTTCACCCGATATGGGGACGTAAAGTTGAAGCCCCACATCTTGGAGGAGGTAAAAGCGAACATTGAACAACGGGGAGGCCCTGAAAATCTGTTGATTGTCAATGCAGACCATAAGGAGTTTGAAGGAAAGACGCTTCAGGAGATAGCTCAAGAAATGGGATTGGATGCCAACGAAGCTGTTTTTGAAATCCTTGACAAAGGCTATGCACGGGTCGCTTCTTTCAGTATGGCACCTTATGACATCAAAAATTTCATGAAGCAGGATTGGGTGGTGACCAGTTCGGATGGCAACACGGGACACCCAAGAAAATATGGCACGTTTCCTCGCAAATACAAGGAATATGTAAAAAGCGGAGTGATCAATTTGGCGGATTACATCAACGGAAGTACCTCACGGACCGCCGACATCCTCGGAATCCCCCAAAGAGGGACAATCCAGGAAGGGTACCATGCCGATGTCATCATTTTTGACCCCGAGACCTTTGGCGACAAAGCAGATTACCAAGACCCATTTCAACTTTCCGAAGGTTTGCAGTATAGCATCATCAATGGAAAAATATCGGTAGAAAAAGGAACATATAACGGACAATTGAATGGAAGAACAATAAAAAAGGAATAATATGAAAATCAAATCTTACAACAACTACCTACAAAAAACAGCGGCCCTCGTTGTGTTGGTCGCCGCTATAGCCTGTTCGTCAGGGAGCGAGGGTGAGGAAACACCGGCACCCGATGTGCAAGCACCATCCAAGCCCATAGGATTGGTGGCCCAGGAGGTGACCCAGAATTCCCTATACCTGTATTGGGAACCTGCCACCGACAATGTCAAGGTGAAGAACTATTCCCTGTACCTGAACAACGAGTTTTTGGTGGGTTCGGGCAAAACTTCCTATGCGCTGTCCGGTTTGGAACCCGGAAAAATGTACGCATTTCAGGTCCAGGCCAATGATGCGGCCGGTAACTCCTCAGAGTTGAGCGAGCCTTTGAATGTATCCACTATGGATAAACTTGAAGCGGAGCTCCAATACGATTCCGGGAACATTGAGACCTATTTGAGAGGTTTTGTGGATAATGTACCGGGTTTTTCGGGCAACAATTACAAAGTACCGACCGAAAACGACCTGAAACAATGGGAACTGATCATCGATGCGCTTTTGGACGACAACATACAGGAAGCCGTTGAGCAGGCAGTCTATCTCAACTATCAGGTAGTGGAGTTCACGGATACGTTTTCCAGTCCTAATCAAGTCTTTTATGTCCTGAAGGAATTTTCCATAAGGACCAATTATTGGGGCACCTTCGTGTTCAGCAAGACCCCAAAAAGGGAGAACCTTGTACTGGCGGCCCCACACGTGCTCCATGACCAGAACACAGGCTACCAAGCGGCCTATGTCTTTAGGCAGAATGTGCCCAAAGCACTTTTTATCAGTGGAGCGCACCGTTGTAACAGGGAAGAACCTGCACCCTGCTCCGGGACAACAAGCGCCTGCAGTACCAATTATCAGGCATATCGAGTGTCGGATGTACCTCACAATGTGAATTCCATGTTCCAAAAGACCACGGAAATGATGTTCGATGCACTGCCCAATAGCGTTTTTGTACAATTGCATGGGTTTGACAAGGAAGCGTCCGATCCTTCCTTGATCATGAGCAATGGGACGAACAAGACCCCGCAAATAGACTATGTGGCCATGCTAAGGGATGCGCTATTACAGGAAGACAACAGTTTGACTTTCAAAATACCCCATATCGATGTGAATTGGACCCGCTATGCGGCATTTGACAATACCCAAGGGCGTTATATCAATGGTTCGCCCAATCCTTGCAGTGTTTCGGCCACCAATACCACGGGAAGGTTTGTGCACATAGAGCAGGAAAGGTCCAAACTGCGTGCCAATGAAACCGGATGGGCCAAGGTGAGCAATGCCCTTGAAAAGGTATTCTGACAAGATCCATCATATATGATAAAAACAAGAATGTCCAAAAAGCTCATTATCTGTCAGTTCGAGCGCAGTCGAGAACCTAAACTATGTTGATGATCAATGGGTTTCGACTGCGATCAACCTGACAAATTCAAAATTTTAGTGCTTTTTGGGCATCTTATTTTTTAGGGGGGAAGTGTGGATCATTGTGAATTCTTTCTTCTGAGCAACTCTTTTTTGATCAGTTCCATTTCCCTTGACGATTGGGAGCCAACAGAGGAGTTTTCCTCCGCACGCCTGATCAGATAGGGCATCACATCCCGTACAGGGCCAAAGGGAACATACTTTGCCACATTATAACCCCTCTCGGCCAGATTGTAGCTGATATTGTCGCTCATGCCATAGAGCTGTCCGAACCAAATGCGTTCATCGGAATTGGAAATGTTTCTTTCCTTGAGTTTTTTCACCAATTGAAGACAGCTTAGCTCATTGTGGGTTCCCAGGAAGAGGTCGAACACATCGAGGTTTTCCAGGACATAATTGCCCCCATTGTTGAAATTTTGATCAGTGCTGGATTTGTCCTCGCAGACCGGACTTTCATAGCCATGCTCAAGGGCCCTGTCCCGTTCTTTTTCCATATAGGCACCGCGTACCAATTTCACACCGATCTTAATGCGGTGCTGTTCCCCAAGGGCCTTCAACTTTCTCAGATAATCGATTTTTTTACTCAAATAGAGTTGTACGGTGGTGAATACGACCGTTCGTTGGGTATTGTACTTTACCATCATTTCTTCGGTAAGCCCGTCAATGGCCGTATGGCACCAAGATTCCTCAGCATCGACCATGATTTTGAGATTTTCTGTCTTCGCTACGGATTCACAGATCATCTCAAAGCGGTTCCTGACTTTGTTCCATTTTTCCATTTCAATATCATCCAATGGAGATCCGTTCGATACCTTTTCGAAAAGTTCGAGGCTTCCTAAACCAGAGGGTTTGAACACCAAAAAGGGAACCTGCTTCTGAAATTCTGAAAACTCACAGATTTTCAGCAAGGTTTCCAGCGTTTGGTCAAAACTTGCTTCATTTTCGGCGCCTTCCACGGAATAGTCCAAGATCGACATGATCTCTCCGCCATTGTAAAGTGCATCTATCTTTGTTTTGCACTCCATTAGGCTTTCCCCACCACAGAATTGGGAAAAGATGGTTTTTTTGATGATGGGGTCTATAGGAAGCCTACTTTTAAAAGCAATGTTGAGCAGAGGTTTTGCCATCCGGGTAAGCCAGCCATATTCCAGCATCCCAAAAAGGAATTTTGCCCGCAACAGTTCTTTTTTTGTCCTTGTCCCAAAGGCGGTTTCGGTATTATTGAAATTTATAGTGTCCGACATGATGATTGCGCATTTACATACATCCCATTGACTTTGGATTTGGCCCTATCGCACGAGCATGGAGGACAAAACCCAAAATGGGTGCTACAGATTCCTAAAATTTTTAAGTTGACTTGCCTTGGTTTGGGCAATCCTAAATGAAGAAAGTATCGTGGCGATGGTATGGTTCGCCACGATACATAAAAGGGCACACTAACCTATTTTACTATAAAAACAATTCATGTTTCAACAATCTATTTTAGCCCTTTATTCCTGGTTGTAAGATTTTGTAATTGGTCTTTTCCTTTTCTTTTCTCACAATCTCTTTCACATCTTCCAAAAGCTGTTTGGCATCATAAATAATACCATCCTTAATGGTGTATTTGACGCCGCCTACCCTTTGGATGGTATTGTCCTCCATCAGCTTGATGGCCCCTGTTCCATAAAGTGTCTTAAGGTTGACCAACGGATTTTCTTCCGTAATCACAAAATCAGCCAATTTACCAACGGCAATTGTTCCGATTTTGTCATCCATTCCCAAAGACTCGGCACCATTCAACGTGGCAGCCTTGATGATTTCCAAAGGATGGAACCCGGCCTCTCTCAAGAGTTCCATTTCACGAGGGTATGAAAAACCATAGAGTTCATAGATAAACCCGGCATCTGTACCCACTGTAACCCTCCCGCCACGATTTTTGTATTCGTTGATGAAGGTCATCCATAGCTCATAGTTCTTTTTCCAATCAATTTCCCTCTCAGTACCCCAGTAATGCCAGTACGATCCGTGGGATTGGCGGCTTGGCGAGTAAAATTCCCAAAGACTTGGTAAGGTGTATTCCTCGTGCCATTCGGCGCGTCTGGCGCGGGAGAGGTCCCTGTTGGCTTCATAGATGACCATGGTGGGCGAAAGTGTGAAGTCCAATTCGAGCAGTTCATTCATCACGGCATTCCATTTGTCGGAATACGGTTTGGCGGCCTGTGTCCATAATTGTCCGGCCTCGCCAAAACGATCTTGCTCGTTTTGATAGTTATAGTCCAAGGAATAATCTTGGACGGTCCTGTCATCGAACAAAGCTTCGGGAAGACCATACCAGTGCTCCATGGCAGTAAGCCCGGCCCTGGCACTGTGGAGCACGTTCCATCTGCCCACATAGACCTGGGCATGGTGCATTTTGGAGCGCAGACCTAAATTTTTGTTCTCTTTGAGGGCCGCGGCCATGACTTCTGGCTCAGCACCGAAAAATTTAATACCATCTGCCCCTTTTTTTGCGTTTAGGCGTACCCATTCCACGGCCTGCTCCGGTGAGGATATGTCTTCCCTTCCTGTACCACCGTTAAGCTTGCTGCCAAAAGCGGTATAGGCCATGATCCTTGGGGCCGTTATTTCATTTTTTGTACTTTTTCTTTTATGTTCCAAGGTCCAATCTATCCCATTGCCGGAAGCTGGATCCGCAATGGTTGTTACCCCATGTCCCATCCAGAGTTTGAACACATATTCGGCTGGGGTTCCCTGTGATGTGCCACCAATATGGGCATGGGTATCCACAAATCCAGGCATAATGTACATCCCTTCGGCATTCAGTTCCTTGCCGCCCGGTTTAAGGGTTGGACGTCTACTCGGATTGATGGGCACCCCTGGGTATCCTACCACACTTACCTGGGTTATGATATTGTTCTCGACCACGATGTCCACAGGGCCTTGTGGCGGTGCCAAAGTACCGTTGATCATGGTGGCGCCCCTAATGATCAATTGACTCCAAGGACCTTCGCCTTCGCTTCTTGCAGGGGCTTTTTCTATTTGACCAAACCCGTTCTGGAGTATAAGGAAGCAAAAACCGAACAGGAGACTGAGTTTTAAAGTTTTCATTGTAATCATTCTTGAGTATTTGAATTATTTTTTAGACCAGCGGACCATTTACTTGGAGGACAGGCCCACTGGTCAAGGTTGGTTTGATGTATTTTCTATCTCTTATATTGCGCAGGAACACCTTCGGCAGGAAGTGACTTGCTGATGAACTCCCTGAGGTCGTCATTGGCGGTTTTCAGGTCCTCCTTTCTGAGGTACATCATGTGGCCACTTCTATAGCCCTTCCAATCCATACGATCGCGTAATTTTCCACTGGGATCCATTTGCCATAGATTGTATTTGGAGTTGAAATAATCTGTCCCTCCATCATAATATCCGGCCTGCACCAAAACATTCAGGTAGGGGTTCTGCGCCATGGCCTGCCTTAGGTCGTAACCCGTAGTGTTGTTGCTCCTGTCCCATGGACGGACCGGACCGAACATGTTGTATTTGAGGTCGGTTTCGTACTTCAAATGGTTTTTAGCATAAAAATTCATGGCAGGGGTGAAGGAATGCAACCAACTGGTAAGCTCTGCGGCATAATCAGGTCGGCTTCCAGTGGCTTCCTTGTCAATCCCCAAGTACCTGGAGTCCAACCTGCCGATATTGAAGCCTTCGTCCCTCAAGAGCTCTTTCCAGAAAAAGGTTTTGGGAATGCGAAGGTTGTGTTCCATGATTACTTTTTCCGATAACCCTGTATACCTTGCAATTTTAGCCGCGACCTGTTTTTTCTCGGCTTCGGGAAGAAATCCCCCCTTGGATATGGCCGGGGTGAGTTCGTCTATGGTATATTTCTCCACTTCAGGAAGCACATCGACCAAATCTTTGGATTGTAGGTCGGAGGGCAATTTTTTGTGAAACCAAGCGGCCGCGGTGTAGTAAGGCAAAAAATTTGCAGCTTCTGGCACAGTGCCCCTTTCTATTCCCAAGTCGGTAGGTGATACCAGAATTACACCGTTCAGGTACATCCAGTGGGAGTTTTGAAGCTCGAGCGAGAGTCCGGATACCCTTGGGGTGCCGTAACTTTCTCCAATGAGGAACTTGGGCGAGGTCCAACGGTCGTAGCGGGTAACAAAGGTGTTGATCCAAGTGGCCAAGTACTCAATGTCCTGTTTTACCCCAAAAAAGTTTTTCGCCTTGGTCTTGTCGTCCATTTCGTCAATGGCCCTGGAATAGCCTGTGTTCACGGGGTTTACATAGACAATGTCGGCCACATCCAGAATTGAGTTGGGGTTGTCCTTGATGCCATAGGGCTGTACGGGATAGCCCTCATCATCAATTGCCAAAATCTTGGGGCCAGTGTAGGCAATATGCATCCAGACCGATGCGGAACCAGGGCCCCCATTGAAAGAAATGACCAAAGGCCTTTTGGACCTGTCGGCAATCCCGGTCCTTTCATAATACGTGAAAAAGAGTCCCGCGATTATCTTTCCTTTTTCGTCCCATACCGGCAATTTTCCTGTAGTTGCGGTATATTTTACCGGAACTCCCTTGATGGTCACCTGTCCTGAGGTGGTGACCGTGGAGTCCATATCGGTGTTCAATAGTTGTGCTTGCATCGGATAGCTAAAAGCAATCCATGCGATGGCGATTGCAAAAAATCTGTACACTTTCATTTGGTTATCATTTTGTTTTTCTTAGATATTGTGCCGGTTGTCCATCCTTTGGGGTGGATAGCTTGATGAATTCGCGGATATGCTCGTTGGCGGACTCCAAGTCCTCAGTCCGTAAGTACATCATGTGCCCACTGCGGTATCCTTTCCAACTCATCCTATCCTTCAGCTTTCCGCTAAGGTCCATTTGCCAGAGGTTGTATTTGGAATTGAAGTAATCCGTTGCACCATCATAGTAGCCTGACTGCACCATCACATGTAGATAGGGATTTTGTGACATGGCCTGGCGTAGGTCTTCGCCAGTGGTATTGTTGCTTCTGTCCCATGGGCGGGTATGCCCGCCAATATAATAGTCCAAATCGGTGTTATAGTTGAGGAAATTTTTGAAGTAATAATTTATCGCTGGGGTGAACGAGTGCTGCCAAGAACGGATTTCGGCCGCATAGTCGGGTCGCTCGCCAGAATCGTTTTTGTCGATACCCAGGTACCTTGAATCGAGCCTACCGATGGTGAACCCTTCATCGCGGAGCAGTTCTTTCCAGAAAAATTGCTCGGGAATCCTCAAATTATGTTCTAGGACCACTTTTTCGGATAGTCCAGAATATCTGGCAATCTTCTTGGCGGCTTCCTTTCGCTCCGCATCTGAAATGGAACCTCCTTTTGCCATGATGGGAATGAGTTGGCTTACGGTGTATTCTTCAACCTCCGGTAAAACATCGTCGAGGTCTTTGGATTGTAGGTCGGATGGTAATTTTTTATGGAACCAGGCAGCGGCAGTGTAGTAGGGGAGTTGGTTTGCTGCTTCAATGACAGTTCCTCTCTCGATCCCAAGACCTGTGGGCGATACCAAAATGACTCCGTTGAGGTACATCCAGTGGGAGTTTTGCAGTTCCAAGGACAGTCCCGATACCCGTGGGGTACCATAGCTCTCCCCAATCAGATATTTTGGGGAGGCCCAACGATTTTGACGGGTCACGAAGTTATTGATCCAAGCGGCCAGATATTCAATGTCCTGATTCACACCAAAGAACCTTTTGGCAACCTCACTATCCTCCATGGTGTTTATGGGTCTGGAGAAACCAGTGTTCACAGGCTCTACATATACGATGTCGGCCACATCCAAGATGGAGTGGGGGTTTTCCTCAACGCCATAGGGCTGCACGGGATAACCTTCGTCATCCACGATTACCCGATAAGGGCCGGTGTATCCGAGATGCATCCATACCGAGGCGGCCCCTGGGCCACCATTGAACGAAATGAACAGTGGTCTTTTCGATTTGTCCTTTATATCCGTTCTTTCATAATAGGTAAAGTAAAGACCGGCTATGATTTTTCCTTTTTCGTCCCAAACCGGTTGCTTTCCAGCTATAGCCTTGTATTTTACAGGTTTTCCCTTAATGGTGATTTCCCTGTATGTTGTCACGGTCGAATCCATCGCCGTGTTCAACTGTTGGGCGGTGGAAGTGAGAGCGAACACGAGGAAAGCCAAAAGGGTAGTGTAAGTTTTCATGTTCATCTATGTTTATTTTAGTGCTGGGTGATGGTAAGTTGTATATATGTTGATTGTTTTTTAAATAATTGAAAATCAATTATTTAATTTTTTATTCATAGTAAGAAAGGGCAGAGGTTGATTTTGAACGATTAAAGATAATTTAGAGAGCTCCTCTGCCCTTTTCCTAGCTAATCAATCAAACTAACGAACAAGATTTTTGATGACCGGGACCCGATCGGGTCCCGGTTTCTTCAATTATTTTGAAATGGCCATCATTTTCAATTGACGTCCCAGAACAGTTTTGTGGTCATCAGGTCCCCGCCCACAGAAGATGCCGCACTTTCGTAGTTGGCCTGATTCAATGTCTGTTCAGAAATTGGATAGGTCAACCTTACGGGTACTGTTGGCACAAAGGATAGTGGTGGAGCCTCAAGAACTGGGTAGTCCAATCTTCTATACTCTGTCCAGGCCTCCAACCCTTGGTTGAACAAGGCCACCCACTTTTGCATGCCTATTTTTTCCTCCCAGGTTCCAGGAGCCGTGGCATAATCCACATCGGGATTGGCCAGGTACGCATCGGCACTATCGGCAAGCCCATAGTAGTCAAAAGAGGCACGAATGGCTTCAGTGTAGTGACTGGCTGCATCGGCAACCCCACCGATTCCTCTTTCCGCTGCTTCGGCCAAAAGGAATTCCACGGTTGAATAATCCATGAATATCACTGGGGTTGCAGGTTGATAGAACAATGTGCCGAAACGGGAATAATCAAAATAGGTCACGGCAAGTCCCGAAGGAGATCCCAAATAGACCCCATCGGTTCCATCCACTTCCTGAAAGAATACGGCCCTTCTTGGATCTTCCAGAGCGTTCATATAATCCACAAAAGGTTCGCAGCCTACAAAGTCCCTACGGTTTCCAACAGCAAGGTCGGTCCATAGTTCTGCCGTGTTGGGCTGGGACTCCAAATGCTCCACTTGCGCTACATCGGCATTGGAAGTGAAGACATTGGGAAGAGCAGCTGTAATGGCTTGGGTTCCCAATGTGGCATCGGCATCAATGACCCTCATTCCCATTTGGAGCAAAAGGGAGCTCCCAAACTTCTTCCAACCTGTTACATCACCATTGTACAGAATGTCCTGGCTCCATGATGCCTGACCTTCATCCAAAGTACTGATGGCGGTCGTCAAGCGTGAAATAAGGTCCTCGTAGATCACTTCGTCCGCATCGTATGCCGGGGAGATGTTATCGTAATCCAATGCTTGGGAATAGGGGATGTCACCAAAGGATTCAACAAGTTTGGCATAGGTGAAAACCGTCATGATCTCAATGATGGCCAACTGGTTGGCTGCCACTGTGGCATTGGTTGGGGGAGTGGCTTCGATGACCTGGGCACTTTGGTCCAAGTTGATCAAGACCCCCAAGTAAACATTGTCCCACGTAAAATTGGAATAGTAGGTGGTACCTTCGTTATAGGTGACCGATGAAATCTGCTGAACCAGCAACCTTGTGGTGTTGAACGGGTTCCCGTTGGCACCATAGGTAATGCCGCTCAATAGGTCCGACATGTTTTTTACGGCATTGTTGAAGAAGTTTTCCGCAGGAGCTTCGGTGGCGTTCTTGACATCCACGTTCATATCCTCCAAATCTCCAGAGCACGAAAAAAACAGGGCTATTAGAAATATGACAATATAATTTTTCATAATTTATTTTTTTCTGGTTTAGAATTGAACTTGAAGGTTAAAACCAAGATTTTTTACCGTCGGGAGCACACCATTTTGTGAACCTTGAAGGTTTCCTGAGCTCAAGCCCGCTTCTGGATCGGCATAAGGAAGATTCTTGTGTATGATCCACAGGTTGGAACCTACCAATCCCAATTTAAGCGATTGGATGCTGAGCTTTTCCATGAATGCCATTTTGGGGAAACTGTAGTTGAGCGCAACTTCCCTTAGCTTCACGTAAGAGGCATCATAGATGAAATACGCTTGTGGGGCCCTGGTACTACCTGTTGCATTCTGGTAGTGGTCCATTGCGGTCCTTACCGTGTTCGGAGAACCATCAGGAGCTACCCCCGGTAGAATGATACCTCCACCATTGGCCAAGGAGTTTCTTATAGGGTTGCCCAGATCGTTGAGTCCAACAGACCATGCATATAGACCAGACCTGTTTCCAGTAGATATATCATTTGAGAATACGTCACCTCCTTTTTGGATATCAATCAAAAAGCTCAGGTCAAAGCCTTTATACTTGAACGAGTTGGTGATACCTGCAGTCCAGTCAGGGGTAATATTACCAATGACGTTGTTCGACGTAGAGGTACGCTCATAGGCACCGGTGGTCTGGTTGATCACGGGTTTTCCATCAAGATAGATATAATCCGTACCCATTATGGTCCCGTAGGGTTGTCCCACTGTTGCATTGATGGACACACCACTTACGGTTCCCAACTGAAGGTTGGTCCCGCCTTGGAAAAGGGAAAGCACCTCACTTTGGTTTTTGGCCCAGTTCACATTGGCCCGCCATTGAAAGTCACCGGTAGGGATGATAGATCCGTCCAATGCAATTTCAATCCCTTTGTTCTCCACTTCACCAGCATTGACGAATTTTGAGGAATATCCTGTGGCCGTAGAAATGGCAACAGGGATGATCTGATCTTTGGAGTTGGTCTTGTACAACGAAAGGTCCATTCCAATACGGCTGTTCAAGAACCTCATTTCCAGACCGGCTTCCACACTGACCGTTGTTTCTGGCAGTAGCTCTGAATTGTTCTTGGTCGCGTTGGTACCGTACAAAGGCACTGCGCCAAAGGGAGTGGGCTTGTTCAGTACATCCACCAAACTGTTGGCAGGAGCGGAACTTCCCACTTCTGCATAGTTTAGGCGAAACTTACCAAAGCTCAACCAGCTTTTTTCAATCAAGTTGGAAAAAACAAAACTGGAAGAAATGGATGGGTAGAAATAGGTGCTGTTCTCTGAAGGCAAAGTCGAGGAGTGGTCGAACCTTCCGGTCAGGTCCAGATAGATCAAATTGTCATATCCGAAAGAAGCCAGACCATAAAAACCATCCACACCCACTTTTTCAACACTTTCCACTGGGGCGGGGGGCAGGTTCAATGAATTGGACAACGAATACAGGCCGGCCAATACCAATCCGCCGTTGGTTTCGGCATAGATGGAGCTTAGGTCTGTTCTCCTAATGTTGGTACCAAGCACCCCACTGATGTTCAACTTATCGGTTACATATTTGTTGAAGTTCAGCATCAGGTCATAGTTTTCCTCACTGAAGTTGACGTTCCTTCGGGAATACCGTCCAACAGCTCCGGCAGTACCTTTGTTGTTCCTTTCTTCCTGAATAAAGGAGTAGGTGTCCAAGGATACCCTTCCCTCGATGTTCAACCAATCGGTGAACTTATATTTTACGGACACATTTCCAAAAACCCTACTACGGGAATCGTTCTGGTAGTTTTCATAAACGACCCAATAAGGGTTGTCGATGGTACCTCCCATAAAAGGATCCACGTTCAGGCCTGTATTGAAATAGGCATCCTTCAGTTCGTCGATCCCAACGTTCATGGCCCAATATTTCCTCATGGAAGAAATCACGTTCTGTGCATTGGCACCTGTCTCATTACCGGTACGGTTCCTTCCCAGTGCATCCGTTAAGATATAATTGGCACTACCACTCACGGATAGTTTATCGGTAACATCAAAAGACGTATTGATGGAAACGTTGTCCCTATTCAAATTGCTGTTGGGCATGATGCCTTCCTGGCTGAAACGGGTATAGGCAATCCTGTAGGTGGCCTTTTCACCACCACCGGCAACGGCAATGCTGTTGGTCGTGGTTATTGGGGTCTCAAAGAAATCGATCAACTTACTTTTAGGAGCTTCCCAAGGGGTAGGCTGTAGATAGTAAGGTGAACCTTCATAGAAGGAATCCCATTGGTAGACCAATAGATTGGAATCAAAAGGAGCTCCGTACGATCCATAGGCAGTAGAGGGTGTGACCAAATCAAGCTCTCCATCACCGTCCACATCTCTATCCACGAAATAGCTGTCTCCCCCGCTACCGTATATGGCCCCGTAACCTGTACCGTATTCGTATTGGAAATCTGGCCAGGTAGATTTGTCTATCCAACCAGACGTAATGCTGGAGTTGATGGTGATCGTGGGTTTTTGTTTTGCTCCGGCTCCAGATTTGGTGGTGATGATCACAGCCCCATTTGTGGCCCGGGATCCATAAAGTGCTGTGGCGGCGGCACCTTTCAGTACGTTGATGGATTTAATGTCGTTAGGGTTGATGTCAGAAGCCATATTACCATAATCAAAACCTCCTGTACCACTTTGCTGGTCCGAAGTATTGAAGTTCGAGTTGCTCACGGGCACACCATCGACCACGAAAAGGGCTTGGTTGTTCCCTGTCAAGGATGTACTTCCCCTGATGACTACGTTTGTGGAACCACCCATGTTGGTGTTCCTTTTGATCTGCACCCCGGCAATCTTACCGGAAAGCGAGTTGACCACGTTGTCGGTCGGTGTTCTGTTCACCTCTTCGCCATCAAGTTCCTGGGTAGCGTACCCGAGTGACTTTTTCTCCCTTGAAATACCAAGGGCGGTGACCACGACCTCATCCAGTTGTGCTGAGTTTTCTTCCAGTGTGATGGTAATCGGGGAAGTGCCAGTTACTTGAACTTCAGCCGTTTTGAAACCAATGTAGGAAACAACGAGAATGGCCCCCACTTCGGCCTCAACGGTAAAATTTCCGTCAAAGTCGGTCTGTGTGCCCTCAGTGGTTCCTTTTACCATAATGTTGGCACCCAAAAGTGGCATACCGGCATTGTCCACGACGCTTCCCGAAACCGTGCTTTGCATAACGGGGGTTGTGGCAGGTTCCACAGAAGCTCCCTGATCGGTGCGGAAATTGGGGGATTTCATCAAAATGATTTGGCGTCCCCTTACTTTATATACGACGGGCATGTTCTTGAACAAAAGGGTAAGCACCTCGTCAAGATTTTGGTTGCTCGTCCGTAATGTGACTTTCTTTTGTAGGGGAATTTGGTTGTATTCGTACATGAAACGGTACTCTGAGAGGGATTCAATTTCTCCCAGTGCCCTTTCAAGGGTAACTCCTTCCAGTTCAAGGGATAGCTTGTCCCCTTGGGAACCGGGTCCTGCTTGAATCTGGACAATTGAAGCGATAATCAGAAAAATGGTCAGTTTGGTTGGTAAACCATTCTTCAAGAATCCCTTCAGAAAAAGAAATCTAGATGGTTTTTTTTTCATAATTTTGAGTGATTTAAATTAGTTTGAATCGTTATTTATTACACAGTTTGAGAGAGGGAATGGGCCAACATTCCCTTTTTTTGTGTATTTTTTTAAAATACTTACGTCATAGGCAGAAGGTTTTTTTCAATGTTCATATTTGGTTCAGTTGATTATAATTTCTTTGGTGTTGGCATTGCCTTTGTCATTGATTTCATATCCAAAAGGAGCAATGATCTTTAATGCTTCCAATACGTCTTCGATGCTTTCGACCTTTATGTTGTATCTGGCATTGAAGGCTTTTTCCTCCAATCCAATGTTTTTGTTCACAATACTTACATTATAGGCCCTTTCCAGTTTTGTGAGGAGTTCTGAAAAAGGAGTGTCCCTGAACACGATCTCGCCATTGATCCAGCTGGTATAGAGCAGGGTGTCCACTTTTTCCACGCTCATGGTTGCCTGTGTCTTGCTCCATGAGCCCTTGTTTCCTGGCTCCAGGAGAGTTTTGTTTTCAGGATCGGATTTATGCGAAAGGCTAACGGAACCTTCTACCAGAACGGTGTTGATAGTGCTCTGTTCTTCATAAGCGGTAACATTGAACTCGGTTCCCAATACTTGGACGGCCATTTCCTCGGAATTGACAATAAAGGGGTGGTCCTTGTTCTTGGACACCTTGAAATAAGCTTCGCCCGTCATGGTCACTTCCCTGTTGCCTTGATGAGGGAATTTTACAGGATACCTGATATGGGTTCCGGAGTTCAATTGTATTTCCGTTCCATCGGACAGTACAAGGGTGAACACCTTACCATAAGGAACATGGAGTTCATTGAAGACTGGATGGTCTACATTTCCAGGGTCATACCTAAGGGTATTCCCTTCCTGTACGGCAACCACTTCCCCAGAAGCCAATACAATGGATTGTTTTTTGCCCTCTTGTATAGTTTTTACCGCATCGCCCGTGTTCAGGGTAATGGTATTGCCAGGAATGGGTTGTTGATCGGAGTGTAGGGACAATTTCAAGGCAAGTCCCAAGCATACTATGCCTATAAAGACGGCAGCGTATTTAAGGATGGTAGGCATGGGCAGTTTCCTTACTTTTCTGCCCGATAGACGTTCTTGAAGCACCGTCCAGTCCTCTTCCTCATCCAATGCTTCCATGAACTCCAAGGATTCGTCGACCAGTCCTTCTTCCCATATGTTCCCCAAAAGCTCCTTGTCGGATTCGGATAGCCCACTTTTGGAGATATCCTCCATATTTCCAGTGGCCTTGATCTTTTGTAAATATGCCTGCAGTTGCTCCTTTTTGGACATGAAAACGGTTTTCTATATTTATTAGTTGTCTTTTTTATTGAACAGGGTGACAAAAGAAACTTTTTTTTTAAAAACGTTAATTTTTGATATTCAAGCCACTATTTGTCAAACATTAAATTTATATTTCCTTAACTTTAAGTCTCCTAATAACCCCCAAACCCAAAAGCATATGACCAATAAGGTAGAGGTGTTATTTAAAGATAACTATGCTTTATTATGTCTGGTCTCATTCTCCATTGTGAAGGATAGGGATGCTGCAAAGGATATTGTCCAGGACTTTTTTGTTTCTATTTGGAATAAAAAAGAGACATTGACCATTACAACATCCTTTGAAGCCTATGCTAGACGATCAGTAAGAAACCTAAGTCTCCTGTATCTTGAAAAAGAGAAAAAAACAAGCAGGTTGGAACACGATTTGGATTTTGGAAAGGAAGACCCCCCATCCCTATTGGATAAGCCAAAGAAGAACCGTAAGCTCTATGACCTTTTGAACCAAATGCCCGACAAGAGAAAGGAGATTTTCATCTCTTTTGTGGTTCAGGGAAAAAGCTACTCGGAAATTGCCGAATCCAATGGTGTTTCCATCAACACGGTGAAGACCCAGATGAAAAGGGCCTATGCATTTCTGAGGACCCATAAAAAACAAGATTTCATATCCGTGGTTCTGATATCCTGCTCGTTTTTTTGATTTTACCTCTGTTAAAGGATTCTTATTTTGCTGACGACCCTCTCGTTGTTATATGGGGATTGATTAGTTTTGCCACAAAATAGATTGTATGCTGGTCTGGGCGCTTTTTATTGCTGCTATATTGGTTTTTTTGGCTTTGGACCTTGGGGTCTTCAATAGAAATGCACACATCATAAGCGTCAAGGAAGCTTCCATGTGGACGGCCATTTGGATCACCATGTCCTTTATTTTTTCCGGAGTGGTCTATTGGCTGTATTCCAGCGGCAGTATTGAGAATGCCGACCAGCTCACTCCCACAGGTGCCAGCATGAAGTTCATCACGGGCTACCTTATAGAACTCTCCTTGAGCATAGACAACATCTTTGTCATCGCCATCATTTTCACTTCGTTCAACATTCCGCAGCGCTATCAGCACAGGGTATTGTTCTGGGGAATTCTCGGGGCCATCGTGTTCAGGGCGCTGATGATCTTTTTTGGTATTGCCATCATCAAGAAGTTCAGTTTTGCCACCTATCTCTTTGGGGCTTTTTTATTGATTACCGCCTTTCGAATGCTTTTTTCAAAGGAAGAAGCGTTCAACCCCAAAAAATCCTTCATATATCGGAACCTCAGAAAGGTGATGCCGATAACTTCCCACATGCAGGGACAAAAATTCTTTGTGAAGCTGCGACATATCACCGCGGCAACCCCTCTGTTCATGGCGTTGGTGGTGATCGAGTTCACGGACATCCTGTTTGCGCTGGACAGTGTGCCGGCCATATTGGCCATTACCTCAGATCCTTTTTTGGTGTTCAGTTCCAACATATTTGCCATCTTGGGGCTCAGGTCCATGTATTTTTTCCTGGCCCACATGATCAACAGGTTCAGCTACCTCAAGTACAGCTTGGTGGCCATCCTAATTTTCGTTGGGATTAAGCTCATCTTGGCACACCATTACACCTTCCCGGAATGGCTCTCCCTTGGGTTCATAGCAGTGGCCTTGGTATTGGGAGTCGTGGTCTCCTTGAGCAGGGATTCCTCCAAAGAGTGAACCAACACAGGAGCGCCAATGAGTGGAAAAGCTCCGTTGGTATGTTCCTTTTGACTAACTTTCAGCTACTGACCAATGCTTTTTTGTTGGACCAAACACAATATAGGTATGGAGTTGATGGACTTTCTTTCAGGGATAGGTGGTTTTTTGATCGCAGCGATCACCATCTACCTCACCGTTCGGCATTTTATGACCTCGAAGACCATTTCTTACATTGAACGGATGAACACTGGTGAAATGGCCCAGATCAGGGCCGAAATAGACCAATGGATGTCCTCTGACAAAACCGATGTGGAAAAATGCGAGCTTGCCGAGAGGGACAAGGAACTTTCGGCCAAGCTGATGATGTGGATCAATATTTTTACGGAAATAGGGATTTCGTACAAGCAGCGCATCATCCGAAGAAAACTGACCCGTGAACTTTTCTATCCCATGGTGCCCAACTACTGGCGGGACCTGTTGTTCTATATCAACCACAAGCGGGGCAAGGGCCATGCCATTGGCTACTATTTTGAATACCTGGCCCACGAGGTCCGGAAAATGGAGGGAAAGAACAGATCTAATCTTTTTAAAAGGTATGCTTACATGAAAGGGAAGGATCAACAGTGATGAAGCTGATCCTTAGAGTGTTAATTTAATGTAAGGTAATTGTAAATTTATTTCCACAATGGTGCTATTTTTGCATAAAAAGAAAGCTTGGAAATTCACTGGAAATCTTTTGGCAAGAACCCCGTACAGCGGATACACTTGGAATATGCCGTTCAATTGCAGGTAAGGATGGCCCTCATCAAAGAGGCCGAGCATTTGATGGACTATCTTTCCTTGGTCATTGTTGAGGTATGCGCGGACAAAGGGACTATGACCATCGGCAAGGATACCCCGGAGCCTTTATACTCCATGCTCGCCAGGAATTTTGATTCATCTGGTTCTTTTATGACAGACCATCTTCAAGAAGATAATGCTCTTACGGCATACTTCCATGCTTCGGCCCCACTTTCGACATCTTTTTAATTATTTTTATGGGTCCGTGAAACCGCAGACATACTTAAAAATGCTTTTTTTGTAACCTATTGAAAAGATGGTTGTCCCATATCTTTTGGGTATCCCCAATCGAAATACGTCAAACAATGTCCAAAAATAGGCAATTTTGGAAGGTTCTTGTACTCGCAATGCTCTTGATGGGCTGTAAACCTTCCAACAAAAAGGAGTTGGCCATTTCCGAACCGGAAAAGATTTTTTTGGCCAAAAATGAGGTTCCAGACTACATCAAATACCAAGGAGGTACTATTGTGCTTGTCAATGCCACGATTATTGATGGTACAGGCAACCCGATTCAAAAAGAGGGGACCATTATTGTTGAAAATGGATTGTTTAAATCAGTAGGAACAGCTTCAGAAATTGAGATTCCCGAAAAAAGTACCTTGATCGACCTTAAGGGGAAGACATTGGTTCCTGGCATTGTGGGTATGCACAACCATTTGCATGTTCCTGGGTTTCCAATGGTGGCCGAAGTGGCCGCAATGCTATACTTGGCCTCAGGAGTTACTACCATACAGACCTGCGGGGCTGTTTCTTCCCAAGCGGAAATAGATTTATCGGCCCAAATAGCCAATGGGGAACAAATAGGCCCCGAAATTATTCCAAGTGCACCTTTTATAACAGGTGAGGGGGGCAATCCCAATATGATAATCCCTAGAAATGAGACGCATTTGAGGGATACGCTGCAGCATTGGATAAAAAAAGGGGTCAAATGGTTCAAGGTATATCGCAATACAAGACCGGACGATTTAAAGATCATTGTTGACGAAGCGCATAAAAATGACGCTAAGGTTAGGGGGCATCTATGCGCTACCACATTTGAAGAGGCCACCAAGCTGGGAATTGATGGGATTGAGCACGGACTGAACAGCTTGAGCGATTTCAGGACCGGCAAAGAATCCGGTATCTGTAACGGTGGTAGGGAGTATATGGATGAAATGCGCATTGATGGCCCCGAGATCAGGAAGTTGCAACAACTGATGATCGACAATAAGGTGTTCTTGACCTCGACACTCTCTATTTATGAAGCCAGTGTACCAAACAGGGCCTATGCCGATTCAAGGGCCATTGAAGTGATGTCTCCCCATTTAAAAAAACAGTATGAAGAGCGGAGGCAGATTCTTGATGGCCAATCAGATGATTCCACAAGAAACGAGCGGTTGAAACGCATCATGGAATTTGAGTACCAATACCAGAAAATGGGAGGTCTCTTGTGCAGTGGCGTGGATGCGGGCAGACACGTACTTCCCGGCTTTGGCGACCAAAGGAATTTTGAACTGCTCCGGGAAGCGGGCTTTACTGCTGAAGAAGCAGTTCAGATCATGACCGGAAATGGGGCCACTGCATTGGAAAGACCCGATATTGGTACCATACAGGAAGGTAAAAGGGCAGATTTTATAATCCTTGATGGAAACCTGGAAGAAGATGCAACCGTGATCAACAAAGTTGAAACAGTATTCAAAATGGGTATAGGGTATGCTCCAGAGTACATATTGAACGACCTAAAAGGGCGCTTTGGGTTGGATTGAAAACCGTATAAAAATCCTGTAGGTGATCCAAACATTATTTCTGAACATGTTGTAACCTTTTGTCCGTTCCAGTTTGTCCAATGGATGTGAATTCAAAAAAAACATTCAATAAGATAAACTTTAAAACATGAGACAAATAAAAAAGGTTTTGGGAATCACTTTGCTATCTTTTGCAACCCTTGTGCCAATGGCGGGCTTTTCCCAAGACAAAACCGTGGAAACTCCTGATGGAAAAACCATTACCCAGGAAGTATTGAACCGTGGGATAGAAAACATTATAAGAGAAAAGAACATACCTGGAATCTCCATCGCTATCATCAACCAGAACAAATTGGCATACCATAACGTTTTTGGAGTGGTCAACTCCGAAACAAAGGAATTGGTCACCGAGCAGAGCATTTTTGAGGGAGCCTCCCTTTCCAAACCCATTTTCGCCTATTTTGCACTGAAAATGGTGGATAACGGGGTGTTGGACTTGGACAGGCCGCTTTACGAATACCTGCCACATCCCGGAATAGCACCCGAAAGCCAAGAAGAATATAAGTTGATCACCGCCCGCATGGTATTGGCACACCAAACAGGATTTCCCAACCATGCCAATGGAAAGCCCGTACAATTGGCCTTTACCCCAGGAACCGATTTCATGTATTCTGGGGAAGCCTATCAATATTTGGCCGCTATTATAGGAATGTTGAATGGTGTTGGTATGGGAAAAGACATGAACGATCTCTTTCAAAAAGAAGTGACCGAACCCCTCCAAATGGAACACACCACCTTTGTATGGGACGATTACCTTGAAAAGCACAAGGTGTATGGGCATGATACGGAGTTGAACCCTACTACCAACAAACCTATTGTGGGCCGTTGGAGCGGAAAAACCTTCAATGCCTTTTCCAGCATCCACAGTGAAGCATCTGAATACGCAAAATTTATCATCGCCATGCTCAAGCGCGAAGGGCTTTCAACATCCTCTTTTGATGCCATGTTGAAGGAAGAGACCCGTTTTTCGGAAGACAACCCACTCAAAAAAGAAATTGGCCAGACCGGATGGGGCCTTGGTTTTGCCCAAAAGAAAAGACCCAACGGCAACATACACATGCACACAGGGAACAATCATGATTTTCAGGCCTATGCCATGTTCATCCCAGAGAAGGAATACGGATTGGTGGTTTTTACCAATTGTAACAAAATGCCCATTTTTTTGGAGGAGATTTCAAAGATATTGGGAGAACAGTTTTAAACGTAACTTGCTGATAATAGATAAATAACAATAGAATGGAAAACCTACAAGACGCCCTTGGGGCATTGTTTCTGGTACTCGGGCTGGTAGCGGTCATCTTCATCATCGCCAGATACACCTACCTTTTGAAAAAGACCATGATTGAAAAAGGAATGCAGCCTTCCGGTTCTGGCAAAAGGATGCAGTATGTGGATATCGGGTGCATTGTACTCGGGTTGGGGATTGGACTGCTGGTATCGTCCATTTTTACTACCATGGATCTTTCCGAAGATACCACGGACCTATTCATCTGGGGGACCATATTGATTTTTGGTGCACTGGGACTGCTCACGGCACATTGGTTGAGAAAAAAAGAAGGTGGGCGATAGAAACTCCAAAGACATTGCGCTGATAAGCAGTAGTTTGAAAGGGGATATGCAGGCTTTTCGGGAGTTGGTGGACGCCCATAAGGACGCCTCGCTCACCCTTGCCTGTTCCATTTTGAAGGATTCCATGATCGCGGAGGATGCTGTGCAGGCCACTTTCATAAAAGTGTATCAAAAGCTGCACACCTTTGGAAATAAATCTAAGTTTTCGACATGGCTGTACCGTATTGTGGTCAATACCTCATACAACGTGCTGAAACAGCAAAGAAAATTTGAGGACCTTAATGTAATAAGGGAAACACAGGAAATCACAGATTTTGGGAGCGGCGAATCCAAAGAACAGGACCAAAAAGAATATATTTATCGGGCCTTGAATGCCCTAAAGCCCGATGAAGCACTAGTACTGAGACTGTTCTATCTGTATGGACATAAGATCACGGAAATCCAGGAGATCACGGGGTTTGGCAAATCCAAGGTAAAGGTGGCCCTGCACCGGGGCCGCAACAATATGGAACAGGAGCTGAAAAAATTATTGGGCAACGAAATATACGAACTGCTATGAACGAAGACCAAATAAAAAAGATTATCCAAAAAAGCGAACTTAAGACCACTGCGGATTTTACGGAAATGCTTATGCTGGAATTGCAAAGTGAAGCCGCAAAAGACACCAAAAAGATGGATGCCATCCAACCGAGATTCTATTTCGTGGCTTCAATCGCCCTCTTATTCGGTATTGGGGCAGTATTGTTTTTTGTGGGAGCACCTTCATTTTCATTGATCGATCTAAAAATCAATCTGCCCAAAACCCCTGTGTTTGTGGGAGTGCTGTTTTTGGTCCTGTATGGGGCGAACAGGGTTTTGGAGCTTTGCTCCGCGCAAAGAAGCTATGGGGAATAGTGGACACTTAATGGGTTTAGTCGCCCGGCCTGGAAATGTATGGGGTTTGCTGTTCTGCCTAGAGTTCCTACCCTACTTTTCCGCAAGTTCCTTGAGTTTGTCCAAGGCCTTGGGCCAAGTCGTATTAAAATATTCAAGGTAGTCCTCTGTCACATCGATTTCCACTGAGACCGTTGTGACCCCGTTTTGCTCACGGAAGGAATAATTTTCAAGACTGCCAGCCCATTTTTTCACCTGGGGACCTTCGGTGATTTCTTGGTCACCGTCCAAAATCCCGTAATGGTGAATGGAAACAAACTGGGATGGAACATTGTCCGCGATTTCTGAGACCATGCCGCCCTTTTTCCCATTTTCATCCGTTCCTACAAAGTAAATTTTTGACCCCTTTTTCCAGCTTCCCTCGTAGGTGGAGGTGGGATTGAACTCAGAGGTCCATTGCTCGTAGGTTTCGATGTGGTCCAAACCGAGCATGGTATTGTAAACCTTCTCGGCAGATGCGTTGATATCCTTTTTGAACTGTAGTTTTTTCATGGTTTGTTTGGGTTGAAAATTATGTTTTGGTCGTTGTGGGAATTGTTCTTTTGCAAAAGATACAACGGTTTCGTATAACTGTCAATTACGAGTTAATTTTCGTTAGCAATTACGAGTGGATTCGGGCGTAGTTGAATCCGCCGTAATCGCGGTTATACATTGTTGGCAACAGTATTTTCATTCAATTATTTTGGCCAATTCGGTTCGAACTTTCGAATGACACAAGGTTTTTCGGTTTCAAAAATTCCTTTTTTATAAGCTTGATAGTGCAATTCTGTTAATTTTTCAAATTCTTTTTTCCGAAGCCTGTCAACTTTTCTAGGAGACATAAAATCGTAAGTAGAAGCCAAAAATAAAATTATCTCCAGATTTTCACATTCCGATGGAACTGTAACAACTGACCATTCATAGCCGACTCCGGCAAAAATCAATTTATCCGTTTCTTTGGGTACTTTAATTTGGAAATATCCATTCAAGTCAGTTTGTCCGATTTTGATTGTGTCTTTGTCGAATATTTTGATTCCAATGGCACTTTCTAAAAATTGATCGATAGTTTTTCCTCTTAAAGTCCGTTGTCCAAATACAGAGAAAAAGCAAAAAAATAATGATATGAAAAATACTGTTTTAATTCTCAAAGTTTTCGGTTTTTCATATTGTTGCCAACTTGCCTATATAAGCATCTCCAGTAAAAATCAAAAAAAAATCCCAAATACCAATAGCACAAGGGATTAAAGCGATGGAAACGAGTGCAATCGTGTACAACCGTTTAAAATCGAACAAAAAAGAAAAAGGGCTCAGAGTACTTCGGCCAAGACCTCCCACACGTTTTCCGCCACCAGTTGTTGCCCCTTTTGGGTAGGGTGGATGCCGTCCCCTTGGTTCAGTTCAGGGATGCCCGCAACCCCTTCGAGCAGGAACGGGATCAAGGCAAGGTCTTCCTTTTGGGCCAGTTCCGGGAAAATGTCCCTGAACCCGGAAGTGTATTCAGGGCCCATATTGGGCGGGATCTGCATGCCGGCCAGCACAATGGTCGCCTGGGGCAATTGCTCCTGTATCATGTCCACCATCGCCTGAAGGTTTTTTCGGGTCTCTTCCAAAGGAATGCCGCGAAGCCCATCGTTGGCCCCCAGCTCAAGGACCACCACCGAAATATCATCATCCAGCACCCATGCCATTCGGTTTCTGCCGCTTGCGGTCGTCTCGCCGCTCAGTCCGGCGTTCACCACTTGGTAGTCCATCCCCAGCGAATCCAACTTTTCTTGGATGATGGACGGAAAGGCATCTGTCACATCCAGGCCATACCCAGCGGTGAGGCTGTCCCCAAAGAAGAGGATTTTCTTTCCGCTGGATTCCGCAGTGGTCTCTTCGGTGCCAACAGCTTCGGCATCTTGTTCCTTTTCCTTCGTCTTGCCCCCACAGCCTATGAGCAACAGGCACAAAAAATAACAAAAGATTAACGGCATGGCGGAGTGATGGCTTTGTACGGACATGGGCAATTTTCGTATTTTGAAGGTTTTAACCAAAAACAGGTTATGTCAAAGATATTAAAAGTTGAAAACCTAAATAAGACCTACCGGAGCGGGAACCATGACCTTACCGTGTTGAAGGAAGTTTCCTTTGAAATTGCGGAAGGGGAGACCTTTGCCATCGTGGGCCCTTCGGGGAGTGGGAAGACCACCCTCTTGGGGCTGTGCGCGGGTCTGGATGTGTCGCAGTCGGGGAACATTTGGCTGTGCGGCCAGAACCTCACCTCCATGAACGAGGACGGGCGCGCCCTGCTCCGAAACAGGCACGTAGGTTTTGTGTTCCAGGATTTTCAATTGTTGCCCACGCTCACCGCATTGGAGAACGTGGTGGTGCCGTTGGAACTCCAAGGATTCGGCAGGGCGTCGTTGGAACGGGGAAAGGAACTTCTGAAAAAAGTAGGATTGGGCGATAGGTTCCATCACTATCCTTCGCAATTATCGGGAGGGGAGCAGCAGCGTGTGGCCTTGGCCCGTGCCTTTTCCAACAGACCGTCCATTCTTTTTGCCGATGAGCCCACGGGCAATCTTGACGGGGAGACCGGCGCCAAGATAGAACAGTTGTTGTTCGAGCTCAATCAGGAATTGGGCACTGCATTGGTGATTGTGACCCACGATTTGGAATTGGCCCAAAAGACCAACAGAAGTTTAAGGCTAAGGTCGGGCAGTATGGAGCAGATGGCCCTATGAGCAAAATGGAAATGAAAAAAGCGGGCCTGTCATGGCTCATGCGGATGGCCTGGCGCGATGGGAAATCGAGTTATGGCAAATTGATACTCTTCATTTTTTCGATTGCTCTGGGTGTGACCGCTGTGGTGAGTATCTATGCTTTTAGCGAGACCCTTCGGGACAGTATTGCACAACAATCCAAATCCCTTGTCGGGGCAGATTATGTCATCGAGAGCGATAAGCCGGTAAATGAAAAGGTGCAGGGCATCATCGATTCGTTGGGCGGTGCCGGGGCGAGGGAGATCAGTTTTCTGTCCATGGCCGCCTTTCCGGGAAATATTGGTACAAAACTGGTGGAGGTCAGGGGACTGGAGGGCGATTTTCCGTTCTATGGCGAATTGGAGACCGAACCTGCATCCGCCGCAAAAAAATACAAGGAGGGGCAGGCACTTGTCGATGCTACCACCATGCTGCAACTGGACCTCAAACAAGGGGACAGTGTAAAAATAGGAGGGGTGACCCTGCCCATTGGCGGCATTTTGAACTCGGTTCCGGGCAACACCTCCGTCTTTGGGGCCATAGCGCCGCCTGTGATCATTCCTTTGGACTATATTGATGCCACGGGCTTGGTCCAAACAGGGAGCAGGATCGATTATAAATACTACTTCGTGGCCACCCAGGACCAGGATATGGTCCAACTCGAAGAAACCTTGGAACCCGTCTTGGAGGCCGAGGATGCCGACTTGGATACCCATACCTCAGAGGGCCGACGGATGGGACGACGGTACGACAGCTTTGGGAAATTCTTGAACTTGGTCGGGTTCATAGCCCTGTTGCTGGGCTGTGTCGGGATTGCCAGTGGCATGAACATCTACATCAAGGAGAAGCTGAAGTCCATTGCCATTTTGAAGTGCCTTGGGGCCACCAAACGGCAGACTTTTTTCATCTTTTTTATCCAAGTAGGGTCCATGGGGTTGATCGGTGGGGCCATCGGAACGGTATTGGCCTATTTCATACAGCAACTTTTTCCTATTGTGGCCGATGGCATGTTACCTTTGGACATTGAAGTGGGCATGTCTCCACAAAGTGTGCTTTTGGGACTTTCCTTGGGGCTCACCATGTCCATTCTCTTTGCACTCTATCCATTGATGCGAACACTTTATGTTTCGCCCTTGCAGACCCTTCGTGTGGTGGATGAAAGCGGGGCAAGGTCAAGAAAAGCGTCATGGGGCGTCGGTTTGGGTATTGTCCTTTTTGTATTCTGTTTTTCTTGGTGGCTGCTGGGGGATTTCCTCAATTCTCTATCGTTTGTGGGTGGATTGGCCTTGGTTTTTCTAATTCTTACGGGAATGACCTATGGGATGATGAAGCTTATTCGACGGTTTTTTCCCGTGGGATGGGGATTTATGGCCCGTCAGAGCCTCCGCAATCTGTTGGGGCCGCAAAACCAGACCTTGACCTTGGTATTGACCATAGGGATAGGCACATTTTTGATGAGCACCCTCTATTTTACGAAAGATATGCTCTTGGCCAAAGCGTCCATTGAGGACAAGGCCAATAGTGCGAACATGATCCTGATGGATGTGCAACGGGAACAAATGGATGCCGTGTCGGGCACCATTCAGGAACAAAAATTGCCCGTGATCGACAGGATTCCCATTGTCACCATGCGGGTCGAATCCCTAAAAGGGATCAATGTGGACGGGATTCGGAAGGATTCCACTTCCCAAGTGAGCGGGTGGATACTGAGTCATGAGTTTAGGGTCACGTATCGGGATTCAATCATCGGTTCTGAAAGTCTAGTGGAAGGTGAATGGTTCCCGACCGTTCCCGAAACCGGGGCAGTGCCCATTTCCGTGAGTGCCGATTTTGCGGAACAGGCCGGAGTGGGCATTGGTGATGGGGTCACCTTCAACGTGCAGGGAAGGATAATGGACACCCAGGTGAAGAGCATCCGAGAGGTGGATTGGACGCGCTTACAACCCAATTTTTCCATCGTATTCCCAAAGGGAATATTGGAAAATGCACCACAGTTTGGCGTAATCACCACTAGGGTCCCCAATGAAATGGTTTCGGCCACACTACAACAGCAATTGGTACAAACATTTCCGAATGTATCCATATTGGACCTTAAACGCATCCTTACCCTCATTGAGGATATCCTGAACAAAATGGGATGGGTCATCAATTTCATGTCGTTCTTCAGCATTTTTGTGGGGGCCATTGTGCTTTTGGGAGCCATTTATAACAGCAAACACTTGCGGATCAGACAGAGTGCCCTGTTGAAGACCTTGGGTGCAAAAAGTGCGCAGATCTTGCGGATGTTTGCCTTCGAATATGCCTTTTTGGGGATTTTGGGAGCGGCTTCGGGGGTGCTTTTGTCCCTGTTGAGCAGCCTTGCACTGTCCTGGCTTTTGTTCAATACCTCTTTTGTACCGTCCTGGGTTCCTTTTGTAATCATTTTCCCCAGTATTGTGCTTTTGGTACTGGTACTTGGCGTGAGCAATAGTTTTGGGGTGATCCGTAGCACCCCGCTCGAAGTTTTGCGCAAGGGCCATAATGGATAAAGCATTTGTAACGGATGGAACAGGTATTGTGATAGGTTGTTGGAGTATTGTCGTGTACCTTTGCTGAATAAAGTTGTCATGCCCAAAACACATTTTCAAAACATGAAAGTATCCCCATTTTTGTGCTTTTTTCTTGTGGTTCCTTGGATTTTTTTCGCCCAGGACCAAAAAAAGGATTCGATTACCCCCTTGTCCGAAGTGGTGCTCATCGAGAACGGTATCGAGAAGAGAACCACGGGCATTACCCCATCCAGTACTTTGGTGACGGCGCAGATGGAACGAAACGGACCGTTGGACATTGCGGCCACCATCAACCAAATATCAGGGGTATATCTACTGTCCGGCGCATTGAATACCAACCGTATCACCATCCGTGGGGTCGGTGCCCGAACACCTTATGGTACGGATAAGTTGCGCCTGTACTTTAACAACATTCCCGTGACCAATGGCGCTGGGTCTTCAGTAATTGAGGCCTACGATTTGGAGAACATGGGAGCCATTGAAGTGGTCAAGGGGCCAAAGGGAACTGCTTTGGGAACCAATCTTGGTGGGGCCATCATCCTGAATACCAAAGCCCCCGAAGCGGGCAGTACCTTTTTGGCGAATTCTGCTTCCTTCGGTTCCTATGAAATGTTCAAGAACAATTTGGCCTTTCGGCATTCGGAGAACGATTTCAACATCAGTTTGGTGTACAACCATCTCGAGACCAAAGGGTATCGGCAGAACAATACCTTTGAAAGGGATGGTCTGCTGCTCACTTCTTCCGTTAAAATGGGGAGTAGGGGCAAACTGGACCTGTTGTTCAATATGATCGATTATACAGCAGGGATTCCCAGTTCCCTGAGCCAGACCAATTTTGAGGAAAACCCCACCATGGCCGATGCCAATTGGTTGGCGGCAAAGGGATATGAGGCCAATACCTACACATTGGCCGGGATTACCTATTCGTATCGCTTTAAAGGCTCATTGCGGAACAGTACAAGCGTGTTCCATACCTATCTGGACCACTACGAACCACGTCCTTTCAACATTCTGGACGAGATCACGAACGGGTTTGGGCTGCGCTCCGTATTCAAGGGAAATCTCCTTGGAGGGAACTTTACATTGGGTGGGGAACTGTACAAGGACGAGTATAGTTGGGGCACTTTTGAAAATTTGTATGAAGAAAACGATGGGAACGGGAGCCTTCAAGGCGATAGATTGAGCGATAACAAGGAGTTTAGGAGCCAATTCAACCTTTTTGGTGCATTTGAACTGGATTTGACAGAGGATTTTTCCGCCCAAGTCGGAATGAATCTCAACAAGACCACTTACGATTTTAGGGACGTGTTCAATGCTGGGGAGGAGAACAAATCGGCAAGGCGCAGTTTCAGTCCCATACTTTCCCCAAGCCTGAAGCTCCGTTACCAATTACGGGAAGGACAAGTGTTTGCCAGTGTGGCCAGGGGATTCTCCAATCCTGGTTTGGAGGAGACTTTGACGCCCGAAGGGGTCGTCAACCCCGATATTTCACAAGAAAAAGGGTTGAGCTATGAACTGGGAGGGGAATTTTGGTTGTTGGATAGGTCTTTGCAAGTGAATGCCACGGTCTATTTGATGCATATCAAGGATCTATTGGTGGCCCAACGGGTGGGAGAGGACCAATATATTGGTCGGAATGCAGGAAAAACAAGACACAGGGGGCTGGAACTGGAAGCCAAATACTCCATTCCGGTTTCGACCATGTTCTCCCTATCACCATTTATGGCCTACACTTTGAACGACCATAGTTTTGTGGATTTTGTGGATGGGGACAACGACTACAGCGGCAATCCGTTGACCGGTGTGCCCAAGCATCGGATAAGTTCAGGTCTGGATGTTGCCTATGGCAAGGATGCTGTGCTGGGCATTTCCCATCAATATGTGGACGATATCCCTTTGACGGATGCCAACACCCAGAGCAGTGATGCCTATACGGTGATCAATATGTCGGCCAAGTATGCCATTCAGGTGACCGACCATTTCAAACTTAGGTTGAATGCTGGGATCAATAATGTTTTTGATACCCATTACGCAGGATCGGTATTGATCAATGCCGTGGGTTTTGGTGGCAATCAGCCACGCTATTTCTACCCGGCCAATGGAAGAAATTACTATGGAGGTCTTGGGCTTACATACCTCTTTTGAAAGCGATTCCCATCATTGAAAGCTCGTTCTGCCCGTCAATAAAATGTTGGTGGTGCCACCTCTTTCTAAATTTTCTTCCCATATAAGGTGTATCTTCTTTGGTAGGACCTACGTCTTTGGACAAACCTTGTCACCTGTAATTTGGAGTAATCGTATAACAGTACTGTGCCCAATACCAACCCTACGACGATAAAGGTCGCATTTTCAATTTTATAGTAGAGCAATCCCGAAATGATTCCTCCGGCCATGTAGGAAAACATGATGCCCAAGAGCAACTGCGCTTTTTGGATCAGTTTCTTGTCGTTCCTGAATTCTTTTTTGGTGAACATGGAGAACACCATCCCAAGATCCGTGGTCAGTCCTGTAAGGTGGGTGGTCTTTACCTTGGAATTGGATATACTGGCGGTCAGTCCATTTTGAAGACCCATGGCGAACAACATGGCGGCCACCAAGAACTCGGTTTCCTTGAGACTTTCCGTATAGAAATAGTGCAGGTAGATCCCAACGAACATCAAACAGGCCATTTCAAGAAACACGGGAATGGCATGGGCCATGTACCGTCCTGTGGGGGTATTGTTGTGTATGATGAGACAGTTGGAGGTAAAATTGCCCGCAAAGAACAGGAATATCCAGATCAGTACGACCGCCCCTTGGTACCAGTTCCCTTTTGCAATTTCTTGGGCCAATATGGCATAGTGTCCCGTTACATTGCTGGTAAAGGAAAAGAAAACGATGACCGAGATGACGTTCACCATACCGGCCGAAAAGGCGGTCAGTATACCTAATTTTAGGTTGTCCGAAAAACTTCTGTAATTGCTATATTTTCTGAGCATATTGTTTTTTTGGAATTCTTTTGAAGGTCATTTTTATGATGCCCCGGACCTGTAGATCGGAACTGAACTGGACCACCAGTTCATCCTTTGTGACTTCCACTACTTGATAGTCCTCGACGATATTGTTCTTGTGGTGCAGCTCCAAGATGTGGCCTCGCCCCTTGATGTTCCATTTCAGGTTTTCCTTGATTTCGTTCTCCTCCAAAAAGGAGAGGGTCCCATCTGGATTGAACCGCCAAGTTTCTGCCTCGTGGATGATAATGTTCTTGATGATTTCCTGCTTCTGGAGCCTATCAATGTCAAAATCCATCACATTGCCATGGTCGAGCTTTTCATATTTCCATGCAATTTCCTCCCATTCGCCCAGTATCAGTGTTTCTGGACTTTCTTGGTCCAAAAGGAACCAGGTGCTCAAGGCGAGCAACAGGGCGAAAAAGAGGTATATGGGACCTAATCTCATGCGTGTTGTTATTTTAATCCTGAAAGGAATACATTGGCGAATTGTTTTTTGCCCACGATTTCGCCTTCGGTCTGCTTTTCTTGGTCGAGATAGAAACAGGGCACGCCACATTTGGGAAACAGGGGCAGGGTATCAAAGCCTTTGGCTCCTTTGAAGTTCAAGACGCCATGCGGCGGCACAAAGATCTCGGAAATCTGTGTGGCATCCACAAAGTTCTTGATATAGGCAGAACTGTTGGAGGTAATGACCTCCACATACAGGGAATGGATTTTTGCCGGGTACTTGTTCTTTAGCACAGTACAGGCTTCCACAAATTCTTTGGATTGTAGCTCCCTAACCAATCTCGTTTTGGAAAAGAACAGTAGGTCAGTAATTGAATTGGACAATATGGTGCCATGTAGGAGCACTATCTCCAAGGGTTGGTCACCTGTTTCAACAATGGCTTTTCGGACCAGTTCCAATGATTTTACTGAAAAATCGGTAGGGATGAGAATCTTTTTTGTCTCCATGATAAAAGTTTTTCCAAAGGTACCGGCAGCGTCATTAGACCCATTTTAGAACCAGATTAGAAAAACCTTAGAATTATCGGGAGATATTAAAATAAGATTAAAGAGGACCGCTCCAAATGGGGATATTGATCTTTACAGAGGTCCCTTTGTTCTCTACAGAGGAAACATGGATGTCCCCGTTGTGCATCTTGATGATGTTTTTGCTGAGGGGAAGCCCAATGCCATAGCCGGCATAGTTGGACGTATTGGAGGCCCTGAAATACGGGTCGTATATATAGGGCATTTCCTTTTGTGGGATGCCGATACCGGAGTCCCGAACGATGATGACCACATGGGTGTCCGAGGCACCGAGGGCAATATAGACGGTTTTTCCGTCGGAATATTTACACCCGTTCACTACAATGTTGGTCAATGCCAAGTGGAGTAGGTAAAAATTGCCCTTCACTTTGAGTTTTTCATGGTCCTCGGGGAGCAGACTGAAGTCTAGGCTTATTTTAAACTTGGAATTCAGTTTTTGAACGGTTTCCTTGACATCCAGGATCAATTGATCGGTACGTAGCCTCACCAATTTTTGGGATTTACCATCAAAGCCTGTCTGTGCCAATAGCAAGAGCGCTTTGGTCTTGAGCTCCAATTTTTCCGCCTCGGCAAGAATGTCGGCCAGGGATTTTTTGTACTGTTCATGGTCCCTGTCCTTGGAAAGGGCATAATCCGCCTCCCCTATAATATTGGTCAAAGGTGTGTTGAGCTCGTGCGAAGCATTGCTGACGAAGTTTTTTTGGGTCTCGAAGGTTGTTTCCAGACGGTTCAGCATATCGTTGAAGGTCAGGGCCAATTTCCTGATGGAATCCTTTGTCCTTGGGATGGCCAAACGTAGGTGTAGATTTTCCGAACTGATCTTGTCCACTTCCTTGATGATCTGCTGCACTGGCCTTATCAGGGTTCTGGTGATCAACATGGAGACCAGTACGATGAGTAACAGGGCGTAGAGCAAGGAAGTGACCAATAGGTTGCGGAGATAGACTATGTGGTGCGAATAAAAGTAGTTGTCGGCCGAGACCACGACTATATATTCTGCCCCTTTTCGGGTCATATAGCGTATGCCCGAATAAAAAATGTTCCTGTCCCTATAACTTCCGGTGCCTTCTGTCAAAAGAGTCTGTATAAAAGGTTCGGGCAATATTTTTTGGTCCTCTTCCACCACAATTTCCTTTCCTTGTATGGGGAATATGTATTCTGCCTGATTGGGGAGTTTTTCCAAATATTCCTGCCTTATTTCTTTGATGACCGTGGCATTGTTCGGGTTGTCCAATTGGATCTTGGCCGTGGTGGCAGCCCTTATCTCCAAGCGTTTGTAAAAGTCGGCAAAGGAAAAATTGGAAATCGAGTAGTAGATGAAACCACAGAAGAGCAGCGTATATATAAAGAATACTGATATCAACAGGTATATGATCCGGTAATGTATCTTCATTTGTTTTCTTTTAGGGCATACCCCATTCCCACTACGGTTTGGATAACGCGTTCTTGGCCGTTCCTTTCGAGTTTCTTCCGGATATAGTTGACATAGACGTCCACTACATTGGTCCCGATGTCAAAATTGATGCCCCAGACCTCGTCCAACAGGTCGGTCCGTGAAAGTACTTTCTGGGGATTTTTCATGAACATCAGGAGCAATCGGTATTCTGTAGAAGTGAAATTGATCACCTCACCATTGCGCGTCACCATTTTTGTATAATCGTCCAAATGGATGTCCCCGAACGAGTAGTGGTTGCCATTCTTGAATCTGGAACTATCCATTACATCGGCCCTTCGGAGCAAGGTACGTAGGCGGGCCTTGAGCTCTATGAGCTTGAACGGTTTTGTGAGGTAATCATCCGCACCATTGTCCAGTCCCAAAACCACATTTTCCACGCTTCCGAGTGCGGTCAGCATCAAAATGGGAAGCTCGTCATACCCCAGTTCCCTAATTTTTTTACAGACAACCAACCCGTTTATGCCCGGCAAAAGAATATCCAAAATGACCAGACTTATCGGCATTTTTTCCAAGACCCCAATACCACTGTCACCGTCCTTTTTGTGGATCAGAGTATAACCATCTTCTTCCAGGCCTTTCTTGATGATATCGGCTACACTTTGTTCATCTTCAATCAATAAAATGGTACTCATGGGTCAATTTGTAAAACCCACAAAGATAGGCCGTTCCCAAATGGGAGAGGTTAAAATCACATTAAAATCAAATGTGGGTTTTGTACAGATGCCACCCTACTGGGCCATAAAAATCTCTTGCTGGAATTTGGAATGAATTGTTCAGGGGCACAGGAAATCAGGAAAAAATGACGGTCTTGTTGTTGTAGACCATCGTCTTCCTGCCTACATGGAGCTGTACGGCACGCGAAAGTACAATGCGTTCCAAATCCCTTCCCTTGGCAATGAAATCCTGTATGGAATGCGAGTGCGAGACTGCGGTCACATCCTGTTCGATGATGGGTCCCGCATCCAGATCGGCCGTCACATAATGGCTCGTGGCCCCAATGATCTTGACCCCGCGCTCAAAAGCAGCGTGATAAGGTTTGGCCCCCACAAAAGCAGGGAGAAAAGAGTGGTGGATGTTGATGATCTTTTGGGGATAGACATCGATCACCTTTGGTGATACGATCTGCATATAACGCGCCAAGACAATAAAATCCACTCCATGCTCCTGCAACAGCGCCAATTGCCTTTCTTCGGCCTCCTCCTTGTTGTCCTTACCCATGGGGATATGGAAAAATGGAATCTGGAACTGCCCGGCCACATACTCCAGGTCTTTGTGATTGCTCAAGATGAAGGGAATATCCACCTTCAGTTCGCCGGAATTGTACCGGCTCAGCAAATCATAGAGGCAGTGGTTGTACTTGGAGACAAAAATGGCCATCTTGGGCTTGTAGTCATCGGTGTAGATATCCCATTCCATCTGAAAGGCATCGGCCAGTTCTGCCTCAAACTTTGCCTTGAAGGTATCCAGGGCTATTTCCCGTTCAAATTCACTCTGCAACCGCATAAAAAATACACCGGCCTGTTTGTCCACATGCTGGTCCAGATAGACAACGTTTCCTTCTTGTTGATGGACGAAAGTGGTAACTGAACGAATGATTCCCGATTGATCGGGACAATGGATCAAGATAGTGAGCTTCATGGGTCGCTTTTGATAGGTCAAAATTATGGTATTCAAAAAAGGATGTCCAAACCCATTATCTTTTTTGTAAAATTCCAATCGAAATCAATTTTTATTTGCATTTTCTGTAAATTGCAAGGCAAAATCAGACCTCTTATTGCAGATGGAACAAAACAAGCCCTATAGCCCCAAGAACAAAATCAGGATTGTTACCGCAGCTTCCCTTTTTGATGGACACGATGCGGCCATCAATATCATGAGGCGCATTATCCAGGCCACTGGAGTTGAAGTAATCCATTTGGGGCATGACAGGAGCGTGGCCGAAGTAGTGGACTGCGCCATCCAGGAGGATGCAAATGCCATTGCCATGACCTCATACCAAGGTGGTCACAACGAATATTTCAGGTATATGTATGACCTGTTGCAGGAAAGAGGGGCGGACCATATCAAGATTTTTGGTGGCGGTGGCGGAGTGATCCTTCCAGAAGAGATCAAGGAACTGATGGATTACGGCATTGAGCGTATCTATTCCCCCGATGATGGTAGGGAAATGGGACTTCAAGGCATGATCAACGATTTGGTGGAGCGATGTGATGGCCCCACCCCGACACTCTCCAAAGGAGAGGATGTTTCAGAACGTCTCAAGAAAAAAGACGTCAATGCCATTGCAAGGTTGATTTCATTGGCCGAAAACAGACATGAGGAATTTGAAAAATTTCAGCCCCTTGTGGAAAAGCAACAGGGCAATGTGCCTGTTTTGGGAATCACTGGGACAGGAGGGGCCGGAAAATCCAGTTTGGTGGATGAATTGGTACGGCGATTTTTGATGGATTTCCCCGAAAAGCATATTGGGATCATTTCCGTGGACCCATCCAAACGAAAAACCGGAGGGGCCCTTTTGGGCGATAGGATCCGCATGAATGCGATCAACAACGAAAGGGTCTATATGCGTTCCTTGGCCACCCGCCAATCCAATCTGGCCTTGTCCAAACACGTTTCGGAGGCAGTGCAGGTGCTGAAAGCGGCCAAATATGACCTGATCATCCTCGAAACCTCGGGAATAGGCCAATCCGACACCGAAATTTTGGAACACAGCGATGTTTCGCTCTATGTGATGACGCCCGAATTTGGGGCGGCCACACAATTGGAGAAGATCGACATGCTGGACTTTGCGGATATTGTGGCCATCAATAAGTTCGATAAAAGGGGAGCTTTGGATGCACTTCGGGATGTGAAGAAGCAATATGCCCGCAACCACGGATTGTGGCATGCCAAAGAAGACGAGCTCCCTGTTTTTGGGACCATTGCCTCGCAGTTCAATGACCCCGGAATGAACAACCTCTACAAAAAGGTGATGGACACTTTGGTGGAAAAAGCAGGTTCCTCCCTCAGTTCAAGTTTGGAGGTGACTCAAGAAATGGCAGAGAAAATCTATGTGATTCCACCATCCCGAACCCGATATTTATCAGAAATTGCTGAAAGCAATAGAAACTATGATGCCAAGGCCAAAGAAGAGGCCAAGGTGGCCCAAAGACTCTATGGTATTTTCCTGACTTTGGCCGCTACTTTGGAAATGGAACAAGAAAAGGCGGAGGAATTGTTTTTGGACAAATCGGGCTTGAACGAAGAGAAAATAAAGTCCCATATCAAAAATGAGGCATCCGGGGCATTGGTGGACCTATTGGTGAAGGAGTTCGATAGGGTGAAGATGCACCTGAACCCCCATCATTGGAAGGTTATTTTAAAATGGAGGGAAAAGGTGGAACGGTACCGATCTGAATTCTATTCCTTCAAGGTCCGGGACAAGGAAATCAAGATAAAGACCCACACGGAATCCCTTTCGCATAGCCAGATTCCCAAAGTGGCCCTGCCCAAATACAAAGCATGGGGGGATATATTGCAATGGCTCCTTCAAGAAAATGTACCAGGAGAATTTCCATATACGGCAGGTCTGTACCCGTTCAAGAGGGAAGGGGAGGACCCCACCCGGATGTTCGCCGGGGAGGGCGGACCGGAGCGCACCAACCGTCGCTTCCATTATGTGAGCATGGATATGCCCGCAAAGCGCTTGTCCACAGCCTTCGATTCGGTCACGTTGTACGGAAACGACCCAGACCATCGCCCCGATATTTATGGGAAAATAGGGAATGCAGGCGTATCCATCTGCTGTTTGGATGATGCCAAGAAATTGTACTCCGGATTCGACCTGAGCAGCCCCATGACGTCGGTGAGCATGACCATCAACGGTCCTGCACCCATGCTCTTGGCTTTTTTTATGAATGCGGCCATCGACCAAAACTGTGAGAAATACATCAAAGAAAATGGCTTGGAGAAGGAGGTCCGGGACAAGATCAAGACCATTTTCAAGGAAAAGGGCACGCGGCAGCCCGAATATTATGGGGAACTTCCCAAAGGGAACGATGGTTTGGGGCTCCTACTCTTAGGAGTGACGGGCGACCAAGTGCTTCCAAAAGAAACTTACGAGGAAATCAAGGCAAAGACCTTGAACCAAGTTCGGGGTACGGTACAGGCCGATATATTGAAAGAGGACCAAGCACAGAACACCTGTATTTTTTCCACGGAGTTCGCCCTCAGGTTGATGGGAGATGTGCAACAGTATTTTATTGAACGTCAGGTCCGCAATTTTTATTCGGTTTCCATCTCGGGTTACCACATAGCCGAGGCAGGGGCCAACCCGATCTCCCAATTGGCGTTTACCTTATCCAATGGCTTTACCTACGTGGAGTATTATTTGAGCCGAGGGATGGACATCAATAAATTTGGGCCCAACCTTTCGTTCTTCTTTTCCAATGGGGTGGATCCCGAATATGCCGTTATCGGGCGCGTGGCCCGAAGAATTTGGTCAAAAGCGTTGAGGGAGAAATATGGGGCCGACCCAAGGGCACAGATGCTCAAATACCACATCCAGACCTCGGGAAGGAGCCTTCATGCACAGGAGATCGATTTTAATGACATTCGGACCACGCTTCAGGCCTTGTATGCCATTTATGATAATTGTAACTCATTGCATACCAATGCATATGACGAGGCAATCACGACGCCGACCGAGGAATCTGTCCGAAGGGCCATGGCCATCCAGTTGATCATCAACAAAGAATTGGGCCTGGCAAAAAATGAAAACCCGATCCAGGGATCATTCATTATAGAAGAGTTGACGGATTTGGTGGAAGAGGCCGTTTTGATGGAGTTTGACCGCATTACAGAACGAGGCGGCGTATTGGGCGCCATGGAAACGATGTACCAACGCTCCAAGATCCAAGAAGAGAGCCTTCATTACGAAACCTTGAAGCATTCGGGAGAATACCCGATCATTGGTGTGAACACCTTTTTGAGTTCAAAGGGGTCGCCGACCATTTTACCGGCCGAGGTAATCCGTGCCACCGAGACTGAAAAAGAAAATCAGATCACAACATTGAAAAACCTCCATGGGCGTAAGCAAGATGAAGCAGAAATCCAATTAAGGGAGCTTCAGCAGGTGGCCATCAACAATGGGAACATTTTTGAAAAACTGATGGAAGTGGCCAAGCACTGTTCGTTGGGCCAAATCACAAAGGCACTGTTCCAAGTGGGAGGGCAGTATAGAAGAAATATGTAGTGAGGGTCAGTCGTTCCTGTTGATCAGTGACTTTCTCCATTTTTTGAAGGAGATCCTAAAAGTCTTGATTTCCCTTCGGAGCAGGTTCAGGTATTCTTTTTCCTTAACACCGTCCCTTTCAAGGCCATTGCAGTAGGCCAAGATGTTGCGGGTCATGATATTGACAAAGGTGAGGCTCCTCATACGGACCGAGTGGGAGTTGCTCAAAGCGGCCTGCTCCACTTCCTTGGTGATCAGGAGGGCATCCGTCATCAATGATTGGGTAATGTCATCACGGAAACAGTCTATTTTTCGCAAAGACAGGATTTCCCTGTTATAGGAAAAATAGGATGCAACGGCTTCGCTCATCTCACGAAGGGCCAAAGATCTGCGATACACGGACAAAGAATCAAGGGAGTTTCTCTCCATTTTTCAAAAGCAATTTTCACCTATAAAATTACATACGGAATAAATATTCTTACTTTTGTTAGTAAAGTATAATCATTGTTTTACTTTTGAATGTAAAATTTATTGGGTATATTTCTTTCTATATGAAGATAGATGATCTTAATTGGCAAATCTTGGGCCATTTGCAGCGAAATGCAAGGGAATCCTTTGCCAATATTGGACGTAAGGTGGGCCTCACGCCCCCGGCCGTGGCCGAGCGGGTGAAAAAGATGGAGGACCTGGGAATCATTGAAGGATATAAGACCAATATTTCCTATGTCATGGCCGGTCACCAATTGACGGCCATCATTATGCTTCGGGCCTTTATGGGCAAGTTAAAACCCTTTCTGGAAAAGGTGAAATCCTTTCAGGAGGTAATCAATTGCTATCGGATCACGGGAAATGAGAACATCATCATGGAAGTGGTGCTGCGCGATCAGTCCCATTTGGAAAGGTTCATAGACGAGCTTATTGTCTATGGAGAATGCAGGACACACATTGTGCTGTCCAACGTGGTTTCGGATGCTCCGATAAAAAATGCGAAAAACGTCAAATAAAATCCATTAATTTTAGGGGACCCTCCCAGTCATTTGGCTAGGTTTTTGTTAATACTTGAATATGAAAAAAACACTGCTTCTGGCCTTTTTTTCCGCTTTTGCCGCCTCATTCGTCCTTTCACAGGAACAAATGGTGCTTAGAAAAGGAGAGATCATAGAGGCCATTCCCGTCCAGGATTCCGTCCAGAACACATTTTCACTCTATTTGCCCACCAACTTCAGTACGGACAAAAAATGGCCCTTGCTGATGATTTTTGAAATGGAAGGAAAAGAACGGCAGGCCATGTCCATGTTCGTGCAGGTTGCCGAAAAACAGGGCTATGTGCTGGCAGCTCCCAAAATGAGGGACACCGTTTCCTTGACCAACAGCATGATCGCTGTGAGCAAGTCATTGGAAAGAACAATGGGAATGCTGCCCATAGACAATGATCGAATCTATGCCGGCGGTGCAGCATCAGGTGGCCGATTTGCCAGTTTGACACCCATCCTGCTCAATGGGATAAAAGGGGTCATCTCTGTTGGTGCCTCCATTGCCAATAGGGAATTATTGAACCTTAAAGAGCCTTTTCATTTTGTCGGGATTGTGAGTAGGGAAAATTACAACTATACGCCCATGCTGAATGATGCAGAGCTGTTGGACAGGCTCAAATTCCCCAATCAAGTGTTGCTGTATGAAGGGGGGGGCGATTGGCCAAGCATAGACGACCTCGAAAAAGGAATGCAGTTCTTCACGTTGGCGGCCATGGGAAGGAGGCTCATCCCCAAGGACTCCCTGTATGTGGAAAGGGCATACCGGGAAGATCTTGACAAAGTCAATCAATTGCAAAGGACCGGGGACCTACTTTGGGCGGAACAGTTCATGACCGAAATGATGTCCGTTTATGGGGCACACAAAAACCTGGATTCCCTACGAACGGTGCAAAGGGACCTGCGCCGCGATAAGCAGTTCAAGGCAATGAAACGCAACGAAAACTCAGCATTCTTGAAGGAATCCCTATTGAAGGAGGACTACCTGTATTATATGGAAGAAGATGTATATACCCACAATTTCAACAACTTGGGTTGGTGGAACCATCAAATGGGTGAGATCAAAAAGTTCATTTCGGGATCTAATCCCTATGAGAAGCAGATGGGCCATAGGCTATTGGGATTTGTGAATGCACTGGCATTGGACAATATTGAAGTCATTCAATCGGATAGTGTAGTGGATGAGGATGCTTTGGCGTTCCTTTATATGCTAAAGACCATTTTGGATCCCGAAAACTTTGATTACTATTTAAAAACCATATCCCTTAGTGCTAAGAATGAGGATTTTGGTACGGCATTGTTCTATTTGGAAGAAGTGCTAAAAAAGGGCTTCAAGGACAGGGAAAAACTCTACAGTATAGAAAATACCGCCTTGTTCCGAATCACACCGGAGTTTAATGAGATGGTGGCCAAGTATCTAAAAGATGCGCGGTACGAGATGGATGAAAACTGATTTAATTTCACATAAAATATTGTTGATGAGATATTTGGCTATTTTTTTTCTTTTTGGATTGATGGTCGGCTGTGGGCGGGGAAAAAAATATCACGATGGTAAGAAGGAAGTACTGGAGTCATCTTTGGTGGCGGAGATTTTGGAATTCCAGGAAGAATTGGATGAAAGTTTCAAAGACCCGGAAACATCCCCTCTGACCGACAAGCATCGAAAGGATTTTGAGGGGCTCGATTTTTTTGAACCTGACACGTTATATATTGTAAAGGCCAGGTTTGAACGGACCCCGGACGCCATCCCCTTTTTTATGCCGACCACTACCGACAGGAAGACACAGGAAGTTTTGTTTGGCATAGCCCATTTTACCTTGAACGGGGCCGAGCACCAATTGGAGGTCTATCGAAGTTTGGACCTGATGGATCAAGAGGAGTACAAAGATTATCTGTTTTTGCCCTTTTTGGATGGGACCAATGGAGAGGAGACCTATGGCGGCGGCCGATATATTGACCTTTCCATCCCGGAGGGGGATACATTGGTCATCGATTTCAACAAGGCCTATAATCCCTATTGCGCTTACAATAAAAAGTACTCCTGCCCTCTAGTGCCAAGGCAAAATTATTTGAGAACTAAAGTGAGAGCAGGAGTGAAAAATTTTAACAAGGACTAAAAAAGCCTTGATCCAAGAGGAAAAAGGCTTTTCTATTGGTATTTGGTTGGGTTGTTGCTTTTTAGAATGAATAGATGGCCGCAAAAAGCACAGACGCCAAGCTCTTGGTTGGAGCCAAATCATTATCGATAAAGGCATCCTCGGCAGAACTATCCAAACGGATTTCGGGTTTCAGGATCAAATCCCCGATAGTGGCACTTCCGGTCAACGTAAGCGCTAGTACACTTCCGTCGCCATCAACGTCAGAACCTATGCTGGCAACATCTCCGAAGAAATCACCTGTCATAAAGTACTCGCCTCTTAAACCAAGGCTAAAGGTTTCGGATACTGCATATTGAGGGTACAACGCCACGCCTGTGAAAGATCCTCCATCATCTTCAGCACTGAAATGGGCTGCGTTCAATCCCAAGAAAAACTCCTCGGAAAGATCAAAACCACCGGTATAGTCAATCTCAAAACCACCTTGGCTGTACAAGAAGTTCAAGAACTGACCGGAATAGCCCAATTGTGCACCCACGGCATAATCACCGGTGGGGTTGAGCTCGGTAAGGTCGGTCGGGTTCATCACGGCAACCATGGCAGACCAATCGCTGCCCAAATCAAAATCAGCCTTCAGACCAGTGTGGCTAAATGGGCCATAGGAAAACAGGTAGGAAGTACTGTAGTTGAAGTTGGCCACTGGAGAGATGACCTCATACCCCAAAAAGGTATTGAAATTACCAAAAGTAAGGGTAACGGCATCGCTTACGTTCCAGTACACATACAACTGATTAATGATTTCTCCTGTGCCACCTCCTGCTGAATTAAGATATTGTGGAGAATTGAAAGTGGCATCTGAACCTCTGGGGCCAAAGACCAAATCGGCCACAAAACCTACTTTTTCGCCTTCGTAGGCCGCGATAATGTTGGCCATGCCCAAAGAAAATCCAGGAAGGTTGGCAAAGGAAGAACCAGGTGCAATGGCTTCTTCATCATTCGGAGCGGTAAGGTTGGCCCTGTAATAGGCATCCACGGAACCGCTGAAACTGAACTTGGGTTTGGTTTCTTCTTCTTGCGCCACAGCAGTGGTCACGGTCACGGTCAATAGGGCAAGAATGAAAATTTTTCCGAAATTTGTATTTATAATCGTTTTCATATCATAATCATTTAAGTTGTCCTTTTAGCGGAGGACGGTTAGTTGTTAAATTGTGAGTTTGATTGAAAAGGTTATCAACGGAGCGTTCTGCCAAACGCTCCGTTTCTTTTCTTGAGTTGTGAGTTTAATTGTTTTGGGAAGAAATGTGCTCGGGATAAGCCTCCACACCATGTTCATGAAGATCCAATCCATCAACTTCTTCTTCCTCGGATACACGTAGTCCAATAGTTTTCTTCAAGATGAAAAGAACTATGAAGGATGCCAAGGCAGCCCATAGGATATAGGCTAAAGAGCCATAGGTCTGTACCCATAGAAGCTTTCCGCTTCCACCGTATAAAAGTCCACCTTCCAATGCGAACACGCCGATTAGGACAGTTCCCAAAAAGCCACATACTCCGTGCACGGAAATGGCACCTACTGGGTCGTCTATCTTAAGCTTCTTGTCGATGAATTCAATGGAAAGTACCACTACAATGCCGCAAATAAGTCCTATGGCAAGAGCTCCCCATGCATTGACAGCACCACAACCGGCAGTAATACCTACCAATCCGGCCAATGCACCGTTCAAGGTCATGGAAATATCAGCTTTTTTGTACCTGGCCCAAGTGAAGAGCAACGCTGCAATGGCGCCAATGGCCGCTGCAATGTTGGTGTTGATGATCACGCTCCCGGCCGCTACGGTATCGTCGCCGCCCCAGGCCAATTGGGAACCTCCGTTGAACCCGAACCATCCCAACCATAGGATAAGGACACCAAGTGCTCCAAAGGCCATATTGTGGCCAGGGATGGCCTGTGCCTTTCCATCCACGTATTTGCCGATCCTTGGACCTACCAAAATGGCGGCCACCAATGCAGCGGCCCCACCTACGGCGTGCACCACGGATGAACCTGCGAAATCCACAAATCCAGCGGTGTTCAACCAAGCATCATCATCAAAAGGCCAATACCAGCTACCGGAAATAGGGTAGATCAATGTGGTAAGCACGGCTGAAAAAATAAGATAGGTCGAAAATTTCGTCCTTTCCGCAATGGCCCCGGAAACAATGGTTGCCGCAGTGGCACAAAACACGGTCTGGAAGAATAGGTTGTACCAATCCGATGCACTGAAAAAGAAATAACCTTGATCGGATGGGCTGCTCCTAAAGAAGCCGCCACCCACTAGGTCGCTGCCGTACATGATGCCGTAACCTAAGGCCCAGAACATGATGGAACCTATCGCAAGGTCCATAATGTTCTTCATGATGATGTTACCGGAGTTCTTGCTTCGCGTGAACCCTATCTCCAACAAGGTGAACCCTGCTTGCATAAAAAATACTAGAATGGCCGCAATGGTGATCCACAGTGCGCCCATGTCGCCAGTGATGGCCTCAATGGCTTTATCTATCGCTTCTTGTTCTTGTACAATCATAATCTAAGTTTTTGTGTTAATCTGGTTGTGTTTTAATTGATTCCGGCGCTGCCACTTTCCTTGGTCCTGATCCTGTAGGCCTCGATCATATCTGAGACGAAGATTTTCCCATCACCGACGTTTCCTGTGCTAGCGGTGTCCAAAAGGACATTGATGGTCCGCTCCAGGAAATCATCGGACACAACGATAACCAAATACCTTCTCTGTATATCGCTGGTGCTATAGGAGATCCCGCGATACACATGTCCTTGTTTTTCATTTCCAACCCCCGTTACATCCCAGTAACTAAAGAAGTTGACCTCGATTTGATGAAGTGCTTTCTTCACCTCATCAAACTTGGATTTTCTAATAATTGCCTCGACTTTTTTCATAATGAAGTAGTTAATTGATTTGCCAAATATATGTTAATCAATACAAGGCCGTCAAAATTTATGGGTATAACTGAAAATTTTTATTGTTATAAAAAAAATACCCCTAAATTTTTAGGGGTATTCAATTATAGATTACATAAAATTATTTATTTGTTTATTTTTTCTTAACAATTATCTTAAACAAATGAATTTTGTCAATCATAAAGTTGGTTTATGATGACAATTGTTGAATTTTTAACGTTTTTTAACTGAAAAAATGAAATTTGTAACTAGGAGATAAGTTTGGCCAGCCAAAGCCCCAAAACGACGGCCAAGATACCCACGCCTATGCTGGACAACATATATAAGGCAAAGTTGAGGAGTTCACCATTGCGTAATAAATGGTGTTTTTCAAAGGCGAAGGCCGAAAAGGTGGTAAAGCCTCCGCAGAAGCCGGTCGCCAAGAAGAGGGCGCCATTGGATGAAAGAAGATTGCCTTTGGTTGTCAGGCCAAGAACAAAACCAATCAGTAAGCAACCGATCATATTGACTATGAAGGTGCCCAAGAAGAAATTTTGAAAAAGGGGATTAAGGGGTTTGGAGATGAGATAGCGAAGAACGCTTCCCAATCCACCTCCCAGAAAAACAAGAAAAGCCTGTTTCATACCCCTAAAGGTATAAATTAAACAGCTTCTTTGTACTCAGTTTCAGAAGTCTCGCGGGGGAAGAGTTTAGTAATGGGACTTTCTGAAAGTTTGAGGATTGGTTTTTTGAACCTTTTGCCAGATCTGTTGACGCTGAAAATCAACAGAATTGCATTAATTGCAAGCAAAACGAATAAAATGCTAAGGAATGAGGTCATTTGTCGATGCTAAATTAATGTTAAACAAAAGTACGTGTTTTCCTATAATATACGTCCCAAACCCTACTTTAAGTTGTGAAAGAGGTCATTTTTGTAGTGAAGGCAATATTGGTGTTAATTTTTGAGAAAGTGTTTGATCAGGAAGAGGATTATTATGAAGGTTATAAAAGAAATCAAGATTTGTACAACACCTCTGTAGTTTTTTTTATGCAATTTTTTGTCCTTTCTATAGGAGAGAATGATGACAATGACAAAGGCAATGAAGAAAAATGCGGCAAAAATGAGCTGTCCCGTACTGAACATATTTTTATTTTTGCACAAATCTAAACCAAATCAAGGGTAATGGAAAGTAAAATCAAGGCAGTGGAGCTTTTCCACAATTCATTTGGATTGGGTGTTTCCCATGAGCCCAAGGCCAGCTTGGGAGAAGAAAAAAATCTACTTAGGTTCAATCTCATGGACGAGGAGAACAAAGAATATTTGGAAGCGGCCAATGATGGGGACCTGGTGGAGGTCGCAGATGCTTTGGGAGATATGCTGTACATTCTCTGCGGTACCATTTTAGAGCATGGGATGCAGTATAAAATTGAGGAGGTCTTTGAGGAGATACAGAAAAGCAACATGAGCAAACTGGGGTCGGATGGCAAGCCCATTTACCGGGAGGACGGCAAGGTACTCAAGGGCCCCAACTACTTTAAACCGGATATCAAGACCATCATGGACAAATAAAAAAGGCACCTCTTGGTGCCTTTTTTGTTAGATGACCTCGTAGCGCCATCCAAATTTATCTTCGCTCCGATTATATTGGATATCGGTGATTCGTTTTTTGAGGCGAGAGGCATAGCTGTCGGCCAGTTCTGGAAGATCGTAGTCCACGCCCTCATAGCCAAAGGCTGATATGGGGGATACCACAGCTGCGGTACCCGCTCCGAACATTTCCTTCAGTGATCCGTTTTTTGCCGCATCGACCAGTTCGTGCACGGAAACCTTTCGGACCTCGGTCTTAATGCCCTCGTCCTTGGCAATGTCCAAGATGCTCTTTCGAGTGATACCGTCCAGGATGCGATCGTTGGTCGGGGCCGTGAGCAAAGTGTCATTGATTCGGACAAAAACGTTCATGGCACCCGCTTCTTCTATGAATTCATGGGTGTTGTCGTCTGTCCAGATGACCTGTTGGTAGCCCTTCTCGGCGGCCAGTTGGGTGGGGTAGAACTGCCCGGCATAGTTTCCACCGGCCTTGGCATAACCCACACCTCCATTGGCGGCACGTGAATAGGTCTGCTCTATCAGTACCTTCACCTTCCCAGAAAAATAAGCTCCGGATGGGGCACAGGCGATGATGAACTTATATTCGCCAGCGGGAGAGGCATGGAAGCCTTTGCCGGAGGCAAAAACAAAGGGCCTTATATATAAGGAACTGCCCGGGTTTTTGGGAATCCAGTCACTTTCCAGTTGGATAAGGGCCGTCAACCCTTCCATAAAATGGGCTTCGGGAAGTTCAGGAATGGCCAATCGCTTAGCAGATTTGTTCAATCGCTTGAAGTTTTCCAGCGGACGGAAAAGCCATACTTTTTCATCTTCGTCCTTATAGGCCTTCATACCTTCAAAGATGGACTGTCCGTAATGGAAAATCTTTGCGGAAGGATCTAATGTAATGGGTTGGTAGGGTACTATTTTGGGAGCACTCCATTCCCCGTTCTTATAATCACAGACCAACATGTGGTCGGTATATACGCTTCCAAATGAAAGATTGTCAAAATCGACATCCTTTATTTTGGAGGTCTTGGCCTTTTCTATAGCTATGTTATTAACCATTGTTTCCATATCACTTACATTTTCAATGTTAAAATTAGCTATTTATTGTTAGTTTTGAATGTTTTCCAAATCGATTTTTTATACTTGATCTACAAATTTTTAAACGTTATTGAAAATGAAGCTTTTTAACACTTTTGCTGCCGTATTGTTAGTGGTTTTGTGCCAAATCTCCTGCAAGCAGGAAACCATAAAAGGAGATTATTTTGGTGAGGAATTCAAGATTTCCAACAAAGTGGACAAGACATCGGCCCTCTATGAAGGACTTGTGGCCACAGATACCTTGCAGACCCAGATGATGGGAGAGGTAACGGAAGTTTGCCAGGCCAAGGGATGCTGGATGAAAGTGAAATTGGACTCTGAGGACGAAGTATTTGTCCGTTTCAAGGATTATGGTTTCTTTGTGCCCAAAGATGCGGCAGGAAAAAAGGTGGTGATGAACGGGGCGGCCTTTTTGGAGGAGATGTCCGTTGAGGACCAGAAACACTACGCTGAGGATGAAGGTGCCTCCGAAGATGAATTGGCCCAGATCACGGAGCCCAAAAGGACCCTGCGTTTTGAAGCGGATGGGGTACTTATAGGCAACTGACCTTGAAACGCAAGATCATCCTTACTGCAGATGGTTCCAAGACCATCCAGATAGAGGATTGGGACGAACAGTACCACTCCAGGCACGGTGCGGTGCAGGAAGCCTACCACGTATTCATAACGCACGGACTTCGATTGTTCGCCAATCGGAAAATCAGCCTTTTGGAAATAGGTTTTGGAACAGGCCTTAATGCGCTGATCACCTTATTGGAAGCCACCAAGTTGAACCTCAAAATCGACTATGTGGGCATTGAGGCATTCCCTGTTTCCATGGAAGAAGTGGCGGAATTGGGATATTGTGCACAATTGGACTGTATGGAAGAACAAGGAGAGTTCCAAAAAATGCACGAAAGCCCGTGGGAAGAACCATGTCCTATTACAGATGGGTTTGTTTTGACCAAGCAGAAAAAAGATTTTCTCAAAGTAGGTGACAAAAATCTGTTCAACCTCATTTATTTTGATGCATTTGGTGCCCGGGTACAGCCGGAACTTTGGACCGAGCAAATTTTTTCCAAGATGTACGATGCACTTCAGCAACAGGGTGTTTTGGTCACCTATGCGGCCAAGGGTAGCGTAAGACGGGCCATGCAGGCTGTCGGATTTACTGTTGAACGATTGCCGGGACCACCTGGAAAAAGGGAGATGCTCCGCGCTACAAAAAACTGACCTTTTGCCAATCTTCTGTTAACGTTGACAGTTTTGGCCATCATAAAAAGTTCTAAAGTTTAAACATTTGTGTTAAACCTTAATTAACGTCTCAGAAACAGCCACTTAAACCATTAAATTTGTATCAAAATGATGGTATGAAGGTGTTGATAACAGGTGCTACGGGATTAGTGGGGCAGGCCATTGTGAAGGTGCTGCATTCAAAAGGTATCCCAGTAAATTACTTGACCACGAGCAAGGACAAAATCTCTTCCTCTGAAGATTTTCGGGGTTTTTATTGGAATCCCTCCAAAGGGGAAATAGATCTTGCATGTTTTGAGCAGGTCCAGGCCATTATCAATCTGGCAGGGACAAACATTGCCAAGCGATGGACCCCTTTGCACAAGAAAAAAGTATTTTCCAGTAGGATAGACAGTCTAAGGACCCTAAAAAAGGGTATGGAAAAAGCAGGGGCATCGGAGGTGGAATGCCTTGTGTCCGCTTCGGCCATTGGTATCTACCCAGATTCTCCTTCCAAGTTCTATGATGAACACGAAACAGAGGTAGCCGATGGTTTTTTGGGCCAGGTCGTCCAGAAATGGGAAGCCGAGGCGGATACCTTCAAAAAGCTGGGAATTGTTGTATCAAAAGTGAGGATAGGAGTCGTACTTTCTACCGAAGGAGGGGCATTGCCCAAAATGACTATCCCTGTCAAAAACTTCGTGGGCGCACCGCTGGGCAGTGGCGAGCAATGGCAATCATGGATCCATATCGAGGATTTGGCACAACTGTTTGTCTTCATTGTGGAGAACAACCTGAAAGGAACGTACAATGCCGTTGCGCCAAACCCTGTCACCAATACCAAGATGACCAAGGAACTGGCAAGGGTCTTGGATATGCCGTTATGGCTTCCCCATGTGCCAAAATTTGTGCTTAAGGCGATTTTGGGTAACATGTCGCAGCTTCTTTTGAACAGTCAACGTGTAAGCAGTAAAAAAATAGAGAAGGCGGGTTTTGTCTTCCATTATTGCAATATCTGTACGGCTCTGGAAAACCTTTACTCCACTGAAAAGGGAGTTGATGTCCCATCCATGAAGACTGTGGAAAAGGAAGTGGTCTAGGATAGTGGTCCATTGGAAAGTAAAACGAATCCGCAAAGGCGGATTTTTTTATGTTTTGTAGTGACATTTTGACATTTTTGGACAAATGGCAGTACTTTTGCCGTTTCAGGAAAAGGAAATAAAACAAACACATATGAGCAATAAGAGCAAGGTTGAGGAAATGGAGGAAGGGCCAAATAACGGTCAAACTTCCGAAAGTACTGAACTGAACGGTGAAAATGTAGGTGTGGAACAAGGGGATACATTGAAAGAAGAGGTTTCCGTGGAGGACCAATTGCGGGAAGAATTGGCAAAGGAGAAGGACAAGTTCCTAAGACTTTTTGCCGAATTTGAGAATTTTAAGAAGAGGACCTCCAAGGAACGCATAGACCTGTTCAAGACGGCCGGACAAGAAGTCATGGTGTCCCTGTTGCCCGTTTTGGACGATTTTGACCGTGCCCTGAAGGAACTTTCCAAATCCGAGGACAAGGAAATGTTCAAGGGAGTGGAACTCATCAACAATAAATTCAACGAAACCTTGAAAAACAAGGGATTGGAGCAAATAGAGGTCAAACAAGGCGATGCCTTTGATGCCGAAGTGCACGATGCCATCACCCAAATCCCGGCACCTGATAAAAAATTGAAAGGGAAGATCCTGGACGTGGTGGAAAAAGGGTTCAAACTGGGCGACCGTATCATCAGGCACCCAAAAGTAGTGGTTGGTAACTAGAGCTATATGAAGGAAGATTTTTACGAAATACTGGGAGTCTCCAAGGGAGCGACCGCTGCGGAAATCAAGAAGGCCTATCGCAAAAAGGCAATCGAGTTCCACCCGGACAAAAACCCAGGGGATGCCAAGGCCGAGGAAATGTTCAAGAAGGCGGCCGAGGCCTACGAAGTGCTGAGCGACCCTGACAAGCGTGCCAGATACGACCAGTATGGCCATGCCGCATTCGACGGAAGCTCCGGTTTTGGTGGCGGAGGCATGAACATGGAGGATATTTTCAGCCAGTTTGGCGATATTTTTGGCAGTGCATTTGGAGGAGGGTTCAGCGGTTTTGGAGGTTTCGGTGGCGGTGGCCAGCGACGGATGAAGGGGAGTAACCTTCGCATTCGCGTAAAACTGACCTTGGAAGAAGTGGCCAATGGCGTTGAGAAGAAAATCAAGGTAAGGAGAAAGGTGCAGGCCGATGGTGTGACCTACAAGACCTGTCCCACCTGTAACGGAACCGGACAGATCACCAAGATCACCAATACCATTCTGGGAAGAATGCAGACGGCCACCACGTGTAGCACCTGTGGAGGTTCAGGGCAGGCCATTGATAAAAGACCCGCTGGGGCAGATGTCCAAGGACTTAAGGTAGAGGAAGAGACTGTTTCCATCAAAATACCACCAGGTGTGGAAGATGGTATGCAGTTGAAAGTGTCCGGCAAGGGCAATGATGCACCCGGGAACGGAATTGCAGGAGATTTGCTGGTGGCCATCGAGACTGTTGAACACGATACCCTTAAAAGAGAGGGTGACAACCTGCACTATGACCTCTACATCAGCATCCCAGAGGCCGTATTGGGAAGCTCCAAGGAAATTGACTCTGTGGGAGGAAAGGTCCGCATCAAACTGGAACCGGGCATACAGTCCGGAAAGATATTGAGACTGAGGGGGAAAGGAATCTCCAGTATCAACGGATATGGAAGCGGTGACCTGTTGGTGCACGTGAACGTCTGGACACCCAAGGAGCTGAACAAGGAACAAAAAGAGTTTTTTGAACGGATGCAGAACGATGAGAATTTTGCACCAAAACCCGAAAAAAGCGATAAATCTTTCTTTGAAAAGGTAAAAGATATGTTCTCTTGAGAAGAAAAATATTGCTGTTTAAATAAAAAACGTATATTTGAAACTGATGTTGGGTGACCAATATCTAATTTTCTTTTTCATAGCAATTTTTTTCCCATCCTTGAATTCATTTGAGGGTGGGTTTTGTTTTTAAAGGGTATGCTGTTATTGGGCAAATACATATCTTTGAAAAAATAGTTTACATGGATCACATCCTTGTTGCCAAAAACGTTTCCAAATCCTATGGAAATCACAAAGCGTTGAGCAACATTTCACTCGAAATTCCAGAGAACTGCATCTATGGACTTTTAGGGCCAAATGGGGCAGGAAAAACCTCTTTCATACGCATCATCAACCAGATTACCCACCAGGATGCCGGTGAGATTTTCTTCAATGGAACTCCCTTGTCGCCCGATCACATAGCCCTTATCGGTTATTTGCCCGAGGAACGAGGGCTGTACAAGAGCATGAAAGTGGGCGAGCAGGCCCTGTACCTGGCACAGCTCAAGGGACTGTCCAAGAATGAGGCCAAGAAACGGCTCAAGTATTGGTTTGACCGCTTGGACATAGGCGATTGGTGGAACAAAAAGATACAGGAACTTTCCAAGGGAATGGCCCAGAAAGTACAGTTCATCGTGACCGTGCTGCACGAACCCAAGCTCCTTATTTTTGATGAGCCCTTCAGTGGTTTTGACCCCATCAATGCCAATATCATCAAAGATGAGATCATCGAACTCAAGAAAAAAGGGGCATCCATTATCTTTTCCACACACCGCATGGAATCTGTGGAGGAGCTCTGTGAGTACATTGCCCTGATCCATAAGTCGGAAAAGATCTTGGATGGCAAACTTTCCGACATCAAAAAAGCCTATAAGAACAACGTCTTCAACGTTGGGTTGCAGATACAGCAGGACGGTGAGGCATTGATACGGACATTGGGCGAAAAGTTCAATATTGTCTCGTCCAATATCGACCCCCTTGAAAAACAATTGGATTTCAAGGTGCAATTGCCTTCTGCACATACCTCGGAAATATTGGCGGAACTTTCAAAGGTGGCGAACGTGAACCGGTTTGAAGAGACCATTCCATCGGCCAACGACATATTTATCCAAACCGTAAACAGCAAGGACAATGGGAAGTAAGCTGGGGCTGATCATCAAACGGGAGTACTTGGCTAAGGTGAGGAACCGCTCCTTTATTGTAATGACCATTCTGAGTCCCCTACTGATTGTGGGAATGATCGTACTGATCGCCTATCTGGCCAAAATCAATGATGATGAGGTAAGGGTGGTCTCTGTTCTGAACGAGAGCAGCTATTTTGAAGATGGGTTCACCTCGTCCAGGAACATTTCCTATGTGTATCTGGACCAAATTTCTGTGGAGGCCGCAAAGGATTCCACGGCTTCCATGGGCTACTATGGACTGCTCCATATTCCCAGTGGGGGCAGCATCGAGAATGTGGCCCGCCAAGCTCATCTTTATACCAAAGACAACCCGAACACCACTGTGACCCAGCAATTGGAAGGAATTTTCCAGAAGCAGTTGCGACAGGACCGTTTGGAGAAATTGGGGGTTTCATCGGAACAGTTTTCCGAAGTGGAAAAACCCTTCGGGCTGAACCTCTCCACTTTTGAAGGGGAAAAGAGTCTAAAGGGCATCAATGAGATCAAGGCGTTCATTGGGGGAGGTTTTGGCTATGCCATCATGATGTTCATTATCATATACGGAGGGTTTGTGATGCGGAGTGTGATAGAGGAAAAAACGAGCAGGATCATAGAAGTGATCATATCTTCCGTGAAACCGTTCCAATTGATGTTGGGCAAGATCATAGGGACCTCATTGGCAGGGATTACCCAATTTACCATTTGGATCATTTCGGCCTCCATCCTGCTGATGCTTGCTGTTCTCTTGTTGGGATTGGACCTCGGGGCCATGATGGGTGATGCCCCGTTGCCATCGGAGACCATGGGAGGAATGTCCCAATTTACCGCCATGGACAGCGAAATGATGATGTATGCCAAGGAAGTATTCGACATTCCGTGGGGATTGCTGATCATTTCCTTTTTTATTTATTTTGTATTGGGCTACCTGATCTACAGCTCCATTTATGCCGCTATTGGAGCTGCGGTGGACAATGAGACGGATACGCAGCAGTTCATATTTCCGATCATAATGCCCTTGATGTTGGGAATTTATGTGGGCTTCTTTTCGGTGTTCAGTAACCCGAACGGCCCCATTGCAGTGGCTTTTTCCCTGTTTCCGCTCACATCGCCCATTGTGATGCTTATGCGCCTACCGGGAGGGATTGGGCAAGGTGGCGTACCTTTGTGGCAACTGCTGTTGTCCATTTCCCTGTTGATCGTTACCTTTTTGGGTATTGTGTCGCTGGCGGCCAAGATTTATCGGGTCGGTATTTTGATGTATGGCAAAAAGCCCACATACAAAGAATTGATGAAGTGGTTGAGATATTAATGTAACATGCAGGACGGAGCAGAAGAAATAAAGGAGATCCTCGAGGAGGATATTTGGGGATCCATCAAGGAGTTCCTCAACCTTGGCATCCATCTAGGGCAGGGCGAAAAATCCATCAACTTGACGATAGGGCTGCTGTTACTTTTGACGTTGGCCATCATAGCGGCCAAATTCATCATGAAATGGCTCCGGCACTTGATTACCCGTAAAATGGAGCAGGAGGACAAACAAAAGTTCACCAGCATCTTCAAGTTCATCAACTATGTGGTCTATCTGATAGCAGTGTTCGTTACCCTCGGGGTGGCCGGGGTGGACATAACCTTGGTGATCACGGCATCCGCGGCACTCTTTGTTGGGTTGGGACTCGCATTGCAGGAACTGTTCAAGGATATTCTCGGGGGCATTTTCATCATCATAGACAAATCGTTGCAAGTGGGGGACATCGTTGAGGTGGATGGAAAGGTAGGGAAGGTGTTCGAGATCAAACTGCGCACCACAAGGGCCATCACACGCGACGATAAAGTCCTCATTTTGCCCAACCATAAGTTCATCAGTGACATTGTCTACAACTACACGCAGAACCACAGGACCACTCGGGAAAAGGTGAGTGTGGGTGTGGCATACGGAAGTGACGTGCAGTTGGTGACCAAGATTCTGGAACAGGTGGCAACAGAACAGAAACAGATCCTGAAGAACCCAAAGCCATTTGTCCTGTTTGACGACTTTGGGGATTCCGCATTGCTGTTTTCCGTCCATTTTTTTACCAACGATAGTTTCAGGGACCCAAGGATAAAAAGTGAAATGCGCTATAAGATCAATGCCAGGTTTAAAGAGAACAACATTGGCATTCCATTCCCGCAGAGGGATGTACATATCATCCAGCAAAAAACATAAAAGACATAAAAAATAGACAACATCAAATTGCTATGGGAGTGCTGTTAGTCTCCTTTGCAATCCTTTTTGGACAGCAGGTCCGGGCACAGAATACCGATATCTTTAGGCTGGAATACCTCAATATTCCTGTAAATGATACAGGGGTAAAGACACAGCGTTATAAAGCATTGATCAATTTTCCCATCAAATTGAACGAGAACAAGGATTATTTGGTTGTTGGGGGCGAATACAACCGTTTTGACATGGGCTATTCGGCCGACCTTCCCTTCGACAAAAAAGAAATGATCAGGTTCCATGTCATTGACTTTAACCTTGGGCTGGTCAAAAAATGGAACGAGAATTGGAGCGTGGTCGCCATCTTGACCCCAAGACTGGCATCCAATTTATTGGATGGCGTGGTCAGGGATGACTTTTTTATGAATGCCTCTGCCGCATTTTGGAAAGAAAAACCCAAGGCCGATAAACCCTATAGACTAGTGTTGGGACTTACCTATAACAGTACGACGGGAATACCCGTTCCACTGCCCTTGATCCATTATTACAAAAGGTTCCATCCAGATTGGTCCTATGTGATCGGTGTTCCAAAATCCAATGTAAAATACCATATCAATGAAAAGCACAGTTTGGAATTGGCATTGTTCTTGGATGGTTATTTTATGAACCTACAGAACAATATCGTTTTGGACAATGGGTTGGTGGCGTCAAGGATTTCTTTCAACTCTTTGGTGGGAACCATTGGCTATCAATATAATGTCACGGAGAACATTTCTTTTTTTGCCTTGGCAGGGAGTACCTTGTTTCAAGAAGGGAAGTTGAGAAATAGGGAACGTGGTGAGGTATTTGTGTTCAATAACGATTCAAATCTTTATATTCGAACAGGGTTCAAGATTGGAATTTTTTAAATAGGAAAAGTATGTCAAGGATTTTGGTGATAGAAGACGAGTCTGCAATCAGAAGAGTGTTGGTCAAGATATTGTCCGAAGAGAACGATGACTATGATGTCCAGGAAGCCGAAGATGGGCTTTCCGGGATAGAGGCCATCAAAAAGGATGACTTTGACTTGGTTCTATGCGACATAAAAATGCCAAAAATGGACGGGGTGGAAGTCTTGGAGGCTGCCAAAAAAATAAAGCCCGAAGTTCCTTTCATCATGATTTCGGGGCATGGTGACCTTGATACAGCGGTCAATACCATGCGGATGGGTGCCTTTGACTATATTTCCAAACCCCCAGATCTGAACCGTTTGCTCACCACAGTACGCAATGCCTTGGATCGAAAGGAACTGGTCGTGGAGAACAAGACCCTCAAAAAAAAGATTTCCAAAAATTATGAAATGGTGGGGGAAAGTGAACAGATCGGTGTCATTAAGGACATGATAGAAAAAGTGGCCCCCACCGATGCCAGGGTATTGATCACGGGATCCAATGGAACGGGCAAAGAACTGGTGGCACATTGGTTGCACCAAAAAAGCCAACGCTCCTCCGAACCGTTCATTGAGGTGAATTGCGCCGCCATACCATCGGAATTGATCGAGAGCGAGCTGTTCGGCCATGTAAAAGGGGCGTTTACCTCTGCAGTCAAGGACAGGGCCGGCAAGTTTGAAACAGCTAACAAGGGTACCATTTTCTTGGATGAGATAGGCGACATGAGCCTTTCCGCACAGGCCAAAGTACTACGCGCCTTACAAGAGAACAAAATATCCAGGGTGGGTTCGGACAAGGACATCAAGGTAGATGTGCGTGTACTTGCGGCCACCAACAAAGACCTGAAAAAGGAAATAGAGCAAGGCAAGTTCAGGGAAGATCTCTACCACCGATTGGCGGTGATATTGATCAAAGTGCCGTCCTTGAACGACAGGCGGGACGATATTCCACTGTTGATCACCTATTTTTCGGAGAAAATAGCTTCTGAACAAGGAACGGCCCAAAAGAATTTTTCCCAAAAGGCCATAGAACTTCTTAAAAGTTATGATTGGACTGGAAATATCCGTGAGCTTCGCAATGTGGTGGAGCGGTTGATCATTTTGGGCGGAAAGGAAGTGTCCGAAGAAGACGTGAAACTGTTTGCCAGTAAGTAAATACCTCCTCCTTTTTAATTACACGCCCCTATTTTCTGAAGAGCCGCCTGGGATAACGTTTTCACCCGTTGATGGTACTGTTTCTTATATTGGGACAGTTTTGTGTTGAGCAAGATCAATCGGGATTCCTCATAGATGTTCGTGACATACCTCTTCGCTTCGTCACAATCCACATTGGCCACCACCTTATCCAGCGACGTTTCAAACTCCAGAAGACACTCGTGTACCTGCTCCTTTATGGTGCCGCTATGGGGAGGGGACAACCAATTTGGCCCATCAAGGATTTCTTTGGTGTTCATGGTCAAAAAATCGTTACCATATAGACTGGAAGATTCACGTTCATAGGTCTTTAGGACCTTGATGCCTATTAGGGTGTTCTCCAAAGCTCTGTGTAAAGCCTTTTTGGAATCCTCCAAAAATTCGGATCTCGTTGCGGTCTTCAGTAAGGATAGGGCTTTTTCCAGGCTTTCAATAGTGCCCTCACAACCACAGTCCACAAAGTTTCCTTTGGTTTTTTCTATGCCGTTCAAAGCTTTATAGGCATGGTACTTGGCCATTTTTAGGTCATTTGCCGTGACGGCTGCCTGTATTTTACTCTTGATGTATTCCAGATTGGAATTGGCATATGCACAAGCATTTGGGAGAGTGAAGGAAGACATTAGCCACAGGGCAATAAGACCCAAAGCAAAGGTAATCAACAAGATAGTCTTTTTGGTTTTCATAACGCGATAGATTTGGGACGCTGCGCTTTTGATGGTCACTAAGTTAAGATAAGGGCGTTTTGGCGAAGAATAAGATCGATAAAAAGAAACCAAAAACTACCAATGGCAAAAACCATCGGTGAAAGACGCTTTTTGGAAGATTGAGGGAGTGTGGAAAAAAGACTATATTCATTCCTATGGAAGAAATCAGAACAGCGAAATATCTTGTCAGGGGTGATATACAACTTGACAAAGCGGACACCTATGAAGATCTTGGGGCGTCTGAAAAGAAGCTCAAAAAGGAATTGGAGGATATCCGAAAAGATCTGGGCGAGTTTCAGGACACGTTATATGCACACGGTAAATATGGAGTGCTGGTCTGCCTGCAGGGCATGGACACAGCCGGCAAGGACAGCTTGATCAGGGAAGTCTTCAAGGATTTCAATGTGAGGGGGGTGGTGGTCCACAGTTTTAAAGTACCCACTTCCCTTGAATTGAAACATGATTATCTCTGGAGGCACTATATCGCCCTTCCCGAGCGGGGAAAATTTGCCGTATTCAACCGGACCCATTATGAGAACGTATTGGTCACCAAGGTACATCCGGAATACATTTTGGGCGAACATTTACCCGGCATAGAATCCGTTGATCACATTGATGGGGCCTTCTGGGAAAAAAGATATCAGGAAATCAATGCCTTTGAAGAGCACGTGGCCAAAAACGGGACCATTATTTTCAAGTTCTTCCTGCATCTTTCCAAGGAAGAACAGCGCCAGCGATTGTTGCGAAGAATTGAATCGAAACAAAAGAACTGGAAATTTTCCCCGGGTGACCTAAAGGAGCGCAAGCTCTGGGACGCCTACCAAAAATGCTATGAGGAAGCACTTTCCAAAACTTCCAAGGACCATGCACCGTGGTTCGTCATCCCTGCGGACAATAAAGAAGCGGCACGGGTCATTGTGGCATCCATCATGCTGGAAGCGTTAAAAAAGTACAAAGATATAGAGGAACCCGAGCTCGACGACGAAATAAAGGCTAATTTAGAAACCTTTAAGCAAGAACTGGAAAAAGAAACCTAATGAGAACAGTCCTACTTTTGGCCCTTTTATTGGCGAGCACCCCCTTTTTTTCACAGACAGAAGACGAAAAACAGATCAAGGCCATTTATGATAAAGCACTGACCGACGGAAAGGCCTATGACTGGCTCGACCATTTGTCCAATCAGATAGGAGGGAGGCTCTCTGGGTCGGTGCAAGCACAACAGGCTGTGGAATATACGAAGGAACAACTGGACTTGCTCGGTTTGGACCGTGTATGGCTCCAGCCTGTAATGGTACCCAAATGGATGAGGGGGACCCCGGAATTTGCCTATTTTGAGACCAAACCAGGACTGACCACCAATGTGCCGATATGTGCCTTGGGCGGATCCGTGGCCACACCCGATGGCGGTTTGAAAGCGGGCGTCGTTGAGGTAAATGGCATAGAGGATCTGGAGAAACTGGGCAGGGAAAAAATAGAGGGCAAGATCGTTTTTTATAACCGTCCGATGGACCCTACATTGATCAATACGTTCGCATCCTATTCCGGTTGTGTGGACCAGCGCTATTCCGGAGCTGCCGAAGCCGCAAAATTCGGAGCTTTGGGCGTGATCGTCAGGTCCATGAACCTTCGGTTGGACGATTACCCCCACACGGGTTCCATGGGGTATGGTGACATGCCCGTCAACAAAAGGATACCCGCTGCGGCCATCAGTACCAAAGGGGCCGAACTGTTGAGCGCCACCCTCAAACTTAACCCCAACATCAAATTTTATTTCAGACAGAATTGCAAGCAATATGAAGATGTACAGTCCTATAATGTAATCGGTGAGATCAAGGGAAGTACCTATCCCAATGAGATTATGGTCGTGGGAGGCCATTTGGATTCCTGGGACCTAGGGGATGGCTCGCATGATGATGGGGCCGGTTGCGTGCAGAGCATGGATGTGCTCAGGTTATTGAAGGAAACAGGCTATAGACCTCAAAGGACTTTGAGGGTAGTATTGTTCATGAATGAGGAAAATGGGTTACGTGGCGGCAACAAATATGCGGAAGTAGCCCAGGACAAAGGAGAAAACCATGTATTTGCCTTGGAAAGCGACGCAGGAGGTTTCACCCCCAGGGGTTTCACCATCGATGCATCCGAAGAAAACCTGGAACAGATCCAAGGATGGAAAGGACTCTTCGAGCCCTATCTGATCCATATGTTCGACAAAGGTGGAGGTGGAGCCGATATTGGTCCCTTAAAAGATGGCAATATGGTCTTGGTGGGCCTTAGGCCGGATACGCAGCGCTATTTTGACCATCACCATGCCGAGAACGATACTTTTGAGCACGTGAACAAACGTGAACTGGAGCTAGGAGCAGCCACCATGGCCAGTTTGGTCTATCTCATTGATAAGTATGGTACCATTCCCTCAAAGAAAGTGAAGGGATAAACATAGGGTCATTCCCGCTGCAAGATCTTCTCTATTCTTTTGTCGGGAATAAGCCACATCAGGGCCACCAACACATACATGAGCCCGGATGCCCAAGGACTTACCCAAGCTAGCCCTATTCCAATAATGTAGAGCACAGGGGACATTTTCCCCTTGATGTCTTTCCCCACGGCATGTTTCAAAATGGAATCATGGCCTTGTGATCGTATGATGATCTTTTGGAGTATGAAATAGGAAATGGCCGCCATCAGCAAGATCAGTCCGTACAGCGCCATCGGTTCTTTTGCAAAATGGTTTTCTCCCATCCAACCGGTCACAAAGGGGATCAAGGAAAGCCAAAAGAGCAGGTGAAGGTTGGCCCAGAGCATTTTTCCAGAAATCTTTTTTACCGTATGCATCATGTGGTGGTGGTTGTTCCAATAGATGCCCAGATAAATGAAGCTGAGCACATAGCTCAAAAAAACGGGCAACAAGGGGACCAGTGCCTCAAAACCTTCCCCTTCATGGGGGACTTTGATTTCCAATACCATGATGGTAATGACGATGGCCAGTACACCATCGCTGAACGCTTCCATTCTTCCTTTGGTCATAATAATAGTTTTTGGTTCGTATTTATAGTTTGATATAGGTCAATTTATGGCCTGTACGCTTCTTCTTGCCTCTTTTCTCATTCGCTTTGGCCCATACCACAACCAAAATCCTGTGACGGTGAAAAGCAACAACGAGATGCCCATCATACTGGTATAGACTAGTTTGATGATTCCATCGGTTCCGAGATAGCGGTCGATGATGGAGCCGTCGTGCACTTTCTCCAAAAAATCCGATCGTCTTTGTCCAATGGAAAGCACTTTTCCAGTGGCACCATCCAACTGTATTTCTTCATAGTGGTCCACAAAAACAAATTTGACGGAACCTTTTTCCTTTCGAATGTCGATTCGGTCCAGTTCCGATGATAGATCGGGGGATACGTTGTTGTGCAGCACGCCGATGGCGATGGTATGGAGACTGTCCACAGGAAGCCAATCCTTTAGGTTGGAAGAAGTGCCTTGTTGCGTTTTGGGGAGCAATTTTCCGTTTGAATTTTTCTTCCAGCCCAAGATCAGGCCCGATACGGAAATGAAAAAGAAAAAAACAAACAACAGTGCGCCGGTGGTTCTGTGTACCTTTCTGAAGACCCGCAATGTCTTAGCCTGTACTTTTCTTTTGTCCATCCGTTATATGGGGTTTTGCGAACAACCCGCTAAAGATCGACAAAATTTGTGAAAGGTTAAAGCTGCGGAACAATCATTGAAAAAGGGTGATAATGTCAAAGTGGTTTAAGCACTTCGAAGGATCTTTTCCATTTTGCGGCCCTTGGCCAATTCGTCCACCAATTTGTCCAAATACCTCACTTGTTGGGTCAGCGGATTTTCGATTTCCTCTATCCGATAGCCGCAGATGGTTCCTGTGATGAGGTGGGCATTCGGGTTCAGTGTTGCTTCTTGAAAGAATGTTTCAAAAGTAACCTTCCTATTGATAAGATCTTGGAGCTTATTGTCATCAAAACCGGTCAACCATTCGATCACCTGGTGCAGTTCCTCCCTTGTTCGGTCCTTTTTCTCCACTTTGGTGACATAGTGCGGATAGACCGAGGAAAATGTCATTTTCGCAATGCGTTGGTCATGTTCGGGGGTTGTCTTCATCTTCTCAATATGATATTTGGTCCGTTATTTCAATCTTTCCAAGCGGCCTTTTCTTTTCACGATGTTCTTGTAGTCCCACTGTATCTCTTTTGATTTTTCCAGCCAACGGGCAATATCTTCTGCATAGATCTCTTCGACGGAGGTATAGAAAATGGAAGCATCCTTGAATTTTCCCCCTCTGATGTCGAGTTTTTCTTCTTCAAAACTGGCACCGCTCCAGAACATCAGGCGTAGTCCCTTTTTTTGTTTGCTATAGCCCACTATGGGGTTTTCGTCCAAGAACCAGACGGGGTGTCCGTGCCATATTTTGCTTTCGGAATCTGGCAATCCGTTATAGATCGTGATGGCAAGGACATTGCAGATTTCCCTGTCCACAGTTTCTTGCCCATCATTGTATGCTTGGATTTCCGGATTTGTCATAGGTGCAAAAGTTATCGGTTCAATGGGACACTACCTTCAGGCCCACTATTGACGCAATCAAGGTAGTCAAAAAAAAGAGTCTCAAAAAGGTGGTCGGTTCCTTGAACACCAAAATCCCAACAAGCACTGTTCCCACGGCCCCGATTCCTGTCCATACGGCATATGCTGTGCCAATGGGAAGGGTTTGGGTCGCTTTGATCAGCAGTGCCATGCTGAGGCAGAGGGTCACCAGAAACCCCGCATACCATGCATACATTTCATGCCCTGTGGTTTCTTTTGCTTTGCCCAAACAAAAAGCAAAGGCAACTTCAAACAATCCTGCAATGGTCAATAGTATCCAGTTCATTTATAGGTTTTTTCCATTATTGGTACAAAGCAATTTATTCTCAAATCTTATAAAAATATAAGATATATGCCTATTGGCTGCTCCAAAATCTTTCTTCTTTGAAATGGGTGCGGGCGAACTTTCCCAACCGAGTTTTTCACGGAAAGTAATTTTGGTGATATGTTCCGTTTCTTTTATCTATTTGGCTTATTCCTGTATTCAATTTTAGTTGTTGTATACCACCTGCTTGATCTCGCTTATCTGTACCACGGGCTGGATGTTGGTATAGTTTTTAAAGTCATTGATCACGGCATCCCTGTGCTCAGAAATGGCCTTTCCGTATTCCTCAATGTTCTTGATGTAGAAGTAGCCCACGGCTGCAAAGGGGGGCTTGTCACTGGGTGTTCTGCCGGAAATGCCCTTATCGATTTCGTAGAACTTTAAGTTTTCACCCAAAAAACCGGCCACCATGGGCATATGTTTCGTTTCATAATAGTCCATGTCAAAAGTGGAACCTTCGCCATTTGGGTACAGTATGGTCACTTTGAACATTCCGTTCTGGAGGTGTGGACTTTCAAGTTGGGCCGTTTTGCAACCGATTAGGGCTATCAGGGCAAGAAAGGGCAAGAAAAATTTGATGGTGTTCGTCATTTTGAATTGATTTTAGTTATTGTATTTGTTCAGTCTCCAATTACGGGACATCTATATTGTATTCTATGCGTTCAATTTTGAGTTTCAACCATGTCCATTTGCCTTCGTCCAATTCCCAATCCGCATCCAGTTCTACAGGGATTTGTATCCCATTTCTTTCCTCTGTTCTTATGGCCGAAACCGTCCATAACCTTGGTGTTTTGTCCTTGGTATCCTTGTATCGATAGGCTGTAAATTTTTGAAATATTCCGGTCTCATCGAAATGGAAAACCCCGGAACCTTCCATGCCATTGACGTTCAGGGTTGCTTCCGCACTTTGGCCGTCCAACTGTTTCCAACGGATATGGTTGCCCAAAGCAGCGGTGGGGAACCAAACGATTTCCGCCAAATAGCGTTGTAAGGTGGCTTTATCGATTTTTTCACTGTTTTCGGCATTTGCCATGGGAATGAGCCCCAACAGCTTTATGGTCATTTCTCCATGGCCGTCCACCAATTGATCTCTGCCGACCACGGGCAAGAAATTTATTTTGGCATCGATGTCCCAATTGAATGCAGGGGGATCGACCGTAAAATATTGTTCCGCTTTTCCAGTGCTCCAATTTTCTTGGTCAGGACTTGTCCGTAGCTGTAACTCTTGGATCAAGTGTACATTAGAGATAGGCTCCTTGCCCAAGGTGCCAATGGTGGTGAGCCATTTTTGGACAACTTCCGGTAAGTGGGAAATCTCTTCTTCCGTAATGGCTTTCCGTCCAATGGTTCGGGAATTTTTGAGCAATTCCGTTCTTTCTTGGACTACCTTTTCCTTAAAACTGAATGTTGAATAGGCAATCAATGCAGAACTAAGGATGATAAGGTTTGCGATAGTGCCCCATTTGGCATCGGACCAATGGTTGAAAACCAAGACCTGTGATAGGGCCACGGCCAAAAAACCGATTGACCACCAATAAGCGGAATGGACATTCAATAAGATAACAGTCAGTACAAAAAGAAGAAATGCCAGCAACCATAACATTCCCGAGGTTTTGGAGACAGATTGGTGGATTCCCTCAAATTCCAATATCCCAAAAGCCTTAAAGAATCCCAAAAGGTGTATGGCTCCATGTAGCAGGATCAATATGGTGAAAGCTGTCCGCATTTCTTTTGATGCTTCTGTTGGACTTCATGTGGCATGAATTTAGTCAAAAAGCATTCACTTTTTTCGATTGCGGTGCATTTTCGACCAGAAAAATCCGAAGTAACTTATGGATTGTCAACCTATTCAGGCTTTAGTCTTTGGAAAACTCCAACAAGTCCCCGGGTTGGCAGTCCAAGGCTTCACAGATGGCCTCGAGGGTACTGAACCGGATGGCCTTCACCTTGCCTGTTTTGAGCTTGGAGAGGTTGGCCAGGGTGATGTCCACGGCTTCGGAGAGCTCGTTGAGTGATATTTTGCGTTTCGCCATCATTACGTCAAGGTTTACGATAATTGCCATGGTCTATACGGTTTCTTCCAGTTCCTCTTGATATTCCACTCCTTTTTCAAAAATAATGGCGATGATATAGATCACGGCGGCCATCAGGATGAATGCCTCACTATCGGGCCAAAATTGGTTCAACCTGTCCATGGCGAAACCATCATGCTCCAGTAGTTTGGTGGCACGCTGTGCAATGAAGCTCAACAGCCCGATGGAGAATGTGTAGTAACAGATCTTATAGATCTGTTTGGAAACAAAATGGTTGAACGGTTTCGATAGGTCAATTTTAGTGGCCAGCACAATCACTATATAGAACATCACGGCCTTCAATATTGCGATGGCCAAGATAAACCCATACATCCCAACAAAAGTGAGTTTGCTGCTTTGGTAGACATCGCTCATGTCCAACTTTTGATAGAGATTCTGGATAGCTTCCGGCTTGAACAGGCTGAAGACAAAGTTCACGACCAAAGCTCCGGCTTCTACGCACAAGCCAATAAAAATAATCCAAGAAATGATTTTCATCCCTTTGAACACCAAGTTTTTTGTTTTCATATGTTGAAATGGTTATTTGTTTGACGGAAACAAATATAGATAAATATTTATTGATAAACGATAAATATTAAATTTTTAATGATAAAAAGAAAGAGCAGTCCTGATCTGTTGGTTTCATTCAAATTAATGGCAACGGTTAGTGTATGATTAGTTGCGAGGATTTTCAGAAGCGATGCCCTGAGCCTGTCGGAGGGTAGGCTAGAACCAAGCCATTACTTATAGCCAATGTTGGCAGTTCGTTTTTATTTTTCCTCATTTCTTATCTGTTCCGACAGTTTTTTTGGTGCAACTTCACAATATGCTGAAGTCAATGTTTTGGTCAGTAAATCCTGATTTACTTCACTCAACTCTATAAATGTCCAACCTTGTTTTCCCCATTTGTTGTCAACTGGGTAAATGCTGGAACTTAATGATGAAAAATTATCTTGGTCGATTTCCGTTAATTTGACCGTTACTTTGCTATTTTTCTCATCAAACGTTGCAAATATTTTCTTTTTTATCCGAAAGGATATTTTTTCAAAATGGGGTTCGACCGTAACTTCCGGAAAGTTAAGTATTGTTTTTTCCAATGTTCCAAAGGTCGCCATTAGCTATTTTTTACAGGTGTTAAATGGGTCAAGACACACAGCCATTTTTCGTTTTCTTTTTTATAAACGTCCGTTACCCATTCATCCGCTTCGATATTTTGTCCTTGCCAAGTCGCAGTATTTTTTCCACGTCCGGTTACAAGTGCAATTTCCCCATAGATTTTTACCCTTAAAATTTCTTTGGTCATAGTGGAATGGGAAAGCAGTCCCTTTTCAACAATCTGGAAAAACCGTTCCTGAAGTATTATTCCGCCTTGACTGTCAACAAGCACCCAATCTTCGGTGATACATTTTTTAATCTTGTCCACATTATTGGATATCACAGCTAGATTAAAGTTTTCCTCTATACGGGAAAAGTATTCCTTCAGTTCCTTATCTGTCATATTTCGCGGTTTGTTTAAATGCCCGCTAACGGTCTTGTGTATGGCTCGTTGCGGGAAATCAGCTATGATTTTCCGCCGTATCCGAAAGATGGCAAATTGGAATGAATTCCGATTAGGAATTCAGCCGCAATGAGCTATACACGGTGTTGTAACCAGTTTTTTTTCAGAGTGTTTAATTCCGATTCATACTCCGTTTTATTAAATTCCAATTTTTGGAAATCAATAAAGTCATTTTTTAAAATCTCCTCATATCCATTATCCCAAGCAAAATTTTTCCAGATATAGGAATTTTCTTTTTTTTCAATTTCGACAGTGATTGCTCCACAACCAATATCTCCACATTCTCTGCAAACAAACAACATAGTTCGTTCAGATTCCAATTCCGATTTTTGGATTTTCAGGAATTCGTCCACTATTTGAATATTCAGATTCGAATCATCATAAAATCCGAAACTTGATGCCAAATCAGATTCCGCATCTACAAATTGGTCAAATAAAGATTTTCCGTCCACTATTAAGTCAAAAAAGTCTCGCGATTCAGCGTTCCTATTTTTGTCTTCTTTTAAAGTTCTTTTTATGAATTTTAGTTCGTTCACTTAAATTGGTTACAACGGTCTCGGTTATGAACAGTTGGGGATTTTACGCCCTAACTTTTCGGTTTAGCACTGACCTTTGTTTTATGTTTATACTTTCGTTTTATCACTTAAGCCCCAATTGTTTATAGCCATTGTTGCCCACAGTTTTTATTCTTTTTTCAGCGTTTTGATTGTTGTAATCCGCTATTATTTCTTTCAATATTTTTGATTCTTTTTCAAACGTGTTTTCAAATTTATCCCAATTAGTCAATGTCAATACTTTTGGCATTTCTACAATTCCAGTTATTGAGTCCCAAAATGCGTCCCAATTATTTCCATAAAATTCAGGGAAATAAAGTCGTTCGGCAAAAGTGTCGTGCAGGTGTTTGATATTAACAATATGTCCAAGGTCAATCGTTTTTATTTCGGGGTTTAGTAATTCTTTAAGTTCAGAGTCAACGTCTTCTAAAATCTGTTTTCGATACCATTCTATGGGTTCAAGTTGCTTTTTCAAGGCATCCGAATTCCATTGATTGTATTCCGATTCTATTGGGCAATTGTCGAGTTCACTTTCATAACCTATTGCAAGTCCAATTGAAAGAAATGGTCTTTTAATTTCCACTTCTTGTTCAAGATATAATTGTCTTAATTTTCTTGTAGCCAAAACAATCTCAACTTTACCAGATTGTATTTTCTTTAATAATTCTACTGTTCTCCACTTTTCGTATTCGCTCCAGTCGAAATGCTTTTTGACAACTGATTTAATGTAGTTTTTTACTTCTCGACTATTGAAATTGAACGCTAACAGGTCGTTGTAATGGTCTTCTGGAATTGTGTTTTCGAGTTCCTTATTTTCATAAATCCACTTTTCAAATGATTCCAATGAAAGGTCATCATTTAAGAATTGATAAAATTTGATTCTATTTGGATTTATGCTTGTCATTCAAATTGCTGGCAACGGTTGGGCTATGATTTCGTTGCGGACAAATCCTGCCAGATTTATCCGCAACGAAATCTGGCCGTTTGATTTATACTTTTACTTTGATGTGGCACAAAGCCACAATGAATTATAGCCATTGTTGGCAATAGTGTTTTTTTATTTTTTATAAGTCAAACAAAATTCAACGAATTCAGAATCGTAACCAGAATCCATTAGTAATTTTTTCGCCCGTTTGTTTTCAATTAAATCTGGGACGAAAGAGTCCATTATTTTCAGTGCGTGTTGTTTTTTTAGAGTCTTGTATTTCATTTCCAGAAAGACTGACTCAAGAATATTCAGATAATTAAAAATGAGATTATTTTCTTTTATTTTTTTGATTTCGCTTTTTGATAATGAGTCAGAGTCCGAATAATTTAGTGGATTTAGCTTTATCAATTGTTCATTTCCGATTTCAAGATTATTCAATTCCGAAAACTTGTCATTCACTCTGCGCATAGAGTCTACAATATTCAGTCTACGCAATATTTTCAAGTTGATTATTGTCAGAAATAAAGCAACAAGTGAGATTATTATTTGTCCAACTGATGATAAAAGGGATATTTCTGAGTCGGTCAATCCAAATGTCAAATTGTTATCCATATTTTTAATCATTTCGTTTTTCTCAAATTATTGCCAACGGTCACTCACTTGTATGTGGTCGGGCGGGATTTCGAAGAGAAATCCTGTCAGACCCACAGGAAAGTGGACGCAAGGTCTGACTTGTCAGATCGCTAAAACCTCCGCCTGCCATGTACAAATTGTTAGGCACTGTTTTTATATTTCAGTCAATTTTTCTCAGTGTCAAACCAATTTTATTTATAGCCTGAAACTTCTCAAAGTCTTGTCGATTATCAAATTCAGTCGTATTGCTTTTTACGGTTTCTGAATCAGGTAAATTTTCATAATCATTGTTTATTACCCAATATTTAAAATACTTGCTTTCTGTTCGTTTTCTACCGTTACCTGTTTTTGCAATTATCCATTTATTATTATGTGCAATTTCTAAAACTGTCATTGGAATTATTTCAATTCCAGAAGTGGTGCAACTTTCTGTTTGATAAAGAATTCTTCGGTCAACATTATCATATTCGGATAGGTAGATGTTATTTCCCAAATAATCTTCTTTCGCTCCAATACAGCAAGAATTAAGTGAAATAACTAAAATCAGAAATGTCAATATGTTTTCAATTCTTTTTTTCATCCAAAATTGTGCCCAACGGTTGTTTAACCAAAACAATCGTTTTTTTGATGTATAAGATAATTATAACAAAGTTATTATATACTTTTTGACGTAAATTGTCATAATCCAAATAAACCAAGTTATTTTCTACCAACTCATATTCTTCCATGGAACATTTACACAGATTAAAGACCATAATGGAGCTCAAACAATACAGTTCCCATACCTTCCATTTACATCCAGAAAAACTAGAGGAAGCACCTGAAAAGGTGTAATGCCAGTTTTGATTGGTATGGCAGCCAAGGTTTTCGGTTATATGATCCACCACATCTTGATCTTTTTACCCTCGTTTCGGCTCTTTTTCCCTTGGCCATAAACCTGTATCTTTGCAGCCTTGGAAAAACTCCGGGCACTGAAATTGATTAATCATCTAATTCGAAAGAAATGCAAGACGGAATCTATGCAAAGTTCAATACCCCTAAAGGGGAAATATTGGTGAAACTCACCCACGACAAGACGCCGGGAACGGTCGGCAACTTTGTTGCACTCGCCGAGGGCGATATGGAAAATGCGGCAAGGCCCCAAGGCAAGCCGTATTATGACGGACTGAAGTTCCACCGCGTCATAGCCGATTTTATGATACAGGGTGGATGCCCGTTGGGTACAGGTACGGGCGATCCCGGTTATAAATTTGATGACGAGTTCCATCCCGAACTCACACACAATGGACCGGGCGTACTCTCCATGGCCAATGCAGGACCGGGCACCAACGGGAGCCAGTTCTTCATTACCCACGGCCCGACGCCTTGGTTGGACAACAAGCACACCGTGTTCGGTTTTGTGGAACATGGACAGGAAGTGGTGGATGCCATCGCCCAAGGGGACGAAATAGAAAGTCTGGAAATTGTGCGAGTGGGCGACGAGGCCCAGAACTGGAATGCCATCGAGGCCTTTAGGGTATTCGAGGGTGCCAGGGAAAGACGCATCGCCGAGGCCAAGGCCAGGGCAGAGGCCGAAATGGAAAAATTGGCCGCTGGTTTTGAAAAGACCCCGAGCGGACTCAGGTACAAGATTGTCCAAAAGGGAAATGGACCCAAGGCCGAAAATGGAAAAATCGTATCCGTACATTATGAGGGCAGTCTCTCAAACGGACAGATCTTTGATTCCTCCTACAAAAGAAAACAACCCATCGACTTTACCTTGGGCATTGGACAAGTGATAGCAGGTTGGGAAGAAGGTATTGCTTTATTGAGCGTAGGGGACAAGGGGCGTTTTGTGATCCCATCACATTTGGCCTACGGTAGTGCCGGTGCCGGCGGGGTGATTCCCCCGGATGCCACCCTTATCTTTGATGTGGAATTGATGGCCGTGAAGTAAGCGTTGCGCTACTGAAAACAATAAAAAAGCTTCCGAAAAGGGAGCTTTTTTATTTGGTACGGTTCACGCTTACCAAAAGCAGACAAAGGTTAAAGGCGAGCAAAAGAAGCAAAATGCTAAAAAAGGTATTCATGGTTATGGTGTTTACTGCATAACAATTGAACGGGAAAATACCCTACCTATTGCCCAATACCTTTAAAATCATTTTTTAGATCCGTTAACGCTCAACACTAACAAAAGTGCGTTAACGACCAAAAGAAAAGACAGTACTCCAAAAAAAGTGTTCATGCATTCATGGGTTTAAAGGTTGTGGGGAACTATGTCAATCTCAACCTTTAGATAGGGAAAAATGGAATGGTTGCGTAAAAAGGGGAAGAAAAATAAAAGACCCGGGCGTTTGCCCGGGCCTGATGTATAAAAAAGTGTGCTGGTACCTTAATCTATAACTTGTACGTTAACGGCGTTCAATCCTTTTTTACCTTGCTGTAGTTCGAATTCTACAGCGTCACCTTCTCTGATTTCATCGATTAAACCTGAAACGTGTACAAAGTGATCTGCGTTTGAACCTTCTTCAGTGATAAAGCCGTAGCCTTTAGAATCGTTGAAGAATTTTACTGTTCCTTTACTCATAATAAATGTTAAAAAAATTAAATGAGCAGCAAAGATACGCTTAATTTATTGATAATTAGGTTTTTTGCAAGAAATTCTTAAAAAATTATGCAGTTGGGTCCGGGGTCAGGCGTAGATAGGGCTTCACTTCCTCCACACCTTTGGTGAATATTCCTTTAGCCTCTTCGGTGGGTATCGATGGGCTCACCACCACCTTTTGCCCATGTTCCCAATTGGCGGGAGTGGCCACTTTGTGATTTGCGGTCAGCTGTAGGGAATCCACCACCCTGAGCAGTTCATAAAAATTACGCCCGGTCGATGCAGGGTAGGTCAGTGTCAATTTTACCTTCTTGTCCGGACCGATGATGAACACCGAGCGTACGGTAAAGGTATCGTTGGCATTGGGGTGGATCATATCGTATAGGTCGGAAACCTTTCTGTCCTCATCAGCTATAATGGGGAAATTCACGGTCGTGTGCTGTGTCTCGTTGATGTCCTTGATCCATTCCTTGTGGGAGGCGACACCATCTACGCTGAGGGCCATCATCTTCACGTTCCTTTTGTCAAACTCATCCTTGAACTTGGCCGCAGTGCCCAGTTCGGTGGTGCAAACTGGAGTGAAATCAGCAGGGTGTGAGAACAAAATGCCCCACCCATCACCTAGATATTCATAAAAATTCAGGGTTCCTTCAGAGGTCTCCGCAGTAAAATCGGGGGCGGTATCGCCCAATCGTAGAGTTGCCATATATATCTTGTTTTAAAGTTGATAAACGAATACCCTACAAATTTAGTAGATAAATCAATGGCGACACTTTATTTCAGTTAAAAGTGTATTAAAATTACCTGTTGTGCATTTTGATTGAAATATGTCAGTTCGAGTGATTTTTTAAAAAACTGTATCGAGAGCTTGAATTTTTACGTCTTTTTGGAAATGTCCAGCTTCTTTTAGCGACATATCTTTTGTTATTTTTAAATTATGGAAAACAATCAACTGGAACAACTCCGTTACCCAATCGGGAAGTTTGAGGCCCCTTCTGTCATCACGAAGGTACAATTGGAAGAATGGATCACTGTCCTGGAGTATTTGCCCCAGCGTTTACAGGATTTGGTCACGCCGCTTTCCGATGGTCAATTGGAAACTCCGTACCGACCTGGTGGATGGACCGTGAGACAATTGGTGCACCACATATCCGATAGCCACCACAACAGTTACATACGGTTCAAGTGGGCGCTTACCGAAAATAATCCTGTCATAAAGCCCTATGACGAAAAAGCTTGGGCGGACCTTTTCGATTCCAGGACGGCACCCATACAAATGTCTTTGGACCATCTAAGGGCGGTGCATGCCAAATTGGTGTATCTATTGAAAGGACTTTCTGTGGACGACCTGCAACGGAAGTTCACCCATCCCGATGGGAATGTGGAGTCCACATTGGAAGTGAACATAGGCCGATATGCCTGGCATAGCAACCACCATTACGCCCATATAGCCAACTTGGTAGAGCGGGAAGGCTGGTAGGCAGTGCCATCACGGGAACCCAGCCAAGCTATGCTTGCTTCCATTTGATGTTGCAACCCAGACTGGGTTTTTGCTCGGATGAGATGGCTTTTCCGGCCAAAAGTGCGTCCATGGCCACTTTAAGGTCATTTCCGCTCAACGGAATGCCATTTCCGGGCCTTGAATCGTCCAATTGCCCACGATACACCAATTTCAGGTCGGGATCGAAGAGATAAAGGTCGGGGGTACAGGCCGCATCGTAGGCCCTTGCCACTTCCTGGGTCTCATCGTACAGGTAAGGAAAGGGATATCCCTCTTCTTTTGCTTTCTCCTTCATCAGATGTGGTGCATCTTGGGGATAGTTGTCCACATCATTGCTCGAAATGGCCACAAACCTGATTCCTTTGGCCTGATATTCCCGGGCGAGTTCCGTGATCTTAGGGTTTACATGGATGACAAAGGGGCAATGGTTACAGATAAACATGATCACTGTGCCCTTGTCCCCACTACAGTTTTTTAGGGATATGGTCTTCTCTGAGACAGTGTCCCAAAGTTCAAAGTCAGGGGCCTTTGTCCCCAAAGGGAGCATATTACTGGGTGTCCTCGCCATAGGTGCTACTTTTTGTGGTTCTGTGGTATAAAAATAAAAAACGGCCTGTGGAATGGCAGGCCGTTTTCTGATTTATTACGGGTAAATCCTCTAGATGTCGTCAAAATCAACATCGGTAAAGTTTTCTGCAATTCCGTTCTCACCAACACTGGTCTCTTCTTCTTTCTTGAAATCCTTCTGATGACGTTCGGAAATCACTTCTTGGCCTTTTTCATCGATGATGTAATCCATCATTTCATCCATGATCTCTTTGAAGGCAGTAAAGTCCTCCTTGTATAGATAGATCTTGTGTTTTTTGTAATGAAAGGAGCCATCATCATGCGTGAATTTTTTGCTTTCGGTGATGGTCAAGTAGTAATCACCTGCCTTGGTGCTCCTTACGTCAAAAAAGTAGGTTCTTCTTCCAGCCCTTAAAACTTTTGAATAAATCTCTTCCTGATCCATTATATCTTTCTCGCCCATATGGTATAGTGTATTTAGAACTATGTTGAATTGTGCTATCAAAAATGTAAAAAAAATGCTAATTCAGCAACTTTTTTATCATTCTTTGCCCGAAAGTTGGTTGAGATAGAGTTCCTTATAGTAGCCTTCCACGTTGTTCAGCTCTTGATGGGTGCCCTCTTGTATTATTTTGCCATTGTCCAGGACAATGATCTTGTCGGCATTTTTTGCGGAGGATACCCGATGGCTCACAATAAGGGTGGTCTTGCTCTCCGATACTTTTTTGAGGTTGTTCAGGATCTCTTCCTCGGTCTCGGTGTCCACGGCAGAAAGGCAGTCGTCGAACAGATAGATCTGTGGGTTTTTGAGCAATGCCCTGGCAATGGATACCCGCTGTTTCTGTCCCCCGCTCAGGGTAATGCCCCGTTCCCCGAGGATGGTGTTGTATTTTTTGGCAAATCCTTCAATGTTCTTGTGCACGACCGCTTTTTTGGCAACGGCCACGATTTCATCGTGTGTGGCATTTTCATTGCCGAAACGGATGTTGTTCTCAATGGTGTCCGAAAACAGGAAGGCATCCTGCGGAACGGCACCTATGGAGTTCCTGAGACTGTTCAGATTGTGTTTCTGTACGGGGATCCCGTCGATCAATACTTCGCCCGAAGTGACATCGTACAACCGGGCCACCAAATCCAAAATAGTGGATTTTCCAGAGCCGGTCTTGCCCAGAATGGCCACGGTCTGTCCTGCCTTTACCTTGAAGGAAATACCCTTTAGCGCGGTGATGTCGGTGTCCTCGTAGGTAAAGGTCACGTTCTTGAACTCAATATCGCCATGAATGACCGTAGGTTGCAGTACCTCGTTCTTGACGGAAGGCTCTTGCATCAAAAATTCGTTGATACGTTTTTGTGAGGCCTCGGCTGTTTGGATGATGGAAGTGAGCCAACCCACGATGGCCACGGGCCAAGTGAGCATGTTCACGTAGAGGATGAACTCCGCAATCACCCCAATGGACTCTATATCACCATTGATGTATTGCCTTCCGCCAATGTAGACCACAAAAATATTACTGATACCGATCAATAGGATCATCAGTGGAAAGAACCAAGCGTTCACTTTGGCAAGGGACATGCTGGTGGCCTTTCCCTGAGTGGCCAGTTCCCGAAGCTCTGCATTGATGCGGGGCTCTATACTGTATGCCTTTATCACCGAAATGCCCGAAAAGGATTCTTGGGTGAAGGTGGACAATGTGGATAGGAATTCCTGCACCTTGGTGCTGCGCTTGTGGATCACCTTGCTGATTTGGTAGATCAGCACGGACAATATGGGCAAAGGCAGCAAGGTATAGGCTGCCAACGTGGGTGCTTTTATGAACATCAACGGCACAAGACAGGCAAAAAGGGTGAGCGTCTGGATGCCATACATGATGGCAGGGCCGGCATACATACGCACTTGGTTGATATCCTCACTGATACGGTTCATCAAGTCACCTATCCTGTTTTTTTTGTAGAAATTGAGGCTGAGCGACTGGTAATGGTCAAAGACCTCGTTCTTCAGGTCGTATTCGATGTACCGGGATATATTGATGATCGTTTGCCGCATCAAAAAAGTGAAAAGGGCGGAGAGCAGGGCGGCCCCCACAATGATCAAGATATATTGTAACAGCATGCCCTTGGCCTCGGAAAGAGAAATGGTATCGGCCATAAACTCTTCGACCGCCTGTATGGAATTGTTCACATAGGAGGGCATGATCAGGGAAAAAATACGGGCTATAATGGTGATCAACACCCCGATAAGCAGTTTGAACCAGTATTTTTTGAAGTATTTGTTAAGGTGTTTCAGTTCCTTCATAAGAGGGAAAGGCGGTTTTTCGATTGTCAATGATTCAAGACAATCAAGCAAAGATATGGTATAGCGTACAAACAAAATGTTATAAAACTGATAAGAAAGCAACTTTGGTAGGTAAGATTAAAATATAAGGTTACTTTTGTGGCGTGAAAGCCAATCAACGACTTTAAAAAGTTCTTTACAGATGCTCACCCGAAGGCATATCAGAGTAAAAGTGATGCAGTGCATTTATGCACTGATCCAGTCCAAGGACGATTCCTTGGTGAAGCAGGAAAAATTCCTAAGAATGAGCATAGAGAACATGTATGTGCTCTATCTGCTTATTTTGAGCCTCTTGGCCGAACTGCATCGAATGGCCGAAAAACATGTGGGACATGCCTCGAAAAAGTACGTGGCCACGGAGGAGGACAAGTATCCCAATCGAGAAAAATTCACAAACAATCGCTTATTGCTCCAAATAGCGAACAATGAGTCCCTTAAGAGCGAACTTTCCAGAAGAAAACTGAACAATTGGTACCTGAACGAGGAATATGTGAAGATTCTCTACAAGGAAATTGTGGCCAGTGATATTTACAAGGAGTACATGACCAATACAAAGGACAGTTATGACAATGACCGTGATGTGGTCATACAACTGTTCAAGGAAATCATAGCACCCAACGAGAAGATTTACGAATACTTTGAGGATGACAAGCTCACTTGGGTAGACGATTTCCCCATTGTGAACACCTATTTGGTGAAGCGATTGAAAAAAGCCAATGAGAATTCGGGCGACAAGTTCTTTTTGCCCGCCCTGCTCAAGGATGCCCAGGACATGGATTATGCCAACGACCTGTTGACCAAGACCCTGCTCAACGATGCAAAATGGGAAGAGGAGATAGAAGGGAAGACCCCCAACTGGGACAATGACCGAATCGCGGAAATCGACTCCATCATCCTTAAAATGGCCATTTGTGAACTTCTGAATTTCCCGTCCATTCCCGAAAAAGTGACCTTGAACGAGTATTTGGAGATTGCCAAGGAATATTCGACCCCCAAGAGCAGTATCTTCATCAATGGGGTTCTGGACAAACTGGCCAAGGAGTACAAAACCAATGGAAGGTTGCAAAAAATTGGAAGAGGGCTACAATAAACAATAATTGATTATTTTTGGAAAAACAAATTTTAATCATGAAAAAAATAACAACACTTTTTAGCTTGGTCTTCGCTATGGCCCTAGTGGGTGTTTCCTGCAAGGACAAGGCCTCTAACAAAATAGTTGCGGACAATGTTGAGAATGCCACTTCAAGGGATGAGGCACAAAAATTGGTTCCTGTAATGACCTTTGAAAAAGCTGAACACGATTTCGGTACCATTGAACAAGGAACCCCTCAAGAGACTACCTTCAAGTTTACCAACACCGGCGATGCCCCTCTGATTATCACCGATGCCAAGAGCAGCTGTGGTTGTACTGTTCCCGAGTATCCAAAGAACACACCCATTGCCCCTGGCGAAACCGGCGAGCTTTTGGTAAAGTTCAATGGGTCTGGACAAAACCAGGTGACCAAGACCATTACAGTTACGGCCAATACAGCAAAGGGCTCGGAAATCTTGAGGATCAAAGCATTTGTTAACCCCAAGAATGCAGTACCAGCTGGTCCTGTTAAATAAGTATAACACCTGAATGGAAAACTTACAACAGTTTTTACCTCTGATATTGATTTTTGGTGTGGCGTATTTTTTCATGATCCGCCCGCAGATCAAACGTCAGAAGGATGAGAAAAAATTTACTTCGGAGCTGAAAAAAGGCGATAAGATCATCACCAAAAGTGGACTTCATGGCAAGATTGTGGAATTGAACGACAAGGATTTTTCCTGTGTCATCGAGACCATGGCCGGCCGTTTAAAGTTCGACCGATCTGCCATTTCCATGGAAATGAGCAAAAAGTTGAACACAGATTCCGACAGTAAGTCATAATCAACGAACATATTTTTTTAAATGGCGTCCCTCAGAAAGTGCATTTCGAGGGACGTTTTTTTTGTATCTTATTCCAAATTTAAAAAAGCATGAACACACGCAGGCAATTTGTAAAAAGAAGTACATTGGGTATGGCCGGATTGGGCACTTCGTTTCTGTTTCCTATGGAACTATTGGCCTCCATTCGCAAAACCGTCAGTCCGAACGATAAGATACAAGTAGGGCTCATTGGCTGTAAGGGCATGGGGTTTTCCGATTTGAGTTCCCTATTGCAGAACAGCGAAGTGGAAGTCGTGGCCCTGTGCGATGTGGATGAAAATGTGCTGCGTGAAAAAACGGCCGAACTGGAAAAGGGAGGTATCAAAAAGCCAAAATGGTATTCCGACTACAGGAAACTATTGGAGGACAAGGATATCGATATTGTCATCATTGGAACACCGGACCATTGGCATTGTTTACAACTTACAGATGCCATTGATGCCGGAAAGGATGTGTATTGCGAAAAGCCCATTGCCAATTCGGTGGCCGAAAGCGAGGCCATGTTGGCCAAAGTGATTGCAAGCGACCGCATGGTGCAAATAGGACAGTGGCAACGCAGCGAGCCCCATTTTGTGGATGCCATCAGCTATGTGCATTCTGGGAAACTGGGACAAATACGATTGGTAAAGGCATGGGCGTACCAAGGGTGGATGCAATCCGTTCCCGTGTTGCCCAATAGTCCAGTGCCTTCCGGTGTGGATTATGCCATGTGGCTGGGGCCTGCACAAAGTCGCCCATTCAATGAAAACAGGTTCCATTTTAATTTTAGATGGTTTTGGGACTACGCAGGCGGTTTGATGACCGATTGGGGCGTGCATATGATAGATTATGCCCTTTTTGGCATGAAAGCCTCCGACCCCAAATCGGTGATGGCGATGGGCGGAAAGTTTGCCTATCCAGGCGATGCAGCCGAAACACCAGATACACTACAGACCATATACGATTTTGGGGATTTTTCCCTGCTTTGGGAACACGCTACGGGCATTGACGGAGGAAACTACGGTCGAAACCATGGGGTGGCCTTTATCGGGAACAACGGGACCTTGGTGCTCGACCGGGGAGGTTGGGAGGTGATCCCTGAGCACGACCGTCCACATTGGAGCAAAGATTTGGGTCCAAAAATAGAACCGGTTCCCCTCCAAAAAGGGATTGGCCAAGGATTGGGGCTGCACACCAAAAATTTCTTGGAGGCGGTAAAAACTAGGGACGCCTCCATCTTAAAAGCGCCCATAAAAGTGGGGTACGATGCCGCGGTGGTGAGCCATTTGGGCAATGTGGCCTACAAGACAGGTGAACGCCTGTTCTGGGATGCCGAAAACAAAAAGTTCAATAATCCCAAGGCCGATGCCCTATTGATGAACGAATACCATAACGGCTGGAAGTTTCCGAAGATGGGGTAGTTTTTGAAGAGTCTTGTTTTAGATTTTTTTGTTTCACTTATCGCTATTAGATATGAATCGATTTTAATAATTGATGTCGACCGATACTGAATCAAGTTCAGCACAGGTAAGTGAAATTCATTTTTTCTGTTTAAAAAAGATTAAGGAATTCCGTAATTGTTCATTGTTCTACCGATACCCATCATTCAATCCCACTCCTTTTTCGATCAAGGGTAGGATTTTATCCAGCCTACGCAATTTGGTGGCTTCTTGTTTGGCTTCCGCAATGTACTCGCAGAACTCTTTCTGTTTATAGGGGGCAAAGGCGTCAAAAGCACTTTTTAAACTTGCGCTTTCAGCCAATTTGGTTTGGAGAAGGTCTGGAACTACGGCTTTCGTGGGTTTGGCGGGAGCTAGTTCAATTCCCTTTTTTTGGTTTTGGATAGCCTCTTGCATATAGGCTGTTACACCCTTTTTGTCAACCTCGTCCAAAGAAAAGAACTTCCAATGCCGCATGCCTTTGGTCTTACCCTCCTGGGCATTTTCCAGCACTTTTTTCGGGTCGTTCATTAGGGCCCCGTTAAAAAACCAGACTCCAAAATAGCCTTTGAATTTACTGATGCCAAAAACGTTTTTGCCATTTACGGTATACACCGGAAAACTCCATTTAAAATCCTCCTCGCAATCGGTTTGGAGGGCCAACTCGCGCAAAAGCGTAATTCCGTCTTTAAAGGGATGTTCCTTTTCATAGAAGGCCTCTAGTTTTTCTGATTTTTCCATCTTACTTGATTTGACTGGCGGTCAACTCACAGATTTTCACAATCACCTCGACCGCTTTTTGCATGCTTTCCAAAGGAATGTACTCATATTTTCCGTGAAAATTATGTCCGCCCGCAAAGATGTTGGGGCAGGGCAGGCCCATAAAACTGAGTTGGGAGCCGTCCGTACCGCCTCGTATGGGCTTGATGATGGGTTCAATGCCCAAAGACCTCATGGCCTCTTCGGCAATTTCCACAATATGGAAAACGGGTTCTACTTTTTCGCGCATGTTGCGGTATTGGTCCTCAATAATCAAGCTCACAAAGTCACCATACTTTTGGTTGAGTTTGTCCACAACTTCCTTCAATAATTCCTTTCGGGCCTCAAAATGGATGGCATCGTGGTCACGGACAATCAATTCGATCTCGGCCTTTTCAATTTCACCCTTTATTTTGTGCACATGGAAAAATCCTTCCATGCCTGTGGTATGTTCGGGTACCTCGCGAGGTGGCAATAGACTTAAAAACTCATTGGCAATGCCAATGGCGTTCACCATCTTGTTCTTGGCATAGCCCGGGTGTACGCTTTTGCCCGTAAAGGTGATGTTTGCCTTGGCTGCATTGAAGTTTTCATATTCCAGTTCCCCAATTTGGCTGCCATCCATGGTGTAGGCCCAGTCGGCCCCGAATTTTTTCACATCAAACTTGTGGGCGCCCCTACCAATTTCCTCATCTGGTGTAAAGGCGATGCGGATCTTGCCGTGTTTGATCTCGGGATGCTGCACCAAATATTCCATGGCGGTCACGATTTCTGCCACACCCGCCTTGTCATCGGCACCCAAAAGGGTAGTGCCGTCGGTGGTGATCAAGGTCTGGCCTTCATATTGCAGCAGATCTTCAAAATAATCGGGCGACAGTACAACGTTCTTGACCTTGTTCAGTACAATGTCCTTGCCATCATAATTTTCGATGATCTGGGGTTTTACGTTCTTTCCTGAAAAATCGGGCGACGTATCCATGTGAGAGATAAAACCAATGGTCGGCACCTTTTTGTCCACATTACTGGGCAAGGTGGCCATGATATAGGCATTTTCATCGATGGAAACCTCTTGGAGGCCAATTTGATGCAGTTCCATCACCAGTTTTTTGGCCAGGTTCCATTGCTTCTCAGTACTCGGGGTGGTTTTGGAATAGGGGTCGCTCTGGGTATCGGTCGTTACATAGTCCAGAAAACGGGGCAATAGTTTTTCCATAGTAGGGATTTCACTAAAAATAACGCATATTCGAGAGTTAAATTAAAAAACAAATGGTTTAAAAAAGTATCTTTCCCGAACTTTTAAAAACCAGCTTTCGTTGAAAAGGGTGATTTTTTGTCTTTTTTTGATCTCGGGTCTTTATGGGTCGGCCCAGATGGATTGTATTTTGGGTGTAGGTGGACCTGATGGAGACACCATGGTCCAGGTTTTCCAGTTGAACGAGGAACAGCAGGAAAAACTCAAAAGTTGGAGTGCCGAACTGAAGGTGCGGAATGATATCTTGAGGGAAAAGGCCGAATATTTGATGAAAAAGAACGAGGACAGTACCCCCGAAGTCTTGTTGGAGGTCTCCAAACAGTATAGGGCTATCCAGGACAGTATGTTCCAGAACGTACGGATGATGGACAAAAGGCTGTTGACCATTTTTAACGACAAGCAATATCAGCGTTACTTGGGCTTTTGCAATGAGCTTGCCTTGCGTCCTATCCATGTAAACAGGTCGGTTGACGAAAAATAGTCCAATAGCAAAAATCTGTTTTAAGAGTTTTTATTTTTGTCCAAACCAATTTTGAATGTACAAATTCCTCATCCGTCCGGTACTTTTTTTATTTGATGCTGAAACTGCCCACCATTTTACTTTTGGGGCCATTGGGTTTTTTTCAAAATTGGGGTTGAACCGATTCTTCAGAAAGGCATTTGTGTTGGACGACCCAAAGTTGGAACGGGAAGTATTTGGGGTGAAGTTCAAAAATCCAGTGGGTCTGGCAGCAGGTTTTGACAAGGATGCCAAACGGTACAATGAATTTTCGGATTTTGGTTTTGGTTTTGTTGAAATCGGGACGGTGACCCCCAAGCCGCAGGACGGGAACCCCAAAAAGCGGTTGTTTCGTTTGTTGGCGGACAAGGCCATTATCAACAGGATGGGTTTTAACAACAAAGGAGTTTTTGAGGCAGTCGAACAATTGAAGAAAAAACACCGGGTCATCGTAGGAGGGAACATTGGAAAAAACAAGGTAACCTCCAATGAGGATGCCATCAAGGACTACCTGATCTGTTTCGAGGCACTTTTTGAGCATGTGGACTATTTTGTGGTGAATGTGAGTTCGCCCAATACCCCCGGTCTTCGGGAGCTCCAGGATAAAGCACCGTTGACGGATCTCTTGAAAAAGCTGAAACGCCAGAACAGCAAACAAGCCAAAAAACTGGTTCAGAAGGAGAAGCCCATCTTGCTCAAAATTGCGCCAGACCTTACCGACGACCAACTTTTGGACATCATAGACATTGTCAGGATCACCCAAATCGATGGGGTGATCGCCACCAATACGACTATCGAAAGAAAGGGATTGAAGTCCCATCTGATCCTATCCGAAGAACAAGGCGGGCTCAGCGGCAAACCCTTGGGCAATAGGAGTACCGAGGTCATCCGCTTTTTGTCCGAAAACAGCAACAAGGCTTTCCCGATCATAGGGGTGGGGGGCATACATTCTCCTGAAGATGCCCTGGAAAAATTGGATGCTGGGGCCGATTTGATACAATTGTACACCGGTTTCATTTATGAAGGTCCGGGTCTTGTTAAAAAAATCAACAAGGCCATTTTGGAGCGGACGACCTAACAACCCATGCACAGCTTACTTCTATTTAGTGGAGAGACCATAAACTATCCTATCCTTATTGGGTTTGTGCTATCGGCTTCCGCATTGGCCATTTCCCCAGGGCCGGACAATATTTTTGTGCTTGCACAAAGTATTTCAAATGGGGTCAGGGCAGGTTTGGCAACCGTTTTCGGATTGGTAAGTGGTTGTTTGGTACATACCACATTGTTGGCCTTCGGGGTTTCGGAAATCATCAAGCGTAGCGATGTCCTCTTTTTTGGCATAAAACTCTTCGGGGCCCTCTATCTATTATATTTGGCTTATAAGGTGTACAAAAGTGATGGGAACATACTCCTGGAGGGCAAAAAAGCAGGCAAAAGCCCAAAGAACCTGTTTTGGACAGGCTTCACCATGAACGTACTGAACCCAAAAGTCACAATTTTCTTTTTGGCCTTTTTTCCAGGATTCCTGTTCAGTTCGGAACTGGACCCTGTAGTGCAGTTTTATGTGTTGGGCTTCCTTTTCATGCTGTCCGCTCTCATCATTTTTGGGGCCATTGCCCTGCTGGCTGGGAGTATTTCCAATTATTTGACAAACCATAACAAGGTCGGACTGTACCTAAAATGGGTGCAGATCATCGTTTTTGTGGGCATTGCCGTTTACCTGTTGCTATCTGATAAATAGTGCTATTTTTACGGGAGCCAATGTCTAAGATCAAACTCATAGAATGTCCACGGGACGCCATGCAGGGAATCAAGACCTTTATTCCCACCAAGGAAAAGGTAAAGTATATCCAATCCTTGTTGGGTTGCGGTTTTGATACCCTAGATTTTGGGAGTTTTGTGTCGCCCAAGGCCATTCCGCAGATGCAGGATACGGCCGAGGTATTGGCCCAGTTGGACCTGACACGGACCAAAAGCAAGCTTCTGGCCATTGTGGCCAATGTTAGGGGGGCCGAGGATGCCTGTCGGCACAGGGCGATAGATTATTTGGGTTTTCCGTTCTCCATTTCCGAAAACTTTCAGATGCGGAATACCCATAAAACCATAGCACAGTCCGTAGAGACTTTGAAGGAAATCCTGGACCTTGCCAATATCCACGATAAGAAAGTGGTCACCTATATCTCCATGGGGTTCGGGAACCCGTATGGAGACCCTTGGGATGTGGAGATCGTAGGGGAGTGGACCGAAAGGTTGGCTGAGATGGGCACGCATATCTTATCACTGTCCGATACCATTGGGAGTTCCACACCGGAAGTGATCGACTATCTTTTTTCCAATTTGATCCCCAAGTACCCAGAAATTGAGTTTGGGGCCCATTTACATACCACGCCCACCAAATGGCATGAAAAAGTGGATGCTGCCTATAAGGCAGGCTGTCGTCGTTTTGATGGTGCGGTACAAGGTTTCGGTGGTTGTCCTATGGCCAAGGATGAACTCACAGGAAATATGCCCACGGAAAAAATGCTTTCGTACTTTACCTCCCAAAAAGCGGATACAGGCGTAAACTGGATGGTTTTTGAGGCAGCATACAACAAGGCTACCGAATTATTCTCCGTATATCATTGAAAATCAATACTTAATTTCATTTTTGAATCCTTTCCGCCTTGTGATTTAAATTAAGTCTAAATAAATTTGGTTAATCATGAAAGTAAAAATAAATTTGCCGCGCTATTATCTAAAATCTCATGAAACGATCAATCTTATTGTTCAGTTTACTTTTTACAGGTTTACTTTTTGGTCAAACTATAACCGATTCAATACAATTGGATCCACAAAAGCAAATTAATGCAGCTCAGCGTTTGTTATCAGGTAATTATGCTTCTGCGGTAACAGTAGGGGCCTACGGCGAGATGCTCTATAATCAACCCGAAGCCCAGAATGGTGAACTTGATGTTCAACGTTTGGTGGTATTGTTTGGGTACCGATTTGATGATAGAACCCAGTTTGTAACCGAAATCGAATTTGAGCATGTCGAAGAAGTTTATATAGAACAGGCGTTTGTCAATTATAACGCGGCACCAAATTTTAACATAAGGGGTGGCCTTATGTTGGTGCCTATGGGCATCATTAACGAGTTCCATGAACCCACCACATTTAATGGAACTGAGCGCCCTGAATTGGATAATGTAATTGTACCGACAACATGGCGCGAGTTGGGGGTTGGAGTTACGGGTAGATTTAATTCTTTGTCCCTTGGCTATCAGGCATATCTTTTTAATGGGTTCAAATCTTCCCAATCAGATGGTGATGGTGGTGTTCAGGGATTGTTGGGAGGGTCCAGTGGTCTTCGTGGTGGTAGACAAAAAGGTATTCAATCCACTATTGATAGTCCAAACCTATCCACTAAATTGGATTATTACGGTATACCGGGACTACGCCTTGGATTTTCAACCTATTTTGGTAGAACCCAAGCGGCGGATAATGTTGAGGAGTTTGATGGTTCAGACATTGGAATGGCCATGTATGGCCTGGACGCTCGATTTGCACACCAAAATTTTACGGCAAGGGGACAATTTATCCATGCGTCTTTATCTGATACTGATTTGTATAATAATTTGACTGGTAGTAATTTAGGCAGTGCTTTGCAGGGCTGGTATTTGGAAAGTGCCTATAATGTGCTTCCAATGGGCAAAAGACAAAAGCTTTATGCCTTTGCACGGTATGAAACTTACAACTCGCACTTTAAAGTTGATGGATCTTTACAAGCCAATGATGCATATGATCGTTCCGATATTACAACAGGATTGACCTATCACATTGCTCCAGGGGTTGTTGTAAAGGGAGATTACCAATTCAGAAGCAATGCAGCTGATGATAGTGATGTTCCTGATCGTTTGAACTTTGGTATAGGAGTGTGGTTCTGATAGATGCCAATCCAAAAGAAAGGATTAGTAAAACATTACATTTAGTCATGACAAAAGCGGGGTTTTTAGGTTTTATTTTTCTATTATTTTCTTTTGGGTCTGCTATTTTTCCAGGTTTGGACAAGAAATCCATAAAGGAAATTGAAAAGACTTTTGGAACTGCGGATTTTAAGTTGGAACCCATATCTATCCAAGAGGAAATCAATTCAATTTTGCCGATGAAAATTGCTTCGGAAAATCTTTATAAGGTAAATACTTCGGATGCTCTGTTGGGTTATGCATTTTGGAATCAGGCGCCAAGTAAAACAGCTATGTTCGACTACCTGGTAATATTTGATGACAGTTTGAAAATTATCAATGTAAAAGTGCTTGTTTACAGAGAGGACTATGGAGGTGAAATTGGAAGCAACCGTTGGCTAAAACAATTTATTGGAAAATCAAGAGCAGATCGCATAAAAGCTGGCGAAAATATAGATGTAATTTCAGGGGCCACCATTTCAGTGAATTCCATGGCCAAGGAAATGGACAATCTTTTGCAAAGTATTGATATTCTACAAACAAAAGACCAAATTTGATGGAATACAATGGCTTGCTTTGCACCTTATCCAAAGAGATCAGACTCTTTATTGCTACTTTTGTTATCATACTTTCCATAGGATATTTTACAGGGCTACTTTTTATAAAACATACTGAGGCTACATCTCCAAATGGAATTGAGGAGAATTATTTGGGCAACGAAGAGGATGAGGAGGCAACCGTAATGAAGTTCAAAAAGGGGGATAGGGAGATGCTCACCACGGTTCACACCCATATTTTGTCCATGTCATTGATCTTTTTCTTGTTGGGCGGGTTGGTCTGGATTTCCAAGGCACCCAAAAAGTGGAAACTTTTTTTGACCATTGAGCCTTTTCTTTCGGTCATCTTGACCTTTGGGGGAATTTACCTGATGTGGATAGGAATCAGTTGGTTCAAGTATGTGGTGATATTTTCCGGGGCATTGATGACCCTCAGCTTTACAGGAGCAGCCTGTTTGGTCCTTTGGCAATGCGTAAAACCACCAAAGGTGGAATAGGGGATCAGTTCTCTATAAATTGATAATCGATATCCTGATAATCCAATAGTTCTATCTTGGTCTTTTCATAAGAAAGCAGGTTCATGATTTCATGGATTTCTTCCTTGTTCACCAAAATGATAAAATGTTTTTTTCCCACCGAAATGGGAATCTTGCGTTGATGTGCCCAATTTTTTAAATGGCTTTCCCAATAGGCAATGTCCAATTGTCCAATATATTCCTTCAAAGCTTCGAGTTCCCATTCATAAAGCTCAAAGCAAAGGTTGTTGAAAATCAATTGGAACAGTTTGCTCTGGTTGCAAAAGGTCAATATTCCATTTTTGGAACGGCTCAGTATATTCAAGGATTTGCACATAAGTTGTTCTATTGGATAGTAAAGATAATAATTATTTATATTAAGTCTAAATAAGTATAGTTCGTTTCAAGTTTTATATTAAAAAATGTCTAAGGTGGGAAGAGGGTGGATTCAATAAAAATAGTGGTATATTTGCACGCAATTAATCCGTAATTGCAATGGAAGCCCACCTAAACAAAATTGTTGGCGAAGGACTTACTTATGATGATGTTCTTCTTGTGCCCTCATACTCCGAAGTACTTCCCCGAGAAGTCAATATCCAATCAAAATTTACTAGAAACATCACCATAAATGTGCCCATTGTTTCCGCAGCAATGGATACCGTGACCGAATCCCGAATGGCCATTGCCATGGCCCAGGAGGGCGGCATTGGGGTGTTGCACAAGAACATGACCATTGAGCAACAAGCTCTTAAGGTCCGCAAGGTGAAACGTGCGGAGAGTGGCATGATCATGGATCCTGTAACGCTTCCTTTGGACTCCAAGGTCAGGGATGCCAAGGCCAATATGAAGGAATTCAGCATTGGGGGAATCCCAATTGTGGATGCCAATAAAAAATTGATCGGAATCGTAACCAATCGTGATCTTCGTTTTGAAAAAGACAATGATCGTCCAATCTCTGAAGTGATGACCTCGGAAAATTTGGTTACTGTTGGGGAAGGAACTTCCTTGGAACAGGCGGAAGTCATTCTGCAAGAAAATAAGATTGAAAAACTCCCAGTGGTCAACGCTAAGAATGAGCTGATCGGGTTAATCACTTTTAGAGATATTACAAAACTCACCCAAAAACCCATAGCCAACAAAGACCAATATGGAAGACTACGTGTGGCGGCTGCAATAGGTGTTACCGCTGATGCTGTGAAAAGGGCAGGAGCACTGGTTGAGGCGGGTGTGGATGCCATCATCATTGATACCGCACACGGTCACACCAAAGGTGTGGTGAGCATTTTGAAAGAAGTAAAAAAAGCCTACCCACAGTTGGAAGTGGTCGTAGGTAACATTGCCACTGCCGAAGCTGCCAAATACTTGGTAGAGGCCGGTGCCGATGCCGTTAAGGTCGGAATCGGGCCAGGTTCTATTTGTACCACCCGAGTGGTGGCCGGGGTCGGTTTTCCTCAGTTTTCCGCTGTATTGGAAGTGGCCGCTGCCATTAAGGGAAGTGGGGTGCCTGTAATCGCCGATGGTGGGATTCGCTATACGGGTGATATTCCAAAAGCGATTGCTGCCGGTGCCGATACCGTAATGTTAGGCTCCCTGTTGGCGGGAACCAAGGAATCTCCTGGGGAAACTATTATCTATGAAGGACGAAAGTTCAAATCATACAGAGGGATGGGCTCTGTGGAAGCCATGAAGGAAGGAAGCAAGGACCGTTATTTTCAAGATGTGGAAGATGACATCAAGAAATTGGTTCCCGAAGGCATAGTGGGCCGTGTACCCTATAAAGGCGATCTGTATGAGAGCATGCACCAATTTATTGGTGGACTTAGGGCTGGAATGGGTTATTGTGGAGCCAAGGATATTGCTACATTAAAGGAAACGGGTCGGTTTGTCAAGATAACCTCTAGTGGCATCCACGAAAGTCATCCTCATGATGTGACCATCACAAAGGAAAGTCCAAACTACAGTCGATAAAAAGGTTAAAGTGAAGTGCTGGGAAAAGGGAATCTCCTTATTTCCCGGCATAGGTCTGCCAATCCTTGTCCTTATAAATATTTTCACCAAAATAGCGGGCAATCTGCATGAACGGCTCCACTTTTTGGTATCCGGGTACAGGGGAGAGCATGTTTCGGTTCTCATCCAAGAAAACCACGGTAGGGTAGCTCATTTTGCCCTGTAGCAGTGCTGCGGCCAACTCATGGTAGCCATTTCGGCCGGAAGGAACAAACTTGAAAGTTTTTCCTTGGTACTCGATAGGGTCTTTGCCCTCGGCGTCCAATTTTACCATGTAGAAGTTGTCCTGCATGTATTTGGAGACCTCAGGATGCTGAAAAGTGTCCTTGTCCATTTTTTTGCACCATCCGCACCAATCGGTATACACATCAATGAATATCTTTTTGGGCTTGGCATCCGTCTGGGACAGTTGCACGGCTTCATCCCATGAGATCCATTTGATGTCCTGTGCTTGGACCTGAAAGCCCATCAATAAAAGAAAAAACAAGCCAATCTGGGTAAAAGTAGTGCGCATAATTTCTATTTTCGGGACATATATCGCCCTATCCGTACAAAAATAACGAAAATTGTGCCAGAAAAGTATCTGGTTTTCAGCCCTGAAAAACCTAGACTTACTTGACCGCTTCTTTCTTGGGAGCTTCGAAGAGGTTTTTAACATCCACTTGGTTTCTCACGATGTCTTCAAAAGTTTCCCGCTCCCTGATCAAATGCGCTTTTCCTTTGTACCAAAGTACTTCGGCAGGCCTGTACCTTGAATTGTAATTGCTGGCCATGGTAAAGCAATAGGCACCCGCATTTCTGAAGCAGAGGATGTCCCCTTCAGAAATCTCATTGATCCTGCGATTGCTTCCGAAGGTATCGGTCTCGCAGATATAGCCCACCACGGAATAATAACGTTCCCTTCCCTTTGGGTTGGAAATGTTGACGATCTCGTGGCTGGACCCATAGAGCATGGGGCGGATCAAGTGGTTGAAACCTGAATCCACGCTGGCAAAAACGGTGGAAGTGGTCTGCTTCACCACATTCACCTTGGCCAAGAAATAGCCTGCTTCGCTGACCAAGAATTTACCGGGCTCGAATGCCAAGGTGAGTTCCCGACCATATTCGGCGCAAAATTCATTGAACCTAGCGGAAAGTTTTTTGCCGAGTTCCTCAATATTGGTCTGGATGTCACCTTCTTTATATGGCACCTTGAAACCGCTACCAAAGTCGATGAATTCCAAATCTTTGAAGTTTTTCGCTGTTTCGAACAGAATTTCGGAGGCATAGAGGAACACGTCGATGTCCAGGATATCGCTGCCTGTGTGCATGTGGATACCGTTGATGTTCATCTTGGTCAGTTCCACGATGCGCAACAAATGGGGTATCTGGTGTATGCTGATCCCGAACTTGGAATCGATATGTCCCACAGAGATTTTTGAGTTGCCACCTGCCATCACATGTGGGTTGATACGGATGCAAACGGGAATATCAGGGTGCTTGCTCCCGAATTGCTCCAATATGGAAAGGTTGTCAATGTTCACCTGTACGCCAAGTGCGGCGGCCGCCTCGATTTCTTCGAGAGACACGCCATTGGGGGTAAAGATGATGGATTCCGGTTTGAAACCTGCCATAAGGCCCAGTTTCACCTCTTGGATGGACACCGTGTCCAATCCGCTGCCCAAATGGTCCATCAATCTAAGGATGCTGATATTGGAAAGCGCCTTTGCGGCATAGTTAAGCCTTAAGCTGGAAACACCTTCAAAAGCCTTGGTGAGCCTTTGGTACTGCGAAGCGATCTTGTCCGCATCATATACATACAGGGGAGCTCCAAATTGCTCTGTGAGTTTCAATAAATCCTTAGGGTTCATGCCGTATCAATATTTAACCGACAAATCTAAAGTTTGTCTTTCGGTTTTACAAGAATAAAAAGCAATATATGGTTTTTTATAACAAATTGTTTTATTTAAAACAATCAAATGTGGTGGAACCAGTAAATTCTTGGACTTCTGTAGGGAGATTCCGTTCCATTTGCCGATTTGGTCTGTGTATAGTATTTTTAAGCAAACTCCATATATGAAGCTACCTTTCTTTCCCTTGCAGTCCGTTTTTTTTCCGGGTGAGACCGTGCCGCTCCATATTTTCGAGGAACGTTATAAGGAGCTGATCCATGATTGCAGGAAAGAAGCCTTGACCTTTGGCATCCCTGTTTTTATCAACAATGCCATTTCCTATGGTACGGAAGTGCAACTGGTGGAAGTGGTCAATACCTACGGATCGGGCGAAATGGATGTGGTCTGTGTGGCCCGACAGGTGTTCAAGGTGCTTTCCTTTGAGAACCAGTTACAGGGCAAATTGTATGCAGGTGGGGAAGTGGAGTTTTTGGACATGGCGAACGATGCGGATGATGGGCTCAGGGAAGAGGTAATGCAGAAAGTGGAGGCCTTGTACGACCTGATGGATGTACCGTTCACCAAGACGCCGCCCAAACAGTTCAACAGTTACGCCCTTGCCCATAAAATGGGGCTTTCCTTTGAACAGGAATTTGAATTGTTGCAGATGACCAGTGAAAAGGATCGGCTACTGTACATCAAGACCCATTTGGAGACCACGGCCCATGTTTTGAACGAGGTGAACCGCACCAAGGCCACCATCGAAATGAACGGACATTTCAAGAATTTTGATCCGTTGGACTTTCCTGATTTCAAGATTTGAGCCCCTAGGGTATAAAACAAACTTTTTCGGGCCCGATATGGGCAATTATTCTTTTTTGACCTTCTATTTGTCGATGGTGTTTTCTATTTTTGTCGGCAAACAAAAGTTAAATCGCAGATGAACCTTCACGAATATCAAGGAAAAGAGATTTTGGCCAGCTTTGGCGTTAGGATTCAAAGGGGCATAGTGGCCCGAAATGCCAAGGAAGCGGTGGATGCCGCAAAACAACTTACCCAAGAAACTGGTACAGGATGGCATGTTATAAAGGCACAGGTGCATGCTGGGGGCCGTGGCAAGGGTGGCGGTGTAAAATTGGCCAAGAACCTGAAGGAAGTGGAAGAGCTGGCTGGAAGCATCATTGGAATGAACCTTGTAACGCCACAGACATCTGCTGAAGGTAAAAAAGTACATCAGGTATTGATTGCCGAGGACGTATATTATCCAGGAGACAGCGAGACCAACGAGTTCTACATGTCCGTTTTGTTGAATAGGGGCACAGGGAGGAACATGGTGATGTACTCCACTGAAGGAGGTATGGACATTGAAGAGGTGGCCGAAAAGACCCCTCACTTGATCTTTACCGAAGAAATTGACCCGGGATTGGGATTGTTACCCTTCCAGGCAAGACGAATTGCCTTCAATTTGGGATTGTCTGGAACAGCTTTCAAGGAGATGGTGAAATTTGTTACCGCCCTATACAAAGCTTACGAACAGAGTGATGCCAGTCTTTTTGAGATCAATCCTGTATTGAAGACCTCGGACGACAAGATCATGGCAGTGGATGCCAAGGTGTCCATTGATGATAATGCCCTATATAGAAGAAAAGTATATGCCGAGATGCGTGACCTTCGTGAGGAGAACCCTATCGAGGTGGAAGCCCGTGAAGTAGGCCTTAACTATGTGGATTTGGATGGCAATGTGGGCTGTATGGTGAACGGGGCCGGATTGGCCATGGCCACTATGGACTTGATCAAAATGGCGGGCGGTGAACCAGCCAACTTTTTGGACGTTGGAGGTACCGCCGATGCCAAAAGGGTGGAAGAGGCGTTCCGTATCATTTTGAAAGACCCGAATGTAAAGGCTATATTGATCAATATCTTTGGAGGAATCGTACGTTGTGACCGAGTGGCGCAAGGTGTGGTGGATGCGTACAAGAACATGGGAGATGCCATCCAGGTGCCGATCATTGTACGTTTGCAAGGTACCAACGCTGAGTTGGCGAAGGAAATCATTGATAACTCAGGATTGGCCGTACATTCCGCAGTGCAGTTCCAGGAAGCTGCCGATAAGGTGAAAGAGGTATTGGGATAATTTTCCGATTGCAATAACCGAACAAGATCAAGGGGTAACGTTGTTTTAACGTTGCCCTTTTTTGTTTTTCTCGATCGTATCCCCAAAATGCCCTTTTCTTTTTAATGGTCCAGGTGTTTCCATTGGTCTTTTTCTTGTCTTTTTTAGAATGGGATGAAAAGACCACACAGTAGGTTTTGAGAAGGGCAATAGATCCAATATTAGCGTAATGTTACAGAAATTAAACCTCAGTTAAATGCTACTTTCCCATTCGTTTTTTTGGTTGTCTTCGCGGTAATTTTGGATTGTCTTTAAAAGAGAAACGTTCATTCTGATATCAAGAAATCATTCATCATTTAATCAAAAAACAAGACCATGAAAAAAATCAAAGTAGTTTATGTTGTGCTTGCATTGTTAGCCACAATGGGTGTTTTTGCGAACAAGGGAAACAACATCAAAGTGGAAAAGGACCTCTCCGCCCAAATTTATGAGATGTTGAAACAATACCCTTTTGAGTTGAAATCGGAGGATTTGACCGCTGAGGTCCGGTTCACCATCAACAACAAAGGAGAGCTGGTAGTGCTTTCCGTGGAAACCCAAAACGACTTTTTGGATAATTATGTAAAAAGCCGTCTGAACTATCAAAAAGTGGATTTTAAACAGGGTGGTCCAGGTAAGATTTACAAAATCCCAGTGCGGATTACTGCTTAGTCGGCAGAGTTTAGTTTGAGTTAGTCAGTTGGCCCTGAAAATTTCAGGGCTTTTTTGTGCACTAAAATGAACAACATTGGAGTTATCTATATAAGTGCACGGCCAAAACTGAACCATATGGGTACTTACGAGGAAAAATTGGGCATTCTTTCGGAATTGATTTCCTTTGCGAGGGTGGACCATTCACTGAAACGGTCGGAATATGAGTTTTTGTTGAAGGTGGCTTCGAATTTGGGAGTGGACAAGGAAACCTTTGATGGACTCTTGAAAAATGAATCACCTAAAGTGAGGCTCAAGACCCAAGCGGAGCGCATTGTACAGTTCCATAGGTTGTTGCTCCTAATGAACATCGATCAAGAGCAGCATAAAAAGGAGATAGACACATTGTACAACATTGGCCTCAAAATGGGTTTGCCACCCGCGGCCATGGCCCAAGTGCTGGAAATCATGCATCGCTATCCCAACAAGGTGGTGCCTCCGGATGTGCTGATCAATATCTTCAAGGCACATTACAACTAACGACACTTTGTCATCATATTCTCAACAAATAATGCCATAACGTCATGCTTTTGGCGTTGGTACAGGTTTTGCCTATGGCTACATGGTTTAGAAGTTTAATATTAAAATTGAATCACCATGAGTATAGTAAAAAGAAACAACTTGTTTTTCCCTTCTCTGATGAACGATTACTTTGCCCCAGACTGGTTTGGTGGCGCAGAAAAGTGGAATGCTTCCATTCCCGCAGTCAATATAAAGGACAATGAGGATGGATTTGAATTGGAACTTGCCGTACCTGGCATGAAGAAAGATGATTTCACCGTGGAGGTGGATAATGATGTATTGACCATTTCAAGTGAGATCAAAGCGGAAAACGAGGAGAAAAAAGACAATTACACACGAAAGGAATTTTCTTTCACCTCTTTCAAAAGGGCCTTTACCTTGCCAGAAACCGTTGATGGTTCCAAGATAGATGCCAAGTATGAGGACGGCATATTGAAGCTGACCTTGCCCAAGAAGCAAGAGGCTTTACCGAAGCCCAAGCGATTGATTTCGATTGGATAAGATATTGAAAGCACCAACTCGGTGTTTCATGATGGTTGGATTAGTTGGTTAGTTTGTTGGCGCGCCCCTTGCAAATTGCTTGGGGCGCGTTTATTTTGATTGTTAATGTTTAATTAACATAAAAAATCTTACTTTTAAGATAAGTTTAACCTTAACTATATTTTTATGAGACCATTTAACAAATTACAATTGATCGGACTATTATTGGTAAGTTCCCTTTTGTTGGTAATCCATTCGTGTGCAAAAGAAGAACCTACCAGTCTTGAAAACCCAAACATCGATGTTTCCGAAGTTGACAACCCGCCCATTATGGAAAGTGGAGGGGATGGGATTGAAGATGACACTAAATCATCATCTTCCCTAACGGGCAAGACTACTTGCGATATAACCGGGACCTCCACACCTCAGGCAGGCAACCAATATACTTTTACCTATACAACAAATATGTCGAGTCCCACAGTCACATGGACCGTGCTGAGCGGGGCAATAACTTTGGTCAGTACGTCTGGAAATTCTGCGACCTTTCAGTTTGGATCAGGCTTTAGTTCGGGAAGTATCAAGGCTCATGGTACGAATGGCACTGTTGAATGTTCGGACACTATTTCGTTTAGGCAACCAACCATAAGCTGTCCCCAGCAAAGCTGTTTGAATATATTGCAAGTGGAACCCTGCATAGACTATCAAGCGGTATTGAGCTGTGCAAACAATGTTTCTTCTGTGGATTGGGAATATTCCATAGGGCCATACAGCCATGTTTCGATTGGTTCATCAACTAATCCTGGTGGAAATTATGCAATCGCAAAGCCAATTTATCTTCCGACCGGTAGTTGGGATAATTATTACCTATGGATTTTTGCCGACATTACACTGACCAATGGATCTACATGTACACTATCAAAAAGTATATTGTTGAGTTGTGGCTCAGGGGGTGGTGGCAATCAGTAAGAAATAGAAAAATAATGAAAATGAGAGAGGCCTTAAATGGCCTCTTTTTTTTATTCCTTCTCTTGCAAAACCTTTATTTCGTCCCTTAACTTGGCCGCCTCCATAAAATTGAGTTCTTTGGCGGCTTTCTCCATGGCCTTTCTCTTTTCCCGGATCAATTTTTCCTTTTGGTCCTCGGTCAGGTACGCCATATCAGGTTCCGCGGCACGCAGCTCTTCCTTTTGGAAATGATAGGTGGAAACGGAATTTTTGACCAAGGCATTGTCCAGATTTTTGTTGAGCGCCTTGGGGGTAATGTTGTGCTCCTTGTTGTAGGCCATTTGCTTTTCCCTACGGTAATTGGTCTCGTCGATGGTCTTTTGCATACTCTCGGTAATCTTGTCGGCATACATGATGGCCTTTCCGTTGAGGTTACGTGCTGCACGGCCAACCGTCTGTGTCAGGGAGCGGTTGCTTCGCAAAAAACCTTCCTTGTCAGCGTCCAATATGGCCACTAAGGATACTTCGGGCAGGTCCAATCCCTCCCGAAGCAGGTTTACACCGATCAACACATCGAACAGTCCTTTTCGAAGGTCCTGCATGATCTCTACACGTTCCAAGGTGTCCACATCACTATGGATATACCGGCAACGTACATCGATCCTGGACAGGTATTTGGTCAGTTCCTCGGCCATTCTTTTGGTCAGGGTGGTCACCAAGGTACGTTCATCCAGTTCCACCCTTTGCTGTATCTCTTCCACCAGATCATCAATTTGGTTGGCACTGGGCCTCACTTCGATGATAGGATCCAAGAGCCCCGTTGGGCGTATGACCTGTTCCACATAAATGCCTCCACTGAGTTCCAATTCATAATCGGCCGGGGTGGCACTTACATAAAGGACTTGATTCTGTAGGGCTTCGAACTCCTCGAACTTCAGGGGTCGGTTGTCCATGGCTGCCGGCAGTCGAAATCCATATTCTACCAAATTTTCCTTTCGCGATCGGTCGCCACCGTACATGGCATGCACCTGTGGAATGGTTACGTGGCTTTCATCGATGACCATCAAATAGTCATCTGGGAAGTAGTCCAACAAACAGAAAGGCCGTGTGCCTGGTTTTCTGCCGTCCAGATAGCGGGAGTAATTTTCAATGCCCGAGCAATAGCCCAGTTCCCGAATCATTTCAAGGTCAAAATTGGTACGTTCTTCCAGACGTTTGGCTTCCAGCGGTCTACCTATTTCTTTGAAGTAGTCCACCTGTTTCACCAGATCGTCCTGAATTTCCCGGATAGCATTTTGCAGCACATCGGGAGAGGTCACGAACATATTGGCCGGGTAAATGTTCAAGGAGTCATAGATTTCGATGACCTTGTTGTTGAAAGGATCCAAGGCTTCGATCTCCTCGATTTCATCGCCAAAAAAATGGATGCGGAAGGCATGGTCGGCATAGCTGGGGAACACATCCACCACATCCCCCTTCACCCGAAAATTGCCGTTCCTGAAATCGGCCGTGGTCCGGGAATACAGACTTTGTACCAATTGTTTCAAAAACTTGGTGCGGGATATCACTTGCTCCCTATGGATGGAGATCACGTTCTTCTGGAACTCGATGGGGTTCCCGATACCATACAGACAGGATACCGATGCGACCACCAGCACGTCCCTTCTTCCTGAAAGAAGGGAAGAAGTGGCGCTCAACCGCAGTTTCTCGATGTCCTCATTGATGGAAAGGTCCTTTTCGATATAGAGTCCGCTGGAAGGGATATAGGCCTCTGGTTGATAGTAGTCGTAGTAGGATACAAAGTATTCCACGGCATTGTTCGGAAAAAACTGCTTGAACTCCGAATACAATTGGGCGGCCAAGGTCTTGTTGTGTGCCAATACCAAGGTGGGCCGCTGTACGGTCTCCACTACATTGGCCACAGTGAACGTCTTGCCCGAACCCGTTACCCCGAGCAGGGTCTGGTGCCGCTCGTTTCCCTCAATGCCCTCCACCAATTGCTTGATGGCATTTGGCTGGTCCCCCGTAGGTTTGAATCCCGAAACTACCTGAAATTTCATTCGATAAAAATACTAAAGGATACATCCAAACGGAAGCAAAAGAGTAAGATTATCCATTTGATCAGGTATAAATGTTTCGTCTTTCGGGGTGACTGGTTTTTAAAGGTCCCTTTTTTTCAACAAAGCATAGGATAAATAGATGAAAATGGCTGTCCAAACGATGACGATCAGGAACTCGTACCAATACACATGGTAATCAAACTTCATATCTTCTCCAATTTGTTGTCCGATATTTTGTACAGCAGAAAGTCTCGTAAATGGCTCTTTGATCAGGTTGGACATGGATTGTAGTGGAAAAAAGTCTTTTACCACCCTTGCTGCTGACCAACTCATCACTTTCCATCCCAAGAGGCCAAATACTACCTGCTCCAAAATGGTCCATAGGATAAGGAACCCCAACGCAAAAGCGGAGCGTTTCACCAATATCCCCAAAAAGAGACAGAAGGAGAAAAACCCGACCAACTTAAAGAAGAAAGCGGGTAGGAACTCCAAGTCGGAAAAAATGATGGATAGTTCATTGTAATCTGAATAGATAAGCCCTAAAATCATGGAAACCACAAATACGAACACGGTCGATATCAATGCAAAGGATACCACGGTGAGCACTTTGGAAAGGATGAACTCCTTTTTGGAAAGGCCGTCTATGAGGTTCTGTTTGATGGTCTTGTTGCTGTATTCGTTGGACATCATGGAAACGATGACAATGGCCAAGAACAGCTTGAAGAGGGCCGTCACAAAAGTGTTGAAATGCCAGATATACGGAAAGTTGAAGATTCCCTGGTCTGCCAAATGGAACTGGACCGGTCCAATGTCAAACTTGATGGCAGCAATCAACGCAATCGAGGTCAAGAGGACAAAGTAGGCAATGATAAGTACTTTGCTCGCCCTGTTGTTCCAAAGTTTTATGAATTCGATTTGAAGGAGACGTAACATTCGTTTTTTTTGATTAGTTGTTCTTGGTCAAGGTTAAAAATTGTTCTTCCAGGCTCTCTTTGCGTTTCACCAGATGGGAGAGCACAATGCCTTTTTCAAAGAGCATCTTATTGAGTGTCACGGCGTCCATTTCTTCCTTGAGGTAAGCGGTCAGTGTCCCGTTGAAGTTCTCAATCTTCCCAAAACTGGCATTTTTCTCCAATAGGGATTTCAACTGGTCCATATCTTGGCACCGGAGTTCAAAAAATCCATGGCTTGCCAACATGCTGTCCACTGGACCGGAGTACAGGTTTTCCCCTTTTCGGAGAATGACCACGTGCGAGCATACTTTTTCCACCTCGTCCAGCAAGTGGGAGGCAAGCAAAATGGTCGTGCCCTGACCTGCAATGGTCTTGATGATTTCCCGTATCTGGTGGATTCCTTGGGGGTCCAGGCCGTTTGTGGGCTCGTCAAGAATCAATATTTCCGGATCGTTGAGCAGGGCGGAGGCAATGGCCAAACGTTGTTTCATCCCGAGGGAATAGGTCTTGAACTTGCTGTTTCTGCGGTCCCAAAGTCCTACCAGCTCCAACTTTTCCTGAATTTTAGTTTCTGGGACCTCCTTGATCTTACAGACCAGTTTCAAGTTTTGGATGGCGGTCATGTAAGGGTAGAAGTTGGGCCGTTCGATGATGGCCCCTACCTTTTTCAAGGCCTCATGGGTGGAGGTATTGCCATCGAACCAACTGAAATCGCCCGAGGTACGGTTCACTACGTTGAGGATGATGCCCAAAGTGGTGGATTTTCCACTTCCGTTGGGCCCTAGAATGCCATACACATTGCCCTTTTCAATGGTAAAGGACAGGTCTTTGACAGCAGTGAGGTACCCGAATTTTTTTGTGAGATGGTTTACGGTCAGGATTGTTTCCAAGACGGAATCGTTTTTTGATTTGTTTATAGTAACTTGACGAGGTTTAATGGAATTTGTTACAATAAAACAAAATTTTTGACCATATAAGACAAATAGGGGAAGTTTAGATGTCAGATGTCAGATGTCAGATGTCAGATGTCAGATGTCGGAAGTCAGAAGTCGGACATCTCATATCTTGTTTCCTGTGTCCTATATCCAGAACCATAAAGAAATATGTCCGAGGAGAAATTGATGTCGAAGAAAAAACCGGCCTATCCGGTCAACAAAAAACTGGATACCTATCTGGACAGGTACAACCGAAAAATAGAGATCCCCATTTTCTATGAGGACCTATTGCGCTTTTCCGGTTCGGTGGTCGTGTACGATTCCGATGGGGAGGATACCCTTTGGGTGCGGGTATATTATTCGGATTTTGACCGAAAGGAAATCGACATCAGCCTGAAAAAAGTCTATTCCATTTTGCATTCGGATGGTAGTGACCGTATCCAGGAATATTTGAACGTGGATGCCGTTGATTTCTGTACCTTTGGCAATTCCAAGCCGTTCCGCATCAAGGTAAGGAACATCCTCAATGACAACTACACCTATTTTTATGTAAAGAAGACCGATGCTTCACGAATCTATGGGTTGGAGCTGGAACATATGCTATCGCCCTATAACCTTAACTTTTTGGTGTACAAGGACACCTTGATCGAGGAACATATTGCGGGCATTCCGGGCGATGTGTTTATCAAGGACATGCTGCCCAAATGTTCGGAGTCCGAGAAGGCCCAGTTGGCCAAGGAGTTTGTGAAGTTCAATGAACGCTGTATGATCCGCTTGTTGGGCGATATGCGCTCCTACAATTATGTGATTGTCCCTGTACACGATTTTGACCATGTGGTCTATAAGATCAGGGCCATCGATTTTGACCAGCAGTGCTTCGAGGGAAAACTGAAGGTATATAGGCCCCAGTTTTTCAAGGAAAACTATAAAATGGTGGAATTGGTGCGCGACAAATTGCAGAAAAACTCTGTGGACCAGTATAAAATTGAGGAACGGTCCATTGTTGCCAAGCGGATTCTCAGTTCGGGCAACCGCATCAAACGTTTGATAGGTGCCGTAAAACCGGATACCATATCATTGCCAGAAAACATTGATCGCCTAAAACACGAAATCTATGACCTTACGAAGGATATCGATTTCAAAAAGAGCACTACCATGGGCGAAGTACTGTCCCTGGCCCTCGATTTTGTAAAGCGCAACTATGAAGATGTCAGCATGAAGCAGATCATCGAGAAGAAATTTTGATCAATGTTCAATTGCCAATAAGCGATTGACAATCACACTTTTTTTGGACACTATTACTATTGTTTATTGTCCATTGCTAATTGTGTTAGCTCTTCTGCTCCTTGTTGAAATAGACCAGATAATAGTACATCTGGCGCTCCTCGTCCCAGCCCTTCTCCACAAATTTTTCGGCGGATTCAGGGTTGATGAAATCCAGTTTTATCTGGATATTGGTGTCGAGGTTGATGACATTCTTTATTTTTTTCCGGGCATCTGAAACGGCCTTGTTGGCAATGTCAAAATTGGATACATCCTCAATGCTGTACTTTGGCCCCTTTTCCACTTTGTAGTGTTTGAACTCGGGAATCAGTTCCGGGTTTTCCATCACTTCGTTCAAAAAGGCGGTCTCTTCAAAGGCATCGTTTTTGGCAAAATGGTTCACCGCCCGGTTCATGAAAAGAACCTCTTGCTGCTTGTCCTCCGCCGGAAGAACCACGTCCTTGGCGAAGTTCTGGCAGAATTTCAGGTAGTTTTTGGTGTAGAAATTTTCGTCGGTCAACGGGACCAAACCTAAAAAATTCTCCAGCCAATATTTGGCATCGTAGCGGTTACTGTCCACGGATAGAACTTTGTACCCTTCTTCCTTGTCCACATTGAAAACGATACAGCCCTTGTCCAACTTATTGATGTTGATACCCTGCTTGATGAGGATCTCCAGGTTTTGCTCCTTTTCCCGGAACTGTAGAAAATCATGCTTCAACTCACTTTTAAAAATGCCCACGGCATCCGTTTTTTTGTTGTCGATGACCATGTCCGAAAAATGGACGACATATACCTCCCCGCTTTTGATGTGCGGGTGGTTGGACTGGTCAAAAAGGTGCTGGGTTATCTTTTTGGAAACCTGGTGCCCGTTCGATGGGTTTTCAAACAGTTCCGAAATGGATTTGAATACCTCATTGAACTCCAGGTCCACATCATGGGCAAACCTAAAATAGTTCTCTTCCTTTTCCCTAAAAGGCCTAAAGAAATACTCTTTTAGCAAACCGGACATCTCATCGTTCAGCGAGAAAGGTTCGGCGGACATAAAAGCAGCTTCATTTTTGCTCTTGTTGCCCACACGGTGGAGCGAGATGCTTTCAATCTGGGCGGGATATAGGTTTAGCATATTTTTGGTTAAGGGTTAAGGGTTAAGGGTTAAGGGTTAAGGGTTAAGGGTTGGGTATGTCAATTCCAGTTTTCATCAAAATCCATGTCGTCATAGCTATCGAGGAAATCATCGTCTTCACCAAAGCTGTCCTCCAAATCTCCTTCCTCTGCTTCAAATTTTTTCTCCGGGGGCGAATCCGGTAATTCCCCAAAACTGAACAAAAGATTGGGATAAATTTTTCCACCTTCATTTTCAACTACATCTGCCAGTTCCACAAAGAAGGTCCACATGCTGTAAAAATCGTACACGTAGATCAATTTTGGGGTCTGTTCGGACAGTACATCGTCCAGGGAGGTCTCGTTCATCAACCGGATATCGGAACCGTTCTCGCTCATATCGAAGAGTGCGATTTCCTCATCTTGGTTCCATTCCTCGTCACAGGTGTAGAAAGAGGCCATTTCACCTCCTTCAAATCCAAAGGCCTGGGTTATGGCATTGTGGAATTCTTCCAGTGTATCGTTTTCGTCAATTTCGATATCCCTAAAGATATCTTCCTCAGCATCAAGTATTATCCTGATTTTATAGATCATCAAAAAAAATTATAGAATGTGCAAAGTTACAATAAATACCCCTTATTTGGTGAACCGGTGCAAGGTAAAGGTCATGGCCGCCAAAAGGAAAAATGCCCCTATTTGGTGCGCAATGCCCAGCCACAGGGGAACGGCGTAGATCAAGGTCAGTACGCCCAGCACAAATTGTAGGAATACCAAGGCCAAAAGGGTCTTAAGGCCATTCTCCTGTATTGGTGTCCGTTCCACTTTTCGGGTCCTGAACCATATCCATAGGATAAAGCCCACAACAACATAGGCCAGATAGCGATGCACGAACTGCACCCCGCTCTTTCCTTCATAAAAGTTTTTGATAACGGGATGATGCTCTATATATACGGTTTCGTGCATCAATTTCCCCTCGCTCATCATGGGCCAGTGGTTGTGGATGAAACCGGCATCCAGTCCAGCCACGAAAGCCCCCCAGATGATTTGGAGCAACAGGACGGCCAGTCCGATCCTGACTAGGTTCCTGATTTTTATATTGACCTCTTTTTTGGTGGGGTATATCAAATCCAAAGCGACCCAAAGGCTATAGGCAAAGGTGACAAAGGCGGTGGTCAAATGGGCAGCGAGCCGGAAATGGGACACATCTGGGCGGTCCACTAGGCCACTTTTGACCATATACCAGCCCAAAAATCCCTGAAAGCCTCCCAAAAAGAGTAGGACAAGACATTTCTTGATGGTGGACCTGTCCAATTTTTTGGTGACCAGAAAATACAGGAAGGGCAGTATAAAAACGATTCCAATAAATCGCCCAATGAATCGGTGCAACCACTCCCAAAAATAAATATCCTTAAAATCCTCTAAATCAAAATGGGAGTTAAGTTTTTGATATTCAGGATATTGTTTATAAAGTTCAAAAGCCTCTTCCCAGGCCTGCTCGTTCATCGGCGGCAAGGTTCCGTGAATCAATTTGTAATCGGAAATGGAAAGTCCTGAATGGGTGAGACGGGTAATGCCACCGACGAGCACCATGACAAAAATGAGGGCACAGCCCGTCAATAGCCAGTAGATCACAGCTTTGTTCTTTTTCATTCCGAGTGTACTTTTAGGTTCATTTCTTTACCCTTTTCCAACATAAATTGGTAAGCGGCTTCATATTCATTGGGGATTTCCCCTTCCAGAATGGCCTCTTTTATGGCATCCTTTATGATTCCGATTTCTTTGGAGGGACTTAGGTTGAAGGTGGCCATGATCTCTTCACCGGAAACGGGGGGCTGAAAGTTGCGTACATGGTCCCTTTCTTCGACCTCCACTATTTTTTGGCGGACAATCTGGAAATTGTTCTTGTACTTTTTCTGCTTTTTGGGATTTTTGGTAGTGATGTCCGCTTCGCAAAGGGTCATGAGGTCATCCACATGGTCCCCGGCATCAAAGACCAAACGACGGACCGCGGAATCGGTGACATGGTCCTCGGCCAGGATGATGGGGCGTGAACTCATCAGCACCATTTGTTGCACGAACTTCATTTTCTCGTTCAAGGGCATCTTTAGCCGCTTGAAGAGTTTGTATACCATCTTGGATCCCACAAATTCATGTCCGTGGAAGGTCCAACCAATTTTTTTGTGGAACTTTTTGGTCGGGGCCTTGCCAATGTCGTGGAGTAGGGCGGCCCACCGCAACCAAAGGTTGTCCGTGGTTTCGGCAATGTTGTCCACCACTTCCAGAGTGTGCCAAAAATTGTCCTTGTGGCGTTGCCCTTCCACCTCTTCAATGCCCTGCAGGGCGATGAGTTCGGGTAGGATATAGGGCAAAAGCTCTGTTTGGAGCATCAACTTGAACCCAACGGATGGCTTGCGGGCCATCATTATTTTGTGCAGTTCGTCCACAATACGTTCCTTGGAAACGATTTTGATACGTTCCTTGTTTTCCGTGATGGCCTGAAGAGACCGGAGCTCGATGGCAAATCCCAACTGGGTGGCAAAACGGATGGCGCGCATCATGCGTAGTGGGTCGTCGGAATAGGTGATGCCCGGTTCTAGAGGGGTCCTGATGGTTTTTTTGTCCAAGTCGGACAATCCATCAAAAGGATCCAACAGTCGTCCAAAGCTGCCCTTGTTCAGTGACAGTGCCATGGCATTTATGGTAAAATCCCTTCGGTTTTGGTCATCTTCCAAGGTGCCGTCCTCCACAATGGGTTTTCGGCTGTCCCGTTGGTAACTTTCCTTTCGCGCGCCCACGAACTCGAGTTCCATGCCCTGATGTTTGATCATGGCCGTGCCAAAATTCTTGAACACGGAGACTTCTGGTTTTCCCTTGAGTTTGGAAGCCACTTTTTGGGCGAGTTCTATACCACTCCCTATGGCCACAATGTCTATGTCCTTCGGGGTGTTTCGTTGTAAAAAATAGTCACGTACATAGCCGCCGATCACATAGGAATCGATTCCCAGTTCATCTGCAGTTGAACCGATCAGCTCAAAAATGGGATGTTGTATGGCTTCTGTATGGAATTCCTTCGTCATTCTATTCCCGGATTACCTTCACCTGGCCGTCATTGCTCAATTTAATGATGGAGGAAGGGGAAGGGTTTTTGTTTTCGTCCGGCAAATTTACCACATAGTCCACTCCTTTTAAAATTTCCGGGGCTATATCCTTGAAACGATTTGGGGTGGGTTCCCCGGAGATGTTGGCCGAGGTGGAAACAATGGGTTTTCCAAATTTGTTGATGAGGTATTGACAGAATTTGTCCGACGCTACCCGAATGGCCAGCGTATTGTCCTCGGCCACTAGGTTTTTGGCTACACCGATGGGCTCGTCAAAAACGATGGTGGTGGGCTTGGTGGCCAGGTCCATGATATCGTAGGCCACTTCGGGCACCTGTTTCACATGGCGTTCCAGCATCGCCTGGTTGGCGACGAGGCAGATCAGGGCCTTGCTGTCCTCCCTTTTTTTGAGGGCATATACTTTTTTTACGGCTTCTGGATCGGATGCATCGCAGCCAATGCCCCACACGGTGTCGGTAGGGTAGAGGATAAGCCCCCCTTCTTTGAGCACTTTGATGCAGTTGTTGATTTCTTCGGTCATTGGATGAAAATTCTAATTGCTTTCCAAAAAGGTGATATAGCTGTTTTTCTGTTCCGCAAAATCCCACTTTTTGGAAACGTATTCTTTTTTGTCGCTTTTTCCGTTGCTCATTTTTGCAAAAATTTCAGATAGTCCGTCAGCGCCATTGAAAAAAATGGAGTGGGATTCCATATCAGGGATATGTTCAAGTCCGATGGGGGAAATCAGGGTTTTCTTGTATCCAAACGCTTGGTTGTAACACCCCATGATTTTGTATTTGGCATAATTGTCGCCAACGGAATCTAGCGGAATCAATATGTAGTCTGATTTTTTGATGTAATCGTGGAACGTGTCATTGTCCAAAAAAGCGTCAAACGTGATAAAATTATCTTGCAAGTCATGGGTTTTGATATGGTCCAAAAATTCTTGGCTTTTTGGGTCGTTGACATTGGTGCTACCCAAGATCAGAATCTTTAGGTTGGATTTTGCCTGTGTCTTTTCAAGGGCTTTCGCAACCAAAAAATAGTCCCTCCTACCGAAATCAAGTTTTCCAGGAATGCTGATCCATGTTTCTTCCTTTGGTTTTGCTGGAGCGGTACTGTCATATGCAGGGAAGAAAATGGGGTAAAAAGCCCCCAATTTTAGGGAACTGTCCTCCAACTTGACGGAATCCAGCAAAAAATCATTCAACACGAAGAATTTCTTTATGGCCTTGTTGATGAGTTTTTGGGAAAAGCTATGATTTACTTTTTTTAGGTTGTGGAGTATTCCAAACAGTTTTGTTTTCCGTTTCAATAAATGGCTGAGCAGGATGACTTCCAGCCTGGAACTTGCGGTGTTGAAGATGAGCGTTTCCATCATTTTCTTTCTGAAGAACCTGCTTAGGCCAAGAGTAAAGGCAATGCGCTTGAACAGGTTTTTTTGTGATGAACGTTGGAAAATGATCACTTCTTCCGCAAGGCGGACATATTCGGATGCCCTTTCATGGATTTGTTCGCTTATGACCAAGGTAACCGTATGTCCGGAATCCGTCAGGAACTTGATCTGCGAGTACAGGCATTCGTCATGATAGGAGTTGAACTCGACAAGGGCTACTTTTCCCATGAACAGGTTTTTTGCAAAGACAGTACTTTTTTGCAAAGTTATCTTTTAAATTACAGACTTTACTATTTTTGCCTGAATGAGCCACGAAGAACACGAAGTACCGAAAATATCCGTAATAGTGAGCACCTACAATGCCGAGGAGTGGCTGGAAAAGGTGCTTTGGGGTTTCAATTGTCAGATTTTCAAGGACTTTGAGGTGATAATTGCGGACGATGGATCAGGTCCCAAGACCAGGGAACTTCTGGAGGAACTTTCCAAAAAGGTGTTCTACAAGATTGTTCATGTGTGGCAGGAGGACGATGGTTTCCAAAAATCAAGGATATTGAACAAGGCCGTGGAGGCCTGTAGTGCGGAATACATCATCATGACGGATGGGGACTGCATTCCTCGCGAAGATTTTGTGGAGGTACACTACATCAACAAGGAAGCAGGGTATTTTATCTCGGGCGGGTACTACATGCTGCCGATGAACATTTCCAAAATGATTACCTTGGAGGATATTGAAAAGCAGAATTGTTTCAATATCCATTGGCTGATGGACAAGGGTATTCCAAAAACGTTCAAGAACAACAAGCTCACTGCGAGCGGCTTCATTTCAAAGTTGCTGAACACCTTCACCCCGACCAATGCCAGTTGGAACGGCCACAATTCATCAGGATGGAAAAAGGACATCCTGAATGTCAATGGTTTTGATGAGCGTATGCAGTATGGCGGTCAGGACCGGGAATTGGGTGAACGCCTCTTCAATTTTGGGATAAAGTCAAAACAACTGCGCTACAGTGCGGTCTGTGTGCACCTAGATCATAAAAGAGGCTACAAGACACCGGAGTCCATCGCCAAAAATCAAGCAATACGAAAGGAAACGAGGTCCAAAAAAGTGGTCTGGACACATTATGGCATCACCAAATAGTAGGCGAGCTCGTTCTTTTTTTCCAATCTTTTCAATTCCCTGAACCTTTCCAGAACGCCAAGGGCATTGAGATAACAAATGGTAATCCCCTTTTTGCCGTCCAAAAAGCCGAATCTGATCACGTAGTGGTTAAAGAATTTCCACAACGGTTTTACTGTCATCAACAGGTAGTTGAAATGTTTTTCCTTGTAAAAATCCTCTTTGGCCTTCAATTGACCGTACTTGAGCATTTTGCCTTTATAATCCTCATAATTTTTATAGCAATAGTGGGTCAGTCTTTGTTTGAGGATACCTGAGCTTCCATCCACCTCAAGGGTCTCGTGCACCAACTTTTTATCCGTGAACTGCACCTTGCTTTTTCGGAAAAGTCTATGGTTCTTATCGGTCTGCCAACCGCTGAAATGCAACGGTTCATTTTGGAACATGAACTTGCGGTAGAACCAATAGGCCTCTTGGGCATTGGGGTTGTTTATGGTTTCAATGATTTCTTTTTGGAGTTTTTGGTTGACCACTTCATCCGCATCCAAGAACAGGACCCAATCATTGGTCGCCTGCTTGAGCGTGAACGATTTTTGGGCGGTGAAATTTTCAAACGGATTTTGGATGACCTTCACTTTGGGGTGGTTGGCCAAATATTCGTAGGTTCCATCGGTACTGTATGAATCCACTACGATGATCTCATCTGCAAATGAAACGGAATCTATACATCTTTCAATGTAGCCCATTTCGTTGTAAGTAATGATGAGTGCTGACAATTTTTGCTTTGGGGTGCTCAATCCAGCCATATTATGGGTGCAGGGTTAATGGTTTACAAATCTATAACAAAAAAATAGGTGGAAAATTGTTTTCCGTTTCTTTTTCTTACAACAACTGACTGCCTGAATCCCCTACTATTGGTGTTCCAATTTATGGTTTCTTCGCAATGCAGTTTCTTTCCTTTAGATAGAGTCCCGTGGGGATGGTTGCGTAAGAAGTGCGATTTTTTGTCTTATTTGGGATGTAGGAAAGTTCTCAGGACAATATTTTCCGTGTTTTGGCCAGTGCAGCACCGATCACCTGGTGCATGTCATAATACCGGTACTCGGCCAATCGGCCCCCAAAAATTGTCGTTGTCTCCTGATCTGCCATTTTTTTGTACGTATTGAACAGATCGGTGTTCTTGGCGTCGTTGATGGGATAGTAAGGTTCATTGTCCGAAGAGGCCTCCAGTGGATATTCTTTGGTGATTACCGTGGTCTTTTGCTTGCCAAACTCAAAATGTTTGTGTTCAATGATCCTGGTGTAGGGGATGGTGGCTTCCGTATAGTTTACCACGGCATTGCCCTGATAATTGTCCTGATCGAGGGTAGTGTGCTCAAAATGAAGGCTGCGGTATTCGAGCTTGCCATGGCGATAATCAAAATATTCATCAATTTTTCCTGTGAACACCACTTGTTCGGCCAAGCTTTCCAATTTTTTTCGGTCCTTGAAAAAATCCACATTTGTTCGGCACTCAATACCCTCAAGAAGACCTTCGGTCAATTTGTTATAGCCGCCAATGGGGATGCCTTGATAATCGTCGTTGAAATAGTTGTTGTCATACGTAAATCGTAAGGGCAACCTTTTGATGATAAAGGCCGGGAGTTCCGTTGCTTTTCTTCCCCACTGCTTTTCGGTATAACCCTTGATCAATTTTTCGTAGATGTCCCTGCCCGCCAACGTAAGTGCCTGTTCTTCCAAATTGGACGGGACCCTACCCTTGTATTCCTGGGTCTGTTCCGCGATGATGGCCTTGGCTTCATCGGGGGTGGAAATACCCCATAATTGGCGAAACGTGTTCATGTTGAACGGGAGGTTGTACAGTTCACCCTTGTAGTTGGCCAGCGGTGAGTTGGTGTATCTGTTGAACGGGACGAAACTGTTCACGTAGTCCCAAATAGCTTTGTCGTTGGTGTGGAAAATGTGGGCCCCATACTTGTGCACGTTGATGCCGTCCACATCCTCACAATAGGTGTTGCCTCCAAGATGTTCCCTTTTGTCAATAACCAAACATTTTTTCCCTTTTTTATGGGCTTCATGGGCAAAAACGGCACCATACAATCCAGCACCTACAATCAGAAAATCATATTCGGGTTCACGCATGTTGTCCACGATCTTTGGTTTATAATTCAAAGGCGATTGGTCGCAATTTATGGATTCGACAAAAGAAAAAAGGATATTTTTGAAAAAAACAGATCAAAATGCAAAACCGAAAACGGTTCTATATCTCCAGAAATTACAAGTTTTCCAGAAATGCGGCATCCAAGCCCAAAATGGATTGCGAGGAGGTGCTGTCCCAATCGGGATTTAAGAACCTTGGGTTCAGGCAGAGCAACCATCCCAGCTCGGCCATTGGGGCCATCATTAGCTTTTTTGGGATCACTTGGGGATTGGTCCGGTTGCCTTTTTCATCGGTACTCTGCATGCAATATCCGCTCAGTAAATTTTTCGGGTACAAAGTGGCCGTGGCCAAACTGAAAGGGTGTAAGATAATCCTGATCGTTCATGATGTAAAGACACTTATGGGCAAGAACAAGGATGCCGGAAAGGAGATGAAGCGGTTCAACAAGGCCGATGTGCTCATCCTGCACAATCAGGTGATGATGCAGTGGTTCGCCGAACAGGGCTACAAAGGAAAAAAGGTTCCTTTGTACCTCTTCGATTATCTGTTGGCCGATGGGCAGGAACTGCCCGAACAGACTTTGGGACAGGGAAATGAAATCGTTTTTGCAGGGGGATTGGGTATGGAGAAAAGTGCCTTCCTCTACCAATTGGATGAGTTGCATCCGAACTTTACCCTGAAACTTTATGGGAACGGCTTTCAAAAGGAGAAAGTAAAAGAAGGCTCCGCATTGCACTACCAAGGGGTCTTTGCCCCCGATGAGGTCTTGGATCACTTGAAGGGAAACTTTGGCCTTGTATGGAACGGAAATGCCATCAGGGAGTGCGATGGTGACTTTGGCAAGTACATCCAATACAACAATCCGCATAAGACCTCCCTATACTTATTGGCGGGCCTTCCCATCATCATATGGGACAAGGCGGCCGTTGCCCAAGTGGTGGAAAAGGAAAAAATCGGGTTTGCCATTGCCTCCTTGGAGGAACTATCGGAAAAACTCGCCCAAATCGATGCGGCCACTTACGACCAAATGGTCGCCAATGTGCACACCATGAGAAACAAGATTGCCAATGGCCACTTCTTACAGGAAGCCGTTACAAATGCCTTGGCAGAGTTGGGGTAGTAGGGTTACACCGCTACGTCGTGTTCTCTCAGGGCGTTGTTCAAGGATGTTTTCTTGTCCGTACTTTCCTTGCGTTTCCCAATGATGAGGGCACAGGGAACTTGGTATTCGCCTGCAGGGAATTTTTTGGTGTAGCTTCCAGGGATCACAACCGATCTTGCGGGCACCCTTCCTTTCAACTCTATAGGTTCGTCGCCGGTCACATCTATGATCTTGGTGGAAGCGGTAAGGACCACGTTGGCTCCTAATACGGCTTCTTTTTCCACACGGACCCCTTCTACCACGATACAGCGCGAACCGATAAAGGCATTGTCCTCAATGATGACCGGGGCGGCTTGAAGGGGCTCCAACACCCCGCCGATGCCAACACCACCGCTCAAGTGTACGTTCTTCCCGATCTGTGCACAACTGCCCACAGTGGCCCACGTGTCCACCATGGTACCTTCATCCACATAGGCACCAATGTTCACGTAGCTGGGCATAAGGATGGTTCCCTTGGAAATGTACGCGCCATGTCTGGCCACCGCATGGGGCACCACACGCACGCCTTTCTCTTTGTATCCTCTTTTCAGTGGAATCTTATCGTGATATTCAAAAATGCCAGCTTCAAGGACCTCCATTTTTTGGATGGGGAAGTAGAGTACCACTGCTTTTTTCACCCACTCGTTGATTTGCCATCCCTCTTCGGTAGGCTCTGCACAGCGCAACTGGCCCAAATCGATTAGGTCTATAACCTTACGAATGGCCGTTTGGGTCGTTTCCTCTTCCAACAATGTTCTATTGTCCCACGCTTTTTCTATGAGCGTCCTTAATTCTGTCATTTTCTTAAATTTTTCGCAAAGATACGCCCCTCCACAGAATATTGCCCCCATTTTTAAGGCCATAACATTTTTAGGGTTATTTTTGCCAAAAAATTGTCTTGGCAAGAATTTTGGCTTTGGATTATGGTAAGGTGAGGACGGGAATCGCTGTCACGGACGAGCTCCAACTGATCGCTTCCGGGCTTACCACGGTGGAGACCAAAGATCTGATCCCGTTTTTGGAGACTTATTTTCAAAGGGAACAGGTAGAGCGGATCGTGGTGGGACTTCCCAAACAGATGGACAATACGCCCTCGGAATCCGAAGCCCTTATCCAGGAATTTTTAAAGAAAATGTCGACCAAGTTCCCCACCTATCCCGTGGAGCGCCAAGATGAAAGGTTCACTTCCAAAATGGCGGTACAATCCATGTTGGACAGTGGAATGAAAAAGAAAAAGCGCCAAGACAAGGCCTTGGTCGATGAAATAAGTGCCACGCTCATATTGCAGGCCTACTTAAACCGATTTTAGTTTTATGATTTTACCCATTGTTGCATACGGTGATCCCGTTCTGCGAAAAAAAGCAGGTGATATTGCCGTGGAATACCCAAAACTCGAAGAATTGATCTCCAATATGTGGGAGACCATGTACAATGCCCATGGCGTTGGATTGGCGGCTCCCCAAGTGGGACTTCCCATACGTTTGTTCGTAGTGGACACCACCCCTTTTTCCGATGATGAGGATTTGAGCCCCGAAGAGCAGGAAAAATTGAACGGCTTCAAAAAAGTGTTCATCAATGCCAAGATCATCGAGGAGACCGGAAAGGAATGGGATTTTAACGAAGGTTGCCTGAGTATACCCGATATCCGGGAAGATGTAAAACGCAAACCGGAGATCACCATCACCTATATGGATGAAAATTTCAAGCCACATACCGAGACCTATGATGGTCTGTTGGCGAGGGTAATCCAGCATGAATACGACCACATTGAGGGCATCATGTTCACGGACAAGCTATCTTCCCTTAAAAAACGTCTGTTAAAAGGCCGATTGGAAAAGATTTCCAAAGGAAAAATCGATGTGGACTATAGGATGAGGTTTCCCAATATCAAAAAAGGACGTTAAAAAAATTACAGTTTCCGATAATACCATATTTTTGCCCGCATAAAATATTTTAAATGGCACTTGACAAGATTTTATCTATTGGCGGAAAGCCCGGACTTTACAAATTATTGACCCAAACCAGAAGTGGCTTTGTCGGCGAATCCCTATTGGACGGCAAACGTGTTACCGTGGGATTGCGGAGCAATGTGAGCGTACTTTCCGAAATCGCCATTTATACCTTGGAAGAGGAAGTGCCACTTCGTGAAGTCTTCCAAAAAATAAAAGACAAGGAAGATGGCAAAAAGACCGCCATCAACCACAAGGCTGACAAAATTGAGTTGGAGGAATATTTCTTCGAGATCCTCCCCAATTATGATGAGGACAGGGTGTATGCCAGCGATATCAAAAAAATCATCCAATGGTACAACATCTTGATCGATAACAAGATCACCGATTTTGTTGTGGCCGAAGACGCAACTGAAGAAGTCCCCGCTGAAACAGCTTCCAGCGAGGAAGAATAAACTTTATTCCTTGGCCCAGTCCACCAACTTTGTTGGATAATAATTGATTTCCATCTCGTTCAGATAGGGCACTTGCTGCGCCAAGCGCTTTCTGTAGTCCTCCCAATCGCAATGTTCCGTTGGGGACCAGCCCAGTTCGGCATATCCAATGGCCCGTGGAAAGGCCAAATATTCAATACCGGCACTGTCGTCTATGGTCTCGGACCACAAAGGGGCCTCAATACCAAGGATGCTCTCCACGTGTAGACCCTCCACCAAGGTTTCTGGGAGCCAATTGTAGGCCACATCCACAGGGATAAGGCCTGCCCAGGTCAATCCATATTCCGAGATGGAATCGTACTTCATGTCCATATAGGTCTTTCCGGCCATCGAAATGAGAATCTTGGACCCATTTTTGGCCGCTTTTGTAGCATGATCAGGTTCATTCCATAGTTGGACCACGGTGGAGGAATCAATGTCCGCTTGCGCAATTTCGTTCCAACCAATGGACCTTTTGCCATGTTTCTGTACTATCTTCTCCACTTTTTCCACAAAGTGGATGTAGTCCTTCTTCTTGGTCACATGGCTTTCATCCCCACCAATGTGGAAATAAGGGCCAGGTGTGATGGCTGCTATTTCCCCGATGACATCATCCAGAAAACTGTAAACGGTATCTTTTTGGGCGTCAAAAGTGCTGAAACCTACTTTTGTCCCAGAGTAGGGTTTCACAGGTTTTCCATTGCCGTTCAAAAAAGGATAGCTCACCGAAGCAGCGTTCGTATGTCCGGGCATGTCCACCTCGGGAACAATGGTGATATGTCTTTCCGCTGCATACCGCACCAGTTCTTTATAATCCTCTTGGGTAAAAAAGCCGCTTTTACCACCGCCAACTTCGGTGGCTGCGCCGATCTCTGTCAATTTTGGCCACGATTTTATCTCGATGCGCCATCCTTGGTCATCCGTAAGGTGCAAGTGCAGCGTGTTGTATTTGTAATAGGCCAGAATGTCCATGAATTTTTTTACCTCGTCCACCGTAAAGAAGTGGCGAGCCACATCGAGCATGGCCCCGCGATAGGCAAACTTGGGTGCATCCAGTATTTTTCCAGTCGGAATCAGCCACAAAGGGTGGTCGGTAAGCGTGTCGTTGCTTTGCTGTGGGATAAGTTGCCTAAGGGTCTGTATCCCCCTAAAGGCACCTGCTGCGGTTTTGGCATTCAAAAGGATCGAATCTTTCTTGATATAGAGTTGGTAGGACTCGGCCGACTCCAGTTCCAAACTGTCCGATTGGTTGATGTAGATCATCCGCTCGACCTTGCCGTCAGGCGTAGCATTCACGGCAATGTCCAGGCCGGTTTTTCCCTTTATTTTTTCGGAAAGGTATTTGCCTACCTCCTCAAATTTGGGGTCAATCGTTGAGGTATATATGGTCGTGTTGCTGTCGAGTCCAAAGGCGCTGTGCGTGGCGATCGTCTTGACAGGTTTGGGGATCAAGGGAACAGTGGTCAAATCTGTTTTTGGAAATACGATTTCTTTTTTTTCAGTTTGACAGGCGGCCAAGCACACGATGGCAGCGAACAGTACTAAGGATCGGTATATCATGATGATCGATTGGTTATTCTACATAATTTTTGATGACATCGTACCAGATGTCATACCCTTTTGAGTTCATATGAAGTCCATCTTCAATAAAGATGTCCTGTTTTAGTTTTCGCTTCTCCAACATCGGGTACCAGACATCCACAAATTCCACACCCTCGGTTTTTGATGCCAGTCTGGCAAGTTTTCTGTTCAAACGTTTGTACTTGCCCCGTAATTTCCATCTGGATATACTGGGTTTGGGTGAAATAAGGACAATCTCCATCCCTTGCTTTTTTTGTTGGAGCACATCCAATATGCGCTCCGAGGTATCCACGATCGTCCTAAGTTTTACTTTGGCGTTCACATCATTGTCCCCTTCATATATAAAGACTTTGATCGGGTCGTAGCTGAGGATCAACTCATCGAGATACAATTCCAAATCCGAAAATTGGGAGCCACCAAATCCGGTATTCAACACTTGTTGGTCTGGAAATCTATCTTGAAGGTCTTCCCATAATCTGACGCTGGAACTTCCCGTAAACACTATGGCGGGTCGTGATACATCCCAGAGGGTATCATTCTTTTTTTTGATTTCATTGACTTCCTCATCAAATCGATTTGGAGCTTGGGCCCATCCCAACACGGGAATAAACAATAGTAGTATGAGTATTTTTTTCATGCCGACCTGTTTTTGTGATGGCGATCAATAGTCACTGACCAGATTTTGAGTTTTGCTCCATTCATAAAAACGTTCTATCCACGTATCTGATGGCAATCCCTGTTTGCGCATTCCAAAACCGTGCCCGCCCTTGCTGTACATATGTAGGGCCACACTTTTTCCGGCTTCCAGCCATGAGGAATACAGCGCAATGGTTCCAGTCGCCAAGTCCAAAGGGTCGTCCGACGCACAGACCAAAAATAAGGGAGGCGCATCTTCCTTTGGCTTTTCAAGAGGTATCACACTGGCCCAATAATAGACGGGAACCAAAAAATCAGGTTTGCTTTCCGCTTGGTAGTTGTAGGCAACGCCTACCGTCACAGCTCCTCCGGCAGAGAAACCCATAAAGCCTATTTTATTCGGGTCAACCCCATAATTGGCCGCATTTTCACGAACATGTTTTATGGCATTGAGGCCATCTTTTATGGAATAGGGGAGAACGGCATTTACACGCTCCATGAATTTTTCAGGTTCTTCTGGGGCATTATTTTCGATTTCAGCGACACCATCTTCCCCAGTGGGTACCAATCGATATTTGAGCACAAAGGCGGTGATGCCTTTTTCATTCAACCATTTGGCCACCTCATTGCCCTCACTATTGATGCTAAGGGCAAATAATCCGCCTCCCGGAGCCACAATGACGGCAGTACCGGTATTGATTTCTTCCTTAGGCCGAAAAACCTGCATTGTTGGTTCTGATACATTGGTGACGACTTGGGTGTTCCATATAGTTGAAAAATAGTCGTTTTCAGGCGTTTCCCATGTTACGGGTGGTTCATCAGTATTGGGCAGCTTTACAATTTCTTGTGCATTCAAGAACAGCCCACAACATACAAATGCTAATGAAGAAAGTGTTTTCATGTTACCGGTATTTTTTCAAATGTACAATTTTCAATACTGTACTATGGAAAAATGCTGCAAACACCATTTTTCTGTTTTTACGATGCACGGTCTTTATAACTATGGATAAAAAATCAACTCACGCTATTTACGGTCTTTGTACTTTTAAATAAAATTTTATAGATGAACGCAAGACCTGAGCAGCTAAAGGCATTGGAACGACTGTTGAACATCATGGATGAGCTGCGCGATCAATGTCCTTGGGACAAAAAGCAGACCATGCAGACCCTCCGCCACCTGACCATAGAGGAAACCTACGAACTGGGTGATGCCATTCTGGACAATGACCTTGATGAGGTGAAGAAGGAATTGGGTGATCTTTTACTGCACATCGTCTTTTATGCCAAAATCGGTTCCGAGACCCATGATTTTGACATTGCGGACGTCGCCAATGGCATTTGTGAGAAATTGATCAACAGGCATCCACACATTTACGGTGATGTCAAGGTGCAGAATGAGGAAGAGGTAAAGCAGAACTGGGAGAGCATTAAACTGAAGGAAGGGAAGAAAAGTGTGCTCGAGGGAGTACCCAACAGTCTTCCTGCATTGGTGAAGGCCAACCGCATACAGGAAAAAGTGGCTGGGGTGGGGTTCGACTGGGAGCATCCGGAACAGGTCTTTGAAAAACTGAAGGAAGAATTGGCGGAGCTTCAGCATGAGGTGAAGCAAAATGACATGGACAAGATGGAGTCAGAGTTCGGGGATGTGCTCTTTTCCATGGTAAACTACGCCCGTTTTCTGAAGATCAATCCAGAAAATGCCCTGGAGCGCACCAACAAGAAATTCATCAAGCGTTTCCAATATTTGGAGGGCAAGGCCAAGGAATCAGGAAAGACCTTACGGGAAATGACCTTGGCGGAGATGGATGTTTTTTGGGAAGAAGCAAAAAGTCTTTAAGCCAATAGTATCCTGATAAAAGAATGGCCCATTGAATTCCATTAAGGCATTGTCCCTTGAGGGGGCTTTAGGGGTGGTTGTGCAAAAAAGTTATACAGATTCAGGGCGAAAAAATTTCCAATCCCACTATCTTTACGCTCTTTTTTAAACCACCGAAGTGTTCCAGCAATACACCAAAGAATTCACATATAACCTCAAGTTGTCCTATCCCGTTATTTTGGGGATGTTGGGGCATACTTTTGTGGCCTTTGCGGACAACATCATGGTAGGGCAATTGGGCACGGCCGAATTGGCTGCGGTTTCCCTCGGAAACAGTTTTGTGTTCATTGCCATGTCCTTGGGCATTGGCTTTTCAACGGCGATAACCCCTTTGGTGGCAGAGGCCGATGGGGCAGGGGACCAAGCGGCGGGCAAGAATGCACTCAAGCACGGTCTGGTGCTCTGTACGCTACTGGGACTTTCCCTGTTTGGGGTCATTTTGCTTTGCAAGCCCCTCCTGTACCACATGGAGCAACCTCCCGAGGTGGTGGAACTCGCCATTCCGTATTTGGAGTTGGTGGCCTTTTCCTTGGTGCCCTTGGTCATGTTCCAGGCATTCAAACAGTTTTCTGATGGATTGTCGCAGACCAAATACCCCATGATTGCCACCATTTTGGCCAATGTGGTCAACATTTCCCTCAATTACCTACTCATTTTTGGCTCATTCGGATTTCCCAAGTTGGGCATTGTAGGAGCGGCCATCGGAACTTTGGCATCCAGGGTCATCATGGTGGCCTTCATTTGGTTTTTGTTGAAACAAAAGAAAAAGTTTAAGGCTTATGTGACCCATTTCAATTTCAAGGAAATTGAAAGAAAGATGATGAAGAAAATCATCAGCCTTGGGTTTCCCTCTGCGTTGCAGATGTTCTTTGAAGTGGCCATTTTCACGGCGGCCATTTGGCTGAGCGGGGTATTGGGAAAAAATGCCCAAGCCGCCAACCAGATTGCCCTCAACTTGAGCAGCATGACCTTTATGGTGGGCATGGGCCTTAGCGTGGCGGCCATGGTGCGTGTGGGCAACCAAAAGGGACTTCAAAATTTTAGGGAACTCAGGCGCATAGCCCAATCCATCTTTTTTCTGACATTGCTATTGGAAATTGTGTTTGCCGTCCTTTTCTTGATGGGGAGACACTGGTTCCCTACCATCTATTTGGATGTGGACGACCTTATGAACCAAGCGGACAATACAGAGGTGATCATCATAGCGGCCAAGCTGTTGCTGGTCGCCGCCTTTTTTCAGATATCGGATGGCCTGCAAGTGGTGGTGCTCGGGGCGCTTCGCGGCCTTCAGGATGTAAGGGTCCCAACGCTCATTACCTTTGTGGCCTATTGGCTGATAGGGTTTCCGATCAGTTATTATCTAGGACTGTTCACGGATTTTGGTAGCACGGGCATTTGGATCGGATTGCTATCGGGGCTAACAGCATCGGCGGTAATGTTGTATATTCGATTCAACTATTTGACGAAAAAATTGATTGCAAACTAAATATTTGCTCCGACCTAGATGACAAAAGCTAAAATTGAATTGGAATTGTCGCGTCGAGCGTAGTCGAGACGTTGTTGATAGACCCCTCGACGCGCTCAGGGTGCACAAAAAATAATATAATAGCGATTTAAACCTAAGGTTCCTCACATTTGGGACCAAATTAAAAGCATATGGAACTACCTAAATTTTTATTGGCCGATAACACCGACTATCCTACGGCCATTTTCATAGTCCATACCGAATATCCACGATTTGTCATCAATCTGGAAGATGATGAAGTGGAGTGGCTGGAAGAATTTTCCCAAGAGGACGAAGCAGAGCTTGCCGAAGAGGCCGAAAGCCTTATCGAGGCGGCCACGGCGTTTTACGATAGGGAAGTCTCCAGATACGACGAATAATGTTGGACCAGCTCATACAGTTCGATAAAGACCTTTTCCTGTTTCTGAACGGATTGGGAACGGAGGCATGGGACGGTTTTTGGATGTTCATGACCACCACCCGTAATTCTGCCCCACTTTATCTACTGTTACTCTACCTTACCTACAAACATTTTGGACTGAAGAAAACTGCTGTTGTACTGGTTGGCATTGCCTTGCTGATCACTTGCACGGACCAGTTGTCCAATTTTTTCAAATATGGTCTGGCCCGGTTACGGCCCTGCCACGACCCTGAAATCAGTACCGCGATGCGCTTGGTGAAAAGTTATTGCGGCGGGCAGTTCGGGTATTTCTCGGCCCATGCGGCCAATTCTTTCGGTCCGGCTATTTTCTTCACCGTTCTTTTTCGAAATAAGGTGAAATACATAGGCTGGATCTTGGTTCTTTGGGCCTGTGTTGTCGCCTACAGTAGGATCTATATCGGCGTGCACTATCCTTTGGATGTGGTCACCGGCGCTTTGATTGGGTCTTTCTTCGGATGGGTATTTGCAAGGTTGGCTATATTTGCATTCCAAAAAATAGGCTCATGATCTCCACGGCCCGGTATTGGTTCTTTATTGCCCTGATTGTATTGGTGTACATCGTGGGGATGTTTGTGACCCTTTTCGAGAACGATTCTGCCCAATTTGCAGTGATGGCCATGCGAATGGTCCAAGAAAATGATTTTTTGAGCCTTTTCAAAGGTCCGGAAGAGTATCTGGACAAGCCCCATATGCACTATTGGTTGGCCGCCCTTTCCTATAAAGTATTTGGAATATACGATTGGGCCTATCGCATCCCGGGCATATTGGCCACGTTTTTGGCCGCTTACAGCTGCTACGGACTTGGAAAATTGCTCTATAACAAGGAGGTGGGGCGCTTGGCCTCCCTCATATTCATGACCGCACAGACCATTGTGCTGGCCACTATCGATATCCGTACCGATGCCGTGCTGACCGGATTCACCATTTTCGCGATATGGCAATTGGCGACCTTTATTGAAAAAGGAACTTTACAGAGTGTTGTATGGGGTGCCTTTGGAGCAGGGATGGCCTTTTCCACCAAGGGGCAGATAGCCTTGGTGGTCATTGGAATTTCCCTCTTGTGCCATTTGGCCTATACCCGAAAATGGGCACGTTTGCTCAATTGGCGATTGCTGGTGGCCCTTTTGGTCTTTGGGTTGACCATTTCCCCGATGCTGTATGCCTATTACCACCAATTTGACCTACACCCGGAAAAAGTGATTCGGGGCAAGGACCATCGAAGCGGTATCTTCTTCATTTTTTGGGAACAGAGTTTTGAGCGGATGAGCGGGGAAGGCGTTGGAAAGAACAGCAGCGATTTCTTTTTCTTCTTCCATACCTTCTTGTGGGTGTTCCTGCCATGGACCGTTCTAGCATTGATGGGGTATTGGACGCAATTGAGAGCATTTTGGCAAGCCAAATTTGCCCAGCGGCCACAATTGGAGTTTCTGACCGTTGGTGGCATTTCCATTCTATTCTTCCTGATCAGTTTTGCGCAGTTCAAACTACCACATTACATCAATATTTTGATTCCACTCTATGCGGTGATGTCGGCCGCTTTCCTGTTTGGGCTGTATCAACGGGAAAAACAGAAAATGGCCAAGGTGATTCTGGGCATCCAATATTTTATATTGGGATTGGTGATCGTCTTCGCACTGTTGGTCTGTTTCTATGTGTTCCGATTGGAACAATGGTACGGGTATTTGCTTTTGGTGGCCGCACTGGTGTTGGTGGCCTATTTCATCTTGAAAAAAGAAACGGTCTATGCAAAGATCGTGACAGTGGCTATTCTCAGCTCGGTAGTGCTGAATGGGTTGATGAATGCCCACTTCTATCCCAAATTGCTTGAATATCAAGGAGGCTCCACCATGGCGGAAAAGGTGAGGGAGAACCATATTCCGGTGGACAAGATCTATAAGATTTCGGAAAGGTACTCGTGGTCGTTGGATTTCTACAATAAAAAGCCCGTACAGATTACTTCACTATCGGAAATAGCTGATAAAAAGGATATTTGGGTATATGCCACGGACGAGGAACTGGAGCAACTGCAAAAAAATGGGTTCCAGTGGGAGGGACAGATCACGGTAGATCAATTCCGGATTACCCGTCTACAGGCCAAATTCCTGAACCCGAACACCCGTGAGGGCAAGCTCAACCACATGCATTTGGTTCATTTGGATTGATTCGATTCCAGGTCCGGTTTTTTGAAATGGTACGCGATTCCCATCAAGGAAACCAGGGCCGTGATCAAAAAGAAGGTGAAGCTGATACCGATGGATGTGCTCGCATCCAGTCCCAACCATTTGGCACCATACAGAAAAGTGACTTCCCGACTCCCAATCCCACCAATGGTCAATGGGATTACTGATACAATGGATGAGATCAAAAAGACGAAAAGATACTCGATGGCGTCCAGCGTAACCGATAATGATCTTAAAATAAAGAGTGCACAGACCAATTGTGCCAATTGCACGAGTGCCGAATACCCAAAAGATTTCCAAAAAACAGGGAGGGTAGTGGGGAAGAACGATTTGTTCACAAACCAAAACACGACCACACTTGCTGGAATGGCCGCCATCAACAGCCAGAAAAAGGATTGGAGGAATGCATTTTCCGATAGTAAGGCAAGGGCGCAGGCATATACGAACAGCAATAGCATCCCGCTCAACCGGTCCAGCAGCAGACTTGAAACCACTTTTTTGGTGCCGGGTTGATAGGTTTTTTGGACCATATACCCCTTGTAGGCGTCTCCACCGATTCCCCCAGGGAGGAACAGGTTATAGAACATCCCGAGCAGATACAATTTTAGGTTGCTGGTGTGCGAAAGTTGGGCTCCTATTTGGTGAAAATACAGGTTTAGCCTGAACGCGGAGAGTACTTTGGAAATCACAAAAAACAGGAGGGCAAGGAACAGAAAAAGCAGGTCACTCTTTCGGAGTGTCTGCAAAACGTCCTTCAGCTCTATTTTGGTAAAGATGAAGTAGATCAGCGCTGCACTTACAACGATTTTTAGGGCAGTGATTAGCCTTTTACGCAGCTTTTCCGTCACCTATGGTAATTTTTTTGATGCGATAGGGCCGTTTCTGTTGGGATTCGTAGTAGGTGCGTATCAACAGTTCCATCACAATCCCGATGGTGAACAATTGGATGCCTCCCAATATGAACATCATTCCAAAAATGAGCAAGGGTCTACTGCCGATATCTTCGCCGAAACCAAGTTTCACGATCAGCAGGTAGATGTTGATGAATATCCCGAGGATGATCAGCAACACCCCAAAAATTCCGAAGAGGTGGATGGGACGTTGGAAATATTTCCGGATGAAGAGCAACAACATCATGTCGGCCACCACTTTGAAAACGCGTTCCAACCCATATTTGGAGACCCCGGCATGGCGCGCATGGTGCTTTACAGGGACCTGCTTGATCTGCCCTCCTTCCAAAAAGGCCAAAAGCGTGATGAAACGGTGCATTTCCCCATACAGGTTGAGTCCTTTGGCAATATCCTTGGTGAATACCTTGAGGGCACAGCCATTGTCCTTGATGTCCAGTTTGGTCACCCTTCTCACCAAAAAGTTGGCGATTTTGGAGGGTATTTTCTTCACGAGGGAATCCTTCCGTTTTTGGCGGATGCCCGTGACCACATCATATTCGCCGCTCACGGCGTATTCCAACATATGCGGAATGTCCGAAGGGTCGTTCTGAAGGTCGCCGTCCATGGTGATGATGTATTCCCCTTCCGCATAGTCGAGCCCGGCAGCTAGGGCAAGGCTCTGTCCGTAATTCTTTTTCAGTTCAATGAGATGGACCTTGTCATCATCCATATCCTTTACCCTTTTTCGGGTCTGGTCTGAGGAAAAGTCGTCCACATACACAATCTGGTAGTTGTATCCTTCGAGGCTTTCATGAATCTTTTGGGTGAGAAGGACCACATTGTCCTCTTCATTGTATAACGGAACCACTATGGATAAAAGGGAATCGGTGACGGTACTCATTTCATTTTTGATCTGTGCAAATTTATCGCTTTTATTTAAAGTTCCTTGGTAATCTTGTCCAATAGGAGTTTGGCCGCATAAAAAGGGGACACTTTGTTCTGTTCAATGTCCTTGAGCAATTCGTTTTGTACCTTGATGAAAGCAGGCTTTTGGTGGAAAAACTGTTTGAGGTGGTCGTCCACGGTCTGAAGGAACCAATTCTTGTTCTGGTTTTTCCTGTTTTTTTCAAAGAAACCATTTTCCTTGTTTTGGCGGGCAAAATCTTCCACCATGTCCCAGATTTCACGAACCCCGGTGTTTTCGGATGCTGAGCATTTCATCACTTTTGGGATCCATCCGTTCTGCTTTGGGGGATACAGGTGCAAGGCTCGTTGAAACTCGGTAACAGCCAGTTTGGCCTTCTCCACATTGCTGCCATCGGCCTTGTTGATGACTATGGCATCCGCCATTTCCATAATGCCCCTTTTGATGCCCTGTAGCTCATCCCCGGCACCTGATAGTTTCAACAATAAAAAGAAATCGACCATACTGTGCACGGCAATCTCGCTCTGGCCCACGCCCACGGTCTCCACGAGCACCACATCATATCCGGCCGCTTCGCAGAGCATGATGCTCTCACGGGTCTTTTGGGCCACCCCGCCCAACGAACTTCCCGAAGGGGAGGGCCTGATAAAGGCATTGGGGTCATTGGAAAGGGCCTGCATCCGGGTCTTGTCGCCCAAAATGCTGCCTTTGCTCAGCGAACTTGAGGGGTCCACGGCAAGTACGGCGACCTTTTTGCCCAGGGCCGTAAGTGTGGTGCCCAAGGTTTCAATGAACGAACTTTTGCCCACTCCGGGCACGCCCGTAATCCCCAACCGTATGCTCTCGACCGGCCTTGAAAGGCATTTTTCCACTACGGCATTGGCTTTTTCAAAATGGGCGGGCTGTGTACTTTCCAGCAAAGTGATGGCCTTGGCCAACATGGCCTTGTCTCCCTTGAAGATGCCTTCGGTGAGGGTGTCCACGGAAATTTCCTGTTTGCGGAGGGTTTTTATCTTCGACACGGTATCGTCGGATGTACTCTTTTTCTTTGCCAAGGGTCGATGGTGGTTCAATTCATCACTAAGGTATAAAGTTTTTATGGGTTAGGGGGAAAAGATGGGATGCCATTGTACAACCATTTCACAAAAATTTAATACCTGTTGTAGGGAACTTCCAAATTCAAATTGGTAACTTTTCAACTCAATGTTCGGTGACTTTAGGAAACCGGAACAGAAACCTAAAACTAGATATGATGAAGACAATTTTTGAAAGTAAGGCCACCAATACGGGAGGTAGGGCAGGACATGTGGAGAGCGAGGACGGCGTATTGGATTTTGATATTTCCATGCCCAATGCCAAAGGCAAGCCCAATCCCAAGTCCACCAATCCCGAGGAACTTTTCGCGGCCGCATATTCCACCTGTTTTGCCGGTGCCTTGCAGGCCGTGGCCAAGGAGCAGGGCATAGATGACCTAGGAGATTTCAACGTAACGGCTACCATAGCCTTCAATAAAGAGGAAGAAGGATTTTTCCTGGAGGCCACCTTGGACGCCTATTTGCCAACGGTAGATCGAGAGACAGGGGAGGATTTGATCAATGCCGCCCACGAAATCTGTCCGTACAGCAAGGCGACAAGGGACAATATTACCGTTCACTTGAACTTGATGTTGGACGAGTAAAAAATCATAACCTGTTCAAAATGAATCCTGTCGGTGAAAATCGGCAGGATTTTTTTGTTAAAAATCAGCAAAAAACAACCTATTTTGCAACGTTGCGTTTTTCGCTTCGTCCTTAAGTTGAACAGCTAAAAGACCAAACATAGAACCGAGCTTGTTTCATATTGAACTGGTGGAAAAGTGCAAGGCCAACGATCGTCAGGCACAATTGAAACTGTACCGACAGTACTGTGATGGTATGTTCGGGGTGGCCATGCGTTTCCTCAAAAATCCGGATGATGCGGAGGATGTACTTCAGGAATCCTTTATAAAGGCCTTCCAACGTATACATCAGTTCAAGGGGGAGGTCACGTTCGGGGCATGGTTGAAAAGGATAGTGGTGAACGGGAGCATCGATTTCCTCAAATCGAAGCACCAGAGGACAGAGGAGTTGGATGAAAATTACCTGCATGTGGCTGAAGAGGACGATTGGTCGGTCGAGGAAAGCATTTCCTTGGAACAGGTAAAGGCGGCCATTGAGGAGTTGCCTGGAAAATACAGGTATGTAGTGCAACTGTTCTTGGTGGAAGGGTATGACCATAGTGAGATCTCCCAGATATTGGGGATTTCGGATACGGCATCCAGGACCCGGTTGTTACGCGGAAAAGCACAATTGAAAGAGAAATTAAAAGATTTGGTATATGGCACATGATCTTCGGAAAATGTTCGAAAAGGAAAGGGAGCAGAAAAGCTATTCCATGAAGGATGGACATGAGGCCCGTTTTCTTGAAAAATTGGATGGACAGCTGCCAGCTGGTCCAAGGAAAAAGAAAGTCTATACCCTGTGGTTGCAAATAGCGGCCTCTGTGATAGTGGCGGTGGGACTCTCCATGTATTTTATGAATAGTACCGACAAAGGGGACTTGTCCGATGAAAATGTGATCGTTGCAGACAGGGACAAAACAGATGGACAGGAACAGACCATTTCACTGGGCGACCTTTCCCCCGATTTCAAAAAAATTGAGACCTATTACACCACCAACATCAACCTGCAACTCTCCGATCTGGAGATGACATCGGACAACAAGGAGCTCATGGACAGTTACTTGGAGCGATTGGCGGAACTGAACGAAGAATACCAACAGCTGAATAAGGAGCTGAACGAACTGGGACCCAACGACCAAACCATAAGTGCCTTGATCATGAACCTGCAGCTCAGACTGCAATTGCTGCAAAAATTAAAAACAAAGTTGAATCAATTAAAATCATCAAAAAATGAACAGGAATCGTCTCATATTATTTAATGGATTGCTCTTGCTGCTCGGAGGGTTTGCCTGCCGTGCACAGGAGAAATCCAAGACCTACAAGGAAACCTACAGTGTCAACAAGGACACTGAACTGAACATCAATACCAGCCATGCGGACATTGAGTTTGAAACTTGGGACAAGGATCAAGTGGAAATCTCAGTCGTGGTGGAACTCGAAGGAGTGGGTGATGAGGAGGCCAAGTCGTATTTTGAAAAGGATCTCGTCAAGATCATGGGAAATAGCAAGGAAATAGAGGTGAGTACCAAGGCAGGTGGGCCCTATGCCTACGATTTTAAAGGATTGAGTTTTGATTTTCCCGAACTTCCATCCGTGGACCATATCATGTCCACCATAGAAATTCCCGAAATGCCAGAGATTGTTGCGCTGCCTGAGATTTCCTTCATGCCGGCCATGCCACCTATGCCTCCGACCCCTTTTGTGGAGTTTGATTACGATGCCTACAAAAAGGACAAGGAAAAGTACTTGAAGGAATGGAAGAAAAAGTTTGACAAGACCTTTGACGAAGAGTACAAAAAACGCTTTGAGGAATGGGGCAAGGAAATGGAGGAAATGGCCAAGGAAAGGGACAAACACAGGGAAGAGATGGCCAAGCAAAGGGAAGAATTCCAAAAAGAACGTGAAGAGAAGCGCAAGGAAATGCAGGAAGACCTTAAGCAGCAGCGCGAGGAACTGAGGAGCCAGAGGGAAGAGATGAGAAAGCAATATGCGGAGGAAGCCAGGACATTACGTTCCAGTCCCAATGTATTCTATTTTTCCTCTGATGGGGAGAACAAGGAGTACAAGGTGAAAAAACGCATCAAGATCAAAATGCCAAAATACCTCAAACTGAACATGAACGTGAGGCATGGGGAGGTGAAACTGGCGGCCAATACCAAGAACATCAATGCAAGCTTGTCCTACGCAAGCTTGCATGCCCCTACCATTGATGGGGACAGGACCTATATCCAGGCTTCCTATTCCCCTGTTGTGGTGCAGCAATGGAACTATGGGAAGTTAAAGACGGACTATTCCGACAAGGTCAATTTAAAAGAGGTGGTGGAACTGGACCTTAGTTCGGTTTCCTCCAATGTAGTGATAGGTAAACTGGCCAGCAGGGCATTGGTGAACAACAAGTTTGGAACCTTGAGTATCCATACAATATCCGATGGGTTCAAATCCCTTGATATTTCCATGGAAAATGGAGAGATGGACTGCAAATTGCCATCGACCCCTTTTATAATTTCGGTGAATGAAATCACGTCCGACTTTCAGTATCCCAAAACGCTGAAATTGGAAAGTTCAAAAAATTACGGGACCAATGCCCTTAAAGGCTATCATATCCATAAAAATGGAGGCAAATCCATCAGCATCAACTCGAAGTATAGCGAAGTGGTCCTAAAGGAATAAACCTTCCATATTCAATGCCCCAAAGCATCTCTGCAACCACTTTCGGGCAATTTTACCTCCCCTATCTCACTTTCCTCTTAAAAATAATTGTTCCCTGTCGCTCACATCAATGTGATTCTTTTTTCAGGTAGCTTTTGAAATTTTCCTTGAACCGGTTCAGTCTTGGAACCGATACATTTTGAATATAAGTGTTGTTTGGATTTCTTTTTTCGTAATCTTGGTGGTATTCCTCCGCCCTATAGAACTTGTCAAACTTTTTCACCTCGGTGACAATGGGGCGGCCATAGATATTTTCAGCTTCCAATTGGGCGATATAATCCGTGATGATTTTCTTTTGTGCCTCATCCTTGTAAAATGCGATGGAGCGGTATTGGGTACCTCTGTCGGGTCCCTGTCTGTTCAGGGAAGTGGGGTCGTGCGAACCAAAGAACACCTGCACCAACTGGGCAAAAGAGATGATTTTTGGGTCATAGTACACTTCCACGGCCTCTGCATGGGTTGTTTTTCCATAGGAAACCTCCTTATAGGTCGGATTTTTCTCGGTTCCGCCCGAATAGCCCGAATAGACTTCCTTTACGCCCTTGACACTTTCAAAAATGGCCTCGACACACCAAAAGCAACCACTTGCAAAATAAGCGGTCTCATAACCTTTTAATTGATCTGCAGTCAGGCTTGTCTCCATCAAGGTATTTTCTTGTCCTTTTTGGGCAACTTCAGGTTTGTCCGATTTGCTTTTGGGCTGGCAACCTGTGGATACCAACATAAGAAGGGATAAAAGTGGAATTCTCACGATTTTCTTTTTTTACTTAGTTGCCATAAGGTACTAAGTATTACGCCAAGGGTTGTTAAAAAATGTTAATGACTGTTTTACAGTCCTTTGTTCTTTTCTAAAACCGAATGGGGGTATGTGGTTTTGAAAAACAATGAATGAAAAGTTTTTCCTACAAACAAAAGGTTTCAAATCAGTGGGTTGGAAAAGGTCATTTTTTAAAAGATCGATGAAATGCACATGTGCTCGGCATCATGTTTTTGCAGCAAAAAACGTTCGTCGTCGATAAAATGCACTTCGCCCAAGAAAAGTTTTTATACCGAAAAAAGAGGGTTATTGGACGATGGAAATCTGGATCAGGTTGGGCACGAAGGTAATTTTACTTCGTAATAAAAACCCAGATCATGAAAACAATTTTGACCATTATCGCAGTAACTTTTATCGGAACCATGGCCATGGCACAGGATATTTCCAAAGAGTCAAAGGTGGAAACCATTACTGCCGATGTGGTCTTGGACATGGATTTTCAACAAGCTATCCGTAAGGACAGGAAAACGGCCAGATTGTACAAATTCAAGAATTCCAGAGTGAAACAAGCCCTTTCCTTTACCACCAAAAAGAATAAATCAATATTGGCCTAATCATGATTGTTAACCTTTTGATTCCATTTGCCCTTTTCATCAGTTTGGCCTTTGTGGTGGCCACAATTGCCTTTTCATTCCGGGAAAGAAAGTTTTTAAGGTAGATAAGTTGGGCCCGATCAATCCACCGAATTGAACTCTTCGATGATTTCCTCAAACTCGATACAATAGTAGGTGCCTTTTTTATCGTAATCCCTACTGATGGTCCCACGGAGCTGACGGCTTAGGTTGTAGATCAATTTAAGCCCCAGTGAATTGGATGTTCTTGGACCGATGTCCTCAGAATAGCCAATACCATTGTCCCCCAAGTACATTTGATAGCGGTTTTCACCTATTTTTTTGACCGAAACATGGATTTCGCCACCTTTGGCATCCGTTATCCCATATTTGAGGGCGTTGGTGATGGTCTCGTTGATAATCAGACCAATGGGGATTACCGTATCTATACTGAGTTTGTGGTCGTCAATGTCCAAGTCTACCTTGATATTGCTGTTGCTCCCTTTCACGGAACGTACCAGATAATCGCATAGTTCCTTTACATAAGGCCTAAGTTCAATTTTGGAAAGATAATCGTCCCTTTTGTACAGCATTTCGTGTACCATGGCCATAGATACTACACGGTTCTGGCTGCTCTTGATGATACTACTGATCTTTTCGTCCGCTATGGCCCTGGACTGTAGGCTCAAAAGACTGGAAACGGTCTGAAGGTTGTTCTTTACCCTATGGTGGACCTCTTTCAAGAGGGTTTCCTTTTCTTCGATGCGTTCCTGGATCTCATTTCGGGATTTGTACAATTTATGATGGGCCATGAGCAGGTTCTTCCCAAAAACACCGCCAAGCAGGTACACGGCAAAGACAGCGCTGAGAAAGGCGAACCAGTTGCGTGATTCCAAGGGAACGGTGTTCTCGGAAATCCTGAAATCCCCTGTATCATATAGAAAGAGTATGGTAAGCACGGCCAAATTGACGATGAGGTACAGTTGGCCAAAAACTTTTGTGGTCACATAGCCTGCAAAGACGATGATGGCCAGTACAAAGATAAATGGGCTTTGTATACTGCCACTATATATGGTGATGACAATGGCCGCTAACATGGACAAGATAGAGGTCAGGTTATAGGTAAGCACCAAATTTTCATGTCTGCGGTAGAGTGCTGTGTTCACAAGGTTCACAAAGGCATATCCAATAAAGGTATAGGGAATAACCCCTTTTATATCCAGGAAAAAAAAGCAGATCAGCCCAAATATGGCAGCAAAGAGTGAGGAACTGTAATTAACCTTGAGTATCAAATCAATCTTATCTTGTAACCGATATTTATCCTTACCAGGGACTTTCATATGCTGCACGTGATTGTCTCCTCTACTACCAAGGTTGAAAAAGGGTAGCAAAAGTAGCTTTATGGGGTGTAATTATGGTGTAAATCTAAATATGTTTTTGATATAAAAAAAGTGACAGCTATAAAATAACTGTCACTTGTAGAATTGCTTTTGGGCTAATTTAATCTTCGATCAGAACCCATTCCCCTTTTTCGATAAGGGATTCTGCCTGCTTGTATTTCATGGTCCTGCTCTCGCCGGACATGATGTTCTTTATCGTAACCTTGTCATTTCGGCCAATTTTCGGCTTTTCCCTCACAATGGTTTCGGTAACGTGTTGGCGCTGACCTTGAGTTTGGCCGGCAGCCCTGTGCTGTGCTGCAAGCTCATCACTGTTGGGAATCTCCTCTTTTGAGGTCTGAAGGTTTTCCTTGGGCCTTTGTACGTTTCGGGCCTCTTGGATCTGATTGGTGTTCTCTGAGGGAAGTTCTCCTTTGAAAAGGAAAGAAATCACCTCCTTGTTCACCTTGTCTATCATTTCCTTGAAGAGTTCGAATGCCTCGAACTTATAGATCAACAAGGGATCTTTTTGCTCGTGAACGGCCAACTGTACGGATTGTTTCAGCTCGTCCATCTTGCGCAAATGGGTTTTCCAGGCATCATCAATGATGGCCAGTGTGATGTTCTTCTCAAAATCCGTGATCAATTGCTTTCCATCCGTATTATAAGCCTTTTCCAGATTGGTGACCACGTTCAAGGTTTTGATACCGTCCGTGAAAGGGACCACAATGCGCTCGAACTTGTTGGTCTGGTCCTCATACACCTTTTTGATGACTTGGAAAGCCACGGTGGCACTACGCTCCATTTTGTTCTTGTAGAAATCGTAGGATGCCTTGTAAATGGTATTGGCTATTTCCTGAAAATTCAGTTTTTTGAACTCTTCCTCGCTGATGGGTGAAGTGATGGAGAAATACTTGATGAGCTCAAACTCGAAGTTTTTAAAGTCATCGGCCATTTTGTTGGTCTCTGCGATCAGTTCACAGGTGTCATAGATCATGTTGGCAATGTCCACCTTGAGACGTTCGCCTTGAAGGGCGTGTTTTCTTCTCTTATAGACTACCTCACGCTGGGCGTTCATGACATCATCATATTCCAGCAGACGTTTACGGATACCGAAGTTGTTTTCTTCCACTTTTTTCTGTGCCCGTTCGATAGATCGGGTCATCATGGAGTGTTGGATCACTTCCCCTTCTTCCAGACCCATGCGGTCCATCATCTTGGCCACACGGTCCGATCCGAACAAACGCATCAGATTGTCTTCCAAGGAAACATAGAACTGAGAGCTTCCTGGGTCTCCTTGCCGCCCGGAACGTCCTCTCAACTGTCTGTCCACCCGTCTAGAATCGTGGCGCTCCGTACCAATAATGGCAAGTCCGCCCGCTTCCTTCACATTTGGGGTAAGCTTAATGTCCGTACCCCTACCGGCCATGTTGGTGGCAATGGTGACCACCCCGGATTTCCCTGCTTCGGCAACAATGTCCGCCTCCTTTTTGTGCAGTTTGGCGTTCAGTACATTGTGGGCAATTTTGCGGACACTCAACAGTTTGGACAGCAATTCCGAAATTTCCACCGAAGTGGTACCGATCAAAACTGGTCTGCCCGCATTGGAAAGGTTGGTCACTTCCTCAATGATAGCATTGTATTTTTCACGTTTGGTCTTGTAGATGAGATCGTGGCGGTCATGTCGGGCAATGGGCCTATTGGTAGGTATTTCCATGACATCCAGCTTGTAGATCTCCCAAAACTCGCCTGCCTCTGTGACAGCTGTACCGGTCATACCGGCCAGCTTGTTGTACATTCTAAAATAGTTTTGAAGGGTGATGGTGGCGAAGGTCTGGGTCATGGCCTCGATCTTGACGTTCTCCTTGGCCTCGATGGCTTGGTGGAGTCCATCGGAATATCGTCTACCGTCCATGATACGTCCGGTCTGCTCATCCACGATCATCACCTTGTTTTCGATCACCACATACTCCACATCTTTTTCAAATAGGGTATAGGCTTTCAACAGTTGGGTCAAGGTATGGATACGCTCGCTCTTTATGGCAAAATCCTTGAAAAGCTCTTCCTTGAGCTCTGCTTCTTTTTCAATCTCCAGATCTTGACGTTCGATCTTGGCAATTTCACTGCCAATGTCCGGCATCACGAAGAAATCCTTGTCCTTGTCACCGGAAATATAATCGACCCCTTTATCGGTCAGTTCTATTTGATTGTTCTTCTCATCGATCACGAACAACAGGTCGGCATCCACTTTGGGCATTTCCCTGTTGTTGTCCTGCATGTAGAAGTTCTCTGTTTTTTGGAGGAGCTGTTTCACCCCTTCCTCACTCAAAAACTTGATGAGTGCCTTGTTCTTGGGAAGTCCTCGGTGCACACGGAGAAGAAGGAACCCGCCTTCTTTAGTGTCACCGGCCGCAATGAGTTTTTTGGCCTCGGCAAGCACGCCCGTCAAGTGTTGGCGTTGTTGCTGCACAATGTCGGCCACCTTTGGTCTTAGCTCGTTGAACTCGTGTCGATCACCTTCGGGCACGGGGCCAGAGATGATCAATGGGGTACGTGCATCGTCGATGAGAACGGAATCCACCTCATCCACAATGGCGTAGTGATGTGGGCGCTGTACCAGATCGTCCGGGGTGTGCGCCATATTGTCACGTAGGTAGTCAAAACCAAATTCGTTGTTGGTCCCATAGGTGATGTCAGCATTGTAGGCGGCCCTTCTTCCGTCGGAATTGGGCCTGTGCTTGTCGATACAATCCACAGAAAGCCCATGGAACTCAAAAATGGGGGCCATCCAGGCACTGTCCCTTTTGGCAAGATAGTCGTTCACGGTCACCAAGTGGGCACCTTTACCAGCTAGGGCGTTCAGGTAGAGTGGGAGTGTGGCCACCAAGGTCTTACCTTCCCCGGTCTGCATTTCCGCAATCTTGCCTTGATGGAGCGCGATACCGCCTATCAGCTGTACATCGTAGTGGACCATGTCCCAAGTGACCTCTTTTCCGGCGGCGTCCCAGGAGTTGCTCCAAATGGCCTTGTCGCCCTCGAGCGTCACATAATCCTTGTCGCCCGACAGTTTTCTGTCAAATTCGGTAGCCAGTACGGTCAGTGTCTCGTTGGCGGCAAATCGCTTGGCGGTCTCCTTTACCACGGCAAAGGCTTCGGGAAGGATATCGTTGAGTGTCTTTTCGGAAATTTTATAGGCCTCTTCGTTCAGCTTGTCTATCTCGGTATAGATTTCCTCGTTGCGGTCTATGTCATTGGAGCTTTCCACTTCTTTCTGCAGGTCGGCGATCTTGTCGTTGATGTCCTTGCAGTCTTGCGCTATCCTTGTTTTGAAGGCGGCCGTTTTTTGTCTAAGTTCGTCGTGGGTCAATCCTTCCAGCTGCTGCTCAAAGGATTTTATCTCTTTCACCAAGGGTTGTAGGGACTTTACATCTTTCTCCGATTTGTCTCCCACAAAAACCTTTAGTACGGAATTGATAAAACTCATGAATTGTATTTTCGTTAGAATGGCAAAAGCTGTTCCATTGACGGGAATGTCGGGAAATTCTTTTGCTGGGCTGTCAAAATTACATAAAAAAAAGCCTCAAATGAGACTTTTTAACGTGCTTGTTTTTCTGATATCAATATTCATCCTCGTTCCAGAGGTAATCTTCCTCGGTGGGATAATCAGGCCATATTTCTTCGATGGACTCATATATTTCGCCGCCCTCTTCTTCCATGGACTGTAAATTTTCAACAACTTCCAAAGGCGCTCCGGTACGGATAGCATAATCTATCAGTTCGTCCTTGGTGGCTGGCCAAGGCGCATCACTCAAATATGAGGCTAGTTCTAACGTCCAGTACATAGTAACGGTTTGATTTTAAATTTTTTGCAAAAATAATTTTTAAACCCAATTTGCCAAGTAAAAACAGTATTATTTAAAAATTATTTTGATGTTGACAAAACTATTGGGTCAAAAAAACGATTTTATTGGTCCAACTTCTCCGGGATCCACTTGACTTCTTGGGCTTTTAAGTCTTTGGACAACTTCCGTGCCAATACAAAGAGATAATCGGAAAGACGGTTGATATAGGAAAGCAAGGTATCGGGAACGGGTTCATTTTCGTGCAAGTAGGAGATCATCCGTTCCGCCCTTCGGCAAACGGTTCTGGCAATATGACAGTATGACACGGTGGTGTGCCCACCCGGAAGGATGAAATGTGTCATTTCGGGCAGTTCCTCGTTCATTTGGTCCATTTCCTTTTCCAAAAGCTCAATATCGGCATCACCGATCCGTGGTATTTTAAGGCGTTTGTCCTTTTTGGGTTCCGTGGCGAGGATAGATCCCACGGTAAAGAGTTTTTCTTGGATAAGGGCCAGCACATCTTTGGAATGGGCGTCCATCTCCTGATCGCGCAGCAGTCCCAAAAAGGAATTGAGTTCGTCAATGGTGCCATAACTCTCAATGCGGATATGGTGTTTGGGCACCCGAGTGCCCGTGAACAGTGCCGTGGTGCCCTTGTCACCTGTTTTGGTGTATATCTTCATGCTATCTGTTATCAATAATCAAATATAAGTACAAATTGGTTTGGGTGGATAGGATGTTTTAGAGGGATTTGAGTCCTGTTCATTGTTCATTCTCCCTATCATGCCGGCGCTTGCCATCCATGAACCTTCTCGATTTTCTTTGTCGGGTCGATTTCTTGTTCCTGAACAGAATGATCAGATAGATGAGCCCCAATATGGCGAGAACGTACCAAACGGTGTTATCTGTTGCTGCATTTTCCATACTTAAAGTTACTTTTTTAAATCCGAATCGTAAAATGCTCCTTCACTTGTTCTTTTCGGATGAAGATGGCCCCACAATGGAACATATCGATGCTCACCGTGATTTTGGGCGAAGCGATCAGCGTCTTCCAATCTTCCATTTTTTTTTCATTTTGATGGATGCCTTCCATCAGGACCATGCTGTCATTGTGTAATTTTCCTTTGGAAAGAAGCTCTTCAAAACGTGCGGTGTCCAATAGATCGGTATAGATGATATCCGAAGGTTCCGTCTCAAAATGGACATTGGGAAACATTTCTTTGACGGTTTTTTCAAGAGAAGGATTGGGGTCCATATGGATGCTGTTTGCCCTGAAGTGGGCGATGCTCTTCAGCAGCACATTGATGGATTTGTCCCTATGGAGCCTTTTCCGTACATATAGGCACTGGGTCACATACTGGAAGACAAAGGGGGAGTGTACTCCATGCGCGTTGGTGGAATTGATTAGGAAGTTTACGTAAGAAAACAATTTGAAAAACATAGTTAACACCCCTAAGGTCCCCTCAAGGGGACATTTACCCTTCCAGAATGGATGAAAGTTCGAACCAGCGTTCTGTTTTTTCCTCAATGGTATCCGATAACCTCTTCAGTTCCACGGAAAGTTGGTTGATTTCGTCCCCGTTCAGGTCTGGGTCGGCAAACTTGTTCTGCAAGGCTACCTTTTGCTCTTCCAGTTTTTGGATGTCCTTTTCCAGTTGTTTGTGCTCCTTCTGCTCCAAGTAAGAAAGCTTTCCACCACTTTCCTTTTCTTTCCAATGGGTCTTCTCCGTTTTTTCAGGAATCTCCTTGTTCTCCCGTTCCTCGATGAGCTTGCTGCTTTCATAGACCCTGTAATCGGTATAGTTGCCGGGGAAATCCTCGATTTCACCCTCGCCCCTGAACACGAACAAATGGTCCACAATTTTATCCATAAAGTAGCGGTCGTGCGACACCACGATCAAACAGCCCGGAAAATCCAACAGGAAACTTTCCAGAACATTGAGGGTCACAATATCAAGGTCGTTGGTGGGCTCATCCAGGATCAAGAAATTTGGATTTTGGATGAGTACGGTGCACAAATACAATCGCTTGCGTTCCCCGCCACTGAGTTTGTCCACAAAGTCGTACTGCTTTTTTCGGTCAAAGAGAAAACGTTCCAACAACTGCTGTGCGGAAATCTGTTTCCCTTTTTTCAATGGAATGTAGTCTCCGAACTCGCGGATGACATCGATGACCTTTTGGCCTTCCTTGACCGGAATCCCCTTTTGGGTGTAGTAACCAAACTTGATGGTGTCTCCCACCACCACCTTTCCACCGTCCACGCCCTCTTTTTGGGTGATGATGTTCAAAAAAGTGGATTTTCCCGTTCCGTTCTTCCCAATGATCCCTATCCGTTCACCTTTGGTGAAGTTGTAATCGAACTTGTTCAAAATGGTCTTGTCACCATAGGATTTGGAAATGTTATGGAGCTCCAAGATTTTGCTGCCCAAGCGCTCCATATTGAGTTCCAGCTCCACTTCATGGTCCTTTCTCCGTTGGTTCGCCCGCTGTTTGATCTCGTTGAAGTCATCTATCCGTGATTTGGATTTGGTGGTACGGGCCTTGGGCTGTAGGCGCATCCATTCCAGCTCCTTTTTGTAGAGCAACTTGGATTTATGTTGTTCCACGGCCTCACGTTCCATCCGGCCTTCCTTTTCGCTCAGGTAATAGGAGTAGTTGCCTTTGTAGGTATATAACTGATTGTTGTCCAGTTCTATGATCTCGTTGCAGACACGGTCCAGGAAATACCGATCATGGGTGACCATGAACAGGGTCATGTTCTCTTTGGAAAAATAGGCCTCCAGCCATTCGATCATCTCCAAGTCCAAATGGTTGGTCGGCTCATCCATAATGAGCAGTTCGGGCTTGTTCAACAGGGCATTGGCCAAGGCCAGACGTTTTCGCTGCCCGCCGGACAACGTAGCCACCTTGGCATCGAGTTGGGTAAGCTGTAGTTTGAAGAGGATCTGTTTGTACTGCGTCTCAAAATCCCAGGCATGGTGCCGTTCCATGGCCTCGAAAGCCTTTTGGTAGCGTGCGCTGTCCTCAGGGTTCTCCACGGCCTTTTCGTAGGCGGCTATGATCTTGAGGATTTCATTGTCCGTCGCAAAGATGGTCTCCTCAACGGTTAGGTTGGGATCCAAACGGGGCTCTTGTTCCAAAAAGGAGATCTTGATGTCCTTCCGGATGGTGACCTGTCCCGTTTCGGAAGTGTCCTTGCCCGACATGATGTTGAGAATGGAGGTTTTTCCGCTCCCGTTCTTGGCTATCAGTGCAATTTTCTGGTCTTTGTTGATGCCAAAGGAGATGTCGGAGAAGAGTACCAGTTCCCCATACGATTTTGATATGTTTTCTACGGTCAATAAATTCATGGATGCTGTTTACGGGCCAGGTTTAAAGCTTGGAATACCGGATCAGGTACACATACCGTATGGCCAGGGTCAAAAATAAGGGAATCAGCACAGGTGAAAAAGACTGCACTTGGATTATCCAAAGCAGCAGTACAATTCCGATGAGTCCCAATGCGGACCAGAGGTATTTTGATGACCATTCGGGCAGTTTGTCCTGAAAGGCAAAAATAAAGGCGACCACCACATTCAGCGGAAATGCCCAAAGCACGTTGAAGTTTTTTGGGGTTGAAGTGTGGTCCGTCGCAAACCAAAGGAGTAAAAGAAAGGTACCCACCAAGCCTGTAAGGAACATGAGTGAAAAATCCAACCAACGGCTGCGTGTCTTGTGTGTATAATCAAAGTAAGTGATGGCACAGGTAAAGGCCAGCAATAGGATGAACCAAAACAGTGGGGACAATGGGAAAAAATGCTGTTGGGTATGTTCGTTGTAATCCAAAATGGTGCGTTCCCTTTTCAAGAGGGGTCTGCCATTTAAGCTCGTGTTGCGTATCTGTTCCATGGCATAGTAGGGGAGGAACATATGTTCCTGCACTGTGGCCTTTCGGTCTACCACGGCTCCAAAGGCGAGGTCAATACCGAACATGGACCACGAGTTGGTGTCCAAGAACTGTCTTACCAATTGACGGAAAGTATATGGTTTGTCCAAATAGGAACCGTCAAATGCAATGGCATCACCAAATTGCTTTCTTAAAATATCCCCTGTAATGCTGGAGCAATTGTTCAGTAAGGGGTCATAGAGGTAATCCCTGTTCTGGGGCAGATAGTTGTTCTCAAAAAAGACGAGCAGTTGGTTCCTTTCTTCCAGGGTGAGATCAAAAATCTGTTCCTTGACCCATCTTTTTTCCAGTTCATATTCATACAAAAAGGCATCAAAACTTCGGCGGGAAAGGGAATAGATCATTCTTCCTTTTGCGAAATTGAGGTAGAAATTGGGCTGATTGAAATCGAATGTACCATAATTATAGACCACATCGATGCCCAAAACAGGATCTTGCACCCGAAAGGCACTGTGGCCAAAGGCGTAGTAAAGTTCATCGCCCGCTGCGCAGGTGAGTAGGCTTACCTGTGATCGTTCGGTAAGTTGTGGCGTTTGTGAAAACAGCACATTTCCGACCAATAACAAAAAAAATGAAAAAAGGTACTTTGATTTCATCCTGAAATTCATCACGGCAAATATCAGAATAAATACGGCACAGCCATAGATATGATGTCAACAGTTTATTTTTTGCCTTATTTTTACGAAAATCTGACCTTGTATGAAGTCGTATATCCCCAATTTTTTGACCTTATTGAATGTTTTAAGTGGTTGTATTGCCACGGTTTTTGCAGTGCTCAACCAACTGGAATGGGCAGCGCTGTTTGTTTTTATAGGGATATTCTTCGACTTTTTTGATGGTTTGGCTGCCCGCGTTTTGAAGGTGCAGAGTGAGGTGGGGGTACAGTTGGATTCCTTGGCGGATGTGATCACCAGCGGTCTGGTCCCTGGAGTGGTCATGTTCCAGTTGTTGAACATGGCTGAAAGGGGAGGTTGGAACCTAGGAATTTTTGGACATAGCACTGAAATGACCATACTACCTTTTTTTGGGTTTGTCATCACCTTGGCGTCGGCCTATCGGTTGGCCAAGTTCAATGTGGATGAGAATCAGGTCTCGTCCTTTGTGGGGCTGCCTACACCTGCCAATGCGTTGCTGATCCTTTCGTTGCCCTTGATCCTCTTGTACCATAACAACGAATTGTTGAATGGGATTATCCTGAATCCATGGTTTTTGGTCGGGTTGACACTTTTGAGCGCCTATTTGCTGAACTCACCCATTGAACTCTTTGCCCTGAAGTTTAAAAACTGGAGTTTTAAGGACAATGGCGTGCGTTACCTGTTTTTGATTGGGAGTTTAATCATGTTGTTGACCTTGAAGTTCTTGGCCATACCGGTTATTATCCTTGCTTATATTTTGATGTCATTAATTGATAGAGGAGGAAAAACCGCATAAGCCTCATCAGTTAGGTCCTTCCAGAAGTGTTGTTCTCCGATTCCGTTAAGCGCCCATATCCAAGTAGATGGATTAAAGAAGAAAGATATGACTGACTTATAGTTGCAGCTTTTCCTTTTTTCACGTTTACTGTTATTAATATAAAACTATAGTTCCATTTATTCCCTTTGTGTATTTTGAAGTAGTTTATTTGGGGAATATGAGGTATTGAACTTGCTTCCATATGATAGCAAGCAAAGACAAGAAAATGTACACTGGGTTTATTTGTGTATTTTTAAAAGGTTGACGAATTGACCTAATTTTCTTTCTCAAGAAACAATTAAATTATTTATAATGCTAAAACACAAGCCTTTATTATGTGTATTCTCGTTATTTCTTGTCATTAATATTCTTAAAGCCCAGAACCAAATAACAGAGAAATACCGCAAATATTTTGAAGAATCTAGAGAAATGGTATACCTACATGTAAGTAAGGATATATTTCTTCCAGAGGAAGAAATTTGGTTTAAAGGTTATTTGTATGACCAAAAAAAAGCAGAACCATCAAAAATTTCAAGAACAATCAATGTGGGGATATATGATAGTTTGGGTGTCTTAAAAAAAGAACAGCTTTATTATTTGAATGAGGGCTATTTTAAAGGGAGTGTAAAAGTGGATTCAACTTTTGCCCATGGGCGTTATTTTTTAAAAGCAAAAACGAACTGGATGAGAAATTTTAATGACAGAAATTCCTTTATAAAAGAATTTTTGGTTGTTAAATCTGACATAAAGGTTAGGGAGAAGCCCCTAAATCTGGAAAATTTAGATTTTCAGTTTTTACCAGAGGGAGGGAACCTGGTATCTGGTATAAAGAATATTGTAGGAGTTAAAGCCCTTGATCATTTGAACAAGCCCTTACAATTGAAAAATATTGAGATTGTTGACGAGCATGGGAAACAACTTGTATTGATGGAAACCAACGACCTTGGTCTAGGTAAATTTGAAATAAATCCTGATACCGATACTGGTTACTTTGCCAAAGTGACAACATCATCTGGACAGGAAGTAAGTATTAAAATGCCAAAAGCTTATCCCAAAGGAATCAACCTAAACATATACGATAATCCATACAAAGAAGAAGTTTTGGTGCAGGTTGAAGCCAATGATTTAGCACTGGAGAATGGGGATATTAAAACAAATTTGGTTCTGCACAAAGATGGTGAAGTCATATCTGAACCAGTCTTGTTATCAAAAAAATCCAAAATCTATACTATTTATTTTGATAAGACTAAATTGATGGCAGGCGTAAATATCCTAACCTTATTTGACGAAAAAAACAATCCTATAGAAGAGAGACAATTTTTTGTTTGGAAAGGGATGGGAGAAAATAGAATTGAAGCCTATGTGGCTCACTCCATACAACCGAATGACTCTTTAGAAATAGTGTTAAATTCAAAAGTTGCCCAGCCTATGGGGCTTAGTGTCTCTGTTTTACCAAAGAATACAATGGCATATCATGGGAGTAATAATATATACGAACAATTTTATCTCAGACCGTATGTAAAAGGTGTTATCGAAAATGTTGACTATTATTTTACAAATACGGATAACAAAAAAAAATACGAGATGGATTTGCTTTTGTTGACTCAGGGTTGGAGTAGATACAATTGGCATGAGATAATAAACGGGAAATTTCAAACAACCTATAGTCCAGTAGATGGATTGAACCTTTATGGTTTTTTGAATGAAAAGTTGAAACGGGAAAGTATTTTGATTCATAAATCTATTGTGCATGAGCCAACAGAAATAAGCCTATCATCTGAACAAGATAAATTTTTAGTCACCAATTTTTATCCAATTATTGGAGAAAACATTTTCTTTTCCAAGAAAGATAGTCAGGGAAAATTATCCAAGTTGGATATGTATGCCCGTTTGTCAAACAACTATTTTCTCGAGGATAAAATTGTTGTTTCTGGTTACGAAAAGTTCAATATGCTCAATAGAGGTAGCAGTATCATTTATGAAGATGATGATGATTTTGAATTACCGGAACTAAGTGCAGAGGAAAAACTAATTGCTTTGGATAATGTTACTGTTATTGAGCAAAGCAAACTTGAGAAAGATGCAAGAAATAATTTGCGGGTTCCTAGATATTTGGCGAATAAGATTACCGTTGTTGATAAAGAATTAGCTTCGACATTTAATACGGTTGCAGATTTGTTGCGCTCAAAAGGCTATGAGATACGTGAGGATTTACAGGCTTTTGATGGTGGCAGCAATGAATTTATTAGTAGGTTCAGAATAAAATCGCGCAGGGGTGGTGGGGTAAATATGTTTTTAGATGATGTTTTACAGCCTAATTTAGATGTGTTTTACAATATGCCCTTAACGCAGGTAGAGAGTTTTTATGTGGATAGGATATCTAGGTATATGGGCACAAAAGCCGGCAATATGGAAACGGTGTATATTTTTTTGAGACATGGCGAAGAGTTGAATCTAACACAAGGTCAAGATTTTATGTCCAGAAATTCTTTTAAATTTAAAGTGGACAAGGGGTTCGAGAAACAAAAGGAGTTTTACAACCCTAAGTTTAAGTCATTTACAGATTCAGCTTTTGAGAATTTTGGACTGATTCATTGGGAGCCATTAATATGGATAGACCAGGATAACAACTATAAATTTAAAATTCCAAATTACGGGTATGACAAATTAAAACTTGTGATTGAGGGAATGGGAGAGGACGGAAATTTATATTCTGATATTAAAATACTGAGCGCAGCTAAACCCAACTAAAAATCAAGTTTCTTCTTACGTAGCTCAAAATTCTGCCCCAGATATACCTTTCGTACCATTTCGTCCACGGCCAGCTCCTCGGGAACACCTGCTTTTAGGATTCCCCCTTCGAACATGAGATAGGAGCGCTCTGTGATGGCCAAGGTTTCCTGTACGTTGTGGTCTGTGATCAGGATCCCGATGTTCTTGTTCTTCAATTGGGCCACGATGCGCTGAATGTCTTCCACGGCTACGGGGTCCACTCCGGCAAATGGTTCGTCCAGCAAGATGAACTTGGGGTCGGTGGCCAGTGCGCGGGCTATTTCCGTACGTCGGCGTTCACCTCCGGACAGTAAGTCGCCCCTGTTTTTTCGAATGTGGCCAAGGCCAAATTCGTCAATCAAGGATTCCATTTTCATGTGTTGCTCCTTTTTGCTCAATTTGGTGAGCTGCAACACGCTGAGGATGTTCTTTTCGATACTGAGTTTGCGGAACACGGAGGCTTCTTGTGCCAAATAGCCTATGCCGTTCTGGGCCCTTTTGTACATTGGGAAGCTCGTGATGTCCATGTTTTCGAGGTAGATGTTGCCTCCATTGGGTTTGATCAGCCCCACGATCATATAAAAAGAAGTGGTCTTTCCTGCTCCATTGGGTCCCAAAAGACCTACAATCTCTCCTTGGTTCACTTCCAGCGATATGCCTTTCACGACCTTACGGCCCCGATACGCCTTCATGATATTTTCTGCACGTAGCTTCATAGGAATGGGCCAAAACTAAACATATTCTTTTTCTGTGGGGTGCTCTTTTGGATTTTTTTAAGCATCGTTCTCCTCCAAGGCTTCCCAAAATTCGTAGGCACGGCGTAAATGGGGTACAACGATGGTACCTCCCACCAAAGTGGCGATGCCCAGGGTCTCCATTACCTCCTCTTTGTTGGCACCTGCCTTTCTGGAGCTTTCCAGATGATATTTCACACAATCGTCGCAACGGAGTACGGCCGAAGCGACCAGTCCCAACAGTTCCTTGGTCTTCACATCAAGGGCACCCGCCATGTAGGCATTGGTGTCCAGGTTGAAGATGCGCTTGATGAGCTTGTTGTTGTCGGCAAGCAATTTTTCGTTCATTTGGGAACGATAGGCATTGAATTCCTCTACTTTATTTGGCATCCTTTTTCGCTTTTTCTTTTTTGGCCTCTCTTTTTACGACCATTCTGGAGATATGGATACTTATCTGATATAAGATCAGTACCGGGATGGCAACCACGATTTGGCTGGTAACATCCGGGGGTGTAATGATAGCAGATAATATCAGGACAATGACCAAGGCCATTTTCCTATATTTTTTTAGGATCTCGGGGGTCACCAATCCCACTTTGGTCAAGAAATAGATGACGATGGGAAGCTCGAACATGATGCCGCAGGCAATCACCGATGCCCTTACCGTGGAAACATAAGATGCCAAATCAATTTGATTGAGCACTTCTTCACTGACTTGGTAGGTCCCCAAAAAGTTGATGGAGAGTGGGGCCACCACATAATATCCGAAGAGTACCCCCAAAAAGAACAGGAAAGAGGCTGTCAAGATAAAGCCCCTGGAATGCTTTCTTTCGTTTTCGTACAGTCCTGGGCTGATGAATTTCCAGAGTTCATATAAAATATAGGGGAATCCAAGGATGACCCCGGCCCATATAGAGGTCCAAATGTGTGCAGAGAACTGTCCGGCCATCAACCGGCTTTGGATCGTGATGGGAAGGGAATCCCCGCAAAACTCGGATGTTACCCCAAAGTAAGTGGCAATCTGGCAAAAGAACCTGTAGGTGGGAAAGTCCATGTTCTTGGGCCCGAATAGGATAACGTCAAAGATGAAACCCTTGAACACAAATGCCACGCAGGCGATGATGACCACGGCAAGGGTTGAGCGTACAAGATGCCAGCGCAATTCTTCCAAATGGTCCAAAAAGGACATTTCATCCGGATTTTTCTTTTGTTTTTTTGCCATTATAGGATTCCCTCGTTTATAAGGTTATGGATATGGACCACGCCGGCATAATTGCCCTCATCAAAGGCCAATAGTTGCGATATGTTCTTTTCTTGGAGCAGCTTGAGTGCCTTTACCGCAAGGGTGTCCACTTTCACTGATTTTGGATCGGGGGTCATGATGTCCCTGGCCGTGAGTCCACTGATATTGTCATGTTTGCTGAGCATCCTTCGGATATCGCCATCGGTCACTATGCCAATGACCTTGCCATTTTCGGTCACAGCAGTGACACCGAGCATCTTTTTGGAAATCTCTATGATGACTTCTTTTACGCTCGCATTTACATCGACCTCTGGCTTTTGGTTGTTCACTACAATGTCCGCTACACGCAAGTATAGTTTTTTGCCCAATGAACCGCCTGGGTGATATTTTGCAAAGTCAGCACTGCTGAAACCCCTGAGCTCCAATAGGCAAATTGCCAGTGCATCGCCCATGGCCATTTGTGCCGATGTGCTTGTGGTGGGGGCCAGATTATTGGGGCAGGCTTCCTTTTCCACATAGGAGCTGAGCACAAAATCCGCTTGTTTGGCCAAAAAGGAATCCATGTTGCCCGTTATGCCTACGAGTTTGTTCCCTCCGCTTTTGATCAGGGGAAGCAAAGCTTTGATTTCGGTGGTGTTGCCACTTTTTGAAAGGCAGATGACAATATCGTCCTTCTGGATGGTGCCCAAATCCCCGTGGATAGCATCTGCAGCATGCATGAAGATGGCCGGGGTTCCGGTGGAGTTGAGCGTGGCTACAATCTTGGAGGCCACAATGGCACTCTTTCCAACCCCTGAGACCACGACCCTTCCCTGGGATTCCAATATATATTGGACAGCATGGGCAAACTGATCATCAAGTTGACCGACCAAATCCCCGATGGCCTTGCTCTCTATTTCAAGTGTTCGTTTTGCAATGGATAAAATGGACTGTCTGTCGCTCAAGGTAATTAACGGATTATCTGATTGTATTCCTAAAAGAATGTCTTATATTTAAGATTACAAAATTAATCAAACTATCTTTTACAGACTATAAAGGAAGATAGAATACTTCTTACTTTTGATGGACATTAAAAAATAAAGATTCAACGGCCTTTAGGTTGCTTGTCATAAAAAGAAAAATGCGGAAATGAGCTTAATGAATACTGATTTGCATTCCTCTCTCAAAAAATATTTTGGTTTTTCTAAATTCAAAGGTCTTCAGGAAAATGTGATCCAGAACATTATGGATGACAAGGATACTTTTGTGATCATGCCTACGGGCGGCGGGAAATCACTCTGTTACCAATTGCCCGCCATAATGAAGGAGGGGACGGCCATCGTGGTGTCGCCATTGATTGCCCTGATGAAGAACCAGGTGGATGCCATCAGGGGTATATCCGAACAGAACGGTATAGCCCATGTGCTGAACTCTTCGCTGACCAAGACCGAGATTAAACAGGTGAAGCAGGACATTGCCAATGGGATCACCAAGCTTTTATATGTGGCACCGGAATCCCTGACCAAGGATGACAATGTTGAATTCTTACGGAAGGTGCCGCTCTCTTTTGTTGCTGTAGACGAGGCCCACTGTATCTCGGAGTGGGGACATGACTTTAGGCCCGAGTACCGCAACCTGAAGGGAATCATCAATCGTTTGGGGGACAATATCCCCATTATTGGGCTTACGGCCACGGCAACCCCAAAAGTGCAGGAAGACATTATCAAAAATCTGGGCATGACCTCCGCAAAGGTGTTCAAGGCATCGTTCAACAGGCCCAACCTGTTCTATGAGGTGCGCCCCAAGACCCCAAATGTGGATGCGGACATCATTCGCTTTGTGAAGCAAAACCAAGGCAAGTCGGGCATTATTTATTGTCTGAGCAGAAAGCGGGTGGAAGAACTGGCCCAAGTGCTGCAAGTGAACGGAATAAGCGCGGTTCCCTACCATGCCGGCTTTGATGCCAAGACCCGCTCCAAATACCAGGATATGTTCTTGATGGAGGAAGTGGATGTAGTGGTCGCCACAATTGCCTTTGGAATGGGCATAGACAAGCCCGATGTAAGGTTCGTGATTCATCACGACATCCCGAAGAGCATCGAAAGCTACTATCAGGAAACGGGCCGTGCAGGAAGGGACGGTGGCGAGGGTCACTGTCTGGCATTCTACGCTTACAAAGATGTGGAAAAACTCGAGAAGTTCATGTCCGGAAAGCCCGTGGCCGAACAGGAAATAGGTAGTGCGCTGCTCCAAGAGATCGTGGCCTATGCCGAAACTTCCATGTCACGCCGGAAATTCATTCTCCATTATTTCGGGGAGGAGTTCGACGAGGTGAACGGTGAGGGTGCCGATATGGATGACAATGCAAGGAACCCCAAACCCAAGGAAGAAGCCAAAAATGAAGTGGTGAAACTTTTGGGTGTGGTTCGTGACACCAATGAAAAGTTCAAGGCCAAGGAAATCGTTAGGATATTGGTCGGCAAGGTCAATGCGATGATCTCGTCCCACAAAACCGATGAGAAGCCCTTTTTTGGTATCGGGTCCGAAAAGGACAAGGCTTATTGGATGGCTTTGATACGGCAGGTGCTCGTGGCCGGCCTTCTTAAAAAGGAAATAGAACGATATGGCATTCTGCACTTGACGGATGCTGGGAAAAAATTTCTGGAGAAACCGGAATCCTTCCTCATGACCAAGGACCATACCTACACGGAAGAAAGTATGGAAGCCGAGGCCATAGCTGCAAAATCTATCGGTGCCGTAGCAGATGAAAACTTGTTGAAATTGCTCAAGGACCTTCGGAAAAAGGAGGCCCAAAAAAGAGAGGTACCCCCTTTTGTGGTATTCCAGGATCCTTCATTGGAAGATATGTCCCTCAAATATCCCATAACCATGGACGAGCTCCTCAACATTCAGGGGGTAGGGGAAGGAAAGGCCAAAAAATATGGACAACCCTTTTTGGACCTGATCAACAAATACGTTGAGGAAAACGATATTGTAAGACCCGATGACCTTGTGGTGAAGAGCACCGGGGCCAATTCAGGATTGAAGCTGTATGTGATTCAAAGCATTGACAGAAAATTGCCGCTGGACGATATCGCCTCCGCGAAAGGTCTGGAACTTCCCGAGCTGATCAAGGAAATGGAGCAAATCGTGTTCAGTGGTACCAAACTCAATATTGGGTACTGGATAGACGAAATTCTGGATGAGGACCAACAGGAAGAAATCCATGAGTATTTCCTGGAGGCCGACACCGATTCCATCTCGCAGGCCATCGAGGAGTTCGATGGCAGTTACGAGGATGAGGAACTTCGGCTCTACCGATTGAAATTTATAAGTGAAGTGGCGAATTAATATCCGCTACCCCAATCACTTCCATTTGCGGTTATCATCGCTATGATGAATCCGAAATACAGGATGAACAGCACCAAATAGATCAAGGAAAATACCAGACCGATGTAGGCCAGGATCTTACCGGTCTTTACATTGCTGTAATCCGTATAGTTCCCAGGATTTTGTTGGTACAACTGGTTAGCGGTCTTGGCTTTGACCAATGCGATGATACTGAAGATGGCCCCAAAAGGGCCGCAGCAAAACAAGGTGCCGACAATGGAAATGATTCCCATTGTCAGCACTGTACTTGCCCCAGGTAAGGGTTGTTGGCTCATAAACTATTATTGGTATTGTTCCAAAATTTCTTGCATTCTTTCAGGGTCTTGTAGGGTTTCCCATCCAAAGAAGGAAATGGCCCATATAAAATAGGCGAGCGCCAATACGTTGAGGATAATTCCAATAATGGCCAGTATTCTACCTGTTTTTACATTTTGTATTCCATCGTAAATTTCCGGATTTTCGGCATATAGTTTCATTGCCTTATTGGCCAAGACCAGGGCAATTATGCCAAAAATCAATCCAATGACGCCATAGCAGCAGCAAGTGACGATTGATATGATACCAAATACAAGGATCAGTGTTGCATTTGGAAGTTTTTGTTGTTCCATAATTTTGGTTTTTTAATTAAACAGTTTATTCATTTTGATGATGTAACTCACTATAATCACTCCCGCAACCGTCAGCATCAGTGCCAATCGAATCTGATGGGAGAATCTAAATTTCACAAACAGGTTGGAAATCAGAAAAAGCAGCAGGAGGATGATTGGGTAAATGGCCGGATACATTTTAAATGCGGCCGCAAACTCTCCGTGCAGCAATAGGTCCACAGAACGCTGCATGCCACAACCGGGACAGTCCAGCCCTAACAACTTTTTGTTGAGACAGGGGAGCATATAGTCCTTCAGGCTAAGGGAGAATATGGTCGGTTGTAGGTGCATCATAGCTGTAACAGCCGAAAAATACTATTATTTTTGCTTATGGGATTCATCTTTCCCATCATTTTTTTAACAGATAATTAAGTATGGGCATTTTTAAGGTCGGGGACAAGGTAGAGGTACTGGACGAAGCCATTTCAGGTACTGTGCAGAAAGTGGACGGGGACAAGGTCACCCTGATTACCGATGAGGGTTTCCCAATGCAGTATCCTGCAAAAGATCTGGTGAAAGCGGGAAGGGAAATCTCCATCTCCAATTTTGAGGTGGCCCAAGTGAAAAAGGAAAAGGAACAGCCGAAACGGAGAAAGGCCACGGGCACAAAGCCAAAGGAGCGCCTTGCCCCCAAGATGGAAGTGGACCTCCACATCCATCACTTAGTGGAATCCACCAGAGGACTCAGTAATTTCGATATGCTCAATATCCAATTGGAAAGGGCCAAGGGACAATTGGAATTTGCCATGCAGAAGCGCATCCAAAAAGTGGTGTTCATCCACGGTGTGGGTGAAGGAATCTTAAAGGAAGAGCTACATTATCTCTTCAGGAAATATGAAAACGTGAAGTACTATGATGCCGATTACCAAAAATACGGGCTGGGTGCTACAGAGGTCTATATTTTTCAGAACCCTTAGTTGGTAGGGATGGCAGTGGTTACTTCACCAAACTCGGAGATGTTCAGGTTGGTGATGCGTTCCCCATTGCCAGTGACAAAAGAAATCCCGCTCAAATTTATGGTATGGACAAAGTTGGTGCTGTCGGCATCCATGATGGTCTCTATGAAAACCAACCCATCCTCGGCCTCGACTTCGTCGGCCACAACAGGGTCTGCGGCGGGGATGTCATCACAGAAATAATTTTTGCTTACATCATCTGAAAAAATGCGGTAAGTGATCTGTGACTGTCCGGGCACGGTGCTTTCCGTGACAATGGTATCGCCTATAACGCCCCTGTTGAGTACGCCGCTTTGGAGTTCCAATATCAATGCCTCATTTTCATTGATCTTGAAGAGTATGTTTTTGGTTGTTGTACTCGGCGCGGTGCAATATTGCAGGGAGACACTGTCAAAATCAATGGTCTCTATCTGAAGGTCACCATCACTGCAGGAAAAAAACATTCCGGCACAAAGCATCGAAAGGAAGAGTTTTCTCATGCACCAAATTTAAAGCAATTCCATTTTAATACCCCAATCCTCTCCGTCACTTTAAAAGAAATTAACTTTATTTCCCGTATTTTTGCCCCTCTAAAATCACAACTGGACCATGCAAAAAGTGTATCTGGACAATGCGGCCACAACGCAGGTAAGGGATGAGGTAATCGCAAGAATGCAGGAGGCCTTGGCCGTGCATTATGGGAACCCGTCCTCGACCCACAGCTTTGGAAGGTCGGCAAAGACGATGGTGGAACAGGCAAGAAAGACCATTGCCAAAACATTGAATGCCCAACCTTCGGAAATCATCTTCACATCGGGTGGCACGGAGGCCGACAATATGATTTTACGTTGTGCCGTCAGGGATTTGGGGGTAAAGACCATCATCACCTCCAGAATAGAGCACCATGCCGTGCTGCACACTGTGGAAGAGTTGGAAAAAGAATACGGTACTGCGGTTTGGTATGTGGACCTGGACGAGTTCGGCAATCCAAAAATGGAGCATTTGGAAGAACTCCTTCAGAAAGATGGTTCCAAAAAGCTGGTCAGCTTGATGCATGTGAACAACGAGATCGGAAACATTATGGATATTGAGGCGGTCGGGAAGCTATGCAAGGCGAACGGGGCCCTTTTCCATTCCGATACCGTACAGTCCATTGGTCACTACCCATGGGATGTGCAATCAGTATCCATCGATTTTATGACGGCTGCCGCACACAAGTTCCATGGTCCCAAGGGCATTGGTTTTGCATTTATCAGAAAAAATTCAGGGTTGAAACCCATGATCGTGGGCGGTGCCCAGGAAAGGGGATTCAGGGCCGGTACCGAACCTTTCCACAATATCGTGGGGCTGGAAGAGGCCTTTGTGAGGGCATACGAACATTTGGAGCAAGAGACCAAGGCCGTAAAGGAACTCAAGAGGTATTTTGTGCAAAAAGTGAAAGAAGAAATTCCAGAAGCTGCCTTCAACGGGCTTTCAGGCGATATGGACAAGAGTACTTATACGCTTGCGAATGTGCGCCTGCCCTTGGACAAACAAAAAGGATTGATGCTTCTGTTCCATTTGGACATGAAAGGAATTGCCTGTTCCAAAGGAAGTGCATGTCAATCGGGCAGTGATAAAGGATCGCACGTGCTCACCGAAATCCTATCGGACGAAGAACTGGAAAAACCATCATTGCGGTTTTCATTTTCCATGTACAACACCAAGGAAGAGTTGGACTATACCGTTGGGGTGCTCAAGGAGTTTGTGCAAGGGTAATCAATCCCTGTCCCTTTTCTTTTCCTTGTCATAAGGGAACTTTCGGGATGCCGTTTTCATCATCTTGTCGATGAGTTCCGTGGTGTTTTTCCCCGTTTTTTTTGTGATTTCGTTTTCGTATTTCCAGAGCAGCTTGCCCGTTTCCCCATCACTGACCTTCACTCCGATCCTGCCATAATTGGCATCGCCGCTGAAATAATCGAAAAGACTGAAATCTGTGGGTACGCCTTCGGAAAGCAGGATATTGAGGTTGAGGTTTCCGCTGATGATGCCGTCCACATCCAATATATCGCAGAGCTCCTGCGTAGTGAAGGTGTCAATATTGTTGTATTCGATACCGTTCTGGGCCAAAATGGCATTGGTGTTCCGGATGTTCTGGAAATCCACATTGAACTTTTTCCGCTTTTTTCGTTTGGCGAAATAGGTCTCCAGGGCATCCTGCACCGCATAGCCCTCCCTTTGTGCCAAAACCTTCAGTTCGTCGTTGTCCACGGCCTTCTTCAGTTCCAAATGGGCAATAAAGGGAACAATGGCCAGCATTTCATGATCTTCGGTGAGGTCGTCGAAACGGGTGTTCTCATAAATGTTCTTTTGGGCCGATGCAAAGACCGCTGTGCACAGAACAAAAATGAAGACGATTTTTTTCATGATCATATTTTTTTACGGGGAACAGGCTCTTGATCTTCACAGAAGTAATCTGCCAAAAACACGTTATGGCCAACCCTGTTGAGGGGAAGTATTCCTATGAAAATCGGCTGGCTGGCTGTTTTCCGCTGGCAAAAATAAGGTTATTTCCTGAAAAAAGTACTGATAAAGGTGCTTGAATTGCCCACGTTGTCCGTAACGGTGACTTTGAGCTCACACTCCGTGGCATTCAAGATCTTATCGTCAAAATTATAGGTGATGGTATTGGTCTTTGGTTCGTATTCCATCAATATCCATTCTCCGTTCAAAGTGGCCGAATAGGTGTCTATCCCGCTTAGATCATCGGAAATAGTGAGGCTCAGATAGCTGTAATTGCTCAACCATTGTCTTTCCTTGAAATTTTTTGGTGTTATGGAAGGGGCAAGGCTGTCCTTGACAAGGGTATAGGTGCCCAGGGTACGTGTGCGGGTCGTAAAGGAACCATCCCTCTTATAGGTTTTGGAGTAGGAAGGGCGGCCATCCTCGTCCAAATGGGCTATGAACATTTGGTCACGGTCTGAAGATGGGTATTTGGAAGGGTCAAAACTGATGGTGAAGTTTCGGTGGGCCGCCACACTGTTGTCGTGTATGGCCACGGTATCTTCTCCTTTTTTTAGGGCGATATAAAAATCATCGTAAAAGGTATTGGCTGGAAAATAGACCTTTGCCGCACCAAGGTCAAAATTGTTCGGTTTGTCTGCAAGGATAAAATCAGAGGAGGCTTCATCGTTTTTGATTTTTTTTGCGGACTCCTTTTTGCCTTCAACAGGAATGATGAGTTTGGTGGTATTGCCTGCAATATCCGAAATGAGGAGCTCCACATTGTACGACATGCCTTCCTCCAGGTCAATCTGGCCATTGTTGTACAGTGACTTGTAGATGCTCAAATGGTTGAAAGGTTCCTTGAAGCATTTTTGGATACGCTGTCTGAATTTGTAGAAATGGGCATAATCAATTAAGGTGTTGATATAGCGGGTTTCCCCGAAGGAAAACGTTTCAAAGTCAAACTCGGAGTAGACCCTGCCGTTCACAGTTTGCCTTACCGAATAAACCCCATTTTGGTTGGCGGCCATGTCCTGTCGGTCAAACGTATTGATGCCAAAGCCGATGGAACCCGAGGCTGTGACCTTGTCCGCTAAAAAGGAACCATCCGCTTGTTTCGTATAGTTGATCTGGATCTTCTCCTCACTTTGGTTGATCAAGGCATCCTTGGATAAAGGGTAGGCATACAGACCCAAAAGGGTTGGGTCGGTGGCATCCCTTACTTCATAGCCATAGAGTAGGGGGTTGGTGGGTTTTTCGTTGACGCTGCTCCGTATTTCAAAGTGTAGGTGGGGGCCTGATGAACCACCGGTGTTGCCTGAAAAAGCTATAATATTGCCCTGGGATACCTTTAGCTCTCCATAATCAGGGAAGATTTCGACCTCATACGATTGCTTGGTGTATTGCACCTTCTTCACATATTCCTCTATTTCCGGCCCAAACTTTTTAAGGTGTCCATATACGGAAGTGTACCCGTTGGGATGGGCCACATAGAGAGCCTTTCCATAGCCCCAGTGCGAGACCACTATCCGGGTTACCGTGCCATCCCCGATAGCGAGAACAGGCAGACCTTCCCGCTGTTGGGTCTTGATGTCGATGCCCGAATGGAAATGATTGGAACGCAGCTCCCCGAATGTCCCGGCAAGCACCAAAGGAATCTCCAGAGGGGATCGGAAAACATCTTTTGGGTATTTTTCTTGGGCATGGAGTATTGGGGCAATTAAAAAAAGAAGGGCAAAAAAAGACAGGCGCATAAGGTTTTTTATAAATACATACGAAAGTAACCAATGTTTTGTTTTATGAAAAACGATTTAAAGCTCCCTTGGTGCCCCCAAACCGCCCTAAATAATAAATACCGAAAAGTATTGCGAGGTTATCTTAGGATCGTTAACTTTGTGTAATACGCATTGTTGTTTGCATCTATGAGCGAACTTGTTGAGATTGTGGATTCTTTGGAGAACAAGGTGAGCAAACTGCTGCACAAAATGGAACTGTTGCACCAGGTGAACACCAAGTTGAAAGAAGAATTGGAACTTGCAAAAGAGGAAAGCAAGCTCAAAGAGGACGCTTTGGCAGAGTGGGAAGAGAAATACAATTCCCTAAAAATGGCGAACACGATGTTGGGTAGTAATACTAGCAAAACAGAAGCTAAGCTCAAGATAAATACATTGATCCGCGAATTGGATGTTTGCATTGCCAAGCTCTCGGATTGATTTGTAACGAAACCATGGAAGAGAAGCTCAAAATTAAGCTTTCCATTGCTGATAGGGTATATCCACTTACGATAGACCCCAGGCAAGAGGAAGGACTCCGAAAGGCGGCCAAGAACATTGAGACGCTGGCCAAAAAATTTGAGCAAAACTATGCGGTTCGGGACAAGCAAGATGTTCTGGCCATGTGTGCCTTACAATTTGCCTCAAAAATTGAGCAAGGTGGGATTGACCGTTCGGAAAGTGCCGAGGCCGCCATGCAGCGCCTCAAGGCCCTCAACGAACTGTTGCATTCCAAGCTGGGGGAATAAGTTCTTTAAAATAAAATTATTGTTACTGCCCACATTGGTAATATATTTTTGACAAGCTCAACACTATTATAATTAAAAAGGGTGAGTTTAGGTTGTAAAAGCATGCCCTGTACAAGGGATCCTTGATCAGCCTGTTAGCCCTAAACCTGTAATTAGGAGTTTGTACAAAACTTCGGCCGATGTGGGCTTTTTTTTTAAACTAAACATAATCAAACATGGATAATATCATAGTGATCGTTGTAGCAGCTGTTGTAGGGCTGGGCATAGGATTCGCAATTGCCAAGATGATGGAGAAGGGCAAGGCATCCAAGACCATTGCCAATGCAAAGAGGGAGGCTTCAGATATCATAAAAGAGGCCAACAAGGAAGGGGAGAACATCAAAAAAGACAAGATATTCCAAGCCAAGGAGAAATTCCTGGAGTTGAAGGCCGAACACGAAAAGGTCATCATCAGCAAGGACAAGAAGATAGCAGAGGCCGAAAAACGTATCAGGGACAAGGAATCCCAAGTGAGCAGCGAACTGGCCAAAAACAAAAAATTGAGCGATCAGCTCCAGGAGCAGATCAAGGAAGTCAACTACAAGGGGGAGATACTGGACAAAAAGCAGTCCGAAGTGGAAAAACTCCACAAGAGCCAAGTGCAACAATTGGAGGTGATTTCCGGACTTTCCGCTGAGGATGCCAAGAGCCAATTGTTGGAATCCCTGAAAGAGACGGCCAAATCAGATGCCATGGCCTACTTGCAGAGCACTTTGGAAGAAGCAAAGCTCACCGCGCAACAAGAGGCCAGAAAAATAGTCATCAATACCATTCAACGTATCGGGACCGAGGAAGCAGTGGAAAACTGTGTTTCTGTTTTCAATTTGGAGTCGGATGACGTCAAGGGACGTATTATCGGTAGGGAAGGAAGGAACATTCGTGCCCTCGAGGCAGCCACTGGCGTCGAGATTATTGTGGACGATACCCCGGAAGCCATTATCCTCTCCTGTTTTGATTCCGTGAGAAGGGAAGTTGCCCGACTTTCATTGCATAGATTGGTGACCGATGGACGGATTCACCCCGCCCGTATCGAGGAAGTGGTGAAAAAGACCGAAAAGCAGATCAACGAAGAGATTGCCGAAATCGGTAAGCGCACCGTGATAGATCTGGGTATCCACGGACTCCATCCAGAATTGATAAAGGCTGTAGGGCGAATGAAATACCGTTCTTCCTATGGACAGAACCTATTGCAGCACTCTAGGGAAGTGGCCAAGCTCTGCGGCGTAATGGCTGCCGAACTGGGACTCAATCCCAAGTTGGCCAAAAGGGCCGGACTTCTGCACGATATCGGAAAAGTGCCCATGGCCGAAGTGGAAGTGGAAACACCACACGCCATTTTAGGGATGCAGTGGGCCCAAAAATATGGGGAGAAAGCCGAAGTTTGCAATGCTATCGGTGCCCACCATGATGAAATTGAGATGACCACGCTGATCTCGCCCATCGTGCAGGTTTGTGATGCCATCAGCGGTGCACGTCCTGGAGCAAGAAGACAGGTGTTGGATTCATACATCCAACGATTGAAAGACCTGGAGGACATCGCCTTTGGTTTCAATGGAGTACAGAAAGCCTATGCCATCCAGGCCGGTAGGGAGCTTCGGGTCATTGTGGAAAGCGAAAAGGTGAGCGACGACAAGGCTGCTGAACTATCGTTTGAGATTTCCCAGAAGATACAGACCGACATGACCTATCCTGGTCAGGTGAAGGTGACCGTGATCCGTGAGACACGCTCAGTGAACGTGGCCAAATAAGCTTTTTTTTGATTTCTTAATCCCTGGAATTTTTGAATATCCATTCCAAAGGAATGTCACTATAGCTCGAATAGGATGTGTTGTAGCCATAGATGCTCCTTTTGGACATCACCACGAACCACTTTCCGTTGCCATGTGCAATGGTTGTGATATCGTAACCATCATTCGATTTTTCCTTGATATATTCTAGCGGATATTCAGAAAGTGTCTTCCAGCTCTGAAGGCCCAACTGAGACTCTGTGCTCATCGTGACCGCCCAAAGTCCATTGCCATAATTGGCCGAAGTGATGGAATAACCCTCGTTCCAATTCTGCTCTATCCACTCTTTGGGTATCTCTGAGTTGTAGGTTTTCCATCGTTGTTCACCATACCCTGTATTTTGGTTCATGACCACGACCCATTCCCCATTGCCATAGGCAATGGAAGTGATGCGGTAACCATTGTTCCATTTTTCGTTGATCCAATCCTTGGGAAAAATTTCAGATAATTTCCAGGATTGAATCCCCCAACGGGAAGTTTTGCTCATGACCAATAAAAAGGTGTTTTTGGTTTTGTCGAACTCGACAGAGGTAATGGTGTACCCCAAGTCCCAGTGGGTCTTGATCCAATCGGAAGGAAATTGCTTTGAATGAAATATTTTTTGTTTTTCATAGGAATTGGCCACTAAATCACTCATTACTACGGACCAGGCTCCTTCACCCTCTATCTCTCCATTTGCGAACGCTGTTATGGCATTGGTATAGATGGGAAGTTCCAGTTCCCCGGAATTGTCAAATAGCAGGGCCTTATAAATGTCCTCGTCTTCGTTCATGTAGTCGTCCAGATAACCCTGGTTTACCGATTTCGGATCTAGGTTGACCCAATAGAGCGTAGGTTTCATGTGTTGTGTGATGTCCCCACCAGCGAAAGCATTGTCATCCACCGTATAGGCCTTGAATGTGCCATCGGACATCTCTTCCAGATAAAAGTTGTCCGGACTGTAGCTGGAGTTTTCAGGTCCTCTGATGATTAAGGGGTTTTCCCCATCCAGAAAATAATCCTTAGTGCCATCAGCTTTGGTGAACTCTTTAAAGGTGCCTTTGTATTGGGCAACCTTGTCAGTGCCATTGGCAAAATATTTTATACGGACCAAGGCTTCGGTATCAGTGTAAAAGAATACAAAACCAGTATACTTTACACTGTTGCTGATCCAACTGGTCTCATAATAATAGGATTGTGAAAATGCTTGGATGCCCAACAAAAGATAAAGGGCCAAGAAAATTGATCTTTTGGTCATTGGTAAAAGGGGTGTTGGTTGGTTGGTAATAGGTTTGATTTTCTTGCGAAATTTCCTATTTATTCCTGAACCTTCAAAAGAAATGCGGTGTACTGTTCAAAAGAGATAGCCAATGTTTGTTTTTTGGAGGTGAGCAAGGCCCCTCCGAGTATAGGGGCTGACAATTATCATACTTTTCACGATGAAATCGCACTAGCTTTATCCTTGGAACAATAAACTTCAACAACGATGAAAAATGGTGTACCTGTTTCCGAGATCATGACCAAAAAATTGGTCACGTTGAGCCCAAAAGATGACCTGGTCACTGCCGAGAGACTTTTCAAGAAACATCATATAAGGCACATTCCAGTGGTAAAGGGAGATGCGATTATTGGAATACTGAGTTACACGGACTTGCTCCGTATCAGTTTTGCTGATGCCATCGACGAACATGAGGAATATGTGGACACCATAGTTTACAATATGTTCACCATACCCCAAGTGATGGTGCATGATGTGGTGACCGTTACCTCCAAGACCACGATCAGGGAAGTGGCGCAGTTTTTATCGCAAAAGGAATTCCATGCGCTTCCTGTAGTGGACGATGGAAAGCTGGTGGGCATTGTCACAACTACCGATTTGATAAGATACCTGTTGGAGCAATATTGAACCGGCAACAAAAACAATCGCCCCAATTTTGGGGCGATTTTGTTATTCTTCTTCGTTATCGTTGCTGTTCTCTTCTTCTTCGGCCTCTCTGTTGAGCCTGTTTTCGAGAATGTTCAGCTTTTTGAGCTTTTCTTTCCAGGTCTGAAGGGCCTCTTTCTGGTTGTCTATGTTTTTGATGACCTCTTGCACCAGCGGATTGTCCTCTGAGTCATTGGAGAAGAACTGGAGATTATTTTCCAGTTGGCGTATTTCAGACTTGCTCTCGTCGATTTTTCTTCTGATGAACACCCGCTCATTGCCAATGGCGCGGTCGTCCTCCGTTTTGGCCAGTTCCTGCACCTTGTTCCCATATTTGATGAGCTCCGACTCTTGTCTGCTCACCCCCAACTTTTTCAGTAGGGCATCCACAATTTTGCTGAACTTGCCGTTAATGTGCTTTTTGTTGTAGGGAATACGGCCATATTGCTTCCATTCGGCAAGGAACTCCTTGATCTCGGCCAAGTCTTTCTTTTTGTCCCCGCTGAGTTGAAACTCCTTTAATCGTTCCAGACAGGCATTTTTCTTTTCAAAATTTTCATACTCGTCCTTCTGTGCTTCGTTCTTATCTGAGTGCAGGCGATCAAAATAGTGGTTGCACGCATCCTTGAAATCTTTCCAGATCTTGTCCGAATACCTTCTGGGTACATGGCCTATCTTTTTCCATTCGCTTTGGATGCGCTTCATTTCGGGTGTGACTTCGTCCCAATCATCGCGGTCCTTCAAAGAAATGGCAAGGTCCAAGAGGGCCTTTTTCTTATCCAGGTTCTGTTGTTGCTCCTTTTTCTGGTTCTTATAAAAAGCGTTCTTGTTCCTATTGAATTTACGGACAGCATCCTTGAAGTGGCTCCAAGTTTCCTCGTTTACCCTTTGGGGCACTTTACCGGCCTTGAAGAAGGAATCCCGCAGCTTCTCAACTTCACTGATCTGCTGCTGAAGCGCCCTGTGGCTATTGGCGACATTTCCGGAAATCTGGACAATGGAGGCTATGATGTCCTGCTTTTTCTCGAGATTTTTTTCATAGACCTTTTCCTGTTCTTGGAAATGTTCCTGTCTACGCTGGTGCATGGCCTTGGTGGCATTGCTGAACCTTTCCCAGATTTCTTCCCTGTTCTCCTTTGCCACGGGACCAATGTCCTCTTTCCAAATCTTATGGAGGGTCTGGAGTTCCCTAAAGGCTTTGTTCAGGTCGGGTTCATCGGCCAAGGCTTCGGCCCGCTCCACCAATTTTTGCTTTTCTTCCAGATTGTGCTTGAAATCCAAGTCGCGCAGTTCCCGGTTCAGATGAAGGAAATCGTAGAAGATTTCCATGTGGTGGTGGTAAGTGCGCCAAACATCGTTGTAGTGGTTGCGGGGAATGGGCCCTGCATTTTTCCAACTTTCCTGAAGGTTTTTGAAATTGTTGTAGGTGGTGTTGATGTCTTCCTCCACATCGATGAGCCCCTTGAGCTCTTCAATGATCTCCAATCGCTTTTGGAGATTGTTCTTGAGGTTCTGCTCCAGTTGTTTGTAATACTGGTCTCGCTTTTCACGATAATCGGCATATACTTCATTGAACTGCCTTTTGGCCACGGAGTTGTACTTAAAATCAATTTCATTGCCTCCCTTGGACACGAACTCTTCTTTCTTGTGTTCCAAAAACTCCTGGAATTTTTGGTCAAACTCATATTTTATGGCGCTGACATGTTTTCCAATGGCCTGTACCTTTTCGTTCCGCACCAGCTTTTGAAGTTCGCCCACCAAGTTTTCCATGGGCATGGAGTGGTAATCCAAAAATGGGATGTAGTGACGTTTTTCATTGTCGGTATCTTCCGCGTCCTCCGCATTGGATTCATCTATCTCGTCAATTGGGTCGTTGGGACTGTCGGAATCTTTTGCGCTGTCCTCTTTGGAATCGCTGCTTTCTGTCTTGTTTTCTTCCTTATTTTCAGATGCGGCTTCCTCGGACACGTTCGGTTCAGAAATGGGGCTTTCTTCCAAAGGTGCTTTAATGTTGTCCGATGTTTGCTCTGTGCCACCTTCAGCTTGCTGAAGTTTGTGTTCGTTGTCCTGCATTAGTAAGTAGCTTTAGCTGTTGATTGATGATAATTATAGCCAATTTAACAACTTAATTGGCTAATAGCAAAAGTATTGAATCTTCTTTTGCTCCAATGGCAAGTTGTGTGAATCGACAGGAAAGCTACGTTAGACGTCTTTTTTTATGGCGTGTTCCAGATTTTCCAAGCTTTTTCGGCCTGCCATTGCAGCATTCCCAGGCCATTCTGTATGGTCGCCCCATTGACTTCTCCAAGGGCAAGGAAAGTGGTTTTGTCCGGGTTGTAGATCAGATCGTACAACAAATGTTCCTTTCCAATATATTGGTAGGGAAGGTCAGGTTTTTTTTCAATATCGGGGTGGGTGCCCAAGGGCGTACAGTTCACGATCAGGGTGTTTTCTTCCATGATGGTCTTGTCCAGTTCATCATAGGTGTATTGTCCCACTTTTTTGCTCCGTGAAACGTATGTAGTGCCTATGCCCATCTCCTCGAGCACGAAACGTACCGCTTTGGAGGCGCCGCCCGTACCCAATATCAGGGCCTTTTTGTGATGCGGTCTTAACAAGGGTGCAAGCGATTTTTCAAAACCGTACGCGTCTGTGTTGAAGCCTTTCAGGCCATTTTCGGTAATTTTGATGGTGTTCACGGCACCGATTTTTTCCGCTTTGGCATCCAGCTGGTCCAGATAAACCAGTACTTCTTCTTTATACGGGATGGTTACGTTGAATCCCTTGATGTTGTCCTGTGAAAGCACGGATTCCAGTTCAGAGATGTCCTGAAGATCAAAGTTTTCATAACTGTGGTCATCCATTCCGAGGTCCTTGAATTTTTGGGTGAAATAGCCCTTGGAAAAAGAGTATGAGATGTTCTTACCGAGAAGGCCGTACCTGTTTTTTTTCATTTCTGTTCTTTCCATACCAATCCAACAGCAATAATATTAAAATCCCAAGGATTATAAAAAGCAAAGCCCACCAGGTTTCAGCCAGAGCAATGTCCGGAAGGTAGCGTTTGTAGTTAAGCACTATTTTGTCCCCATTGGAATCCAACAAGGGGTTTCCCTCCGGACCCAGTTTAAACATGGTCCTTTTCCATGGCCAAAGCACTCCGAGCGAACCTGTTATGAAGCCTAGGATGACGGCCGTGGTTGTGGCCTTGTAATGCTTGAGCACATAGCTGAGCAAATGGGAGAAAGTAACCAGTCCTGTGGCAGATCCCAGCGTGAATACGGCCAATATCTTTAGGGTACGGATACGCTCCCCGTTGTCCACAAAGCTGAAATCACCTGCAAAGATATCTGAAAAGGTGTCATAGAGGGCATTCACAGAGTCCACCAATAGCAACACATAGTTGCCCAGAAGGATCAAGATGAAGGAGCCGGAAAGTCCGGGAAGGGTCATCCCGGAAACACTGATAATTCCACAAAAGAAGATAAATATCAAATTGTCGTTTTCCTTGGCCGGGTTGAGAAAACTAATGGAAATGCCAATGAGCAGCCCGATAATGCCTGCTGGAACCGTTCTTCGGTTCCATGGCTCAAAATCTTTACCGATATAGTAGATGGATCCTATGACCATTCCAAAGAATGTGGCCCATACAAATATCTCGTTATGGTCCAAAAAGTAATCCAGTATCCTCGAAACACTGAAATAGCTCACCAGCATCCCAAAGATCAAAAGGATCAAAAACTGTGCGTTGGTGTATTTGTAAAAGCTCTTGAACCTGCCGTTAAAAAGTAATTTAACCGCTTTGGAATTGAGTTTTTGGAGGGAATAGATGAACTCTTCGTAAAAGCCGCCCACAAAGGCCACGATGCCCCCAGATACCCCAGGGACCTTGTTGGCCGCTCCCATACAGAGGCCCTTGATGACCAAGAAGAAATTATCCAGAAACGTCCTAGGTTGGTGCATGGGCCAAAATATGTTTTCTTATTTTTTGGAAGCTGCTTTTTCCAGGATAAAAATAAGCGAAAAACCTAGTATGGCTAGGATTATGGCAAGCATTAATTGATTATCGCCCTCAAATGCACCGGGCAGTACGTTGATGTCATCGACAACAATGGTCTTTTCCCCAAAAGTGCGGGTCTGGAGCACCTTTTTCCAAGGCCAGATCTTGTTCAGGGATCCCAAAATGAAACCGGTGAGGAGTGCCAAGGTACTATTCTTGTAGTTGCTGAACATCCACTTCAGGAGGCGGGCAAAGCTCAACAGTCCGACAATGGCCCCAAGGGCAACGGTGAGCACTATTTTGATGTCCCTTTCATGGACGGCATCCAAAATGGTCTTGTAGGAGCCCAGCAGTACCAAAATGAAAGCACCGGAAATCCCTGGAAGGATCATGGCACATACCGCCAAGGCCCCCGACATGAAAAGATAGGGTAGGCTGTCCGTGTTCTCGCTCACGGGAAGTTCGGTGATAAAATAGGCAACAACGGCACCCAGCACAAAAACGACCACAGTGCCCAAGTTCCATTTTTGGATCTCCTTCCCCACAAAAAATACACTGGCCACTACCAATCCGAAGAAGAAGGACCACAGCAGCACGGGCTCATTTTCCAAAAGCCAGCTAAGAAACTTGGCGAGGGAAAGCACGCTGATGAATATGCCCGCAAAAAGCGCGAGCAAAAAATTGCCGTTGATTTTGTTCCAAAAAGCCTTGACACCTTCTTTTCGCAAAACGGAGATAAGGGATAGGTCAATATTGTTGATGGAGGTGATGAGTTCTTCGTAGATGCCCGAAATAAAGGCAATCGTGCCCCCGGACACCCCTGGGACCACATCTGCGGCACCCATGGCCATTCCTTTGAGGGTAATAATGATATAGTCCGCTAATCGGCGTGGTTTCATGTAACTTAAATATGATGACAAGGATTAGGTTGAGGTCTTTTTTATTTTGGAAACCAAGGCCTTTACCCATTTCACTTCGCTGAACTCTGGAAATTCCCCGTCGAACAACTCCAGTTTGTCCAAATCCATTTTCATGGCGTCCGCCAATGTTTTCTTGGCTTCCGGGATTTCGTTGTTCTTCAGGTAGATTCCGGCCAGTTTATACGTGAGCTTGGCACTGTCGGGATAAAATTCCAAACCTTGGATCAAAACCTGTATGGAGGAATTCAAATCGCCCATTCTTTTCAGTACCTCTGCCCAATTTTTCCAGGTATCCAGTTCATAGTTCCCTAGGTCCACAGTCTGTTTGTAGGCAAAATCAGCCTCGTCCAAATTGTCAAGGGCAAAGTAGATTTTGGCGGCTTTTTTCCAATAGAGCGGATTCTCTCCATCAATATTGATGGCCTTGTTGATATAGTAGAGTGCCTTTTCGTGGTTCTTTTGCCTAAAATGGAAATCCGTAATGGCCAACCAACCTTTGTCCAACAGAGGGTCTTCATGTACCGTGTGGTAGTAATAGTATTTCGCCAGATCATAGTTGCCCAGTTTTTCATGGCATTTCCCAAGGCGTAGGAAGGCATGGGAAGTGGGATCCTCCATGGAAATGGTGGCCTCGTAATTTTCTATGGCTTCGTTGTACCGTCCCAACTTTTCGAGCACCTTGCCTTTTTCAAAATAGGCCCCGATGAAGGAATCGTCGGAAATTACGGCAAAATCAAATGCGGTCAGGGCTTCTTGGAACATGTCCATGGCGTAGTACATCTTGCCCAACTGGTGCCAGGCCACTTCGCAATAGGGATTGCGTTCCAAATAGTCGTTCAGGTAGTGTATGGCCCCGTCAAAATCTTCGAGGAACTCGAAACAATAGATGACATTGTAGAGCGATGAATAGTCACTTTCATCATACTCCACACATTTCATGAAACTGAGCTTGGCACGTTCATGGTCGTCCATGAACAAGTATTCCATGCCCAAGAGCGAATGGATGTCAAAAGTGTCGTCCGTGAGGTGCAGGGCATCCAATAACAGGTTTACCGCAGCTTGGTGGTTGTCCTGTTTGGATTGGATGTTGGCCCTTTGGATATAGATTTCCTCGTTGAGGGCATCTATGTCCTGAATTTCGTCCAATAATTTTTCAGCGGCCTCGAATTTGTCCTCAAACGCCAATACTTCAACCTGCAACAATTTTAGCTCCAAGGAGTTTGGGTGTTGTTCCAAGCCTATTTGGATAGCTTTCTTCCCTAGGGAGATTTTTCCATTGTTGAGGTAGTGGTGAATGATCTCCTCAAAGTCCTCGGAGTCAAAGAAATAGACGTCGTCCGTCTTGAGCATTGACTCGAATTTGCTGATGGATTTGTCAGGATATTCGTTAGAATCTAACGCCATAGGAACTTTTTTGGTTTGACTATGGACTTAAAATTAACCCTTTGGGTATCTCTTTAGGTCCAAAAATCGGGTATGTTATCAACAAATTAGTTAACAGTGTCGGGTTTATACTCGTTCAAGATACTAATGATTATGTCGCAACCGACCTCAATTTCTTTCAACGAAATGGTCAAAGGTGGTGAAATTCTTGCTGCCCTGCCTTCAAACAGCAACCAAAAAAGAATGAGACCCCTTTTGGCGGCCTCCAATATCAGATGGTCTGCCACTTCCTTGGTTTCTAGCATCACGGCCAGCATTAGCCCTTTGCCCCGGACCTCGGTGATCAAGGGGTGGACCAACAGTTTTCGGAAGAGGTTTTCCTTTTCCAGTGTCTGTGGAATCAAGGCGGTTTCCATAAGCTCCCGCAAAGTGGCCAAACTGGCGGCAGCGATTACGGGATTTCCACCAAAGGTGGTAATATGGCCCAATTTTGGACTGTGCTGTAACTGGGCCATCATTTCTTTTGAGGCCACAAAGGCACCTACAGGCAAGCCGGAGGCCATTCCTTTGCCGATCACGAGGATATCGGGTACGCAGTTGAAATGTTCAAAAGCGAAAAGCGCCCCGGTACGGCCAAAACCTGGTTGGATCTCATCAAGAATGAGCAAAGCACCCATTTCGTCACAGCGTTTTCTGACTTTTTCCAGATACCCATTTTCCGGAAGGATGAAACCTGCTCCCCCTTGTATGGTCTCCAAGACCACAGCGGCCGTTTTTTCGGTGATCTTTGCCAGATCTTCCCCTACGTTGAAATTGATAAAGCGCACATCGGGAATCAAGGGCCTGAACGCACTTTTACGCTCTTCATAGCCCATAAGGCTCAAACTGCCCATGGTGTTTCCGTGGTAGGCATGGTTGGCGGCTATGATCTGCGATCGACCCGTATTCCTTCTGGCCAGTTTTATGGCCCCTTCCATGGCTTCGGTTCCGGAATTGACCAAATAGGTGGTCTCTAAAGTTTTGGGTAGGTGGGCGGCCAAAAGTTTTGTAAACTCCACTGCTGGGCGCTGCACATATTCCCCGTAGACCATCACATGCATGTATTTGTCCACCTGTTCCTTGATGGCCTCGATGACCCTTGGATGGCCATGGCCCAACCCACAGGCGGACACGCCGGCCACAAAATCCAAGTGCGCCTTGCCTTCGTGGTCGTAGATATAGCTGCCCTTTGCATGGGAGACCTCCAATCCCAAGGGATGTGGTGTGGTCTGGGCTTGATGGATGAAAAAGTCGTCTTTGTACATTAAGGGGCCTGTACTTTTTTTATTTGGGTCTTTTTGGGCTGTGTGGCCTTGTTGTTCTGGGCATTGATGGGGTCGTTCTCATTTTTTTGACGTTCCTCTTCCTCTGCATCAATGTCTATGGGATTATCGATTCCGCGAATCTTTACCAGTTCGATATTGTTGTCGTCCTCATCAAAAATTTCGTCCTTGGACATGATGCGCTCATCGCCCCGCCAGACAAAACCCTTCAATTTCCGGCTCTCCACAGGCAGGTCCTTTTCGGGAAAAATATCCCCATCGGGATTGACAAAGAAGGTAATGTCTTCAATATCGTTATTGGCCATGATCAACCGGATCTTGCTACAAATGGTCTTGTCAATGCCAATAAGTTCCTCATCGTCATTGTACATGTAATAAATGACCTCGGTATTGGCGACCAAGTCTATGATCTTTAGTTCATTGTCGATGAATTTTCCATAGAGATTCTTTCCTTTGGCCTGATTATACCCGGTTCCACTAATGGTGTCCAGAGAAATGATAAAGGCATTTTCGATGACCTTGAGTGAATCCAGTTTTTCGGTCTCCATATCGGAGATCAGATGGATACTGTCCCCTGTGATCTGGTTGTCCACATTCCACATAATGGGGTCTTTGATCAACTGGGTGATTCCGGTAGACTCATCAAAATGGATGGAATCACATTTGCCGCTCAGGTCCGTTTTGTAGAATTTGGCATTTCTGAAAGCCCTCAGAATTCTTTTTTCGGGTTTGCCGGTCACCATAAGGGTGTCACCATGCATGTACAGGGAATCATTTTCCACCAGACTGATGGAAACGGCCCGTTTGGTCGCAAAAACGGAATCCAATGCCTTATATACCTCTGCATAATGGGCTTTGATCACCCCATTATTTATGGTGTCTGTAATCTTGATGTTGTTGGTGGCCGAGGCAAACTCACTGACCTTGTCAAAATAAAGGCTATCACCCTCTATGATCTTGTTATCGTAATCGATCCGTGTATTCTTTATGCCATATCCCCGTTCGATTTTGGTGTCGTAAAAGCCCCGTTCACAGTAGATTTTATACTCTTCCCCAGTAATGGTGGAGGGGCCGTACATGTATGCGTTTTTGGAGGTCGTGTAATAATCCAACTGTTCCGAATCGATGATGTACTCGGGGTTGTCTATGTGCACGTTCCTTTGGAACTGGTACTTTTTTGGGGTCATGAAGTAGGTCCCCACCTTGCTGGTCAACACATTGGCGGAATCCACCACCTTGCCACCTGAGTTGTAATAGGCCAACTGCTTTTCACGGTCAAAATAAAGGGTGTCCGTGGTGAGTGTCATCTGTCCGTTGGTCAGGTCCACACTTTCCCAGGCCTTGGCCAGTTTGGTGTTGCCGTCATAATCCATTTTGCCACTGTTCATCTCAATGGAATCCCCTTGTTGCAAACGGATGTTCCCAATGGCCTTCAAGCGGTTTTCTTCCGTATAGAATATGGCGATATCGCACCAAAGGTCTGCACCTTGGTGTTCAAACTGTACCTGTCTTTCATCGTCCTTGCTGAATATGGAAGCACCTGGAAACTGAGCCTCGTCCTTGGTGAAATTGGCCCCATACACAATGTTGATCTGTCTATCTTGGGGTTTCTGACCGTCCTGTTGGGCAGTGGCCCCAATAAAGCATAACAATAGAATGAAAAAAGAAAATCTTTTCAAATCCATGGAATTTTGCCCAAAAGTAGGGTTTTTGGGGAAAGTGACATATAGCCTTTAGAAAGCTTTGGCAAATGTTGGACAGTTTTGCCCCGTTTTGTCATTCATTCAGAAAGGCGGAATACATCCACACCAGTTTTTCCTGCTCCCGGATATAGTCGCTCATCAGCGCGTTTGTACCCTCATCGTTGGAGTCTCCCGACATTTCGAGGAGTTCCCTTTCCAAGGGGAGCAGCACCTCATAGCCCTTCAAGATCTCTTTGATGGCCTCAGTGCCATTGGATACGTTCTTTGCTGCCTTTATTTTGGACAGTCCCAAATAATCCGCATATGTGTGGAGCGGAGTGAAGCCAAGGGTCAAGATCCTTTCGGCAATCTCATCGATTTTGATTAGGGAATCATTGTACAGCTCCTCAAATTTGAGGTGGAGCTCAAAGAATTTATGGCCTTTGATGTTCCAATGGAATCCGCGTGCATTCATGTAGAACAATTGATAATCGGCCAAGAGCTCGTTGAGTTTTTCTGAGAGTTCGCTCGATGCTTTTTGGTCCAGTCCTATTTGATTGAGATTTTTCCCCATGTTCTTGCTTTTTAAATGATTTTTATACCCAAACTTTGTCGGATTTGGGCCGTGTTTCTTTCAAGCAAGTTAGGCAATAAGCATCATCCCAAAAGTGACAAAAGTCACCCTGTTACAAGAATCTTGTTCTCGATCAGGCTGTCAATGGGCAAGTACCTTTTCCCAAAGGGAAAAAATCGAACTGACGTTTACTTTGTCGTCAGCAGTCAAAATGTACAGCGAGAAACCTTATCTGCGTATGGTCTGAAGTCTGTCCGGCCCCACGGAAACAATCTTAATGGGCACCTGGAGCTGTTCCTCCAAGAACGTAATGTAATCGTTCAGGGCAGTCGGGAGTTCCTCTGCCGTGGTCAATTTGGTAAGGTCCTTGGCCCATCCCTTCATTTCAGTGTATATGGGTGAGACATATTCACTTTCAATATTGTAGGGTAGGTGTTGTATCTTTTCTCCTTTGTAGTCATAAGCGGTACAGACCTTAATGGTCTTGAACCCGCTGAGTACATCGGCCTTCATCATCATCAATTCGGTAACGCCATTGATTTGTACGGCATATTTCAGTGCTACGAGGTCCAACCAGCCACAACGTCTTGGTCTTCCTGTGGTGGCGCCGAATTCGTTTCCTACGCGGCCCATGGTCGCTCCATCCTCATCAAAAAGCTCGGTGGGGAAGGGGCCGCTGCCCACTCGGGTGGTATAGGCCTTGAAAATGCCCAATACCTTCTCAATCTTGTTGGGTGCGACACCTAGACCGGTGCAGGCACCTGCTGCGGTGGTGTTGGATGAGGTAACAAAGGGATAGGTCCCAAAATCAATGTCCAAAAGGGAGCCTTGGGCCCCTTCGGCAAGTATTTTCTTTCCTTCGGCCTGCGCTTTGAAGATGTATTCCTCACTGTCGATGAAGGTCAATTTTTTGAGGGTCTCCACACCTTCACAGAATTCGGCCTCCAATTCGGGTAGATTGTATTCGATCTCTGCATTATAGAAATCGATCATGGCTTCGTGCTTGTCGGCCAGGGCACGGTATTTGGTTTTCCAATCGTCAAATTCCAGGTCTCCCACACGCATTCCGTTGCGCCCGGTCTTGTCCATATAGGTAGGTCCGATGCCCTTTAGTGTGGAGCCGATCTTGGCCTTTCCCTTTGAGGCTTCGGATGCGGCATCCAGCAACCGGTGCGTGGGAAGGATAAGGTGTGCCTTGCGCGAGATCAAAAGCTTGGAGATGATATCGATGTTGAACTTTTGAAGATTGTCCAATTCCCTTTTGAAGATGACGGGGTCAATGACTACGCCATTACCCACAATATTGATGGCATTTTTATGAAAAATCCCAGAGGGGATGGTGTGCAGTACGTGTTTTATGCCATCGAATTCCAAGGTATGCCCTGCGTTGGGGCCTCCTTGAAATCTGGCGATAATATCGTATTCCTTGGTTAGTACATCAACAATTTTTCCTTTTCCTTCATCTCCCCATTGGAGTCCAAGCAATAAATCTACCATGAAATGTGTTGGTTATTCTGTTAGGTTTTCTTCTTTGTTTCGGGTTCCGTAGAAATATAACGAGTGGTTGTTGATCTTGATGTCAAAAACCTCTTCGATGGTCTTTTTTATGGATTCAATTCGAGGATCACAAAATTCTAAAACTCCACCTGTATCTGTCAATATGATGTGGTCGTGTTGACGGTTAAAATAGGATTTTTCATATTTAGCCTGATTTTCTCCAAATTGATGCTTGCGTACCAGTTTGCATTCCAACAAAAGTTCGATGGTATTGTAGAGCGTTGCTCGGCTCACCCTGTAATTCTTCGTCTTCATTTTGATGTAGAGGGATTCCACGTCAAAATGATCGTCACTTTCATAGATTTCCTGTAAAATGGCGTAGCGCTCAGGTGTCTTCCGATGTCCCTTTTCCTCGAGGAACGCAGTGAACACGTTTTTTACAATTTCCTGATTTTTATTGTTTCCCATGGCTTTCTACCTATGCTAATGCACAAAGGTACAGCTAAAAATTAAATTCTGGAGACTTTGTCGATCCCCTCTACTTGCTTTAGATTGTCCATGAGCCTTTTGAGGATGTTGTTGTTTTTTACCACAAGGGTGATCTTCCCTTTGAAGGTGCCGCCATCCGCACTGAAATTGAGGTTCCGCATGTTCACGTGCATGTTTTCGGAAATGATCTTGGTGATGTCCTTGACCAGTCCTAGGTTGTCTATCCCCGTAATTTGTATGTCCACCGAAAATTCTTCCTGGGTGGAGTCTATCCACTTGGCGGTCATGATGCGGTAGGCATAATTGGATTGCAGGGAGATGGCGTTGGGGCAGTTTTTCTTGTGCACCTTTATACCGTCGTTTACGCTTACAAAACCGAACACCTCATCCCCGGGAATGGGATTGCAGCACTGCGAAAGTTTGTAGTTCAGCCGCTCTTCCTCCTTGCCAAACACAAGCATATCGTACTTGGTGGTGATCTCGTCCTTGTCCACATCTTTGGGGACAGGGGTTTTCCGTATCCGGTTCTTGAAGAAGTTAATAAAGGCATTGTGATAGGACGATGCGAAGTCCTTCAGCTTGTCGTTGTCGATGACCCCAATTCCTACGCGATAGAACAAATCTAGACTGGTCTTCAGTTTGAAAAAGTTCACCAGTTTGTTCACCGTGTCCTCGTTGAGGGTAATTTTTTGGGACTTCAGCTTTCTGCGAAGGATTTCCTTGCCTTCCTCGGCCACTTCCCTTTTTTCCTCCATCAACGAGGATTTGATCTTGGCCCTGGCCCTGGCCGTATTGGCATAGTCCAGCCAGCTTTGGTTTGGCTTGGCCGTTTCAGAGGTCATGATCTCTACTTGGTCACCACTATGCAGCTCGGTACCCAACGGGACCAATTTCCCGTTGACCTTGGCCCCACGGGTCTTCATGCCGATCTCGGTGTGGATGTTAAAGGCAAAATCTAGGGCTGTGGCCCCTTTGGGCATGGATTTTAGATCACCCTTAGGGGTGAACACAAAGATTTCCTTGGCATAGAGGTTCAGTTTAAATTCCTCCACAAAGTCGACGGCGTTGCCATTGGCACTTTCAAGGGCTTCCTGTAATTTATTGAGCCATTCCTCAATGCCCTGTTCCTTTTGGTCGCCGTGTTTGTATTTGAAGTGGGCCGCATAGCCTTTTTCCGCAATTTCGTGCATTCGCTCACTTCGGATCTGCACCTCCACCCATTTGCCCTTTGGGCCCATTACGGTAATGTGGAGCGCCTCGTACCCTGTGGATTTAGGAGAAGTGATCCAATCACGCAAACGGATGGGGTTTGGGGTGAAGTGGTCCGTTACGATGGAGTAGATCTTCCAGGCAAGGAACTTTTCGTTCTTTCTGTCGGATTTATAGATGATCCTGATGGCAAATTTGTCATACACCTCATCGAAGGATACGTTCTGGGACTTCATTTTCCTCCGGATGGAAAAGATGGACTTCATCCGCCCCTTGATCTGGTAATTGAGTCCCTCCTTGTCCAACGAGTTTTTTATGACATTGGAGAAGGCTTCTATATAGGCCATGCTCTCCTCTTCGGTATCCTCGATTTTGGCCTTGATGTCGTTATACACTTCTGGTTCGGTATACTTCAGGGAAAGGTCCTCCAGATGTGTCTTGATATTGTAGAGCCCAATCCGATGAGCCAACGGGGCATAGATATAGAGGGTTTCTGAAGCGATCTTGACCTGCTTGTGCTCGGGCATGGACTCCATGGTGAGCATATTGTGATATCTGTCGGCAATCTTGATGATAATGACCCTGACATCGTCATGCAGCGTAAGCAACATTTTCCTGAAATTCTCGGCTTGCTGGCTGATGTCCATATCCTTTTTCAGGTGGGCGATCTTGGTGAGGCCGTCCACGATACGGGCCACTGTCTCACCGAACATCCGCTCAATGTCGGACAGGGTATAGGGGGTGTCCTCGACCACATCATGCAGCAGGGCCGCTGCTATGGACACGGCATCGAGACCTATCTTGGAGGCTACGATCTTGGCCACGGCTATGGGGTGGAAGATATATGCCTCGCCAGATTTGCGCCTTTGGTCCTTATGGGCATCCACGGCCACATCAAAGGCGGAGCGTATCAACTTTTTATCCTCATCGGTCAAAGTTTGATAGCTTATGCGAAGCAGTTCCTTGTACTGCTTTGCAATCTCCTTGTTCTCTTTTTCAATCGCAGCCTCTGTCATAGTATATTAAAATTACCACAATCTTATCAGCTAGGCAACAAAAACTATGCCCTAAGGTTTCTGATCCGCTCTATCAACGGTGGGTGGGAGTAGTGTACAAAAACGTAGGCCGGGTGTGGGGTAAGGTTGCTCAGACTATTCTTCGAAAGTTTTTTCAACGAAGTGACCAATGGCTTTGCCGCAAAGGTGTTTTTGGCAAAGTCGTCCGCTTGGAACTCAAACTTTCTGGAAAGATAGTTCATCGCTAGGCCCGTTATTTCTGAAATGGGGCTGTACAAAAGCGCAAATCCCACCAAGGCCGCATGAAAACTGGGTGTGGACACTCCAATGGCCAGCGATATTTCAGGATGGTTGATGAAAAGGGAGAGCACATATAAGGTAAATCCTGTCAAAGCCAGGGAAACCAATAGGTTGAAAACGATGTGCTTTTTCTTGTAATGCCCTACTTCGTGGGCCAGGACCGCAACAATTTCCTCTTCGCTCAGGTCATCTATCAAAGTATCGAAAAGGGTGATACGCTTCTCTTTTCCCAATCCTGAAAAATAGGCATTGGCCTTGGTGGAGCGTTTGGATCCATCAATCACAAAAATATTCTTTAGTTCGAATCCGACTTTTTGGGCATAACCTTCTATGGCCTTTTTTAGGCTACCTTCCTTTAGTGGGGTCTGTTTGTTGAAAAGAGGGACGATCAAACGGCTATAAAATAGATTGACAAAAAGAATCACTACGCCGATCATGGCCCAAGTGTAGATCCAAAAGTTGGGACCGGTCCATTGAAGGAACACCATGAACAAGGCCAATATGCCTCCGCCTAAAACGACAGTGAGCAATCCGCCTTTCAGTTTGTCCATGAAGAACAATTTTCGGGAGGTTTTGTTGAACCCGTACGCTTCTTCGATGACAAAGGTCCTGTAGTAGGAGAAGGGCAATCCAAGGACGGTGCTTCCCAAGGTGATCAACCCAAAGAAGACCAATGCCATGGGAATGGGGCTCTCGGTAAGGGACCGGGTGATGGTATCGACCCACCCAAATCCACCAAACCACAGAAAACAGATGGTGACCGCCAATGAAAAGCCATCCGAAATCAACCCAAATCGATAATTGGCCTGTTTGTACTGTTGTGATTTTCGATACTCTTCTTCATCGAAGACATCGGAAAGTTCCTGGGGTAGTTTCGACCCAAAACGCTTAGCGTTAAGGTATTCCAATAGTTGATGGACCAAGAATTGGACAATCAAAATGATGAGAATAACATAAAAGAGCAAAGTCTTTTCCATAGCTTAGAATCCGCGTTGCCGCTTCGCCTCAAATATAAGTATTGCCGCCGATACGGAAACGTTCATGGAATCTATTTCTCCCTGCATCGGTATTATGAGGTTTTGGTCGGAACTTTTGAGCCAAATGTCCGTTAGCCCGGTATCCTCCGTGCCCATCACAATGGCCGTTGCGCCAGTAAGATCACAGTCTACATAGTTTTTTGAGGCGGTGAGCGTGGCACAATAGATCTTGATGTGATTTTTTTGGAGAAAATGGATGATTTCCTCGGTGGAACCCATGCCAATCTGATTGGTGAACACGCAGCCCACGCTGGATCGTACGATGTTTGGGTTATACAGGTCCGATTTGGGGTTGGCAATCAGCACCGCATCCACCGCAGCTGCATCGGCAGTGCGAAGCAGGGCACCTATGTTTCCTGGTTTTTCCGGGGCCTCGGCAACTAATACCAAAGGCTCTTTGTTCTTGAAATGGATCTTTTCCAAACTGTGTTCCTTTGCTTTCATGATTCCCAGAACGCCTTCGGTAGTACCCCTGTGGGCCATTTTTTCATAAACCGGTTTCGTGATCTGTACAATTTCGGCCTTGGAATTTTTCAGGAAAGGTCGGATCTGGGACGCGTCCAAAATGTCCGGACAATATAGCAAGGTCTCCAATGGGTACCCACCCTTTTGGGCAAGCTCCAGTTCCCGCTGCCCTTCTACCACAAAAAGTCCCGTTGTCTTCCGTTCCCGGGATTTTTCTTTAAGGAGCAGTATTTTTTTTACCAATGGATTTTGGACACTGCTGATCAGTTTGGTTTCCATCATAAGGTAAAAATAGCTATTCCTGTAATGTAAAAAAGGGGTTTTCGACCAAGTGACCAAACTTATACCATGAAGAAAACAACCATCTTATTGACTGTACTGGCCATTTTTGCTTGCAAACAGTCCCCAAAAAATGAAGAAAAAGAAGTGCAGATTCCCATGGAAGAGAAAATGGCCGTCCATGCCTTTCCAGAAGCACTTTCCAAGGTTTTTGATGCCCACGGTGGGTTGAAGCTTTGGAAAAAGCAGCGCACCCTTTCCTTTGTGCTACCCAACCCCGACCTTCCCGAAATCCACACCATTGATCTGTGGTCTAGAAAGGATAGGGTGGATACCGATTTATTTTCCTTAGGATTTGATGGAGCACAGGTTTGGCTCTTGGACGCCGAAGAAGCCTATAAGGGAGATGCCGCATTTTACCACAATTTGATGTTCTATTTTCAGGCCATGCCCTTTGTTTTGGCAGATGATGGTATTGTCTATACCGCTGCAGAGGATTTGGAATTTGAAGGAAAAAGCTACCCAGGTATCCAAATTGGGTACAAGACAGGGGTAGGGGCTTCATCCAAGGATGAATATTATATCCATTTTGACCCCGAAACCCACCAGATGGCTTGGTTGGGATATACCGTGACCTACGGCACCGGGGAGCCTTCAGATAATTTTAGATGGATACATTATAATGAATGGACAGAGGTCAATGGCGTGTTGCTTCCAAAGGCCATCACCTGGTACAATTATGAAGGGCGTACCTTGTTGGATGCAAAGAGTACGGTGGTCTTCGAGAATGTGATGCTGTCCGAGGATGCCAAAACGGAAGGTTTCTACACCAAACCTGATGGAGCGGAATTTATCCCCTTGAACAAGAGTTAGGAATTGTTTGTCAATTTGGAGCGCAGTCGAGAATGTTTTAGGTTTCGACTGCGCTCAACCTGACAAATTTCAATACTAAGGTAGGTCGGGTTAATTATTACTTCCCGTCACCTTCATATTTGCCCATATACCTTTTCCAAAGTTCGGTCTGATGGGTTTCCAATGAAACATCTCGACCATCGATATAAGCTTTGGATAGTTGGTTGGTACGCATGTCAAGAGCATCTCCTTCCGAAATGAACAAGGTGGCGCTCTTACCAACCTCCAAGGTGCCGTACATATCGTCGATGCCCAGTATTTTTGCAGTATTCCCGGTCACCAATTGTAGCGCAGTCTCCTTGTCCAGTCCTTGGCCTACCGTTTGTCCGGCATAGAAGGGCAGGTTCCTGGTCTGGAAATTGGCTGCACCTTCATTTTGCAAACCGACCAATAGTCCTGCGTCCACAAGCAATTTGGGCAATTTGTAGGGAAGGTCGTAATCGTCATCGTCATATTCAGGCAACGAATGGGTAAGGTTTACCAGTACGGGGACATTGTTTTCCTTTAGGAAATCCGCAATCTTGTTGGCACGGTACCCGCCTACGATCACTACATTCTTCACTCCTGCTTTTTTTACGGCCGCCACGGCATCCGTCATCTCCTTTTCGCCATTGGCGTGGATGTATAAATGTTTGGAGCCATCAAATAGACCCTGCATGGCTTCAAAGGGAAGGTTTCTTTCCTTTTCTACTGATTTTCCATAGGCACTGGAATTTTGGAAGAACACTTCGATTTCACCTACTTGTCCTGTGTATTCCTTATTGGGGATGTAACCTCTGTCTTCTCCCATCCACCATCTGCCTCTCCTGAAGAAGGACGGCCAGTTCAAGTGGATGCCATCATCGGTCTTCACAGCGGCATCTTCCCAGTTCCATGCATCGAATTGGACTATGCTCGATGTTCCAGAAATGGTACCGCCCTGTGGGGTCACCTGACCCAACAGAACACCGTTCGGGCGCATGCTTTCGACTACTTTGGATTCTGCATTGTAGGCGATGATGCTCCTGATGTGTGGGATCATTTCCCCGATTTCATCTTGGTCGTCAGTGGCCCTTACGGCATCCACTTCTACCAGACCAAGGGACTTGGAGGGAGCTATGATGCCCGGATATACGTGTTTTCCTTTGGCATCTATCATAGTGCCAATGGTAGGTGCCATAAGATCGGAACCTATGGCCGTGATTTTCCCATCGGTAAATATGATGGTACAATTTTCTATGACCTCTCCATTACCGATGTGGGCTGTCGCCCCAAAAATGGCAACTTGTTCGGTCTGCTTGGGGGCAGGGGTCTGCTGAGCGGAAGTTGTAAAACTCATAGCTAGCATGACCACGAAGGCGAGGCGCCTCAAAAACACCCCTAAAGTCCCCTCAAGGGGACAATGATTGCTTGAATATATATCTGAAAATTTCATTATTTTACTTTAAAGGGTTTCACATTCAAATCGTTCTTTTTTGCTCTGGGCAGGTGTACGGGTCTTTCCACCATTTTTCTTTTCGTTCAGCATCATGCCGATCAATTGGTTTCGTTCTTTTTTCACAGATTCCCGTAGCATTTGGTCTTTTTCCAGATCAAAATAGACTTTTCCCTCGATCAATGTTTTTTCTGCCTTGGCATATACGGATAGAGGATGATCGCTCCAAAGCACCATATCGGCATCCTTGCCTTCTTGGATGCTGCCTACGCGGTCGTCCAAATGCAACAACTTGGCAGGGTTCAGGGTGACCATCTTCCACGCCTCGATTTCGGACATACCTCCATATTTTACAGTTTTTCCGGCCTCTTGGTTCAATCTTCTGGACATCTCGGCATCATCACTGTTGATGGCCACGGTAACTCCTTGGCTAGCCATGATGGCAGCGTTGTAGGGAATGGCATCGTTCACTTCATATTTGTAGGCCCACCAATCACTGAATGTGGAGCCCCCAACGCCGTGTTCGGCCATTTTGTCGGCCAGTTTGTACCCTTCCAGGATATGGGTGAAGGTGTTCATGCGGAAGTTGAACTTTTCCGCCACTTTCATCATCATGTTGATTTCGCTCTGAACATAGGAATGGCAACTGATGAACCTTTCCCCATTGAGGATTTCGGCCAGGGTTTCCATTTCCTCATCATAACGGAAGGGTTGTCCGCTCTTCTTTTTTGCATCGTATTCCTTAGCGCGTTGGAAGTAGTCGGTATAGAGTTGCTCCACCCCCATACGGGTCTGTGGAAAACGGGAAAAACTGTTCCAGTTGGACTGTTTTACGTTCTCGCCCAGTGCAAACTTGATGAACTTTGGTGCATTGGGGAATACCAATCCATCTGCATTTTCACCCCATTTTAGCCGTAGAATGGCAGAACGGCCCCCTATCGGGTTGGCGGAACCATGCAATAGTTGGATAGTAGTGACGCCACCCGCAAGGTTTCTGTAGATGTCCATGTCCGTTGGATCGATGACATCCTTCATCCGCACCTCCGCAGAGGAATTGTGTCCTCCTTCGTTGATGGCCAAAGCGGCAATGTGTGAATGCTCATCAATGACCCCGGCGGTCAGGTGTTTTCCAGTGGCATCCACCACGGTGGCCCCTCCTGCACGCAGGTCTTTCCCGACCTTGTCTATCTTTCCATTTTTGATCAATACATCGGTGTTTTCCAAAATGGCTTCCCCGGTCCAAACCGTTGCATTCTTGAAAAGGATATTCTCCTGTTTGGGTTTTTCCTTGTATCCAAAACCTACATTAGGGTAGGAGAGTGCCACTAATTCTGGCCTTTGGGTACTTTTGTCTTCGGATTTCTCCTCAAAAGGCGATGTTTTTGCCAGGCTGGCCGTTGTCTCGTTCCCATTGGGGAGTACCATCTTGCCACTGATCGCGTTGGATCCTGGGGCAACTCGGGCAATCATACGGTAAGAACCTACATTGTCTTCTGAAAAAGATAGGTTCAGCCAGTTGTCGGAGTAATCTATCTTGGAATCGACTGTTTCATCCCCTTTTTTCAATTCGGCTTTGGGCTTGTCAATGGAGCCGGTAAGGGCCACGGTATAGCTATTGCCGTTTACATTGAGGTCGTAATTCCCGCGGATGTCCACCAAATCCATGGACTGGATGATGTTTTTGGTTCCTTGGACCCAGTTTTCGTAGAGGATGGTACCCTCGTCAAAAATTTCGCCGGAGGTGACCAAGAAGTTGGCCTGACTGCCCGATTGTAGGGAACCGATTTGGCCAGACATGCCCAAAATGTTCGCAGGTACAGTGGTCAATGCCTCCAAGGCCTTGGTCTTGGATAGTCCATAAGTAATGGCTTTCATCAATTTTTCCTTCAGGTCGGAAGGCGATTTCAATTCGTGTAGCGTGATGGAAAATTCCACACCGTTATCTGCCAATACCTTAGGGTTGGACGGTGCCAAGTTCCAATGCCGCATATCTTTCAAGGCAATATATTCGGCTTGATACGGATTGGACACGTCATAGGCGTCCGGAAAATTCAAGGGAAGGATCAGCTTGGCCTTGGTAGCCTTGATGTCGTCAATGCGTTCATATTCATCTCCACCGCCCAAAATGGTGTATTGGATACCGAACAGATCCCCGATCTTATCGGCACGCAACACATTTCCATTGTCACCGGCAGCAAAGATCTGGGTCAGGCCCTTGTTGGCGGCCAAGGCTTCCAGTGAGCGGTCCTTGGTGTCCACATTGCCCTTGCTGTACCAGTCCAGATCATAGTACAATTGTCTTATCAAGGCCATGGCCCCCATTAGGGAGCCAGGATAGGATTGTCTTTTGGCTACACTTTTTTCGAAGGAAAAGTATTGTGCAGATTTGTCTGAAAGGATTCTTTGTGCCTCGGTTCCAGCATCATTCAGGGCGACCAGTAGCCCCGTTCCCCTGGCAATACCATCTTGGATATGGGTATTCACTGCCCCAAAACCTGCATTTCGAAGCTCTTCGGCTTTTTTGGAGTCGTAGGAGAAACTGTTCACGGCATTGTTCTCAGGCATAATGTGATCGTTCCAATAGAATCCTTCCCTTTCAGGACCATATTGGGCAGATCTTCCCGCACCATTTGCCCTTTCGGGCGGCTTTACCCCAAAATTTGAAAAAATGTCCACAAAGGAAGGATAGATGGACTTCCCGTCAAGGTCTTGTACCACGGCATTTTTGGGAATGCTCACGGACTTCCCGACCTGTACGACCTTGCCATTCTGGATCAGTAGGGTGCCTTTTTCGATGACCTGTGTGGGGGTCATATAAATCTTGGCATTGGTGAATGCCGTGTAGTTGTTGTTCTTCGTCTTTACACCATCATTTGTGGGAAAATAATCTTGTGCGAACAAAGAAATACTGCCCAAAAAGAAGGACAGTGCCAAGAGTTTAATTTTCATAAAGTTAGATTTGAATTAGTTTAGCTCGTCTAAATATAAAGGAAGTGTGAAGATCGCGCAAGTTTCAATTTCGCTCCCCAAGGCGTTTTTGGTGGTTGATCATCAACCCAACGACCGAGTTGTAACTTTTGATTCCCTCTTTTTGGTTGTTCACCTTTAAAAAAGTGTTGAACACGGCCTTGAAGACCGGTTCCATGGGATTTTCATATTTTTTCCAAAAATCTGCCAATTCCTTGTAATTTTTTTTCACCCCGGGGTGAAGGGAGTCCAAAATTTGATTGTATTTGGTTTCATCTTTATTGTATAAATCTACGAGACAATACCCCAGTGCATGGTTGTATGCTGCATATCTGAAAAACGGGTCGTCGCTCTGCGAGGTGACCAAGAAACTTATGAAATTAGTAGCATCCTCGGCAGAATACCCCAATTGGTGCCCTACTTCGTGCCCGCTCACTGTCGGCAACCGAAACAATGGTGTGAGGCCGTTCACCTGTGCCTCGTTCGTAAAGGGGTTGAGGTAGCCGCCGTATCCCATGTAGGTAAGGGGAAGGCTGTAGAGGGATGACTTCAGACTTGGGGTTTCGTAATGGAAACTGGGGTATTCATTTTTTAGAAGCTGATAGGCATCCTCTGTTTTGGTGAAAATTTCTTTTTTGGTGTAGGGAACGTGTACAGGGGAAAGACTGTCCCCGGTAATCTCGTTTTGGTAATGGTTGGCCCTTTCTGCTAGATATTCGGTAAAGTCCACCAATTCTTCAAGGGAATATTCGCGGGCTATGCCCAATCTCCAAGTGATGGGCTGGCGGTAGTAGTTGAGTCCCCAGAGGATGTGGAACGCAAAATACGCGATGGAAAACACTACCAAGATGTCTTTGAGAAAAAGTAGCGGTTGTTTTTTTATGGTCTTCCAATTGCGGTAAAAATACCTGATGGCCATCAAGGTCAAGGCGGTATAGATCAAATCCCCAAAGGAAAAGGGAACCCATCCAAAGAGAGTCCGCAATAATCTGGAGATATAGGGATAAACCCCATTACTGTAATAATTCTCGATGAAGAGGGGATAGCTACCTACCCATTTGACCAATACGATTTGGACTGGAAGCGCAATGGCAAGGATTGTTTTCGTTTTTTGTCCCATCGATATAGTAAAGCGAAAATTGATGCGGCCATAAATGGAAAAGCCGTACGGAAAAGTACGGCTTTTTTTGTGTTCAATACATGGTTTTTATTCTTGGATTCCCACGATTTCCAGGTCAAAGACCAGTGTGGAGCCTCCAGGGATAGGGCCGTAGTCATTGTCGCCATATCCCAAATGTGGAGGGATGAACAAACGCAGTTTGTCCCCCACTTTCATGGTGAGCAGTCCTTCCCTAAAACCAGCGGCCAATTGTGCATCCGGGCTGTAATCCATAGGGTAGGGGCTGTAAAGTCCGCGATCTCTCTTGCCGGGGTTCACTTGATTGAACTTTTCGGCAATTTCCATAATGTTGGTGTCGAACAATTCGCCATTGGCCAACCAGCCGGCATAGTTCACCATTGCTTTTTGGCCTAGTTTGGGCTGTTCGCCATCACCTTCTTTCAGTTTGACTATTTTCAGTCCGGAAGGGGTCTCTTCGGCATTGGCCATTTGTGAAGTAAATTCAGCGACCCAATCCTCTTTCATTTTTTTGAAGGCGGCTTCTTCAGCTTTTGCTTCTTCAAAATAAGCGTTCATTACCTGTACAGCATCAAATTTCTTGGCCTCCTTGCCGTTCCGGACAATCTCGACTTTGTTCATCACCACATCCACTTTGGGTCTGTCACCAGGTCCTGTTTCCGTGTTGGCAATGGAGTCGACCACCTCGATTCCTTTGACCACTTCCCCAAAAACGGTGTGCTTTCCATTGAGCCATGGGGTTTCGTTGTGCGTGATGAAAAACTGGCTACTGTTCGTCTTTGGGCCTCGGTTGGCCATGGAGATGATCCCTTTTTTGGAATGGGTCAGGGAGTCATGGATCTCATCCTTGAACGTATATCCGATATTTCCACTGCCTGTTCCCGAAGGATCGCCGCCTTGGATCATAAAATCTTTGATTACTCTGTGGAAAACGATGCCGTCATAGAACTTTTTTTCTTTGTATTCGTCATTCACGAAAGGGTTGTTGCCCTCTGCCAAGGACACGAAGTTGGCCACCGTGACCGGGGTCTTTTCATATTCCAGTTTGACGATGATGTCCCCTTTGGTGGTCTGGATATCGGCATAGATGCCATCTCCCAAATCAGCATGTTTGCTGGACTTGCATCCCAAAATAACCAGGGAGAACAAGGTTATGATGTAAAGTGATTGTTTCATTTGATGTATGGATTTAGTTTAAACTGTCTTTATGGATAATGATCGTATGTAGTTCCACAGAAGATTTCAATGGAGTCCGCGGGCCGATGGCCTTATTGTCCCCTTGATAGCCAAAGGCTTGTAGTGAAGGAAATATAAAAGTGGCTTTCTCATTGATTTTAAGCAACTTAACGGCATTTTGGAGTCCGGGGAACAATTGCTGTTTGTCCACTACGTGCGATGTGGGACCTATTTGTTCGGCGGTATAGATGGTGTCGTTTTGCAATGACATCAGATTGTAGGAAAACAAGATCTGGTCCTCTGTTTTGGGCAAATAGGTGGCCGTGTCGTTTTTTGTTTCATAATAATACCAGAAACCATTGGGACTGGTAATGTATTCGTGCAGTGTGTCCTTGGCCATCAGTTCTTTGATGATTTCTTCTTCCTTGGCCAACAGTTGTTTGCTTCGTTCTATGGATTCCTTGTAAAAACTGCCGGATTTCACTTCAACTGGTTTCCGTGGTTCCGGACCTTTGCAACTGGCGAAGACTATAACGACTATGAACAAAAGGACAATTCTCATGGGTTCAATCGACTTTTATAGGTTTTCAGGATGGTATTGAATTGGTCGATGGTCTCTTCCATGCTCAGGTCACTTTTGCCCCCTGCGGCATTGTCGTGCCCGCCCCCTTGAAAATGCTTTCGGGCAAATTCGTTCACCGAAAAGTCCCCCACGGAGCGTAAGGAGATTTTGATGATACCTTCTTCCCTGTTCTCGATAAAGATGAGGGCAAAAACAATGTCATCCAAGGTGAGTCCGTAGTTGACAAATCCTTCCGTGTCCCCTTTCTTAAAATCGTGGGCATCCAATTCGTTCTGGGTAAGGGTAATGTATGCCGTCCGATATTCGGGCAGAATGACCATATTGCTCAGGGCAACGCCCAACAAATGCAGTCTGGAAGGCGAATTGGTGTCGAACACCTGCCTGTGGATCTCCATGTTCTCCGCACCCCTGTCAATAAGCTCCGCCACTACGCGGTGGGTCCTGCTCGATGTGGATCGGTACTTGAAAGAACCCGTGTCGGTCATGATACCCGTGTAGAGGTTGGTGGCGATTTCCTTGGTCACTTGTTCGGCCCCGCCCAAAAAATCGATGAAATTATAGACCATCTCGCAAGTGGAGCTCATGCTGACATCGGAATAGGTCACCTTGGCATAATCACTGGGCTGCTGGTGATGGTCTATCATGATGAAATCGGCCTTGGCCTCCCTTAGTGCGGATTCCATCTGCCCAACCCTGGACAGGTCGTTGAAATCCAAGGTGAAGATCAAGGAAGATTCATCCAACAATCGTTGGGCCCTTTGGGTCTCCCATTCGTAATTGATGACCGTCTCGTTGCAGGGCATCCATTTCAGGAACTTGGGGTAATCGTTCGGGGCAATCACATGTGCCGTGTGCCCCATTCCCTTCAAAAACCCATAGAGTGCCAAGCAAGAGCCCATAGCATCGCCATCGGGGTTTTTATGAGGGACGATCACAATTTTTTGAGGTTGGGAAAGTATCGACTTTATTGTCGTGATATCCGCTGAATTCATGCGGCCAAATATACAATAATATAATATAGAGGTAACTGGCAATATCCTTATTTTTGAACCTCTAAACCCTGATGATGAAGCACACTTCCGTTTTGCTGGTCCTTATGGTCCTTTTCATGGGATGTAAAAGGAAAGAAGAGAAACAACCATTGGAAAAAGAAAAGGAACGGCCCGATTTTGTGGTTGCCTTTGGCTCCTGTAACATGCCCCAGGAACCCAATCCGTTTTGGGATGATGTGGTGGCCGAAAACCCGGATGTCTGGATCTGGGGTGGTGATATTGTCTATGCCGATACCGACGATGTGGACAGGATCAGGACCATTTATGCCATGCAGGACACCGTACAGGGCTATGCTAGATTAAAGGTCGAGGTTCCCATTATCGGGACTTGGGACGATCATGATTTTGGTTTGAACGATGGGGGATCCGGATTTGCCGTGAAAAAAGAAAGTCAGCAGATATTCTTGGACTTTATGGGAGTGCCTTCGGACAGTGAGCGAAGAAATCGCGAAGGGGTATACGCCTCCCACGAATTTGAACTGCCTGAGGGAAAAGTGAAGATCATCGTTTTGGATACCCGATATTTCCGAAGTGACCTGATCAAGGACGAAGATCCCAAACGAAGGTATAAGCCCAATACCGAGGAGGGGGCCACCATACTTGGAGATGCCCAATGGGATTGGTTGAAGGGCGAGTTGGCCAATTCCGACGCTGATTTTAACTTGATCATGTCCAGTATCCAGGTGCTTTCAGGGGAGCACGGTTTTGAGACTTGGGGCAATTTTCCCCATGAGGTCCAAAAGTTGGAAACCATGATTGTGGAATCAGGGGCGAAGGGAGTCATCCTACTGTCTGGTGACCGTCATATCTCCGAATTTTCAAGGGCCACTATCAATGGATTGTCCTATCCCTTGGTGGATTTTACGAGCAGTGGACTGACCCATTCCTATGCTTCCTTTAGTGGGGAGCCAAACAGCCACAGGGTAGGTGAGGTGGTTTCGGACAAAAGTTATGGGGTCATCAACCTATATTTTAAGGAAAAAGAGGCCGATATGAAGATGATGGGCGACAATGGGGCTGTGCTTCAGGAGTTAAAACAAACCTATTAAGCCTTGCCCGTTGTTCCAAAAACTGTACTTTTGCGCAAAATTTAAAGAAAATGACGGGAAATAGAACGTTTACCATGATTAAGCCAGATGCTGTTGAAAACGGCTATATCGGCGCGATTTTGGAAAAAATAACGGCTGCCGGATTTAAGATCGTGGCCATGAAGTACACCCAATTGAGCCAAAGGGATGCAGAGGAATTCTACGGTATCCACAGAGAGCGTCCTTTCTTTGGTGAATTGGTTGAGTTTATGACCAGGGGTCCCATTGTGGCCGCCATACTGGAGAAGGACAATGCCGTTGATGATTTTCGTGCCTTGATCGGTGCCACCAACCCGGCCGAAGCTGCCGAGGGCACTATCCGTAAATTGTATGCTGCCAGCATCGGTGAGAACGCCGTTCACGGATCGGACAGTGATGAGAACGCGGCTATCGAAGGTGCTTTCCATTTTTCGGGAAGGGAAGTGTTCTAATTTGAACCAAAGATATCAAGAAGAAGCCGCTCCATTGGAGTGGCTTTTTTTATTGGAGAACAGCAGCAGTTCCTCTTGACTTCCTGTCGGCATCACTTTTCCAATTTCTTGGAACCCCAACTTTCCCAATAGTTGGCACGATTTGCCATTGGATGGAAGGACAATGGCGAGGACTTCATCAAAACCCAATTGGGATGTGGCATGTTCCAAAAGCGCTTTGCCGGCCTCCAACATCAAACCTTTTCCTTCATAATCTGGTAACAGGGCAAACCCGATGTCCGGATGGTCCAGATAATCTCGTTTCAAGAATCCGCACAGGCCTATCGGGACCATGGTTTCCTTGAAGCATAGCTTATACAGTCCAAAACCGTTGGTCTGGTATGAATTCGTCAGGCTTTTTCGGATATAGTTTTCCGCATCTTCCATTGAATATATTCCCTTGTCCCCAATAAATTGGATCCATGTAGGACTGTTCAACAATTCCAGGATAAATGTGGCATCCGTAAGTTCTACTTCTGAAATGACGAGCCGTTCTGTGGATAGGATGACTTTCATAAGGGATGAACGATCAATATCAACGAAGCACCAATTTCTTGACCAGTTCCCGGCCCAGTTCCTCATTGATCATGGAAATGATCTTGGTCTTGCCCAAACTGAGCTCTTCCCTGAGCACGGAGGAGGAAAGCGACACGTAGAGCGTCTCGTTCTTGAGTTCCACGGCCGTGGTGTAGTTGTTCACCCCGTTGCCCATCAGGTTGGTCCATGCCTCGCGAGCATCCACCTTGTCCATGCCTTTTTGGAGCTTATTTTCCTTGATGAACTCGTTCAAGGCTTCGCTCAGTGGCAGATGGGAGTTGTTCCGTTTGGCCATTACTTGGGAATTTTGATGGGTTGGAATCGCTTGTAGGAATAGGTGACCCCTTCTTCATTGGTCACCGAAAACGAGAGGGAATCCACAGATACCAATTTTTCCTCCCATTCGCTGAACTCGTTTTTGTAGCGCAGTGTATAGGTCTCTTGGTTTTCCGATACGGTGAAGAACTCCGTATCGTTCGAGGTGTCGTAGGAGCCATCAAACTGGGGCTGCATCTTTTTGCGGAACCCTTCGCCATCCTTCAATTTGATGAAATCGATGCTGGGGTTGACCGAGTACTGCTTTTTGGAGCCATTCGGAAATTCCACTTCGGCAATCTCCCAATATCCGTTCAGATACTGCAGGTCCGCTTCGGCCACAGCGGTTTTTTTGCAGCTCCAAAGCATCAATAGCAATATAATAGGAAGAGTCTGGCGCATGTTACAAGGTAAAGATTTTATAGCTCTGATGGATGGTTTTTACCACATTTTCCGTGCGCTCCGCATGCGTGTCGCTGATAAAGATCTGACCGAAATTGTCGTTCTTCACCAAGCCCACAATATGGGAGACCCGGTTCTCGTCCAGTTTATCAAAAATATCATCCAGCAACAGGATGGGCGTGGTGTTCGCCTGTTCCTTGATAAAATGGAACTGGGCCAGTTTCAGGGCGATCAAAAAGGATTTCTGCTGGCCTTGGCTCCCAAATTTTTTGATGGGATGTCCTGCAATCGTGAAGTCCAGATCGTCCTTGTGCACCCCCACCGAGGTGTATTGCAGGGCACGGTCTTTCTCCACATTGGCCTCCAAGAGTCTCAGGAGAGGGCCTTCGGAGAGCGGACTTTCGTAGGAGAGCATGATCTGTTCTTCCTTTTCCGAAATATGACTGTACTGCTCCTTGAAAATGGGCACAAAAGCGGCCATGAATTCCTTTCGCTTTTTGTGGATTTCCGTCCCCAGTCCATGTAATTGCTCATTATATATGGATAGCGTGCCCGCATCAAAGGTACGGTTGGCCACAAAGTATTTCAGCAGGGAATTGCGCTGTACCAAGACCTTGTTGTACTTGATGAGGTTCTGGAGATAGACCTTGTCCGACTGCGAAATGACACCGTCCATGAACTTCCTACGGGTATCGCTGCCCTCAAGGATGAGGTCACGGTCCGAAGGGGAAATGATCACCAAGGGCAAAAAACCAATGTGCTCGGAGAACTTTTCATAGGGTTTTCCGTTGCGTTTGATGACCTTTTTGGTCCCCTTTTTGAAACTACAGATGATTTTTTCCGTCTTTCCCACCTTTTCAAACTCCCCCTCCACCACAAAAAATTCGGTGTCGTGCTTGATGTTCTGCGTCGCTACAGGATTAAAATAGCTCTTGCCGAAACAGAGGTGGTAAATGGCATCCAGAATATTCGTTTTTCCAACGCCGTTATCGCCCACCAAGCAGTTGATGACAGGGTCGAACTCCAAGGTCTTGGAATCGAAGTTTTTGTAATTGACTAAAGATAAATGCCTTAAAAACATAAAAATCTAGAGAGACAAAGTGGGTTTTTCTGATTGGTGTCCGTTAAGGGTTCCAAAAATAACGAATAAATTACCTTTCGGTTTTGGATAAAAACTTTATTTTTGCGCGACCAATTAAATGACGGATGGCAACATACAAGAAGAGAGGCTTTAAGCCAAAAAATAAGGCGGAAGAAGCTCAGGTAGAAGAACACGAGAGCACAACGGCGGAAGTATTCAACACGCTGGACGAAAGTGCGTCGAGGACCGAGGCATGGGTACAAAAGAACCAAAACTACATTTTGGGGGTCATTGGAGCCGTTGCCATTGGGGTGCTCGCCTACTTGGGTTACCACCAGTTCATCCAAAAGCCCAAAGAGGCCTCTGCGGCCAATGAGCTTTTCTATCCGCAACAATATTTTGACCAGGCATTGAACAGTGAGACCGAAAAGGATTCCCTGTTCACGTTGGCCCTTAACGGTGCCGAGGGTAAATACGGTTTCTTGGATATCATTGAGGAATACAGCGGTACCAAAGCGGCCAATTTGGCCAAATATTCTGCTGGAATGACCTATTTGAACCTTCAGCAATACGATGAGGCCATTTCCCATTTGGAAAGCTTTTCATCCGAGGACGATATCATGGGTGCCATGGCCAAAGGCGGGATCGGTGATGCTTTTTCACAGTTGAATCAGTCCGAAGATGCTTTGGATTACTACGAAAAGGCCATTGCCCATAGCGAAAATGAGTTCACCACACCAAGATTCCTGTACAAGGCAGGAGTGGTTGCCATGGAATTGGGGAAAAAAGACAAGGCATTGGGATATTTTGAGCGCATCAAGGAGGAGTATCCGAACGCCCAGGAAGCCAATGGAGTAGAAGCCCTGATCGGAATGGCCCAAAACTAAACTATGGCCACAGCGAACAAAAATTTATCCACTTACGATAAAAACAAAATCCCAAATGCGAAGGACCTTCGGTTTGGGATTGTTGTTTCGGAGTGGAACGGAGAGATCACAGGAGCCCTTTGCAAAGGGGCCAAAGAAGCCCTTTTGGACTGTGGGGCGCTTCCCGAAAATATATTGGTATGGGATGTTCCCGGCAGTTTTGAGCTTACTTTTGGCTGCAAGAAAATGATGAAAACCCAAAAAGTGGATGCCGTTATCGCGATAGGTAGTGTCATCCGTGGGGAGACCAGTCATTTCGATTTTGTGTGCAGTGCCACGGCACAGGGCATCAAAGATCTGAACGTGACCTATGACATTCCTGTCATTTTCTGCGTCCTGACCGATGATAACCTTCAGCAGGCCAAGGATAGGAGCGGGGGCAAACACGGAAACAAGGGTACGGAAGCGGCCATAGCGGCTATCCAAATGGCGGTATTGGGGAAATAAAGCTCAGTGTTGACTGAATCCTAATCAAGTATTGGGACTTATGATCCAATAGTCCAAACAATCCATTAGCATAGCTATCCAACAATCCGAAAGTGTTAACATTTTTTGGCAGCACCTTCCAATGCCTTTTTTCTATTTTGAGTACCTTTGAGGTGACACGGAGAAGGATGTTATGCGAAACCCCTTAAAACTTAGGAAAAATAAATCGTTTGATTATTCACCACGCTACTACAAGGGGGAGGGCAATCCGTATAAAATAGAACACAAACTGGATAAGTTTCGAAGTACGGCACATACCAATAGAGGACTCAAGAACAAGTTTTCATCTGCAATGGACGATTTGAAAATGGAAGGGGACAAGAACCTGAAGCTGCGTCTTCTGATCATAGTGGGCATATTGGTGTTGCTGTTCCTTTTTATCATCGACTTCGACCTATCGATATTCCTGAATCCCTAATGGCTGACATCATCAAACTTTTGCCAGACCATGTTGCCAACCAGATTGCAGCAGGGGAAGTCGTCCAACGGCCCGCCTCTGTGGTCAAGGAGCTCATGGAAAATGCAATCGATGCCGGGGCCAAGACCATCAAACTGATCGTCAAGGATGGCGGAAAAACCCTTGTCCAAGTGGTCGATGATGGTGATGGGATGAGTGAAACCGATGCCCGGTTATCTTTTGAGCGCCACGCCACTTCCAAAATATCATCAGCACAAGACCTGTTCAATTTACAGACCAAGGGTTTCCGAGGAGAGGCCTTGGCCTCCATAGCGGCCATTGCCCATGTGGATATGCATACTCGAACGGTAACCAATGAAGTGGGCACACATATCAAGATCGAAGGGAGCAAAATTGTATCCCAAGAAGTTGTGGCGGCCCCAAAGGGGACTTCCATTTCGGTGAAAAACCTCTTCTTCAATATACCGGCAAGGCGAAATTTTTTAAAATCCAATCAAGTGGAGCTTCGTCACATCACCGATGAGTTCCATAGGGTGGCTTTGGTGCACCCCGATATCGAGTTCCATTTCTACAATAATGGTTCGGATATTTTCAACCTGCCATCAGCCAAACACCGTCAGCGTATTGCCCATATTTTTGGCAGTAAGATGGACGGTAGATTGGTGCCCGTGCAAGAGGAAACGGAGGTGGTCAAAATCTCTGGATTTGTTTGCAAGCCCGAATTTGCAAAGAAGAGTAGGGGGGAACAGTTCTTTTTTGCCAATGGCAGATTCATCAAAAGTCCGTATTTGCACCATGCCGTGGTCGCCGCATTTGAAGGTTTGATTAAATCGGACCTGTATCCGGGCTATTTTCTGTACCTGCAAGTGGACCCGTCTTCCATCGACATCAACATCCATCCCACAAAGACTGAAGTGAAATTTGATGATGAGAACACGCTCTACGCTATTCTCCGATCGACCATAAAGCATAGCTTGGGGCAGTTCAATGTGGCCCCGGTACTTGATTTTGAGCATGACCCGAATCTGGATACGCCCTATTCGTACAAAGAAAAGGGGGCGACCTTGCCCAAGATTACCGTGGATGCCAGTTTCAATCCCTTTCAGCAAACCCCGGAGCGAAGAAGTATGGGTAGCGGAGCCTATCAAAAAACCAGCGTCAAGGGTTGGGAGGGGCTGTACGAAGGGTTGGAAAAAAGTACCGATATTGAAGGCTTTAGCAATGTGGTCATCGAGTCGGAAAGCGAGGAGCAGGGCACTTTGTATTCGGATGACGGGACAGGGCATTTGGCCTCCACCTTTCAGCTGCGGCGGAAATATGTAGTGAGCACGGTCAAGTCCGGAATGCTGGTCATCCACCAGAACAGGGCGCATGAACGCATCCTTTTTGAAAAGTTTTTAGGGGAGATCACGGTCAAGGAAGGTTTGAGCCAGCAATTGTTGTTTCCGATGGAATTGACCTTCAACAAGCAGGAACTGGCTGTTCTGAGCGAAATCAAGGAAAGCCTGACTAACATTGGTTTTGCCTTTGAAAGTCTGGAACAGGAGACTGTAAAAGTGACAGGCGTCCCGTTGGTGGTCCCCGAAAGTGGGATTGGCACGGTATTGGATCGCCTCATCGCAGATTATACGGAAGGGTTCAGTGATGGTTCTGTTTCCCAAGCTGAGGTTCTGGCCAAAGTGCTTTCCAAGAACTTGGCGGTACGGACCGGCGAGGTTTTGGACCAAGAATCGCAGTTGGCCCTTTTGGACAACTTATTTGCATGCAAGGAACCCTCTTTGAGCCCGTTCCAGAAATTAACGTACACCATTATCTCCGAAGGGGATATCGATAAAAAATTCAGTTAGATGGGTAGAATGACCGAGGCAGTAAAGCATTTGTTGATCATCAATGTGATCTTGTTTTTTGCCACACAACTATATGGGGACCAAATGTACCAATGGATGTCGCTCTGGTTTCCCAAGAACAACAATTTTGAATGGTGGCAAGTGGTCACCCATATGTTCATGCATGGTAACTTGATGCACATTGTGTTCAATATGTATGCGTTATGGGCCTTCGGAACGCCTTTGGAGCAGATATGGGGCAAGGGCAAGTTTTTGTTCTTCTATTTTTCCGCCGGATTGGGATCTGCGGCGTTGCACACAGGGGTGAATTATTTCCTTTTCAACGAAGGATTGAGTGCTTTGGAAGGAGCTGGCATTGCCAGAACGCAGGTTTTGGATATTTTGTCCAATGGACAGTACAGCCCTGGTTGGTATGATCTGGCACCCAAAAGTACAATTGACAGTATGTTGACCGCATTCAACACACCTGCAGTAGGTGCTTCAGGGGCCATTTATGGTATTTTGGTGGCCTTCGCCTTTATGTATTCCGAGGCCAAGTTGATGCTCATCTTTCTGCCCGTACCCATCAAGGCAAAATATTTCGTGCCCATACTGATCGCCGTGGATCTGATCTTTGGTATAGGGAACGTGAACACGGGAGTGGCCCACTTCGCGCATATTGGTGGTGCCCTGATAGGTTTTATAATGATGTGGTACTGGAAAAAGGACCAGTTCAACAATAAAAGGTGGGATTGATCTATGACGAATGGCGGGCTTCAATATCAATTTGCCAGGCTCAGCATAGCTGAGAAACTGATTGTTGTCAATGTCCTGATCTTTATTCTGGACGGGTTGTCAACAGCCTTGTTGGGTTATTCGGTGTCCCACTGGTTCCACTTGCCCAAGGACTTTTTGGAGTTTGTTGGACAACCGTGGTCATTGGTTACCTATTCCTTTTTCCATGCGGGATTGGGGCATATCTTTTGGAACATGCTCATGCTCTATTTCGCCAGTCGCATCTTCCTGAACCTTTTTGATGCCCAAAGGTTCATCAATGTATATTTTTTGGGTGTCATCGTGGGTGGGCTGGTCTTTCTGCTCAGCTACAATGTGTTCCCAACCCTGTTGAATACGAATACGGCCCTTATTGGCGCATCGGCAGGGGTAACGGCCGTGCTGATTTTTGTTTGTGCGTATATCCCAAATCAAGAGGTCAGGGTGATTTTCTTCAACATCAAATTATGGTATGTTGGGGTGTTTTTTGTTCTGGTGGATTTGATTCAGATACCCTATGGAGGAAATATTGGGGGGCGGTTGGCCCATTTGGGAGGGGCCTTTTTAGGCTACATGTATGCCCGGCAATTGCTGAATGGGAATGATATCGGAGCAGGGTTCACCAAGCTGAGAAATTCCATCGGGCAACTGTTCAAACCAAAGGAGAAAAAGGCCCCGTTGAAGACCGTATATAGAAAAAATACCGCTGCGGACCGCCAGGCAGATTATGATAGGCAGGCCAGACAACGCAGGATCGATACCATTCTGGACAAGATCAGCAAGTCGGGATACGAGAGTCTGTCCAAAGAAGAAAAGGACTTTTTGTTTAAAGCAGGTAAGGAAGATTGATTTGTGAAAAACCTCTCATTTTTTGATAAGATCATCTTTTTTTTGAACACGGTGTTCGCACTGGTGCTGGCCATATCCCTGCTTGTGCCCTATGTTCCCACTACGTTGATCCCATCGCTATCTATCTTAAGCCTGATTGTCCCCTTGCTGGTGATCGTCAACTTGTTGTTTTTGCTTTATTGGATCTTCAAGAGGAAAAGAAATGCGCTGTTGTCAGGAATTTTGTTGGTGCTTTGGTATGTGCTCTTGGGACCATTTTATCGGTTTCCACGAAAAAGTGAACATGTGCCAGATGATGATACGGAATTGACCATCATGTCTTTCAATGCAAGAAGTTTTAATGAGCTGGGGCAGTTGGATATGGACAATGTGGATAGCCTTATCTATGATTTTGTAACGAAAAAGGACCCTGATATTGTTTGCTTCCAAGAGACACTCTACGCCATGAAGCGCAACAATGCTCTCGGTCAGTACAAGCACAAGTTTGTTGATTTTGTTTATGGAAAACATTCTGGAAAAGTCATCCAAGGTGTCTATTCCAAATTCCCCATTCTGAAAATAGATTCCATTGTTTTTCCCGGTAGCGCCAACAATGCCATTTATGTGGATTTACTAATGGACAAGGACACCATACGGGTCTACAATGTCCATTTACAATCCTTTAGGATTGAACCCAACCTGAACACCATCAAAAGGGAGGAATCCTCCCGATTGTTTGCAAAGTCGAGGAGGGTAATGCTAAAACAATACGAACAGGCCGAGCTGATCAGGGAAAGTATGGATGCCACACCGTACAAGAAAATTGTGGTAGGCGACTTCAACAATACGCAATACTCGAATGTCTACCATACAATCAAAGGAGATATGAATGATTCTTATTTTGAGAGAGGAACGGGATTTGGCCGTACATATGATCTTTTGAAGTTTCCCATCCGGATAGACTATATCTTGACCGATCCGGATTTTGAAGTCCTAGACCATGTGAATTTTGAAGAAAAACTGTCCGATCACTACCCCGTGATGGCCACTCTTCGGCTCAATTCACATCAATAAGCAATCCAACATATCCGCTAAAATGTGGATGATAAGCGCTAGACCAATAACCCTGGTAGTTTTAAAAAAAGGAAGGATACAATACACCAAAATGGCCCAATAGCTGTGCAAAGGATGAAAACCAATGCTACAACGATTTGGGTCAAATAAGGGATCTGCCAGCAGATGATCTACATCGATAAGAATACCCGCTAATAAGATCAATGCGATTTGCAGCCGATTACCTTTGAAAAACCAGCCAGCAATAAGGATGGGCACCAAAAAATGGATACCATAATGGACCATGTGCCTAAGCATGGGACAAATGCAAAGATTGGTTCTTCAGGTAGGCAAGGGCATTGGTGCCCTCATTGAACAAAAGGTCCAGTATGCTCAGGTCAGAAATGAATCCATGCCGTTCTTCGAACACTTGTGGATAAGGCTCCAATGGTATTTTCCCTTTTCGTTTGGCCTCTACCAAAAAACGGGTATCCAAAAGTTCGGTAGGCTCCATTTGGAATTTCTCAGTCTTTGCTGCGGGAAGTTCCACCCCTATACAGTTGCCGACCACCTCAATGGTCTTTAAGTTGAACTCATATAGGGAGGTGTCCGTGCCTTCATACAGCGGTCTTATCTCATCTTCATAGAATTCAAAGAAAGGGGACGTCCTGTAGGCTGTTTCCAAGGTGCGCCAATGTTGTTTTTTCCAAGGGTAGCTGTTGTCCATTTCCACATCGGCATATTTTTGTCTGCCCTCATCGCCCCCTACATGTTTGATGGGAATGTTGAGCATGTGTTTTCCCTTGTCCGTGCAGATGTAACAGCGGTTTCGATAGGTCTGCTTCTGGAAATTGTCTTCGGCTTCCCAAACCACATCATTTTGAACCATCGCGGCAAAAGAGGCTACGTTCGGAAAATAGGTGGGGTGGAGCAATATTTGTTTATCTGTTGATTTGATATTTGGAAATGTTTGTGGTTGGCTATTTGGTCTGATAATTTCTAAGAGAGTTGAGCTTATTGGTTATACTTTCCAATTTGAGTCTCAAATCTTGATAATCTTCCAAATCCAAGAAACCTAGTTCAGATGATAAAATTAATTGATTTAAAATTTCCACTGCTGAACTAAATGAAATTGTTGTGAAATGAGCCCTGTCTTTGTTTGTTTTTCTAGCCGATCCTTCCGCAATGTTTGAACAAATCGATACAGCGGCCCTTCTCATCTGAGATGTCAGACCAAACTTTTCAAGCTCTGGAAATCGAGCAGTTACGGCATATATCTCTTTTGTGAACTCCTTGGCTTCTTTCCATACATCAAGTTTTTCGAAAGAGTATGTAAACATGGATTTATAAGTTCAGACCAACAAATCAACGTAAAAACAGATCAGGCCTTTTTCTTCTTTCGCTTTCGGAAGAAGTCAAACACAAACCAGCCGATAATTGCAACAACAAAATACCAGCGGTATGATACAGGTTCCCCGCTACCACCCACAGTGGTGAAGACACGTTCCCATCGGGGCCTCCATTTTGCAATGCCCTCTGTGAAATTATCGAAACTCATCCAAAGGAAAACCGGCTTGCCCACAATGTGGTCGGCAGGGACATAGCCCCAGGTCCTACTGTCCTCGGAATGGTCGCGATTGTCACCCATCATCCAGTAATAATCCTGTCTGAAGGTGTAGGAGTTGGCCTCTTGCCCATTGATCAGCACTTTGTTCCCTGTGACCTCGACATCGTTGTGCTCATAGTCCCTGATGATTTTTTTGTACAGGGGGATGGTTTTGGAATTAATCTCCACAGTTGCACCGGCTTCCGGAATATAAATGGGTCCAAAATTATCATTGTTCCACGGATAGAGGTTGGGTTTTTGGGGGAAGGAACCACCATATACCCCTTTGGGCTCAAGCGTCATCACCACGGAGTCGATGGCCGGGTTTTGACGCAATTTTTCCACCATTTCGGCGGTCATGTTGGCAACCCGCGCCAAAGGTTTTTCTTCGGTCAAGGAAAGCCTCAATTGTCGAATGACATCCGTGGGGATTCCTTTTTCCTCTGTGATGATCTCTATTTTGCCATCTTGTTTACGGTTGGCTCCCATGGCAAAGGGGACCAACGCATTGTACTGTGCTTCTGTTATACTGGGGGCAATGTATTTACGCAGATAATCCGATGCATCCACTTCTTCCAGATAACGACTGGACACCCCATTTTTTGCATACACTTCATAATCGTACATAGGTTTGGCCCTGTCGGAAAGCTGCAGTTTTTTTCCATTGATGTGCACAAAGCCATCAACCACGGAAAGGGAATCCCCGGGCGTGCCCACACAACGTTTTACGTAATTGGATTTCTTGTCTATAGGTTTTATGACCGCTTTTTGTGCTTTGAAGAATTGGTACAGGGTATCCGAGGGCAAACTGAACACCACAATATCATTTTTTTCCACCCTTTCAAAACCGGGCAAGCGCATATAGGGCAATTGCAGTTTGTTGATCCAGGAAGTCTTGGCGGTCTCCGGGTCCACATCGGCCAAATATGACCTTGTTTTGAGGACGGGAAGTGTATCGTGTACCATTGGGGCGGCCAAGGTGGTCATGGGCACCCGGGCACCATAATGGAACTTGCTCACAAAAAGGAAGTCCCCGACCCGTAGGGTGCGCTCCAACGATCCTGTTGGTATCACATAGGGCTGGATGAAATAGGTGTGCACCAAAGTTGCGGCCACTATGGCAAACACAATGGAACTGACCCACTCGCCCAGACCGGTTTTAGGTTTTAGGCTACGGTCTTCGATATAGATGACATCTTCTACGTAGTTGATGTAATAAATGTAGAACCCAAGAGTGAGGATGACCAACCAGGTATCCAAGAGGGTGCTCTTGCCAAAACTTCGGATGGTCTCTACCCACACCACAGGGAACATCAATAAATTGATGATGGGGATGAACAACAAGATGACCCACCACTTGGGCCTGTTGATGATCTTCATCAATACGATCCCATTGTAGATAGGTATGGCGGCCTCCCAAGCCTTTCGTCCTGCTTTTACATATAGTTTCCAAGTACCCAAAAAATGGATGATCTGGATGATCAGGATAAAAATGATCCACTGTGTACCGTCCATATAAAATTTTCTTTGTTAGACTAACTGCCTAAATTGTTGTTACGTTTTTTAGCTTAGGTTTAACACGTCCTTCATTGAAAAGACACCTGTTTTTCCTTTGATCCATTCCGCCGCGATCACGGCTCCAAGGGCAAAACCTTGCCTATTGTGCGCTGTGTGCTTTATCTCAATGCTGTCCACATCGCTTTCGTAGCAGATACTATGGGTGCCGGGCACCATGCCCTCCCGGATTGATGTTATGGGAATGATCTTATCACCAGCGGTATCCAATTTCCAGTCGCTGTACGAAGAGTTCCCAATAATCCCTTCAGCTAAGGTAATGGCAGTCCCACTGGGAGCATCCAGCTTTTGGGTATGGTGGATCTCTTCCATGGAAACCTTGTACTGCTCCAATTTGGACATCATTTTGGCCAGATGTGAATTCAGTTCAAAAAAAATGTTCACACCCAAACTGAAATTGGATGCGTAGATAAAGGCGCCTTTGTTTTCCGTACACTGTTCCACGGCTTCTTCGTATCGGGACAACCATCCCGTGGTGCCACTAATGACCGGCACACCGTTCTTGAAACAGTTGGTGATATTTTCAAAGGCGGCATCGGGGGTGCTGAAATCTATGGCAACGTCCATGGCGCCGTAATCCACATCCGCCGTACCGACGTCTATTTTTGCTACAATGGTATGGCCTCTTTCTTGGGCGATTTGTTCAATCATCTTACCCATTTTGCCATAACCGAACAAAGCAATGTTCATATACTAAAATTTTACGACCAGGGCCATTCCATAGTTGGGTTGGTTGGTCACGGGGTTTACATCTATATAAGGTTGAAAGTCAACCGCAAGATTGTCGTCAACATTATATTGTTTAAGGTGCGCGTCCACATTGGCGTCTATGATGTTCAGGGCATAGAGTGCAATGGTGATGACCAGGGCCAGGTCCCTGTCCCTTTGGGTGTTCTCCTGGGCTCCCTCTAGGGCCTCGTCGGAAATTCGGCCAAAAAATTCATCATCGGTAAAGCCTGCCAATCGTCGCTTGAAAGCATTTCTTGCCCTTTTATATTCGGTATTGTTATTGGAATAGACATAGATTCCGGTGCCGATGGCGCCCCAGACAATGGGAGCTTTCCAGTAGCGTTTGTTGTAGATCTGTCCAAGACCGGGAAATACTGCCGAATAGAATGCAGCTTTGCTGGGGGCAAGGGGATTCACACTTTCCCTTTTGGTCACCTCTTCAAAAGTGACGCCCTCACCTTCCAAATTTTGGGCCAAGGAATCCACTTCTTGGGGTTGGGGTTCTTCCTTGCCTGTTTCCTCTTTTTCTTGGGAAAAACCAATGTGCACAAACAACAAGGCAAAGAACAAAAAGAGAAGGTTTTTATTCACCTGTCAACAATTTTTTTATTCGCTTGAATTCCTCTTCGGAATGGAAAGGAATCACGATTTTGCCTTTTCCGTTGCTGGAGGCGGAAATGTCCACTTTTGCGGAAAGGTGTTCCTTGAGGGCTTCGATGCCCTTGGATACAAATCCGGGAACATCCTTGCTGCCTTTTTTCTTCGGGGTCGCTGTTTGGCTTTCTGGCTCCTTGTAGGCCTTCACCAATTGTTCGGTATCACGGACGGACAGGCCATCGGAAACAATCTTTTCGTAGATGGAGATCTGGTCCTTTTTCTTGTCGATGTTGATGAGTGCCCTACCATGTCCCATACTGATGAACCCATCTCTCATCCCAGTCTGGATGATGGGGTCAAGTTTCAACAAGCGTAGATAATTGGTGATGGTGGAGCGTTTTTTTCCTACGCGGTCGCTCAGTTTTTCTTGGGTGATCTGGATCTCATCGATGAGTCGTTGGTAGGAAAGGGCAATCTCAATGGGGTCCAAGTCTTGCCTTTGGATATTTTCTACCAAGGCCATTTCCAAGGATTCTTGATCGTTGGCGATGCGGATGTAGGCGGGAATGGTCTCCAGGCCCACCAGTTTGGAGGCACGGTACCTTCTCTCCCCGGATACCAACTGGAATTTGTTGAAATCCAGTTTTCTAACGGTTATGGGTTGGATGATGCCCAACTCCCGAATGGAACTGGCCAATTCCTCAAGGGCCTCGTCATTGAAGTTGGAGCGGGGCTGGAACGGGTTCATCTCGATGGATTCGATGTCCAGTTCCACCACATTTCCTATCACCTTGTCCGCGTTTTTGTCCGAAACGGATTGGATATCGTTCTCAGGATCTTTCAATAGGGCGGACAGGCCTCTTCCCAAAGCCTGTTTTTTAGTTGCTTTCGCCATTTAAACTTTCTCCTTGTTTTTCTTCAAAATTTCATTGGCCAAGTTAAGGTAATTGGAGGCACCTTTGCTGCTGGCATCATATTTTATGATGCTCTCTCCATAACTTGGGGCTTCACTCAGTCTCACATTTCTTTGGATGATGGTGTCGAACACCATATCGGCAAAATGTTTTTTCACTTCTTCCACAACTTGGTTGGACAAGCGGAGCCTGGAATCGTACATGGTCAATAGCATACCCTCGATGTCCAGGTCATTGTTATGTATTTTTTGTACACTTTTTACGGTATTCAAGAGCTTACCAAGGCCTTCCAACGCAAAATATTCACATTGGATGGGAATCATGACCGAATCTGCTGCCGTAAGGGCGTTCAGGGTCAAAAGGCCCAGGGATGGAGCGCAATCGATCAACACAAAGTCATATCGGTCACCAAGGTCCTTTAAGGCTTCCTTCATCATGTATTCCCTGTTGTCCTTGTCCACCAGTTCTATTTCAATGGCCACAAGATCGATGTGTGCGGGTACAAGGTCCACATTGGGCGAATCCGTTGGGATAATGACCTCGTCCACGCTCATGGTATGTTCCAAAAGTTGATAAGTTCCATATTCCACGGAATCCACATCGATGCCAAGGCCAGATGTTGCATTGGCCTGGGGGTCGGCGTCGATTAGCAATACTTTCTTTTCCAATACGCCAAGGGAGGCTGCAAGGTTTACCGTAGTGGTTGTTTTGCCCACACCGCCCTTTTGGTTCGCAATAGCAATTATCTTGCCCATTTCATAGTAAGTTAGGTGCTAAAAATACGATTATTTAAGATGCCAGAAAATGTATTTTGTTAACAAGGGGTGAATAACGGGTGCTTTGCGCGTTAAAGAAAGTTAAAGTTATCTGTATTAGATCGTTAAGCAGTTAGTCCATCAAAATGTTGAGTATTTCTATGGCAGCATCGCTGATCGTAGTGCCAGGTCCGAACACCGCTACGGCACCGTGTTCCAATAGGTATCCGTAATCCTGTTTGGGAATGACACCGCCGACAATGACCATGATGTCCTCCCGCCCTAGTTTTTTGAGTTCTTGGATCACTTCAGGGACCAAGGTCTTATGGCCCCCGGCCAGGGACGAGATGCCCAAGACGTGGACATCATTTTCCACGGCCTGTTTGGCCACTTCCGAAGGAGTCTGGAACAATGGGCCTATGTCCACATCAAAACCGAGGTCGGCATAACCTGTTGCCACTACTTTGGCTCCGCGATCATGTCCGTCCTGACCCATCTTGGCCACCATGATGCGAGGGCGACGGCCTTCCTGAACGGCAAATTCATCGGCCATTTTTCGGGCCTTTTCAAAGCTTTTGTCGTTTTTGATCTCTTTGGAATACACTCCAGAAAAGGATTGGATTTTTGCTTTGTAGCGTCCAAAGGCACTCTCCATGGCCTCGCTGATTTCACCCAGAGTAGCTCGTTCTTTGGCCGCTTCTACTGCTAAAGCTAATAAATTTTCGCGGTCGGTCTCCTTACGCACAGCTTTTTTGGCCGCTACTTTTATGTTTTCCAAGGTTTTTTTGACCGCAGCGTTATTTCGGGTGGATTTGATGTGTTGCAGTCGCTCCATCTGCTGCTTGCGGACCTTTACATTGTCCACTTCCAGAATTTGGAGCTCGTCCTCATTCTCCAATTTGTATTTGTTCACGCCTACAATAATGTCCTGTCCGCTGTCTATCCGGGCCTGCTTTTTGGCTGCTGCCTCCTCAATGCGCATTTTTGGGATGCCAGCTTCGATGGCCCTGGTCATTCCACCCAGTTTTTCAATTTCCGTGATGAGTTCCCAGGCTTCTTGGGCTATTTCTTGGGTCAATTTTTCAACAAGATGGCTACCCGCCCAAGGGTCCACTGTTCTCGTGATATGGGTTTCAAGCTGAAGATAGATCTGTGTGTTCCGTGCAATACGTGCAGAAAAATCCGTGGGAAGGGCAATGGCCTCGTCCAAAGCATTGGTATGCAGGCTCTGCGTTCCACCCAAGGCCGCAGCCATGGCCTCAATGGTGGTCCTTGCCACATTGTTGAAGGGATCTTGCTCGGTCAAGCTCCATCCGCTGGTCTGGCTGTGGGTACGGAGCATGGACGATTTTTCATTTTTCGGTTCAAATTGCTGCACCAGTTTGGCCCAGAGCATACGACCGGCACGCATTTTCGCAATCTCCGTGAAATGGTTCATCCCTATCCCCCAGAAAAAGGAAAGACGTGGGGCAAACTCGTCTATTTTCATGCCGGCCTTGACCCCGGTCCGGATGTATTCGATTCCATCTGCCAAAGTGTAGGCCAACTCCATGGCCGCAGGGGCACCAGCTTCGTGCATGTGGTAGCCAGAAATGCTGATGCTGTTGAACTTCGGCATATGTTTGCTGGTGAACTCGAAAATATCGGCCACCAACTGCATGGAAGGCGTAGGAGGGTAGATATAGGTGTTTCGCACCATGAACTCCTTCAAAATATCGTTCTGGATGGTCCCGGAAAGCTTTTCCATGGGCACGCCCTGCTCCAAGGCAGCCACAATGTAGAAGGCCATAATGGGTATCACGGCGCCGTTCATGGTCATGGAAACGGACATTTGGTCCAGCGGAATGCCATCGAAGAGAATTTTCATGTCCTCCACGGAATCTATGGCGACCCCAGCCTTGCCCACATCCCCAACAACACGTTCATTATCGGAATCATACCCTCGGTGAGTGGGAAGGTCAAAGGCGACCGAAAGTCCTTTTTGTCCTGCTTCCAAGTTTCTGCGGTAGAAGGCATTGCTCTCTTCGGCAGTGGAAAATCCTGCATATTGGCGGATGGTCCATGGTCTGCTCACATACATGGTGGAATAGGGGCCCCGAAGGAAGGGGGGGATGCCTGCCGCGAAGTTGGCATGCTCGAAATTCTGGGTCTCTACTGCGCTCGACCTGACAGAGAGTTCCAAATGTTGAAGGTTCTTTCTACTCATTGTCCAATCGTTTTTGTTCCAGGCTTTCGGCTAGTCTTCGGGCTATAATGGGCTCAATAAGGGTTTTTCGGGGCTGTGTCTTCACAAAGGGGTATAGCTCCAGATCATCTTTCATGCGGTCTTGGGGGTTCTGGTATTTGTTCGTTCCCAATGATATGATCTTCCCCTCATCAAAAAGCTGTTGTTCCTTTGCGGCACTTTCCTTGATTTTTTGCTGTATGGTCCCTTTTTTCAAGGCGTCCAAAAATCCGCCCGAAGCCTCTATCTGTTTGAATAACGCCAAGGCTTTTTCCGCGAGTTGTTGGGTGAGCGATTCGATGTAGTAAGCTCCTTCCGAAGCATTTGAAGTGCTGTCAAAATAACTCTCCTCTTTCAGCAACAGCAATTGGTTTCGGGCCAAGCGGCTGCCAAACTCATTGTCCTTGTGGTAAATGGCGTCATAGGGAAGGTTACATACCGTATCAGCACCGCCCAGTACGGCAGACATGCATTCGGAAGTGGTACGGAGCATGTTCACGTTGTAATCGTACAGGGTCTTGTTCCGTTTGGTGGGCACGGCAAGAATGTGGCAGTCGTTATTTAAATCGTATGAAGGGGCGATGCTTTTCCATAACCAACGCAATGCCTTCAATTTCGCTATTTCAAAGAAATAGTTGCTGCCCACGGCCACTTTGAACACGATCGGAAAAGATCCCTCGACTACGCTTGGGATGACATGCGCAAAATGGTTCAGGTACTCATTGGCATGGGCCAATCCATAGGCCAGTTGTTGCACCTTGTTTGCACCTGCGTTTTGATAATGGGAAACATCGACACCCAATATTGGAAAGTTGCCCAGCCCGTGGATTTCCTTGAGCAGGTCATGGTCCTTTTCCAGGTTGTGGAACCAGTTTCCATCTTTGGTCAAATGACCAATAATGTCTAAGTTGAGAAATATATTCGCTTTTTTGCCATCGGTCACGGACAATAGCCGTTTGATGGGTTCCACGTCCAAAAACTCAAAATTGAAATGGATCGGGGTCGTTTCCAAATCAATATGGGCAAGAAGGGCCGAGAAATCTGTTTTGGTATCGGGAATGGTAAAGATCAAGCTGCCAGCTCCCTTTTTGAGGGCGTTCAAGGCCTTTGCATTCGTTTTTTTTGGGTCTCCGGCATAGAGGGTCTCCGCAATTTGCCACGTATGACCTTCGGGTAGGGGAAAGGTCTTGGTGCTTTCCATGTCCTCAGAATGGTAGAAGGGCTTTACCTTGATGCCTTCCAACGATTCCCAGACCAAGGTGTCGTTGTAGTCGGCCCCTTTTAGGTCATATTGGATCTTCTGTTTCCACTGTTTGGCGGAGACTTCGGGAAATTCGTCAAATAGGCCACTGTCAGTCATCTTTTTTGTTTTTCAAACTATCCTCATACTCGATAAGGAAGATTTCCTCTTTTTCCTTTTTCATGTAATATTTTTCGCGGGCCAGTTTTTCCAATTCATCTTTGTCGGACATCTTTTCGAGGATCTCTTTGTCCTTTGCAATTTCCTCTTTGAGGAAATCCTTCTGTTTCTCCAGTTTCTTGATCTCGTTCCGCAGCTCCATGTGGATCAATAGGGAATTGGTATCGAAAAAGGCCATCCATATCACAAAAATGGTCAGTACCAAAATATACGTATTGGTAAAGACTTTGAACCATTTTTTCTGTTTTAATTCTTTCAAGCCCATGGCTATGCCAGTTTATTGTTGATGATGGTCCTCACAATGTCCACGGCCACCGTGTTGTAGTGGTTGTTCGGGATAATGATGTCCGCAAACTCCTTCGAAGGCTCAATGAACTGTTCGTGCATGGGCTTTACGGCGGTCTGGTAGCGGGTGAGCACCTTGTCCAGGTCATGTCCCCGTTCCCTAATGTCACGCTGCAATCTGCGGATCAACCGTTCATCGGAGTCGGCATGTACAAATATCTTAATGTCGAACAGGTCGCGGAGCTTTGGGTTGCTCAACACCAGTATGCCCTCAACGATCATCACCTTCCGGGGCGGGGTCGGAATCGTCTCTTCCAAACGTGTTTCCTCCACAAAGGAATATACTGGCATCTGGATGGTCCTTCCCTCTCTCAGTTGCATCATATGGGAGATCAGCAAATCAAAATCAATGGAGTTCGGGTGGTCAAAATTGACTTTTCCCCGCTCCTTTCGTTCCATATGGGAAAGGTCTTTGTAATACGAATCCTGTGAAATGACACCTACCTCATTTTTAGGAAGTTGGTCAACGATTTGATTGACCACTGTCGTTTTTCCACAACCGGTGCCCCCGGCAATCCCTAAGATCAGCATACGAACCAATTTGACCTCAAAAATAAACATTTGAATATATCTGCTGCCATCATCCGGTCCTTTAGCAGGTAAAATGATGTCCATCTGCAAATCAAGACATAGGATAACCGGAATGTCTTGTGCAATTCCAAACCAATACTCTTATATTTATCCTACTAACCAAAGGAAGTATCTTATGGACAGTTCGTACTCGATAAAAGTGGATGGGGATCTAGAGTTTACGTTTTCGCACGATGAAATCGCGGCATTGGATTTGATCAAAACAGGGAAAACCAGCCTTCACTTGCTCCAAAAAGGACAATCCTACGCTGTTGAAATCCTGGAATCCGATTTCAATGAAGGCACCTATACCATTTCAGTCAATGGAAGTGAATACACGACATCCATCTTCACACCATTGGATGAACTCATTCTAAAAATGGGATTTGCCACCAATGGGGCCAAGAACATCGATTCCATTTACGCGCCTATGCCCGGCCTTATCTTGGATATTTTGGTTGAAGCAGGGCAAGAAGTGGACGAAGAGGACCAACTATTGGTCTTGGAGGCCATGAAAATGGAAAATATCATTACTTCCCCGAGAAAGGGAGTGATCAAACAGGTGGCCGTGAAGCAAGGCGACACTGTTGATAAAAAGCAATTGTTGATAGCGTTTGAATGATGAAAAAGATATTGATTGCCAACCGCGGCGAGATTGCGGTCCGTGTGATGAAAACTGCCCAAAAAATGGGCATCCAAACCGTGGCCGTATATTCAAAAGCGGACAGGAACGCACCCCATGTGAAGTTTGCCGATGAGGCTGTTTGCATTGGCGAGGCACCCTCCAACCAATCCTATTTGAGGGGGGATAAGATTATTGATGCGGCCAAGAAACTTGGTGTCGATGGCATCCATCCCGGGTATGGGTTCCTGAGCGAAAATGCTGAATTTGCCGAAGCTGTCGAGAAAAGTGGGATCACCTTCATTGGCCCCAAATCCAAGGCCATCCAAATGATGGGAAGCAAATTGGCGGCCAAAGAGGCGGTCAAGGCCTACGATATTCCCATGGTCCCCGGCATAGACGAGGCCATTACCGATGTGGCCAAGGCCAAAAAGATCGCAAAGGAAGTAGGCTATCCCATTCTGATCAAGGCATCCGCAGGTGGTGGGGGCAAAGGAATGCGCATTGTGGAGAAGGAAGAGGAACTGGAATCGGGCATGAAACGCGCCATCAGCGAGGCTACCTCTGCCTTTGGGGATGGTTCGGTGTTCTTGGAAAAATATGTGAAGTCACCCAGACATATCGAAGTACAGGTGATGGCGGACACCCACGGGAACGTCCTCCACTTTTTTGAGCGGGAATGCAGTGTGCAAAGACGGCACCAAAAAGTGGTGGAAGAGGCCCCTTCATCCATTTTGACCCCGGAACTCCGAGAAAAAATGGGTATAGCGGCCACCAAAGTGGCCAAGGCCTGCGATTATATCGGGGCCGGTACAGTGGAATTTCTGATGGATGCCGACCACAATTTCTATTTTTTGGAAATGAACACCCGTTTGCAAGTGGAACACCCCGTCACCGAGATAATCACAGGGGTGGATTTGGTGGAATTACAGATCCGGGTGGCGCGAGGGGAAGAACTGCCCATGAAGCAGGAAGACCTGAAAATCCAAGGGCATGCCGTGGAGCTTCGGGTGTATGCAGAAGACCCCTTGAACGATTTTCTGCCTAGTGTGGGAACCTTGGAAATATACAGACCGCCCAGTGGACAAGGTATCCGTGTGGACGATGGTTTTGAGGAAGGCATGGACGTGTCCATCTACTACGACCCTATGCTGTCCAAGCTTATTACCTATGGTAAAACCAGGGAAGAGGCCATAGCGTTGATGCTGGATGCCATCAAGCAATACAAAGTGAAGGGCGTACAGACCACATTGCCCTTCGGGAGTTTTGTCTTTGCTCATGAAGCCTTTCGTTCGGGCAATTTTGATACACACTTTGTGAAAAACCATTATGCTCCGGACAACATCAAAGAGCGCAATGCCAAACAAGCTGAAGTAGCTGCACTGGTTGCACTCTATCAATATTTGGAAGACAAAAAAACAGTACGGTTGCCATCAAATTGAACCCAATGGACGACAAAATAAAGACACTGCAGGAGAAAATGGCCCAAGCCCTTTTGGGAGGTGGGGAAAAACGAATTGAAAAGCAGCATCAAAAGAAAAAATTGACAGCACGTGAGCGGGTCCAATACTTTTTGGATGAAGGTTCCTTCGAAGAAATGGGAGCCTTGGTCACCCACCGCACCACTGATTTTGGGATGGACAAGGAGATTTACTACGGGGATGGGGTGGTGACAGGGTATGGTACCGTTAATGGAAGACTCGTGTATGTGTATGCCCAGGATTTTACGGTTTTTGGTGGTGCCTTGTCCGAGACCCATGCTGAAAAAATCTGTAAGGTGATGGACCTGGCCATGAAGGTAGGAGCGCCCATTGTGGGCTTGAACGATTCCGGGGGGGCGAGGATCCAAGAGGGGGTAAGGTCTTTGGGAGGCTATGCCGATATTTTTTACCGAAACGTGCAGGCTTCGGGCGTCATTCCGCAGATTTCGGCCATCATGGGCCCCTGTGCCGGGGGTGCAGTCTATTCCCCGGCCATGACGGATTTTATTGTGATGGTGGAGGAGACCAGTTACATGTTCGTCACAGGTCCGAATGTGGTGAAAACGGTGACCAACGAAGAGGTCACTTCCGAAGAATTGGGCGGGGCCAGCACACATGCGGCGAAGTCTGGCGTGGCACACCGGACAGCTTCCAACGATGCCACTTGTTTGGATGATATCAAACGATTGTTGGACTACCTGCCCCAGAACAATACCGAGCGTCCCAAGTTGAAACCGTATGAGCTTGGTGATGAGCTTCGGGAGCAACTTTCCACTATTGTGCCCGACAATCCCAACAAGCCGTACGATATGCACGATGTGATCCAGGGTATCATCGACAACGACACGTTCTATGAGATCCATAAGGACTTTGCGGAAAATATCATCACAGGTTTTGCCCGTTTGGGCGGGCGAAGTATTGGGGTCATTGCCAATCAACCTATGTTTTTGGCAGGGGTGTTGGATGTGAGGAGTTCGCAGAAAGCGGCCCGATTCACCCGTTTTTGTGATGCGTTCAACATTCCATTGCTTGTTTTGGTGGATGTCCCTGGATTTTTACCGGGAACGGACCAGGAGTGGAGCGGGATCATCATGCATGGGGCCAAATTGCTCTATGCCCTGAGTGAGGCGACTGTGCCACGGGTTACGGTGATTACCCGTAAAGCGTATGGCGGTGCCTACGATGTGATGAATTCCAAGCATATTGGGGCGGACTTTAATTTTGCATGGCCCAGTGCCGAGATTGCGGTAATGGGGGCCAAAGGAGCCAGTGAGATCATTTTTAGGCGCGAGATTACCGCTGCGGACGACCCAGTGGCCAAGTTAAAGGAGAAAGAGGGCGAATATGCCGAAAAATTCGCCAATCCCTATCGAGCTGCGGAACGCGGTTTTATTGATGAGGTCATCTTACCGAAGGATACAAGGCGCAAACTGTTGAAGGCCTATGCGATGTTGGAGAAGAAAGAAGTGCAGACCCCATGGAAGAAACATGGGAACATTCCGTTGTAGGTTTTGTGTCGGTTTGACACGAATTTCACCAATATAGTTGTGAGCTGTCAGGTCGAGCGCAGTTGAACCTTGACACCAAACTTAACGAAGATTTGGAGAAAGGGTGAAAATGTCCATAGACAAAACCTATATCAATATAACATTAAACCTTTCTTAAAAGCTTTATTGATCCATGGGCTATCCCTAATTTTGCGCCATGCAAAAAGAAACCCAAAAACCCCAATTTGAATTCGTGGCCATGATGGCCGCCTTGATGTCCATAGTCGCCCTGGCCATTGATGCCATTCTGCCCGCGATTTCAAACATCGGCATGGCCATCAATAGTCTGGATCCAACGGACAACCAATTGTTGGTCACCATGATTTTCTTGGGGCTAGGTGTGGGCCAATTGTTCTTTGGGCCCATATCCGATAGTTTTGGTAGAAAACCTGTGGTGTATGTTGGGTTCACCATTTTTTTGGTGGCCAGCATCATCTGTCTCTATGCCCCATCGTTGGAAGTCATGGTCGTTGGGAGGATTTTTCAGGGGATAGGGCTGTCCGCTCCCCGTACCATTTCCATTTCCATCATCCGCGATACGTATGAAGGCGATTATATGGCCAAGATCATGTCGTTTGTGGTGGCTTTCTTCATATTGGTGCCGGTAGTGGCCCCTGCCATAGGCAAATTGATTTTGGATGCCGCGGGATGGGAGGCCATTTTTTATGTGCAATTGTTCTTTGCGCTCATTGTCGCTATTTGGTTTTGGAAGCGACAGCCGGAGACGTTACACCCCGAATACAAGATTCCGTTCACGGGCCACGTATTTATCGATGGTCTGAAGGAATTTGTAAAGCATAGGGAAACGGTTGCCTTTACGTTGACTTCAGGATTGGTCACCGGGGCGTTTTTGGTCTATTTGAGTTCTGCCCAACATATTTTTGAGGACCAGTATGCGCTGAAGGAGATGTTCCCTTATATTTTTGCTGGCTTGGCCATTTCCATAGGACTTTCCACTTTTTTGAATGGTACCTTGGTTATGCGTTTCGGGATGCGAAAACTGTCCTTGATGGCCACCATCGTGTTCTGTTCGGTGGCCCTGCTGTATTCCTTTTTGTACTTGAATTCGCCCAATCCAAGCATCTATGTGTTGGTCGGTTTTCTGTCAGTGCAGTTCTTCTGTCTTGGGTTTATGTGGGGTAACTTCCGTTCCATTGCCATGGAGCCCATAGGTCATATAGCGGGAATAGGAGCGGCCATCAATGGTTTTGTGTCCACCCTGCTCTCCATTCCCATTGCGACTTTCATTGGGGAGTTTGTGAAAGATAGTGTATGGCCCCTTTTTGCAGGTTTGGCCATCTGTGGACTTTGTTCCCTTGCCATTTTCCTGATGGTGAGAAAGCCTAGACGAAAAAGACTGGCCGCCGCTTAACCTCGGTTGGGAAGGAAAACCTCCCCGCTGCAAGAATCGGATGTGGCACCGGTAACGGAGCGCAGCACGTTGGTGTGGCCTTCCAAACGAAGCACACCCATCAGTGCGAAGACCAGGGCTTCTTTGTACGCAATCAATGTTTTGCTCGGGACAACCACTTCGGTGTCGGAGCCCAACCTCTCTTGTAGCGTATCCACAAAGAATTGGTTGAGTGCCCCTCCACCGGTTGCCAGCAATTTGTTTTTGGATTTGCCTTGATGCTTATGGACCGAAATGGCAATCTGCTCGCAATTATGGTGGATAAAGGTGTGTAAAAGGTCTATTTCGGAACTTTCAGAAGCTTGGATCAAGGGAACAATCTCGCCAGTGAACCATTCGTAACCTGTGGATTTTGGGTAGGGAAGTTGATAATACGCCAAGGCGTTCAGTTGTTGTAAAAGACCGGGGTCCAATTTCCCGGAACGGGCCAATTTTCCATTTTCATCGTAGGCCAGACCCATTTTATGGGTAATATAATTCAAGGGCATGTTGGCCAAACCAATGTCATAGGCAATCCGTTCCCCATCCTTATCAAAGGAAATATTGCTGATTCCCCCCAAGTTCAGACAAAAATCATATTCATGGAACAACAGTTTATCGCCAATGGGGACCAATGGGGCGCCTTGACCCTTTAGGGACACATCTTTGGTCCTGAAGTCGCAGACCACTTTTTTACTACTGGTATCCGCCAATAATTGGCCATCGCCCAATTGAAAAGTGACACCATCATGTGGTCTGTGATGGGAGGTATGTCCATGACTGGCAATAAAATCGATATCCGAACCAAACGCTTCCATAAAATTTTTGGACTGTTTCCCCAACCAAATGCCATAATCCCTGTGCAACTGCGCATGGTCCTTTTCGGATAGGTAAATGGCATTTTTGAGTTGCTCCCTCATATCATCGGAGTAGGCAACATCCTTGGTGTGTTTGATGGTGAAGTTCCAATGCCCGTTTTCCTGCCAGATATGGCAAAGGGCCATGTCAAGGCCGTCCAAGGAGGTGCCCGACATCAACCCCAATACGTTATAACCGCTCATTGTTTTTTTAGTTTTAGGATCAAGGAAATGGGTTTTTCCTCATCATTCACTATTTCTGTAATGCAAATCTCGCTTCCTCCCAATTGATTCAGCACGGAGGTCCAATCTTCGAATGTACGTGCATACCACGAATGTCCATCCGTAAAATTGCCCGGCAACCCTTTCCATGAATCGGACAACCACTGGCTTTTGTAGGGCAGCCCGTTCTGTAGCAAAAAGAAAGGGTGGAGGGTCTGTATCACAAGGGTCCCTTTCGATGAAAGTTGTTGAAGTGTATTGGTCAATAGTTGGTGCAGTCTTTCCTTCAGGTAAAGGCAAAAATTGAACACAGCGGTATCAAATGGGGCATTGGGCATGGGTTTTCCATCGATGATGTTCTCATACGTAAATACATGGAAGTCTGCCTTGCTGTTTTTTCTGGCCTCGGTGATCAAACTTTCTATGGCGTCCAGTCCAGTGGCTTCCCATCCCATTTTCTCCATTTCGCGGGTAAGCCAACCTTCACCGCATCCAATGTCCACAATTTTGCTGCCCTTCAGTTCGCTGACGGCCTCCAATATGGCCACATTGGTAAATCTCCTTGACGGAATGCTATGGTTTTGGATGACCTTGACCCATTCGGAAGCATTTTTTTCCCACGACTTTAAGATGTCCTCGCTCATGCTTGAAACGTTTTTAGTTGGATGGGAAGCGTTCCCTTGGCCGAAATCGCTCCTTTGAAATGTTCGGCCGCTACTTCTTGGAATTCTGGAAAATCCTGATAGACCACCACCACATTGGAGGTCGGTTTCAATCCTAAAAGGTCTAAAACATAAGGGTTGCCGAAAAGGTAGATCAAGGTGTTGTTGTCATTGATCCACTTTTTGACGGTTTCCAATACATTTGTATCAAATCCAAACTGGTCCTTGGGTTTCACGGCAGGAGGAAATAGGGACAGGACCACATTTTTGGTCGCTTTGATTTTTTCGTTAATGATGTCCGTTTGCAAAGCAATATCCAAGGGTTCAACCCCAAATTCGTCTTCCAATTTTTGGGAAAAGATGTTTTCTTTCCCGTTGTTGCAGGATATGTTGAGGAATCCCTCTGCTTTGAATTTTTGGATGCAGCTCGGGTTTCCATAAAGCTCCGTGATACTTTTGAGGGCTATGTTGCGGTTCAAAATGGATGCGGAACCGTCATTGGGCGCGACTATCTCTTTTTCAGAGGCAAAGGCTTTTTTCTTCAAGCTCCACAACCGATCAAAACTTTCATCGATTCGCTCCTCAGTGGCCGTGTCCAGTATCAGTTGTATCCCTCCCGCAACATTTTCACTGAAACACAGTACGTCCATCCCTGCCTCAAAAGCTACCTGTTCCAACTTTCCTTTTTGGGGATATTTTTTGGAGACAGCGTGCATGTTGAGCGCATCTGAAATGATGACACCCTCAAAACCCATTTCTTTCCGCAGGAGACCCGTGATGATTTTTGATGAAGTGGTCGATGGATTTTGGTCGTCCAATTGGGGTAGGGACAAATGGCCCACCATTACGGAATCCACCCCTTTGTTGATGAGTTCCTGGAAAGGGAAGAGTTCGTTCTCCTTTAGCTCGGACAAAGATTTATCGATAACGGGCAGTCCCAAATGGGAATCGGTCGCCGTATCGCCGTGACCGGGAAAGTGCTTGATGGAGTTCAGTGTCCCGGTACTTTCCATTCCCCGAATGAAAGCTTCGGATTTGGTCAATACCTTTTCTTTGTTTTCCCCGAACGAACGGTAACCGATGACGGGGTTTTCAGGATTGTTGTTGATGTCCACTACTGGGGCAAGGTTCCACTGAATGCCAGCAGCCCTGCAATCCCATCCAATATGCTGTCCCACTTGTAGGATCAGGTTTTCATCCCCATTCAGTGCACCTAAAGTGATGGCGTACGGAAACTGTGGGGTATTCTCAATGCGCATGGCCAACCCCCATTCGGCATCAATGGCCACCAACAGGGGAATTTCTGAGGCTTTCTGATATCGGGCGATGAGTTCCTTTAGCCGGTCATGGCTTTTGGCATTGTGCACCACTTTTTTCTTCCCTTCAAAATTGGTGGCGGCACTGGCCCTACTGTGGAAAAAGCAGATGGACCCAACATGGTGTTCCTTGATGAGCCTTTCCATTTTCTGTACCTCTTCCTCGGTATCGTTGATGAAAACCGCAGGCATGAACAATTGCCCGACTTTTTGTCTTAGGGTCAATTCTTTCTTTGAAAGTGTATAGGTTGGATGGGTATCAGTCATTGGATTCAACAGTTTTTTTGCCGTAATCGGCAGGGTATTTCAAAAAGCGCAGTACCACAAATGCGGGCAGGGCGGCGATCACGACCCAGGTAAAGAAGCCGCCATATCCCAACCACTCCTGTATGTATCCGCTGAGCATGCCGGGGAGCATCATCCCGAGGGCCATGAATCCGGTTGCGATGGCATAGTGCGATGTTTTGGAGGCTCCTTCGGCCACGTAGATGAGGTACATCATAAATGCGGCAAACCCGAAACCATAACCAAATTGCTCGATCACCACGGTGCCCACTACGGCGAACATGCTGGTACTCTGTGTTATCGCCAAGAGGGCATACAGGGCATTGGGCAGGTTCAGGGCCAGCAACATGGGCAGCATCCATTTTTTTAGGCCATCCCGTGAGATTAGGATTCCGCCCAAGATTCCGCCAAGGGAGAGCATGATGATACCCACTGTACCGTAAATGGTGCCCACGGCTTCCGTGGAATAGGCAAGTCCGCCCACCTCGAGCTTGTCCAAAAGGAACGGCGAGGCCATTTTTACCAATTGGGATTCGCCCAAGCGGTAGGTGAGGATGAACAGGAGTGCCCAACCTATCTGTTTTTTCTTGAAAAAGGAGGCGAACACCTCAAAAAAGCCCATTTGTTTTTCTTTGGGTTGAGGTGCTGTTTCTTCAAACTTGGGCGTGGCAAAAAAGTTGGAAATGGTGAGGGCGATCATCAAAACGGCGGCACTGATCATGGTGATGGACCACGCTTTGGTGTTGTCCCCATATGTGTTCTCCAAAAATCCAGCGAAAATGACCAATAGCCCTTGCCCGGTCACCATGGCCAATCGGTAAAAGGTGCTGCGGAGTCCAATGAAAAATGATTGTTTTTTCTGGGTGAGACCGATCATGTAGTAACCATCCGATGCAATATCATTGGTGGCGGATGCGAAGGCAGCCATCCAGAAAAACGCCAAGGTGATGGTGAAAAAGGAATTGGAGGGCAGGAACAGCCCGATTCCCAAAAATGCGAGGGCAATGACCAATTGCATGCCCAGGAACCATTTTCGCTTGGTGCCGTTGAGGTCCACAATGGGGCTCCACAACGGTTTGATGACCCAAGGCAAATAGAGCCAACTGGTGTACAGTCCTATTTCGGCATTGCCGATGCCCAACCGCTTGTACATGATGACGGAGACCGTGACCACGAGAATGTATGGAATCCCTTGGGTAAAATATAGAAAGGGAATCCACAGCCAGGCGTTTTTGTCTTTGGGGGCTACATTCATTTGCGGTGCTTTAATAGGTTCTGGTAGATGCTTTTTTCCGATTTCTCGATGATGGTGGCACCTACGGTTTTTTCGTAATAGCTGGCAGGACCGACCCCTCCGATGACGGCGTAGGCATATCCCATTTCCTTCAGTGCGAGCAAGGATTTTACCAACAGGATCTTGCCCAAGTTTTTGCCCCTCTCGCTGGGAAGAACTCCCGTAGGGCCAAAAAAGTTTTTTGCCGTGCTCTCAAAACAGGCAAAACCCAGAATTTCCTGTTCCCGTTGGGCAATGAAACAATTTACGGGCAAGGCCGAGAAGGCAGCCTCGGTCTCATCGGCCCAGTTTGTGCTAAAATGCTGACCGACCCAATCCACAACAATGCTTTTTTCGGGAGGGATGGGCCTTTTAAAAAAGATACCCTCTTTCTCGAAAAGCGCTTTTTCCGCTGTGGAGATGTCGGGGAGGTCCATAAGTCGAACAAGCATGTCGTACATATCGGGCTATTTGATGTTCAGGGGTTGCATGGCACTTTGGTTGCCAAAGGCATCACTTATATTTATCTCGAGTTCACCTCGGAGCTGCTTTGGCGATAGGTTGAATTGAAAACAACCTTCCACATCACTTTCTGAAAGATATTCTTTTCCAAGAAGCTGTGCTTTTCCATTTTTCACAAGGTAAAGGTTCAGAAAACGAGGAATTTGGTCCACATGGCTGATGCAAATCTCCACGGATTGCCCTGTGTTTTCCAAAGAAACGATTGCAGGCAACTGTATATCTCTTGCCTTCTGGTTGATGGGACCGGGATTTTTAGCGGGCAACCGATAAAATTTCTTTTCCAGTTTGGTGTTGACCTTTTCGTGCTGGCCCATCAATGATTTGGCACTGAAGAAGATATTGCCATCAATATTTTCCAGATTACGTGCAAGTTTTAATTGCTTTGGAATTTCGTTTTTCTTGCTCCAAGCCTTATCAGCATTGTTGTTGATTTTATAAGTGCCATTGCCCATGTACAGGTTGGTATTGGGGGTGGCATTGGCCCACCAAGAAGCGATTTTTTTGTGTGAAGCTACCGGATAATCCATGCTCCAATAGGCTTGTGGGGCCAAATAGTCCAGCCAACCTTCCTGCACCCAGAGCACGGGGTCTGCATACAGGTCCTCGTAGGTGGTCTGTCCGGCTTGGGTATCCGAGCCCTTTGGGTCGGTGCTTTTGTTTTTCCATACCCCGAACGGACTGATGCCGAACTGTACCCAAGGTTTGTTCTTTTTGATGGTGGCGTGTACGTTTTTCACGAGGGAATCCACATTGCTTCGTCGCCAATCTTCCAAGGATTGTCCGGGCAATCCGTATTTGGAAAAAGTTGCTGCATCCCCAAATGTTTCCCCCTCGATTTTATAGGGATAGAAATAATCATCGAAATGGATGGCGTCCAGCTCGTAGGTGGTGACCAATTCTTCAATAATCTGGTTGAATTTGTCCCGCACTTCGGGGAGGCCGGGATCATAGTAGTATTTTTTGCCGTACTTGAGCATCCAGTCGGGATGTTGGTAAAAGTCATGGGATTTGGAAAGGGCCAGGGTGTCCAAATCAAATGTGGCGCGATAGGGATTGAGCCAAGCGTGGAATTCCATCCCTCGTTTGTGGGTTTCCTTGATCATCCATTGGAGCGGTTCTTCAAAACCTTCGGGCGCGTTTCCTTGTTGGCCCGATAGGTATTTGGACCATGGGGCCAATTGGGTAGGGTAGAGGGCATCCCCAGCTGTCCTCACTTGCACAATGGCCGCATTGAAGTTCAACTTTTCGTAAAAGTCAAGTATGGCAATGAAGTCCTTCTTTTTCTTTTCAGCATCATCGGAAGGATGCTTCGGCCAATCGATGTTGGCCACAGTGGCTATCCATACTCCCCTGAATTCCTCCTTGGGTGCTTTGGAAACCGCACAGGAAATCAGAAAAGCAAAAGGGATCAGATAGAGGAATCTTTTCATGAAATGGAATAAAAAAGGCCTACGTATGCACTAAATGTAGGCCTTTTTGCTAAAATTGAATTAAACAACTAACAACTCAAATGAATTTTCATCATATGGCCGGATCAGGAGGAGTGTTCGTATTGTTGTCCCTTTCCGTCAAAGGATATGGATAAAAGTTCCTGTTCCGTTCTTCATCGAAATTTTGTACTGTTGGGGTTGGCTCAGGCCTTCCAAACCTTCTACTGTCCTCGAGACTACCTCCGGTGAGGAACAATTCGGCCCTTCTGTTTTTGTAGACTTCATCCAGCAAGGCATCCACAGATGTATCTCCACTATAGGCAGCCACATTGGCGTTTACACCGAAGATATCGTCATTGTCCGTAAGTACCAGGTTCAAGGCCGCAATTGCCGCACCTGTATCTGGGGAAGCTTTTCTTAGGTTGGCCTCTGCAATGATGAGGTTCATTTCATCTGGTAAATAGACTGGGATTGCTTCCGAGCCATTTTCACCATCAAAGAAACCTGCCAGGTCCTCGATGGGCAATAGGTTAAGGTTCAATTCATCCAAAGGGATCAAATAGAAGGCCAATCGGCCATCGGCATCGTCAAATACGAAGCTTTCCGGTAGACCAAAATTATCCCTTGGTTTGAAGTTGTCCACGCCATTTTGATAGACCCTGGCCCAAACGGGGTTCAGGTTCTGGGAATCGTATGAGAAAACAGAGCCAGAGGTCTGGTCCACAGAGGATGCAGCTGCAATGGCAGCATCATAATTACCGGCATAGAGATTGAATCTGGCCAGCATTGCACCAATGGTATTTTCCAAATCTATCTGACCTCTCAATATTTCCGCTTCAAATTCGGCAGAAATGGGTGTCGCCGCTAGAAGTGTTTGTGCCTCGGTCAGCAAGCTAACAGCGGTATTGAAGCCTTCGATCCTGCTTACAAAAGGAGGGTTGTCATCTGAAGTGGCAACGATCACTTGTTCGTAGTTTTGGGCCATGGCCCCGATACTCATGGCATGGAACAATTTGGCGAAAGCAACAAGGCCACTTCGCGTTCCTGCCTCTATTTCCAAGCTTTCGGCCTCGGTGGCAATATTCTCGGCAATACCGATTACCCTCAACATAGTGGCCCAAAGCCCTTCTATGTTTGAGGTGTTGTTTGGGATATCCCCGCCATTTTCAAGGTCTATCAAGTTTTGGAAAGTACTGGTGATGCCAACCTCCCTTGTGGTGATGGCAGGGGTCTCTATCATCCATCGCATACCTGTTGTGGAATAGAGTTCCTGCATACCTATCGAGGCGGCCAAAATACCTTCCCTTGAAGCGTAAACTTGGTCGGCTGAAGCTGCGTTCGGATTTTCAAAGTCTGTTTCGCACGATGTGACCGCCAACATGGACGTTAGCAGGAACATCAGTTTTAATGTATTGTATCTATAAATTTTCATTGTCAATTTTTTTTAGGATTAGAAACTAACGTTTACGCCCAATTGATAGGTCCTTGGGATAGGTACTGTGGCAAAATCGAATCCACGTACTCCATTACTCTGTCCTGCTGCACTTACTTCTGGATCCCATCCGGAGTAATCGTCCCAAGAAATCAAGTTTCTGCCCACTAGACTGAACCTTACATTGTCTATATGCTCCCATTTGGGTTTGAAGGTATAGCTCAATGCCACTTCCCTTAGTTTTACAAAAGATCCATCCTCTACAAATTCCTCAAAAATACTCGCTTGTGCACTTCCATAGCCCTTGGGTCTGTTGCCCAAAAGTTCCTGTCCTACATTGTAACCACCACCAAAGACAACGTTGTCCAGCAATCTTCTGTTCCAGTTGAAGACATCGTAGCCTTGGACGGCATCGAACTGTACCCTTAGGCCAAAGTCTTTGTAGGTAAACTCGTTGATCAACGATCCGAACCAATCTGGGTTGGGATCACCTATGACTTTGGAGCGCTCACCTTCCTCAGTTTGCCCTCTGTAGGGATATCCTGCATCATCAAGGGCTATGGATCCATCTTCGTTTCTGGCATAGAATCCATGGTAGAAAACCCCAAGCGGTTGACCTTCAATTACATAATTGGTGGAAAAGCTGCCGGGAAGTGCAATTCTACCGCCGCCGGCCACATTGGTCACTTCGTTTTTGTTCTTTGAGAAGGTGGCCGTAAGGTCCCAGTTAAAGTCTTTGGTCTTGATCGGGGCTCCTCTCAGCAATACTTCCACACCAGTGTTCTCCAGATTTCCGACATTTTCGAATCGTGAGCTGAAACCGCTGGATGGCGCCAATACCCTTTGCAATAAGAGATCGGTGACTTTTTGTTTGTAGTAAGAAAATTCAATACCGATTCTATTGTTCAATAGTCCTGCGTCAAAACCAAGTTCTGTTTCATCCTGTCGTTCTGGCTTAAGGCTTTCATTGCCCAATTGGGTGCTTGGAATCAAACTTACGGAACCGGTCAGGGCGGATGGGTTGTAGTTGGAGAATCTTGCATAGGCACTCAAGGCGGTCAAGTTGCCTGCCTGGCCCCAAGAAGCCCGAAGCTTGAACAGGTTGAAAGTATCGCCAAAAGTGTTTTTCCAAAAATCCTCATCAGACATTACATAGGAAGCACTAGCCTTAAAGTACAACTGGTTACGCTCGTCCTCACCAAAGGTGGATGCACCATCCATACGTACGGCCCCGTTCACGTAGATTTTGTCATTGAAACCAAATGATTGTTGGAAGAAAGCGCCCCAATAGGATATTTGGGAACGGTTTTCCCCTTGCTCCAAGATGCTTCCACCAGTTGCGGTCTCCACCACGGGAGGCAAGCCTGTTGCATTGATACCTATGTTCTCACGTTCTTCATACTGCCAGGATCCACCCAAGGTTGATGTCGAGGAGATGGATGAGGTAATATCTGTTTTATATGTGAAATTTAGGTCTGAGTTGTATTGGAAGCTGTTCAGGTCCGATCTTCTGGCATACCCATCAGGATTAGGGGAGGTGTTGTTGATCGGGATATAGGCAGTAGCCGATTGGTTGTAATAGTCCAATCCCAAGGTATATTTAGCGCTCAATTTCTCAGTGAAATTTGCGTCAAGTGCCACACTTGTGATAAAACGGTTGGTCTTTTGGGCAAAATCAAAGCGGGCCACAGCCTCAGCAGGGTTTGTTCTTGGCACTGCGGGGGAGGTGACGGGATATACCCCTGATTCGTCTGGAGATGGGTCGATGGAGTTGTCACTGAACACAAAGCCCGTGATGGCACCATATGCACTGTTGATCCCTCCATTGGGCATGTCATCGCTGACACTTCTGATGTAATTGAAACCACCTGTGATATCCAACCAATCAAAGGCCTTTTGGGTAAGATTGGCCTTGAAGCCGTACCGCTTAAAATTGGTGTTCTTTATGATACCATCATTGTCCAAATGGGAAGCGGACAGATAATAGGATGTTTTCTCTGTTCCGCCAGTCATGGAGAAATAGTTTTCAATCCCAAAACCAGATTCGAACATTTCATCCTGAAGGTCATAGCGATCTACTTCGACTGTCGTAAGGTCCGATCGGTTGGAAGGCACGGCCCAGGCCAAGGGGACCTGGTTGTAATCAATTTTCTTGCGAAGTTCATTTATCCTGGTATTGGTCATGAACGTAAACTTGGGCTCGCCGCTTCTTCCTTGTTTGGTGAAAATCTGGACAACACCGTTGCTCGCCCTAGATCCGTAAATGGCAGCAGCAGCAGCTCCTTTGATGATCTCTATCTTCTCGATGTCGTTGGGGTTGATGTCCGCCAAGCGGTTCTGTGCATTCCCCCCAAGGTCCACGAGCTCGTTGCTCGAGTTGCTGATGATGATCCCATCCACGATGTAAAGAGGATCCGAGCTACCTGCAATGGTACTTGGTCCACGAAGACGAATACTGATACCGCCTGCGGGATCACCTGAGTTTTGTTGTACCAGGGCTCCGGTGACTTTACCGGCAATGGCCTGGTCTATCTGTGTAGCGCCATTGTCCACTAACTCTTCGGCTTTTACCGAGGATATGGCATTACCCAAGGTCCTTTTGTTGGCTCCTGCCCCCGTACCCGTGACAACTACCTCGTCAAGGCTCAATAAATCCTCGGCAAGATTGGCATCGGTAGTGATCGAGGAACTTCCGCCCGCGGTGACTGCGATTCGCTGTGTGGAAAACCCCAGTGAACTGATTGCCAACGTGTAAGAGTCTGATTCCAAAGTGGCGGAAAAGCTATAATTTCCGTCAAAATCGGTGACGGAACCATAAGATGTGTTCTCAATGAACACTGAAGCACCAGCAAGTGGCACTCCTGTGCCACTTTCAGTAACGGTCCCCGAAAAGGTGTATTGGCTCTGGGCGAAGGCTGAAAGCGCAGACGCCAAGAAGACAATTAAAACCAGTCGGGACCTCATCTGTCCTAAATAGTCATGTAGTTTTCGCATAAATTTGAGTAGTTTAATTAGAGTTAAAAGTGATAGCGCACAAAGCCTTCCATGGCTTCATATTCGGCCATGCCCAGTGCGTTATATCGGTTTGCGGTTTCCTTGTTTCTTTGTTCGGCACGTTGCCAAAATTCCCGTTCATCATTGCCAGGGAACATGGCACTGTCCTTTTGGGACTGGTGCTTGAATATTGCAGTGATCTTCCTTGCCATGTCCTTGGGCCCAATCGGGATGGCCATCTCCATATCGGCGATGTCCCATTCTTGCCATGCACCCCTATATAGCCATACATAGCAGTTTCTGATCCACTCCGCACGGTCGTCCACCAGTTTTTGAATGGCCTTGAATATGATATCGAGGCATACCCTGTGGGTGCCATGTGGGTCGGAAAGATCTCCTGCGGCAAAAATTTGATGCGGCTTTAATTTGTTGAGCAAGTCGTAAGTGATCTGCACATCTTCATCGGAAAGCGGTTTCTTTCTGACGGCTCCTGTTTCATAGAACGGAAGGTTCTGGAAATGGGCATTCGCCTCGGGTACACCACAATACCTGCAGGCGGCCAAGGCTTCTCCTTTTCTGATCAGACCTTTGAACTGCTGTACCTCCGGACTATCCACTTGCCCGGGCTTTTTATTAGCGAGAAACTCTCGTACCTCCTTGAATTTTTTTCTCAGCTCCTTGTTGTCCTTTTGAACATCTGTGGCAAAATCGAGGAAACGTATCACCTCATCATCAAAAACAGCAATATTTCCAGAAGTTTGATAGGCTACGTGCACATGATGCCCCTGATCTACCAAGCGCAGTAGTGTTCCGCCCATGGAAATGACGTCATCATCTGGGTGTGGGCTGAAGATAAGCGATGTTTTTGGGTACGGTTCGGCCCTTTCGGGTCGCTGGCTGTCATCTGCGTTGGGTTTTCCCCCAGGCCATCCCGTGATGGTATGCTGCAACTGGTTGAACACTTTCAGGTTGATCTGTTCCGCGGAACCTATTTCCGCAATGAGGTTGCCCATCCCATATTCGTTATAATCCTCGTTGGTCAGTTTCAAAATGGCTTTTCCCAGTTTTTCGGAAAGCCATATGGTAGCCGTTTTGATGAGTCTGTCGTCCCATTCGCACTCGGTGACCAGCCAAGGGGTCTTTATCCTGGTCAGGGAAGAGGCTGCCGCACTGTCCAATACAAAATCACAATTTTCGTGATGTTGTAGGAAGGTTGCCGGAACGGATTCCTTTATTTTGCCTTCCACGGCCTGTTGTATGATGTTGGATTTTCCTTCGCCCCAGGCCATCAAAATGATTTTTCTGGCCCCCATAATGGTTCCCACGCCCATGGTGATGGCCCTTTTGGGTACATTTTCCTCCCCAAAGAAATCACTGGCGGCATCCAACCTTGTTACCCGATCTAAGCGGATTAAGCGGGTTTTGCTATTGAGCGTGGATCCAGGTTCATTAAAACCTATGTGTCCTGTGCGTCCTATGCCCAAAATTTGGATATCCAGCCCTCCAACGTTCTTTATTTTTTCTTCGTAATCCTCACAATATTTCCTGACCTCTTCCATACCAAGGTCACCATTGGGGATGTGGATGTTGTCCGGTTCAATGTCGATATGATCGAAAAGGTGTTCCTTCATGAACCTTACATAACTGTGTATGGAACCTGGTTCCATGGGGAAATATTCATCCAGATTGAAAGTGATCACATTCTTGAAGCTCAATCTCCCTTCCTTATGGAACTGGACCAGATATTCATAAACCTTTATGGGCGTGGAACCTGTGGCAAGACCCAAAACGGCTTTTTTTCCTTCTTCCTGTTTCAGTTTGATAAGGCTTGCAATTTCATTGGCCACCGACAAAGATGCAGTGTTCGAATCCCGATGTATGATCGTATGGATTTTCTCGAATCTTAATTCTTCTTGATAAGGTTGGTGCATATCTGGTAATCGTAGAGTGTTCTGGCAAAAAGACGAAACTTTTTCTCAAATATATGCAAAAACATGCAAGATTTGCCAAATATTGCTGTTATTTATAGATATAGTTCCAAAATCTGCATAGTTTTGCAGTATTTTGCTGATATTGGTAATCTTTTTAGGATTTATTTAACTTTACCTACTGTATATGTTGAAAGAAGAAAGGCATCAGTTTATCCTCAATGAGGTTGGGGTTCACAATAGGGTATTGTTGACAGACATAGCCAATCTGCTCAATGTTTCTGTGGATACCATACGAAGGGACATAAAGGAACTGCACAATGCCAAGCAGCTGAAGAAAGTACACGGAGGAGCAATTTCTTTGGGTTTCAACAATTATAACCCCACTGGAAAAAAAATCTACTCTCTTGAAAAAAAATCTTTGATAGCAGAAAAAGCCTTGGGACTCATCAAAGAAGGGCAGGTGATTTTGCTGAGTGGGGGTACCACCAATTTGGAACTGGCAAGACGTTTGCCCTCAAAGATGGAATTGACCTGTTTTACCCCAAGTCTACCCGTGGCTGTGCAATTGCTGGGAAAAAGTAACATAGAGGTGATATTCATCGGGGGAAGGCTGTCACAGGATTCCCAAATAGCAATTGGGGGGAGTGCCATCAACATGCTGTCCGACATCAAAGTGGATATTTGTTTCTTAGGTACGAACTCCATCCATCCAACGGAAGGACTGACGGAATTTGATTGGGAAATCGTACAAATGAAAAAAGCCATGATCCATAGTGCCCGTAAGGTAGTATCGCCTTGCATATCGGAAAAAATCGGTTCATTGCAGCGGTACAGGATATGTGGTGTGGAAGAAATCGATGCCCTGATAACGGAATTGGAACCATGGGACAGCAAACTTGATGCATTTAAGAATATGAACATACAATTATTGTAATAGTGATAGAAAAGCACATAAAGATTACCGAGGAACCGTCTTTGTACGACCGATTGGATGAAATGAAGACTTTGGACATTGTGGCCAATATAAACAATGAGGACAAGAAAGTAGCGGATGCCGTGGAATTGGTTTTGCCCCAAGTGGCCCAAGTCGTAGATGAGACCGCAAAGCGTTTTGAAAAAGGGGGTAGACTGTTCTATATCGGTGCCGGCACCAGTGGACGGTTGGGAATCCTTGATGCTTCCGAAATACCGCCTACTTTTGGAATGCCCTATGACAGGGTCATCGGTCTCATCGCAGGAGGGGACAGTGCCATACGCAAGGCCGTTGAATTTGCCGAGGACGATATGGAGCAAGCTTGGAAAGACCTTCAGGAATATAACATTACCAAAAACGATGTCCTGATCGGTATAGCGGCTTCAGGGACAACTCCTTATGTGTTGGGAGGTATTGCCGATGCAAAAAAGCATGGAATCTTGACCGTGGGCATCACCAACAATCCAGGATCGCCTTTGGCAACGGATACGGACATTCCGATAGAGGTTAATGTGGGCCCTGAATTTTTGACCGGAAGCACCCGAATGAAAAGCGGGACCAGCCAGAAGTTGGTACTCAATATGATTTCCACGGCGCTGATGATACGCATTGGTCGTGTAAAGGGCAATAAAATGGTGAACATGCAGCTCAGTAACACCAAATTGGTAGACCGCGGAACCCGCTATATTATGGAAGAGCTGGGGCTGAACTATGACGAAGCTGAGAAGGCATTGATAAAGTACGGTTCCGTAAAACGGGCCATAGATGCATTGAAATAGGGTTATCTGGGAAGCAACCGATAGATGCCCTTGCCCTCTATCCCTACATAAATGTAGCCGTCCGGGCCTTGCCGCACGTTGCGTACCCGTCCCATACCGTCCAATAGTTTTTCGCGGTACACCACTTTGTTGTTCTTGATTTCCAACCGTTCCAAATATTGAAACGCCAAGGAGCCAACCAAAAGACTGTTTTTCCAGTTAGGGTACCTATCAGAGGTGACAAAAGCCAATCCGGAAGGGGCTATGGAAGGAGTCCATTGGTATAGAGGCTGTTCCATTCCTGGCCGTGAAGTCTCATCGGTTATTTTGGTGCCACTATAATTGATGCCGTAGGTGACCACGGGCCAACCATAGTTTTTGCCTTTTTGTATGATATTGATTTCATCACCGCCCCTAGGGCCATGTTCGTGCTCCCATAACTGTCCGGTTTCTGGGTGGAGCGCCAGTCCCTGTGGGTTTCGATGGCCGTAGCTGTAGATGGCTGTCTTGGCACCGTCTTTGTCAACGAACGGGTTGTCCTTGGGAACCCGTCCATCATCATGTAGACGATAGATTTTGCCACCGTCCCTTGTAATGTCCTGTGGGTTCACATCCCGATCACCGCGCTCACCAATGGAAAAGAACAGGTAGCCGTCCTGGTCGAACTCTAACCGTGATCCAAAATGTTGGCCTTTGGTCGTATTGGGGACCGCTTTGTAGAGCAATTGTTTTTGTACAAGTTTGGTATCGGAAAGCTTGGCCCGCATAATTGCGGTATTGCCACCTTTACTATCGCCCTCACTTGAGGCATAGGAAAAGTAGATCCATCCATTTTTTTTATAATCGGGGTGCAGTTCTATGTCCATCATACCGCCCTGTCCCCGGTTGTAGACCTCGGGTGCATTGCCAACTTCAACCTTTTTTCCTGATCTATATAAAATTAATTTCCCTGATTTTTCGGATATCAGGATGTCATTGTTGGGAAAAAAGACCAGGCCCCACGGGTTTTGAATTCCATCCACTACAATTTCAGATGTAAAATCCGTATTATTTGTAAGATTTATCTTGGAATTTGAATTTTGGGCACAGGACGTATTGAGCAGTACAACGAAAAAATAGGGAAATAAGGTACTTTTTTCTATAATTTTACGTTGAAATAACAGATTTAATAGACGAACGGTCATTTTTAGAAAATCATTTGCCGTAAGATAAACAGAATTTTATAAGTATAGACATTTACAACTTAGAATATTAAGGTCCCAAATCTGACATATTCTGCTAACAAGACTTAACCTATGCTTCCTCAAAAAACAAGGCATTTGCTATATGCCGTGTTGCTGGTGTTCATATCAATCTTTGGTTCCACGGTATTAGCAAAAACAGACGTCAAAAACATTTTGACAAGAATTGTGTCCACCGTATCCGCAGCAAATGCTGGAGAGGGAGAGGTGGTTTCCCCTCCAGAGATGCCATTGGCTACAGAAGTGATCTTTGCCCCGGCAAGTGCCAGTATGTTTGCGACCATTATACAGGGGAGCGATCAACAGGTCGTTTGCCCAAACGATGGAAGCACACTGGCTAAATTCTTCCTATGCGGAACCAGTGATGTCAGGACCTTGAGCCTGAGCCAATCGGGCAGTGCCTACCAATGGCAACAGTTGGACCCCAATAGTTGTGCCCCTACCGTGGTGGATGATTGCCCTACCATAAATGCTGCCTGTACATGGAACACGGTAGGTACGGGACCCACTTATGACCTTTCGACAGCAGGGGAATTCAGGGTAAGGGTAAACTCTGGACAATACTATTATTTTAAATCGACACTCAACCCCTTGAACCCACAATTGATCAAGGAGGACATTGTTTGTGGAAATCCGGGCAGGGTAGAAGTGACCAATGTTCCTGCAGGTTACGAGTATAGTTTGAACAGTCCTGCCGGGCCTTATCAAGATACTCCCTATTTTGATATCACTACACCAGGAACCTACAGGGTATATGTACGTTTGAAGAACGTTTCGGCCAGTGCCTGTATTTTTCCATCAAATCCAGTAACTGTGAACGATCTTGACATCAATGTAGATGTGACCGCCAATGATATTCTCTGCAGCGGGGAACTGGGAAGTATAGATGTTCAGGTTTCTGGCGTACCTGGATTCTATACCTATCGTTTGGTGAAGAACGGTGTGACCGTGGATACTTTTGGCCCCAACGGGTCCGATTCCTATACATTTGCCAACGTAAGCCCTGGAACGTACAGCATTCGGGTGGAGACCAACAATTGTTCAGAGACCGTTACGAATGATATCAATGGTGATCCCATAGTGATAGGTGGTGGTATAAGTCCATTGGCCGTTTCGGCCACTGCATCGGATAGTTTTGGATGTGGCGCCACTTCGGTGAATGTCAATTTGACTACTTCAGGTGGAACCGCTCCCTATCGTTTCAGTGTGGATGGAGGTCCTTTCGGTTCAACTTATTTGGGCAGCACCAGCTTTTCTGTGACCACAGCGGGAACCTACTCCATTTTGGTGGAAGATGCCAATGGTTGCCAACGAAGTGCTTCCGTGGATGTTCCCAATATTCCCCCGCCTATTTTTAACATCACCGAAGAAGACGCCAATTGTGGTGGCGCCAACGATGGAAGGGTCACTATCAATGTGACCAATGGATTTGGGTATGAGATTGAATACAGCATCAACAATGGGGCAACCTTTCAGATAAGCAATGTGTTCTCCAATTTGGCCCCAGGCTCTTACGATGTGGTGCTGCGGTACGAACAGGATTCGTTTACCTGTACCACAACACCACAAACGGCCACTGTGGGTACTCCATCAACCATAACAGCATCCGCCAATCCGGATTTTCTACCCACTTGTGGCAATGAAAATGGGGGACAGATCACCATTTCCGGCGTGTCGGGAGGAACCGCTCCCTACGAGTACAGTATTGGAGCAGGTTTTGGAGCCAATAATGTGTTTCCAAATTTGGGCGTGGGTAGTTATACGCCCATGGTCAGGGATGCCAATGGATGTGTAGAGGCACTTCCCAATATTGTGTTCAATGCGTTGAACAAGCCCACCAACCTGGATTTCAGTATCTCCAGTTTGGACTGTATCACTACCACCGCTTCTTTGGATCTGACCGTTACAGGTGGAACGGGACCATATACCTACGAGATCATTGCCCCATCGGCAAGTGCCATCAACAATGGCAACAACAATACCTTTACCGGATTGGGACTGGGAACTTATACTTTTAGGGTCACTGATAATGAGGGTTGTTCCTATGATGAGAACTACGCTATTACCGATATCAGTTCCATCGGTGTGCAGGCCCAACAGACAAGAGTGGTTACCTGTGTTGGTGATTCGGATGGGGAAGGTCGCTTTTTGGTGGATGGATTCAATTCAACCTATAGCTACAGTATAGATGGAGGCCCAGTTTTTACTGCTCAGAACGGAAGCATCATTCCGGTTACGAACTTGACCGCCGGAAGTTATGTGATTTCCGTGACCGATGAAGAGACCAACTGTACAGATACAGCCACTTTGATCATTGAAGAACCATCAACTGCGTTTGATATTACTGGTTTGAACGTAACGGACATGAGCTGCCAGAATGGGAACATTGGAGCGGTCCAGATCAATACCGTTGGGGGATGGGGCGGTAACCGATACACCTTGATCCAACCCGATGGTTCCACAAGAGGACCAAAAAGTGGAAGCACGTTCTCCAATCTTTCCTTGGATGGGACCTATCAAGTGATTGTCGCCGATGCCAATGGATGTGAGGTTACCGACAGTTTTATCCTTACAAGATTGGATGCACCTACGCTCACGTTGGACAACGGAGCCTCGGATTTCTGTTATGACAATTTTACCGCGGCCACCTTGGCCGTGAATGCGGCAGGCGGATTGGCCCCGTACCGTTATAGAATCAATGGAGGGCCATTGGGGGCCAGTAACAGCTTTTCCGGACTCACTCCAGGAACCTATACCATTGAAGTGGTGGATGCCAACGACTGTCGCGATACGGTCACCGCTACGATTCAGCCTCAGGTCATGGCCAATGCCACGATTACCCAGGAACTGGATTGTGGAACACCTTTTGGTGCAATACAAGTCAACATTAGCAACGGATATACCTCCGGGGGCAACTACGATATCTATGAGGTAAGTATCAATGGAGCTCCTTACACTTCGGATAACAACAATATAACAGGGGACTCGTTTGTGTACAATATTCCCAACGATGGTTCCATCATTTCGGATACCACCTTTCAGTTTTTGATTACCGATAGCCGCGGATGTACCACACAATCGAACATGGTCACCATGTCACCTCCGGAGACCATAGCAGGGTCTGTAGTGGGTACGGATACCCAATGTGGGGACAATACCAGTGGCATCGTGGAGTTGGTTCCCGACACCACACAAGGTATTCCACCGTATGAGTACAGTAATGACAATGGGGCAACCTTCAGCAGCCAGAATATCTTTTCGGGTTATGGACCTGGAATACACGGAGGGTTTGTCATCCGCGATAGTAGGGGGTGTGTGAGCCCGGCCTATACCGTGACCATCGGTGCCAGCGATCCTTTGGATGCCACTGCAACGCCTACCGATGCGATTTGCTTGTCGGGAGCGATCGATGGAAGAATAGCGGCATCCATCAGCAATGGTGTTGCGCCTTTTGATTATGTATTGGTGGATGAATTTGGGGGAACAGTGGCTTCATCGATAGGAACCACCAGTACTTCGGTAAACTTTACCGATCTATCCACAGGCAACTATACCCTGATCACTACCGATGCCCAAGGTTGTGAGGACCGAGATCCCGTAGTGATTGACCAAAACACCTTGTTCTTAACCCCATTGGATGCACCTCCAGCCAATTGTACGGATCCTTTCCTTTCTTATAGGGTTCAGGCAGGTGGAGGGGCAGCACCCTACGAATTTCGTTTGGTGGGAGACCCGGTTTTCGTTCCTGCCAATGTAAATGGAGTTGATATCCATGATTTTTCTGCGGTAGTAACATTTGGGGTTACTTACTTTGTTGAGGTTAGGGATGCCAATGGTTGTACTTATATTGAAGAAATAACCCCAATAACAACACCAACCCCAGTCAATGTTACTGCAACTGCTACAACAGCTTCGTGCAGTGTGGCAGGAAGTGGGGCCATTGATTATGAGGTTTCTGGATTGCCAAACAATCCAGGCAATTTTACAGTCACCCTTCAAAATACGGACACAGGGGCTACCATTTCTGGTCCTACGACGTATAACAATGAAACGCTTCCTTTTTCGGATAGCTTTACAGGATTGGCTCCAGGGAATTATCAAATCATTGTAAATGATACAGATACTGGATGTAGTGGAAGTACTTTGGCCTTTATTGATATCACTGCTGTTTCCATAGCCATCGACAACTTTGTGGAGGCCACGTGTAATGCTGGTGCTTTGGTGACTGTTAGAGGCTTTGGAAGCACAGGTCCGTACACCTATGCCTATGTGCCTTCTGGAGACCCAGCACCGACAACATTTGTGCCGGAAACCACTTTTGAGGTTCCTGGGCCTTACCCCACAACGTATGATTTCTACGCCCAAGATGCCAACGGTTGTACCGCTTTTACCACGCTTGCAGTGACCCAAGAGGCCGGAGTTCCGGACCCAATGATCGATGTGGTGAACCAATGTACGGCCACAAGTGGGTATCAAATCAATATTGTATCGCCGATTACTTCGGGTCCTGAACCGGAAAATACGTTCCAGTACAACATCGGAAGTGGTTACCAGACAGGAGGTACCTTTATTGTGCCCAACCCTGGCACCTATGTGATCACGGTTCGGGATGGAAACGGCTGTACCAATACCGTCACCGCGGAAGTATTCGATTTCTTTGCCATTACGGCCGATGCCACCTCTTTCCCTACTTGTAATGCAGGGGATGGGGTCATCACTGTGAACACCACTGGGGGTAGTGGGAATTTTCAATACCAATTGAGGGATGCCCTCACTTTGACAGATATTGGCTCACCACAGTTGAATAACAACGAATTTACCGGTGTGATGCCCGGAAATTATAATATTCTGGTAACGGATTTGGATTCTAACACGTCCCCATTGTGCTCGGATGAGGCCGAAGTCATCGTGTCCACAGTGGATACACCTGTGATTGCGGGCACGCCCAGTAGCCATGTGACCTGTAATGGGGCCGATAACGGTACCATATCGGTGGAGCTTCAACCCGGTACGGATACCGATACGCCAATAAATTATATCCTGTATGATAGTAGCTCAAACATAGTTGCTGGTCCGCAAGGCTCCTCCGTTTTTGATAATTTGCCACCGGATACCTACTTAGTTGAAGTCGTTTCGGATAGAGGATGTACAAACTCAGTTGGCGGTATTGTTATTGATGAGCCAACAGAATTACAGGCCACTGCAATACATACCGAGTTCAGCTGTAACCCGTCCAGCAATCAGTTCAGTACGGCGACCATAACCATTTACACCGATACCAATGGTGATGGTACTGGCACTGCGACCGGAACAGGCCCTTACACCTATAGTATGAACGATGGTACCCCACAGTTTGATGGTACCAATTTCCAGACCAGCAATACTTTTGAAGTGATCGATAATGGCACCAATCAGACCATTACCCTCACTGCCCGTGACTACAATGGTTGCGAGGAAACGTCAACCATAACCATCAACAGCCCGACGGACATCACTTTTAGCTATAATGTGAACCCGATCACTTGTGATGCTTCAGGAACGGGAGTAAGTCCAGGGTCCATTGACATCATCATCAATGAAGGTCCAGGGGATTATCAAGTTGAGATTTTGCCTTTAGGTTCTGAACCAGCAAGAAGTTCTGGGGGGAGTGACCGTGTAACTTGGGATATAGCCACTCCCGGTGACTATATCTTTGCCGTGACCGATGTGGGCAGTGGCGGATGTACCTATTTGACCACGACCATCAACATGCCCGAATACAATACCATTGAAGCTCTGATCGCCGAAGTCGAACCCGTGACCTGTTTTGATGGAAGAGATGGTTCCATAAGCTTGCAAATCAACAACTACAATGGTGAGTACAATTACGAGGTGTTCACACGCGATAATACCGGAGTGGAAACTTCAACGGGGGTTACCGGAACTTTTGATACCGATGCGCCCATCAATACCCCAGAACTTATCGAAAATGTGCCGGCAGGTAACTTGGTAGTCCGTATCGAAGCGTTGGATTCGCCCTATTGTGATGTGGTGAGCAATGTGACCACAGTGCGCTCTCCAGATAGGGAACTGACCGTTGATTTATTGCAGACCTCCCCAGTGACCTGTAATGTGCCCGGTTTGGGTGAAATCACAGCTACTGGCGATGGGGGATGGGGAACTTACCAATATCAGTTGGTGGCATCCGATGGAACCATTTTGGTGGATTATCCCAATACCAATCCCGTATTCGAAAATCTATCCACAGATACATACACGGTGAATATCAGAGATCTTGAGGGTTGTGAGAGATTCAATACCATCAACTTGCCATTGCCGACACCTATTTCTGCGGATATTCGAATAGTAAGTCCATTGGCCTGTAACAATGACAATGATGCCATAATAGAGGCTTATAACGAAGCGGGTGGGCAAGGACCTGGGAACTATCTGTACCAGTTGAACCGAATCACTGATGGCACCAATAGTGGACTCCAGACCACACCGACCTTTGCCAACCTTTCGGCAGGAGATTATACCATCACCATTTTTGATGGATGGAACTGTAGTGCCCTCACCAATGTGATCACCATTGCCGATCCAGAAATCGTTGTGGCCGAATTGGTGGAGCTGCAACCCCCGGGTTGTGGGGATCTGGGCAGAATGGAATTAACAGTTACCAATCCAGAGCCTCTGGTCGAATATTTCTATCGTAGGTCAGGTACTTCTGATCCATTTACTCCTTTTGGGGCTGGAATGACCAGTGTGGAAATTGCAGTGGACATTACTGTGGATGCAGGACCGTTTCAATATGACGTGCAGAACTCCAACGGTTGTCCTTCTGAGAAATCGAACCAGATATCTTTGGACCCAGCGGCACCTTTGGTGATAGCCCTGGATCTTACCAACGCAACGATCAATTGTGCCGGGGAATCAACCGGAATCATTCGGTCAGAGGCATTCGGAGGCATTGGAAGTTATATGTACACCTTGGTGAACTCTAACACATTGCCCGTGTCGTCAGCCAATATTGTCCGTTCCGCACAAAGTTCCGGAATCTTTAGGGACCTGGATGCCGGCACCTACTATGTGTATGCCCAGAGTGGTGGATGCGAGGCCATGTCGGACCCTATCGTCATCGAGCCGAAACCACCTTTGGTATTGGAGTATTTGGAAGCAGTACCCGTTATGTGCGCAGGGAACACCAATGGACAGATCATTATTGAGGCCAGTGGAGGTACAGGTAGGATCAGGTATTCCATTTCCGATACATTGAGCGAGTTCTTTGAAGGTGATAATCCAGATAATCCGAACCGAAAAACATTCAATGACCTGAGCCCACGGACCTATGACATCATTATTCAAGACGATTTGGGATGTACCATTACCCGAACACTGGAAATCACCCAGCCTACGGAACTTATCGCTGCAGTGGTTTCCACTACTCCAGAGGTGTGTATGGGAGATGGTGATGGTACCTTAACTCTGGAAGTTTCTGGAGGTACGGCCCCTTATTATACCAGTATCAACTCTGTTGACGATGCTGATTTTGTTCAGAATGATACCATGTTCTTTGACAACCTCCAAGGCGGGGAAACCTATGCCATCTTTATTAGGGATGCCAATGGTTGCCAGACCAATGTGATAGCGGAAATAGGCATTGGGATAGATATTGTGGCAGAACCCATTGTGGAATATGGTTGTGAAGGTATTTTCCCGAACAGTACCACGACGATTAGTATTGCGGACAGTTCACAACTATCCGACCTGTTGTTTTCCTTGGATGTGGATGATGTGCAACTCGCCACCAATCAAAGGACCTTTGGAGACTTACCACCGGGCGAACATACCGTCTATATCTACCATGCCAATGGATGTGTGACCTTTGTGGAGTTTGAGGTCGATGCCTACGAACCACTGACCCTGGAAGCCATGAAAACCGGGCCCAATGAGGTCACTGCGGTTGCCACAGGCGGGTTCGGGGGATATGAATATTTCTTCCAAGGGGAATCCTATGGGGATGTGAATACTTTCAATATCAATGTGGATTCCAACATCAACATTATGGTCCGGGACAGCAATGGTTGTGTGGCTAATCTTGTGCTGCCGTTCAATTTTGAAGGAATGCCCGAAATGCCGCCGTTCTTTACCCCGGATGGGGATAACCTGAACGACTATTGGTACCCAGAAAACCGTGAGTTTTTCCCCAATATCGATGTAATCATTTATGATCGATATGGTAGGGTAGTGGCCCGATTGGACCAGGTCAAGAAGTGGGACGGAAACTATGACGGCAAACCGTTGCCCACAGGTGATTATTGGTATGTTGTGAATGCCAACGACAGGGAAAAACAACGATTTGTAGGGCACTTTACACTTTATAGATAAGGTGAACGGATTTTATAAATCATTGACACTAAGACTAAAGCTTATTTTTGATGTCAAAGACGGTATGGGTAATTTGTACCCATCGGTAAAAGTTTTGTAGGGTCTGGGTCAAAATATCATCAAAATTTATATTTTTGCAGTCCAATTTCGGGATGTGGCGCAGTCTGGTAGCGTACACGCATGGGGTGCGTGTGGTCGCTGGTTCGAATCCAGTCATCCCGACGAACCATGGTTTTATGACACTAAGTAAAACCTTAATTAATTGAAAACCAGAAAATTAATTTTTTCTGGTTTTTTTTATTTCCATCTGAAACCATCGGTGAGGATGTCCTATAGAGTGTCCTATTTTTGTCGGGAAAAATTCCCTAAATTGTACTTCCATTATTGATTTTTCGTGTGATTTGACTTTCGCTTCAACCAATGTTTCACTTAAAGCGAGAACACATGAATACCTCTAACTCCTTCAGTATCAGTTTTTGGCTGAAAAAATCAGGAAGAAAAAAAGATGGACGGTTTCCAATTTATGTCCGGATCAGATGTAAAGGAAAAAATGCAGATCTCAGTGTCCATAGATCAACTTTTGAAGAACGATGGTGTCCTATTTTGGGAAAAATGGACCATAGGGCCAGTGAATCCGTTGTTGTAAACAAATATCTGGACGACGTCCGTGCAAAGTTGCTGGAATGCCATCGGCAACTTAGTGCCGAGAGTAACTTTATAACGGCACAATCCATCAAGCTTCGATATCTGGGAAAGGACAAGGTGATGCTCACCCTATTGGACCTTTTGGAGTACAACCGAACCTATGAGTTGCCCAAACTGGCCAAAGGGACGGTCAAGAACTATTCCTCCACAGAGACCTACCTGAAACGCTTCATTGCCAAAAAATATCGGGTACCCGATATTGGGCTGGCCTCGATAGACTATGCCTTTTTGATCGAGTTTGAAAACTTCCTGCGGAACTGCGAACCCATCAAATCGTTCCAGACATTGAACAACAACGGTATCATGAAACATATGCTGCGGTTCAAGAAATTGGTGACCATGGCCTATAAATTTGATTGTATCCCCAAGAATCCCTTCAATCTGTATAAAGTGAAAATGGAGGATTATGACAGTGCTTTCTTGGAAGAGGAGGAAATTCTGGCGCTGGACCAATTGGAATTCGAGGAAAAGGGCATGGAACTGGTCCGGGATATTTTCCTTTTTGCCTGTTATACCGGACTCAGCTACATAGAGATCAAACTTCTCAATCCCAATGGTATCGTATCCGGCATCGACGGGGAACTCTGGATCGATGTAAAACGCCAAAAGACCAAGACCGAAGTGAAGGTTCCCCTATTGCCCAAAGCCAAGAAAATCTTGGAGAAGTATGTGGATTTTCCCAAAAATGAAAATACCGTTCTTCCAGTGTATTCCAATCAAAAGGTGAACCAATACCTAAAGATCATTGCACAAAGGGCAAATATTGATAAGCACCTAACCTTCCATGTGGCCAGACATACCTTTGCAACGACAATCACCTTAATGAACGACGTGCCCATTGAGACCGTTTCCAAACTCCTCGGGCATACCAAGCTTTCAACGACCCAAAAGTATGCTAGGGTCGTGGAAAAGAAAATCAGCAAGGACATGGCCCAGTTGAAGGAGAAATTGGGAAGCGGGCAAAGTAAAGCGAACGACAATTCGGAATATCCGACCCTAAAGATTATCAGGTAATGTGACCCAGGGCTTGATATTGTTCTTTTGCCACCCATTTATTTTAGAGTTTGCTAAAATAATAAATTACTGTAACTTCGTAGTATGGATAAGAACATATGCATACGTTTGGAGGCGGATGCCAAACAGATAATGGAATGCAGGGAAACTATGCAAAATTTGGAAAATTCCATGGACTCCCTTTCAGGGATAATGAATTTAATGGGCAATCCGGTTCGGCTTAAGATTCTCTACCTTTTGAACCAAGAGCAACGCTTATGTGTCTGTGACCTTAGTGATATACTGGAAATGAATGTATCCGCAATTTCACAACATTTGCGCAAGCTCAAGGACAGAAATTTGATCACATCCCAAAAGGAAGGCCAGATGATCCATTATTCCTTGGTGACCGATCATTCGCCGTTACTTTTTCCAATTTTTGACCTGCTCGATAAAAAAGAACAAATAAAACCAGTAAACCATGAATAACAAGAAAACCTTAATGGGATCTTCCATTATTTTGGCCATGGCCACCTCCCTTTGTTGCATAGGACCACTTTTGGCCATTGTGGCCGGAACATCTGGCCTGGCGTCCAATTTTAAGTTTTTGGAACCGTTCAGACCGTATTTGATCGGAATTACGGGTTTGGTTTTGGTAGTGGCGTGGTACCAACAGTTAAGGACAGTCGCCAAAAAGGAAATAGACTGTGCATGCGATACGGACGAAAAGCCGGCCTTTTGGAAGGGTAAAATTTGGTTGATGACCATCACGGTCTTTGCCTTAGCGATGCTTGCCTTTCCCTATTATGCCCAATCTTTGTACCCGAAACAGGAAGCCAAGGGTCAAACGAACTTTTTTGCGAGCCAAGATGTCAAGGAAATCAATATTCCGGTCGTGGGAATGACATGCAGTGGGTGCGAGGCACATATTGAACACGAGGTCAATGGACTTGATGGGATCATCATGGTCAAGGCAGATTACCAAAAAGCCAATGCACAGATAATGTACGATCCCGCCAAAACCACCAGGGATGCTATCGTGAACGCCATTTTGAAAACCGGATACACCATAAAGGACCAGTGATAATGGATATCAATCTGTACTCTACAATTACCTGTCCGCATTGTGGCAATTCCAAAGAGGAAAAGATGCCTACGGATTCTTGTCAGTTCTTTTATGAATGTGAAAATTGCGGCTCCATTCTAAGGCCCAAAAATGGCGATTGTTGCGTGTATTGTTCCTTTGGTTCGGTGGCCTGTCCCCCCATTCAGGCAACATCCGGATGTTGTGGTACATGACCAAGTGACCCTGAAAATTTGTAAAGCCTTGGTTTGAACCTAAGTATTTTTATCGAAAATCTTTTTATGTTGAATCAATATATTGTAATATTGCGATAAAATAATGATATGGGACTGGCAAAGACCGAAATATTTACCGAAAACCAGAATGAGCTCGCCCTCATCGGTAAGGTATTTGCCCATCCCGCCCGGATTGCCATATTGCAGCACCTCTTCAAGGTCAAGGCCTGTGTCTGTGGTGACCTTGTGGACGAGATAGGACTGGCACAGCCTACGGTTTCACAACACTTGAAGGAACTCCGGAACATGGGACTCATCAAGGGCGATGTGGAGGGCACCAGTGTCTGTTACTGTGTCAATGTGGCAAATTGGAACGAAATGAAGGATAAGTTCAAGGCATTCCTCGATCAGGGGATTGAACTGGACCAAGAGTGCTGTTAGTATTTTTTTGAACCCATTAATCGTTTTATTGCGATTAACTAATAAACTGAAACCATAAAATAGAAACCATGAAAACAAAAATGATCCTAACCATGGCACTGCTGCTGTTGTGCCTCCCATTGACCACACATTCCCAGGAACTGAGGGGAAAGATCCAACGCTCCGTAAAGGAACTGAAGACCGTTTTTCCCCAGATACCCAAAGAAAAGATCCAGCTTTTGGACCAACTCGCCGCCAGAATGGTGTCCAATATGGGGGAGACCCCTTATACCGTTGTATTTGTGGACCAGGACAATGACGATATGGGCCAATTGGCCATGATCTGGCTCAGGACGGGCCTTATGTACTACGGATTATATGACAGGTTCAAGGTGGAATCCGCTGGTCTGGATACCGCCAATGAGACCCTTCCCGGTCTGGCCCTGCTGAAGAACGATGGGTTCAGGGTCTCCAATGCGCAGGGCGAATCCCTGTTCACGTATTCGGTCCGCTATGGCTCCGATAGTTGGACCATCAACAGAAAGACCCTCGAATCCTTACATTTGGACGAGGACAGCAGTGTCAAGGTATATGTACAGGATGGGCTGACGGACCGAAATGCAGAGGTCCTTTTTGAAAACAAGGCCGTCATCGCGGGGGAAATGATCTATGTCGCCACCCAGGTCGATGCTATTATCAAAGCTAAAATGAACAATCCATGAAATTATCAGAAGTAAAAGAAGTACTGTCCCGATTGGAAACCCTTGGCTTCCAATTGCCCACCGGGGAAATGGTCCCCGGACATTTCCATGTCACCGAAGTGGGGAAGATTCACAAACACTTTATAGACTGCGGGGGAACCGTGCGCCATGAGGAAGTGGTCAGTTTCCAACTGTGGGAGGCCAACGACTATGACCACAGGTTGCATCCCGAAAAGTTGGTTCATATCATCGAACTGTCCCAAAAGGTATTGGAAATAGAGGACTCACTGGAAGTCGAAGTGGAATACCAGGGCACCACTATCGGAAAATATGGCCTTGCCTTTGATGAAGGGCATTTTCTGTTGACCACCAAGATGACCGACTGCCTTGCCAAGGACCAGTGTGGGGTCCCCGAAAAGAAACCAAAGGTAAGACTGTCCCAATTGAAAAGTGAGCCCTGCTGTTCCCCGGACGGCAATTGTTGCTAAATCTTAATTCTATATAATGACTACGACCACAACTAGCCTGTTCCCTGAAATAGCGGGATTCATCACAACCTTGAAACTGGATGCCGTTTCCCCGGAGCGTAGGGAAATCCTTGATCCCCTTGCCGGGTTCATACAGTCGAAAGTTTCCGAAAATCAGGAAATACGCCTGAATTTCATTTGCACCCACAATTCCAGGAGGAGCCACCTGTCACAGATATGGGCACAGGCCATGGCTTTCCATTTCAACATCAAGAACGTATTTTGCTATTCGGGGGGGACCGAAGCCACGGCCCTGTTCCCGATGGTGGCGGAAACCTTGGGGAAACAAGGGTTCCAGATCCAACAGCTTTCACAGGGACAAAATCCTGTCTATGCCATCAAATATGCGGAAAATGCCCATCCGGTGATCGGGTTCTCCAAGAAAATGGACGATGCCTTCAACCCCAGTTCCGGCTTTGGGGCCATCATGACCTGTGATTCGGCCAATGAGGCCTGTCCCTTTGTGCCCGGTGCGGAAAAGCGCATCCCCATCACCTTTGAGGATCCCAAGGCCTTTGACAATACCCCGCAACAGGCCGAGAAATACCTTGAAAGGAGCATACAGATAGCAACGGAACTTTGGTATGTATTTTCACAGATCAAATCATAACACATGGCAGTAAAAAAATTGAGCTTTTTGGACAGGAACCTTACCCTTTGGATCTTTATCGCCATGGCGGTAGGGGTCGGTATCGGTTACTTCTTCCCGTCCTTCCCCGACATCATCAATTCGTTCAACAGCGGCACCACTAACATCCCCATTGCCATAGGTCTCATCCTGATGATGTACCCACCTTTGGCAAAAGTGGATTATAAACTGTTGCCCAAGGTGTTCAAGAACACCAGGATCTTGACCATTTCCCTGGTGCTCAACTGGATCATCGGCCCCGTGTTGATGTTCGTCCTGGCCATCCTCTTTTTGAGGGACTATCCCGAGTATATGGTCGGATTGATATTGATAGGTTTGGCCCGTTGCATTGCCATGGTGCTGGTCTGGAATGACCTGGCCGAGGGCAGTGCGGAATATGGTGCGGGACTGGTGGCCCTGAACAGTATCTTCCAAGTGTTTGCCTACAGTTTCTATGCGTGGATCTTTATCACCGTTTTGCCCCCATATTTTGGCTTTGAAGGGGCCATTGTGGACATCTCCATAGGGACCATAGCGGAGAGTGTGGCCATTTATTTGGGCATCCCCTTCCTTATGGGCATCCTTAGCCGAACGATATTGGTCCGGATCAAAGGGGAACAGTGGTATGCCCAAAAGTTTGTTCCCGCCATTTCTCCCATGACCTTGATCGCCCTGTTGTTCACCATTGTGATCATGTTCTCCCTCAAAGGGGAACTTATCGTGGAGATTCCCATGGACGTGGTGGTGATCGCCATACCCCTCTTGGTGTACTTTACCCTGATGTTCATCATTGGGTTCTTTTTCACCAAGGCGATGGGTGCCGAATATGACAAGACCGCTTCGGTGGCCTTTACAGCAGCCGGGAACAACTTTGAGCTCGCCATTGCCGTGGCCATTGCCGTCTTCGGACTGGATTCCGGCCAGGCCTTTGCAGGGGTCATCGGGCCCTTGGTGGAAGTTCCTGCCCTGATTCTGTTGGTAAGGGTCGCCTTTTGGTTGCGCAAAAAGTATTTTAAACCGCAAACCGCATAAGGATGAAAATTGCACTCTTCTCGGACATCCACGCCAACCTTCCTGCCCTTGAGGCCTTTTTTGTGGATGTGGAAAAACATAGGCCGGACGCCATCTATTGCCTTGGGGACCTTGTGGGCTATAACATCTGGCCCAACGAGGTGGTCCATGAGATCAGAAAACGCCGGATACCCACCATTGCGGGCAACTATGATTTTGGCATCGGACGCAACAGTGATGATTGTGGCTGTGCCTACAAGAGCGATGAGGAAAAGGCGAACGGGGCAATTTCCATATCCTATACCAACTCCATTATGGGGGATGATGAAAGGGCCTACCTGAAAAACCTTCCATCCCATATCAATGTGGAGTTCAAAAGGAACGATGAAACAGTGAACCTACTCCTGGTGCATGGAAGCCCAAGACGAATCAACGAGTATCTTTTCGAGGACCGGAAGGAGAAGAGCCTGGTACGCATCCTGCGGGATGCAAATGCCGATATCCTCTGTTTTGGACATACACACCAACCCTATCACAAGGCCCTTTTGGATTATGATGGAGGCACCATATACCGCCATGCGATAAATATCGGATCCATCGGAAAGCCCAAGGATGGCGACAATAGGGGATGCTATGTGCTGTTGAACATGGATGGGAACTTCCGTAGGCCGGACAAGAATAGCATCCATGTGGAGTTTGTACGCTTCGAATATGATGTCGAAAAGGCGGCCAAAGCCGTTGAGGGCAGCATATTGCCCAACGCTTACGCTGGAGCATTGAGAAAGGCCCATTGATTATTTTTTAAGGCCTTAGTCTAAATATTTTCTTGTAAGACAATCCAAATCTGTGATGAATTTTGTAAGGAACAATGTAAGTACAAGAATATAACAGGCAACTTGGTGGAAATATTTTCCATTGTAAATCTACCCTTGATCAGCATTTAAGGGAATTGAAAACCATGGTCAGTTACAGGGAAATTTTACCACTACTAAAGCTTCATCCTTAATTGACAAAGGAAATAGGAAGAGTGAAAAATAAAAGTTTCACCAACCTCTTTGTATACATATCCTGTGTAGGCTGGCACACCATTAAACCGAAAGCCATAAAAGCAAAGCCATGAAAAAGAAATGTTGCGATATTAATGAACAGATCGAAAGTTTCTACAGTTATTTAAAATACTTTACCTTAAAAAAGGTTCGGGATGAAACCATTGCGGAAGATATTGTGCAAGAGGTAATGCTGAAACTGGTCGAGTCCTATCAAAAAAATAGGGAAATTGAAAACATCAAGGCCTGGCTGTTTCAAGTTGCCAGAAATACCATTTATGACCATTTCAAAAAGAGTGCCCCAATTGTTGAACTTAGTGATGTAAAGATACTTGAGGCAACTGAACCAACCAATCTGGAGCTATCCGTGTATGATCATATGATACCCATGATCCAGTTCCTTCCCAAAAAATATGCCGAGCCTTTACAATGGAGTGACATCGACAAACTATCCCAAAAAGATGTAGCTGAAAAGCTGAACTTGGGGTATTCGGCTGCAAAAATGCGGGTGCAAAGGGCAAGAACAAAGCTAAGGGAATTATTTGTGGAATGCTGTGATATCGTATATGATGCCAATGGCAACTTCGTCAATTGCTCTGTTAAGGAATCGTGTATCCCGTTAATAAACCACTTGGTTGATTTTCAGGCATCCACAAAGTACAAATAGGTAGAATCATTTTTTTATTGAGAATTGTGTCTTTTGACACGCCATTTTAGACTACATAGTAAAGTTTATTTAAAATTACTGAACTATGAGTACTGAAGTCAAAATTTTACATTCATCCTGCTGCGCCACTGCATCCCCCATAAGGGCACAAATCGAAAAAATTGCCAGTGAAAACCATCTGGACGTAAACATCACCGAGTTTTCTGACCTCAAGGACACCATGCCCTACGGGGTCCTTACCTTTCCTGCATTGGTCATTGACGGGAAGGTTTATGACTATAAAAAAGTCAGCAACGACAAGGTGTTATTAGCAATTCTTTAAAACGTTTTTAAGATGGAAATCTTTACAAAACTGCTTACCCGACTGGCAGACTATGTTGTCCATGTCCTTTTGGGTATTCCTGATACGGATACATTCGGCTCAGCATTACACTATTTCATCATTGCCTTTGGCTCTATTTCCATTCTGGTTGTGCTGGTGACCTATGTAATGGGAGTGGTAACAAGCTATTTGCCCATGGAAAAAATCCGGGATTATTTGGAGAAACACAAAAAATCAGGTCTTGGGAATGTTGTGGCCTCCTCTTTGGGTGCCTTGACACCTTTTTGCTCGTGTTCTTCCATTCCTTTGTTCGTGGGAATGATGCAGGTCAGGATCCCACTGGGAATTTCACTTTCCTTCCTCATAACCTCACCCTTGGTGAACGAAATCGCTATTGCCATTTTCTGGTTGGGCTATGGTTGGAAAGTTACAATAGTGTACCTACTTTCAGGAATCGTCTTGGGGGTGATCGGTGGAATTATCCTGGAAAAGATGGGTATGGCCAAATATGTGGCAGAATGGCTCAAGGACAATGAATGGAAAGCGCATTCGAGGGAAAAGGATAGCAGAAATTTGCTGAAACGATTTCCTGGAATTCATCGGGAGGCCATTCGGACCCTTAAAAACCTTGTCCCCTATATTTTTATAGGAATTGCAATAGGGTCATTTATCCACGGCTATGTCCCCGAGTCATTTTTTGGCACCTATATTTCAAAATCCAACCCTTTTGCGATTCCCATTGCCGTATTGGTATCGATTCCATTGTACATTGATGCGGTTGGAATCCTGCCCATATTGGATTCGCTCGTTGACAAAGGGGTTCCGTTAGGGACGGCCATGGCCTTTATGATGGGTTCGATCGGACTTTCCATCCCCGAAGGCCTGCTGCTCCAAAAAGTGATGCAAAGGCAGTTGATCATTGCCTTCTTTTCAACTATTGCCATTGGAATGATCATTTCCGGTTATTTGTTCAACCTCCTTTTTTAACAACCTATACTTATGAAATGTGATATATTCAATATTTGGGAAGACCTTCGGACTGATTTAAGGAACTATGTGGGCAAGCGTGTTTACAATGAGCATGATGTTGATGATATAATGCAAACGATTCTTATCAAGGTCATAACATATTGTGAGAAAAAAAATGACGTAAGATATATAAAGGCTTGGTTATACAGGATTGCACAACATACAATTTTTGACTTTTACAAGAAGCCAAGAAAGACCACACTTGTTGACCTGGAACAGTTGCACCTGTTTGTTCCGGATGAATATGATGAAAACGTCTTTGTTTGGCTCGATAAGTTTATAAATGGTCTCCCTATCGACTATTCAACTCCCTTGAGACTTTCGGATATAGAAGGCCTTCCGCAGAAAAGTATTGCCGCGCATCTGGGCTTGACATTATCGGCAACAAAGTCAAGGATCTTAAGGGCAAGGAAAAAGGTTAGGGCAAAGTTTGATGAATGTGGTGAAGTTGAATATTCTGAAAACCAAATGTGGAGATTTACCATTACAAAATCCTGTTGCCTATCATAATTTTGTATAAACCTGCATCCTTTGTCCATTTTCCATGTCTTAGGGGTAAACTTTAATCTTAAAAACGTATGAACATGGAAGTAAAGACAAAAAATGCATTGAGAGTGACCCTTTTTCAAGTGGGAATGCCAACAACTGGGGAAGGTACTTGCTCAGCCTGTGATTCTGTTCAAGGTGTATTGCTATCGGCGATTCAAGAAGTTCAAGAACTCTTTGATCATTTGAACTGCGAAATCTTGTTCAGTTCAACCATGATTAAAACGATAGAGGAAGCCGAAAAAGCCCATATTGTTGCTTCCCCTACCATAAGGGTCGGCAACCTCGATTTCCATCCTGAACATTTGGAAGACAGTCCGGAAGCCAGGGAATGGGTTTGGAATGGAGCTACAATGGGAGAACCCAATAAAGAAATCTTAATCGAGGTATTGCTCAAAGGCTATTTTGAACCCAAAAATGACCATGGGGAAATAACCTTGTCCCCTTACATTCTAAAACACTTAAAAGGAGAAGTGACCGCGGATTCCAACTGCGGATGCCATTGATGAATGATTGGGTGAACCGCCTTAGGTTCTGTTAGATGAGATTTACCTCATACAAGAAAAGACCTTATTAAGCTCATCGGAAACGATGGGCTTTTGTTTTACCTATTTTTTGAATTTGGCAATCTTCCCAGTAGTATTTCATTACCGTTCAATACCCCAATGCCGTATCGTCCCCTCGTTTGTCCGCCCCGCCCTCAAATAAGTCATTTTCAGGACTAGGACGGCGGATACGCTTCCCATAACCTAGGTTCGTGCCTGATTGATATTGTAGCCTTTGGTTTTTAGGGTTCTATGGGTTTTCAAAGAAAAACCTTCGGTTTCAAACATGCGTACAAGGGATATCCATCTAAGGTTTGGAACTATAATACCCTTATGGGCCTTCTGGAGGGGTAGATTTCTTTTTTATCTTCCAATAGTTTTCGAAAGATAAGCCCGCAAATGGTTTGTCGGACAAGGGACGGCATAAAGCCGTTCCCCTGTCACTTTTTATATACTCTATTAAAAACCAAATAAAATCCTGAGTATTTCAATTCAATTGTCTTGGGTCATTACAAATATGGTTCATATCATATGGTTTTCGACTCTGGATTACACCATAGACAGTTCTGAGCATTTTATTGGATACATTGTTCATTATCAAGAAATAGGGTTTTCCCTCCAGTTTTTTTCGTTCTGCATATAGACTATACTCTTTATTGTGTGTCACGGCTGTCTTGGCGGCAAGGAACAACAGAGATTTCAGCTTTTTGTCGGCCATATGGCTGGTCTTGGACTTCATAGACATTTTCCCGGACGAATTGGGATACGGGCATACCCCGGCAAAGGCAGCAGCCTTTTTGGCTGTATTGATACGTTTGAAATTTTCCGTTTTGATGATCAGATTGTTTGCTATTACCGGACCAATACCTTTGATACTGGTAATAAGCTTGTAGTTATCATTTAAATCGGAATCGTTCTGAACGATTTTTTCAATTTCCTTTTCGATGGCATCAATTTCATTTTCCAGATTGGCTATCGCTCTCTGATAGCCTCTATGGGCCACAATGCTCTGGGAAGGACTGAGCTTTCTTGTTTTCTGTCCCAACAAAAGTGATGTCCTGCTCTTTGACAACTGTTCCCGCAAACTGTAAAGTTCCTTAAGTTCTTTGACCGATTCCGACCTTGGTTCCATAAAGCGTAATTCTTCCACAAACCTCTCACCATATTTCCTGATACGGTATGCGTCTTTTGAATCGCTCTTTCCCCGTTGCAATCCCAAGCTGTGCTTTATGTTGTAGCCAGGGACCAATGCTATTTTAATTTGGAACTGGTAACAGAGATGAACCAACAGGTCACCATAGCTTCCAGTATGTTCAGCTACCAGGATGCAACTATCTTCCACTTGTTTCAAAAAGTTGCAGATACCTTTAAAGTCATTTCTGACAAACCTCTTTTTCTCTTCACCTGCAAGAACATAGCTTACGTCAAATTTATCTTTGGACAGGTCGATTCCATATATTCTCATTAAAAGTCTTTTTGATGTTCCCTTTGAGCGGCTTAAATCGTTAGTGGGTTATGCCCTTAATACTCTCTGGCTTAGGCTCAAATAACTTACCGTACTTAATATAAACATTAGATTCCCTCTATTCCGTTTCTAAAGCTAATGCAGTAAGTGGAACTGTTGATTTAAGGTTAGAACTCTATCTGTTCCAACAATATTATTTCTATCGGCTAAGTAACGATTCCGTTTCCTT